>OZ251571.1:0-1684200 GCA_965243565.1 Gammaproteobacteria bacterium
CATCGCTACGCCCGCCTTGATGATACGATGCTATTCGCCGTAGTATTAAGCCTTCGCCACCGACTGCCAGCACCGCTGTATAATAATTTTCTAATACGGTAGCAGAAGCTATGGGCTTTTGTTCAATGACTCGCCAATAATCATTATTGCTTTTTGCCTTGTGCTGTTGCATCGTTTTATAACGTTCGCTAAAAACACCCGTATGAGTAGGTGCATCAAAAACCAAATAACGAATATTTTTCCAGCCAGCATGTGGCTTGCTTTTTCTTACGACCGAAAGCGTTTCTTCAAATCGCCCATGCCCCAACCATAATTCACCATCCAACTGCACCGTTGGCAAGCCTGCAATAAACCAATCTGGCACGGCAAATGTATTTCCACCTCTTGATGTTAATTTATCTCCATCCCACAACGCCCGCACGCCATCGTATTTTTCACTCATCCAATAATCCGACAGCAAGACGGATTCATCGCCAACAACAAAGGTATTGGCAAGCGAAAAATCATGCTTATCCGCCGCTTGGGCAAAAGCTTGGACAACACCACCTGCCACGCAAAGTGTTATTAATAGCCGCCAAATAGCCGCTATAATCGGCATACCAACTATCACTCTATTCTTTTGAAGATTTTTTTGCAGTTACTTGAATTTCGATTTTCATGTCGTCATTAACAAGACCTGCAACAAACATAGTGGCAGCGGGGCGTACTTGCCCTAGCCATTTTTGAAATATTGGCAGACACTCAAAAAAATCATCACGGTTTGGCAGTATGTAAGTTACGCGAACAATATCAGCAATGGCGCCTCCTGCTTGTTGCAAAACTTCTTCAATATTAATAAAGCATTGATTGGCTTGTTCGACAACATCATCACTGATTGTCATTTTTGTATAGTCATAACCCGTTGTCCCAGATACAAAAATCATATCGTCATCAACCACCGCACGGGAGTAGCCAAATTTTTCTTCAAATTCTGAGCCGTTGGATATTAATCGTCTTGTCATTATTTTATTCCTTTCATTGAATATTAGATTGTACCTTTATTTGCTTTTCCCAATCAATGATTTCGACTTTTCCTTTAGGCGATAAATCATAAATTCCCTGCGACTGCCGAACAAACCAGCCATAAACATTGCGGTATAAAATATGTCTTGCTTTGGCAATACCCAAAGCAGCTGCCATAACCGATGCTTTAGTCGCACCGTTTTCTTGCAAATAAGCGGCAATTGCCAATGCTCGTTGCCGATACGATGTCATTTTACGTTTTTTAGAGCCGCCGACATTGGGGTCGCCCACCAACTGTATAAACTCAGCCAACAACCATTCTTTTTCGCGTTTGGACTTTTGGGTTTGGCGGGGGGTATAAGGTGCTGGGTCTAGCATCACATCAACGCTGCCAATTGCTGTTTTAGGCTCTATTATCAACAACCCGATTCCCAGCATTTTAAGTAATTTTTTGATGGCAGCCCGATTGCGTTTTAGCACACTGCATTGCTCGGCAATACCTATATAAACAGTGGGGGTTAATGCAAGGCGTTCAACCGCTTGTAATAACACACGTATATTAAATGATAATTTTAGCTCGACAACAACGGTGTCTTCGCTGCCACGTACTGCCAGTACATCACAATCCCCCACTTCGCCTTTAACCTCATAACCTTGAGATTCCAATAACTGTTTAACTGGTAGATAAAGATCGGATTCCTTCATCTGCGTATAGTATAACAATAATGGCTAAGTAATAATGTTATGGTCGGGTCCGTAGGCAAAGCCGGTAATGTTATCGGCACCGTCTTGTGTCACCACCAAAATATCATGCTCGCGATAACCGCCAGCACCGGGCATGCCTTCGGGCAGCATAATCATTGGTTCGATTGAAACCACCATATTGGGCTCTAGTACGGTTTCGATGTCTTCGCGAAATTCTAGCCCTGATTCACGCCCGTAATAATGACAAAGCACCCCAAAAGAATGCCCGTAACCAAAAGTACGGCGATCTAACAAACCATAAGAGTCATAAATTTTATTCAGCTCAGCGGCAATATCACAGCAACGAATACCGGGACGCACTAATTTTAAACCCGCTTCGTGCACCTCTATATTTACCTTCCACAATCGCAAGGAATCCTCATCACAATCACCATAAAATAAAGTACGTTCCAATGCGGTATAGTAACCTGCCACCATCGAAAAACAGTTAAGCGATAAAATATCACCATGCTGTACTTTTCGAGTCGTTACTGGGTTGTGCGCTCCATCGGTATTAATACCCGACTGAAACCACGTCCATGTATCCATTAGCTCACCTTCTGGAAAACGCTTTGCGATTTCTCGCACCATCGCTTGTGTTGATGCCAAAGCAATTTCATGTTCGGGAACATTTTCTGCAATAGCCGCCGCAACAGCTGCCCCACCAATATCACAAATTTGAGCACCCTGTTTAATATGGGCGATTTCTTCATCTGATTTAATCATTCGAAACTGCATTGTTGCTTTAGAAACATCACAAAACGTGCAATTGGGCAATGCTTGTTTTAGTTTGTTGAGATTTTCAATATTGAGATGATCTTCTTCTATGCCAATAACACCATTGGCAGGCAATAATTTTTGAACGGCATAAAAATAATTATCACGATGCCAATCCGTATAAACAACATTGTCACCAACCGACCGTCGCCACGGCTGACCGCCATCAATATTGGCAGAAATCGAGGTGAATTTACCATCATGCACCGCCACCCCATAAGGGCGGCCAAACGCACAATACAAAAAGTCAGAATAATAGTTAACATTATGAATAGAAGTAAACAACACCGCATCAATACCCTGCTGCTCCATAATAGTCAACAACCCTTGTTGTCGGCGGTCAAATTCTTGTGCCGAAAAAGTATTTTTTGCGCGATTTCCATTTTCGATATTAATCAAATGTTCCATATTCTTTTCTCCAATCAAATAATTTTTTTGTAGACAAAAGTGTACAGCAATCTTTTTTAAATCAGACCAAAATAAGCATCTTTTTATTGGATAAAAAAAGTGGCAACAAGTCATACGGTATAATAAACACTATGCTAGCCAGAAAAAATATTGCTGCCAATGAGCGTTGTATTGTTGCACTTGACTATCCTGATTTTGCATCGGCGATGGATTTGGTTAGTGCTTTAGACGGGCTGGCAAATTTTTATAAAGTTGGTTTAGAGCTATTTGCCGGAGGGCATGGCAAGCCTTTACTCGACGAATTAATCAAACGCAACAACCGCGTATTTGTTGATTTAAAACTATTTGATGTTCCCGAAACCGTCAAAAGAGCAACCGCTCAAATTGCCGATTCAGGGGCGGATTTTTTAACCGTGCATGGCAATAATGCCATTATGGAAGCGGCAGCCAGTGCCAAAGGCAGCCATTTAAAAATTTTAGCCGTTACCGTACTAACCAGTCTTGACCAAAACGACATCACCGAAATGGGTTGGGCTGGCGATATCCCACAATTGGTATTATCAAGGGCAAAAAAAGCAATTGATTTAGGCTGTGATGGGGTTGTATCATCGGGCGGTGAGGTTGCTATTTTGCGTCGAGAATGCGGTCATGCACTAACATTGGTAACGCCGGGCATTCGCCCAGCATCGACAACAACAACAGACGACCAAAAACGCACTGCCAACCCAGCGAGCGTTATTGCTGATGGGGGCGATTATTTGGTTGTAGGACGTCCCATAAAAAACGCAAGTAATCGCCGTGAGGCTTTTACTGCCATTATAAGAGAAATTGAAGAGGAACTTAAATCATGAATACACAACAAAAAGCAATATTAGCAGCGGGCTGTTTTTGGGGAATTGAAGCCAATTTTCAAGCCATACCGGGAGTCACTAGCACCCGTGTTGGTTATACTGGTGGACACGTTTCAAGCCCAACTTATAAACAAGTCTGCTACTCCGATACTGGACATGCCGAAGCAGTCGAAATTACTTTTGATTCAAGCCTTGTTTCCTACGATGAATTATTATCGGCGTTTTGGCTTATGCACGACCCGACACAAATCAACGGTCAAGGAGTTGATATTGGAACTCAATATCGCTCCGCTATCTTTTTTGTAGATGAAGCACAAAAATTAACGGCAGCGGCATCCAAACAAAAGCGACAAATCCATTATAAAATTGACATTGTAACCCAAGTAGTTCCAGCCGAAACTTTTTGGGAAGCAGAAGACTACCACCAGAGTTATGTGCAAAAACGACGCAAACAAGGCTTCTTCTGAAAGTATCTTAATTTTTTCCGACATTGAGCAAGCGATGATGCAACGCGCCTTGCAACTTGCTAAAGACGCAGCACAAGCGGGCGAAGTCCCCGTTGGTGCAGTGGTTTATAGTAACGACGGTAAAATTATTGGCGAGGGCCACAACCAGACAATACACCAAAACGACATGACCGCTCACGCCGAAATTGTCGCAATGCGACAAGCCGCTACGGCATTGGCAAATTATCGCTTAAGTAGTTACCACATAGCCGTTAGCCTAGAACCATGCACCATGTGCATAGGGGCTATTTTGCATGCCCGTTTGGCATCGCTCATCTTTGCGGCAACAGACCCTAAAACAGGGGCTTGTGGCAGCGTACTCCACATCCCTGATAACCCTATTTTAAATCATCAAACGCAAATAAAAAGTGGCTTATTTGCCGACCAATCCACCGCTTTGCTCCACGATTTTTTTAACAAAAAAAGACAAACCAAAACATAAACCACCGACACCACCTACCCCTAACCCGAAACCAACGTTACCATGCACTTTATTGTCATTAATCTAAGCCAACAAACACTAACGCTGTATAACGAGAATACCGCAGAGCAAACGTGGGCGGTATCAACCGCTGCCAATGGGGCAGGCGAGGAAAACGGCAGTTACAAAACACCACGCGGCAAACACATTATCCGTGCCAAAATTGGAGATAACCAACCGACTAATACCGTTTTTCGCGCGCGCCGACCAACTGGCGAGATTTATTCACCCGAACTTGCTATAAAATCCCCGCGAAGTGACTGGATACTCACTCGTATATTGTGGCTATCTGGCTGCGAAATTAATAAAAATCGATTGGGTCATGTTGATACCATGCGGCGATATATTTATATTCACGGCACGCCTGATACAACCGACATAACAAAACCCGACTCAATTGGCTGCATTCGAATGCACAACAACGATTTAATTCAACTATTTAATCAAACCCCTGTTTATACTGCCGTTAATATAATAGAAACAGAATAATAATTTCTTAATTTGTAGTGTTTTATTCCACCATGTAAAATGGAGTATTTCTTGAGGAGGATTTTTATGAATTTTGGAGAGTTTTCAACCCCCGATTACGGCAATGTGCTTGGTGCGGATTCATTTATGGACAGTGCCATTCATTCTTTATGGCACCCCACCCCTAAAATAGCAGGCACTGCCTACACCGTGCAATTAGCCGCCGGTGATCACCTTATGTTACACGCCGCCATTTACCAAGCCCCGCCACAATCCATTATTGTTGTTGATGGCGTTGATACGCTATCGGCAGTTGCTGGTGGCAATGTTTGTACTGCGGCAAAACAACGCGGCATTCAAGGCTTTATTATTGACGGTGTTATCCGCGACATTGACGAGATTTTCGCAATACAGTTTCCTGTTTATGCCAAAGGCGTTTTTCCCGTCCCCGGCAAAAAAAATTGTGTTCTTGCCCTAGCCCAACCTATTGTATGTGGTGGTGTTCGCGTGAGTACTGGCGACATTATCGTCGCAGACAGCGATGGCATTGTCGTTATTGAACAAGCCCAAGCTGCCGCCATCTATCACCGTGCAAAAACCAAAGCAGATGCAGAAGCAGCAATGACTTTTGATCAATGGCATGATAACCATCAGGCTAAAATAAGCGAAACCATTCAAAAATTACAAAACAAATAACGCACGCTTTGGTGGTCGTATTACAGTATGGGGGGATTCTTTGCTTTGCGGTAAATACGATATAATCCAAACAGTTTATAACCAAAGAAAGTTCTATTATGTCTGATAAGATTGAATCCATTTTACAAGAAAACCGTCGTTTTGACCCACCTGCTAATTTTGCCAATGCCAACATTGCCGGACGGGCTGCTTATAACGCATTGGTTGCCGAATCTTCCAATGATTGGGAAGGCTTTTGGCAACGCTTGGCACTTGAAAAAATATCATGGGAAAACCCTTTTTCGGTGGTCTATGACGGCAGCAATGCCCCCCACCATCGTTGGTTTACCGATGGTTATCTCAACATCTCTGCCAATTGCCTTGATCGTCACCTTGCCAGCCGTGGCGAGAAAACCGCTATTATTTTTGAAGACGATGACGGCAATACCGACCACTGGAGTTACCAACGCCTATACAACAGCGTTTGTCAGTTTGCCAATGGACTTTATGCGGCAGGGCTAAACAAAGGCGACCGCGTTATTATCTATATGCCAATGCGTCCTGAGGCAGTCATAGCAATGCAAGCGTGTGCGCGGATTGGGGCGATTCACTCCGTTGTTTTTGGTGGTTTTTCTGCCAAATCATTACAAGATCGTATTATTGATGCTGGTGCAAAGATGGTTATTACTGCCGATGAAAGCGTCCGCGGTGGCAAGGTATTTCCTTTAAAAAACATAGTGGACGAAGCACTGGTAACTGAAACCCCCATTGAAAAAGTGATTGTTTTAGAACGCACCAACGCGGCTGTTTCTATGCAAGCTGGGCGCGATATAACATGGGCTGCCACAATCGAGAATCAACCGACCGACTGTCCACCGACTCCGATGAATGCCGAAGACCCGTTATTTATACTTTATACCTCTGGCTCGACAGGCAAACCAAAAGGCATTCAACACAGTATTGGTGGTTATTTATTGGGCTCTATTTTATCCATGCAGTGGGTATTTGACCATCAACAAGACGATATTTATTGGTGTACGGCAGATGTTGGCTGGATAACTGGACATACTTATGTTGCTTATGGTCCGTTGGCAGTAGGCGGTACTCAAGTTATATTTGAAGGCGTGCCAACGCACCCTCATCCCGGGCGTTTTTGGGAGATAATCGCCAAACACAAAGTAACCACTTTTTATACTGCCCCTACTGCCATTCGGGCGTTGATTAAAATGGGTTCAGACCTCCCTAATAATTACGATTTATCATCCTTACGAATCCTCGCCACTGTCGGCGAGCCGATTAACCCCGACGCATGGATGTGGTACAAAAACACCGTTGGTGGCGGTCGTTGCCCCATTCTTGACACTTGGTGGCAAACCGAAACCGGTAGCAATATGATAGCCCCATTACCGGGCGTAACCCCTACCAAACCCGGATCATGCACGTTGCCATTACCCGGTATTTTTGCGGCTGTTGTGGACAAAAACGGCGAAGAAATGGGCACTGGACAAGGTGGTTATTTGGTCATTAAAAAGCCGTTTCCATCACAATTACGCACCATTTGGGGCGATGACGAGCGTTATGTTAGCACTTACTACCCTGCCGATATAGCTGGCGGACAATATTATGTAGCGGGTGATTCCGCCAATTGTGATGCCGATGGCTATTTTTGGATTATGGGACGGATAGACGATGTACTCAATGTCTCCGGACATCGATTGGGCACAATGGAGATAGAATCCGCACTTGCCGCAAACCCCAACGTTGCCGAAGCCGCTGTCATCGGACGACCGGACGATATCACTGGCGAAGCCATTGTTGCGTTTGTCGTACTCAAAAGCGACTGCCCCGAAGGCGATGCGGCAAAAGCATTAGAACAACAACTGCGGCAGTGGGTTGGACAAGAAATAGGTGCCATTGCCAAACCCAAAGAAATTCGCTTTGGTGATGGCTTACCCAAAACCCGCAGTGGTAAAATTATGCGTAGATTATTACGTACCATTGCACAGAATCAAGAAATAACTCAGGATGTATCCACACTTGAAAACCCTTCCGTTTTGGAACAACTTAAAAAACAAGTCTAAGTTTTTTTATACCGCCTTCCTTGCCCTTTTATTATGGTTGAGTGCAAGCACTGCATGGGGCTACGACTTTTTATCGCCGACGCTATACGATGCTAAAAAAAACCCAATCGCCCTTGATTCATACAGTGCATTTCCAGTCATTGACGGCATTGCACTACATTGGAACGGCACACAGTTTGAAGACGCTCAAGGCACGCTATTTACCCCGCCCATTTGGTTTGCAAAAGCCTTAAAACAAAAAGCGTTAATCGGCACATTGGTCGGCAAAGAAGGCGACAATTTAGACACCATTAACCGCATATTGCGTCAGCCCGATGCCCAAACCGCATGGCAGCGACTGCGGTTTATTGCCACCGATATTCCACAACAAAACACCCCCTTTGACGACCGTTGGAAGCACCTCACACAATGGGTAATGACCGCCGCCACACCCTATTTGCAAAGGCAAGATAACCCTCTGGTTTTTAGCAACCCGACCGAATTACAAGCACACCTCGATACCCTTTATCAAAACGGCAAAGGCGGATTGGTATTAAAAAAAGTGGACGAACCCTATACCAACGACGACCTTGCATTAATATTAGCCCTGCCGTATTCAGTCGGCGAAGCCATTGTACTGGCACATCGCCGTGGTCAAGGCGAATTGGCTGGGATGATGGGCAGTCTTGAGGTCGAATCAATCAATGGTGGCAAGTTTATCATCGGCACTGGTTTTAGCCGCCTCGT
Source organism: Gammaproteobacteria bacterium (assembly GCA_965243565.1). Classification (GTDB taxonomy): domain Bacteria; phylum Pseudomonadota; class Gammaproteobacteria; order Tethybacterales; family Persebacteraceae; genus CBDEVH01. The sequence continues at coordinate 8,720 of OZ251571.1, forward strand.
CCGACAAAAACCACCCGCCGTTGACAGTTTTGTCGCCTACAAATACAAAGGCTTTACCGCCACTGGCAAGCCCAAAAGCCCCGTTTTTTTAAACCGCATCAAGAAGCAAAAAGCCATGCCGTTAATCGGTGGAATCATATCAACCACCATGGTCAGTCGGATTTTTTTATGCCTAATGTTAATACTCTCAATACTTGACGGCACCACTCATTGGCGAGGCAAACGCCATTGGGATTTTAAATCTGCTATTGTTAGCACGGGATTACTTGGCACTTTTGTCGGTATTTGGTGGGGGCTTTATAACTTTAATACCGAGGACATTGCCAGCGGTGTTCCCGTCTTACTAGACGGACTAAAATTTGCCTTTGTAACCTCTATTACCGGCATGGCTCTGGCAACTGTCTTATCCATCGCCCAAACAATCATAGGCAACAGAACCCGCCCCCATGTCGAGTGAACGCCAATGGATTGGCGTATCCGATTTAATGTCGGTATTGATGATGGTTTTTTTATTCATTGCCATCGTCTTTATGTTAAAAATACAACAAGACCAACAACAACTAGCCAAAGAACACGAAGCCATACAAGCCATTGCCATGGACTATGCCGCCACCAAAGAAGGCATACACACACAACTACAGCAAACCTTTAGCGATCATTTAAAAAAATGGAACGCCGCCATCCTTGACAACGGTGCCATTCGCTTTAGCCGTCCGCAATCGCTATTTTCGGTAGGTAGCAGCGATCTGACGCCTACTTTTCAATCTGACTTAAACAAGTTTTTTCCGCAATATATCACCCTACTCGCCAGCAGCAAATGGAAAAACGAAATAGAAGAAATTCGCATAGAAGGGCACACCTCTAGCGACTGGAAAGGCGGCGAAGCCAGCGATACGCAACGTTATTTACACAACGCCCAGCTATCACAAGCGCGGGCTTTTGCCGTACTCGAATACGTCTATAACCTACCTGCCGTTGCCGAGCACCGTCCTTGGTTAAAAACAGTCTTACGCGCCACAGGTGCGTCATCTGCCAAACCTGCCTTGGTTAATGGAATCGAAGACGAAAGCCAATCACGACGGGTAGAGTTCAGTGCCAAAACACGGTCAGAAGAAAAAATAAAAGCCATTCTACAAAACTTAGAACGCAATTTACCTATTGGTAATATATAAAACTACACCGACAGGCGGCGTATATCTGATAGTAAAGCAGAGTAATACGTAATAAAGCGAGCACCTTCAGCACCGTCCACTACCCGATGGTCATACGACAAAGCCAGTGGCAGTTTTAGGCGTGGCACAAATGCAGTGCCATCCCAATGAGGCTCCATATTAGAACGCCCAACACCTAAAATAGCGACTTCGGGCAAGTTAATAATCGGCGTAAAATGGCTCCCGCCAATCCCTCCCAATGATGAAATAGTAAAACAACCGCCTTGCATTGAGCTACGGGGTAGTTTGCCGTCTCGTGCCAAACCGCTGATTTCGCTTAACTCACGCGCAATATCGGCAATGCCTTTATTGTCCACATGTCGTAAGACAGGAACGACCAAACCATTCGGTGTATCTACTGCCACACCGATATTAAAATATTTTTTAAGCACTAGATTTTCGCCATCTGCTTTTAGTGAGGCGTTAAATCGAGGGAATTGTTTTAAAGCAATCGCCGCCGCTTTAATAAAAAACGCCAACGGAGTCATTTTATAGCCTTGCTTTTTTGTTTCTGCTGCCAACGATTGGCGGAACTCTTCCATATCGGTAATATCGGCATTGCTCAATTGTGTTACATGCGGTGCCAATAACCAATTACGATGGAGATTACTAGCAGATAATTTATTAATACGAGAAAGTTTTTTCTCTTCGACCTCACCAAACTGCGTAAAATCAATATCTGCCATTACTGGCAAGCCATGCGTTGCGACAGTGTTATTTTCCTTTGCTTGAATGATCTCTTTAACATACAGTTTAACATCCTCTTTTTGGACGCGTCTGTTTTTGCCGCTGCCTTTTATCTTGTTTAAATCAACCCCCAATTCACGTGCTAACCGTCGTACTGCTGGGCCGGCATAGGGCTTGCCACCATAGCTGGGTTTGGGTAATTCTGTATTTGCTGGTGATGGAGTGAGCGGTTTATCTTCGGTGGGCTGCGCTGCCATCGGCGGGCTAGGCGGGGAGGCAGCTAGGGGAGTATTGTCAGGGGTAGGGGCAATAGGGGCAATAGGAGCAGAAGCCAATGGTCGAACAACCACCATTAAATCGCCCTCGCTAATTTTATCGCCGACATTAATCAACAGTTTTTCGACCACACCACTTACCGATGACGGCACATCCATCGACGCTTTATCCGACTCCAACGTTATAATTGATTGTTCTTTTTGTATCTCATCGCCAACAGCAACCAATACCTCGATAACCTCTATATTTGCAAAATCACCTATATTAGGGACATAAACATCTTCAGTCTTAGCGGTATTTATGGCAGCATTATCAGCATTGCTTGGCATGGGGCTGGGGGATACGTCAGGGGTATCTGTAGCAGCAGGGCGGACTTGCTCATCTGATTTATCCGATGTACCCGATGTATCTGACGCTTTGGCGGCGGTAGCGGTTACGGCATCATCCACCTTGACAATGGCAGACCCAATACCCACTTTCTCACCAACATTAACCAATAGCTCGGTTACGGTACCAGCACACGGCGATGGAATATCCATACTCGCTTTATCCGATTCCAGTGTAATAAGTGACTGCTCAACCTCAATAACATCGCCAACAGCGACTAAAATTTCAATGATTTCAACACTCTCAAAATCACCTATAGACGGAACCACAACAACTTGTGACATATTCTTTTTTTCTCCTATTCATGTGCATTGTACATAATCCCTTCATTTTTTGCAAAGTAAGCGACAAAGCCGCGCCCCGCAACCTTGTGTATCGGTTCATTTTCTTGGTTTTTTGCCGTACAAACAAAGGAAAAAATCGCTTACTACTTACTTTTTGGCTGATAACAAAAGCAACACTGACAGATTCTTATTTATTTTTGGTTTTGTGTGTAGAATCAGCGTTATGCCAATAATTACTGTTTTACCACATGCCGATTTATGCCCTGAAGGGGCTTCTTTTAGCCTTGATACTGGAATATCCATTTGCGATGGCTTATTAAAAAATGGAATCGACATCGAACACGCCTGCGAAAAATCTTGTGCTTGTACCACCTGCCATATCGTTGTTCAGCAAGGCTTTGTCTCACTAACCGAGGCAACCGAAGACGAAGAAGACCTTTTAGATAGAGCATGGGGGCTGACACCCTCATCCAGATTATCATGTCAATCATTAATGGGCAACGACGATTTAACCATACAAATTCCCCGCTACACCATTAACCACGCAAGGGAGCATCACTAATGCGGTGGACTGATTCGCTTGACATTGCGATTGAATTAATGGACACCTATCCCGACACCGACCCTCAATACGTGCGATTTACCGATTTGCACACGTGGGTTTGTGCATTGCCCGATTTTGACGATGATCCAGAAAAATCCAACGAGCGTATTCTCGAGGCTATTCAGACAAAATGGCTAGAAGAAGCACGTGACTAGGCAATTTTTTTAACAACTCTCTGAGGCAATTTTTTTGTTTGATCCTATTGTTATTTCATTTGTTCTTTTTGGTTTTTTGTGGGGCAGTTTTTTAAACGTCGTCATCCACCGTCTACCTTTAATCGACATTGCTGGGCTGCGTTTACGCACTCCTTATACCTTATCGTTTTTGGCATGGCCCCCTTCTTTCTGCCCCAAGTGCAAAAAAAGCATTAGACCATGGCACAACATCCCCGTACTTAGTTATTTACTTCTAGGCGGTAAAGGTGCTTGTTGCAAATTGCCGATTCGTCTGCGTTATTTGGTCATCGAAATCCTTGGTGGCGTTATATTTTACGCTGCTATTTATTACAGCAGTTCTTGGTTAGGTTTTTTATTTTTAGTGGCATTTTTTAGCATTCTATTAGTCGCTTCAGTCATTGACTTATACCGCTATTATTTACTTGATGTACTGACCTTGCCATTATTATGGCTGGGCTTACTTGCCAATATTAATTCCGAATACGCTTTATTACCAGACGCCGTTTTAGGTGCTGTTTTGGGTTATAGTGTACTGCTCATCCTTGGCTCTATTGTCTCAAAAATAATGGGCAAACTCGCAATGGGCGGTGGCGATTTAAAGCTAGCTGCCGCTTTAGGTGCGTGGCTAGGCTGGCAAGATCTACCCGCTGTTTTCTTTATCGGCTCGATACTGGCTATTGGATTTGCTGGATTTCGTCGCATCATCCGCGGTCGTCATAAAAGGCAGATTCCCTTTGGGCCTTGTTTATCGGCAGCTGGCATAATCATGTTACTTTATGGTGAGGACATCATGACACGTTATTGGCAATATGTTTTAAAATGAGCCGTTATCGGGTTGGTTTAACTGGCGGAATCGCAAGCGGCAAAAGCACTGTTGGTAAAATTTTTCAAACCCTTGGTATTGACGTTATCGATACCGACACCATTGCCGCAACACTCACACAACCCAATGGTGAGGCACTTGAGCCATTACGCGAAGCTTTGGGCGACTGGGCATTTACCAAAGACGGCATTTTTGACCGAGCAAGCGTTCGCCAACGCGTTTTTGACCAGCCCGATTTACGCCGCCGCCTAGAATCCGTTTTGCACCCTTTAATTCGTCAGCAATTATTAGTACAAATGCAACAAGCAACATCGCCTTATGTTATTGGCATCGTGCCATTAATAAAAGACAAAGCAACATGGAAGCCTTTTTTTCATCGATTGGTAGCAATGGACATTGACGAAGCCAAGCAAATAGCCCGTGCTGAGCAACGTGATAAAAAACAAGACGTCCAAAAAATAATGGAAGCCCAAATCACCGCTGATGAACGGCGTAAAATTGCCGACGACATCATTTACAATAACGAAAGTCACCATCACTTAAAAACCAGCATTGACAATCTTCATCTCTACTATAGCAAATTAGCAAGTACACTACTATAAAAAAACAAAGGTCTATCATGAGCAACAGAACCAGCAACATTCAACGAAAAACCAACGAAACCGACATCACCCTATCGCTCCAACTTGACGGTGATACCAACAGTGCCAACACTGACATTAACAGTGGCATTGCTTTTTTTGACCATATGCTCGACCAAATTTCACGGCATGGGCAAATCGCGCTGGCATTAAACGCCATAGGCGATTTGTCAATCGACGCGCACCACACGGTTGAAGACTGCGGCATTGCATTGGGACAAGCATTGTCCGAAGCATTGGGCAACAAAGCCGGCATTCGCCGTTTTGCTCATGCCTACGCCCCACTAGACGAATCACTAGCACGAGTGGTAATAGACCTCTCGGGCAGACCCTCGTTAAACTACCACGTTACGTTATCACGCAACGCCATTGGTGGTATTGATTCCGACTTATTCCGTGAGTTTTTTCAGGCAGTAGTTAACAATGCAAAAATCACCGTTCACATCGACCTTATCCGTGGAACCAATGCCCACCACCAAATCGAAGCCATATTTAAAGCATTTGGCTTGGCTTTAAAATCTGCCATAACCACCGACAATCAACAAAACATTCCTTCGACCAAAGGTGTTTTATGACACAAATAGCGGTTGTCAACTGTGGCATGGGCAATCTGCATTCTGCCCTTGCTGGTGTGAAACGAGCAGCCCCAAACGTTACTGCCACACTCACAAGCACCGCTGACGAAATACATCAAGCCGACAAAATTATATTCCCCGGTGATGGGCATTTTGGTGCTTGTATGCAACAAATCGACCGCTTGCAACTACGCGATGCGCTCATTGAAGCCGCCCAGACCAAACCATTTTTAGGCATTTGTGTGGGGATGCAAGTACTATTCGCCAACAGCGAAGAAGCCCCAAACGTCAATGGTTTGGGTATTTTTAGCGACACCATCCGCCGCTTTGCTGTTAGTCCATCGTACAAAGTACCGCATATGGGTTGGAACACTGTAGAGCAACACCAAGCGGGGCCCATTACCGACACCATTGCCAAAAACCAACGGTTTTACTTTATACACTCTTACTACGCCCCCATTGGCGACTCAACGCTTATAAAAACCAATTATCAAACTGACTTTTCTGCCATTGTTGGCAAGAACAAACTCATTGCCACCCAATTTCACCCCGAAAAAAGCGGATTAGGCGGCATTGCCTTACTACGGCAATTTATTACGCAAAATTATGACTAAGCACACTCCATTAATACAGCAGTATTTACAGATAAAAGCCAACTACCCCGATATGTTGGTTTTTTATCGTATGGGCGATTTTTACGAGCTGTTTTTTAGTGATGCCGAGCGAGCCGCACAGCTGCTCAATATTACCTTAACCGCACGCGGTCAATCCGAAGGCAAGCCCATCTCGATGGCGGGAGTGCCTTACCATGCAGCAGATCAATATTTATCTCGTTTAATAAAAATGGGGGAATCCGTGGTTATCTGTGAGCAAATCGGCGAGCCTACAGACAAAGGCATTATGCAAAGAAAAGTATCGCGCATACTCACTCCCGGCACCGTTACCGATCCCGCATTGCTAGACGAAAAAGAAAGCGCCATTTTATTAACACTTATGCCAAACCATGACAAAAAAACCATTGCTTATGCATGGCTTGATATCTCATGCGGTTTATTTAATGTCGGTTATTGCCCTTATAAACAAGTCGATGACATCATCGCCCGCTTAGGCCCCGCCGAAATTTTATTACCCGAAGAAACAACCGACTTAGCCCACTTAGCCAACGGCAAAGCGGTGATAAAACATCTACCAGCATGGCGTTTTTTACCTGATGATGGCAGAAAACGCTTGCAAAAAACATTTGCCGTACTCGACTTAATCAGCTTTGGCATTAACAACGACGCACCTATTATTAGTGTTGCTGGTGCGTTAATCTATTATGCCGAAGAAGCACTACAACAAAACCTCGCCCATTTACGTGGCATTGTTTTAGAACAAAGTGACCAATGGATTGAGATGAACAGTAGCACCCGTGCCAGTTTAGAGCTAACCCGCACTTTTTCGGGGCAAAAATCCCCGACATTGTTATCAACCATTAACCAATGCAAAACAGCAATGGGCTCGCGCAATCTTGCTATTTTGGTGCAAACCCCACCCAGACAACGTGACCAAACCAAAAAAAAGTTAGAAGCACTAGGCCAAATACTACATCACAAAAAAACACCCGCCATTCAAAAAGCACTACACCCCATTGGCGACATCGAAAGACTGGCAACCCGTATACAATTAAACACCGTTGCTCCACGTGAGCTCGCTTTATTGCTATGCAGTTATCGAGCCTTGCCACACATTATCGAGCCCTTAGAGCAATGCCAAAGCCCACTGCTAACACAGTTGGCACAACAATGCCAAAACGACGGTGCCGTCATAAAACTATTGGCGGCAGCCTTAATATCCGAACCTGCTGCCACACTACGTGAAGGCGGTGTTATTGCCGATGGTTTTAACGCCGAGCTTGACGAACTCCGTGCATTACAAAATGGGGCAAGTGATACACTCGAAACCATTACCAAAAATGAAAAACAAACCACTGGCTTGAACACATTGCGAGTAGACTTTAATAAAATACATGGCTTTTACATTGAAATACCGCGCTCACTCAGTGAGCAAACGCCCAGCAATTGGCAGCGGCGACAAACGTTAAAAAACACCGAACGCTACATTACTCCAGAATTAAAAAAACTCGAAGCCGATTACTTTACGGCAAACGACCGTGCAGGGTCGCTCGAAAAAAAACTTTACAGCGAGCTCGTATTATCATTACATCCATACATTCACGACATTAACCGCATTGCCCACGCCATTACCGAAATCGACATAATGACATGCTTTGCTCACCACGCCAACACCAACCAATGGACCTGTCCGCAATTTAGCGATGACAATACGCTGCACATTACCGGTGGCCGCCACGCTGTAGTCGAGCAACAAGTAAACCACTTTGTAGCCAACGACTTAAAACTAGGTGACGACTGCAAGCTTGCCGTTATTACGGGCCCTAATATGGGCGGTAAATCCACCTATCTACGCCAAACCGCACTCATCGTCATCCTTGCCCATTGCGGTTCATACGTTCCAGCACAAGCAGCCACCATTGGCAAAATCGATGCCATTTTTACCCGCATTGGCTCGGCAGACGACCTTGCTGGCGGACGCTCGACCTTTATGGTCGAAATGACCGAAGTCGCTGCCATTTTGCACCGAGCGACCAATGACAGTCTTGTATTGCTAGACGAAATAGGACGTGGCACTGCCACTTATGACGGCTTGGCATTGGCATGGGCAAGCAGCGAGGCACTACTGTGCCACAATCAAGCCAAAACCCTACTCGCCACCCATTACTTTGAGATGACACAGCTCGCCGAACAGCATTTGGCAGTCAGTAATTATCATGTCGTTGCCCACGAAGACGGCGACAACATTATTTTTATGCACACCGTCGAAGAAGGCATAGCCAACCGTAGCTTTGGCATTCAGGTCGCGCAATTGGCTGGTGTCCCGCGTGATGTTATTTTACGCAGCTACCAAATACTACAAGGGCTTGAACAAGGCAGCCAACAAGAATTTCCATTATTTACGCCGCCATCAATACCCGTTGCCCAAACCATCCAAGCTGTCGGCGAAGCCCAAACCACCAGCCCCACCGATACCTTATTAGACTCTATTAATCTTGATACCCTATCGCCACGAGAAGCCCTACAGCTACTCTACGATATAAAATCCAAACGCGAGGACACGCCATGACAGACGAAACCACCATACTAAACGACCTAGAACGCATGATACAATCACGGCGAATGGACAATCCAACAACATCCTATACGGCGATGCTACTACAAGGCAACGAAGACGATTTACTGAAAAAAATCATCGAAGAAGCCGGCGAAAGTATTTTAGCAGCCAAATCTGCCGACAAACGGCAGCTAACAAACGAGCTCGCAGACCTTTGGTTTCATTGTCTTATAGTAATGACACGTTATAATATACCCTTGTCAAGTGTTCTATCCGTTTTATCCAAACGGCAGGGCATTTCTGGCATTGCCGAAAAAAATTCGCGCAAAAATAACACTGATTTTAAATAGGAGGGTATTAACAAGATGGGATCATTCAGCATTTGGCATTGGATAGTAGTTTTAATCGTTGTTGTTGTTGTCTTTGGCTCTGGCAAGCTACGCAATATGGGTAGCGACTTAGGTGCGTCTATACGTGGGTTTAAACAAGGTCTAAAAGACGGGGACGACGCCCAAAATCTTGAAAAAGAAATCCAAGACGCAGCCACAGCCGAAACCACTACCACCGCCAAAGAAAAAGTCTAGACACTTTTTTAGCCACCACCATTCGCCATGCTCAACTTTGGTTTTTGGGAACTCGTCGTAGTCGGCACCATTGCATTGGTCGTTATTGGACCAAAACGCCTACCTGAAGCGGCTCGTTTCTTTGGTCATTTTGCCCGTCGTATATCGCGACAAGTCAATAGCGTTAAAGCCGACATTCGCCGAGAAATCGCTCTTGAAGACATGAAACACATTCACCAAGAATTTCAAGACGCCTCGAAAAACGTCGGTAATGTATTTAAAACAGAGGTTGATAAAGTAAACGAAGACATCAGCGACAGCATTGACACCTCTCGCATTAAAATTGATGACAACGACACCACTACCAATGCCAATAATATACAAGCAAGCATCACCGCAAAGCCGAATGAGGAAAAAAATGAGGCAGAGAATGAAGAAAAAGACGCACCCCCCACTACTAAAAAAAAGATAACAAAAAAACGCAAGACAAGCAAACCAAAAGGTGCTGATGTCTGAATCCGACCAAGCAATCGACAAAAAAGAAAACGACGCACCATTTGACGGCTTTTTAAGCCATCTGATCGCACTACGCTCGACCGTACTTAGATCCATCGCTTCTATCGTTATTTTAATGATCTGTATCCTGCCATTTGCGGGTAAGCTCTATAGCATATTAGCCAAACCATTAATCTCACAATTAGCCGGAACAGACGGCGAAATCATCGCCATTGGTGTCATTGCCCCTTTTACCATACACATCACCACCTCATTTTTCTTTGCAATATGGATAGGACTACCCTATATATTTTACGAATTTTGGAAATTTATCGCACCTGCTCTTTATAAAAACGAAAAAAAACTATTATTACCTATCATCATCAGTAGCACTCTACTATTTTCTTTTGGCATATTATTTTCTTACTTTTTAGTCTTTAAAGTCGTTTTTTCTTTTATCTCTGCCGTTACCCCAGAAGGCGTTAAATGGTCACCCGATGTAATGGAATACTTTAGTTTTATTATAAAAGTATTTCTTGGCTTTGGCTTGGCATTTGAGACACCCATCATCGTCTATATGTTGATTCGCTTTGGTATCGTTAGTATTGAGGCGATGAGACGTGCCCGTCCTTATATAATCGTTGGTGCTTTTGTTGTCGCTGCCATTATCACCCCTCCCGATGTCGTATCGCAATTACTACTTGCCTTCCCTTGTTGGTTTCTATTTGAAATCGGGTTGTTTATCTCTGCTCGGACTACTCCTCGTAAAAAAGTTGAGGAGGAAAGTAAGGATAAGGATAAGACCTCGTAGTTTAGTTTTAGTGAGGGTTTGGTGAGACTATGGTGTTTGGATAGTCTGAGGCGATTTTTTTATTTATGTTGCCAATTCTTTTAGTTTTAAACGCTGTATTTTGCCCGATGGTCCTTTGGGGAGATCTTGCATAAAGTAAATACGGTCGGGGGATTTAAATTTTCCGATTTGCTCGTGGCAATGGTTAATGATTGCTTGTTCATCTTCAGGCTTGCACGGCTCAAGTACAACACAGGCACTGATGCGTTGCCCATAGGTATCGCAGGGTACGGCAAAGGCAGCGGCTTCAATAATATACGGGAGAGTAAGTAGGGCTTCGTCCACCTCACGTGGAGCAATGTTCTCACCGCCTTTTATAATGAGCTCTTTGCGTCTGCCAGTAATAAAGTAGTAGCCGTCTTGGTCACAGTAACCCAAATCTCCCGTAAGTAACCATCCATCTTTGGTAAAGGTGGCAGCGGTCTGTTCAGGGTTTTTGTTGTAACCTTGCATGACATTATCACCACGAATGACGAGCTCACCAATGGTGTTTTCGGGGCATTGCTTGTCGTTTTCATAGATTTGTACTTGGTTGCCGTAGGCAATGCCGGGCGATCCTATTTTGCGGGTCGCCGGGGGGAGTGGGTTGGATAGTATTTGAGCAGCTGTTTCGGTTAGCCCCATTGTTTCGATAATGGGTATTTGAAAGCGGTCTTCAAAGTTTTGTTGAATGGTGGGCGATAAGGGCGATGAGGCACTGCGACCAAAGCGAAGGTGTCGTAGCCGGTCAGCAGGCGGGAGCGGTGTGGTGTCGTGTAAAAGATAGGATATTAAGGTTGGGACAACACTAAACCATGTGCATTGTTTGTCGGCGATAGTCTGCCAAAAGGTGCTCGTACGAAAGCGGTGTGGCATAACGACTGAGCTTTGTGATACCAATGGCGCAAAGACGGTAACACATTGTCCGTTGATATGGTACAGCGGCAGAACACATAATGCACGATCTTGCTCGGTTAGTTGGTGCGCCAAAGCGGTGTTGTAACCGCCGGCTAAAACGCTTTTGTGGGTGTGGACAACGCCTTTGGGAACACCTGTAGTACCGCTGGTGTACATTAATAAAGCACAACTGCTGGGCGTGGGCGTGTCTTGTTTGGATTGCTCACTTGGTTTTGTGGATGTGGTTGTTATGCCCTTGTCGCGGTGGACAACGATGGTTTTTAGTGATAACTGGTGGCTTTTTATTATTTTATCAAGGCGTTCTTGGTTTTCTTCGTCCACAACGACGTGCTGACAACCACTTTGTTTAAAGGAGTGCGCAATTTGGCTATCGCCTGATACAAGGTTAATTGCCAAACAGATACGGTTTGCGTACATTGTGCCTAAGAGGAGTTGCAGGGCGGCGTAGCCGTTGCCCATCATAAAAGCGAGTGGCTGGTTCGGTAAATTTCCTATTTGCACACAGAGTGTTACTACTTGGCAAGCAGCAGTTTGTAATTGTAGCCATGAGAGGACCTGCCCTGTTTCAGGGTAAAGCGCAAATAAGGCATTTGGTTTTTGTTGTGCAGTAGCGTCTATGAGCGTTTTAACAGTTGTCATGCTTTTTTACTTGCCATTTACTTGCCAATAGTCGCTAAAGAGGTCTTCTACTGTTGGTTCGTTTGGTTTTATTGATTCAGCTATTAATACTTGTTGGGTGAGTAATTGAAAGTTAAAGTTGCCCGAAAAAGAGTTGCCGCCCCATGCACCACAACCCATTGATAACGAGAATGGCAAGCCGTTGTTAAAGGCACCACCAGCGGCAAAGCAGTGGGCTTGGTTTACAATAACACGACAGGCAGGGAGCTGGCTTGCTATTTGCAATGGCTGAGTCTTGTCGGTGGTATGGATTCCGACAGAGTGCCCTTGTCCTTGGTGTTTTAGTATTTTATCGGCTTGGGCTATCGCCGCGTTAAAGTCGTCGACTTGATAAAGGGTTAGAATAGGTGCCATTTTTTCACCAGAATAAGGGTGGTCGCTACCAACTTGTGTTTCTCGTACCATTAAAAAACGCAATGAGGCCGAGCTTGTAAGTGGGGTTAGGTTTTCGTGCTGTCGTTGGACGTTAATAGCGTTTAATAGATGGGTGGCATCCTGTGCGATTAAGTCACGGTTGAGCTTACCTTCTTGCCAAAATAAATGCTGAAGACGGGTTTTGTCGTCGTCTGTAAGTAACATACCACCTGCTGCCTCTAGGGCAATTTGCATAGGATTGGCGATGTTTTTTAGCACTATTAAGCTGTTTTCGGAGGAGCAGGAAGTGGCATTGTCAAATGTTTTGGATTGGGCAATTTTTTCGGCAGCATCAGCAAGGTTTGCACTGCTATCAATAATGACAGTAACGTTGCCGACTCCTACCCCTAAGGCTGGCGTGCCGCTTTTATAACCGTTGCAAACGTTGGCTTGTGAGCCGGTAACAACAACGATGTCTGCCTCACTCATGAGCTGGTTGGTCATGTTGCGGTCGGCTTCGGGTAACATTTGTACCAACCCGCAAGGGTCTGTTAAGGGGAGCTTTATGCGGTTAAATTCTGCATGAATCAAGGCTAATAATGCTTTGGCGGAGGATATGCCTTTGGGAGAGGGCGCAATAATAATGGCGTTGCCGGTTTTTAGTGCGTTGATAATGTTATTGGCAGGGGTGGCAATTGGATTGGTGGAAGGGGTGATTGCTGCAACAACGCCCATCGGACGGCGTAGCTCAGTAATGCCTAGTGCCGAGTCTTGACGAACGATGCCGAGTGTTTTAATGCCTTGCATGTCACGCAATAAACCGAGTGTCTTGCGGTGATTTTTGATGATTTTGTCAGCAACGTTGCCCAAGCCTGTTGCTTGTACTGCTAGTTTTGCTAGCTGTTGATTGTTGTCTGGTTTAATGAGTACCCATGCTGCCGCAGCGGCAGCGGTGTCAAGGGTGACTTGTCCACTTGCTTCAAACTCGCGTTGCGCGCGACTAGCACGGTTGATGAGTTGCGTAACTTGGTCCATAGTAGTGCCTTTTTAAAAGAATCGGCACTGCCAATGACAGTGCCGTTGGTGAATAAAAAAGAAAGGTTTATTTAACTAAATCTTGAAGTAAGCCGCTCAGGTATGTTTGGCGTTCTTTCCACATAGCTTGAACTTCAGCGCGTGTCATAACATGCATTGGCGAGCCACCGGCTTTCATTTTCTTCTGGACTTTTTTGGCGTTGAACATTTTTACCATAGAGTCGGATAGATAGACTAAAAGATCATCGGGGGTGCCTTTGGGTGCCATAATTCCACGGAAGTTAACGCTTGAGTTGTCCACGTCAAAGCCTGATTCTTTAAAGGTGGGGACGTCTGGCAAAAAGGCATGTCTTTCAATATCAGCAATGCCTAATATTTTTAGACTTTTTTGGCTACGAAAGGCATCGGATAGGTTGTTAAAGCCTGCCATGACCTGACCACTTTTGACGTTTTTAAGAGCAGGTGCACCACCTGTTTCAGGAACATAAACGAGCTTTGCACCAGTGGCTTTGGAAAGCTGTAAGTAGGCAATGTGATGACCAACATACAAACCAGCACCGTTAATGGTTACTTTGCCGGGGTTTTTCTTGGCATAGTCGATTAAGTCTTTTGTACTGTTAAATGGACTGTCTTTAGGAGCAATTAATACAGCTGGATCCGCACCCCAATTGGCAATTGGTTCAACATTGTCAATGCCATAAGGTGTTTTAAAGACGATGGATTGCGCAATAAAGTGAGGAACGTTATAAGCGGCGAGCTCGTAACCGTCGTTTTTTGCCTTAGTGGCAAATTGCGTCCAGCCAACTTTACCACCAGCACCAGGGCGGTTAAAGATGACCATTGGCATGTCCATCTGCTTTTTATGACCGGCTAACATAGTAACGATACGGGCTTGAAAGTCCGTTGCACCACCTGGGTTATAGGCAACTACCAGACTGATTGGACGCTCGGGAAAGTCAGCCGCAAGAGCAGGGGCGAGTAATGCCACACCTAGCACACTTACGAATAATTTTTTTGTAAAGTTGGTTTTTTTCATTATTTTCTCCAGATTAAAATTTTCCCAATAATTGGAATAAAATTGATTGTATCACTTTTATTCCAAAAAATGTGCATGGCCCTGTTTTTAAATTAATCTAAACGGCTTGGACAGTTGGCAACGGTGCTAGTAAATTATGCCGTGAGGGACTTGTACTTTTAACAAGATAGTAAACAGTACGTATAGTACAAGGCAAGTGCCAGTGGCAGCTATACTGATGGTTATTATCTGACGACGGCTAAAAGGGGGGATGCCGCCAATAAAAACGACACCAATAAAGCCAATAAAGGCAGCCGCATAAAAACCGAGGGTTTCTGCTAGTGCAACGTATAGTATGATAAAGATGATGGCTTTGTAATTGTCACGTAACGAACAAAGAAAGTTGGATAACTCTTGAGTGTCTTTTGGGTGACGGGCATGGTGGATTAATTGGAGGACACATAAAAAGAGCATGGTCGACGCTAATATTTGGGGGAATAGGTAAGGAATGACATCTTCTGCCCAAAATGATGCGACTATTAAAAAAATAGCAAAAACGCTTACTAGTAAATCACCAGCAGCAGCTTGGAGGTAACGGGATAGTGAAAATGGGGGTTTTGACATAGCGGGATGTTCTAAGTTTTTTTAATATTTTTTATTTCGTAGTATAGACTTGATGTAATAGATAGAATGATTAAAGCAACAAGGACGATGTTAATACCGCCACCAAAAAAGTAAGGTAGCATGCCGTCACCAGCGGTGCCGATGATTTTTCCTTGCAAAAAATTACGCTCGGCAATGGGACCTAATACAACACCTAAAACAATAGGGGCAGCCGCAAAACCAAATTTTTCGAGGCTATACATACCGATGCCGAGTGTTATCATGACGAGAACATCAGAGTAGGAGTGTTGGACGCTGTAAGTGCCAAATACAGCAAGGACTAATACAGCTGCTGCCAAATAGTTGCTGGGCAAACGGATAATTTTGGCAGCAAAGCGAGAGAGTGATAGCCCAAAGATAACCATGAGTATCTGACCTATTAGTAGAGAGTTTATAAATGTCCACGAGACTTCAGGGTGTTTTTCGAACAAATCGCTACCGGGGAATATGCCGTGTATTAATAACCCACCTAACAAAACAGCAGCAGTGGGCGAGCCGGGAATACTAAGGGTTAATAAGGGGACGAGTGATGGCCCTACCATAGCGTTGTTGGCGGCTTCGGCAGCGATAATACCATCGGGCTCGCCTTTGCCAAAGTTCTCAGGGTTTTTAGATGTTTTACGGGCTTGATCGTAAGATACCAAGCCGGCTATCTGCCCTCCAGCACCGGGAATTAAGCCAACGATTACACCGACCACACTACCAATGGCAAGAGCACGCCCACGCTTTAGCATCAAGCGCATGCTTTGCCAAACGGAGTGCGTATCGACTTCGAGTATCGCTCCTCGGGCGGCGTTTTTTTCTAGCATTTGTAACACTTGGGGTATCGCAAATAAACCAACAAGGGCGGCGATAATGTTGACACCACCAACAAGGTGATCGGAAAAGGTAAAACGTTCGACGCCTTGTATTTGATCAAAGCCAATGGTGGATATCCATAAGCCAATGGTGCCAGAAATTAAGCCTTTTATGGCGGATTTTGTGCCTAAAGAGGCAATGACAGTTATGCCAAGTATTGCCATCCAAAATAAATGAGGCGGACCAAATGCCAATGCCCATTCGGCAAGGACTGGAGTAAAAAAGATTAATACAAAGATACCCATGACGCCACCAACACCTGATGATAAGAATGATAACTGTAGGGCTTTGGCAGCCTGACCGTTGCGCGCCATGGTGTGTCCATCTAAGACAGTGGCAATATTAGCAGGTGCGCCGGGAATTTTTAATAAAATAGCACTGACAGCACCACCGGCAACAGTGGATGTGTAAGCAGCTCCTAATAAAATAAGCCCGCTGGCTGGTTCCATGTGGAAAGTAAAGGGTATGAGCAACGCAACCGCCATGGTGGGCGATAAACCGGGAAGTGCCCCTAAAATTAAGCCACCCATCGTGCCAAAACATAATATTGCAAAGTTTAATGGCGTAAAGACAGCACCCATGTAATTTAAAAATTCCAAATATCCCCCTAATCAGTTTTTCAAGGTTAATTATATATGATATATTATTAACCGAATCTGTTACTTAACGGTTTTAGACTAGTTTATCTGTCAATTGTATGGCTAGTTTTGGTAGAATCAGGCACTTTTTGTGTCGGGGCGTTCTTATTGCCGAACACATGGGTTTATTTTTTGTTACATAATGTTATTAAAATAGGATAAAAGGATATGTTTACGTTGTTACTTATTATAGGCTGCTCATTGTTAGCCCTTATTTATGGTTTTATTTCTACTCGGTGGATTTGGAGCTTATCTGATGGAAATGAAAAAATGCGTAGCATTGCTGCGGCTATTCAAGAGGGGGCTTCGGCTTATCTTAACCGACAGTACAAAACAATTGCAATTGTCGGAGTGGGTGTCTTTTTTCTTCTTGGGATTTTTATTGATTGGGCAACAGCGATTGGTTTTGCGATTGGTGCAGGACTGTCAGGAGCAACTGGTTATATCGGTATGAATGTCTCGGTACGCTCTAATGTTCGGACAGCAGAGGCTGCTCGGGCAGGGGTTAATGCCGCATTGGCAGTTGCTTTTAGAGGCGGCGCAACAACCGGTATGCTTGTCGTTGGCTTGGGCTTGCTCGGCGTTGCCGGCTACTTTTTGGTTTTGGTGGTAAACGCAGGTGGACTAGATGCCATCGCCGCTAACGAGACCATGTATGAAGTTGTTCATCCTTTGGTCGGACTCGCTTTTGGTGGCTCATTAATCTCAATTTTTGCTCGTTTAGGCGGTGGTATTTTTACCAAAGGGGCTGATGTCGGTGCCGATTTGGTGGGTAAGGTCGAGGCTGGTATCCCCGAAGATGACCCAAGAAATCCTGCTGTTATTGCTGATAACGTGGGCGATAACGTGGGCGATTGTGCTGGTATGGCAGCTGATTTATTTGAGACATATGCCGTTACCGTCATTGTTACAATGCTTGCGGGAACTTTGATTTTTACCGGCACTGATGTTATTAATGCGGTGATGTATCCGCTGGCACTCGGGGCTGCTGCTATTATTGCATCAATTGTTGGGTGTGTATTTACCCGTGTTGACCGTGGCGGTATCTTGCTGCCTTTTGCACCTTTGTTAATTATTATTGATGGGCTTTTGGCTAAGATTAATCCCGGCTCTCCATTAATGAATGTGCTGTATCGTGGTTTGATTATGGGCGGCTTAACCGCAGCAGGTTTGTTTATTCCTGTTACTCTTTTTGCATCAACATCCCCTGCTTTGGATTTCTTTCCTCTATACATGTGTGCTATTCTTGGTTTGATTTTAACAGGGCTTACAGTGGCTATTACACAGTACTACACTGATACCGCTTTTAAACCAGTGCGCGATGTCGCAAAAGCATCTGAAACAGGTGATGCAACCAATATTATTGCTGGGCTTGCGCTTTCGATGAAGTCTTGCTGGATGCCTATTCTTTCAATCTGTGCAACAATCGCTTTTTCTTACGATCTCGCGGGCTTATACGGCACCGCTATTGCCGCTACATCGATGTTGTCAATGACAGGTATTATTGTCGCATTAGACGCTTACGGACCGATTACCGATAATGCTGGTGGTATTGCCGAAATGGCAGGTATGCCCGATAGCGTGCGTGCGGTTACAGACCCATTGGATGCCATTGGTAATACAACCAAAGCAGTAACCAAAGGTTATGCCATTGGTTCGGCTGCCTTGGCTGCCTTGGTTCTTTTTGCTGATTATACGAGCGCCCTCGACAAAGCGGCTCTCGCAGCAAATTCAGCAGCAGAAGCAATTCGCTTTGATCTGTCCGATCCCAACGTTATTATTGGTTTGTTTATTGGTGGGTTAATTCCTTATTTATTTGCTGCCATGACAATGGAAGCAGTCGGCAGGGCTTCTGGTTCGGTCGTGGTTGAGGTTCGCCGCCAGTTTAAAGAGATTGAGGGTATTATGGAAGGTACTACAAAGCCTGATTATTCTCGGGCGGTTGACTTGCTTACACAGTCGGCTATTCGTGAGATGATTGCACCTTCGTTGTTGCCTATTTTGTTGCCCATTATTGTCGGACTGGTTTTAGGACCTGTCGCTTTGGGTGGCTTATTGATTGGTTCTATCGTAACCGGTATTTTTGTTGCTATATCAATGACAACAGGTGGCGGTGCTTGGGATAACGCCAAAAAATACATTGAAGATGGTAATTTTGGCGGTAAAGGTTCTGATAGCCATAAGGCATCTATTACAGGTGATACAGTGGGCGATCCTTATAAAGATACAGCAGGACCTGCGATTAATCCTCTTATTAAAATTGTCAATATCGTTGCGTTACTTATTGTCCCTCTTATCATCTAAAAGGTTTTAATAATGGGTAACATCTGTGTTGATGTTGCTATTATTGGAGCAGGTGCAGCGGGCTTGGTCTCGGCACTTACGGCCGATGCCGAATACAAGGTGGGGATTTTTTGTAAACGCCCACTGGGCAAAGCCGCTAGTAGCTGGGCACAAGGTGGTATTGCTGCCGCTAAAAAAACACCCGATTCCCCGGAGGCTCATTGCCACGATACACTGATTGCAGGGGACGGTCTTTGCAATAAAGAATCTGTCCGCTTTAATGTAGAAGCCGCGCCCGAAGCAATTGACTGGCTGGCAACATTGGGCGTTGACTTTAATACCGATAAGTATGGAGAACTGGCGTTAACGCATGAGGGCGGACACCAACACCGCCGCATTAGCCATGTGGACGACTATACCGGACTAACAGTAATGCAAAAGTTATTGCAAAAACTGCAAAAAAAAGACAATGTCACGATTTTTGAAAATTATATTGCGGTTGATTTAATCGTTCAAAATAATCGCTGTGTTGGTTTTTATGCGTTAAATATTAATACTCAAAAGGTAGAGACAGTGCAAGCAGGAGCGGTTATTCTGGCAACAGGAGGGGCCGCACGGATGTATTTGTATGCCTCAACCCCACGCGATACAACTGGAGATGGTATTAGTATGGCGTATCGGGCAGGGTGCCGTATTAGTAATATGGAGTTTGTGCAGTTTCATCCAACGACTCTTTTTCATCCTCAACCACCACCTATGCTAATTAGCGAGACGTTGCGCGGCGAAGGGGCGTTGCTTATTAATCATCAGGGCGAACGGTTTGTTGCCAAAGCTCATCCCGATGCTGAACTGGCATCACGCGATATTGTCGCCCGCGCTATCGATCGCGAAATGAAGATTACAGGCAAGCAATGTGTGTTTTTGGATTGTAGCCAAAAACCAAACCACTTTTGGGAAAGTAAGTTTCCTTCTATTATTCAGGAGTGTCGGCGGCGTGGGCTATGGGACAAAGAAAAAACCATACCTGTGGTGCCAGCCGCACATTATTGTTGCGGTGGCGTGCATACAGATGTTTACGGTAAAACAGATATTAACGGACTTTATGCCATTGGTGAGACGGCAAATAGTGGCTTACATGGCGCTAACCGACTGGCGAGTAATTCATTATTGGAGTGCGTGGTTAGCGGACGGGCAGTGATGACGCAGTTGGCAGGGCAGCAGTTTGACTCGCATGTGAGTGTTGCTCATTGGGATGATAATCGTATTTCAGCATCCAAAGAGAGTATTATGATTTCTCATAACTGGGAGGAGTTACGGCGGATTATGTGGAATTACGTTGGAATTGTACGTAATGATTTACGCTTAAGACGAGCGCGGCGACGTATTGGATGGATTCAAGAAGAAGTTAATGAGTTTTATGCACATCACCCCGTTAGCCGTGATTTTATCGAATTACGAAATTTAGCACAGTGTGCATTGTTGGTTATTGAAGGAGCTATGCAACGCCGCGAGAGCCGTGGCTTGCATTTTAATTTAGATTGTCCTGATAAAAACACACAGCCGCGCGATACTATTTTATGCCGCAAAGATTTTCACGCACGACAAAATGCCATTAATGAGTTCTGCCCTTTTTCTAATATGCCTATTACTGCTGGAGCAACGACTGTTTATAAGGATTCTATTGTAGGGTTTTGTAACCCTTCTTGTCGTAATGATTTTGTCAATGCAGTACTGAGTGGTTTTGCCAATGCAAGTGATGTTGTTCTAAAAGCACGGCATGGTTTTGACCAACTTATTGATGGTTTGTCGTACTAAATTACAAAGGATTACCGATATGCTAAAGCGAATTGTGGTTTTAATGGTGTCTTTTTTTATGGGAGCAATGGCTTGTTACACCGCAGTGGCAGATGAAATGGTTTTGTTTACAGCGGATAATATGACGAAATGGTCGTATCAAGTGTTTGATGATATTGCCGAAACCGATTATAAAGTGGTGAATGATGCTGTTTTAAATCACCCTGTTTTGCTTGCTAAATCGGATAAGGGAGCGTCTGGCTACTCACTTAAAAAAAAGATTGATTTTAATAAAACACCATGGTTGCACTTTTTATGGCGGGTCGATGCAGCACAGGATAATCCCAAGGAAGGCTCAACGGCAGGGGATGATTTTGCTTTAAGGTTTTATCTTACAAGGCAAAGTGGCTTGCACTACCAAACATTGAATCTCGTCTATTCTAATGCTCGACTAAAGACAGAACAGTGGGAAAGCCCGTATTCTGTTTTTATTAATGAGATTCAAGTTTATGCAATTGCCCAACACCAGACGGCAAATATAGGAAAATGGCAGTCTTCTCATATTAATATTGCCGACGTTTGGAAGTCAGTATTTGATAGCGAGCCAACTATTGAATTGATTGGCTTAATGACTGATGGTGATTCTGCTCTACTACAAGTGCAAGCGCGTTATGGTAGCGTAATCGTTTCTACGTCTGCTGATTCGCCGTTTTTAATTCCTTATGTCAATCAATAACGTTTTTATGGATTTTAAGTTTTTTTGCCAATTTGATTCGATTGTTGATACACGAACGCCTAAGGAGTTTGCCGAAAGCCATATTCCCAACGCTATTAATGTACCTAGCCTTTTTGATGAAGAGCGTGTCAACATTGGTACGCTTTATAAAAAGGATGCTTTTACCGCCAGACAAAATGGTGCGGCGTTATTGGCAAATAATATTGCGGCTCATTTAACAACGACTTTTAAAGATAAGCCACAACAATGGCACCCACTGGTCTATTGTGCACGTGGCGGACAACGCAGCGACGCAATGGTCGATATTTTAAAACGCGTGGGGTGGCAGGCAACACAGTTAGAAGGTGGGTATAAAAACTATCGCCAACAGGTGCTTATGCAATTGAGAGTAGGGTTTGATTCCGTACAGTTTGTTGTGATTGGTGGCAAAACAGGAGTCGGTAAAACACGCGTGCTTAACCAATTGGCAGCACAAAATGTGCCTGTTCTTGATTTAGAGTGTCTGGCTTCTCATCGTGGGTCGGTTTTTGGCGAACATATATCACAGCCATCACAACGACAATTTGACAATTTGCTTTGTTTTTATTTGCAACGATTGCCACCAAATAAATTGGTTTTTATTGAAGCAGAAAGTCCTAGAATAGGAAAGATACAATTGCCACCAGCGTTAATGAAACGGATGCGTGAAGGCGTTTTTTTACGACTAGAAGCAAGCCTTAATGATCGGGTTGAACTAATCTTGCAGGAGTATTCACATTTTTTGCGAGATGATGCGTTGTTTGATGTGACTACCAAAAAGCTTACTCCTTTTTTAGGGAGGGTGGCAGTGGATGGCTTGCGTGAATTGTATCAAAAAAAACAATGGGCACAGATTGTTAAAATCTTGCTTGTCGAGCATTATGATAAACGCTATGAAAGAGCGTTGCAACAGCATTATGCAACGGCAAAGCCCGCTTTTTTTACAACTACTCCAACGGATGATGGCTCTGTCGCAACAACAGTACAGTCGATATTAAATACGGTACAATAAAAAGATATTGACGAATGATCTATCACTATTCGTACTAACTAATATTTATTTTTAGATAACCGCTTTATTTTTAGCGTGAATCACTATATAATTTGCATTCTTTTTTTACCTTAATAAGGGGGCTTCATAGATAAACTAAACGACTTACGTACGAACCGAAATATCACCGCATCTGAGGTTTTGTTAATCGACCATGATGGACAAAGAACTGGCGTAGTGAAAATCGAAATAGCACTCCGTATGGCACAAGAACAAAGTATGGATTTAGTTGAAATTGCTCCACAATCTAAGCCTATTGTTTGTAAAATTCTAAATTACGGAAAATACAAGTACCGTGAGAGCAAAAAACGACATGAAGCACGCGTTAAGCAAAAGGCTGTTGAAGTTAAGGAGATTAAATTTCATCTTGTTATCAGTCCTGGCGATTATGAAGTTAAATTACGTAATGCCATCCGTTTTTTAAATAGCGGTAACCGCGTTAAAACAACACTGTGGTTTAGAGGACGTGAGGTCGTAAAACAAAGTATCGCTTTGGAACGTTTAAAAGGATTTGCAAAGGATTTAGAAGAAATCGCAGAGGTTGAACAAATGCCAAACCTCGAAGGTAAAAGACTTACTATGCTCATGGTGCCAAAAAAGAAAAAAGAATAATAAGGATAATTAAAGGAAAAATTCCATGCCAAAAATGAAAACTAATAAAAGTACTGCCAAACGTTTTTCTCGTACCGGTTCTGGTAAGATTAAACATGGCTCTGCTTATCGTCGTCATCTTCTTACTCACAAGTCCACCAAACAAAAACGCCGTTTGCGCGTTGGTTCATCTATTGTGCGAGGTAAAGATGCTAAAAGAGTGGCGCAAATGGCGCCGTATTTATAATTTAGGAGTTATATAATCCCATGCCTAGAGTAAAACGAGGTGTTACCGCTGGTAAACGTCATAGCCGTCTTTTAGAACGTGCTAAAGGTTTTCGCGGTCGCCGTAAAAATGTCTATAAAGTAGCAAAACAAGCCGTCATGAAGTCGGAGCAATACGCTTATCGCGATAGGCGACGTCGTAAACGCGATTTTCGCTCTTTGTGGATCATACGTATTAATGCTGCTGCCCGTCTTAATGGAATGACTTACAGCCAATTTATGGGTGGGTTAAAGCGTTCAGGCGTTACCCTTGATCGTAAACATTTAGCTGAGATTGCAGTTGCAAATGATACCGCCTTTGGCGCCATTGTGGCACTCGCCAAGGCAAATGCCTAAAGAGGAGTCGGACGCTTCTTTAGTTGCATCGGCTATTGCCGAAAGCCAAGAGGTTTTTACTCTACATGAGGTTAATGCACTAAAAGCACGTTACCTCGGCAAGAATGGTGTTTTACAAAAAGCATTGCGGGGTATTAGTCAACTTCCCCAACATGAACGAGCGGCAGCAGGGGCTAAAGCCAATGCCGAACGCTCTCAGATTGAATCGCTTTTTGCCAACAGACGCAATGAGATTGAAACCACTATAGCGAATAATCGCGTTAATAACGAAAAAAACGATATTACATTGCCCGGACGAATAACGTCTGTTAATGGCAGTATCCACCCTATCCATATTTCAATCAAACGAGCAGTGGCTATTTTAAATAGAATCGGCTTTAATGTGGTAGAAGGTCCTGAAATCGAAAATGATTATTATAATTTTTCGGCACTGAATCAACCTGAAGACCACCCAGCAAGGTCCATGCATGATACTTTTTATCTGAATGATCTGCCTTTTTTATTACGTACACACACGTCACCAGTGCAGATTCGGCACATGGAAAAACACCAAAATAATATCCCTATTCGCGCTATTTCGCCCGGGCGGGTTTATCGCTGTGATCACGATGCCACACATTCACCTATGTTTCACCAAATAGAAGGACTGTGGGTCGATAAAATGGTTACTTTTACCGATTTAAAAGGAATCCTCGGTAGCTTTTTTCGAGCGTTTTTTGAAAATGATGATATTGAAATCCGATTTCGCCCTTCTTTTTTTCCGTTTACCGAGCCTTCGGCAGAGTGCGATATTCGTTGGAGCAGTAAAGACAAATGGCTCGAAGTCGCAGGTTGCGGTATGATTCACCCAACGGTGCTAAAAAATACAGGGATTGATCCCGATGAATATCAAGGGTTTGCTTTTGGTACGGGAGTCGAACGACTAACGATGTTGTATTATGCTATTGATGATATTCGTTTGTTTTTTGAAAATGATGGGCGATTCCTCTCACAGTTTGGCAGATGAAGCTTTCATTGCATTGGTGCCAACAGTTTTTAACGGCTAATGTGTCGGCGGATTCGCTGGAGGCATTATTAACGAATCGCGGCTTAGAGGTCGAAGAAATTGAATCTTTTGCTGTTTGTTCTGGTATTGTCGTTGGTGAAATTTTAACGCTAGAACGTGTCGGCAAAAAAAATCATTTATGCTCGGTTAATGTAGGTGCTAATCACCCTTTGTCTATTGTTTGTGGGGCGGCTAATGTGGTGGTTGGTGGGTTGGTAGCAGTGGCACCGATTGGTGCAATGCTGCAAAATAGTGTTATTGACGAACGAACCGTGGATAACATCGTATCACAAGGGATGATTTGTTCTGCTGCTGAACTCGGTATTGCCAAGGATAGCAATGGTATTTTGCTGTTTGGTGAGAGTGACCGCGTTTGTGTGGGTGAGTCGCTTGAGCAGCTACTAGGGCTTAATGATACCGTTTACGATATAGGGATTACGCCAAATCGTGGCGATTGCCTTAGCCATTTGGGTATTGCTCGCGAGGTGGCAGCGGCGATTGGGTGCACAACCACCATTGCCCAACACGATTATAAACCCGATTATCAAGATTGTTTTGATGTTGTTATTGCAGATGATGCAATGAGTGCCTGCCCTTTTTATAATGCCTTGCTTATTCGTGACATAGATTGTTCTATACCGTCACCTTGGTGGTTACGCAGCTTGTTAGAACGGTGTGGTAGTCGTAGTATTAATATTGCGGCGGATATTACCAATTATCTTATGTTGGCTTATGGGCAACCTTTGCACGCTTTTGATGCTGATAAACTAAATGAGCGTATTGTCGTGCGTTTTGCGCATGATGATGAAAAAATAACTGTTTTAGATGGCAAGCTTATCTGCTGTAAGAATGATACTTTGTTAATCACCGATAACGCCAAAGCAGTTGCTTTGGGTGGGGTGATGGGTGGACTTGAGTCCAGCGTAACGGAATCGACTAAGAATGTATTGCTTGAGTGTGCTTTTTTTGAACCACAGACAGTGCGGGGTCGAAGCCGTGATTTTAAATTGACTTCGGATGCGGCTTTTCGTTACGAACGAGGCGTAAACCCTCAACTACCAATTACTATTCTCGAAAAAGGGGCCGGTTTTATCCAACAATTAACAAACGCCAAAACGGGCCCTGTATCTAGTTGCGGTTGCCCACCAAATAACCAATATACAATCGCATTGCCAGTGGCTTCTATCGGCAAGATCTTGGGTATCGATGTTTCCGCCCAACAAGCAATGGATTTTTTAAACGGATTACAAATTGAAAACCATGAACATGACGGCGTCTTGCACTGCATAACACCGGCTTGGCGGTTTGATTTAAAAATTAAAGAAGATATTATCGAAGAAATTGTGCGTAGCTGGGGGTATGCACAATTACCCGAGACCATGCCGATGGGCGGACGAGCATTAAGCCATGTTAATGAATCGATTTTTTCAGATGAGCAGTCTCGCACGTTTTTTGCACATCATGGTTTTCATGAGGTGATTAGCTATGCTTTTGTTCCAACTGAATGGGAAGCTCAACTGTCTTGTATAACACCGCTGACTTTAAAAAATCCTATTAGCGAGGATATGTCGGTTATGCGGACAACGTTGCTCGGTGGCTTGCTACAACAAGCGTTGTTTAATCATCGTCATCGTAACGAAAATATCAAATTGTTTGAATTAGGACGTTGCTTTTTTCCCAATGATGCCGATAATTCCGAATTGCCGTATCAACCTAATTTTTTGGGTGGGGTGGCGGTGAGCGATGCCGTGCCGATGCGTTGGAACACACCGCTTAATACGCTTGATTTTTATGATATTAAAGGGCTGCTCGAAAAATATTTGAATCCACTTGAAGATGTTTCGTTTAGACGCATAGAGAAATCTACCAATAAAGCGTTACATCCTAATAAATCAGCCGATATTGTCTGTACTGGTACTGTCGTTGGACAGGTGGGCGAGCTGCACCCAATGTTGCCTTTTGCTCGTGAATTTTCTGTACCTGTGTTGCTTTTTTCGCTTAATACCGATTGCTTAAATAGCTTGCTTAAACCAAAAACACTTAAACCTATTTCTATTTTTCCAATGGTACAACGAGATTTATCACTGATTATCGATCCAGCAGAGACGGCTGGAGTCGGCACGATTGTTTCTCATATTTTGCAGATTTCGCCAACATTACCGATTGTTAGCGTTGATTTATTTGATGTTTATGAAAAAGATGAAGGTTCAGGGGAAAATATCATCGGAATTCGGTTAAAATTGCAAAAGTTTAACGATAATTTCAAAGGGGAAGAAATTAATTCTATTGTTTTAGATATTATGAATGATATTAAAAAACATTTTAAGCTGAGATTGAGAGGGGAATAATTGCATTATGACTAAATTGACTGATACAAATGAAGGTCAAACGGTTACCCGTAGTAGTTTGGCAAAAGTCCTAGAAGCAGATACTTTTACTGCAAAGGAATCATACGCATTTGTGTCAGATTTTTTTACGACTTTACGCGAAAAAATTAACGAACATGGCAAGGTAAAGGTGCAAGGGTTTGGCACTTTTCGCTGTATTGATAAAACCGCTAGAATCGGCAGAAATCCAAAGACTAAAAAAGAGGCTTTGATTTGCGGGCGACGAGTGGTTAGCTTTACATCAAGTAGAAAATTTAAAAAAGATCTTAACGAATTGCCATGATTGCTAAAAACTCGTTGGTTTTTCCACCGCTGCCTGATAAGCGTTTTTTTACGATTGGCGAAACAGCCACATTGGTATTATCTAAGCCACATATTTTACGCTATTGGGAAAATCAACTAGGCGATTCTTTTATGCCCATTAAAAAAAATGGCACACGGCGTTATTATTCTCGTGATAATGTGTTTTTATTGCGTAAAATTCAGAGTATGCGGATTGAACAAGGATTTACTATTGCGGGGGTGCAGAAGGCATTGTCGCAAACAAAGAATCCACAACCATCACAACAAATTAATTACCAGTTTGTTGTTTCTGAAATCAATTCTATTATTAATTTACTATGAAATCTCGGGGCGTGGCGCAGTCTGGTAGCGCACTTGCATGGGGTGCAAGGGGTCGGAGGTTCGAATCCTCCCGTTCCGACCGTTTTTAAGTAAGGTATTATAATGAATATTTTACTTGCCAATGATGATGGAATCGATGCAATCGGATTAAAACATCTCTATAAGGCTGTAGAACAACTAGACGGCGTTTCTTCTATTACGATAGTAGCACCTGCGGCGAATCGCAGTGGGGCTTCTTCGGCACTGACCTTACAGCAGGATGTTCGTATTGACGAGATCGATTCCTTGCGTTTTGCGGTGCATGGCACACCGGCAGATTGTGTGCATATCGCCCTGACTTCAAATTTTTTACCACACAAACCCGATTTAATTCTATCGGGTATTAACATGGGGGCTAATCTAGGCGATGATACCATTTACTCTGGAACAGTGGGTTGCGCCATCGAAGCACATCTTTTTGGTTTGCCTGCCATCGCTTTTTCGCTTATTTCTCACTCAGAAAAAACCATTGCTTGTGCCGAAAAACTAACGTTGGATATTTTGCAAAAAACGTTGGCGCGCCCTATACCCAACAATCTATTGCTTAATGTTAATATCCCAGATGTGTCATATAATGAAATACAAGGCGTTAAAACAACGCGCTTAGGACGCCGTAACAGTGCTGCAAATTCGTCCATTGTCCAAACACCAAATGGTGCAGATGAAAATAATAATAGCACTTGGCACCGCGTTGGAAATGCTGGCACGCCTCATGATAATGCCGCTGATACCGATTTTTATGCGGTCGAAAATAACTTTGTTTCTGTTACGCCGCTTCAAATTGATTTAACCAATCATAAAACACTTGAGACAGTACGGCAATGGTTTCTCTAATGTCAAATACACCCATTAGCGGTGTTCGATTATCAGAAACATTACGCTCGGTTACCACCAATGAAAAAATTCTAACCGCTTTTAGACGAGTGCCACGTAATAGTTTTTTGTCTGAATCGTTTATGCCATCTGCCGGAAAAGACACACCATTGCCGATTGGACATTCTCAAACAACATCTAGCCCCAGTATTATTGCAAAAATGTTGGATATGTTGTTTAGCCGTGTGCCTCTACCATCAAATCTGCTGGAAATTGGAGCAGGATGCGGTTATCAAACCGCAATTCTTGCCGAATTACAGTGCGAAGTCGTTGGTTTAGAACGGATTCGCTCACTGGCAGACAGTGCCCAAAAACGCCTAAAAACAATGGGTTATAAAAATGTATCTATCTATCATGCCGACGGATTTAACGGTTACGAACCCAAAGCGCCCTATGCCGGTGTTATTATTTGTGCAGAGTGCGAAGATATTCCCGAACAACTTTTGAAACAAATCAACCCGACTGGCTATATAATTTTGCCATTAAGGAATCAAAGGCAAGTTCAACTGACAGTAGTTAACGCCAGTGGACGTATTGTTGCCCGAAAAGAATTGGTTAGTTTTGTCCCTCTTAAAAATGGTTTGGCATGAAATTTTTAATTATTATTGGTGTTTCTCTTTTTTTGTTTTCTTGTGCATCTCAGCTAGAAGCACCGCCAGCACCCGTTATCGAAGCAACTCCTAAACCCAAACCTGAGCCTAAGCCTAAACCCGCCCCTAAAAAAGTGATTGAGCAACCCGAAGTATCGGTTAAAAGACCTGACTTCCATGTTGTAAAGCCGGGCGATACGCTAACGTCTATTGCCTTAGATTACGGACTTAGTTATCGAAATCTAACTTTTTGGAATAACATAAAAAATCCTGACCTTATTCGTGTTGATCAACAACTGCGCTTGTCACAGCCCACCAATGCCCCCACAACAACGGTGGTTACAAAACAAAAGCCAACCGTCCTCGTGCCCAACAACCCTGTTTTAACGCCCGTTGAAACAGTAACGCCAGCACTGCTTGCTACTGTTGTTTTGCCCAACCCTATCGCCCCTACGTTGCCTGTCAGTACGACTGTAACAAAACCAAAAACGACCCTTATTAATACCAATACCACGGATAACTCACAACCAGTGTCGTTGGCTATTAATGAAAATGCAGCAATAAAAGTTTTTCCGCAAGCGAGTAAGTATCTTTACTCTAAATCAACGTTAAAACAACTTAAACAACAGTGGGTAAAATCAAACAGCTCAATAGTGGCCAATCAGCCAAAGACCACTATTAAATCGTCTGCCATCGCACCAACCAAACACAGGCAGCGGTTTAATGTAACGTGGAGCTGGCCCAGCAGTAATACTGTTAGCAAGGCTTTTGGATCTGCGAATAAAGGGCTTACGTTTGCCGGAGCATTGGGTGAACCTGTTTATTCAGTTGCCGATGGTAAAGTTATTTATGTGGGCACCGGCGTTAAGGCTTATGGACGACTCATCATTATCAAACATAATAACGACTATTTAAGCGCGTATGCCCATAATGATAAGATATTGGTCAAAGAAAGCGATGCCGTTAAAAGAGGTAGCCCTATTGCCACTTTTGGCTCAACAGGAACCGATACAGTGAAGTTAGTGCTCGAAATACGTAAGACAGGTAAGCCGATTAACCCAATACAAGTGTTGCCCGCCACCCCATAATTAATAATGACTCTGTCTTTTCAAGATATTATCGCGAACCTACAAACTTTTTGGAGCAAGCATGGTTGCACAATCTTACAACCGCTTGATATGGAGATAGGTGCTGGTACTTTTAACCCGTCTACTTTTTTACGGGCTGTGTCTATCGAACCATGGAATGCGGCTTATTTGCAACCATCTCGCCGACCGCAAGATGGACGTTATGGACAAAATCCGAATCGGTTGCAACGTTATTATCAATTTCAGGTGGTAATGAAACCATCACCTAAAAATTTTCAGGATTTATATTTACAATCACTCAAAAATCTTTCTGTCGATCTTAAAAATAATGATGTGCGTTTTGTTGAGGATGATTGGGAATCGCCAACATTGGGGGCGTGGGGGCTCGGATGGGAAGTCTGGATTAACGGCATGGAGAGCTCACAGTTTACCTATTTTCAGGAGGTGGGCGGTTTTGCAGTTAAGCCAGTAATGGGTGAGATCACTTATGGCTTAGAGCGGTTGGCAATGTTTATCCAAAATGTCGATAATGTGTATGATATTGATTGGGATGGACGTGTTAGCTATAGCGATGTCTATCATCAAAACGAATTAGAGCAGTCCACTTACAATTTTGAAATGGTTAATGTGGATTTGCAACGAAGTCTCTTTGATCAATACGAAGAAGAGTGCATTAAATTAATCGAGGCAAAATTGCCATTGCCTGCCTACGAAATGGTCATGAAGTGCTCTCATGCCTTTAATTTACTGGACGCGCGTGGCGTTATTTCAAATGTAGAACGCAATAAATATATAGGTCGCGTACGTCATTTGGCAAAAAAATCAGCACATGTTTTTTATCAATCACGAGAACTATTAAATTTCCCCCTTCTTAAAAATGCCTAATAATAACTATCCTTTTTTACGTGACTTTTTATCAACCCATTGCCTACAAACTGGACAAGGTGTTAAGCTGGCATCTGGAGCGACATCTTCTTTTTATTTTGATTGTAAGCCCGCTATGCTAAATGGTGCTTTTTTAGAAATGCTCTCACATTGGTTATTGGATGATGTTATACCAGCATTGCCAACACCAGCAAATATTATTGGTGGTCCAACCATGGGGGCAGATTTTATTGCAGCAGCCGCAGTGGTTATCGCCCATCAACGGCAAATGTCTTTGGTTAATGCATCTATTGTCCGCAAAGAACCTAAAAAACACGGAACACAAAATAAAATAGAAAACGAGCCAAAAGAAAAAAGCCGTATTTTAATTGTAGAGGATGTCATTACTTCTGGTGGCTCCATTGCCAAAGCCTGTGATGAATTTATCACTCATGGGCACAGTATTGTCGGCATTGCCTCTATTATCGACCGCGAAGCAGGAGGAAAGCAAAACCTAGAAGAACGCTATAATGTTCCTGTGTTTGCCTTGTTTAATCGGTCTAATTTTCCTGAAGCAAATACTTAAATATTACTTGAGATACAACGCATTTTGCTGACAGTATCTTTTAATTGCAGGGAGCATTAATGAGCTGTCTTTGGTGCTGTCGTCGCTGTTTTGTCGTAAGACATAACGAATATCAGTCGATGATATTATAGGTGGGTTGCATTTCCATAAATAAACGCCTCCCTCACCAGAAAAGGTTTCGGCTTTTTTTATATAGCGATTTTTACAATAATCTACCACTTGGGCTGTGGGCTGCGTTGTTGTGCCTTGTCTTGCTATAACAATAATATGAGCGTGGCGAAAAAGTTCGTGCCATTGGTGCCATTGGTCTAGTGTGGCAAAGGCATCTGTTCCTATAAATAATAATAGGGTTTGCTTGGGGTTTTTATGGCGAATGGCTGCCAATGTGTCTATGGTATAACGTCGTTTTTCGGGTGATTCTTCGGTGCTGACTTGTACGGATGATAACCGCTTGGTTGCCAATTTGCACATTGCCACACGGTGCTGCCAACTTGCTTGTAAAGGCTGACGGTGAGGTGGGTTACCGTTGGGTATTAAGCATAAATAAGTGCTAAAAGTAGTGGGTATTTTTTTAGCTATCCATAAATGACCATAATGGATTGGATCAAAACTACCACCAAAAATGGCCAAGCGGTTGGCTAGTTTTTGTTTTCGGATAATGTTTCCCATTGCAAACATCCTGGACAAGACCAGGTGAAATCACTGGATATATAGTTACATTGCTGACAGGTAAATTGATCAGCAGATGCTGACATTAACATTGTTTTTAATTCCATTAATGCTCGGGTTGATACGCCCAATTGTTGTTGCTCTAACCAAAAAGCCGCAGAGATAAAACTTTTTTGCTGAATAAAATATGATTCACAGACTTGTTTTATATCAGTCGCTTCGGCTTGTAAAGTGATTAAAGCGGTATAGATTTTTTTAAATAATTGGTCGGATGGGTGATCTTTTAACCAACGCATGAGTATTGTCATAACGGATTTTTCTTCACCTAAACCACGGGCGGATTCAACCAAGCCATCAACCACAAGCCATAAAAATTGAGGGTTTTGTTTTTCGACTGCCTCAAAAGCAACATAGGCTGTTTTGTATTCTTTTTTGTCTAGCCAACTCGCTGCCAATGCCAGCTGTGACGGTACACACAATGGATTATTGCTTAATGCTTTGTTATAGATATCGGCTTTTATTTGGAGATCAGATTCAGATTCGGCACGCATACAATAAAAGTACGATAGGGTTTTATGGTGAGGGTTATGCTCGGGAAGGCCTTCCGTTAATGCAATGGCTTTGTCGTATAAACGCCGTCTTTGATAAACTTCTAAGAGTAGGTCAAATGCCTGTTGCTTGTACTCGGCATCGTTTTGTAATGACAATGCGTATTCTTCGGCGTAGTCAAAAAAACCTATTTTATAGTAGTCGGTTGTTAATGCCCACAATGCTCTGTTGCGCTCTGTTGCAGATAGGTCTTCACGGTCGTATAACTGCTGATGGATTTGCATCGAACGTTGAAAGTCGCCTTGCTTTTGCGCTAAGTCACCTATTAAAAATAGCAATGGATTGGATGGGATTTTTTCTGATGCTAAGATTAAATGGCTTAACGCTTTGTCTTTTTCTCCATTGAGTAGCTTTGAAAAGCCTTCAAATAGGTTTCTTGGGTATTCTTTTGCCGTGCTTATGACATGGCTTATGTCTAGCCGAGCCGCCAACCAACCCAAAAAAAATGCAATGGGTAAACCTAGTAACAACCATTCAATGCCCATTATTGACTTCTTGAATTAGCTGTCTTCCTGCTTTAAATCGAGGAATTTTCTTTTCAACAACCTCAATCATTTCGCCATCTCTAGGGCTGCGTAAAACATAAGAGGAGCGATGACGACAAAAGAATACGCCAAAGCCTCTTATTTCAACACGCTTGTTGTTTTTAAGCGCTTCTAAAATTTCAAAAAATATCTTATCGCATAAGTTTTTTACTTCTTCTTCGGATAAATTAGGAAATTTCTGACCCATTGCTGCAACAATATCTTTTTTAAGCATTTTTTTTGAACGCTAAGTATTAGATTTTATTGCTACTCTTTTTTAACAACTACTTATTAATTATCATCTTCGTTAGATTGTGATTCGTCACGAATAAGATCTTTTGCTTGTAACAAAGCGCCCAATTGCGTTGTCGTTGACTTCGGAGCAACAGCTTCTTGATCTTCACCCCATTCGGTTTTTTCTTTGCGATTTTTTGTTTTTAAAGATAATATCGCACGCTTGTTACGCTGGTCAATGTCGATTAAAGTGACTGTAATCTCTTCACCTTCTTTTAGGTAAACACTTAAGTCTTCAACACGTTCTTCGCTGATTTCGCTAATTGGTAAAAATCCACGTACACCGTCAGGCAAAACTTCTATTAAACCGCCTTTTTCTTCAAGTCCAATAACTTTGGCTTTAAGTAACGACCATTTCATGTTTTCTGAGACAAAGGTGTCAAATTTATCATCGCTGATTTGTTTAATACCCAAGGCAATACGCTGTTTTTCGGCATCAATGGATAACAATACGGCTTTGACTTCTTGCCCTTTTTGATAGCGACTGACAGCGATTTCGCTTTTTTCGTCGTATGAAATATCAGAGAGGCGAATTAAACCTTCAATGTCACCAGGGAGCTCGACAAATAAGCCATATTCGTTGATGGTGCGAATAACACAGTTAATTTGACTGCCTTTACGATAAGCAATGGCAAAGTCTTGCCATGGATTGCTTTTGCATTGACGCATACCCAATGAAATACGACGACGGGCCTTGTCGATTTCTAATATCATGACTTCGACTTCGTCGCCCAAAGATAGTAATTTGGAAGGGTGCTGGTTGCGACGCGACCAAGACATTTCGGAAGTGTGGACCAAGCCTTGTAACTGGTCGTCAATTTCAACAAAAACACCGTAGTCTAATATTTTGGTTACTTTTCCAAAAATGCGCGTGCCAACAGGGTGTGTTCTCTCAAAATATTCCCATGGATCAGGCTGTAATTGCTTCATGCCCAATGAAATACGATTGCGATCAGTATCAACGCGTAATACAATGACTTCGACTTCGTCGTCTATCGACATTAATTCTTCAACCGAATTGGTGTGCTTCCAGAGCATATCGGTTATGTGCAATAGACCGTAAACGCCTTTTTCGAGGTCAAGGAATGCGCCGTAATCAACAATGGCACGAACTTTGCCTTTTATACGCATGCCTTCTTTATAGCTGTCGATTAAGGCATCGCCTTTTTCGTTGACCATATCACGCTCAATAACAGCACGACGAGATAAAACAACGCTGTTGCGCTGACGGTTTACTTTGATGGGCTTAAATTGGTGTTTTTTGCCAATTAAAATATCGTCTAAAACCGCCGTTGGAAATACATCTGCCAATGAGCCAGGCAAAAAAGCACGCAAGCCGTCTAGTGCAACGGAATAACCACCACGGACACGACCTTGAACAACACCTTCGACAACGTCATCGTTGGTCATGGCATTTTCAATGCTTTTCCAAACACTTTTACGGCGAGCATTGCGGCGGGATAAAATGGTTTCTCCAGAACCGTTATCAAGAAGATCAATTTCGACCTCAGTCATATCTCCGATTTCGACTTCACAGACCTTATTGTTGATATAAAATTCTTCAATAGGGATTTTTGAGTTTGACTTTAACGCCGCCGTAACAGTAACAAAGTTTTCGTTAATGTCTAAAACTTGTACTAGTAAATCGGAACCTTCTTTTAGGTAACGTTGTTTTTTTGATTCTTCAAATAACTCAGCAAAATTTGTTTCGCTCATAGTTGTATTACTCCTTGTGGATTCATCGGACAATATGTACGTCCGGTTAGTTAATAATTTGCAAGCACAGTAGGCGGGCACCGCTCCAATATACTTACACCAAATACCGCTAAAAAATATCAACCATTTTTAACGATAGACAATAATTATACCATTTTTTTTTGGGCTTAGGCTTGCTAATACGTGGCGACAGTTTAATGGTTTTGTTTTTTTAAATAAATATCGATTATTTTGTCGGTTACTTTATCAGCGGTTTGGTTGCTTGAATCAATTTGTATCATGTCTGCCGCTTTTTGTAATGGTGAATTTTTGCGATGACGGTCGTGGTTGTCTCTGTCTTCTATTGCTTTTAATATGTCAGCATACATCTGGCTTACGTCTGTTTTGACCAGCTGGGCATGCCGCCTTTGAGCACGGATATGAACGTCGGCAACAAGGTAAATTTTAAGAATGGCATCGGGGAATAAATGACTGCCCATATCTCTGCCATCCGTTACTAAACCGGGTGGTTTTCGTGCCATTAGCTGAATTTGTTTTAACTTTAAACGGATGGGTGACAATGCCGAAATAGTGGAGGTGGTGAGGGATATAATGTCATCGTATAATTGCTTGCTTTGTGTGTATTGAGCGATGATATCTGGATTTTTGGCAAATTTAATAGCACCGTTTGTCAGCGCTTGTTGATCGCTTATGCTTATTTTTTGGTCTAATACAAATAAAGTAAATGCCCGATATATCTTACCAGAATCAAGGTAATGAAAGTTTAATGCAATGGCAACTTGCTTGGCAACAGTGCCCTTGCCAGAAGCCGCAGGACCGTCAATGGTAATAACGGGGACAGGGTTTTTATTTGTCACAAATAATAGCTTCGTCTTTGTTTAGATGAATGTAAAAGCAATGTGGTTTTAAAGTATGACAAGCACCGCTGCCTGTTTGTTTAACGGTGGCTAATAGGGTGTCACCATCACAGTCTATCGCCATACTGATAAGGTGCTGATAATTGCCTGAAGTGTCGCCTTTTTTCCATAGTTGCTGACGGCTACGAGAATAATATACCATTGTTTTTTCGTTTAGAGTTTGCTCTAGTGCATCTTTGTTCATCCATGCCATCATCAGCACGTTGTTGTTGTCAGCACAGACTGCTATTACAGGGATTAGTCCCTCGCTGTTAAATTGCAAATTAGCAATGGCTTCTTTTGCCAATGCCACTTGCGTACCGTCGCGCTTGTTTTCAACTTGTTGCCAAAATAATTTTTTGTTGTTACTCATCGTTTGTTATTATACTCTTTCAGATTTTTTGTCCCAATGGCAGATATATTGTAAAATAACATTATGACAGACTATCACACACTTTATCAAAACTCTATTAAATCCCCCGAATCGTTTTGGACAAATGCCGCTGAGGATATTATTTGGACAAAAAAGTGGGACCGGGTTCTGGATTCTTCTAACGCTCCGTTTTATCGCTGGTTTGTTGGTGGCAAACTTAATACTTGTGATAACGCTGTTGACCGTCATGTACGCGAAGGTTTTGGAGAACAAACCGCCATTATTTACGATAGCCCCATCACCAAAAGCCAACAAAAAATTAACTATACCGAGCTACAACAAAAAGTAGCTCAGCTGGCAGGGGCTTTAACCACTCAAGGTATTGGTCATGGTGACCGAGTCATTATTTATATGCCGCTGATTCCAGAGGCGATTTTTTCGATGCTGGCTTGTGCGCGTATTGGTGCTGTGCATTCTGTTGTTTTTGGTGGTTTTGGTGCCAATGAATTGGCTGCACGTATTGATGATGCCGCCGCCGATTTTATTTTATCGGCATCGTGCGGTCTCGAACCCACACGAATTATTGATTACAAAACATTGCTCGAACAAGCATTGGTACTTACCAAACACAAGGTTCGCGGCTGTGCTATTTACCAACGCCCCCAACATATTTGTGAGTTGGTCGAAGGACGCGATATTGATTGGAATGAGTTTATAGCCGATGCTCCACTGGTTGATTGCGTGCCAGTTGAAGCAACAGATCCTTTGTATATTCTTTATACGTCGGGCACCACTGGTGCGCCCAAGGGCATTGTTAGAGACAATGGCGGCCATGCTGTTGCGCTTAAATGGACGATGAAAAATTTATACGATGTTGACAGTGGTGAGGTTTTTTGGGCGGCTTCAGACATCGGCTGGATTGTTGGGCATTCCTATATGGTTTACGCCCCGCTGTTTAACCGAAATACCACCGTACTTTACGAAGGAAAGCCCGTTGGCACACCTGATGCCAGTGCTTTTTGGCGAATGATTAGCGAACATAAAATCGGTACGATGTTTACCGCACCCACCGCTATCCGCGCCATAAAAAAAGAAGATCCCAATGGCGAATTGCTTTCTAATTTTGACTTATCGCATTTTCGAACACAGTTTTTGGCAGGTGAACGGTGCGACCCTGATACGATTGAATGGATTAAAAAACATCTGTGCGATACAGTGGTTGATCACTGGTGGCAAACAGAAACAGGTTGGTCTATTGCCACGAATCCAGTGGGTATTGAAAAATTTCCTACCAAAGCAGGCTCTTCTACCTTGCCCGCACCGGGGAATAATTTAAAAGTATTTAATGATGAAGGCGATTGCTTGCCCTGTAATCAGCTGGGCAATTTATCTATTAAACTGCCATTACCACCGGGTAGTTTTAGCACTATTTGGAATGGACAAGACCGAATGCGTGAACAGTATTTATCAACTTATGATGGCTATTATCTAACTGGTGATAGCGGCAAAATTGATGAAGATGGCTATGTGCATGTGATGAGCCGTATTGATGATGTTATTAATGTTGCCGCCCATCGCCTCTCAACCGGACAAATGGAAGAGGTTTTATGCGCTCATCCTGCCGTGGCTGAGGCTGCCGTGTTTGGCGTTGCCGATGATTTTAAAGGCGAATTGCCCTTGGGTTTGGTCGTGATTAATAACAATGTAACCGAAACTGCAGAAGTATTATGTGCAGCACTTATTGCACAAATGCGCGAACAAATTGGTGCAGTGGCGGCGTTTCGACTGGTGGCAGTGGTTAAACAATTACCCAAAACTCGCAGTGGCAAAATACTGCGTGGTACCATGCGCAAAATAGCCAATAATGAACCATACACGATTCCTTCTACCATTGATAACCCCGATACTATTAACGAAATTACCGCTGTTTTGGAGTCGTTGGGATATCCCAAAAAATAGTTAGTCTTTTACACCTTTCCACAGTTTATAGCACGGTAACGACCATTCGACCAATGGGCGGTTTAAGTCGGTTAGTGATTGTGTGGCGGGTGATTGCATCCATTGGATAAAGTTTTGGCGGATAGTCGCCCAGTCGGAATCTATAATTGAAAACCATGCGGTGTCACGGTTTTTTGATTTCAAAACGATGTGCTGCCGAAAAATACCTTCAAAACCAAAGCCCAAACGCAATGCCGCACGACAAGAGCGATCGTTTAAAGCATTGCACTTCCATTCCATACGGCGATATCCTAGTTTCATGGCTTGGTCAATGAGTAAAAAAGCACTTTCGGTATTGGCAATACCGCGTTGCTTGTTCGTTTGATGCCAGATATGCCCTATTTCTATCGAATATGCGGCTGGTGATAGTCGCAAATAACTGACGACGCCTGTTGGTGTATTGCTTGTTTTGTCTATTACGGCATAAAAAAGGGGATCATTATTAACTGCCATTTTTTTATACGTTTGCCGCATTTGGTCAACATCGGTAAAAGGACCATAAGGCATGTATTGCCATACGGCTTGTTTTTCGGGCGAACCATGCGAACAATTATAGAGTTGATCAAAAAAATCTTGCGCGGCTAATAGTGGAGACAAAATTAAATTTTGCCCTTGACAAGGTTCGATTGGCGGCAAGATAGGATGCGGTTGTAAAACTTCCTTATCGTTTATATTATAAGCCTTTGTGCTATGTTCCATAGGATGCAAAATAAGAGATTACCAATATAATAACCACGAGCGATAGTGAGGCAATTATGCGAATGGTGAGCCACTTTACCGTGCTTTTTTCTTGTCCTTTTTTATTTGCTGTGCCTCGCACAAGGTGGTATAAACCCGTAAATAAACAAACGATAATAAAGCAAACAATAAAGATTAATAAAATTTTTCTCATGCAGTCTATTTTACACATATTTAAATAAAAATTCTTCTGTTCAATAGCCAGAAGAACAAGCGAAAACACAACGCAAAAAAAAACAGTGTCGTTTATTTTATAAATGATTGTGTGATTGTCTTCTCGTGATGCAAAATAAGTGAATGGTAGTGTGATAACTGCGAGTAAAATAGAGGCGATTATCCGAATGGCTAAGCTCTTTGTCGTGCTTTTTTCTTGGCTTTCTTTTTTTTGTTGTGGACAAACATGATACAACCAATAAATTAACTAGCCGATGCCGCGTAAACGATAAAAAATTAATAACCCTTTTTCATGAAGTCTATTTTGAACAATTTTAATAAAAAAATTTATTCGGTCGCTTTTTTGCTGATGGTGGCAGTATTTTTTGCCACATTAACGCTGTATTTGTCGTTGTGGCAATTTGATAGAGCAAAAGAAAAACAACGACTGGAAACAAGAGCAACAGTAGCACAATATAAAGAAGCAGTGCCACTGCCACCTGCCGACGACGCTATCGACGCTTTTATGCAAGTGATAGCCGTGGGGGTGTATTTGCCAGAATTCGAATTATTTTTGGATAATCGTACGTATCAAAAAAAAGCAGGTTACGATGTAATAACGCCACTGCAACTGCAAGATGGACGTGTGGTGGTGGTTAAAAGAGGGTGGGTTGGGCATGGTGGAAATCGCCAGTCGGCAGTAGCACCAGCACCGCCTAGTGGTTTGGTAACGGTAACAGGCGCGCTTTATTTTGATAATAGTGATGCGTTTGTTTTGTCAGATGTAAAAGAAACTGAGAAAATTCGCCAACGCATTGTTATTGCCGATTATGCCGCCGATATAAACCATTCGATGGTGTCGTTAATTTTGATTCAGCAACTGCCTAAAACATCATTGGTGCCTGTTTCGGTGCGCGTTAACTTTAAATCTCAACGGAGCATAGTTTATGCGTGGCAATGGTTGAGCTTATTTTGTCTTATTGTTTTTATATCTGTCTTTTTTGGGTTCAAATACCGTGAAAAATAAATTACCACTGATTATCATTCTTGCTATTGGTATTTTTACGCCTGTTTTTTCGACTTTGTTGTTTTTTTTCTGGTCACCAGATAAATATAATAATATTGGCACAGTATTAGAGCCTGTGTCGCTACAAACAACATGGCAGCAAGTAGATGGCAAACGTTTTGATTTATCACAATGGCAGGGACAGTGGGTTATTTTGTTTTCGGGAAACGGAGCGTGTGATGAGGCCTGTCAAAAATATTTATGCAAAACCCGACAGCTACGTCGAATGATGCATGGTAATTATTTGCGTATTAAACGGGCATGGCTTATTAATGATCAAACAGTGCCACCAACTTCTCTGTTACAAACGACAGATTGCGGTGAGGTTAATTCTGATGATCTTCACGAGCATATTCAAACTGTCGATACACTGGAGGGGATTGATATATTTTATGGTAGCGATGAGATTTTGCCTATTAATGATGGCACGGTGGCAACTGATTTTTTGTATATTATTGATCCGCAAGGTTTATTGGCAATGCGTTTTTCAGCGGATAAAAATTTATATCAAATTAAAAAGGATTTTTCTCGCTTACTAAAGTTGTCAAAAGGGCATAAAAAATTCTCCAATACCGCTGAGCCTACTAATTTTAACTGATTATTAATAGAAAAGTATTTTTTACTTTTTACCAGTTGAGCCTAAACCACCTAAACCGCGTTTTGTTTGCCTTGAGAATGTCTCAACAACAGATAAGCTCGCTTGGACAACAGGAACTATTAATAATTGACATATCCTATCGCCCGGCTCAATTACAAAACTGTTTTGGCTACGGTTATATAACGCAACTTTTATTTGGTCTTGGTAATCGGAGTCGATAATGCCTATTGTGTTGGCAAGGATAATACCGTGTTTCACGCTTAAGCCAGAACGAGGAGCGAGTATTGCCATATAATTTTTGTCAAGTATCGATATAGCAAAGCCGCTGTTTATTAATGTGGTTTGTTGTGGTAGTAACGTGAGTGTAGAAGAAATACAAGCTCGTATGTCAATTCCTGCTGCACCGTCAGTTGCATAACAAGGGAGTGGAAAATCACTACCCAATCGATTGTCAAAAATTTTGGTTTCTATCTTCATAGTGATTGCGCTAGGCTCATACGAGTTTCAAGTATGGCATCTGAGTTTAAAGATATGGCGGATATTTTTTCGTCCATTAACCATTTTGCAAATTCAGGATAATCAGATGGGGCTTGACCACAAATCCCAATGTATTTGCCCTCTTTTAAACAGGCCGCTATGGCTTGAGATATCATTATTTTGACGGCTTCGTTGCGTTCGTCAAAGATAGAGGCAACGAGCTCGGAATCACGGTCTAGTGCCAATGTGAATTGTGTTAAGTCGTTTGAGCCTATTGAGAATCCATCAAAGTATTGGAGAAACTTGTCGGCTAATAATACGTTGGACGGAACCTCACACATCATGATAATTGTCCAGCCGTCTTTTTTGCTAATGCCGTTTTTTTCTAAGGTTTCTATGACAGATTTTGCCTCGGCGGGAGTACGAACAAAAGGTACCATTAACCAAACATTGTCTAAGCCTATTTTATTGCGTACTCGTTTCATTGCCTCACATTCAAGAGCAAAACAATCATAAAAATTAGGCGCATTGTAGCGTGAGGCACCACGAAAACCCAACATTGGGTTTTCTTCGGTAGGCTCAAATAAATTACCCCCTATTAAACCTGCGTATTCGTTGGATTTAAAATCAGAAAAACGAAAGATGACCGAGCGCGGCGAGAATGCAGCAGCAATCATCGATATGCCTTCTTCTAGTTTATCAATGTAAAAATCTTTGGCACTGGCGTAACCTAAGGCACGCTGGTTGACCGCTTTTTTTGTGTCTTCAGGTAAGGTGTCGTAGTCTAAGGCACAACGAGGGTGAAAGCCGATGCTGCGCGCTATGATAAACTCTAAACGCGCTAAACCGACGCCATCGACTGGTAGTCTGGAACACGAAAAAGCAGTATCGGGATTGGCGATGTTTACTTGTAGTTTTAATGGCAGGCTAGTGGTTTCGTAAAAAACTTGCTTTTGTGAATAGTCTATTATGCCGTCGTAAATATAACCAGTGTCTCCTTCGGCACAACTAACACTAATGTCGCTACCTTCTTTGATGTTATCTACTGTATTGCCACAACCAACTACTGCCGGCACGCCTAGTTCACGCGCTATGATAGCAGCATGGCATGTTCTACCACCACGCCGCGTAACTATGGCACGGGCACGTTTCATTACTGGCTCCCAATCTGGGTCTGTCATGTCGGTGACTAAAACATCACCATCTTGGACGGTGTCCATGTCGGCAATGTCATAAACCAAACGCGCTCTGCCTACACCAATTTTTTGACCAATAGCACGCCCTTCGGCTAGTACTGTGTTTTTTTTGTGAACGATGTAGCGAGTACTAGTACCTTGCTCATTTTGGTTGGAATTAACGGTTTCGGGACGGGCTTGTACAATATAAAGGTGTCCGTCAATGCCGTCTTTTGCCCATTCGATGTCCATGTGTCTGCCATAGTGTTTTTCAATCGTCATCGCTATTTTGGATAGGGCAATTAATTCGTCATCGCTTAAGCAAAATTTGTTTATTTCGGCGGCGGCGTTTTCGACTATTTGGACAGAGTTGCCAGCAGAGGTGGTTGTATTAAAAATCATCCGCGTCATTTTGTCACCTAGGCGACGACGTATAACAGATCTTTCACGATTTTGCGTAATGGCAGGTTTATATACATAAAATTCATCAGGATTGACTAAGCCTTGTACCACGCTTTCGCCGAGACCATAGGCAGCAGTGATAAATACAACGTCGTCAAAGCCAGATTCGGTGTCGAGTGTAAACATAACCCCACTGGTGGCTAGATCGCTCCGAATCATTTTTTGAACAGTAACAGATAAGGCGACTTCGTCATTTCCATAGCCACGATGACGGCGATAGGATACCGCACGGTCAGTAAATAATGAGGCATAGACTAAATGCACGGCTTCAATAATGGAGTCCGAACCACAAATATTTAAATAGGTTTCTTGCTGACCCGCAAATGAAGAATCTGGTAGATCTTCGGCAGTGGCAGAGGAACGAACAGCAACAACGACATCTTCGCCAGCGTCATCACACATTTTTTTATAGGCTTCACGTATGTCAGATTCGATGGTTTTAGGTAAAGGCGCGTTTTTAATGTATGCACGGATTTTAGAGCCAACTTCAGCGAGCTGTTTGGTATCACCTTCTTTAAGGGTTGCTAGCAAGGCTTGAATCGTTTCAACCAAATCGTTTTCTTTTAAAAATTGACGATAGGCTTCTGCGGTAGTAGCAAACCCTCCGGGTACTTTAACGCCGGCTTTGGATAAGTTGCTTATCATCTCTCCAAGTGAAGCGTTTTTACCGCCGACCAATGG
The DNA here is from genome assembly GCA_965243565.1 of Gammaproteobacteria bacterium. Taxonomy (GTDB): domain Bacteria; phylum Pseudomonadota; class Gammaproteobacteria; order Tethybacterales; family Persebacteraceae; genus CBDEVH01. The sequence goes on from OZ251571.1 coordinate 53,220, forward strand.
AACGTCTGATAAGGAAAGTTTTTCGAGATTTATTATATTCGTTGTTTTTGACATTTTTTACCTTCAAGTGAATGGGTGATTCTACTATTATTTTGGGGTTTTATTGGTTGAAAAATTGAGCCTCGTTTCAGTTATCCATGTTTTTGCTTTTTCGTTGATTTGATCAATCGATAAGGCAGTAGTGGGGATGGTGTTGCCTACTTGTACAGTGATGAGTCCAGGATGTTTTAAAAAACTGTTACGATGCCAGCATTGGCCACTATCTAACGCAAGAGGTATGATAGGTACTCGCGCTTTTTTAGCAAGTGAAGCACCACCTGAAAAATATTTTTTTTCTTCGGTAGGGGCTAGGCGCGTGCCTTCTGGGAATATTACAACATTAAAACCGCTTTGTAATCTGTTTTTTCCTATTGCGTATAGCTGTTTTATGGCTTGGTGAGGTTTGCCTCGGTTAATAGGTATAGGACTCATTTGCCATAAGCCCCAACCAAAGAATGGTATGAATAATAAGGATTTTTTTAATACAAAGGAAGTAGGTGGAAGAATGAATAAAAGAGCGATGGCTTCCCACGCGGATTCATGGCGTGATAAATACACACAGGGTTGTTTGCTTATATTAGATTCATTTACCACTTGATAATTTATTTTACAAAAAACCTTTAGCCCAAAAATAACCAGTTTTGCCCAATTAACGATGACCCGATAACGAAAGAGTGCAGGGAATGGCGAAATTAATAGCGCAATAAATGAAAAAATAACAGTGTGCATCACCAACCAAAGCGAGAAAAGCACAGAGCCGATAATAACACGAGAGTTCACTTATTTTACAGGCATCAATCGTGAGAGTATTTTTTCTAAAGCGTCTTTTGGTGATATTTCGCCATTTAAAATACAATTAACCATCGCGATTATAGGTAGGTTTAAGTTGTAGTCCTCTCCACATTGCCATACGGTTTGGGCAGACTTTACACCCTCACAAGTTTGTTGTTGTAGTTTTTTTATTTGCTCTGTCGAAACTATTATATGAGCATTTTTGCCTATTGCTTTGCCCAAGCAATAATTTCTGGATAGTTCAGATGTACATGTCAGTACTAAGTCACCTACTCCAACCAATCCTAATAAGTTTTCATGACGCCCCCCCAAAGCATTACATATATAGGACATTTCTTGCATACCGCGGGCGATAAGAGCAGCACGGGCATTATTGCCCAATTGCATTGCATCACTGATGCCGGTTGCTATAGCAATAATATTTTTTACGGCGCCTCCTACACAAGTGGCAACTATATCATCGTTAATATAAATTCGTAAATGACGACGGTGCAGTGTGGTTTGTAATATTTTCGCGTCTTCTGGCATATTCGCACTGACTTCCAACGCAGTGGGTAGAAATTGCTCAACCTCATGTGCAAACGAAGGGCCAGAAATGGCCGCAAAACGCCCTCGCTTACCTAAAATTTGTGCCGCTGTATGGGATAGCGGACGGTTTGTCTGTATATCAAAGCCTTTGGTTAGCCATGCTACTAGTTTTTGTGGATGACCTTGCAAACGCCCCATGACTTCTGAAAAACCTTGACTACTGATGGCTAGGATAACTAGCATACTTTGCTCTATTGCTTCATCAAAAGAAAGGTAGGACTGACAGCCCAGCTGGTTTGCCACCTGTTGGGCTTTAATGTTATCTTGATCCCAAAATATAATATTTGCTGTGTCACAAAGTGCTTTACCAAAAGCACGGCCCCATACCCCCGCCCCTAAAATGACAATATTTTGTAGTTGTGTTTTTGCCATTATTTGCACATTCCTGTGCCTAAAAAGCCGCCTAAGCTGCTTTAGGAACCTCTATCGACATGATATCAACCATATTGCGCAAAGACATATCTACCCAGTCATCAGCCTGACTCATGGTGCTTTGTTGCGTTTCGGCTTGATACAGTACGGTTAGAATACGACCGACACTCTGTTTTGCCTCGTCTGTCAACGCAGCCGTATTTTTGGGAAGAAAACGCCGACAAATGGTTTCTCTTTCGATTTCGTTCATTTTTTGATCTTGCAGACGAAACTGCGCAGGAGCAATACCAATTTGTGCTCGTTTATTTTTTACAATAAAATGATTCAAAATCTGTTTGGCAATTATCTCTGTCACTTCTTCTGAAAACATAGATTCATAAGGTAAAAATTCAGGACGTAATCTATCAATGAGCATTTTTTTATCAGCTGCGGTTAAAACCGAGTGAGATAACGCAATAACTCTCTCTATATTTGAAAAAAGATCGTCATCGCCATCGTCATCCTCTAAAATGTCTTCATTAACAACTATTTGCTTGGACTTTTTTACTTCTCCTGATGTCGTAATGTTGGAAACAACGGATTTGGTTACTTTTACCTCTACTGGTGGTTTTTTAAACATAAGTGAAATCTTAAAAAATACCATCGCTATTACAAAACCAACAATAGCAAGATAAAGCCCATTTGGCGACAGACCTGTTCCGCTACTAATTAATGGTTTTAATAACGGGATTTTTTTTATAAACAAAATAATGCTGTCCATAAACGGTAAAGCTATTAAGAAACCATCAGTACTCTCAGTGCCTCTAGGTCCATTGTAAGCAAAAGCCAGATAAAGCAACAGTAGGCTACTGCCCAATATAAGCACAAACAGTAGCCTAAAGAATTTTTCCATAACTCAATTATATATTGATATAAAGTTGAAAGCAAAATTTTTTTATTTCTTGACTCTTTCTTATTGTTTCTGAAACAGTGATCTCTTTGTTTTAGCCACCACTAAACAAGCCAAATGAACAGAAAAAAATTGGTTACTGTATTTTAATCAGCGAATCTTCTGTTAGATACCCTATCTGAATTGCCTGCTGATTATTCTCAAGATAAATTGATTGCACTTTGGATAAAGCTTGAGAAGAACATGATATTAATAAACCGCCGCTTGTTTGAGGATCACTTAATAGTATTTTTTGCCATGCCTCCAGTGGCTTTGATGGTTTAATTTTATGCTGATAGCTCTCCCAATTGCGTTGCTGCGCGCCGGTTGTAATACCTTGTTTGGCAAAATTTTGTGCTGTCGCTAAGATTGGCATTTGATGTTGAAAAACAGTCGCCCCACATTGCGAGGCTTCACACATTTCTAATAAATGCCCCATTAACCCAAAGCCGGTTACATCGGTTAATGCTGATACACCTTCGATATTTGACAATGCCTCTCCTAGATTGTTTGGCTGACATAATTGTGTTATCCAATTTTCATAATCTTTTGAGCCAAGAAGCCCTTGTTTATTGGCAGCACTTAAAACACCTACACCCAATGGTTTTGTTAGTAATAAACAGTCGCCTTTTTTGGCGTTGGCGTTTTTCAATAATTTAGAAGGGTCTATTTTGCCTATAACGACCAAACCGTATAGTGGTTCTTTTGCATCAATTGAATGGCCACCAACAACCATTATTCCAACACGATGGCAGGCTTTACGTCCTCCTTCAAAAATTTGAGCAATGCAGTCTTCAGATATATCGTTTTTGGGCATTGCTGCTAGTGCTAAGGCAAATAAGGGTTTGGCACCCATTGCATAAACATCTGATATTGCATTGGTTGCTGCTATCTGCCCAAAGGCTATGGGGTCATCAACAATAGGAGCAAAAAAATCTACTGTGGCAACAATGGCTTCGTCTTCACATAGCTGCCATACGGCAGCATCATCTGAGTTTTTTAGACCAACTAATAAGTTGGGCTCAATAAAATTTTGTTTTTTAGATTCATGTAATAGACGGCTTAGTAAGTCAGGTGCTAGCTTACAACCACAACCACCTCCGGTTGCTAATGATGTTAATGTGTGTTTTTCGCTTGTTTTTGTCATTGTTTTATTGATTGATTTTATCGTCAAAACCACAGTATTGTTGTACTGGACAATTGCCACAGATTGGTTTTCGTGCTTTACAGGTATATCTGCCTAATAAAATTAACCATAAGTGAGCGTTTTTTTTAAATTGCTTAGGGACTATCTTGTTCAAGCCAGCTTCAACTTCATTAACGGTTTTGCCCAGACTCATGCCAGTTCGATTCGATACCCTAAAAATATGCGTATCAACGGCAATAGTAGGTTCGTTAAAGACCGCATTTAATACGACATTGGCTGTTTTTCTGCCAACACCAGGCAAAGCCTCTAATGCCTCTCGATTATTGGGCACTCTTCCTTCGTGCTTTTCTAATAACTGTTGAGACATTTTAATTACATTTCGTGCTTTTGTCCGAAAAAGACCTATGCGATTAATCTCTGTCATTAAAGATTCTTCGCCTAATTGCAACATTGCAGTAGGTGTTTTTACTTTTTCAAATAATACCTTGGTCGCTAGGTTTACGCCTTTGTCTGTTGCCTGTGCTGACAAAACTACCGCAACAAGTAGTTGGTACGCATTGTTGTAGCTAAGTTCAATTTGAGGGTAGGGATTGACTTTTTTTAATTTTTCAAAAAAAAGCACACACGTTTCTTTTTCCAAGAGATTAAGAGATTATTAGCTTCTAAAGGTGCCTAATAAAGGAAACTGCTCTGCGGATAAAAGACCATAGTTTTTTAATTGTCTTAATAAATTTTGGCGTGTTTGCCAAATAATGATATCATCAAAAACCCGTCCATTAGCAGGATTATTAACTTGTGGTAGATTGAAAAAATAGTTATTTTGTAAGTTATTTCCGCTAAAACGTATTGGGTTACAGTATCTATTTGCCCCAGTTGTAACTTCTTCTACAAAAGGAAAGTTTGTTGCTTCGTACACTTGATAAGGCTCAACAACGATGCTTGCTGCATTGGCTAAACCATCATTGGTTACTGGACTATTACAATTAACTTGTGGTAGTGTATTGCCAATATTAACATCATGACGAACAGCACCATAACCATTCAAGCCATGCGATACGATAACATAAGGCAAGCCTTCTAAAACATCTCCTCTTATAAATGTTTTTCTTGGAGCCACTATTGGGTCTGTCTGAATAGCCGCCTTACCTGCATCGAGAATAAGGTCTTCGCTTACCTGCCTTAAGCAAAGATCTTCAAGACCATCACAAACAAGTATTGGACGTCTATTATTGGTATAAATTATATCGCCGCCGCCGCTGGTTATTTGATTGGTATTAAAACCTTGCGAACCGCGTTTGCCATATTGAAACTCACCATTTAAAACGACAGCAGGTAGCCGAATGTCAAATTCATCAGGAATAGCAGATTCATCAAACCCTGTTACCGCATTAGAAAAAACATCGTCAACCGCAAAAGTATATCGACTGCCCCATTGATCACGAGGTTGAATGCCCAGTGTTTTCCAAGGTAAAATGCCGCGCGTAGTGGCACAATTGCCAAATGCCAAAATATCGTTTTGAGGCGTTAAGAGTCCATAATTTATGGTTAAGAGGAGTCCTGATGTGTTACTTGTCAAACCAAGGGCATCATAGGCTGAGCGGTCTTCGTGCCCATCTCCATCTACATCAGGACAAGGCAAATAAGGACGTCCTGCCGGTAAACGAAAATCAAAATCTTCCACACCATCACTCACTATTACTTCTCGGGCGATTGTTTGGTTTCGAATCAAATAACCCAATATTGCATCGTGAAAAGATTGTATTTGTTGTTTTTCATTATCGTATGCATCAAAACGCAAATAAGTGCTCAATGGAATCAAACTGCCGCCTAAAATAAATGCTATAACTGTTATAGCAATCATCGTCTCGACAAGCGTTAAGCCTTGTGATCTGGTTTTAACGTTCTTTCTTTTTATTGACAACATCAGATATCCTCCAAACCCAATGGGGGTAAGAAATCTTCAGTAAGGACATTGTTTTGATACATCGCACGCATTAACTCTTCTGTTGACATCCAACCAACTATATCATCAAACTCTTCAATGCCTGGACTTCTGTCAGTAAATGGCCTTGTAACAAAACCATTGGCTTTTGCGGTCGCATCACTAGGCGCTACTACTGGGCAATTAAAGCCAACCGTTATACCGTTTATATCAACTATGGTATTTATTGGATTTAACCAAAACGCGTTTTGTCGTTCATCTTCGTTTTCAAGGGGAACTTGACGACAAAGCATCGATGCTGCTCCATCAGACGATATACCGCTACTGTTAACAGCGCCATGCCCATTTCTGCCATGCGATAAAATAACAAATGGAACGCCTATGTCAATATTGTTGGCTTGCATTCGTGCAAAAACAGGAGTGCCTGAAGGCAATTCACCAACCCGGACAGTCTGAGAATCTGCTAAAACATTACCCACAATTAGTGAAACCGCCACGGTATCACGCGAACACGGTGTTTGTTCACAAATAATATTGGTGCTGTTTTCACTGTCCAAATTATTCCCCCAAATATTCGCCACTACACCCGCCCCTGTATCTGAAGATCTTAAATTCTGATTAACTGATTTAATCTCTCTTAAAGCAAATGTCTTGTTATTTTCCTCATATAGATTCATCGGGCGAGTATAGTAAACATCATTCGACTGCATACTTTCATCAAAACCGAGTGCCTCATTTGAAAAATTATAATCAACTCGATAGGTATAATAATTGCCCCAAGGATCACTTTTAGGAGTGCCCAGCGTACGCCACGGCAACAAACCTTTGCTAACAAAACAATCTCCCCCTTGCTCTAATGGGTAACTCTCAGTTAGAGAGTTGACAACGAGGGTAACAGCGGTTAATAATGGCCGTCGGTCTTCAAGACCATCACCGGTTATGTCAGGGCAAGGTAAGTAAGGGCGTGAAGCGGATGTCTGCCAATCAATTTTATTATTTGCACGGCCATTAACCAACGTGTATGACGGCGTTTTTTTATGAGTAGCATATCCAATGACTGCTTTTTTTATAATTTCTATCGTCTGTTTTGCGTCATCGTTTTGCTGTTGTTGGGTAATTTTATAAAAGCTAAGCAATGAATAAAATGTTAATAAAGCCAATACCACTACAGCGATGCTTATCTCGACAACTGTAACTCCTTGTTGAAATATTTTCTTCTTCATAATCATTCTGGTAAAAATTGCAAACGCTCTATTGGAAAAGCACCACTGCGTAATAAATAACCCATTAACTCGTTACTTCCTACCCAAATTAAAATATCATCTGGTGCATTAATATTGGCATCTATATTTTTTGATATGGGTGTTTTAACAAAAATATTTTGCCAAAAATTAGTTGATGAAGGGGTTCCCGTATTACCAGGGCAAATCGTCAGCAAAGGGTGTCCTGACGCATAATAAGCGTTGATTTCTTCAATCAAATTAATGTGGGCTGATATTGGAAATACACGACAGATGCCTTCACGACTAATCGCTCCTCTGCCATTTTTACCATGTGATAAAACCATAAAAGCAGCACCATCAACTATACCATCGACACTACTGCTAGTGTTGCCAGAAAATGCTGGAATATTTCTGGTTGGTAGAATAATGTTTATAGGGGTAACAACACCAACTAATATGTTTTGTAAGTCATTATTAGGACAGCCATCATTACTGACATCTATAAAACTATCACAAACGATTAACCCAGTATCGTCTTTACTTTGACGCAAGGCAAAATCATAACGTTGGTCCACATTCAGTACAGGGGGACGACGTCTATCAAATACATCTGCCCGAAAAGTTTCATCCAGGCCAAATAGTTGATTAGAAAATGACTGATCAACGGCATAAACCAAACGGTTTCCCCATACATCGTTGCCTTTTATGCCCAATGTTTTCCAAGGAAGCAACCCTTTTTGCTCTTGACAAACACCTGAGGTTATTAAATCCGTACTTAATACCAGGTTATTTACGTCAGTTACTATTGGCATTCTGTCTTCTAAACCATCGTTATCAACATCTGGGCAAGGTAAATAAGGACGACCTCGTGAAATATCATAGATTCCACCATCAAAGTATTTAATTTGAATATCTGCGTCTGTTTTGTTTTGCAAGGCATATGCCAATACCGCTTCTTTTGCTTGCTCAATGTAGGCTTTCGTTGTGTTAATTTCTTTTCTTTCAAATTGCACCTGCAAAGGTACTAAAGCACCACCCAGCAATAAGCCCAACACAACCAATGAAATACTTAATTCAACAAGTGAATAGCCTCGCTGATTGATTGAATTAACCATTAGTTTAGACGTAATGATGCACCGTAAACATAGACTCGATCATTGGAACGGGTGATTGCTTTTAGATTTTCATTGACATAACGACGACGGCTACGATAAACATAAATATTATCTCCATCGGTATTTTCTGGATCATCTAACCATAAGCATGGATGTCCCAAACTTAATTTTTTGCCAGTGGCATCTTCGTAAACATTTTCGGAAATGCCTTCTTTTATCTGATTAATAGCAATCAATTCCCCTGTTTGTCCTTCTACTAGATTAAAAGTGCCGCTTGGGCAAAACGTCCGTTCAAGCGGTGCCAGACTTAAGAAAACCGCTGCTTTAACGTTGGTTAGCTCTCCACCTCTTTCGCCTATGTTAATTCTTGTACCGATAGGTAGCTTATACGCTGGACGAACAAAAATCATCGTGTCTTCAATTATTGCTTCTGTCGAATAAGTGGTTTCTAATTCGTCTAGAATGGCAACAGGCGTGCTTAATTGATCTGATATATACGTGCCTAAAATAGGATTTAACAAAGTATTGATAGGCAGTTCTATTCGATTAGACGCGCCGCCGTCTTGCCTTACTAAACTTCCACCATTAGACAAGCGAATCCATACATTGGTATAAATAGGTGTCGTTGAAAAAGGAGCCATCGCTTCATGTCTTTCTGATCTTTGATAATGAAGGACACTTCGCCCGCCAATGTCTATTTGGCGCAATCCATCGTTTTGTAAACCCACTTCAATTTCTTTTTCTAATAATCCAACCGTTAACTTAACTTTTAGACCTTGTAAATTTTTCGCGATATAAGGGTTGGCAGCCAACCATGAACCCGCATCAAGGTTGAGTGCCTTTGCTTGAGCGCCGTTGGGAAACCTAAAGAAATCACTATTTTGTTTTGGATATTTTGGTCTACCACTAAAGCCATTAATCCGAATAACTGCTGAACTAGGGAGGTCAATTCGATGGGCAATTCTTAGTGATTCAAATTCATCACCAAAAGTTTTTTGATTAACACCCGTTGAGTCCAAAGAGGTATTTGATATTTTTTCAGCACCGAGTTGTTGATAATGTGTTCCCGCTTCTAACCATCGATAAGACAAAGGATTGCCTAACTCAACATCGGTATTATTTTGTACTTGACGAGCTGGGTACTGTGATTTATTAGTGGGTTCGTAGTTATTTTCACCCGTAAAAGCATCCCTACCATTATGAAAATCCAACAAAAGATCAACAGCAGCAGGGTTGGCTAAAAAGCCGCGAGTAAAGCTAGCGTCATATCCAGTGGTTGCAAGAACAGGACTAAATCCTACTCCTGTTTTAATGTTAACCCTTGCCACTTCATTAATGTTTCCAAAGGTCGATCCTGGTGTTGCAGAAAAAATGGTTTCATCGACAAAAGCTATCGGTTCAACAATACAATTTCCTGCTGATGTTTCAATCAAAGAAGGTGCAACAGAAAATTTTTCACGATTAATTTCGCCGGCTTCGCCTTGGTATATAAATTTTGCACGTGGACTTATCGCTGGACTAACATCGATTCCAGCCACTGCATCTCCACCCAAAATTAAATTATAGACTCCTTCGGGTATTCGCGTTGATGGAACAATAATTCTATTGCGAGGATAAATAATACTTCCTGCGTAAATCGTTACTAAGGTATTGTCTTCTGTTTTAACAACCGCTGATGGCTGCGGCATAATAACTCGAGGACTTTCTTCCAGATTGTCAAAGTTTGCAGCGTTAAGTATCTTAATACCTACCCCCAAATCAAAAGCTGCCACTCCATTTAAAATCCCTTGCCACTCTGGTCTATTAAACATAGCGGCACAATCATTGATTCCATTACAGTCTCCTGTTTGTGCATCAAACACTGTATTCAATGGAGTCGTATTAAATAATTCCTTAAAGAAAAATGAACGTTCTGAATAAAGTTGCGCCAATGCGGTTTCATTTTGTGCACTAAAAGGTGGAACTATCGCGCCTGGACCTCCTATGTCAAAATTTGTACCAAATTTTAACTTTTGCTCAGCAATTGGAAAGCCATCAATTAACGAATCGGTATTAAAAGCACGGTCTATAAAGAAAAAGAAATCCGTATTTAAAACTACTTGTAACGCTCCGTTGACGTTTCTTTTATCCTCTTGTATTAGAGCGTTGTTATACTGCACAGGATTAGTCAATGCATTATAGGCTGGGCGAGATTCGGGAGCAAAATCAAAACTGCTTCCAGTACCTGTTGCTATTACGCCTAAGGTTATATCTTGACTATAGCTTGCAGAAGGCTCTAAATAGGTGTTGCCAGCAGGGTTCCACGCTGTGCGTAATGCTGTTTTATCTGTCAGTTGAATAGGAAAAGCCGGCATATTAAACGTTGCTTGCGCAGAAACACCCTTACACATAAAATTATCTATGTATGAATTCTCTGCTTCTCCATTGGTCCAAATCGCACCATTCGCATTTTGTGCATAAGAAGCCTCAGAATAGCCGTCTTTAAACGGATGATTGTGAGCATTCCAGCGGAGCCCTTCTGTTGTTACATTGTTTTCTACAATAACAGGATTCCACCGAGCCGTTACAAGTGAAGATTCGTTGCTGTTAACATCGTGAACTCTAACAATTATAGGTATGTTTGATTTTATAGTATCTGCTATATACCCGTTGGCATTGCCTACATCAAAACCATCTATCTCTATCTCCGCAAAAGTGGTTAAATCTATGCCACCAGGGCTAATTCCGTCAAGCCCTTCTGGTCTTTCTAAACCACTACCAAAAAAGTTTAAAGCAGTTAAGGTGGGGTGAATTCGTAAATGCAAGTTTGAATCAGGCCATCTTCCAGATGCGCTAAATGCATAGGGGTTTTTTACATCACCTGGTAAAGCATACTTTTGATAGTTGTCAGTGTTCCGTGAAAAAGACAATGTTGCTCCCATCGGCATATAGCCCTGCCATAAATAACCTGGCTCCATTGCAATTTCAGCATCAGTCGCAATAATTATTGCTTGATTGTCAGAATTATTTTCTGTATCATCTGTTATTCCTGTCCCAACGGCTCGAAAACTAATATACTCTCCCGGAATACGGTGGGTTGCCCCATCATTAAAACGGTCGTATCGTATGTCTTCAGGAGCAGCAGTAACATAACCAGAGCCTGAATTTACGGTTGCATGCATTTTATACGTGTTTAAATCTAATAAGCGATAATCAGAAAGATCAATTATGGCATCAACATTGCCCAACGGTGTCTCGATTAGAGAATTTTTTCCAAATAACGCATCACCTCTTGTTCCGCCAGATATTTTTGTACCCGCACCTATCCTGGTTGTAATTGAGAGATTTTTTCCATCTAGTGTCAGTTTTGCACTACTACTATAATTTTCTCCTATGTGTCCTCCTACATAGATAGTAAGAGTATCAATCTCTATTTGGTTTAAATGGGTTCTGGAGTCATTAAAGTTTTCAGCACCTAAATAGCCATAGATTTTTGATCTATCCTGTTGTGTACTTTCTACTATAATCCTATCGTGTGATTGTAAAGCAAAAGAATCGCTTGCATTATGAAATATTACATCGCCATTTTTATCTATCCGAAGCGCTTTTGCGTAAATTGTTGCGGTTATCCCTAACGGACCATAAGTTCCTGCTTTTATATTTAAGCTCGCCCCCGGCAACGACGTTGTCAATAACATGGTATCAGGTGCTATCAGCTCTTTCTGTAGTGTAAAGTTCTCACCTTCTTCTACTATAAAAGTTAACCCTTCTCCCTCTTTTTCAGCACACTCTTTACCTGCTGTATTTCCATCTGCACATTCAGGTGCCACAGCGTACATCATTGGAAAATTTTCATAAAAGCTTCTAGCATCCACTTGTAGAAAATCCGTCTGAAAACCCCTATTTCCTTTTATTTCCGATCTTCCATAAATATCTATTCGCGCTTCTTTGGGGATGGGTTTATAAAAATCAAGCGCTTGATTACCTACCGTTCTATCAGCGATAACGGCTTCTCCATCAAAAAAGACAAACGGGTTAACCACTGGTGAGTTTAGAGGATTCAGATCCACATAATAAAATCGTACACCTTTACCCTTTTCTAAAGAATGTGGTCCAAAATTCGTGTAAGCAGGCCCTTCAATTGTTTTATCACTTTGACTAGCGTTGCCAATAAGAGTCACTTGGTCCCCTGGAAGTACAAGAAGCGACGCTTCGGGGGGGATCTCCATATTATCAGAGTAAGGAACTACTCTAGCTAAAGTTATACCTTCATCTACAGCTGTTCGTGATAACGGAGAAATTCTTGAAGCCGGTGGAAAAACCACAAAAGAACCAGCCGGTATAATCATTTTTTCGCCTCTAACGTCTCTAGAATTATATGATTGATCCACATTTAGAGGAAAATCGTCAAAATTAACATAAGAAACCAGAGGGTCATCTGCGTCTCGTTTCTCGTTTGCAAACTGGATAGATACTATCTCTGTAGAGGTAAAGTTGTTCAGCTGATTTAGAGCTATTGTAAAATTAAAGAGTGGTGGGAAAATGTATTCAATCGATTCAATAATTCTGTTATCTGCTTCAATATATGCCCCGCCACCGTTCTCACTATATAGTTCAGTTTTATCAGGAAAGTACATATACATATTTTCATTAGAAAGTATATCACTATGTTCTCTCACCTCTGGTATTACGCGTAGTGCTGTTGGTGAATGAACGATACCATCCACAACATCTATATAACTTCCCGGTTTTATAACTATTGTTTCTGCACCTCTTAATAAAAATACTTCTGATTCTGACTTAAGTATCAGATGTGATTTTACCCATCCTACCGTCACTAGATCGTCTTGAGATGGGGTTGATGTTGTTACTGTATATTGAGAAACTTCTACCACTGTCGTGGTTGTTACAGGGAATGTCGTTATTGTCATCGTCAAGTCTGTCGTTATCGTCATAGGAGGCGGCCCGATTATTGTCATAGTGGTTTGCGTAATATCGTCCATTTTTACTGTCATGGTTACTGTCTGAAACTCTGTGATTGTAACCAATAGAATTGATTCAATACTAACTTGTTTATTTTTCGAGCGGTGAAATGACTTAACCAAATCTATCTCTACTTCTTCATCTATTATGATTCGCTCTCCAACAGTATATTCGTTTCCTGAAGTAAAATAACTTACTGAGTTTGCCGCATTATCTAAGAAATCTGGAAAAGGGTGCTCTATCTGTGTGCCTTGAGGAATAGAAAAAGAAGTCATTGCAACAAAGGAACGAATCTCACTTGCCAACAGCTCTGGGGTATAGGTTAATGTATAGTTTGCTGGGATTAAAAGTTTAGTTCGCTCGTCAAATAATATATCTGCACTATTTGCTGCTTGCACTTTGGTATTAGGGGCTGTTATTTTGGCTATATCTATATTATATTCGTCAAGAAATATATCTTCCACACAGGTTGTATATGGTATCCATTCCTCTTGATATACAAGGGGGAAAAACCATCCCAAAGCACCAGAATAAGCTTCTTTTATAAAGTGCCCACATGCGCCACCTTCAACATGATTTTGGTAATAATTAACCAACCGGTGCGGTCTCGTATTAAATTCAGCAACAAGTGGTTCAGTAAAAACCAGTTGATCGCCTTGTATTAGATTAAAATTTGGCTCATAAGTGTATCGTGCTCCATTAAGCGGATAAAACGTTTCGCCTTGTTTCATACTTAAAGTCGTTATAAAACCGTTTTGTTCATAAAACCAACCTTCGGTTGAGAGGGGGTTGTCTCTCCTTACATCCATGCTAAAAATTTCGTTCGAGGTTATTATGTCATTGTTGTTTAAAATCGGCGTTACTCCGTTTAAACGCATAACACCGCCATTAAACAATCTGATTTGCGAAACCGTAGCACTTGAATTATTTAAAGGCGTTCCATCAGGCAAAATACTATTTGGCAACAAATTCACTGTTAATACAGACCCTGCTGGCAGCCTTACCACAGAACCATCAGGAAAGGAAAACCCAATTCCTACAACAAATTCACTACTTTTAGGGTATATGATATCAGCACCTGAAGGCAAAATAAACTCGCTGTTTAACGGAATAAGATATGGAGTGGGCAACTTTACCGTCATTTCTAACACAGGGAAGGTCGCATTATCATAAGGTTCGGAATATGGTTGAGCGTCTGGCGCAAACGAAAGCAAAGTTAGTTCTGATTGAGTGTAAACCGCCATTTCAGTTACTATTTTCGAAACGGGTTGTTGGTTTACTATACGTACCGTTGCACCAAGCGGTACATAGTCTATTCCCGCTGCTGGCGTTACTGGAAACCAGCCAAAGTCTCCTCCTGATTTGACCAGTGTGCCATCAGGCACTCCTCCTGCAACCTCTAATACACGGGTTTTTTTAATTGGCTCCAATATGGCGGGTGTATCATAGATTTTCGAAATTGCCCAAAGCCCTGTCTCGCGATCATACTCAGTACCAGCGGCAAGGGTTACAATGTCGATTTGTGTCGCTCTTGGTAACCGAACAATATAATGCCGGGCATCTATCGTAAGCAAAGTGCCAGCCGGTAATCTTACTTTTTTTGCATAAGGTGGTAGTGAGTCTAAATAAATAGAAGTATTGTTATCGTTGATTGAGGACGCAATATCTGCTCCCAAATCATCAGATATAATATAGGCATCCATCGGTTGAGAGATGGCCACCGTTACTGTTACTATTAAAGTGGAATTAGCATTATAAAACATTAAAGGTGAGCGTGTATTTATTTCGATATTTGGCTTTACACCGTTTGTATCAAGCTCAAATAATGGCCCTGTTTCAATCCCTATGGGGGAGTTTAGAGGATAGTGATTGTCATTTTTTCGATCGTTTATTATAGAGGGCGATAGATTAGTGTTGTTTAACTGTGTCTCCATACTATACAAAGCATTGTTGTAAGGAAAACTAACCGTTTGGTTAGTGCCGTCCACAAATCTTCCTAAACCGTTTGGATCAATCAGCTGAACGTCGCCTAAAAATGTAACCGGCGGTATGTCACGCGCATATATCATCGCCCGTACCGGTGCTGCCGACCCAGATCTAATGCTCAACCCTATTTGTTTTTCAAAGGTTTTTGTCGTTGTTATATTAAAAGTAATGTTAATATTCTGTACGCCAAAAGACCCAGGAAGCCGTTTATTGCTTGTAACATTGCTTGCATTAAAATCGGCGGGAGCAGATAAAGCACCATGTTCAAGGAGCTGTGCATCAAAAATATCGGAAAAACTGGAAAAACCCTCTTCTCCTCTGGGTAAGTCATAAAACGATCTGTCAGTTGCTTCAAGTACTTTTATCCCTTTATTGTTTGCTGCCATTAATTCGTCTATAGTCAAATAGCTGATTTGATCGGCTGATGAGTCGTTTTCTCTATTTACGACTACAACTTCATTTATTCCGTTTACCAGTTGCGAATAAGTTTCTGTGTCAAGGTAGCTTTTATGAAAATTAGAAATAGTATTATCTGAGACTATACTATGTGGAGTCGAACCCTCACCAGCATATAATGTTTCTTCGCTAATACGGTTGTTTTCATCGTTACTCCCATTGGTCCCGGGCGCAATTACTATCGCGGCAACTCTATCAGATAATATGTCGCCCGCTTCGCTTCTGACAGTAAGCCACCCTGTTGTCATTCGTAAAATGATGTGAGGATTAATAATAGACCCGTCGTTTTTTTGTACTACATTATTAGAAACAACATACCAGAATCTTTGTCCGTAAGTATCTCGAAAGTCTTCGTCACCAACTCCACGGATGGCTTGGAAAACACCGCCCTCAGTTTGTTGTACGCTACGCCAAGGCAAACGCCCAAAACGAGAACCGGAATCTAATGGAACAGTGTTGCCATCTGCACAGCTATTTGTAATAATGTCTGACACACCGTCTAAAACCCTATCGGTTTGTCCAACGACAGGACATGGTAATGAAAAGTACTGAAAAGGATAGTCTGATGATGACCCATCAAAAGCATTGTATCCTCCTGTATTTATTCCAGCATTAAGTTTTTCTGGTCTTAATGTCGCATAACTTATCAAGGCCTCTTTAGCCGCTTCAATTTGTTGCCCTGACACGGCTTCCATTGTTGTTGTTTTTTCAACAGAACGCTGTAATATTTCTGACATTCCCCACAGAGAAATAGCCAACACTATAGAAATTAACATCAAAGCATGTATAAAACCAAATTGTCGGCCTTTTTGCTGAACATTCTGTTTGCTTCTTTTTACTGTCTTTACTGCCTTTACTGCCATTAACACTTTAATACGAGCTCCATTTATTATGCTTGTGAATTATACGCTGTATTTATCATTTTTGAGTAACCTGCCCTCCCCCTAAACAGATATTGCCATCGTATAGTACGGCATGCTGTCCAGGCGTAATCGCCCGTTGAGGTTCAGCAAAAATAGCCTTTACAGTGGTCGGTTCGGAATCAACTAATACACACCCCGCCGGATCATGTCGATGCCGCAAACGAAGTGTATAAACCAAGTGGTTGGAAGCAGGTTTGCCTGAAACCCAATGTAAGTCGGTTAAAACAACAGATGAAGACAATAATGCGGGATGATCGTCGCCTTGTGCTACTTTTAGTATATTGTTTTTTATGTCTTTGTCTATCACAAACCAACTCTCACCCTCACCTCCTATTGCTAACCCTCGTCGCTGACCTATCGTATAAAACGCCAAGCCTTGATGTGTTCCCACACATTTTTCGTTTAAATCCTGTATGTCACCCGGCGAAGGTGGAATGTATTGTTGTATGAACGGAACAAATTTTCGCTTGCCAATAAAACATATACCAACGCTGTCTTTTTTTGACCAATTGGGCAAGCCGGCATCACGTGCTATTTGCCTCACTTTTGATTTGTATAAACCTCCTATCGGAAAAACCGCTTTTGCCAACTGCTGTTGCCCCAAACGATATAAAAAATAACTTTGGTCTTTTATTGGGTCTTCACCTTTTTTTAACCACCATTGCCCGTTCATTTGCGCTATTCGGGCGTAATGACCAGTAGCAATGCCATCTGCACCATCCGCTAATGCAGCTTCCATGAATTTAAAAAATTTAATGTGCTCGTTACAATCAATATCAGGATTGGGTGTTTGCCCTTTTAACAATGTTTGCAAAAAAGGATCAAAAACTTTTTGGCGATAGTCTTTTGCAAAATTAATAATATCAAAATCCAACCCTAAAACATCCGCCGCCAAAGCGGCTGCCATAATATCTTCTTTGTCGTGACAGCCCGACTCCGTCTCATCGTCCTCCCAATTTTTCATATAGAAGGTCCGTATTTTAACCCCTGTTTGTTTTAGTAGCAATGCCGCAACGGCGGAGTCAACTCCACCCGATAAACCAACCCAATACATTTTTTTTTTCATTTTATTGCCCTTAATGATGTATTATGCCGCTGTTGAAAATAAATTTATTAGGAGTTACTATGTTATCTGATATTGATGTTGCAAAAAAAGCAACTATGGAACCTGTTCTTGACCTTGCCGAAAAACGGCTCGGTCTTTCCCGTAAGAGTTTAATACCGTATGGTCATTATAAAGCCAAAATCCCTCTCGCCACTCTTAAAGAGAGCGAGAATAAAAAAAATGGCAAACTTATTCTTGTTACCGCAATTACACCAACGCCTGCCGGCGAGGGGAAAACCACTACTTCTGTTGGTTTAACCGATGGTCTTAATCACATTGGAAAAAATGCTGTTGTTGCCTTACGAGAGCCTTCTTTAGGACCTGTTTTTGGAGTTAAAGGCGGTGCTGCTGGGGGCGGTTATGCTCAAGTGGTGCCAATGGAAGATATTAATTTACACTTTACCGGCGATTTTGGTGCCATTGCTTTATCGCATAATTTACTTTCGGCAACCATCGATAATCATATTCATCACGGCAATTCACTGGGTATTGATAGCCGTCGCATTAGCTGGCGACGAGTGGTCGATATGAATGATAGAGCATTGCGACAAATTGTTGTTGGTATGGGTGGTGTTGCCAATGGTTATACCCGAAACGATGGTTTTGATATTGTTGTTGCTTCTGAGATTATGGCTATTCTTTGCCTTTCTACCTCTTTGGCTGATTTAAAACGACGAATTAGCCAGATAACCGTGGCTTATACGCGTGAAGAGGTAGCCGTTACAGCAAATGATTTGGGGGTTACTGGGGCAATGACAGTGCTTTTAAAAGACGCTTTAATGCCCAACTTAGTGCAAACCCTCGAAAACAACCCGGCGTTGATTCATGGCGGTCCTTTTGCCAATATCGCCCATGGTTGTAATTCTGTTTTAGCCACTACTTTTGCGCTTAAAGTAGCGGATTACGTGGTTACAGAAGCTGGTTTTGGTGCAGATTTAGGTGCAGAAAAGTTTGTTGACATTAAATGTCGTAAAAGCGGACTCTCTGCTGACGCCGCTGTTTTGGTTGCCACCATCCGTGCAACTAAATACCATGGTGGCATTGCCCGAGACCAACTAGGACAAGAAAACGTAGAAGCGATTAAACAAGGTTTTTCAAATGTTCAACGACATATTCGTAATATTCGGGATCATTACGGTTTGCGTTTGGTGGTTGGATTAAACCATTTTTCTCAAGACAGTGATGCAGAAGTCGCCTGCATGAAAGAGTTGTGTGAGGCAGAAGGTGTTGAAATGGTGTTGTGTAAGCATTGGGCAGATGGCGGCAAAGGTGCTGCAGCACTAGCAGAAAAAATTGTCGAATTATGTGAAGGCGAAAAACAAATGACGTTTCTTTATGATGATTCCGATACACTAAAATCCAAAATAGAGTCAGTCGCAAGTAAAATTTATGGTGCTGGTTCCGTTGAAATCTCATCTGTCGCCGAAAAGAAACTCACTCAATGGCAAGAAAAATATGGACATTTTGCCGTTTGTTTTGCAAAAACACAATATACTTTTACCAATGAGCCTGCTTTTAGAGGGATTCCCCAAGACGGACACACTTTTCATATTGCCGATGCCCGACTCAATACAGGATCTGAGTTTATCGTGCTTATTTGTGGCAATATAATGACTATGCCGGGCCTGCCCAAACACCCCGCCGCGATGGATATTGATATTGATGATGAAGGCGAAATTACTGGATTGTTCTAATCCAATAATGGTAGAAAATTCCCTAAAATATCAAAAAACAGCGCTTCGTTCGGCTATTTTTACCAAACGAAGCCTGCTTAGCACGGATGAGCGTAAACGATTTTCGGCAACTATCTGTGAAAAAATCATGGCACAAACCCCTATTGATAAAGCCAAAACGGTGGCTGCTTTTGCCCCCACCGCATTCGAGGTTGATATTTTTCCTGTTATCAACGCACTCCAAAAAAAAGATATTACCGTTGCGCTGCCCCGCATTGTTGGCAAAGGTTTGCTTTGTTTTCATCAATTTTTAGGGCAGCCAGAGTTGGTTGAATCCTGTTTTCCTGGTTTTTTTGAACCTAAAGCCACCGCTCCTATTATCGATATTAATACTTTTGATTATCTTTTAATTCCTGCTGTTGCGATAGATAAAAACTTTAATCGGTTAGGGTATGGAGGGGGGTTTTATGATAGATTCCTACCTAAGTTAGTATCTGTTTATTCTTGTGTGCCCATTTTTAGTTGTCAAAGAACCGAAACGGTGCCCGTTGAAGCGCATGATTACCCTGTTGATATAGCATTGTCGGAGTAAAATAAAAAATATGGCGAACTCTTTTTGGAAAAATTGTCTAAAAAAATTCTCTCAAGAGTTTGATCACGTTACTTTTAATGCTTTTATTGAGCCGCTTAAAACGTATGTTGAAGACGACACCTTTTATATTGTTTCAAGCAATGCCGCCGTTGATAAATGGCTTAAAACCAACCTTGAAAACTCCCTTAATGTCTCTTTTAAAGAGGCTGGGTTAAGCCAAAAATATGTTTTTAAAACAGATTCGTCCTTACAACCAACCTTTACAGCATCAACTTTCGTTGAAAAAACCGACAAACCGAGAACCTCATCTATCATAGGCCCTGTTTTTGAAACAGGTCTTAATAAAAATAATACATTTGATTCTTTTATTTCAGGACAAACCAATGAATTGGCTTTAATGGCCGCAAAAAAAATAGCACAAGGCGGTAGTGACAATATAAGCCCTTTATTTATCTATGGGGGAACAGGCCTAGGCAAAACGCACTTAGTCCATGCTATTGGTAACACCTATTTAAAAACCTTTCCTTCACGCAAGGTTTTTTACACACCTGCCAGAACTTTTTTAAAAGATTTTGTGACTGCTTGTCGTCTTAACCGAATAGAACAATTTAAAGATCACTACCATGGTTTAGACATGCTTATTATCGATGATATTCAGTATATTGGAGGAGATAAAGAACGAACACAAGAAGAATTTTTCTACTTGTTTAACATCCTACAAGAAGGCAATAAAGACATCGTTATTACATGTGATAGACCACCCACACAAATTCGCAACATGAATTCTCGTTTAACCAGCCGCTTTAATTCAGGTTTGGCAACACATATCCCCACTCCTGAATACGAACTCAGAGTCGAGATTGTTCGCTATCGATCCAATCAATGGAAGACACCTTTCGATGATGAGGTTATCTATTTCGTCGCAGAACATATACGTTCTAACGTAAGAGAGCTACAAGGTGCCATTAAAAGAATCATCGCACTTTCAGCCTTTAAAGGCTTGCCTCCGTCATTGACTATTTGTAAGCAAGCCCTTTCAGACTTTATTGGAAAAAATAACGTTACCATCTCTGCCGACGCAATTAAAGAAAAAGTTAGCCTTTATTACAATATTCGTATTAACGATTTATCCTCCAAAAAGCGCAATCATTCCATCACCTTACCTCGGCATGTTTGTATTTATTTATGTCGCCAACTAACCAACATGAGCTTACCTGAAATAGGCAAAGTTTTCAACAGAAATCATACCACTGTATTGTATTCGTGTAGAACCATAGAAGATAAAGTTAAAAAAGACAAGGATTTTCTTGACCAAGTACGGCATCTTGAAATGGCAATAAAAGAACAAGCATAATCTGTTCAAAAGGGTTGAGGTTTTCAACAAGTAAACTATTATTAACAAAAAGGATTAAAATATATTGAATCGTTTTGAACAGGTTTTTTTTTGAATAATCCTTTGAAAAAACTAGAGAAATTAAGGTTTTGAAAAAAAAAGAGGCAACTAATTATTATTAACTATAAAAGAAACTATTATGCAACTAACATTATCAAAAGAAACTATTATCAAAAGTCTTGACATCGTTATAGGTGCAACCAAAGTCAATAACATTAAACCTATATTAAATTGTGTTATGCTTTGTGTCGAAAAAGATACATTAACAATGATAGCTACTGATTACGAAGTTGAGATTACTGCTTTCTGCTATAACATAAAAGCCGAAGGTGATTTTAAACAAGTGCTTAGTGCTGCAAAATTACTTAATATTTGCCGTTCACTTGAAAACAACACAGAGGTTAATATTGTTTTTACAGCTAATACCGCCAAAATAGAAGCAGGTAATTCAACCTTTAGTTTAATGACTCAAAATGTTGATGACTTTGTTACACTCGGTATGAAAAGTAAAAACCAAGAAGAAGTAGCTACATTATCTGGTGAAGAACTAATCGCAGGTTTGCGAGCGGTTCGCTATGCATCATCTCAACAGTCTCACCGTGCAGCACTCAACGGTATTTTAATTGAAAGTGAAGCCAGCCAGATTAACTTTATTGCCACAGATGGGCATCGAATGGCGGTTAAAAAATTAACGACAAAAGAAAAAACAGATATTAAACGAATCTTACCCCGTAAGAGTGTTGAGTTATTGCTGCAACAAATAAAAGAAGACGATGAAGTTAAAATTAGTCTAATTGATAAATTTGTACAAGTTAAAACAGCCCGTTTTGAATTTATTAGTAATATTATTGAAGAAAACTACCCTGATTATCTTTCGGTTATTCCGAGAAACAATGAAAAAAAGGTGTTAGTTGAACGGCTAAAAATACTTTCAGCTATCCGCAGATCTGTGGTGTTATCGGATAAAAAAGCAACCATTGTAATGGGGCTTAGTGAAAACAAAATGGAGATAAACAGCTCCAATAGAGACAATGAAAAACTTTGTGAGTGGATAGAAGTAAACTATAACGACGAAGCCCTAGAAATAGGTTTTGATGCTTCTTTTCTTTTGGATATGCTTGCCACACTTGATGATGATATGATAGAGATAAGTTTTAGTGATACAAAATCGGGGGTGCTAATGAAACCAGTGGCCGAAAAAGAAACTTTTATTTATGTTGTTATGCCCATCCGAACGTCCCAACAATCAAAGTAAACCAAGAAGAAAAGAAAAATATGGGTGACTACGATTCTTCACAGATAAAGGTTTTAAAAGGACTCGAGGCAGTACGAAAACGCCCTGGTATGTACATCGGCGATACCAGCGATGGTTCTGGCTTACACCATATGATTAACGAAGTGCTGGATAACTCTGTTGATGAAGCACTGGCAGGTTTTTGTGATACGATTGAAATCGTCATTAATAAAAACAATTCAGTGTCGGTTACGGATAATGGTAGAGGTATTCCTATTGATGAACACCCCACAGAGAAACGCCCAACAGCGGAAGTTGTTATGACTGAATTACACGCGGGAGGTAAGTTTGAAAACAGCGCTTATAAAGTATCTGGTGGTTTACATGGTGTCGGTGTTTCAGTCGTTAATGCTTTGTCTGAGAAGGTTGAACTAGAGGTATGGCGAAACAATAGAATTCATACATTGGAGTTTTCACGGGGTTTTTTAACAAAACCGATGGAAATCGGCGGTAAAACAAAGAAAAAAGGCACTAAACTTACTTTTTTGGCAGACGCTGCCGTTTTTGGTGAGGTGGTTTATTCACGAGAAATCATTGTGAGGCGTGTCAGAGAGTTGGCTTTTTTAAATCCGACATTAAAAATTATATTAAGTGATGCAAGAGAAGAACCACCAAAAACGGAAGAGTTTTATTTTGAAGGGGGGTTAATTTCTTATATTGGCTTTTTAAACGAAAATAAACTGCCGTTACACAAGAAAAAATTTTACGGAAAGGGACAGCGTGATGATGTGGTTGTCGAAGTCTGTATGCAATGGAATAGCAGTTATCAAGAAAATGTTATTTGTTATACCAACAACATCCCACAACGAGATGGCGGTAGCCATTTAACGGGGCTTCGCTCTGCCATAACTCGTACCATTAAAAAATACATTGATGAAGAAGGCTTGGCAAAGAAAGAAAAGGTTGAAATTACCAGTGAAGATATGCGTGAAGGTTTAACTTGTGTTTTGTCGGCAAAAGTGCCTGATCCTAAATTTTCTTCTCAAACAAAAGATAAACTGGTTTCTTCTGAAGTACGGCCAATCGTTGAAGACGTGGTTTCTGATAACTTACAACATTTTTTACAAGAAAATACAGCAGAAGCCAAAGTGTTGTGCGGAAAAATTGTAGAAGCAGCAAAAGCAAGAGAAGCGGCTAGACGTGCTCGTGAAATGACTCGACGCAAAAATGCTTTTGATAGTGGTGGCTTGCCGGGAAAACTGGCAGATTGCCAAGAGAAAGATCCAGAAAAAAGCGAGCTTTTATTGGTTGAGGGAGATTCTGCCGGCGGTTCTGCCAAACAAGGTAGAGATAGACTTTTTCAAGCGGTTTTGCCTTTAAGGGGTAAAATCCTTAACGTGGAAAAAGCGAGTAAAGCCAAAGCTTTTTCCTCTAAAGAAGTGATGTCGTTATGTACCGCATTGGGTGGCTTTAATTCCGATGGTTCTGATATTAATGTAGAAAAATTACGTTATAAGCGAATCATTATTATGACTGATGCCGATGTGGATGGCGCTCATATCAGCACGTTGATATTAACCTTGTTTTTTAGACATATGCGTAGTATGCTAGAGAATGGTTATATTTACATGGCACAACCCCCTTTGTATAAAGTAAGGTACAAGAAAAAAGAACAGTTTTTGCTAGACAACAGAAAACTGAGCGATTACTTAACCGAGATAGTTCTTTCCGAAACAGATTATTGGGTGGATGACAGCCCGTTGCCTAAAGAAGAGTATCAAAATTATGTCAAAGAGTGGCAAGCAATTAGCGAAAAAATGGATCAATTAAAAATATTTGCGGACGAAGAGGTTTTGTTGGGATTGATTTTTTCAGAAGGACGGGTTAATGATTGGGAAAATAAACAAGAAGTTGAAACCCTAAGTGACCAAATAAACACCAAAACACCGCTTGTTTTTTCGTTTGAAGTCGAAGCAGATTCTGCCGATGGCGGCTGGCTAGTAGCAGGAAAATGCAACGAAAATGGGTACATCCGCGAATTTAAAATCACCCGCCGACTATTGCAAAACAGTCGCTACCTCGAAATGATAGAAAAATCAAAATCTTTATCTGCCGTGCTTAATCAAACCGCTGTTATCAAACAAGACAAAGAAAAAGATATTGCGGTTGATAGTTTTCCGGCAGCGATGAAACAATTATTATCGAAAGCCAAAGAGTCTATTTTTATCCAACGTTTTAAGGGGCTAGGCGAAATGAATCCAGAGCAATTATGGGAAACCACCATGTCGCCACAAAATAGAAGCTTGCTAAAAATAGGAATAGAAGACGCACAAGAAGCCGATAGGATTTTTTCGATGCTGATGGGGGATGTTGTAGAGCCGCGCAAGGCGTTTATTAACGACAACGCACGATATGTTACAAACCTTGATACCTAAACTATAAATTCGATGAATACAAAGCAATTGATTGTCGCGGAAAAGCCGTCGGTGGCTGGCGATATTGCTCGCGTACTGGGAGCAAAAAAAAGTACCGGTAAAGATTTTTACGAGAATGACAACTATGTTGTTTATTCTGCGGTTGGTCACCTTTTGGAGATGGTGCCACCAGAAGGAGCGGAGGTTAAACGGGGGAAATGGGCTTTGGCTAATTTGCCAGTGTTGCCAGATGGTTTGGCTTTAAACCCTATAAAAAAAACAGAGACTCGACTAAACACATTATTGAAATTGTGTTGTAGAAAAGATGTTGGTACTTTTATTAACGCTTGTGATGCGGGACGTGAAGGTGAGCTCATTTTTAAAAATATTATTCGATATTTGTGGGAGAAAAAACCAAAACAAGAAAAAAAACCGATTTATCGCGTGTGGCTAAGATCAATGACTCCCAATGCTATCAAACAAGGGTTTAATAATCTTATTGATGATAAAGAAATGCAAAATTTGCAAAAAGCAGCGGTTTGTCGAGCAGAGGCGGATTGGTTAATAGGGATTAATTCTACTCGTGCAATGACGGCATTAAATTCGTCGTATGGTGGTTTTATCTTAACGACGCTAGGACGAGTACAAACCCCAACATTGGCTGTAATCGTTGAAAGAGACAAACAAATAGATATATTTATCTCACAAACGTATTGGGAGGTTCGTGCAAACTTTTCAGTTAAAGCAGGTTCGTACGAAGGTGTATGGATAAATCCAGAAAGTAAAGAAAAACCAGAACGGATATTTATGCACGATAAGGTGCAAGAAATAATAACGGACTGTCAAGGTAAAACAGCAGAACAAAACGAAAAAGTTAAACCTGTTTCTGAAGCATCACCTGCCTTGTTTGATTTAACATCTTTGCAACGAGAGGCGAACCAACGTTTTAGTATGTCGGCACGCAATACCCTTTCAAAAGCACAAAGCCTATATGAAAAATACAAACTGATTACCTATCCTCGAACGGATTCACGGTCTTTGCCTGAAGATTATGTGGAAACGATACACAAAGTCGTAAAAAACATAGCAACGTTGTCTCAAGAAGAAGATTATACAAAATCAACTGTTGCTGATTTTGCTAAAAAGATTTTACAAAACAATTGGATTGTGGGCAAAGACAAGCGTATTTTTAACAATGCAAAAATATCGGATCACTTTGCTATTATCCCTACTGGTGAGATTCCAAAAGCATCGCTTGGCGAATACGAAAGAAAAATCTACGATCTTATCTTGCTACGGTTTCTTTCTGTTTTTTACCCACCGGCCAAGTATTTGGTAACAGAACGAAAAACAATGGTTGGCGAACACTGCTTTTTAACCAAAGGTAAGGTGGTGGTTAAATTGGGTTGGCGCGAAGTATCATCAAAGATGATTAAAGACACCGAAGTGGTAACGGTCAGTAAAGACGAAAAACCGCTTGTTGTTAACGTAGAAGAAGAAGAAAAACAAACGCAACCTCCCGCTCGTTACAATGAATCATCACTTTTATCGATGATGGAGGGCGCAGGCAAACGCGTTGAAAACGAAGAGTTGCGCGAAGCAATGAAAGAACGTGGTATAGGCACACCGGCAACACGCGCATCTATTATAGAAGGATTGGTTCGGGAGCGTTATCTTAATCGTGCTTCGCGCGATCTTATTTCAACTCCTAAGGCCCATTCTTTGATTCGATTGCTCCATGCCTTGAAAATAGAGGAGTTAACGCGCCCAGAAATGACAGGTGAATGGGAATACCGTTTGCGTCAAATAGAAAAAAAAGAGGCGTTAGATAATAATTTCATGGACGATATTCGTCGCTTAACGACGACGATAGTTGAAGCGGTAAAAAATTGCCCTGACATAGAAAATATCGAAGGCAACTATGCCAAAATAAAAGCACCGTGTCCGCAATGTCAAGGGCAAGTACAAGAAAGTCATCGCCGTTTTTCTTGTGGTTCTTGTGATTTTTCGGTTTGGAAGGCGGTGGCATCAAGAGAATTTTCTGTTGCCGAAATGGAACTGATTTTATCAGGAGAAACCACGGAAGAGTTAGAGGGGTTTCGCAACCGAATGGGGCGCGATTTTTCAGCACGAATACGTCTTGAAAAAAATAACAAAAACCAGTGGCAAACCGGCTTTGTTTTTGATCAAGGAACATCGCTGGATTCTTTGGATAAAGAAGCGTTTGTCCAAGGTGAGAAGGTTGGCGATTGTTCTATGTGTGGAAAAAATGTGCGGTATTTTGAAAATCGTTATCTTTGTGAAGGAAATCTAGAAGACCCTAGAGGGTGTGACTTTAAAATAACGACGCCTATTCTTGGACAAGAAATAACAGTGGACCAAGTTAAATTATTACTGACTGAAGGACAAACTGAAATCTTACCGACATTTGTTTCTAAAAGAACAAAACGACCGTTTAAAGCACGATTAACCCTAGATTTAAAGGCAAAAACCGGAAAAATAGGGTTTGCTTTTGAGCCAAAAGCAGCAAAAAAATGAAATATATATTTGTTACAGGTGGGGTGGTTTCATCTTTGGGTAAAGGGATTGCCGCAGCATCACTTGGGGCGGTTTTATCGTCGCGTCAGATAAAAATTAACATTATGAAATTAGATCCTTATATTAATGTGGATCCGGGCACGATGAGTCCTATCCAACATGGTGAGGTTTTTGTAACGGATGATGGTGCCGAAACCGATTTGGATTTGGGGCACTATGAGCGGTTTTTGAATCGCCCGATGTTAAAGCAAAATAATTTTACCACTGGGCAGATTTACGAGTCGGTTATTAGCCGTGAAAGGCGAGGTGATTATCTAGGGACAACGGTACAAGTCATACCCCATATTACCGATGAAATAAAAACCTTTATTAAGCGAGGTGTTTCGGCGAGTGATGATATTATGATTGTCGAAATAGGTGGCACAGTGGGCGATATTGAATCACTTCCTTTTTTAGAGGCGGCTCGCCAAATGCGCCTAAAATTGCCGATAGAAGATACTTGTTTTATACATATGACATTGTTGCCCATGGTTTCTTCGGCGGGTGAACAAAAAACAAAACCGACACAACACTCATTAAAAGAACTGAGAGAAATCGGGATCATCCCTGACCTTTTATTGTGTCGAGGTAATGAGCTTTCGGCAGAGAGTCGTCGCAAAATTGCCCTATTTG
The DNA here is from genome assembly GCA_965243565.1 of Gammaproteobacteria bacterium. Classification (GTDB taxonomy): domain Bacteria; phylum Pseudomonadota; class Gammaproteobacteria; order Tethybacterales; family Persebacteraceae; genus CBDEVH01. The sequence goes on from OZ251571.1 coordinate 81,314, forward strand.
GCAACATACAAGAAGACGGTGTTTTTTCTGCACCTGATGTCGATTGTGTTTATTCTATTCCACTGGATTACTACAAAGCCGGCGTGGATAAAGCGGTGTTGAAAAAATTAGTAATACAAAACGTACAAGATGCTGACTTGTCCGAGTGGAATAATTTTGCCAAAAAACGGTTATTGTGTAAAAACACGGTCAAAATAGCCATCGTTGGAAAATACGTTTCGCTACAAGATTCATATAAATCGCTTGTCGAAGCGTTGAATCATGCTGGAAGAAACCACCAAATAAAAATAGTTATTGATTTTGTTGATTCAGAGAGAATAACAGCAGATAATGTCCATGCCTTGCTGTCTGCTTATAACGCATTACTGATACCGGGCGGGTTTGGTCTTAGAGGTGTTGAGGGAAAAATCTTAGCAACACGCTATGCACGTGAGCAAAAAGTACCTTTTTTAGGTATTTGTATTGGCATGCAAGTGGCAGTGATTGATTTTGCAAGGCATTGCGCTGGGTTGGAAGGGGCTAATAGTACGGAGTTTGATCCCTCTACCAAGCATCCTTTAATAGGAATGCTAACTGAATGGAAGGACGAAGATGGCGAGCAGAAAAAAATAGACAAGCAATCCAATATGGGGGGCACTATGCGTTTGGGTGGTGAAAGTTGTTATTTGACGGCAGGACTTCGCTCTATTTATCAGCAAGATACGATTAAAGAACGGCATCGTCATCGTTACGAAGTCAATAATAATTATCGACAACAGCTAGAAGAAAACGGGCTGGTTTTTTCTGCCGAAAATAAAGACGGGTTGGTTGAGGGTGTAGAAATCCCGACACATCCGTGGTTTTATGCCGTACAGTTTCACCCAGAATTTACATCGCGCCCATTAACGGGGCATCCCTTGTTTGAAAGCTTTATTTTAGCGGCAGAAAAATATGAAGCCTAGCCCTAAACTACCTTGTTTTGCTCAAACGGCACCATTGTTTTTGATTGCGGGGCCTTGTGCCATCGAATCGCGTGAGTTGGTGTATGAAGTGGCAGGGCAATTAAAAGAAATCTGTGAGCAGTTAAATCTACCATTAATTTTTAAAGCATCATATGACAAAGCCAATCGGTCGTCATTATCGGGCGCAAGAGGTGTTGGTAAAAAAAGAGGCTTGGAAATCTTATCCGATATACGCAATGAATTTAATTTGCCCGTGCTAACCGATGTTCATACACCGCAAGAGGCTGAATGGGTCGCCCCACACGTTGATGTTTTGCAAATACCCGCTTTTTTATGTCGTCAGACCGACTTAATAATGGCTTGTGCCAAAACAGGCAAACCCATTAATATTAAAAAAGGACAATTTTTAGCCCCAACCGATATGCAAAATGTGGTGGATAAAGCAAAAAGTACGGATTGTGGAGATATTTTACTTTGTGAAAGAGGCACGATGTTTGGTTATCATAACCTTGTTGTTGATATGCGTGCGTTGGCGTGGATGGCAGACACAGGCTGCCCAGTGGTTTTTGATGCGACGCATAGTGCTCAACTGCCCGGTGCACAAGGAGATAAAACCGGAGGCATACGAGAGATGGTGCCTTTGCTTGCTCGTTCTGCTATAGCCGCTGGGGTTCAAGGTATTTTTATAGAAACCCATCCAGCCCCTGAAAAAGCAATTTCTGATTCTGCAACGCAATGGCCATTGATTGATTTAAAAAATCTCCTTGAAGATTTAATGGCTTTTGAAACAGTGGCACAAGCACGAATCAAAAAGTAATGAGCTTATACGAACAATACAAACAAAACGTATTGGAAACTTACGCCCCACCTAAAATGGTTTTTGCAAAAGGTGAGGGCTCGTATTTGTTTGATACCAGCGGAAAGGCTTATGTTGATTTTGGGGGCGGTATAGCTGTCTTGTCATTGGGACATTGTCCACCTGTTTTGTCGGAGGCAATTGCCAAGCAAGCCAAAACGCTGATGCATTTGTCAAACCTACATATTAACGAACCTGTTATTCACTTAGCCCAATGCTTGTGTGATAATACTTTTGCCGAGCGAGTCTTTTTTTGTAACTCAGGTGCCGAAGCCAACGAGGCTGCGATAAAAATTGCCCGAAAAAGAGGAATCGAAAAATATCCTGAAAAATACCACGTGTTGTCGTTTTCTAAAAGTTTTCACGGTCGTTTAGGTTTTTCTATGGCAGCGACAGGACAAGAAAAAATAAGTAAAGGTTTTGGTCCTTTGGCGCCGGGCTTTCGAGTGGCTTTATTTAACGATTGTCAAGCACTTGAGCAAGCGTGTGATGAATCGCTTTGTGCAATAATTGTTGAGCCGATACAAGGTGAAGGAGGCATTAATAAAATATCACCTGCATTTTTATTGGCATTACAACAGATGGCAATAAAATACGATGCCTTGCTTATCTTTGATGAAATTCAATGCGGCGCTGGACGTACCGGTTCTTTATATACTTATATGCAAAGCGATGTTGCCCCCGATCTATTAACCTCAGCAAAAGGGTTGGGCTGTGGGTTTCCAGTGGGCGCCGTCCTCATCGGTGAAAAAGCGCGAGATGTTTTGTCTGTTGGTTCTCATGGTACCACTTACGGTGGTAATGCTTTGGCAGCAACGGCAGCACTGACTGTTTTAAAAGAAATACTAAGCGAGGGTTTTTTTGAAAACGTTGTTGCTCAAGGTCTGGTTTTTCGAGAGCGTTTAGAGGCGTTAAAAAACCGCTATCAGTGTTTTGGCGAAATTCGGCAGTATGGTTTGTTAATTGGTTGTGATACAACGTTGCCATTAAAAGATGTCATTGCCACAGCACTTGAAGAGGGTTTGATAGTGCTTTCGGCAGGAACACAAACGCTACGGTTAACCCCTGCATTAAACATCTCCACAGAGGCCATGGATACCGGTTTTAATCGCCTAGAAAAAACCTTGCAGCGATTGACTGTTTAGTTAAAAGCGTTAACAAACTTATTTCTCTACAATTAGAGGGCGACCAGTGCTCCAGTCCAATTTTGGTGGCGTCTGAAAGGAATGATACGGCACTGGCGAGGGGAGATCCCATTCGAGTGAATCTGCACCTTCCCAAACACGTTTTTCTTTAACGGCTTTGCCATTGCGAATACAATCTAAAACAATGTATAAGAAAAGCACTTGTGAAAAACCAAAACCAAAGGCACCAATGGTGGATACCATGTTAAAGTCAGCAAATTGTAAAGCATAATCGGGAATGCGACGAGGCATACCGGCAAGACCAAGAAAATGCTGGACAAAAAAGGTGACATTAAAGAAGATCATTGATAACCAAAAATGCGTTTGCCCGAGTTTTTCGTTGTACATTTTTCCGGTCCATTTCGGTAGCCAAAAATAAACGCCGGCAAATAACGAAAATAATGAACCTGCTACCAAGACATAATGAAAGTGGGCAACGACATAGTAGGTATCTTGTAACTGAATGTCTAAAGGTGCTACCGCTAGTATTAAACCGGTAAAGCCACCAATGGTGAAGAGGACAATGAAACCAATGGCAAAGAGCATTGGTGTTTCAAAAGTCATTGAGCCTTGCCACATGGTTGCCACCCAATTAAATACCTTAACGCCAGTGGGGACGGCAATGAGCATGGTGGCATACATAAAGAAGAGGATTCCGGTTAGCGGCATACCAACGGTAAACATATGGTGTGCCCACACAATAAACGATAATAAAGCGATGCTTGTTGTGGCATAGACCATAGAAGAATAACCAAACAAAGGCTTACGAGCAAACGCTGGAATAACTTGAGAGACGATACCAAATGCAGGCAATGCCATGATATAAACTTCGGGGTGACCAAAGAACCAAAAAATATGCTGATAAAGGACAGGGTCGCCACCACCAGCGGCGTTAAAAAAGGCAGTGCCAAAGTGTCTATCAGTTAGCAACATGGTAACAGCGGCTGCCAATACAGGCATGACGGCGATTAAAAGAAAAGCGGTAATAAGCCATGTCCAAATAAAAAGTGGCATACGCATCAAAGGCATGTCGGGCGATCGCATATTGAGGATGGTGGTCATAATGTTAATGGCCCCCATAATAGAAGAGATACCCATTAAGTGAATTGCGAATATTGCCATATCCATTCCAACGCCTTGTTGAGTTGACAATGGAGCATAAAGAGTCCAGCCGGCTGCCGTTGCACCACTGGGTGTGAAGAATGAACCGATTAGCAATAGTCCAGCGACGGGCAATAACCAAAAAGACCACAGGTTTAGGCGGGCAAAAGCCATGTCAGGAGCACCTATCATTAGAGGGACTTGCCAGTTGGCAAAACCAGTAAACGCAGGCATGATGGCACCAAACACCATAATTAAGCCGTGCATGGTGGTGAGCTGATTAAAAAATTCGGGAGCGACTATTTGCAAACCGGGTTGAAAAAGTTCGGCTCGAAGTAACAACGCCATAACACCACCCGAAAAAAACATAATGAGCGCAAACCAAAGGTATAAAGTACCAATGTCTTTGTGGTTGGTTGTGGTTAGGTAATGAAGGGCGATGGCTTTAAAGCCAGAAGGTTTGTGATGGACGTGGTCATCGTGGTGGTTGAGGACGCCTGCTGTATCTAGTGTGGTGCTGTGCTGCATGGGTTACTTCCTTTGATATTTTCGAATCATACTACCGTTTGCTGATTCTACACTAAAACAAATTGCAAGAATCCGAGAAAGGTTTACTTAGTCAGATTCGCCATTTTTTTGTTGATTGTATTATAATTCGATTATGTTTCAATTGGCATTAGAGCAGGAGTGGCAATGATAGTGTCAACCACCAATGTGATAGAGGGTAAAACTGTTAAAGAATATTTGGGGGTAGTCTCAGGTGATGCTATTGAAGGAAGCAATGTGGTAAAAGATATGATGGCAAGTGTGCGCGATTTCGTCGGAGGACGATCGGCTACTTACGAAAAGGTGCTCGATGAAGCAAGAGCGGCCGCACTTTTTGATTTGCAACAAAAAGCAGGGAAGTTGGGGGCCAATGCGATTATTGGTTTGAGTCTCGACTATTGTATTATTAGAGATTCCATGATGTTGGTAACGACAACAGGCACCGCTGTGGTGGTAGAATAGCGGTATTAAATCTAAAAGAAATAAAAAGTATGTCAGCAGCAAAAGAAATACGCAATAAAATAAAAAGCGTTAAAAACACGCAAAAAATAACCAAAGCCATGGAAATGGTTGCCGCCTCAAAAATGAGACGCGCCCAAGAGCGTATGCGACAAACTCGACCCTATGGTGAAAAAATCCGTAGTGTTTGTTCGCATTTGGTTGCCTCAAACACAGAATATAGGCACTCTTTTTTAATCGAGCAAACCGAGGTTAAGGCGGAAGGCTATATTGTCATTACTTCAGACAAAGGGCTTTGTGGTGGTTTAAATACCAATGCCTTGCGTTTATTAATAGCAACAAACAAAGACAATGAAAACTCTTTGTTTACGGTTATTGGTGGAAAGGGTGCTAATTTTATTCAGCGCTTGGGAGCCAACATCATCTCACAATACGTCGCATTTGGTGATAAGCCTGATGCAGGCGATTTGTTGGGTGCGGTTAAAGCCATGCTTGATGCCTATCGCAACGGTGAAATAAGTCGAGTTAACCTTGTGTACACGCGTTTTCTTAATACGGTTAAGCAAGAGCCTGTTTGTGAACAGCTATTGCCTGTGCCTAAAGAAAGCCTCGAAGATGAACAAACAAAAAAATTCACTTGGGATTATCTTTACGAACCATCTGCGGATTCCGTTATCGACTTGCTTCTTTCGCGCTACATAGAAGCGGTGGTGTTCCAATCACTTGCTGAAAACATTGCCAGCGAGCAAGCCGCCCGTATGGTTGCCATGAAAGCTGCCACAGATAATGCGGGGAATCTTATTGATGAACTACAGTTGGCATACAATAAATCTCGCCAAGCCTCAATTACACAAGAAATTGCCGAAATTGTTGGCGGTGCTGCTGCCGTTTAGGCGAATGACCCAACATTATAAATGGATGCGGTTGTTTATTACGTGCCGTCTATTCTTTTTAATGAGCATTGTATTGCTCCCTTCTTGTACGCTAAGTGGTCTTAATAATTTGGATAGCAGTTTTTCCGAACCCATTATTCAATCCACCGATGCCGTCGGCGATATCGAAATTAAAATGCAGCCTGTCGATGTTTGGGATGAAAAAGGATCGGGAAATATAAAGGCCTATAATGTTAATGAAAAGCCTTACTTTTTTCGACTAAAAGATGTAAAAATTACCGATCAAGCATGGGTACGAGTTGGCTTGTATTGGCAGACAAAACTAAATAAAGTGGCATTGCCCATCGTTATATTGGGGCCTCCCGTCTCCATTAAAAAAATACAATTTGTTTTGGATAAAAACAAGCGAATAACACCGAAAAAGTTAAAAACCTTTTCATTTACCCCTGTCGAGAAACTATTTGATAAAAATCTTTCTTCAGATTCTTTTGAAATCAGCAAAAACAATCTAAAACAAATAGTAGAAGCAAAGAATATAACGCTAATTGTCTCTACCACTCGAGGTAACCTAGTGGTTAATCTTGCGGTGGTAACAAGTGATGATGAAAAAACGTTACAAAATAGCGTAAAATACCTATTTACAGATTTTTATAATCGAATGAGTGCAGTATTATCGCAAAATGGCTAGCAATGCTATAAAATAGAGCTTCATAATAAAGATTTATTAAAAGGAAACCACAAATGAGCGAGCAAGCAGAAGGAAAAATAGTACAAATTATTGGTGCTGTTATCGATGTCGAGTTTTCGTCCGATCAAATGCCAAAAATCTACGACGCACTTAACGTTGCTGATGTAAGCATTGTATTAGAGGTACAACAACAGTTGGGTGATGGCATTGTCCGCACCATTGCACTGGGTGCATCTGAAGGACTGCGTCGAGGTATTACTGTAACCAATACAGGCAAGGCAATATCGGTCCCCGTTGGTCAAAAAACATTGGGTCGAATCATGGACGTGCTGGGCACCCCCATTGACGAGGCTGGCCCAATCGGCGAAGAATCTCGCCGTGAGATTCACCAAGCCGCGCCTTCCTATGAAGAGTTGGCTGCCAGTCAAGATTTGTTAGAAACAGGGATTAAGGTTATTGATCTCATTTGTCCTTTTGCCAAAGGTGGAAAAGTGGGCTTATTCGGTGGTGCTGGTGTTGGAAAAACCGTTAACATGATGGAATTAATCCGTAACATCGCCATTGAGCATTCTGGCTATTCGGTATTTACTGGTGTGGGTGAGCGAACCCGCGAAGGCAATGACTTCTACCATGAAATGAAAGAATCAAATGTTTTGGATAAAGTTTCATTGGTCTATGGTCAGATGAACGAGCCACCTGGAAACCGTTTGCGTGTTGCTCTAACCGGCTTAACCATCGCCGAAAATTTTCGGAATGAAGGGCGTGATGTTCTGTTATTTATCGATAATATTTATCGCTATACTTTGGCGGGAACGGAATGTTCTGCACTGTTAGGTCGTATGCCTTCTGCAGTGGGTTATCAACCGACCCTTGCTGAAGAAATGGGACGTTTACAAGAGCGTATTTCATCCACCAAAAAAGGCTCTATTACCTCAGTACAGGCCGTTTATGTACCTGCTGATGACTTAACCGATCCATCTCCAGCAACCACTTTTGCTCACTTGGATTCAACCGTTGTGTTATCCAGACAAGTAGCAGAGTTGGGTATTTACCCTGCAGTAGATCCGCTCGATTCAACCTCGCGTCAGCTTGATCCTCTCGTGGTTGGTGTCGAACACTATCAAATAGCCCGAGAAGTACAAAACACATTGCAGCGTTACAAAGAATTGCGCGATATTATCGCTATTCTTGGAATGGACGAGCTCGCACCTGAAGACAAACAAGTTGTTACCCGTGCCCGTAAAGTCCAGCGCTTTTTATCACAGCCGTTTTTCGTTGCCGAAGTCTTTACTGGTGCCCCCGGAAAATACGTTTCCCTAAAAGAAACCATTCGTGGTTTTAAAGGCATTGTCAATGGTGATTATGATGATCTTCCTGAACAAGCGTTTTATATGGTAGGAACAATTGACGAAGCCGTTGAAAAAGCTGAAAAAATGAAAACAAAAGCGGCTTAATACTATGCCATCAACGGTTGCTATAGAAGTTGTCAGTTCAGAAAAAACGCTTTACACAGGTGAGGCGTCAATGGTCGTCGCGCCCGGCATCGGGGGCGAATTAGGCATTTTGCCCAGACACGCACCACTGTTAACACAAATTAAACCAGGCATTCTTAAAATTATGCAAGAAAACGGTGAAGAACTTTTAATGTATGTTTCAGGTGGTATATTAGAGGTACAACCTGATAAGGTAACGGTACTGGCAGACGTCGCAGAAAGAGGTGAAGACCTTGATGAAGAACGTGTTCTTTTGGCGCAAAAAGCAGCAGAAGAACAAATGAATTCTGGCGTTGCTGATTTAGATTATGCAAAAGCACAAGCAGAGCTTGTCCGTGCGGTGGCCCAATTACAATTAATACAAAAACTAAGAAAATCACGCTAACCCTCAATGTTTCATGTGAAACACTCGATTTTTCTCTCGAATGACAATGAAACAAATACTATTAGGGCTCAGTGGAAGCATCGCATGTTATAAGTCGGCCTATCTATGCCGCCACCTAATGGAAAAAGGGTGTAATGTTCAAGTTGTAATGACACCCAATGCCACCCGTTTTATTTCACCTCTTACGATGCGTGCGTTGTCCAATAAACCTGTTTTTGTTGAAGAGTGGGACAACCCCAATAGTAAAGATGGCATGGACCACATTACTGCTGCTCGATTTTCTGATACCTTTATTGTTGCCCCAGCAAGTGCCTCGTTTATAGCAAAAGCAGCCACTGGTGTGGCAGACAATGTTTTATTGGCGGCCTTTTTGGCAACCAATGCCCAGCGCTATATTGCCCCAGCAATGAATTGCTATATGTGGAATGCCGCTGTAACACAGCGTAACATAGAAAAATTAAAACAAGATGGCGTTATTGTGTTAATGCCTGATAGTGGCGAGCAAGCGTGTGGAGACTACGGGGAAGGGCGTATGCAAGAGCCTTTGGAAATAGCCAAACAACTCACCAGCACCGAAAAAAACTGCTTTACTGCCAAAAAGGTAGTTATTAGCACGGGTGCCACTGTTTCTTTTATTGATCCAATGCGATACATAAGCAATAAAAGCAGTGGTTTGATGGGGTATTGTTTGGCTGAAGCAATAAAAAAAGTGGGTGGAGAGCCAATAGTGGTGGCTGGGCAATCGCAAGCGATTGCTCCAAAACACATTCCTGTTATCTCTGCGATACAAAATAATGATATGGAAAAAACTATTTTAGAACAAACTCAAAATGCAGAGTGGTTTTTTTCGGTGGCAGCAGTAGCAGATTTTGTCGTTGACAAAGTCGCTACTCAAAAAATTGAAAGACAAGAAGGGCAAAATCTTTCGATTAATCTAAAGTCAACCAATGATATTTTAAAAACAGTGGTTGCACAACGGCCACATTTAAAATGTTTGGGTTTTGCTGCACAAAATGATCTATCAGAAGAACAAGCAACGAAAAAAATGCAAAAGAAAGGTGTTTTGTATATGGCGGTCAATCATTTAGATGATGCAGGCAAAGCGGACAGTCAGTTGTATTTATTGCATCCCAAAGGGCGTACAGATTTTAACAGGCAGTCCAAAGCAGAGATTGCCAATCAAATTGTAAAAACTATTATTGAGGTTTCACGTGAAACCTTAGGAACCTTAGGAGGAAACAACCATGAGTAGAACCGTTTTTTGTGTTAAAGCCAATAAAGAAGTAGAAGGGCTTGATAAGCCGCCTTATCCAGGCGAATTAGGACAACAAATTTTTGAAAACGTCGGAAAAGAAGCGTGGAAAGATTGGTTAGAGCATCAAAAAATGCTGGTTAATGAATACCGTTTAAACTTAATGGATCAGCGCGCTCGAAAAATGTTGCTAGAACAAACCAAAGTCCACTTTTTTGAAGAAGGTGAGGCAGATATGGCTTCTGGCTATGTTGTACCGGATGACACAAAATGAAAGTTAACGTCAATTGGAAAGACAATGTTGCTTTTGATGTTTCAACCGAAAGCGGTCATAGTTTTATCATAGATGGACCGCCTGCCCATGGTGGACAAAATCAAGGTTTTCGCCCAATGGAGGCGATATTGGCAGGAGCGGCATCGTGTAGTGCCTTTGATGTTGTTCATATTCTGAATAAAAAAAGAAAACCACCGACGCATTTGTCCGTTGAGGTACAAGGCACTCGCGCCGACACTGATCCCAAAGTCTTTATTGTGATTGACCTAACTTTTACGATAGGCGGTGTGAATGAGGCTGCTGCCAATCATGCCGTACAATTGAGTGTTGAAAAATATTGTTCTGCGTTGGTTATGCTTGCATCTGCTTGTAAAATAAACTACGCGGTTAAACTGCTGTAAAAGAAAGGCAAGCGATGTTCGAAAAAAAAACAAAAAGGGTTTTAATTAATCTTCTATTGTCGTTGTTGATGCTTTCTCCCCCTGTTTGGGCAGGGCCCGATATAAAAGCAGAGTCTTATATTTTGATGGATTTTGACACAGGATCTATTATTTCTTCAAAAAATGCTGATTTACGCTTGCCACCAGCCTCTTTAACCAAAATATTTTCTACGTATTTGTATTTTAATGCGATAAAAAATAAAACATTGAGTTTAAACGAAATGGTGCATGTTTCACGTGAAGCGTGGGGGTCTAATGTAGTAGGCTCTAAAATGTTTATAGAGGTTGATACGCAAGTATCCGTGAGCGACCTATTGCATGGGGTGATAGTGCAATCGGGTAATGATGCGTCCATTGCTTTGGCTGAAGCAATAGCCGGCGATGAAAAAGTATTTGCTGAACTAATGAATGAGGAAGCCAAAAGACTAGGGTTAAAAGACAGCCGTTTTCAGAATGCAACAGGACTTCCTGCAAAACAACATTATTCTTCTGCTCGTGATGTTGCCTCAATAGTGAGGGCAATGATAAAAAAGTTTCCTGAATTGTATAAATTGTACTCAGTACAAGAATTTACCTACAATAATATTACGCAATCCAATCGAAATTCTTTATTAACCAAATTTGTTGGGGCAGATGGTGTTAAAACAGGCTATACAAAGGCAGCGGGGTATTGCTTGGTCTCTTCGGCAGTACAAAACGGACGTCGTTTAATAAGTGTGGTTATGAAGACAAAATCAAAAAGAGCGCGCGCAGCAGCAAGTATAAAATTGTTGAATTACGGTTTTAAATTATTTGATAACGTTTTGTTGTTTGACAAGGACGATATTCGATCGCTTCCAGTGACAAAAGGGCAAGCAATTGAGGTTAAGGTAAGTCCTTTAGAAAAAGGGCTCTTTACCACTCGTCGTCAAAATTCGGATTTAATAACAGAGTTTGTACCCACTACCGAAGTACTTTCGGCACCGATTTCCGTCGGCGATGTGCTAGGCACTATATCAGTGCGTCGAGGCGATACAGTTATTCAAAAAACGCCAGTTGTGGCGATAGAAGGCGTGTTGCAAAAAGGATATTGGGATTCGTTAATAGAAGATATAAAAGTTAATTACTTGGGGCACCCTGTCAATGAGCAACAAATGTTATCTGAATGGTAAATTTCTTGATTTAGCGGAGGCAAAAATATCGGTTTTGGATCGAGGTTTTTTGTTTGGTGATGGCGTCTATGAGGTTATCCCCGTTTACAACCGTCGTCCTTATTTTTTAGAACGTCATATCAAGCGATTACAGTTGAGTTTAAACAGTATAAACCTTGATTTTACTGCTGAAACACTTATTCAAACTATTTTTCATTGTATAAACAATTGCTCTAGCAACACCCAAATGGTTTATATTCAAGTCACGCGGGGCTATGAGCCTAGCAGGCAGCATTGCCCTGCTGCGATAAGCAAGCCAACGGTATTTATTTTATCGCGTCCTTTTACGCCACTTGCCATCGAACCCATTGCTTGCAAAAGCGACATCGACTTTCGTTGGCAACGAGGCGATATAAAATCAACCTCCTTACTGGCGGCGGTCATGCTGGCGGATGGTGCTAATAAAGATAAGGTAGATGAAATCATGCTCTTTAGAAATGGCAACCTTACCGAAGGCTATAAAAGTAACTATGTTGTGGTAATCAACGAACAATTATTGACACCAATAAAAGACAATACGTTTCTGCATGGCATAAGTTGTGAAGTGTTGCTAGAATTGGCAACTAAAAATGGCTTGGACTGTCGCCAGACAGCGTTGTCGTATGATGATGTAAAAAATGCGGATGAAATCTTTATATGTTCGACAACCAAAGGTGTTTTTCCGGTTACTAGTGTGGATAATTCACCGATAGGAAGTGGCGCGCCTGGGCACCTATTTTATGTGGTAAATGATATTTGGCATGCGTATATAGAGCAGCTGGCAAACGTTAAAACCCATGATGAATGAATCCTTAGAAAAACAAGCCCAAACGGACGCCAAACAAGCGTTGGCAGAGGACATAGGGGAGAAAGATCTTTCTGCTTCCTTGCTGCCAAATACGCCTGCTAAGGCGTATTTGTATTGCCGAGATATAAATGCTGTACTATGTGGTCAAGCATGGTTTGAAGCGTGTTTTAAAGCGTTGGGTCAAGCACATTTTAATTGGCACAAGAACGATGGCGATGAGCTGGTCGATACCAATGACATTATTTGCGAAATAAGCAGCACTGCACATGCGTTATTGAGTGGTGAACGCAGTGCATTAAATTTTTTGCAAACTCTATCGGCAACAGCAACAGCAGCAAGGCAATGGCAGAAAATGGCCGCTGAGGCAACCGAAACAACCAAGTGCATTACGGTTGTTGATACTCGTAAAACCATTCCTTTATTGCGTTATGCGCAAAAATATGCCACTCGAATAGGGGGTATAAAAAATCATCGCTTGGGGTTGTTTGATGAGATATTGATAAAAGAAAATCATATATCAGTAGCAGGAAGTATTAAAAAAAGCCTAAAATCTGCTAAAAACATCACAACATCTGATAAAATACAAATAGAGGTGCAAACGCTTAAACAGTTACAAGAAGCAATCGAGGCTGGTGCCACTCGCGTTATGTTGGATAACTTTAGTATTGATAATATAAAAAAAGCGGTTGCGGTTGCAGATGGTTGCTCCATCGAATTAGAAGCGTCCGGTAATATTAATAGCCGTGATTTTTTCGCCATAGCCCAAACGGGCGTTCATCGGGTATCAATAGGAGCAATCACTAAAAACATCATTGCTACTGATTTCTCTTTGTTGTTTGATGGCAATCATTAAAAACAAAGTTATCAGAGCGTGTGCGGGTAGCGGTAAAACCTATGCACTCATACAAAGATTGTTGGCACTACTAGAAGCGGGTGTTGCTCCGGGTGAAATAATTGCAATTACCTTTACCAAAAAAGCCGCTGCCGAAATAAAAGAACGTTTATTTAATCAATTGCGTGTTCTGGCAAAGACAGAAAAATGGGCGAGCCAAGCACAACAACGTTTGTTGCAAGCCCAAAGCAGTCGAGATGTTGTTAATATTTATACGTTTCATGGCTGGTTTGCTACGCTGTTGATGAATAAAAGCAGCTCTAGGCAATGGCTAGGCATGCCAGAAATAATAGAAACAGACGCTGATATTCGACAAGAGGCGTGGCTGCAGTGGAATAAAAAAAATGCACAGTCAAAGACGGTACAAGACATTTTAATAATGTGTTCTCCTTTTGGTTTGGAAGAGTTAATGACCCAAACATTGGTAAAAAACAGCAATGCATGGAAGTTATATAATAAACAGTACGACACTCTTTTAAAAAAAGAAAAGCAGTGCTTAGGTGATGCAAAGAATAAATTAGAGCCTTTGTTAATAGCGCTTAATGAACAAACATCAGATAAAAATAAAACTGCACAAAACTTAAAAAAAACAATTGATGTTTATTTAAACGATGGAAAAGAAGAAGAGCTTGAAAAAATTATATTTAAAGCGGATGGCAATATAAGAGTAACGATAAGCAAGAACGCTCAAAACAACGATACTTTGCCGCTTTTGGAAAATGTAGCGACGTACTTAATGCAATTGCTTAACCACCGAGACACGGTGGAAACGATTGAGCTGAATCAACGGCTACAGCCATTGTTAGATGATTATTTGGCAATTTATAGTCAATTAAAATCAGATAAAAATGGGATGACATTTGATGATTTGGAATACCAAGTCTTGTTAGAGAGTGAGCAAAATAACAATATAAATGATTTGCTTTATCGCACCCAATGCCATTACAAACATATTTTGATTGATGAGTTTCAAGATACGAGTCCTATCCAATGGCAAATTCTATATAACTGGTTACAATCGACAGTTGGTAGTGACAGTGAGCCGACTATTTTTATTGTGGGTGATCCCAAGCAAGCCATTTATGGCTTTCGCTACAGCGATTCAAGACTAATGACGGTGGCAGAAGATTTTTTAACATCGCACTTTACCACCGAAATACACGAAGAAGCCGTGTGTCGTCGATGTGCTCCTGCTATTATTGATATGGTGAATACTGTCTTTGCCAATAATAAAAATCTGCCTGCCTTTTCGGCACACCAAACCGCAAGAGGAGTGAATAGCGATATAAAAGGTCGGGTGGAATGGCACGATCATAGTAATGCTGGCACAAAAAAAGAAGAACGTAAAAAAAACAAAACACCGCGTAATCCATTAAAAACACCGCTATCAGAAAAAAATGAAAATTATCAGAATTGGGCAAATGCCATTGTTAAAAAAATAAAAAGTATGGTTAATGTTTGGCAGATTCAAGACGAAGGAAAAACTCGCCTCGTTACCAACGAAGATATTTTAATCTTATTTCCTCAAAAAACGCATTTATCAATGGTCACTGATGCTTTGGGACAGAGTAATGTGCCGTATCAATTATTGGGTAACAGCAATCAGTTTACACGTGAACATTTTGTTTATAAAGATATTATAGCGCTGATGTCTGCTTTGCTGTCACCGTATAATGAAATCGCGTTGGCACAGCTGCTCCGCTCGCCACTGTTTGCTATGTCTGATGAAATGTTGTTGCGTTTATGTGAAGAAAAGAACGATTCTCGGCAAACATTGTGGACTCAATTAATGACAAATAATCACATCGATAACTTGCCTGCCAAACAAATGTTGTTGCGTTGGCAGGGGTGGTTAAAAAAAGGAACATTGCCAGTGCACGATTTTCTTTCATGTGTTTTTGAAGATGGACAGTTTTTATCCCGTTATCAATCGGCAGTACCGATAAGTCAATACAGTGAAATAAAATCTATTATTAATGGGTTTCTTGATTTTTCTTTGATCTACAAAGGAGGGAGTTATCCTTTGGTGCAAAATTTTCTGGACGATGTTCAATCTCAGTCGTTACAATCACCATTGGCAAGCAATACACAAGGAGTCAAGCTAATGACAATACACGGTGCAAAAGGCTTAGAAGCACCTGTCGTGATACTTGCCGACACCAGTTTTGGCGATAAATTTAAAGGCAATAAACAAAGCATGGACTGTTTAATAGAATGGCTTCCCACTCATACACGCCCGACCCTTTTTATGTTAAAGCCAAAGAAATATTTTAAAAGAGCTTATGTAAGATGGTACGAAAAAAAACAAGAACAAGCACAAAAAGAAGATGCTAACTTAAGTTATGTTGCACTAACCCGTGCCAAACAAGCGTTGATTGTTTTTTCACAAAGACGCTCAGAGGTTGCGGATGAACTCGAAAATTATTTTCAAGAAGCAAAAGAGTATGGCGATGATTTATCTGGCGTTGTTGCCTTTGCAGAACAAAATAATACTGTGGCAACGCTTGAGCCAATCAAAACAGGGGTGTTTCAAAAATCATTAATGGGTGAAAAAGTACATCAAATAATTTCATTGCTTTTAATGGGGCTTGATAAAAAAAACATCAGGCAGTTACAAGAAGATTATAACGAAACAAATTTTAAAACGGCGCAGACTCTATTAAAGGTGAGCGATTTACAAGCATTATTGCAAGAGTGCGAGCGGTTGATGGTGGAGCAAGAATTTATAGAAGATGGAAAATTAATAAGAATAGACTTATTAATTTTCCATCAAAAAAGTATTTGGATTATCGATTTTAAAACCGGTAAACTATATGACTACTACAAAGCACAATTATTAAATTACAAAGCCGTAGTAGAAAAAATATACCCAGACCATACTATTCAAACCGCATTGTTAATTGGTGAACGGCTGCAAAAACTATAGCATGGTTTAGTCAACGTGGCAAGGTGCTTGAGGTTTACTTAAGCATTGACGGGTCGATGTTTAATCCAATATTTGCGTGTCTATTGAATCGTCAACTGATAACAGCATCTTTTTTATTTGTTGTTTGATGGAGTAAATAACGTTTTCGTTGTCGCCTTCAAAACGTAAGACCAACGACGATGTGGTGTTAGAAGCACGTACAAGCCCAAAGCCATTGGTGTATTCTATGCGCAGACCATCTATCGTAATAATTTGTGCATCACAGAGAGAGTGGTTTGCCAAATTTTTAGAAAGGACATCGATGATTTGATGTTGATCTTGATGCGCTTGCATGGCAATGTGTAATTCGGGTGAAGCGGGCCTGTTGGGTATTTGTGTAAAGGCATGATTTTGCTTTGAGAGTATTGCCACCAGTCTTGCTGCCGCAAAAAGCGCATCATCAAAGCCGTGCCAATTTTCTTTAAAGAAAAAATGGCCGCTCATTTCACCTCCTAATAAGGCACCGATTTCGCGCATTCTCGATTTTATAAAGGCGTGGCCAGTGGGTTGCATATCGGGCGTGCCGTTGTGTTTTTGTACCCAGCCCTTGAGCTGTGCTGTACATTTAACATCAAAGACAACGGTTGCATTGGGGTTGCGGCTGAGCATGTCTTTTGCGTATAGCATTAGCAGCCTATCGGCAAAGATTGGATAAGGCTCGTCGGGAAGAATAACGCCAAGCCTATCGCCATCGCCATCAAATGCTAAGGCGATATCTGCGCCTGTTTCTTTTAGAGTATTGGCGGCAGCGTGTAAGTTTTTTTCTTGAGTGGGATCCGGGTGATGATTGGGAAAATTTCCATCGATTTCACAAAATAAAGGAATCACTCGACAGCCCAATGCTTGCAGTAGTAGTGGTGCAAATTCGCCAGCAGCACCATTGCCAGCATCGATGACAACGGTTAAAGGATGGTCGATTTTGTTGGCATCACAAATGCCGTTGATAAAACTATCACGAATATCAATCGGTTTTACCGTGCCTTTTTCTGTGATTGAAAAATCTTGATGAACAATGCGTTGATGTAGGCAAGATATATCGTCACTCATTAGCGTTGCGTTGTTAATCATCATTTTCATGCCATTGTCGTCTTTGGGGTTATGACTACCAGTTATCATAATGCCCGTGCCAGCAGCGTGTTTGGCGGCGGTAAAATACAAAGCAGGAGTTGGTACAAGCCCTGCGTCAATAACCGTGATACCGCAACAAAGTAAACCTTCGATTAAAGCCTCTGATAAAGCTGGACTGGAGAGTCTGCCATCACGACCCACTGCAATTGTGTTGGCTCCTTGTTTTTTTGCTTCTGAAGCAAATGCCATTCCGATTTGTTTGGCGATGTCTTTGTTTAAGGTTTTATTATAGGTGCCACGTATATCATTGGCTTTAAAGATTTTGAGAGAAAGTGTAAGGGTTGTCATAATTACTCTTTTTTTGAATGAGGTTGAAGGAACGAAAAAATAGATTGAAACAACCAACCTTTAGGGTTTACAATAAATTTTCCATGTCCGCCATAGTGCGGGCGAAGAAAAGTAATGTGCTCATTGCAGGTGGTTGATGGCAATGTATAGGCGGGAATAATGGGATCGTTTAAAGCATTAATACACAATGTCATACATTGAATTTTATCAAGAATATGAATAGCGGATGATTGCTTCCAGTAGGTTTTTGCATTTGCAAAGCCGTGAAAACGTGCGGTATAAAACTCATCAAAGGCGGCGAGGGTTTTAATGGCATGAATTTCATCTCGACTGCCAATAATGGGAAATTGTTGCGATTTTTGCATTATTTTTTCTTTTAAGGATTTCAAAAAATAATTTGCATAGATGTATCGCCGCCAACCGTAATCAATTTTATCAACACAAGCGGTTAAATCAAAAGGCGTACTAATGGTAACGGATTTTTGAGGTTTAAACCCATTGCTTGATGAAAGATGATGTAGCAATGCCGATCCCCCCAAAGAAACGCCGATGGTAACCAAAGATTGATGGGGGAAATACGCCCGAATATAGTCAAGCATCCAAGCGACTTCTTTGGCATCACTGGCGTGGTAGGCACGATTTAATTTATTCATATGATTGCCACAGCTACGAAAATGAGGAATGACAACAGACCATTCTTGTTGTAAAAAATCATGTGCCAAATGCCGTATTAATTGACTTTGTGAAGAACCTTCTAAACCATGAAAGAAAACAACCAATGGTTTTTCTGCCTTGTTTTGCACAAAATCAATCGCAATTTCATCGTTGTCAGGGGTTTGAGCGAGGTGGCGTTTATAAGGAATGGTTGGGGTGTGATATAGTGGCAGAATGGTTTCGATGTGCCCACACATTAGCGAAAAAAAATTAGTAAGGGGTCTTTGAAATGAGGGCATAAAATAAAAAAATACAAATAAGTAATAAAAGAAAGGATTTTATGATGAGTTATGACAAAGAAAATATTTTTGCTAAGATATTAGATGGCAGTATTGCGTGTTCTAAGATACTGGAAAGCGATTATACCGTTAGTTTTTATGACATTAACCCGCAAGCACCCAAGCATGCGTTGATTATTCCAAAAGGAGCGTATTCAAACATAACGGATTTTTCTGAAAACGCCTCAAGTGAAGAGATGGTAGATTGGGTGCAAGCCATTGGAAAAGTGGCAAAAAAAATAGGGGTGGATGAAGAGGGTTATCGCGTGTTGATTAATACGGGTAAAAACGCCTCACAAGAAGTCCCGCATTTGCACGCCCATATCGTTGGTGGCGGTTCTTTGGGAAAATGTTTTTCTTCGTAATATGAAGGTTGCAAAAAAGAGCTCCATGCTCTTTGTCTTTCGTATAGAAAAAGGGATTTCTGATATTGTTTTTTTAGCACATATAGTAGGAATAGTGGGGGAGGTGTTATGGAAAACAAAAATTAATCAATCCGATATGGTTGGCTTTATGACAATTAGCAGCCAAATTGCCATTATTTTTTCGGTATTCTTCTTTTTTCTGTTTGGCGTGATTCATGGCTTCATTTCTATCACACCGTTTTGGAGGTCATTAATAGTATTTAACTACGGAATAGCGTTAATATTGCTCGCAATCAGTCGTAATGATAATTACGCTTTATTGCTATTTTCTTTTATTATCGGTGTTGTGATGGCAAGGCTAATGCTCACACCCATTGAAAAAAACCCCCGATTGGCGATTGTTTGTGCCATCGTTATATCAATATTGTTGTATATGCTGTTGTTTCGGTTATTTCCTTACAACTGGACAGACATCGCCGCTACTGCTGTTTACGGCGGACTGTGTTTTTTAGGCGGGGTTTTTGTGAGTTTGAAAATTTGGTCTTTACAAAATATAAACAATAATAAAAAGTAAGAGCCAAACGACATCAACAAAGTGCCAGTACCAAGCCACTGCTTCAAAACCAAAATGGTGCGTCGGTTTAAAATGTCCCAACAAACATCTAACAAAAATAACGATTAAACAAATAGTGCCAATGGTAACATGTAAGCCATGAAAGCCGGTTAACATGAAAAAGGTAGAACCATAAATGCCACTATCAAGGCGTAAGTTTAATTGTTGGTAGGCTTCGGCATATTCTTCAGCTTGTAAAATAAGAAAGACAACGCCCAATAAAATGGTGATTAATAATCCGATATTAAGTTGTTTGCGCTTGTTGTCGATTAATGCGTGATGTGCCCATGTAACGGTAACACTGGAGGTCATTAGGATAATGGTGTTGTAAAGTGGTGCATGCCAAGGCGAAATGGTTTGAAACGGCTCGGTAAAGTAAGGACCAGCCGTGGGCCAGACTGCCTCAAAATTAGGCCACAACAGTTTGCTATCAACAGACGCTAAGTCAGGCACTGACAGTATACGAGCGTAAAAAAGCGCACCAAAGAAGGCGGCAAAAAACATGACTTCTGAAAAAATAAACCAACCCATTCCCCAACGAAAAGAGGTATCTTCCCATTTTTGATAACTACCTCCTTCGCTTTCTACTGCCACATCTCGCCACCAGCCATACATGGTATAAAAAGTTGATAATAGACCTACGACAAAAACGATTGTGCCGTAGTCGAAGCCGTTAAACATCAGGATAAATCCGCTCATAACGAAAAGCAATGCCAAAGAACAATAAATGGGCCAATAGGAGTTGTTGGGAACGAAGTAACTGTGACCGGAAGGGGGTAAGGAATGACTCATAATAATTTATTTAAAGGAAGGATATTACTCAACGATGAATTTTACAATATTAAGTAGTAAACAGACAAATACGATGACACAAATTACGCCTATAATTAATATGCGTAAGGGATGAATGTTCGATTCATCTGACTGGGCACTTTGATTTTTACGAATACCGACAAACCCAGATAATACCGCTTTTAGTGCACGAATATTTTCTTTCATGAGTTAAGAAGAGCCGGTGCCTTCGACCTCAAAAAAGGCATAAGACAAAGAAAGCGTTTTAATGTCTTTGGGAATGGTTGAATCGATAATAAAAACAACCGGTGCTTCGATGGTTTCGTTGGCTTGTAATTTTAATTGTTCAAAACAAAAACATTGAATTTTTTTAAACCACTTATCGCCGCGGGCAGGACTAAATGAAGGGACAGCTTGTCCGTAAAGCGGTTTAGACGATAAATTTTTAATCGTGTAGATGACACTGTATGTTTGCCCTGCTTTAAGGTTTACCAGCGCGATATTTGGTTTCATGCTAACCAAGCCCTGACTGGTGGTAATAAATTCAGTGCGTATTTCTCTGTCGCTAATGGTGGTTATATTGTCAATGTCATCGGCGGGGTTGAGTAAATTGCGAATACCGGTTGCCTCGCAAAACTTTTCGTATAGTGGTACCATGCCATAGCCAAAACAGAACATTAATAGGGTTAAAACAATGAGCTTTTTTGCGATATGTTTGTTTGTGGCGGCGATTGTTGTCGGTGAGGTCACGATGTATAGCGAAAATAAATAGTAATACAAAAAAAGAAAAGAGTTACAGTAAATAAGCCAAAGGCAATAAGGTATTTATTCACTTTGATTTTTTAATGTCTTAAGTAATGCAGGTACTTGATTGGGTGTTACGTTTTCAAACATTTTTTCATTGTTGACAATAATGGCCGGTGCGCCGCTACATGCACCAAAACATTCCCCTTCTTTTAGCGTCCATTCATTGTCTTTAGTGGTTTCTCCAAAACCAATGCCCAATTCTTTTTTTAGGGCATTGGCTGTTTTTTCGGCACCCATTAACAAACAAGGCAGATTGGTGCAAAGGCATAACTTGTTACGCCCCACGGGCTTGAGTTCGTACATATTGTAAAAAGTAGCGACTTCGTAGGCACGAATGGCAGGAATAATGAGGTAATCGGCAACGGAGTTGATTAAATCATTGTCGAGGTAGCCGCCGTTTTCTTTTTGTACGATTCTTAGGGCACTCATAACGGCTGATGCTTGCTTGCCTTGAGGATATTTGGCAATTTCTTTGTCGATGAGTTGAGCAGATGCGTCGGATAGTTTGGTAGTCATCGATCAATTTCTCCGAAAACGATGTCCATGGTACCGATAATGGCGACAACATCGGCAATCATGTGGCCCTTTGCCATTTTGTTCATGGCTGCAAGGTGAGCAAATCCGGGCGCGCGAATTTTTAGACGATAGGGTTTATTGGCACCGTCTGAAGCGAGATAAATACCAAATTCGCCTTTGGGGTGTTCAATGGCTGTATAGACTTCACCTGCTGGTAGATGCATGCCTTCGGTAAATAATTTGAAGTGGTGAATGAGCTCTTCCATATTGGTTTTCATGCTCTCACGGTTTGGGGGTGATATTTTGTGATTATCGACAATAACTGGTCCGGGGTTTTTGCGCAACCATTCGACGCATTGTTTAATAATTTTGTTGGATTCTCTCATTTCGACCATACGTACGAGATAACGATCGTAACAGTCGCCATTAACACCAACAGGAATGTCGAAATCCATGCGGTCGTAAACCTCATAAGGTTGTTTTTTGCGTAAATCCCATTCGACACCACTGCCTCGCAGCATTGGCCCAGTAAAACCCCAGGCAATGGCTTCATCTGGCGTAATAACACCGATGCCCACCGTGCGTTGTTTCCAGATGCGGTTGTCTGTTAGTAAGGTTTCGTATTCGTCCACACAAGCAGGAAATCGACTACAAAAATCATCAATAAAATCGAGCATAGAGCCTTGGCGATTTTTATTTAGTTTTTCTATCTGCTTTTTATTTTTAAATTTGGATGCCTTATATTGTGGCATTTTGTTAGGTAGGTCGCGATAGACCCCACCCGGACGATAGTAGGCAGCATGCAAACGTGCGCCTGAAACGGCTTCGTAGCAATCCATGAGGTCTTCGCGCTCACGAAAAGCGTAAAGAAACATTGACATCGCACCGACATCAAGGGCGTGGGCTCCAATCCATAGTAAGTGGTTGAGTATGCGCGTTATTTCATCAAACATAACCCGAATATATTGTGCGCGTAAGGGGGGGGTAATTCCCGCTAATTTTTCGATGGCTAAAACATAGGCATGTTCGTTGCACATCATTGATACATAATCAAGCCTATCCATATAAGGCAGTGATTGCATATAAATTTTATGTTCGGCTAGTTTTTCGGTGGCACGATGTAAAAGTCCGATATGTGGGTCGGCGTGTTCGACGACTTCGCCGTCTAATTCGAGTACCAAGCGTAAAACACCGTGTGCCGCCGGATGTTGCGGGCCAAAATTCATAGTGTAATTGCGAATTTCAGCCATTAGATTGTCTCTTTGCCAAAGGATTCTTCACGCACAGTACGAGGCGTAATCTCGCGTGGTTCAATAGAAACAGGTTGATAAATAACTCTTTTTTGTTCAGGGTCATAACGCATTTCAACATGCCCTGATAGCGGAAAATCTTTGCGAAACGGATGCCCGACAAAGCCATAGTCGGTTAGCAGACGGCGCAAATCTTCATGTCCTTCAAAAATAATACCAAATAAATCAAACGCTTCACGCTCAAACCAATTGGCAGCAGGCCAAAGAGTGGTTACTGTTTGTAAACACGGAAAATCATCATCAGGACAAAACACCCGAACACGCAAGCGCAGGTTTCTTTCAATGGAAAGAAAATGGTAATTGACGGCGAATCTCGTCCCTGTGTAGTTGTGGTAAGTAGAATAGTCAATACCAGCGATGTCAATTAATAATGAAAATTTAAAATCATTACGTAAAGCCGTAAAACAACCCATCATTTTTTCGGCTGGGACAACCAATGTGATTTCAGCCAAAGCGTGCGTTATTACAAACCCATCGGCAGAAGAAAAGTGTTCTTCTAGCTGTTCTTTCAAAAAAATTTCTGACATAGCTGAATTTTATCATTCTTATGGCACGTAAGCGTTTTTAAAATAGTGCAGACGTCGTGTAAAAGTAATGCATAATTGGTAGCAATAAAGGCTAATCTCGTGAGATAATTGCGTGATGTCAAAAATTGCCAGTACTTTTCAGAATAAAAATAAAGAAGCGTTGCTTGTTCCCTTTGTAACAGCAGGCTTTCCTCGTTTGCAATCGACGGTAGAAATAATGCACCAAATCGCTCAATCAGGTGGCGATATTATCGAATTAGGGGTTCCATTTTCGGACCCGATGGCGGATGGTCCTGTTATTCAACGTGCCAACGAACGAGCACTAAAAAACGGCGTTACTTTGGATTGGATTATTGAACAAGTCGCTATTTTTCGTCAAATTGATTCCACTACACCAGTTGTACTAATGGGTTATGCCAATTCTTTTTACCGCATGGGCATGAGCGTATTTTTAACAAAAGCAAAAGAAGTTGCCATTGATGGCGTTATTATCGTTGATTTATCCGATGTCGATAGAGCGCGCTGGCAGCCTGATTATAAAGCCAGTGGGATAGATATTATTTCGCTTATTGCGCCCACCACATCAGCAGAACGAATCGACAATATTGTAAAAAATGCCGATGGTTTTTTGTACTATATATCGCTTAGAGGTGTTACTGGAGCCGCCAATTTACGGGTTGAGCAGATTGACAAAGAGGTTAAAGCCATTAAACAAAAAACGTCGATTCCGTTGGCGGTTGGTTTTGGTGTGCGTGAACCTAAGCAGGCCGCTGAGCTAGCCACGATTGTTGATGGGGTTGTGATAGGTAGCCGTTTGATAGAATTAGCAGAGGCCAATGAAGATGACTGTGCTACAGTGATAGGGCGGTTTATTGGTGAAGTGAGTGCTGAATTGGAAAAAAATGAGCTGGTTATCAGAAATACTACCTGGATTTAAAAAGAAAGCGCAGGCGAAGGACAGCCGTATTCCTGAAGACCTTTGGGAAAAATGTGCACAGTGTGGTGCTACTAATTACACGGTTGAAATGGAAAAAACAAAATATGTTTGTCCTCGTTGTGACTACCATAAACGTATAAACGTTACTCAACGCGTATCAGTCACTTTTGATGTGGACTCGCCTGTCGAAGAAATAGGCTCTAATATTCGTAGTATTGATGTCATTAAATTTAATGATGGTCAATCTTATGACGAAAAACTAAATAAAAAACAAAACGGCGATGCCCGCAAAGAAGCAGCACATGTGTATTATGGAAATATAAAACAAACGCCTATTGTTGCTTTTATTTTTGATTTTTCATTTATGGGTGGTTCAATGGGCAGTGTGGTTGGCGAGCGTTTTGTTAAAGGGGTTAATAAAGCAATTGAAATGAAAGTGCCTTTTGTTACGTTTTCTGCTTCAGGTGGTGCACGAATGCAAGAAGGGCTTTTATCGCTTTTTCAGATGGGAAAAACCACATCGGCTTTGTCACGGCTTTCGCGTGTTGGGCTTCCTCATATTAGTATATTAACTGATCCAACCACCGGCGGTGTGGCTGCCAGCTATGCTTTAATAGGTGATGTTATCGTGGCTGAGCCAAACGCACTCATTGGCTTTGCAGGACCTCGCGTTATCCAAGAGACAGTGAGAGAAAAACTGCCTGAAGGGTTTCAACGAAGTCAATTTTTATATGACCATGGCGCAATTGATATTATTTGTGACCGACGGGAATTAAGGGATAAACTCCATACTCTATTTGAATTACTAAAAAAATAAAGCCATGCAAACAGACGTAAAGAGCAAAGACCAATGAGTTTGCTTTTTGTCAGCGAATCAGAACAATGGGTAATTGACAATGCAGGCCTACCCTCTGTTATTGATTTAGGCTTGGATCAAGTTCGGCGAATTACCGACAAAATGAACTTGGGACAATCGCTTTCTGTTATTGCTATTGGTGGTACCAATGGCAAGGGTTCGGTAGGAAAAATGGTAGCCGATATTCTGACGGCAGCAGGACATCGAGTCGGTCACTATACATCGCCGCATGTCAGTTCGTTTTTTGAGCGAATTTGTATCAATGGCGAACAAGCAAAAAATGCTCAATTTTTACAGTCGTTACAAGCTGTGACCGAGCAATCTGCAAAAGGTGAGATCACTTACTTTGAAATGCTAACGCTGGCGGCGGTTCATTATTTTGAAGCAGAAAAATGCGATGTGGCGATAATGGAGGTTGGCTTGGGCGGGCGTTTGGATGCTGTTAATGTCTTTGACTCTATAGCGACGGTTATTACCAATATTGCGATGGATCACATGGAATTTTTGGGTAATACACGAGATAAAATAGCCATTGAAAAAGCCGGCATTTGTCGGCGAGATAAACCTGTTATCATTGGTGATAAAAAACCACCCGCCGCATTATTGGCGATGGTCGAAAAAATAGGTGCGTCTGTATTTTGCATTGGCAAGGATTTTAAAACCACCGATAATTTAAGCAATCGCAGTTGGCATTACCAAGGTATCTCGCGACAGTTATATAATTTAAACAAACCATCAATACAAGGCAAACATCAAATTAATAATGCCGCCTGTGCGTTGGCATTGTTAGAAAGTATCAATAAACAATGGTGGCCCGGCGTGGGTTGTATTCGTGCGGGGTTTCATTCGGCCTTTTTACTGGGGCGTACACAGGTATTGGCAGGCAAGCCTGCGGTTGTTTTGGATGTGGCGCATAATGTGGCAGCGGCAAAAGTATTAGATGATTTTTTATTATCGATGGGATTGTTTTCTATCACTCGGGCACTAATAGGGATACGTGCTGATAAGGATTTTTTTGGTTTTGTTGACACGATGTTCGGTAGAATAGATGAATGGTATATTGGCGATATTGATAATGGGGTATGCAAACAAACACTTTCGAAATATCTTGAGCAAAAAGGTGGACGGGTCCAATGTTTTTCATCGGTTAAAGAAGCTGCAAAAAAAATCCACGAAGTTAGCCGTGAGGATGATAGAATTGTGATAACAGGTTCATTTTTAACAGTGGCAGAATTTTTACAAAAATGACTGAGCAAAAAAAAACAAAAGACGACGTAGAACAGTCATTTGCTATGGAGATTGTACGTGAACGAAAAAAAATAATTCAACGGCTGGTTGGTGCAGGTGTTGTCTTTGTTTTTACGTTATTACTTTGGCATTATGGCAGTACGTTTCCGCCGCAATTTAAACAAACCGAAGCCAAACTTCCTTTTCCGTTAGCAGAAGAAGTCATTGAATGGGAAGAGCCGAAGCCCATTGTGCCACTAATAGAAATCGCAGAGTTAGAGCCTGAGCCAGAGTTAAAAATAGTGAAATCACAGGAAGAAGAAACATCGTCCGAAAAAATGGTAAAACCCGAGCCAAAAGAAACGAATGATGAAATATTTGACGCGAATATTCAAATCATTGAAGCCGATACGACTGTTGAAAAATCCAAAAAAGAGCCCGATGAAAAACCTCAGGTAAAAGAAAAACCCGTATTAAAAGACAAAACAGAGAGCGTTGAAGAAAAGAAAACAGAGGCATTAGATCCGATTTGGGCCTCTTTTAAAGAGCCTGTTAAAAAGCCGCTTCCCAAGCCCATAAAATTTAAAGAAAGAAATACAGATAACCTACTGCCGTGGCCATCTGCTAAAGGATTGGATAAAAAAACCACATTTCAAGTAGGTAGTTTTAAAGACGAAAACAATGCCAAACAATTTGCCAAAGCGCTAACGAAATTGCATTTAACTGTCGAAATAAAAAAACAAGCCTCTTTTCATCGAGTATTTGTTAAAAATGTCAACAGCATTGCAGAGCTAAGAGAAATCAATCAACATCTTGCGAATTTATCAAATAACATTGAAAAGTCTTTGTATGCTGTGCAAGTCGGTGCCTTTAGTCAGTCCTCTCGGGTGCAAAAAATTATTGAACATTTAAAGGCAGAAGGTTATAAAGTGCAAGTTCAGCCAACCACTCGAAAGGGGGTTAAAATTTCCCGAATACGAGTGGTTGGCCTTAATACGCAAGAAGCGGCAGAAACCACTCGATTACAATTAATTACAAAGGGGTACAATCATTCGACTGTTATTAATTTGAAATGACAGAATTTAATTGGATAGACATGGTCGCAATTTCTATAATTGGTCTGTCAATGTTATATGGTCTATTTCGTGGCTTTATCATGACGGTATTT
This sequence comes from Gammaproteobacteria bacterium, assembly GCA_965243565.1. Lineage (GTDB taxonomy): Bacteria > Pseudomonadota > Gammaproteobacteria > Tethybacterales > Persebacteraceae > CBDEVH01. The sequence goes on from OZ251571.1 coordinate 109,186, forward strand.
AGTTTGGCTGGCATGGTCGTTGGCTTTTTTGTCTCCAAAAACTATGGAGGAACATTGACTTTGTCTTTAACCGATATATTAGGAGATTCTTTTTCTATCATTATTTTGGGCTATGTTATCTCCTTTTTATCTGTCGTTGCTTTATTCTTAGTAGTGAGTTTGCTTTTAAAAAAATTAGTAGCATTATTAAAACTGGGTATTGTTGATAGCTTGGGTGGATTGTTTTTTGGTTTTGTCCGTGGTGCTTTTTTTATGGTATTAATCATATTGGTTTTGTCCATTACACCAATTGTCAGTACGACGAGCTGGCAATCAGCGCTGGCTGTTTCGGTAGGAGGGACTATTATTAAAACGTCGTTGCAGATACCTTTTTTTAATGAATATCAAGAGGTTGTCACTTTCGATTCGCAAAATCGCCCTAAAATAGAAGTAGCCGCTGCTAGTTTGTTATTGGATAAAACACCTCTTTCGGCAGAAGAGTTATTAAAAAACGCCTTGCCGTTGGCTAAAGTTGATGAAATAAAAACCGAAGGTGACCCAGTAATTGAAAATACTTCGGACGAAGTAAAAGAACCAACAAAAGAAGCAGCAGAAGTGCTCGAAAAGGAATAATATGGATTTATATACGACAATTACCGAAACATTGGTAGAAGGCAAAGCTGAAAATATTGTTACACTGTCAACGATAAAACAATCCGGTGGATTATTTTCTCAAAAAATAATCGTTTCTGGAACGTCAGGGCGGCATGTAAGAGCATTGGCAAATCGATTGCTAAAAGCACTAAAACCAATGGGTGTAAAAAGATCAAGTGTTGAAATTTCTGAAGATGAGAATTGGGCTTTGGTTGATTGTGGTGATGTTATTGTTCATATCATGCAAGAAGAAGCACGGGATTATTACCATTTGGAATCATTGTGGGGGTTTGAATCTTCCGCATCATCTTAAATAAAGATAAGTGAAGCAAGTAAAAATTATTGTCGTTTCCTCACATTACCCTTCTTGGGCGGTCCAAGCAGAAGGATTTTATAAAAAACAAATTCGTGGTTTTCGTATTGAGGTTGAGCAAATTCGTCCCGTGGGCAATGTCGAAAAAGAATCAATTTCGGTTTTGGCTAAATTGCCAAAAAACCACGGTATTATTTTGCTGGATGTCTTGGGTGATGTCTTAACGAGCGAAAATTTTGCCAATCAAATAAGTTTATGGCTAACCAGTGACAAAGCACCAGTTTTTGTAATAGGCGGACCCAATGGTGTAGGAGAGCGTTTAAAGAACGTTGCCATGAGTAAAATATCATTGTCTGCCATGACATTGCCCCATGCTATTGCTCGATTAATGCTGGTGGAACAGCTGTTTAGATTTGACTGCATCGCTCGTAATCACCCTTATCCACGCTAATATTTTTGTGATAGTTTGGGCTTTTGTGTAAGATAGAGCTTAAATATAACAAAAGGACGATTATGAAAAACAATGCTATAGACAGAGATGTGGAAGAAACGATTGATTGGGTGGATGCTTTTGAGGCGGTAATAGAGCATCAAGGACCGCAACGAGCACGGTTTTTGTTAAAAAAAATCATGGACGAGGCAATCAAAAATGGAATTTTGGTGCCTCATTCTGCAACAACGCCTTATGTTAATACGATAAAACCAGACAATGAGCAGCCTTCACCTGGCGATCATGAAATCGAGCATTCCATTCGTTCGTATGTGCGTTGGAATGCACTGGCAATGGTGATTCGAGCGAATCAAAAGCCGGGCGATTTGGGCGGACATATTGCCAGTTTTGCCTCATCGGCAACGTTGTACGATGTGGGGTACAATCACTTTTTTAGAGGCTCCATTAAAAATGGTGACGAGTCGTTGCCGGGAGACCTGGTTTATTTTCAGGGGCATACCGCACCGGGGGTTTATGCCCGTGCGTATCTTAGTGGGCGTTTGAACGAAGGGCAATTGGATAAATTTCGTATGGAAGTCAAGGGCGGTGGTTTGTCCTCGTACCCGCACCCGTGGTTAATGCCTTCTTTTTGGCAGTTTCCAACTGTGTCGATGGGATTGGGACCAATTATGGCGATTTATCAAGCGCGTTTTATGAAGTACCTAGAAAATCGCCAGTTAATTCCCAAAAGTAATCGAAAAATTTGGGCATTTGTTGGCGATGGCGAAATGGATGAACCTGAATCTTTGGGCGCTATTTCTTTGGCAGCAAGAGAAGGCTTGGATAATTTAATATTTGTTGTTAATTGTAATTTACAACGATTGGATGGACCTGTTCGTGGCAATGGAAAAATCATTCAAGAATTAGAAGGTGCTTTTCGTGGTGCTGGCTGGAATGCCATTAAAGTCATTTGGGGATCGTATTGGGATGATTTATTGCGGCGCGATGAAAAAGGCTTGTTGCAAAAAAGAATGGAAGAAGCGTTGGATGGCGATTATCAAACATATCGTGCCAATAGTGGCGATTATATTCGTAAGCACTTTTTTGGCAAATATCCCGAGCTGCACGCAATGGTAAATAGTATGACGGATGCTGATATATGGCGGCTTAATCGAGGCGGGCATGACCCTCATAAAATTTTCGCTGCCTATCATTCTGCCTTTAATTCTAAGGACGAAAAACCGACGGTTATTTTAGCTAAAACTATCAAAGGCTATCATTTGGGGGCGGATGGAGAAGCACGAAATACGGCGCATCAACAAAAGAAAATCAGTTTGGAAACATTAAAAAAAGCACAACAGCGGTGGAAGATTCCATTATCGGAAGAAGAGATTGAAAAAGCGGCGTATTATCGACCAGATCCTGATTCAAAAGAAAGCAAGTATTTGCACCAACGCATCGAAGAGATGGGCGGAATGCTTCCTGAACGAAAAACCAAGGTAGATTCTTTTAAAATTCCCGATAATATTTTTGATGGTATGCACCAAAGCAGTGGTGAGCGTACTTTTTCAACGACTATGGCATTTGTGCGTCTTTTATCGGCGTTGGTGCGTGATAAATCGTTGGGCAAATATGTGGTGCCAATCGTGCCAGATGAATCTCGTACGTTTGGTATGGAAGGGATGTTTCGCCAGTTGGGTATTTATTCGCGTTTGGGACAGCTTTATTCCCCCGAAGACGCAGATGAACTCATGTATTATCGCGAAGACCAAAAAGGACAAATATTACAAGAAGGTATTTGCGAGGCAGGTGCTATGTCGTCATGGATGGCAGCGGCAACGGCGTATTCCAACTATGGTTTGCAAATGATTCCTTTTTATATTTTTTATTCGATGTTTGGGTTTCAACGAGTGGGTGATTTGGCTTGGGCGGCGGGTGATATGCGGTCGCGTGGCTTCTTGTTGGGAGCGACATCTGGACGCACCACACTCAATGGAGAAGGGCTGCAACACGAGGATGGTCACAGCCAAATTCAGGCACAGTTAATCCCGAATTGCCGTTCTTATGATCCTACATTTGGTTATGAATTAGCGATTATTATGCATGATGGTTTGGTGCGAATGTTCGATGAACAACGCGATGAATTTTATTACATAACGTTGATGAACGAAAATTATTCGCATCCAGCGTTGCCAGATGATATTGATGTTCGAGAAAATATTTTAAAAGGAGGTTATTTGTTACGCTGTAGTACAGGTGATGAGTCGCAACCCAAAATTAGGTTGTTGGGGTGTGGTGCAATACTAAATGAATCACTACGGGCGGCAGATATGCTAGAAGAAAAATTTAACATACGCGCCGATGTTTATAGTATTACCAGTTTTAATCATCTAGCGCGCGATGGGCAAGAGTGCCAGCGCTGGAATTTACACAATCCTGACAAAGAGCAAAAAGTCCCTCATATTTCAAAACTATTAATGGGTGATGATGCTCCCGTTATTGCTGCGACTGACTATATTAAATTATTTTCTGATCAAATCCGTGGTTTTGTTCCTGCCGATTATATTGTTTTAGGAACCGATGGATTTGGTCGTTCGGATACTCGACAAAATTTGCGTCAACATTTTGAAGTCAGCAGTGATTATATTGTGTTTGCGGCTGTGAGTGCACTTGCTAAACAAGAAAAAATTGAGACAACAATGCTTGCTAAAGTGGTAAAGGAGTTAGGTATTGATACTGATAAAGCAAATCCCTTGTATCAATAATTTTTAAAAATATCAAGTGTTTGCTTGCTGATATGATGTTCGATTCCTTCAGCGTCAAACTCGGCAATGCTTTCTGGAACACCGAGTTTGATTAGAAAATTTAATACTATTTCATGACGTTTCTTGCATTTTTTGGCAAGAGTGGTGCCTTTGCGGCTAAGCCGTAATGAACGATAAGGTTCATTTTCGAGATACCCTTCTTTTTTCATGCGGGAAATGATTTTACTGACAGTGGCGCAACTGATGCCCATGTGTTTGGCAATATCGCTGGAACGGGCTTCTGCTTGTGAATCTCTAATTTGAGCAATTAACTCAACATAATCTTCAGTGGATTCATGGCGGTGTGCCAGACGGACGCGTGAAAACCACTGGGCTTGAGTTTCAGGTTTGGTTGGAGTATTTTTGTCATTTTTTGTCATGATGTCATTTTTTTAAAATTATTTTAATGGATTCGAAAAAGGTTAAGTTTTGCTAAGTTTTTTCACCTCTGTATAATTCTAAACTATGGATGCCAAAACACTCTACGAAAAAATATTAGAAAAACATATTGTACGTATCGATGACGATTCACTTTTGCTTTATATTGACCGTCATTTAATCCACGAAGTAACCAGCCCGCAAGCATTTGATGGAATGCGGATGCAAAAAAATGCTTTATGGCGACCAAATTCTATCCTTGCGGTGCCAGATCACAATGTCCCTACCAGTGAAAACCGAGAGCAAGTTTTTGATGAAACTTCACGCTTGCAGATTGAGGCGTTAGATTCAAATTGTGCTGAATTTAATGTTCAAAAAATAGAAATGCTTGATAAGCGACAAGGCATTGTTCATGTAATTGGTCCTGAGCAAGGGGCAACTTTGCCTGGTATGACAATTGTCTGTGGTGATTCTCATACCAGTACGCATGGTGCGTTTGGCTGTTTGGCTTTTGGTATCGGCACCACCGAAATAGAGCATGTATTGGCAACGCAATGCCTTGTATCGCAACGTGCTAAAACAATGCAAATACAGGTTAATGGAATATTAAAAAAAGGCGTTGAAGCAAAAGACATTGTTTTGGCTTTAATTCGCAAAATTGGTACGGCTGGTGGCACGGGGTATGTTTTTGAATACGCTGGAGACGTAATTGAAAATTTATCAATGGCAGGACGTATGACTATTTGTAATATGTCCATCGAAGCCGGTGCTAGAGCTGGCATGATAGCGGTTGATCAAACCACATTGGATTATCTAAAGAACCGCCCAATGGCACCCAAAGGCGAGCAATGGGACATGGCATGTGACTATTGGAAAACGCTAAAAAGTGATGAAGGAGCTGTCTTTAATAGAGTATTGGAAATGGATGCCAGTGAGATTAAACCACAAATTTCTTGGGGAACGTCGCCTGAAATGGTGATTGGTATTGATGAAAAAATACCCAATCCAGCCAATGAGCCTGATGCGATACGAAGTGAAAACATGCAACGTGCTTTATCCTATATGGGGCTTACAGCAGATATGCCAATAACGGAAATTCAACTGGATCAAATTTTTATTGGGTCTTGTACCAATGCTCGAATCGAAGATTTACGAGCGGCAGCAGCGGTATTAGAAGGAAAAACCATAGCGCCCACCATAAAAAGGGCATTGGTGGTACCGGGGTCTGGGTTAATACGTCAGCAAGCCGAAAAAGAAGGGCTTGATAAAATATTTAAACAAGCCGGTTTTGAATGGCGGCAAGCGGGTTGTTCAATGTGTTTGGGAATGAACGAAGACAAAATGGGGGAATACGAACGTTGTGCCTCAACGTCTAATCGCAATTTTGAAGGTCGCCAAGGCTATAAATCTAGAACTCACTTGGTGAGTCCAACAATGGCTGCCGCCGCTTCAATCAAGGGAAAGTTTGTTGATACAACGCTTTAAATATCGATTAATTTATTATCACAAGCAAAAAAAACGTGGCTTTATTTTAGCACTACTATTGATTTTTGTCCTTATAACGTCGCTAGCGGGCAGTGTTATTGGCGATTTAAGTACTTTTCTTTTGCAAGAAAAACGCCATCGTTATCAAATAAGTAATAAGGCATTGGCAGAATCCGCTCATTTACTGCTAACACAAGCATTGATTCGTGCACAAACACCAATCGATATTGAGCAAAATATTCGCCCTCGTATTTTAATGTTTCCTTGTCCTGATAATGTTGGAGATAAGAATTTAGATGGAGCACAAGATCCTACTTGCGGTGCCCATTCGGGAGTGATTAGCAATAAATCCAATGGCATTCTTAATTCAGGCAGTCGTTTCGGTCGTTTGCCTTGGCGGAGTCGTTTAACGATTGCCATTGATAATGCGCAATTTCAAGATGGTATTGACAAAGACAGTCGTGATGGATGGAATAATCGATTATGGTACGCCGTTGCAAAAAATGTGGTACCGGCTTATCAAGAGAAGAACTACCCTTTAAATTTTCATCGTTTGATGACACTAAAAGAAGGTTGGCTGAGCTTGGTTAATGCACAGGGACGAACAGTTAGTCGTAAATCGGTAGCAGTCTTATTGGCACCGAATCAAATTAAACAGGCTTATCTCAATGAAAATGTCATATTAACTGAGGTGTTTGATCATCGAACGGATGTGCATCCACAAAATGGTCGGTTGACACCGACAAAATATTTTGAAGCGGTAACGCTAGGCAATAATCAAAACAGTGCTAATTATGATTATGATGGTAATTTTCTTACGATGTCTCCCACTGCCGATTTTAACGATTCGGTTTATTCGATTGAATTATCAGACTTGTTTCGCAAAAAATCTGCCTTTTTTCATAGCTATCAAAAACAAATGGGAATCAACAGTGTTCATAATGCACCCTTGGTTAATAGCCCACTTTCAAAGGTAAAACAGGCCCTTAGCGATTATTACACTTTATTTGATTTTTTCCCCACACCTGCCAGTCAACACAATCCAGATCATTTGAATAATCGCACTGCCAATTGTGGGCGTTTTCATACGGGGGTGGTAGCCATAACGACTGAACTGATTAGTGGCACCCAACTACAAACGGTTGTTCCTTTAACCCTGTCTTATGATGGTAGTGGGTCATCTGGTTTTGTAACGGTTAGTATTTCAAAGCAAGATTTTTTATTAGGGCAACAATACCCAATGACGGTAATATCACAAATCATTTATAATGACGAAGTAAAAACGGTAACCGACATAACATTGGCACCTTATGGGCGGTTGCAGATTAGTGTTGACAATCTTATACTGGCAAGTACCGTTGGTATGGTGAATCCATTACAAAAGAAGATTATTATTCCGGTCAATACAGCATTGCAACTGTATTCACCTGCTATTGCTACGGTCCCTGCTAACACGCCTTTGCATCCAGCAACAGATTTAATCGGGTGGTTAGGAGAAAAAGAGTCAGTAGAAAAACGAGCGGCAAATGATGGGGAGAAATTTAGAATGAATGCTGATACGCCAGGCTTGTTTTTATCAGATATGGTATTAACCATAAACGGTATTGCTCAGACTATTAATGCCGCCGATCCAATCAAATTTTTAGCAGGTGGCACGCTTGTTTTTGAAGAAAATTATAATCAATTACCTGTGCTGCCGCCTTTTTTGCTAACTAGAAATAGCCAAACGCTGACCGTTCGCGGTGCATTGCCCTTAGAATCAAACTACAATAAAAGGCAGTTGGCAGTATGGTTACAAAGCGACTTACGAAATAATAATAAGACAGTAAAAGCACCTGCTGTTTTATATCCGTGGCGTGCAAAAACCAACACAAAAGCCGATTCACGTGATAATTTAGAGAATTATCCTACTTGTTTTAATTCACGCAACTATTTTGATCGAAATTTTGCCCCATTTATTGAAGATCAAACCATTGTCTATGCTGTGTCCGAATCTTGTCATTACGGTAGTGCTGGTGTTAATTGCGGACAAAACACTGGGTTTACGGTTAGTGTCGCACAAGATGTAATGATTGCCTTGCCACAATCATTTAAGCTAACCCATACTTTTACAGCGACTATTGAAAACCAAGTAATCGAAGTTACAAATGGTGTGCTTGAGAATGCTGTTCATATAACGCTTGACAGAGATGCGTTAATGGCCGTGAAAGAAGACAATGAAACATGGTTAGAAATATTATTGACTGCCAATACGGTTATGAGTGCTGGCGTTACCATAGTGCTACAGAAGGGAACAACGGTAAAAGCAGGCAGTCATACACAGTTTGTTGATGTTCCTGCGTTGTTAGCATATAGTCCGGCACCGCAAAAGCGAGTGCCTTGTACAATCGATATGCCTGATATTAATTACTATGCGGCGGTCACAATGTCGCTGGCAAATCAAACGGCAGAAAGCGATGATATTACCGCCTTATGTTATTGGCTGGACAATGAAGAAAATGCCGATGGTGATGGGGTTTTTGTAATCAACACTAACCAACAGCAACGGCCTATCTCATCGTCAAATGACTATTTTATTTTACTAGGCGGGCGTTTGCAATAACAACGAGACTATTTTTTGCCTCAATTTTTATAGATAAATATTGGCAAATATTATGATTTGCTTTATACTAATGGTTTAGAGAAGACTACTTTAAGAAAATTTATATTCACCTTTATATTCATGCAAAATAACACCAATAGTGAGAGCGAAAAAGCACAAAAACGGCTGTCCGTTTTTTGGCATAACGCTTTGATTTTATGTGCTCTTATTAGTGCAATTGTGCTTTCAAGTACAGTTGCTGTACTTAATTTAGGGCTTGCGGGTTTGTTGTCTTGTTTTTTGCCTGCTATTGCCTTATTTTTTATTCAACAAATCGTCTTTTATTATTATTTATCGTTTACTGAATCGACGAGGCGTTTGCGTTTGTGGTTTTTAAAATTATCCACAACCATACTTGCCTTAACCATCATTGCTCGTTTTTTATCTGAATTCAACCTCTTGGTTTCCGAACTGTACATCGCTGGTGTTGTAGTAGGCGTTTTACTTAATATACTTGGAGCCGTACGTTTTTCAAGTCAATTATCTGTTAGAGGCTTATAAATAATGGCATCAACACCGTGGCCTAGCAATGTTAGTGAGTATATCAATGGTCACTTGGGGCGTTATACCCTTGGTGAAGTCGGTGACGGTCCAACGACGTGGGGTCTGCATTTAGACACTTTGTTAATGTCATGGTTATTGGCGGCAATCCCGTTTTATTATTTATACAAAGTCGCGACTACAGCATCGGCGACTACACCTGGGAAATTACAGATATTTTTTGAATTGCTTGTCGGCTTTTTTGACAAACAAACCAGAGATTTATTTCCCAATGCGCCTCCTATTATAGGTCCTTTGGCGGTTACCATCTTTGTATGGGTGGTGATGATGAATACAATGGATGTGCTGCCTGTTGATTTATTGGCGTCAACAGGATATTTACTAACAGGTTCAGTCCCTCACTTTAAGCTGCTACCAACTGCTGATTTAAGCTTAACGTTGGCTTTGGCGTTGTCAATATTTATCATGACCATTTACTATAGTTTTAAAGTCAAAGGTGTGGGTGGTTTTTTATATGAGATTATGTCGGTTCCATTTGGAATTTGGCTAATGCCGATTAATGTTTTATTACGCGTAGTAGAAGAAGTGGCAAAGCCATTGTCATTGTCTATGCGGTTGTTTGGTAATCTTTTTGCTGCCGAGATGATATTTTTGCTTATTGCAGCCATATCGTTTGCGTTCGGCGGTGCCTTTTTAGGGCAATGGATATTTGGCGGACCTTGGGCTATTTATCATATACTGGTCATTCCATTACAGGCCTATCTTTTTGCGACACTTGCCGTGGTTTATTTGGCGATGTCACACGAAAAACACTAATCTACTTATTACAGGAGAAAAACAACTATGAGAGCAATGTTTAAATTTTTATTACTCGCTGTCGCATTAACAGCAGCCCCCGCCGCATTCGCAGCCGATGGCGGTGAGTCGATTAACAAAGGGTTGGCAGCTATTGGTGCAGGTCTTGCTGGTTTGGGCGCAGCCGTTGGTATTGGTATTTTGGCAGGACGTTTGTTAGAAGCCATTTCTAGACAACCTGAGTTAGAAGGAAAACTTATGGGACGTTTCTTTTTGACAGTAGGTTTGACCGATGCGGTGCCAATTATTGCTATTGCATTGTCTTTGGTTGTTCTTTTTGGCTAAAAAGATGAAAAAACTTTTATTCCTTATTTTGCTTATCGCACCTAGCTTGGCTCATGCTGGAGAGCTAAAGTTACTTAGTTTCACCACACTTATTGGTGAGATGATAACTTTTGCTATTTTGGTTTGGGTAATGTTCAAGTTCGTCTGGCCTCCTTTAATGGGAGCGATTGAAACACGGCAAAAAGAAATTGCCGACGGTTTGGCTGCTGGTGAACAGGGTCGTCGTGAACTAGAAGATGCCGATAAAGAAAAAGCAACCCTATTGCAAACCGCACGACAGCAAGGCAGTAGCCTTGTGTCCGATGCAGAGCAACGCCGGGTGAGCATTATCGAAGCCGCTAAGCAAGAAGCAGAAACTGAAAAAGCACGCATTATTGAACAGGGACATCGCGAACTAGAAGCAGATCGGATAAGTATGAATCGAGAGATGCAAGGCAAGCTAGGCGATTTGGTGATAGCAGGTGCGTCACAGATTCTTCAACGTGAAGTTGATGCGAAATTGCATAATGACATTATTGATTCTTTAAAGAAAGATATTTAATAACGAATGTCTAGCGTTGCTGTTTCTCGTCCTTATGCGGCTGCTGCCTTTGCAATAGCCGAGCAAGACAATACAATTGAACACTGGGAAACAATGTTAACCGAAATGGCAAAAGTTGTTACTGCTGCAGAAGAAGCCGCTCGCAGTGGTAAGATGATAGCCGATGTTGACGTCGCCAATATTATTCTTGAAATGCTGACGAAAGACATGACTGATAATGAAAAGAATTTCTTGCAGGTTTTAGTCGAAAACAAACGTGTTTTTGTTCTTCCTGCGATTGTTGAGCGTTTTCAACAATTGCATATGGCAGCACAAGAAATAGTGTTTGTAAGAGTTGAGTCTGCGATGCCAATTAGTGATGTGTCGGCATTTGAGAAGTTTTTAGAAAAAAAAGTGAATAAAAAAGTAGAAGTGTCGTTTGAAGAAAATGCTTCTTTATTAGGTGGCGTTAGAATTTACATTAACGACGATGTTATTGATGCAAGTATTGCTGGCCGATTAAAACAATTGAGTACAGCACTTGGATAATTTATATATTTATTTGTTTGGGAGAAAAAAATGAAGCAACTTAGTCCAGCAGAGATTAGCGAAGTCATAAAAACCAAAATAGGCAATACCAATCTTGATGCAGAGACACGCAACGAAGGAACGGTATTATCGGTTAATGATGGTATTGTCCGTGTTCATGGATTGTCCAACGTTCAGCAGGGTGAAATGCTAACGTTTGAAGGTGGTGAAAGTGGACTAGCACTTAACCTAGAAAGAGATTCAGTCGGTGTGGTTGTTCTCGGTCCTTATGAAGACATCAGCGAAGGTCATCGCGTCAGCTGTACAGGGCGGGTTTTAGAAGTCCCTGTTGGTGAGGCTTTGATGGGTCGTGTGGTCGATGCATTGGGCAACCCCATTGATGGAAAAGGCAATATTGAAGCGACGAGAAAAGAGCCTATTGAAAAAATTGCACCAGGCGTTATTTGGCGTCAATCGGTTAATCAACCCCTACAAATCGGTTTAAAAGCCATTGATACAATGGTGCCTATTGGACGCGGTCAGCGTGAGTTAATTATTGGCGATAGACAAACCGGGAAAACGGCGATTGCTGTTGATGCTATTATTAACCAAAAAGGACAAAATTGTACTTGTGTTTATGTAGCCATTGGTCAAAAAGCAGCATCTGTTGCTGCGGTGGTTCGAAAACTAGAAGAACATGATGCAATGAAACATACCATTGTTGTTTCGGCAACGGCATCGGACTCGGCTGCTATACAATACATCGCACCTTATTCAGGTTGTACGATGGCAGAGTATTTTCGTGATAAAGGTCAAGATGCTCTTATTATTTATGACGATTTAACCAAACAAGCATGGGCTTATCGACAAATTTCTTTGTTGTTGCGCCGTCCTCCAGGACGTGAGGCTTATCCGGGTGATGTCTTTTACTTGCATTCTCGTTTGTTAGAGCGTGCTGCGCGTGTTAACCCCGCTTATATTGAACGCGCAACCAACGGAGCAGTTAAAGGCAAAACAGGATCATTGACTGCATTGCCAGTGATTGAAACACAGGCAGGTGACGTGACAGCATTCGTTCCAACCAATGTAATTTCTATTACAGACGGACAAATATTCTTAGAAACAGATTTGTTTAATGCAGGTGTTCGTCCAGCGATGAATGCAGGGCTTAGTGTTTCTCGAGTAGGTGGTGCCGCTCAGACTAAAATAATTAAAAAATTGGGTGGTGGTGTACGTTTGGCATTGGCACAATACCGTGAGTTAGCAGCTTTTGCTCAATTTGCCAGTGACTTGGATGATGCAACGCGTAAGCAATTAGACAAAGGACGAATGGTAACAGAGCTAATGAAACAAGCTCAATATACGCCTTTATCGGTTTCGCAGTTGGGGCTAACGTTATATGCCATCGAAAAAGATTATTTTGAATCAGTCAACGTAGAAGACGCATTAAAGACAGAAGCAGAAATGCAGAGTTACTTTAAAACAAAATATGCCGATGTCATGTCAAAACTCGAGGAAAATCTTGAATTAAACGATGAGAATGAAAGCGTAATGAAAAAAGGGTTGGAAGAGTTTTTTGCAACGCTTATCTGATTCTAAAATCTAACATGTCATTATTGACATGAGTTTTATTGTTACCAAATATTTGTTGACTGCGGCACTAGTCGTTTTAATTTCCGAAGTTGCAAAGCGAAGCGATAAGCTGGGCGCTTTAATATCATCATTGCCACTGGTTACATTGCTTGTATTAATGTGGCTGTTTGTTGAAAAAGTGCCACAAGAAAAAATAGGCAATCACGCTTGGTACACTTTTTGGTATGTTTTGCCAACGCTACCGATGTTTGCTTTGTTTCCTTATTTCATATCAAAATATGGTTTTGGTATAACGATGTTAATTTCACTTGTTCTATCCATTAGTTGTTTTATTGTTCTTGCGCTGATTGTTCGCCGCTGGGGTATAGAATTATTTTAATATGGGCGTGTTTATTCGGTCATTCATTATCATTGTCATCCTTATGGGTGTATCGTACTTTGCATTTAATAAAGCCAAAGAATCGCAAGTTCCCCCAAAGGTAGAAAAAAAAGAAGAAGCAATCATCCCTGTTCGTCAATTTTTTCCTGTAATAAAAGACAGAAGTCCGCTGGTATTTTCAATTGGTACTATAGAAGCATTGGACTATACTATTTTGTCATCACCAATTGAAGCCGATGTGGTCAAGGTATTTGTTCGTGAAGGCTATAGGTTTGCAAAAGGGCAGTCATTGCTTGCCTATGATTTGCGTTCCCAAAAATATGATGTTCAAGCGCAAGAGGCCGGCATTGATGAATTGCGCACCCAAGCGAGTTCAATTAATTTGAATGAAAAAAACGATACCAAACGCTTACAAGAGATGGAGCGATTAATTGATTTGGCAGAAAAAGAGTTTAAACGAAACCAAACGCTGCTTGAAAAAAAAGTTGTTCCGTTGTCCACTTTGGAAAAAGTCGAACGTGCGTTAGTGCAAATTCGTTTGGAATACAGTAGTCTTAAATCAAAAATTGATGATTATGCGACTCAACGTAAACGCTTACAAGCACAGATAGAAACCGCATTGGTACGGTTGCAACAGTCAAAATTAATAATAGAAAAAGCCGACATCAAAGTTCCTTTTTCTGGACGAGTGGTTCGTGTACATGCGTCGGTGGGTGAGCGAATGGGGCGAGGCACACCCTTGTTTGATGTGTTTGATCCTTCAAAATTACGCCTACGTGTGGCATTGCCGCAACGTTATAGTGAGTTGTTTAGTAGTAAACAATCTATTACCGCCAAACTCATTAATGGAAAAAGAACAATGACCTTATCGCTAATAGGCGTGAATCCACAGATTGAGGCTGGCAATAGCAGTATTGATACTTATTTTTCTTTGCCTGACGGTAATTGGATTTTAGGTTCGGTGTGGGATGTTGTTATAAATTTACCTAAAATAAAAGCAATTGCGGTATCGGCAGATGCGGTTTATAACGATGATTATGTTTATCGGATTGATGAAGAAGATAGAGTTTATGAAGAAAAATGTCAACGTCTAGGGGTAACTGATCTATCAGATTCGATAGGTGTTTTGTTGGATTGCCCATCGCTTGAAGACAACACGTCTTTAATTGCCGACCAACTTCCCAGTTTGTTTAATGGGGTTAAAGTAAGTGTTATAGAAACGGTTAATACCGAAGCAGAATAAATGAGATCATTGATAGCGGTATTTGCCGGCCATCGTGTAGCACCTAATTTACTTATGCTGCTAATGATTATTAGTGGTTTTTTTGTTTTAGGTCGTCTCGAAATTCGCTTTTTTCCTGAATTTAGCGAGCAAACTATTCAAGTAACAGTACCTTGGCCCGGCGCATCTGCCGCCAATGTGAATGAATCCTTATTAACGCCACTTGAAAATGAGTTGCGTAATATTTCGGATATCAAGGAAATGCAATCGTTTGCTACAGATGGTGTGGGCATCGTTTATTTGCAATTTCCAGATAATATTGAACTTGAAGATGCCATGGATGAAGTGCGGCGTTATCTTGATTTGGCTAAGGCAAGTCTTCCTGCTGATAGTGAAGAGCCCGAAACAAAAAATTTGGTATTTGATGACGAAATAATGCGATTATCACTGACAGGACATTCGCTAAAAGACATAAGAAAAATAGCCCGACAAATAGAGAATGAGTTATTGGCATTGGGCGATATTCGTATTGACGTTAGTGGTCTGTATGAAGAAGCAATCGAAATCCGTTTACAAAAACAACGCTTGTCTGAGTTGGATTTAACGCCTTCTGAAATCGGGCAACAAATAAGAGCACAAAATTTAAATGTAACCGCTGGTGATATTGATAGCAGTGGTGCTGTCAGCCGTTTGATTCGTTCTCTATCAAAAAAAGAAAAAATCAGCGAGTTGTCTGATATATTAATTTTAAACAAAGCAGGCAATGTCATACGTCTGGGTGATATTGCCGACTTGCAACGGGTGCCAAGAGCTGATGTTACAGAAATTACATTTAATGGGCAGCCTGCTGTCCAATTTAATATTACGCGCCGTTCGGGTGGCAATGCGATAGAAGGTGGAAACAAAGTTAACGAATGGCTTCGTCAAAAGCAACAAATTTTACCGACGGGGTTTAAACTACACCCTCACAAAGAAGAATGGCGTTTAATAGAATCACGATTAAACCTGTTAATAGTAAATGGTGCCCAAGGTTTGATTATTGTACTTATTTTTTTATTTTTATTTTTAAACTGGCGTTTGGCGTTTTGGATTGGGATGGGGATTCCAACGGTATTTATGGTTTCATTGGGTGTATTGTATTTGCTTGGTGGTTCCATTGATATGCTGACTTTGTTTGCTTTTATTATGACAATGGGCATTGTGGTCGATGATGCCATTGTGGTGGGCGAAAATGCAATCTATCATTTACAACAGGGAAAACCGCCGATGCAATCTGCTGTTGATGGGGCACATGAAATGTTTTCTTCTGTCTTTTCTTCTACCTTTACCACGATTTCATCATTCATGCCGTTAATGATTGTAGGCGGACCAATTGGTTCCATTTTATTTGTCATACCTTTGGTTGTAATTTGTGTGCTCTTATCGGCGTTATTTGAGTGTTTTGTGGTGTTGCCTGGGCATTTGGCTGGCTCGTTTAAAAAGATTAATCAAAAAAAAGATCGCCCGCCTTTAATTCCCATTCGACAAAGTATCGATAAAGCGTTTGAATGGTTTCAAGAAACGGTGTTTCGCCGTGTGGTGATTTTGGTTTTGCGTTATCGTTGGGTTACTATTTTTTCATCATTTGTCATGTTATTGCTGTCGATTACGCTATTTATTGGGGGGCAGGTTAAATTTAGATTTTTCCCCGGTGCAGAGTTAAACCGAATTCAAGTGCAGGCTCGGTTTATTGCAGGAACGCCTAGAAGCGTAGTAGAAGCCTATGTGCAAGACTTAGAACAAAGCATGCATCAAGTAATGGCAGAGTATGAGGAGGAGGTTTTACTCTATTATTCGACATATTTGGGGCGTGGCGCGTTATTGGATGGTATTACAGTTGATGGGTTTGGCGATGAAATTGCTTCTATGTATGTTGAATTAACGGAGGGCGATAAACGTCAAGCAAAAATAGATGATATTGTTAAAAAATGGAACGATACCGCGCCCCGGTCAGTTTATTTGGAAAATTTAATCATACGTGCCGAATCAGGGGGACCGCCGGGAGAAGATTTGCAAGTTCAATTTATAGGAGACAATCCACAGATATTAAAAGAAGTTGCCAACTCATTTAAAACCAGTCTGTTAAATATTCCGGGTGTCTCTCGTCCTAAAGATGATATTCCTTTAGGGAAAAAACAATTGATTTTTGATCTGACTCCACAGGGACACGCATTAAATTTATCGATTAATGACATTGCCACTCAAATACGCCACGCATTTGATGGATATGAGGTGCAAACTTTTTATCAAGGTGTGGATGAAGTAGAGGTGTTGGTTAAACTCGATTATAAAGATATTGTCGAAGGTTTGACGGGCTTTAATGTTCGTTTACCCAATGGAAAAACGGCATTATTGAGTGATGTGGTAAATTTATCCAATGCGCAAGGCTATGACAGAATACAAAAAATAAACGGTAGTTTAATCGTTAATGTCAGTGGTGATATTGATTTTTCCGAGACGGATGTGGCAACGGTTATTCGCCAATTAAATGCCGATGTTCTGCCACAAATCGTTAATCAATATGGAGTGCGTTATTCTTATGCGGGGGCACAAAAAGACGAAAAAGAAACGTTTCAAGATATGGTGACAGGTTTGATGATTGCGGGGTTGTTAATTTTTGTTATTTTATGCGCGGTGTTTTCTTCGTGGACATTACCGGTGGTTATTATCTTAACAGCACCGTTGGGGATTATCGGTGCTATTATAGGGCATTGGATAATGGACGAAGAAATGTCAATTTTATCGATGTTTGGAATCTTTACATTAAGTGGGATAGTCATAAATGATTCGATTGTTTTAGTTCGTGATTATCTTAATCGTCAGATAAAATCAGGGTTAGAGGATTCACAACGCCATATTGTCGATTCGGTATGTCGTCGATTTCGTGCTATCTTGCTAACGACTCTAACGACTATAGGTGGATTAATTCCATTAATGTTCGAGACATCAACACAGGCAAAATTTTTAATACCGATGGCTATTTCCATTTGTTTTGGTTTGGCTTTTGCCTCGCTATTAATTTTATTTGTAATGCCCTCGTATTTATCGGTGCATGCTTCTTTTACTACATTTTTTAAAAAAATACTGAAGTAGTTAACCGTGTTTTTTGAAGGAAAGGATTGTTTATGAAAATCAGTTTGATTGAAAATAGAATCCAAGAATTGTTTGTTAAATGGGAGGATGGTTACGAGTCTCATCTTGATTATCTATGGTTGCGTGATAATTGTCCCAGTTCTTTTCATCCAGATACACAGGAACGAAATTTAGATTTATTAACAGTAGCAGAGGATGTCTGTGCTGTGGCGGTTGGCTGTACTGATAAAAACTTAACCATTGAATGGTCTGACAGCCATCACTCTTGCTTTGATATTACTTGGCTTTACCAAAATGATTACTGTCGTCATTGTGCGTTATCTACTGAAGAGCGTTTATTAAAAAGTGAAGCGTGGAATGCCAGTTATGGGCAATTGATATATCGTGTCTGTTGTGCTGATATTTTAAACGATGACAAAGTGCTATTGGATTGGTGTTTAAATTTACAACGGTGGGGATTAACTGTTGTCGAACAAATGCCGGATGATGACGATGCATTAGAACAAGTTGCCAAACGAATCAGCCATTTGCGTGAAAGTAATTTTGGTATTACCTTTGATGTGATGTCAAAACCCAATCCTAATAACCAAGCCTATACTGCCGAAGCATTGCCTTTGCATACCGATTTGCCCAATCAAGAATTGCCACCAGGGTATCAATTTTTGCATTGTAAGTTGAACGAATCCAGTGGCGGAGAATCCACTTTTTTGGATGGTTTTGCGGCGGCGAATCAGTTGAAGACAGAAAATATAGAACATTTTAAACAGTTGACAACCCATGAAATACCATTTTGCTTTAAAGATAAAACGCATCATCTTTATGAAAAAAAACGGGTTATTGTATTAACACAAAATGGAGAGGTCAACGAGATTAACTATAATGCGCATCTTGCGACTACTTTTATGTTGCCTCAAGAGCTTATGCGTTCTTACTATCGGGCGTATCGCCACTTTATGCAAATATTGCGCAAACCATCATTGTTAATTCGATTTAAATCAGCACCGGGGCAAATGGTTGTTTTTGATAATCGCCGAGTATTGCATGGTCGTACGGCTTTTAATCCTCAAACAGGAAAACGTTATTTGCGTGGCTGTTATATTGATCGGGGAGATATTAAAAGCAAAATTCGTGTTTTACAAGCGCAGTTGGATTAATTTTGGGGTTGCTGTCGTCGTAAATAATAATCAAAGCCTTTGGCACTGAGCAAAATATCGCCTTCATGCCGTTTGGCGGCAGCGTTTGCATCAATATTAAGGCATTGGGCAGTCTTTTTTAAATCACTGATAAGTGCTTGCCTTAGTTGTGAAATAAAGTCTGTTGACTTCCCATTTTGCCAAAGAGTTTTAGCCAATTCAAGCCAACGCTCTAAGGTATTTTGTAACATTAAAGCGGTGTGGTCATTAATGGGTGTTGGGCTAAAATGCGATAATGCGGCAGTTTTAGCACCACTGGAATAAATTAACTCAATGCTTTTTGCCATTGCGGCAGGGTTAAATTGAGTAGGTGGCGTAACTGGAACAATGAGCGGCTGATTGGTGGCTGAATCGGTTAAGCTGGTATAAGATATACCATAGGCATCTCCTGAAAAAATGAGTGATTCGTTGATGTCTAGTAAACTGATATGATGCCAAGCATGCCCATAGGTATAAATAGTTTTTAAATAACGATGGGCACTTAGTTTGATGGTTTCGCAATCTTCTAAACAACGGGTGCGCCTGCTATCAATAGGGAGTAATCTGCCATAGTATTGTTTGAAAAAAGCACTGCCATAAAGTGTGGTTGAAGCAGGAACTAGTTTTTCGTTGGGATTGATTAAATGTTTAATGGCGGCAGGGTGGCCACAAAAAATGGCTTCGGGTAATATCTGCATGAGCTGTCCTGCTGAACCAGCATGGTCTAAATGTGCATGAGTCACAATAAGCCACCGTACGTCTTTGGGCTTTAATCCAAGACTCATTAATGCATTAATGAGTAATTGGTCGCCCTGTTTGGCACCACAATCAATGATGGTAGCAGCACCATTTTCGATAATGATATAGGCGGCTGTTTGCCGTTTTATGGGATACAGCATATCTACGCAATAGGTGGTATCGTTAATTGCATAATAGCTGACGTTTTGCATATGAATAAAAAATTAATTATATGAGACTTGTACTGTTGGTGATTTAATTTGTTTGAAACGATGCCAACAAAATGCCAATACAAAGCTGAAGGATTGAAAAAGCACAATCAGTGGTGCGGTTGAAATATCAAAGTGATAACTGCAGATTGTACCTAAAAAGCAAGCGACAATGGCAATGACAATCGCTATTATGAGGATATGGTCGAATTTTTTACAAAGCAAAAAAGCGGTTGCCCCTGGAGTGATTAACATCGAGATAACCAAGAGAATACCAGCTGTATATAAGGCGGTTACGATGGTAATAGCAAGTAGTATCTGCAAAGAAAAAACCAATTTATTTACAGACAATCCTGTTATTGTTAGTTGGTCTGGGTCAAAGCAGTACAGCAGGAAATCACTTTTTTTAACCAGCATGATAGCACTGACCAAAAGTGCCACCGCACTGGTCATAAGTACATCGTGCCAGCTGAGCCCTAGAACATTGCCAAATAAAATATGAAGCAAGTGTATGTCACTTTCAATTGAAACAATCATGACTAGGCCAAGAGCAAACATGCCTGAAAATAAAATTCCCATTACGGCATCTTCTTTAACCCGACACTGATTTTTAATATAACTGATTGTTACAGAGCAAAATAACGCCGAGACAAATGCCCCAATCAGTAAAGGAATACTTAATAAATAAGCGATTGCGATGCCTGGTAATACGGCGTGTGAGATGGCATCTCCCATTAGTCCCCAGCCTTTTAGAATAAGAAAACAGGATAAAATAGCACAAACAATACCAATGAGCACAGAAATAATAATAGCGCGTTGAATGAATTCAAATGCCAATGGTTCGGTTATAAATTCCATGTCATCAGCGAGCTGTTTTCCACAGTTGCTTTTTTTTGAGTAATCCGTATTTTGGTGCAAAGATAAAGGTAAGAAAAAATCCCGCTGTTTGTAATAAAACGATTAATCCGCCTGGTGGGACATCAAGAAAATAGCTGATATAAGCTCCAAACGCATTGCTGACGATGCCAATGCCAACGGCGATATTGATAAGCAATCCGAATCGATCGGTTAATAAATAGGCAGTTGCCCCGGGTGTGATGACCATGGCAATAACCAAACAAGCCCCGACTGTTTGCAGTGCTGTAACGACTGTTGCACTGACGATGGTAAAAAATAAAATATATAAGGGAGTGGTTTTTACCGTGCATACTTGCGCTTGACTTGGATCAAAAAAAAGCAAGACTAAATCGCGCCAGTAAAGTATCAGTAATGTTAAGCAAACGATGGCAATGATAATCACTTGAATTAAATCCTCGCTAGAAATAGCAAGCACATTGCCTAAAATAATGCCTTTGAGATTGACTGCGATGGGATTGATGGACGCCATGACCAGTCCAATGGCTAAAAATGAAGTGAAAACCACACCGATAATAGCATCTTCTTTTAAAGGGGTTTTTCTTTTGATAATAGCCATGCTTAGAGCCGCAAAAATGCCGGCAAAAAAGGCACCTACTACATAAGGTAGTGCCAATATGTAAGATAAAGCAACCCCCGGTATAACGGCATGGGCGAGAGCATCACCCATTAAAGACCAGCCACGAAGCATGAGAAAACAAGATAAAAAGGCACAGCTGGCACCAACAATGGTACAAACAAAAATGGCATTACGCATGTATTCATACGCAAATGGCTCAAGTAGATAATTCATGATTTGTTGCGATGAATTATTTCGGCATCTTGATCTTTGCCATATAGCACCAAGGGATGTTCGTCATCACTAAGGACTGTTACCGAACGACCGTCTGTATCTTTGTGCAGTTGGGTAGAAGAGACATTGAGATGGCGAAGCATGCCGCCAAAGGAGCGAGAAAGGTTTTCGGCAGTAAAAACTTTGGATACAGGTCCAGTGGCGATGAGGTGTCGATTAATTAAAATAACTTGATCGCAAAAATGTGGCACGCTGCCTAAATTATGAGTGGATACCAAAATGAGTTTGCCGTTTTTTGCGAGTGACTTAAATAAGGTGACTAAATTTTCTTCGGTATTAATATCGATGCCATTAAAGGGTTCGTCGAGCAGTATGATTGAGCCGTTGTGTGCCAATGCTCGTGCGACAAACATTCTTTTTTTTTGTCCGCCGCTGAGTTCTGAAATTTGTCGATACCGTAAATCGGATAAATTAACGCGTTCGAGTGCTTCATCCACTGCTTTTTTATCTTGTACTTTGGGCCTGCGCATGAGTCCCATATAGCCGTATCGTCCCATCATTACTACGTCTTCTACCAATACGGGAAAGTTCCAATCGATATTGCTGTTTTGTGGTACATAGGCGATAGTGTTTTGCTTGAGGGCTTGTTTAATGGATAAATTGTTGATAGAAATAGTGCCTTTTTGCGGATTCAATAAGCCCATAATCGAGTTGAATAAAGTTGATTTTCCTGCTCCGTTCATTCCTACTACACCACAAATACAGTGGCTGGGTAATGAAAGGGTGATGTTTTCTAATGCACAAGTCCCATCAGAAAAAGTAACATAGATATTGTTAATGTCCAGCATGATTATTAGAGGTTGCTTTCAAAACCAGTGGCAATGGTATTGGCAGTCACGCGTAATAAATCAAGAAAACTTTGCACTGGTCCGCCCTTCACGCTGAGTGAATCAACGTATAAAACACCGCCGTATTGTGCGCCTGATTCTTTGGCTACTTGCTTCATGGGTTTATCGGATACGGTGCTTTCGCTAAACACGACCGGGATATTTTTTTGTCTGACTTCGAGAATGACATCACGCACTTGTTGTGGAGTTCCTTGTAATTCGGCATTGATGGGCCACAAATACAATTCTTTCATATTAAAGTCTTTGGTTAAATAACTAAAAGCACCTTCGCTGGAGACTAGTATTCTTTGATCTTCGGGAACAGCCGCTAGACGTTGTGACATTTCGGTTTTAATTTGTATTAGCTGTGCTTTATAGTCCGTGGCATTTTGTTCGTAAAAAGAGGCGTGTTCAGGTGCTATTTTTATTAATGCTTTTGTTATGTTGTCAACATAAATAATGGCATTGGTAACAGACATCCAGGCATGTGGGTTGGGCTTGTCTTTATATTTACCTTTGTATATTGAAATAGGTTTTACGCCTTTGCTTACAACAACCGATTCAACGTTTTCCATATCTTGTAAAAACCGAGAAAACCATCTCTCTAAATTAAGCCCGTTCCATAGGATTAATTGGGCGTTTTGCGTGCGTGCAATATCTTTGGGCGTGGGTTGATAGTCGTGAACATCGGCACCGGGTTTGGCAATGGAAACAACTTGTATGGTGTCTTTCCCGATATTTTTTGCAATATCAGCGACAATGGTAAAACTGGATACCACCAGCGGTTTTTGTGCAGCGGCTGGCATGGTTATCATGCCAGTGAATAAAATAAAATAAAATAAAAGTTTGCGCATAGTAATTTAGCCAGAGCTAATAATATTAGCTCTGGCTAAATTATAGCATAAGCCAATCAAAGGTTATGATTGCCGCTTTGCTGCTAAAAAGATAACGCCGATTAAGAAAGCGAGCGAAGTAGGGATTAAATAATAGGAAGAATCAAGAATGGAAAATTTGATGGTGATTTGGCTAAAAAAGAAAAATCCAGTGGCAATACACAATGATAAAAAGAGTGGTATCGCCATCGATTTTTTACGTTGAAAACCACCGATAAACCAAAGGCTAGAGGCAGCGAGTAAAGGCAGTGCTGGTAGTGTTAAAAAGTGTTGCCCTAGAACTTCGATAAAGGCAGAATTGTTTTGACCAATTTTGCCGATTTGTTTTGATGTCAATAACGCTTGGGAGATTGACATATGGCGTGGCTTTTGAGCAAAGGCATTTAAGTCGGTGGCGGAGATAGAAAAATTTTGCCAATCCATCTGTTGATGTTGTTGCTCAATAAACCGATCTTGTTTGTTCTCGAATACTTTGACATCATACAATGTCCATGTATCATCTGTTTGACGTGCACTTTTTGCGGTGATGATTTTTTCTACTTCGGATTTTTTGGTGTTGTAGATAATAACATTTTGCATTTCCCCGTTGGCTAATAGTTTTTCAACGCGGATGTAACTGTTGTCTTCATGTAACCACAATGCATTCAAAACTTTAAAATCATGACGAAGACTTTGGGATAATTGTGAGGCGGGGGACAGGATAAATTCGCTGGTGATAAGATAGGTGCCGATAAAGCCAAGGGAGGTAATCATGGTGACGGTCATAATGCTTAATGGTGATAAGCCCGAGCTGCGCAGTACCGCCATCTCATTGGATAATACCATTTTTTGCATGGCGAGTGCCGCTCCTATTGCACAAGCAAAGGGCATTGTGATGATTAAAAATTGAGGTGCATTTAATAAAGCGATGCCAATGGCCGTAAAAAATGAAAAGTCATTAGACAAGCGAAAAAATTCAAATAGAATTAAAATAAATATCAATAACGTTTCTACCAGAAATATGGCAAAGCCAATACGGCGAAAAAATAAGAAAAAAAGTATCGGTGTCATTGCTTTTTTAAATAGTGGTAAATTAAAGCAGTGGCTCCTAATGTAATGCAGTGCGGTGCAAGCAATCCCAATAGGAGAGGAATTTTTGCTTCTTCCATTAAATCTTTGGTTAAATTAAGCTGACTGATGGAGAAGAAGAAAAGAATAATGGTAAAAAAGTAAGAGGAATTTTTTTGGTGGCTCATACTTCTGCTATTTGCCGACAAATATAATGCGGCTATCAATAGTACCAATGTCATAATTGGCAAATTTAACCGCCAAATAAATTCTGCGATGTCATTGTTTGATGAAAAATCTAAGTCGGTTATTTTTTTCCCACGCGCTGAAATGTTTATTTTGTTGTTGGTCGGCAGTGCCAATTCGAATGAATCGAAAGTTATTTTTTCAAATAGTGAACTTTGTTGATTTAAATGATACAAACGCCCTGTGTCTAGTTTAAATGATTCATTTTGTTTTCGTGAAATGTGTTTGGTTAAGATGACGTCATTGGCAGAGGTAGAGTTGTTGGCAATAAAAATATTACCATCTGTTGCCCAAAAAAGGGTGTGCTTGCCATCGGGCATGGCAATAAATTGATCTCGTACAAACTCTTGAGGATTTATGTTTAATACGCTGCTAATACGCGCGGTTTTAATATTTCTGACAGCCCAAGGTGATATTTCGAACGAAAAAAATGTAATAACAAGCGTAAGAGGCAATGCAAAGTACATAATCGGTTTTATAAAGTTTTTCAACCCTAGCCCGGCATAAAACCATACGTTCATTTCGTTTTGTTGGGAGAATTGATAAAAAGCAATAAATGTGCCAATAAACCCCGACAGCATTAAAAAGTGTGGCAGGTATTTCAGTAAGGTGAGCAATAAAAAATAACCGAGGTAACTGATGGGAAAGGCGTTGGCAGCGACATCAGAAAGCAATCGCGAAAAAAATAACAGGGTGCTAATGCCAATGATAATTGGCACTGCCAGCATGGCGTAATACGCACACCGATAAATTACCACGCGTTGGTAAATCATGGGCGGTACTGTGGGGAAGGCGGTATAATGACAGCTGATTGTATCAATACAAGGAGATAGTTCATGATAAATTTTATTCTTAGCAAGCCCCTAATTTTAACGCAGAAAAGCGATTGCTTGTTGTTATTTATATCACAAAAGAAACAAAAGCCACAATTATTGCCGGCTGTCAAAGCAATTGATGCAGAGTTAAATGGATTAATCAGTGATCTTTGTCTGCGTGGTGACTTTCAAGCAAAGGCAGAAGAAGTGGTACCAATCTTTTGTCAAGGATTTTTGCATAAACGGGTGTTGTTGATTGGCATGGGTGAAGACGATGTCGATGAGCGGTTAGGCGTTGAGGCTGCTGCTAAATTTATCACTAAAAAAGCGATTAAAAAGGTTTTGCTCGCTTTGGATAATTACGATGCTGCAATTGCCGCTCATTCGGTAATAGCAACAATGTCTGCGGCGTATGAATTTAAACTGGGAGGCAATCAACCAAAAGACAACAAAAGACAACAAATTGCTATTTTGTCATCCGCTGAGTTTAATCAAAAGAATTTGAATCAGGCGGTGGCAGTCGGCAGAGGACTTTGTTTAACACGTCATTTGGCTGAACAACCAAGCAATTTATGCACACCAGAATTTTTAGCGATAACCGCCATGAAAATGGCAAAGGAAAACGCTGATTTGAAAGTTAAGGTGCTAAAAGAAAAGCAAATGCAGACCTTGGAGATGAATGCCTTATTGGCAGTGGCAAAGGGCAGCGAAAACGATCCTCGTTTAATTGTATTTGAATACAATGGTGGCAAAAAGAACGAAAAGCCCATTGCACTTGTTGGCAAAGGAGTGACTTTTGATACGGGTGGAATATCGATAAAACCAGCCCCAGCAATGGATGAAATGAAATTTGATATGTGTGGTGCGGCAACTGTATTTGGTGTGTTTCAAGCCTTGTGCTTGGCAAAATTGCCGATTAATGTTGTTGGTATCGTGCCATCGGTTGAAAATATGCCAGACGGAAAAGCGGTCAAGCCAGGCGATGTTGTGACATCGATGTCGGGGCAAACGATTGAGATTTTAAATACCGATGCAGAAGGTCGATTGATTCTTGCCGATGCGCTGTTTTATGCCGAAAAAATGCACGCTCCATCAAAAGTGATTGACATTGCTACTTTAACGGGCGCATGTGTGATTGCGTTGGGTGCACATTCAACTGGATTAATGGGGAGGAATCATCAATTTTTAGCCGATTTACAAGCAGCGGGCGATGCATGCGGTGATGCGTGTTGGCCATTGCCTATTAATAAGGAGTACCAAAAACTATTAAAGTCAGATTATGCTGATATGGCGAATATCGGCGGACGTGCTGCTGGTACGATTACAGCGGCTTGCTTTTTATCGCGTTTTGTTAACTGTGAACAGTGGGCGCATTTGGATATTGCGGGTACTGCGTGGGATGCAAAAAAGCGGGCAACGGGGCGACCTGTGCCTTTGCTAATGCATTATTTAGAAGGTCTATCTCGTTAAAGACAGAGATTGAGACGAAGGCTGATAGAGATCTGATTCTGAAATGACTCGGGTTATTTTTTATACAGATATTGGAGATAGGCAAAAATTTCTTTTTCGATTTCTCTATCGTAAGATATTTAAAGCCCATAGTTCGGCACTGGTATATGCTGATGAAGCATTAATTACACGCTTGGATGATGTCTTGTGGGAAGAAAAAGGGTTTCTTCCTCATAGCCGCTTGCAACCACCTTATAAAAGCAGTATTTCGACTCCAATTACGTTGGTATCAGTTGTTCCTGATCCTGATTTTCATTCGGATGTATTGATTTCATTGACTGACGTATTGCCGACTTTTATTGGACGTTTTCCTTTGTATGTGGATATAGTTGGCCAAACGACAAAAGAAAAAGCCGCCGCGCGCGCGCGTTACAAATATTTAAAGGATCATGGCTATCCCATTGATGTTCATCGCCTTTCCAATCAAAATTGAAAGACTTTTTCTTGAATTAGCAAGGCTTGAATTGCATTAATCGCTGCACGTGACGGGCGAGTATATCAATTTCGAGGTTGATCGTATCGCCGATTTGATAATTTTGTAAGGTGGTATGGGTTAAGGTTTGTGGAATCAGATGCACGTCAAAACCTGTATTCGACACATAATTAACGGTTAAAGAAACACCAGCGAGTGTAACAGATCCTTTGGGTGCAATTGTTGGTAGTAATGAAATGTTTGCCAACAGCGATAGGTCGCAGCCACCATCGGCAGTGGGAGTGATGGATTGAACAATCGATTGACCATCAACATGTCCTGTAACAAAATGCCCGCCTAATTTATTCCCCAGTTTTAAAGCTTGCTCAAGATTAACTCTATTGTTTAACTGAAGGGGGGAGATACGTTGTAAGGTTTCGGTAGAAATATCGACAGTAAAAGTCAAAGAATCAAGAGTGACAATGGTTAAACAAATACCATTGACTGCAATGCTATCGCCTATGTTACTATTACCCAACCAGCCGTCGGGACATTGAAAAGTAAACTGATGCTTTTTTATAGACAGCAGTGAGCCAATGCCGCTGATTAAACCAGTAAACATAGATTAAGCGAAATACCCAAAGGAGATAATGGTGATTGTTTTCATGTTTAGTTCATGTTTTTCATTGTAATTTTAGATAAAATCATTATTGTGCAACATAGCCACCATCTACCGATAAGGCAGTGCCGGTAATGTGTCGTTCGCTTGCCAAATATAAGATGGCGCGTGCCACTTCATCTGGTTGGGCAATGCGCCCATGGGGAATAATGGTTGCGTTTCTTTGACGAACTTCTGCTTCAGATGGAAGATTATGGTGGGCAGAAAAAAGCATTGGGGAATCGATGGCACCGGGACATACGGCATTGATAGAAACACCGTCTTTGGCAACTTCTAGGGCGGTTGCTCTTGTCATTTGTATCACGGCACCTTTGCTGGTGCAGTAGGCAACCAAATTGCTAACACCAACCAATCCTGCGGTTGAACTTACATTCACAACGGCACCTTGATGCTTGCGAAGATGGGCAATGGCACTGCGCATCATATAAAAAACACCATCAACATTGGTTTTCATCACTTGCTGCCAAGTGTCATCGTCTGTTTCTTCGATTGAATGGCGGACAATGGTGCCTGCGTTGTTAATTAAAGCGCTGATATTACCAAATTCTGATAGGGTATTCTCGCAAACTTGTTGGCAAAATTGACTATTGCCTACATCACCAGCAACAGTGATGGTTTTGATGTTGTATATATCCAGTAACGCGACGGTTTCTTGCAGTTTTATTTGGTTGCGTCCAACTAATACGAGATTGGCACCGACACTGGCAAAAAGCTGACTGATTGCCAATCCGAGCCCCGAGCCAGCGCCAGTAATAATAACACAAGCATTATGCCAGTTTCTTTGAGACTCCAAATTTGATTGAGTATGTTCCATCGATTTAGAAACTTGGAAGTGGTAATTGGGTGTTTCTGCCCCCATCAACTGATATAACTTGACCGTTGACAAAGGCAGATTCTACTTGGCATAGCCAGGAAACGGTTTGAGCAACATCATTGGGCGTGCCGATTTTGCCTAAAGGATGCAATTGACAAATGGCGTTTTTGGCTTTTTCTTTGTCGGGAAATTGATCTAAAAAATTATCGTTAAACGGGGTTTGTATCCAGCCAGGCGCAACGGCATTGCAACGGATGTTGTCAATGCCGTGATCGCGGGCGATGTTTCGTGTGAGCGCATGAACGGCTGCTTTTGATGCCGCATAAGCGGCATGCAATGGGTTGGACGCATGACCTTCGATTGAGCCGATAAGAACGATTGAGCCGCCGCCTTTGGCTTTCATGAGTTCTATCGCGTGTTTGGCGATGAGAAAAACACCACGGACGTTGACTGCCATGATTTTATCCCATTCTTCTACTGTTGTTTCGGTTAATTTTTTTTCAATGGCGATTCCTGCAGCACAGATAACCACATCAAGACGGCCGTATTTATTTTTCAAAAAAAGCATGAGGCTTTTGCACTGCGCTTCATCGCTCACATCGGTTTTTTTGAAAAGTAGAAGAGCGTCGCTCGTTGGTGGCGGATTTAAATCAGCAATAATAACGGTCATACCAGAACGAGCAAGACGTATGGCAATTGCCCGTCCAATATTTTGTGCGCCTCCCGTTACTACCGCGATTTTATTTGGGTGACTGTCCATTCTGTCATTGTACGCTTTTTATTAGAAATGAACCTATACCTCCTAGACGACCTTGATATAACCAAGATAGATTAATGATTGACAACAGTATATTTATGTGTTAATATACCGCTTGAAAGTATGTGCTTATTTTTTAGAGCATTATTTTAAGCTATTGCTTGAAATAACGATAAAGAATGGCTTTTGCAAGTTTGAAAATATGAAAGGTGAATTAATAATGAATCTAACCAAAGCTCACAAGATTTTACTGAGCTCTTCATTGTCAGTGTTTTTGGTTGGCTGTAGCGGTGCCCCCAACTATTCGCAGAGCGAAATGCATATGACGGTGGAAGAGGTTGATAGCCAAAAACCAATTAAGCCAAAGAAAATTCCTTCGCTTGTAAAAGCGAGCCCCACTGCAACGGCATTGTCAAGGGTAGAAGAATCAGACACCTTTGACGTCAGTGTAACTGGTGCTCCTGTTCGTGATTTGCTATTTGCATTAGCCCGAGACGCTGGTGTCAATATGGACATTGATGATAAAATTGGTGGTTTTGTTAGCATTAATGCGCTTGACCAAACATTGAATGCCATTTTAGCAAGAATCAGTGAACAAGTTGATATTCGTATTGAATACCTTGGTGATGCTATCATCATAAAGCCTGATGATGCTTACTACAAGCAATATCAAATTGACTATTTGTCAATAACCAGAGAATTTGATTCTTCCATTGATTCTGGTAGTGTCGGTGATATTGGTTCGGCCTCAATAAACAATGAGGGTGAGACTGATTTTTGGAGTTCTTTAGAAAGTGTTATGGAAAGCCTTGTTGTTGAGACTAGAATCGAAGGCGGTGATGAATCAGGTTTGGTAGCAGCGGCAAAAGATAGTGGCAGAAGCGAAAGTATAAGCGAGTCAGAAAGAATTGTTGAAAACGACAATTTCTTTAACATTAATAGAGACGTAGGTCTTTTATTGGTATATGCCCCAGGTAAAGTACAAAAAGAAGTTCAGAAGTATTTAGATGCGACTTCGCTTATTTCTAAGCGTCAAGTATTGCTAGAGGCAACCATAGTAGAGGTTGTTTTAAACAATCAGTATGCTCAGGGTATTGACTGGTCGTTGTTTAATGCTTTGGCTGAAGAAGGTTTGGGTTTATACCAAGGTGGACTTGCTGGAGGAGCCGCCGCCGCGCTCAATATAATTTCTAAAGCGGTAGACTATTCTTTCACTGGTTCCTTTTCCTCTTCGGCAGAAGCCTTTACTTACGTAGAAGAAGTGCGCTCTCAATACGAAGATAATCCGTATGCGGAAATTCTTTCGTTTGAATACGAAGTAGATGAAGAAAGCGGATTTTTTGTTCCTACAATTGATGTATCTGTAGAAGAGCTTCACGAAAATGCAACAAAAAGGTCTGGTGGAGGTATTAGACCAAGCGCTACGAGTACTAACGACTTTTTCTCAGCGGCTTATCGGCAAGGTGATTTAAGTGCTGCTGTGCAATTGCTAGATCAATTTGGCGATTCAAAAGTCTTATCAAGTCCACGCATCAGTGCATTGAACAATCAGCCGGCAGTGTTAAAAGTGGTTGATCAAGAAGTGTATTTTAATTTCAGCATTGACGACGAAATTAATCCAGACAGTGGACAAGTGATAGGCAGAAGTGTTAATGTTGAAGAGCAAGTTGTGGATGTTGGTATTATTCTTAATATATTGCCAAACATAAGTGCCAATGGTGAGATTATGTTGAACTTAAAGCCAACGGTAACTCGGGTTATTGATTATAGAGAAGTACCAAGTATTATTGCTGGGGGTTCAAGCGAATCTTCAGTAGGACAAAACTTTGTCCCTATCACTCGTGTTAGAGAACTTGAGTCACTAATATCGCTCCGTGATGGTGAGGTTGCGGTACTCGGTGGTTTGTTAGAAGACAGAACGACGGATAGCACGACAGGCGTTCCTGGGCTAAGTTCTTTGCCGGGTATTGGTGCGTTGTTTGAAAACAAAGATCAGACAACCTTCAAAACAGAATTTGTTGTTTTCTTGCGTGCAAAAATCATCAAGAATCCAAGTTTAAACGGAGATTATTCTGACTACCGTAGTTTATTGCCTAATTCGGATTTTGTTATAAGGGATACCGAAGGGGCTTTATTTGTGCGGGATCAAGAAGAAGTTAGATAGTATTTTTGTAATTTTAATTTATTAGATTAGCAAAAATGGACATCGAAAGGAAAGATAATGAGCTTATTGTTAAATGCTCTTAAAAAAGCAGAAGAAGGAGAAAATTCAGAAACAGTTTCTGAAAAAGATTCATCCACAGAGCAGCAATCAATTTCAGTTTCTGAATTAAATATTGCTGAATCTAAATCGTCTCCACCCCCACCTGTAAAAGAAATTTCTGTAGCACCTGTAGCACCTGTAGCAGTAGCAGCACCACCTGTAGCACCTGTAGCAGCAGCAGCACCACCTGTTCTATTAGCGTCCAGTCTCGACGCTAAAGTAAAATTGGATACGGGTCAGAAAGCAGTTGCTGAAAACGACGTGCTAAAAAGCCAATTTGAAATAAAGCAGCAAAGTGCTAAACCGCAAAGAGTTGATGCGGCCAGAGTATTTAATGCATCAGGAAAAGTTGAACAGTCACCTAGTCGGAAAAAATTGATTGCAACTATATTTATAATGGGTGCTTTAGGTGGCGGCGGTTACAGTGCTTTGACTTTGGGTTTTTTTTCAGGGATAACCGATATTTATAATGAGTATTTAGGGGATTCCAGCTTTCTTGATCAAGGTAGGATTGACATTCTTAGTTCGTCAGATGATGGTTTAAAGGCGGGTGATAATGCGGCATTTCTTCCAATTCCAGTTGTGGATGTTCAATCAGAAATAGATATCTATGCTTTACAATTGCCTGAAAATCAGCGTGAAAGCCTTGGAGATGAAGCCTATGCCAAAAAAATTGCTGTCTTAACTGGTTATAATCTTGGATTAGAAGGAAAAAAGAAGAAAGAAGATGAAAATTTTATCCTGACAAAAATAAATATTGGTATTGATACTTTAAGTGAGCAATTTGTAGATGAGAATGATCAAAATTCAGAAAATTCAGAAAATTTAAACAATACTCAACAGCGACAGAATGTTTTATATACGGCAGAGTTGAGTCGTAAAAGAAAAGCCGAACTAGATTCAAAAACAGGGTCAGAACAAATCATTAATATTTCAATATCTTCGGATGAAGATTTAATGGTATCTGAAACCCCTGCGGTAGAATCTGTAACAGAAGCCGGGACAGAACCTACGCCAGCACTTAAAAAAGAAGAGGTCGTTGTTGCTCAAATAGATGTTAATGTTTCCTTTGAGGGAGAGAAAAGAAAACAGAAACTTGAAAAAGCGATTAAACTTTATTATGGAGGTTCTTATAATGAAGCAGAGGTAATTTACAGGAATATATTAAGTAAATCACCTGCTGATATTAACGCATTGCGCGGATTGGCGCAACTGGCTGTTTCAACTGGGCGTTATCAATCTGCTGTAGCGACGTATCTTGATATTCTTAAATTTCATCCAAATGATCCGATTGCAATATCTGAATTGAGTAATCTGCGAACAGGCAGCAGTGGTAATTTTTATGAAATTGAAGCGTTGCTTAAAAAATCATTGGGTAACGTACATGGTGCTGATAGTAGAGTATATTTTTCTTTGGGAAATTTATATGCTGAAAATGAGTTCTGGATAAAAGCCCAAGAATCTTATTTTCAAGCCTATTCGATGGATTTAAAAAATCCTGATTATGCATACAATCTTGCTGTTGTTTTAGACTACTTAAATAAACCCGCTTTAGCAGTTCAATATTACGAAACAGCGTTGAGAATTTCAGAAAGTATTATAGTTGGTTTTAACCGAGTAGAAGTTCGGGCAAGAATTAACGATTTATTACAATAAAAGCAAGAAGGAAGTACGCTATGGTAGATAAATTTGAATTAGATGATATCCTTTTAGGAGGATCAAGTGATTCTGATGATGACACGGATGTTCCTATCGGTGCTAGATTATTAGAAAAAGGTGTATTGAGTGATGATCAATTAAGAATTGCTCTTTTTGAACAGCAAAATTCGGGTGATCCTCTTGGTCGGGTTTTGGTTCGTTTGGGTTTTGTAACTGAAGCAACCATTCGTGACGTTTTATCTGAGAGTGGTGGAAACAGTGTTATTGATTTAAGAAATCTCAGCGTTGATCCTGATGTACTTGCAAAAGTTCCTATGGAAGTGGCAAAGCGATATAATGTATTTCCAATCGTTTATCGTGAAGAAGATAGTGTGATTGTGTTAGGCGTGGCTAATCCCAATGATATGGTATTAGCAGATCAAATTCGAGCATTTTTAGGTGGTGGTTATGATCTTGAGTTCATGGTGGCAGAAGAATCAGAAATCACAAGAGCAATTGATGAATATTACGGTCTTGAACTTACCATTGAAGGAATTTTAAGAGAAATTGAGGGCGGTGGTGAATCCTATGGAGGTGGTGGTGATACATCAACAAATCCTATTGTAAGATTGGTTAACTCATTTTTAAACGATGCAGTAAAACGTGGCGCGTCAGACATTCATTTTGAGCCAGAAGAAAGTTTTTTGCGTGTTCGTTATAGGATTGATGGCGTATTAAGGCAGATTAGAAGTCTGCATCGTAGTTATTGGAATGGTATGGCTGTTCGAATAAAAGTGATGTCAGAAATGAATATTGCAGAATCTCGGTTGCCACAAGATGGACGTATCAGCTTTGTTCTCTATGGTCGAATCGTCGATTTTCGTGTCGCTTGTCAACCGGTTACGCATGGTGAGAACTTTGTATTGCGTATTTTAGATCAACAAAGAAACATCTCTAAAGTAGATAATTTAGGATTAAGTAAAAGGCCCAAAGATTTGCTTATGCTAATGTTAGCAAGACCTCACGGTGTTTTGTTGGTAACAGGTCCAACAGGTAGCGGAAAAACGACCACCTTGTATTCAATTATTCAACATTTAAACAAGGAAAGTGTTAATATAATGACACTGGAAGATCCTGTTGAATATCCTTTGCCAATGATTAGGCAGTCTAATGCGGGGGAATCATCAAAAATGGACTGGGCCGGCGGTGTTAAATCAATGCTTCGCCAAGATCCTGATATTATTTTAATCGGTGAGGTTCGAGATCAAGAAACGGCAGAATTAACTTTTCGTGCTGCGATGACTGGTCATATGGTATTATCAACCCTACATACCAATAATGCGATTAGTGTTATTCCGCGTTTAACCGATATGGGGGTATTGCCCGATATTATAGCGACTAATATTTCAGGCGTTATAGCGCAGCGTTTATTACGTCGTTTGTGTCCGGCTTGTAAAAAACCAAAAACCAAAATTTCAGAATTTGAAGATAAAATATTTTCAAACTTTGAGGATTATGAAAATAAAAAAAGTAATTTACATGAAGCAATTGGTTGTCAAAGTTGCGATTTTCAAGGCTATAGAGGGCGTGTAGCGATAATGGAAATATTAAAATTCAATGAAGAATTGGATGAAGCTGTTGTCAATAAAGCCAGTTCGAAAGAAATTCGGATAATAGCTGAAAAAACAGGCGATTATGTCTCAATGGCGCAAAGTGCTATTGAAAAAGTATTTGAGGGCCTAACAACGCTTGATGAAGCCAAACGTGTTGTGGATATGACGACACTAATTAGACAGACAATGTAATGATTATAAGTATTATGTCCATCTATGTTAACAAGACTATAACGATTTAAAAATGCCAATCTATAAGTACAGTGCTGTTAATCAAACTGGAAAAGTTATTTCAGGGAAAATAGAAGCAAAAAATGACACAGACTTAGAAAGAAGAATCGGTCGCTTGGGGCTGTCCCTCATTCGGGGTGACGAAATAAAAAGCAAGAAAAACAGCCAATATTTTCAAAAAAGTATTCCCAAAGATGATTTAGCACAATTTTGTTTCTATGTTGAGCGATTGGTTTCGGGTGGTGTTCCTTTACTTGAAGGATTGGCCGATGTGCGAGATTCAGTCAGCAACGTCGTATTGAGAAATACGCTAGGCACAATTATTGAAGATATTGAGCAAGGTAATACACTGTCAAATGCAATGAAAAAGCATCCAAAAATATTTGATGATATATTTGTTAGTTTGGTAGAAGCTGGTGAACATTCTGGTGATTTGGACTTAGTCTTGAAAAATTTAGGTGAGAACATTAAATGGCAAGATGAAATAATTAAAAAAACTAAAAAAGTTCTCACGTATCCACTTATAGCTTTGATTGTTATACTTGCGGCTGCTTGGGCATTGTTAGTATTGGTTGTTCCAGGAATGGTTAAAATTTTAGAATCCTTGGGACAAGAGTTACCAGGTTATACAGTTGCATTAATTAATACGTCAGAATTCTTTCAAAACTATTGGAAGCAAGTTATTATTGGAGTGGTTTCTATACTTGTAGGATTTAAAGTGATTCTTTATACTATTCCAGGAATGGATTATGTAATGGATAAATTCAAAATACGTATGCCACTTTTCGGTTCTGTCTTTGAAAAATTGTTATTATCAAGATTTTCTAATGTATTTGGTCTTTTGTATGGTGCAGGTGTAAGTGTTATTGATGGATTGAAAATTTCAAGAGGTGCTTTAGGCAATAAGTTTGTTGCCAGAGGTCTTGATAGAGTTATTGAAGACATTACGAATGGAACAAATTTATCAAATGCTTTTGCTGAATCGGGTTTGTTTCCACCTTTGGTTTTGCGAATGATTAGATTGGGTGAAGCCACTGGTGGTATAGATAGTGCGATGGCTCAAATAAAAAGTTACTATGATCGCGATGCTAATGAAGCGATTGAAACGGCACAAGCTGCCATTGGTCCGCTTATGATGTTGATTTTAGCTGGATTGTTAATTTGGATCATTGTTGCTATCTATGGTCCCTTATATGACGCTTTAGGAAATATAGAGACATGAGTATTAATATTTCAAAATTTGGACTATTTAAAAAATATGGTTTGCTTATTAATGACACTGACGTACTGCTGGTGTCATGGAAACAGGGTACATTAGAAAAAATTGCAGTTTTTGCAAATGATGAAAATGGACTCGAGCAGTTTGATGCTTACATGCGAGCCAATGAAAAAAAGATTAAAAATAACGTTTTTTATATTTTATCTGACATTATTGGTGAAGATTATCGCATTGAAAAAGTTACCCATTTGGTTGGTAAGTACAAAGTAGACTTTCATCACAGACGGATGCAACAACTCTTTAGAGGCTCTAACTTATGCATGTCAATGACACAAGGCAGAGAAGAACAAGGTAGAAGAGATGATTATGTATTGTTCTACGGACTTTTAACTGAAAATAAAGTTTTGCCTTGGGTCAATATAGTTAAAAATAATACCAGTTATTTGGCAGGTGTTTTTGGCTCAGCATTTGTCTCGAAAGAAGTGTTGCAAGCGGCAACGAGCGAATGGAGTAAAGGCAATAGTTTATTAATGACTATTCATGAAAAAGGGTTGTTTCGTCAGACTTTTTTCTCAAGAGGGCAGCCAAGATTTAGCAGGGTATCAAAAATTGATGACAGTTCTGCTCAATCGGTTGCACTTGCAATAAGAAAAGAACTAGAAAGAACGATTCAATATCTTAATTCATTAAAAATTTCAACTGCAGGTGGTATTAATGTTGAAATTGTTTGCCCTGGTGCTATGGTATCGCAGCTGAGAGAAATCGTGGCTAGTGGTGAGAAAATTAAATTTTCATTTCATGATGGTTTTGCATTGGCAAAAAAGTTAAATTTGACCAATTCAATTGGCAATATTGGACAAGACAGTTCAATTATTTTGCATTCCATGTTTTGTTTCCCTCGATTAAAGCAACTTGCCAAGTTTTCAATCGTCCGCTTTTACCGTGCACGATTAGTTGGTAATTTAGCTGTAGTTGGTTTTTTAGGTTACTTTTTAGTATCTATGACTGGAACGGCAGGGATATTTTTACAAGCACAGGATTATAAATCTCAGAATGATGTATTAACCACAAGTCGAAACATCAAAAAACAAAATTATGCTGATGAAGCCAGGCTATCGCAAGATCCGCCCTCGTCTTCTGCGAATATTGGTTCAGTGTCAAAGACATTTCGTTTGTTATCAAAATTACAAATTTATCCAAGTCAACTATTTTATTATTTTAGTAGATCTTTATCTAAAAATAAATTGGTACAAATTAATAATATGAGATGGTATATTACCAATGAAAGCACTTCCTCAGATGCAAACAATAAAGCATTATTTACTAAGAAAGATTTTTATCAGATCTTAGAGGTTAGTGGTCAATTCTTACCAGTGGCTGGTGAAACTTATCTTAATGTTGCCGATCGTGCGGATAGTTTGATGGAATCACTTAATCAAGAGCGAGCAGATATTCTTGTAGAAGCCATTGAAAGGCCTTCTCGTGAATTAGAAAAAGAAGCACTTGGTGGTGTATTGGATGAAGGTTATGCTGTAGATTCGGCAAGAAACCGAACGTTTAAAATAAAAATAGTATGGAAAGAGTACGATAGTTCTACTATTTCATCAATGGCTACAGAAATTTAAGGAGACAAAATGGCAAATTTTGCATTCACAAAGAAAGAACAAAATTACCTAATATTTATTGGCGGGGTGATAGTTGTGAGTCTTTTTTTCCCACAATGGGCTGAAGACTATTCACTTAACTTTTTATCTGTAGAAAAAAGCAATACCAGTCGATTAAAAACAGAAATAGAAGAATTATCATTAAATCTAGATGGTATTGAAGATGAACGTCTTGTGCTCTTGGCCAACCAAGAAGATTACATTAAATGGGTCAAAAGAGGAGTGGTACAATCACAAGACCCAGTGATTTGGATTAAGAAAATTAAGGAAATTCGAGAAGATAGAAAACTATTTCCGATAAAATTTAATTTTGAAGATGAATTTTTGCATCAATCCGAATCATCACACCTTACAAAGGACAGTACAGTGTTTATTAATACTTTACGTATGAATTTTGAGATGGAAATGCTTCATGATTTGGATTTGTTTATGTTGATTACAAGTCTAAGAAAAGTAACTGAAAGTAAAAGCCTGTTTTTTCCAATAGAATGCTCGATTGACCGAGTAGAAAATGATTTTAAATTGGCTAGAAGAGCTAATTTAAAGGCAAATTGTGATTTTGATTGGGTCTCAGTCAAAGATCCGGATAAAAAAGATAAAAATATTGTAGAGACCATATAATTTATTTTGAGAGGTTAAGTGATGAGTGTGTTAACAAATATTTTAAAAAGTGTATCTATTTCGATGCTATTAGTTGTTCCTGTTTCTTTTGCACAAAGTGTATCGGAAGATGAAGCAGGAAGACCTGAGATGGGTACATTGTTCTTAAGGCCTGATCAAAGAAGAATTTTAGAGGGGATTAGACAAGGCGTTGTGGAAGAAGAAGTGATAACAAATGTTGCTTTTACACCTATTTTAGTTTTTGAAGATACTTTGCCTCAAGATGGTGAAAAGCAAAAAATTCGAAGCACTGTATATAAAATTAATGCCCTCATAACCAATCGTAGAACAGGAAAAACCACTGCACTTATCGGAGAAAGAGAAGTAGAACTTGACAAACCTGATGCTCAATTACAAAGAGATGGGCTATCAATTAATCTTTCTGATTCTCATGCTGTGTTAGAGGGCAGTGATGATTTTTCAAGGTCAAAATTTGAGGTGAAAGTTGGGCAATCAATAGGTACGGATGGGCAAATTAATGAAAGTTTGCCTGTTGTGGTTCATCACACAAAAAACAATATACAATAAATAAAATTTATGGAGTCAATTAGTCTTAATAGAAGGCGCTTCCTTCTTGGGGGGACGGGTATTGTTGGCGGAAGTGTTGCAGGTTTAGCAGCAGTTCCTTTTGCTGTCTCATTGAGGCCAAGTCGATTGGCAGAATCAGAAGGTGCATCTGTTGTGCTTGAGGTTACTGGCATCAGACCCGGAGAATTAAGAACGACCCGCTGGCGAAAAAAATTAATTTGGGCTTTTGGGCGTGATAATAAAATGCTGGAGTTTGCTGATTCCAAGGCAGAAACATTAACAGATCCAGATTCAGATAGCAGTTTACAACCGGATTATTGCAAAAACAGTCATCGTTCAAGAAAACCAGAAATTTTTGTCGGTGTGGGGATTTGTACGCATCTGGGTTGTTCGCCTGGTGAGGCAAAAAACAAAGCCAAAGCATGGTTTTCGTGTGCTTGCCATGGCTCGAACTTTGATGTGGCGGGGAGAGTATTAAAAGGCAGTCCAGCGCCTAAAAATTTAATGATACCACCACATTATTACGCAGAAGGTGACCATCTTGTAATAGGGTTGGACGAGCCTTTATCTAAGAACAAAATTTCATAAATAGTTTGAATAATAAAGAAATAGATATAAATGGGAATTGGTGATTGGCTAGATCAAAGAATTCCGTGGCGTATTGCCATAAAAAAGCATTTAACGGAATATTATGCTCCAAAGAATTTTAATTTTTGGTATGGTTTTGGCGTTATAGCGTTAGTCGTTTTAGTCATTCAAATAGTCAGTGGTATATTTTTAACCATGAACTATAATCCATCAGCAGAAGGGGCTTTTGCTTCTATCGAATACATCATGCGTGATGTCAAATATGGATCAACATTGCGATATATACATTCGACGGGGGCATCATTCTTTTTTATTGCCCTCTATATGCACATGTTTAGGGCTCTTTTATATGGTTCTTATCAGGCACCTCGCGAATTGGTGTGGTTAATTGGAATGCTACTATATCTTTGCTTAATGGCAGAAGCCTTCTTTGGCTACTTATTGCCATGGGGGCAAACCTCTTATTGGGGAGCTCAAGTTATTGTTAATTTATTTGGAACGATTCCTGGTGTCGGCGAATGGGTTTCTGAAACGGTTCGTGGTGACTATGGTATATCGGGCGTGACGTTAAATCGATTTTTTGCTTTACATGTGGCAGCTATTCCATTGTTAGTGGTTTTATTGGTATTTTTACATATTGTTGCCTTACATGAAGTTGGTTCAAATAATCCGGATGGCATAGATATTAAAAAGAACAAAGATCCCAAAACGGGCAAGCCTGTTGATAGCGTTCCTTTTCATCCTTATTACACGATGAAAGATTCATTTTATATTGTCATATTTTTAATTTTATTTGCATTGGTTGTATTCTTTGCTCCAGAAATGGGTGGTTACTTTTTAGAGTATCCTAATTACGAACCTGCTAATCCTGATAAAACACCGGCACATATAGCCCCGGTTTGGTATTTCACGCCGTTTTATGCGATATTACGTGCAGTACCGCCATTTTTAGGTACTGCAATATGGGGTGTATTGGCTATGGGGCTTTCAATTGCACTGTTTTTTGTATTACCATGGTTAGACAAAAGTGTTGTTCGTTCGATTCGTTATCGTGGTCCGCTTTACAAAGGGGCTTTAACATTTTTTGTTATTAGCTTTGTCGGTCTTGGTGTATTGGGTGGTATTGCTCCAACAGATGAAAGACAAGTCGTGGCTCAAGTGTTAACGATCGTTTATTTTGCTTTTTTTATTGCAATGCCGTTTTATACAAAAATTGATAAAACTAAACCATTGCCAGATAGATTAACAGAATGAGAGTTTTATTGGTTATATTATGTTTGTTTTTAACGTCTAATGTGATGGCGTCGACTGAGATAGACATAAAATTAAGTGATGTACAAACAGATCGATCCGATTATGCATCATTGCAACGAGGAGCGGCTGTCTTTGTGAATTATTGTTTGGGTTGTCATAGCGCTAAATACGTACGTTATGATCATATTGAGAACAATTTGGGCATTAACCAAGATTTAATGAGCAAGTATTTGCACTTTAATACGGCAAAATTAACCGATGGACTAACGTCGTCTATGTCGCCAGAAGAAGCAAAAGAGTGGTTTAATCAGGCTACTGTTCCAGATTTAAGTCTGTCTGCCCGATTGCGTGGTAAAGATTGGTTGTATGCTTATTTGCGTAATTTTTACCGTGATAAAGAGACTTTAAGCGGCTGGAATAACAAGGTATTTCCCAATGTTTCTATGCCAAATGTTTTTGCAAATGTACAAGGAATTTATGAATTAGATGAAGATAATAAGACAAAATTGATCAAATCTGGCTCTATGAATCCAAAAGAATTTGATCTTATGATTAATGATTTGGTTAATTTTATGGATTTTATGGCTGACCCTGACAGACCAGAGCGTTACAGATCAGGTTTTTTAATTCTTTCTTTTTTGATGATATTATTGGTTTTTTCTTATAATTTATATCGTGAATACTGGAACGATATTCATTAATAGTTAACGCTATTAGTATCTACACTACTACTTATTATGTCAATAACTTTATACTCATCACCAATTTGCCCTTACTCACATCGTTGTAGATTTACGCTCTATGAAAAAGACATGGGGGTTGAAATCCATGATGTGAATTTAAATGAAAAACCAGAAGAACTGGCTTTATATAATCCATACAATGAAGTCCCGGTATTGGTTGATAGAGATTTGCAAATATATGAATCAAGTATTATCAATGAATATATTAACGGCAGATTTCCGCATCCGCAACTGATGCCAACGGATATTATGTTGTGTGCAAAAGTTCGTTTATTAATTAATATGTTAGACACAGAAATTTTTCCTCATCTACGGTTATTGGTGTTAAAGCAAAATTTGAAAAAAGAAAAAGTTGAACAAGCAAAACAGCATATACGAGATGGCATTATTCGGTTGGAAGGGATTTTTCCGAAAACAACGCGTTATATTGTTGATAAAGAATTAACTATTCTTGACACCGCTATCGCTCCTTTATTGTGGCGACTTAAGTACTATGATATTATCTTACCAAAAAGTGTTTCAAAAACGGTGTACAAATATGCCGAAAGGATTTTTGAAAGACCATTTTTTATAAAATCATTGAGTGCTGTTGAAATGACAATGCGGCAATAAACAATAGGATAATGTTATGCTGAACGATTTATCAGCACGTTTTTATGTTATTCAATCGTTGTATCAATGGTGCCTCGACAAAGGTCATACGCCTCATTTATTGATTGAATGGAATAAACGTGAAGACAACAGCGTATTAGAGCAGTATGTTGTCAGCGACCGCGTTATACTTAATATCTCTCCTGTTTCGGTAAAAGATCTTAATATTGAAGAAAAAGGAGTGAGTTTTACCGCAAGATTTTCAAACAAAGTGATCAATATCCAATTGTATTATCAAGAGATTATTGCCATTTATGCCAAGGAAACTGATCAATATTTTGCATTCCCTAAGTTGGATTCACTAGAAACAGTGCCAGAAGTATCAGGCAAGAAAAGACCACTTAAAAAACGCAATACGCCTTCTCCTTTAAGTTTGGTATAAAACTTAGTAAGACAAGAATTTTTTACCAATTGGCAAAATGGATAGCAAATTGATTTAACCATTGGTTTTTGCCCATCATTAAGGCTCTATCGCAAAAACGGTCGGACTGATACAAGCTAGATGTTATCCACTCAATCAATTTTCCTTTGTCATTGGCTGCTCTTGCATAGGCGCAAAGTGCTTTGGCAGATCCAATATCCAAGCGATTTTTGGTACACAAAGCCAAATGACGACAATTGTTAATGCCCAAATTTAGACCTTGCCCTGCCAATGGATGAACAACACGTAAGGCATCGCCAACAAAGGCTGTTCTGGTAATAGCGGGCAAGGAACGTTGCTGTGAATAAAGGGGAAATAAAGTGATGCTGTCAGGGTCTATCTCAAGCTCACAGTGCGTTTTTTCTTTTAATAATTGACAGAGATGCTTTGCTGTGGGGTGTGTTAGAGGATGATTTGCAGACCATATAAGTGTATATTGATGGTGTCCTAAGGGTAAAAAAGCGATTGTTTCTTTTTTTGCAAACCATTGATACGCGGTTGATTCATTTAAGGCAGGAGCGGTTAAAGTTGCCACCAATGCTTGTTGGTTATAACTCGTTCTATCGCTAAACACTTTTAATTGCTCTGCAAGTGAAGACAATGCACCATCGGCAACAATAAGCAATTTAGCGGATAAATAGTCATTATCGACCTTTAGCAATACATTTGTATGATTGGTTTCTTGCCAATCGACGTGCTGGCAATCCAATTTGACAAGTGCTTCTTTTTGAAACGTATTTTGTAATTTAGCGAGTAAATGTCCTTCAGAAACAATGGAGCACAGAGGGTTATGCTCTAGCAGTAAATCATGTTTTGGTGAAAACAAGTGAAAAGCATTAACAGGAAAGACTGTTGGAAAAACGCCAATCGTTTGTAAAAAATCCAACGAATTTTTGTTTAATGCAAAAAAGCGTTGGATTTTGTGACTTTTTTGCGGCTGGCTATCGATAAGCACTACTCGCTTTTCTTTAAAAGACAATGCTGCCGTCAGGGCAACAGCACCGGTGCCTACAATCGCAACATCAAAAGATGAAGAGTTTGCTATTGATGACATAGGAATTTTATAAAAGATCGCGTAATCGGTAATAAGCCATTGCCAATACCAGTAAAGGGGTACGAAAATATTGACCGCCCATAAAACTTTGATGGTTAATTTGATCAAACACATCAAACACTTCAGACTCTCCTGAGATGGCTTTTGCTATCATCGTACCAGTAAAATTGCTTAAAGCGACTCCATGCCCTGAAAAACCTTGAGCGTAATAAACGCCGTCATTGGTACGTCCTATATCGGGAAAACGATTAATGGTAATAGCGACAAAACCGCCCCATGTATAGTCGAAGTTAACACCTTGTAATTGTGGAAAAACATGCACCATACGCTTATAAATAGAATTGGCTATATTGGGTGGTGGAACAGTGGAATAACTGCAACGCCCACCAAAAAGCAAACGTTTGTCTTTACTGCATCTAAAATAATCCAAAATAAAATTGGTATCACAGATTGATCGT
Source organism: Gammaproteobacteria bacterium (assembly GCA_965243565.1). Taxonomy (GTDB): domain Bacteria; phylum Pseudomonadota; class Gammaproteobacteria; order Tethybacterales; family Persebacteraceae; genus CBDEVH01. Next base: position 153,756 of record OZ251571.1, read on the forward strand.
TTATCGGCAATTAATGCATCGCTGGTCTCACCCAAAATAGAAGTTGCGCCAATATACGTCCCCACTGGCATAACGGTGGTATGAACAGAGGCAAGCAAGTTATTATGATAAGCATTGCAAGCGACTAAGACATGGTTGCAAGAAACCGTGGCGTTTTTATCGGTGGTAACGTCATAACCGTCTTGCTTGCGTTTGATTTCTGTTGCGGTGGTTTGTTCAAATATCTTCACCCCTGCTTTTTCTGCTACTTCCGCCATGCCTAGCAAGTATTTTAGAGGGTGCAGATGTCCACTAAAATCATTTAATAATGCACCATGGTATCGTCTGCTGGCGATAATTTGTCGAAACTGTGTGGCGTCTAAAATTTTGACATCACCATAATCATAGTCCTTTTGTAATTTTTCGGCGTATTGTTTTAGCTCTTCCAAATGCGATGGTTTGGTCGCTGCTTCGGCATAACCCGATTGCCAATCACAATCGATGTTGTATTTTTTTATGTTATCGCGAATTAACTGCACTGCTTGTAATGAGACATCAAAAAGCCATTTTTCGCTGACTTTTCCCTGCTTGGCGATTTTAGAAAGTGAGCCGGTTGAATAGCCAAATACACACTGTCCGCCATTACGTCCAGAAGCCCCCCACCCAACGCCTTGACTTTCTAAAACAATAACACTATATCCTTTATTGGCTAATTCAAGCGCGGATGATAGTCCGGTAAATCCTCCTCCAATGATACAAATATCATATTTAACAGATGATTTTAAAGCAGATCGTAGAGCAGGGCGTTCAACCGAACTTTCATAATAAGATTTTTCAAACATTGGTAGAGTCTTATGAGCAGAGATATTGAATATTGTTTTGTTGGACACACTGAGCAAACCATTGTTCGATGTGCCGAATGGCTTGATTTAAAGATGTAGATGTGATTGTAGCACCACTTACACCATCGACTATAAGGGTAATACGATTATCTTTTAAAAAATCGGCAATGCCGGGTGTTTCTTGATGTTTGAAAATGCGCAAAGGCGGGAAAAAACCACCTTCTTTTTTAACCATAAAAAATTCAATATCTCCGCCATAGCCATTGTGTGTAGTGGCGTGTATCAGCCAAGCTTGAATAGCGGACTGTTTATATACCGGCATTAACTGATGCACGGTTGTATTGGTAAGCGGTATATTATTTGTTAAAACAGATTTTCCTATTGTATCGTAATTCACCGAAGTTAACACGGCAGCACGATTATTGTTAATAGCCAGTGCTCGTTGATCTTTGACTCTGTTATCCAATAAAAAATGACTGATTAAAATTAACCCCATCGCCACTGAAATAGCAATTACCATTAAAATAGAAGGATGTTTCATTGCTTTCGGTAATACTGAGTGCATAAATCACACAATGGTGCAATCATATTACCAGCCAAAATGGCAAAAGCAATGCCATCTGTATGCGCACCGTTTTCGCGCAACCACGCTGCTAAACAACCAACAATAAAGGCATAAATCAGTCGTCCAAGCGGTGTGACTGCTGCGGTGACAGGATCTGTTACTACAAAAAAAGCAGCAAAGACCAAACCACCATAGAACAATGAGGCAATCGAATCATTGATAGAAAAAACAAGCAATGTGCCCAATAAAAAAGCCAATGGTAGCCGCCAATCAATAATTTTTAGTGTTAATAAAACAACTCCACCAATGGCAGAAGCCACCGCAAAAATATAAAACATCCCATCGGCATTGGTATTTAATCGGTCTGCGAGTAAGGGTGTGGGAGCGGTGTGTCCATCTACTGCTATCAACGACGTCCAACCATCCGCTCCTAGCCAATGCTGAAAATATTGAGGAAATGCCAAAAAACAAATGGCATAACCAACCATTGCTGGGTTAAACGGATTATTTCCCAACCCTCCAAAACAATACTTCCCTAAAAAAATTGCTATTATGGCAGCACTTAACGGAATAAACCACGGTGCTAAAGGTGGGATAGACAATCCAATAATAATACCGGTTAATAAGGCACTGCCATCAGTAATACTTTTACCGTGGTTTTTTTTATAGTAGAGCAAAAACTCCATTGCAATCACGGTAGCGATGGCAATTAATAATCGGTATAACGTCCCGATGCCAAACAAATACACTGCAGCACCAATCGGAAAAAGCAATGTGGCGTTGGTCAACCACATAATTCTGATGGTACTCATTGTTTTGATTATCGCCATAGGCGTTAAGGCTTAGAAGATGATTTTGGCGGTGGTAAATCTTCTCCCCCTTTACACAAGGGGTGACAGCGTAAAAGTCGCCATAACGTTAGCCAGCATGCATAAAAAAAATTAAAGCGCGTAAAAACCGTAATGGCATAATCCGAACAAGTCGGATAAAAGCGACATTGCCCTCCTAAAAAAGGGCTTAAAATAAGTTGATAGGCCCGTAATAAAAAAACGGACACAACCCGCAACAAGGTATTAATGGCATTAATTATTTTAGTCGCCATAGCGTTCGATTACCACTGACATCTTCAAGCAGTACGCTTTTATTTAAAAGATCATCTCGAATAGCATCGGCTTTTTTAAAATCACGTTCTGCTTTTGCCTGAAGTCTTTCGGCAATAAAACCTTCAATCTCGGCTTCGCTAAGCGTTGATGTGGTACTTTGATGAAACCATGCCTGTGGTGCATTATAGAGTAAGCCTAGTGCATTGGCACTAGCAACAAATTGCCCACGTCGTACCGCCGCAGCTGTTGGATTATCTGCACGAGAAATCGCCTGTGCCATCTGATGTAAAACGGCAATTGCCGACGGCGTATTAATATCGTCACACAATGCTGATTCAACCTGCCCGTCAACAGTTGTTGATTCATTGATATCATCATCAATAAGGCGATACCATCGATCCAAAATAATTTTTGCATCAACAATTGCGTTTTCCGTCCAATTCATCGGGCGACGATAATGCGTTGACAGCAATGCCAGACGAATGCACTCGCCAGAAAACTGCTGTAATGCACCACTAACAGTGAGCACGTTATTGAGAGACTTCGACATTTTTTCGCCTTCCATCCGCACATGTCCATTATGTAACCAATGATGTGCAAAAAAAGCAGTACCATGACAGCAACGGCTTTGTGCCAGTTCATTTTCGTGATGAGGAAAAATAAGATCTTGTCCACCGCCATGAATATCGATTTCTTTGCCTAGACAATCTGCTGCCATTGTCGAACATTCGATATGCCATCCTGGTCGTCCGCGTCCCCAAGGGCTATCCCACCCGGGAATGGTCTCATCAGACGGTTTCCACAACACAAAATCAGCAGCATCTTTTTTATCACTGCTTACTTCAACACGTGCGCCATCAATCATGTCTTGTCGATTACGATTAGACAATTGACCATAGTCGGCAAAACTAGGCACATGAAAAAGCACATGCCCATTGCTTTCATAGGCAAAATCTTTTTCAATCAACTGTGCAATCATACGAATCATTGGTTTGATATACTCGGTTGCCAATGGCTCATAATCAGGGGGCAGCACTTGCAATTTTGATAAATTATCACAATACGCTTTATGCCAGCGTTGGGTTAATGCCGTAATTGGTTCGTTATTTTGTTTTGCTGTTGTAATAATTTTATCGTCAATATCGGTAATATTGCGAGCATAGACAACCTTATTGTAATGTCTTTTTAGCAAACGATACAGTACATCAAAAACCACAGCAGGGCGTGCATTGCCCACATGAATAGGGCCATAAACTGTTGGTCCACAAACGTACATCGTTACTTTATCGGGCATTTGTGGTTGAAAAAGATGCCTTTGGTTATGGAGTGTATTATGCAGATAGATATTCATTGTAAGTGATGATTAGATTAAAGTAATAGACTGAGGCGATAACAGTAAATCATCAACGATGCGGTCATTTAATAAATGATTATCAGCAATGCGTTTAAGATCATCGGCATTGTTATAACGATACCAAATATTATCGGGATAAACCACTAAAACAGGTCCCGCCTGACACAAATCAAAACAGCCCGCTCGGTTAATGCGGATTTTGCCTTTGGCGTGTTGTTTTTTTTCTTTGAGATATTTGCGTAGCAATGTAATGGCATTGGTTTCCATTTTATTGGCACCTGCTTGACAGCATTGGCGACCGTCCTTACGAAAATTCTCGCAAACAAACACATGTTTTTGATAAAAACTCAATGCTTCTTTTGACATGGGCATGACGTTCCTTTTTCGATGTAGACACCACACTGCTGACAAGCAATCAGCTGTGTTTTTTTTAGTGATGCCGATCTATTCTTCGCGACAAACCACCAGCCACAGGCAAGAACAATTAATACAAGCAGTAATTTAAGAAGGAGACCCACTATGTTAATGATAGTTTGTTATTTTGATAGAAAAAGGCATTTGTTGGTCATTGGCTACAAACTCGCCTGTCCGTTATTATATCTTTAAAATAGTTAATAGTTTTTGAATAAAATATAATAGAGGTTTTATTAGCGAAACATAAAATTAAATGGACACCACCTCTGAACAACCAAGTATGCCAGAAGACGACACAAACTCACCTGTCGTTGATTTTGGTTTTTCTGTGATTGAAGCGAATCGCAAAGCAGACATGGTTGAAAAAGTTTTTTCTGATGTAGCCCAATATTACGACAAAATGAATGACGTTATGTCCTTTGGCATACATCGCATTTGGAAAAAAACAACCATTTATTTAATGGACTTAAAGCCGGGCATGCAGGTATTGGACATTGCATCAGGCAGCGGCGATATGAGTGCATTAATACTTCCTAAAATAGGTAAAGACGGCAAATTGGTCATGACTGATATTAATCAAAATATGTTACAAAACGCGGTCAATCGTTTGCCCAGTGTGCATGCCATTCAATGCGATGGCGAGAAACTACCCCTGCCCAATCGTGCCTTTGATAGAATCATCCTAGCATTTGGTTTGCGCAATATGACCAATCGTCAGCAAGCATTGGCTGAGGCGCATCGCGTGCTTAAATGGGGTGGCAAGTTATTCGTATTAGAATTTTCTCCAGACTCATTATGCCCTGCCATTGAGCAATGGTACTTAACCAAAGTATTGCCACAAATGGGGAAAATAATTGCCGATGATGAAAAAAGTTATCGGTATTTAGGAGAATCCATACTCCGTTTTCCTCCATCAACCATCCTTGCCCAATACTTTCAAGCCGTTGGCTTTACCGACGTAAAACAGCACAAATTTGCTGGCAATATTGTAGTATTATCAAGTGGCACCAAACGAAGCTAGCAAAACACTATGACAAGAACTATTTCATCCTCTTTAAAATACTTAGAACAAGGCATTGTTGAATCCTTTGCCGATATTGAAGCGTGGTTGCGTGCAAAAAACGCGATTTGTCCACCTCTATTTTATTGCTCGACCGACCTTCGTAACAACGGTTATAAAATTGCTCCCATCGACACCAACTTATTTCCGGGCGGTTTTAACAACTTATCCTCAAGCAGTTACCCCTTAGCCAGTGCTGCTATTTCTCGACAAATCGCTGATATATGCCCTGCTGCAAAATCCATATTACTTATCCCAGAAAACCACACTCGTAATCTTTTGTACCTAGAAAACGTTGCCACTATTAGCCACCTATTTGAATTAGCAGGAATCAATGTGCGTATCGGTCGTTTAAACGGCGACACCACGCCAATAGTTACTGCAAGTGGTCACGAATTACCGGTATTTGAAATACAACGTCGCAATAATTGTCTGTATTGTGATGATTTTCAACCATGTGCCGTTGTATTAAACAATGATTTATCAGCAGGACTACCTAGTTTGCTTGCTGATTTGGACATCCCCGTTATGCCGATGACACAACTGGGCTGGTCGCAACGAAAAAAATCCGATCATTTCTATCAATACAATCTCGTTGCCGAAGAATTTTCAACCTTGTTAAATATTGATCCGTGGTTATTAACGCCTGATTTTTCGGTCTGTCGGAGCGTTAATTTTCAACAACGTGAAGGCATGGAATGTTTGGCAATTGCAGTCGATGAAACCTTAGCATTAATACGCGAAAAATACGAAGAACATGACATTGACGATTCGCCCTTTGTTGTCATAAAAGCCAATGCTGGCACCTATGGTATGGGTGTTATTCGTGTGGAAAAATCCGACGAAGTCTTTCATTTAAATCGCAAACAACGCAATAATATGTCTGTCGGCAAAGAAGGCTTGGCAGTCACCGATGTTATTATTCAAGAAGGCATTCGCACCAGTGATGTTTTTAACTCTGCCACTGCCGAACCCGTTATTTATATGATTGGTGAAACAGTGGTGGGTGGTTTTTATCGCATTAATGCGACGCGTAGCGACAGCGAGAATTTAAATAGCAGAGGCATGTCTTTTTCGCCATTGCCATTTGAAACCAATTGCACACCGCCACCTGTTGCCATGGCAAATGATGATGCAACAGCAAGGTTATATGTTTATAGTGTCATTGGTCGGTTGGCTGCTATTGCGGCGGCATATGAACAAAACACCATCAAAACGAGTAACAATACACTTTGAGCCTACGAGTATCTTTTGTTACGCTGTAGGCTCAGAATCGATGGGTTTTGGTGCTTTATTGTAGCCAATATTAAGTTCAAATTCACGCAACCGTTTAACAATCGACATTAATTCGGTAACTGTTGTCCAATTATCCACAAAAAACTTCAGGCTATCGGTGACTTTTGAAAAAGCATGAGAAATTTGGTTGAGGAAACCCAGTGTAATAATCCCCAAAACAATACCCGTACCAATAAGCATTAAATCGACTACAACAATAAACTGTGAGAATAAATTAGCCCAAACGCCAAAGTAAGAATAATGGGCATACAATCGAAAATAATTCAAGCGCAATCCGGTAAATAACTCGACAATGGTTGGAAAATCGGCAAACGTTTTATCGTCTTCTGCCAGTACCAATTGTTTACGAAATTTTGCTTCTACTTTTTGGTTGTTATACTCTAAGCCCGGCAATCGAATACCAACAAAATAAGAAATAATGGTACCACCAAGCGATAGAGCGATGGCAATCCACATCAACGAACCGACAGTATTAGCCGTCCACGATAGAAAAGGCAAATCTAAACCAGACGTTTTTAGCCCGACGGCTTTGGAAAAATGGTCGCTAATTTCGGCACTGACCGCCCATAAAATAGGAACAAAAGCAATAAGCGTTAGCACTGCCCGAAAAAGACCCAACCCTAAACGCTCGACCAATAATGCAAATTTTTGTGGATCTTCTTGTAAACGCTGCGATGCTCCTTCTACTTCGGTTTCGACTTTCGCCCAAAATGGAATATAAGAAAAAGTAATGGCTTGACGCCAGCGAAAAGCGTAGTGCTGTGCAAAAAAACTACTGAGAACACGAACAATAACATAAGGAAAAACAATAACACAAAATTCTAAAATATAGCCCCAAAAGCGATTGATATTAAATTCAGCCAACCCATATAAGGTGGACGTATTTGATATAGGATCGATTTCTGCCAGTTTGGCATGCCAGTTAGTATCTGCATTAGAAATAGCATCTTTTAGTAATGGATTTGGATTTTGTAAAAAATCCCATGTCTCTCGATACCAGCCATTTATCCAGACGTTAACCCATACTTCTAGGCCAATCATCGTGCACAGCAAGAATAGTCCACCCCACGCCCATAGTGCCCATTCTTTAGAGCAGAAAAAACTTTTCAACATAATACGATCCTCATTTTAGGTGGTTGTCTTTGCCTCAAAGCGTCCGAGTTTACGGTTTTTAACCACATCATTGGCATTAAAAAATTCTCCATTCATGGCGACATAAGTCCCAAATGGTAGCAATTTTGCAGCTGCTAAGGCAAAACCCAGATTAAAATCACTATCGGTATCTTTGAATACTTCGGGTAAAAACGCCCCTACGCAAACAATGGTTTTATTTTTTACTTCTTTGCCAATACGACAAGCCGTATTGGTTAACGTATCGGTGCCATGCGTAATGGCGATACGTGTTTCGCTGCAATCTTTAACGAATTGAATGATTTTTTCGAGATCGTTTTCGGTCATATCCAACGAATCTTTTTCAATAATCGATTGCACGTTGATGTTCTTTATACCAATACGTTGCAAAATGCGATAAACCGCTGGATTACCAAAGCGATAATCACTTTCGGCATCATAATATATTTTATCGATGGTGCCACCACAAGTAAGCCATAATACCGTGGGGTTATTCGTTGTCATTTTTATCAGTATTCATAAAAACTTGTATTTTACGTTGAATACCAGCTGAATCCAACGCACATGTTTTTTGTAACGCCTCGACACTGCCATGTTCTACAAAAGAATCCGGCAAGCCAATCGTCAATAATTTGGCATTGTGATTAATCGTTTGTAAAAACTCACTCACGGCAGAACCTGCTCCACCCGCTATAACATTGTCTTCTAGGGTGACCAGCCAGCGATGTGAGGTTGCCATCGTCTCAATCAATGTTGTATCCAATGGCTTGACAAAACGCATATCAACGACAGTTGCATTAAGTGCTTGGGCAACGGTTAAAGCCTGCTGTACGAATGTGCCAAAAGCAAGTATGGCGAGGGTATCTCCTTGTCGGCAGACAGTTCCTTTACCGATAGGCAATGTATTGGAATCTTTATTAATGGCTTCTCCTGTGCCCTTGCCACGTGGATAACGGACTGCCACGGGTTGTTTGGCGGCAACAGCCGTATTCATCATTGTCCACATTTCATTTTCATTAGACGGTGTCATTACGATTAAATTGGGAATACAGCGCAGATAGCTTAAATCAAAAGCACCATGATGTGTACTCCCGTCCGCCCCAACCAAACCACCGCGATCGATGGCAAACACCACAGGCAGTTTTTGAATGCAAACATCATGAATCAGTTGATCGTAAGCGCGTTGCAAAAAGGTAGAGTAAATTGCAACAATCGGTTGTAGGTTTTCACAAGCCAAACCAGCCGCAAAAGTAACGGCATGCTGTTCGGCAATACCGACATCAAAATAACGAGAAGGATAGGTATTGGCAAACTCCACCAACCCAGAACCTTCACGCATGGCGGGGGTAATGCCCACAATATCGGGATTGTCTCGTGCGGTAGCGACCAACCAGTCACTAAACACTTCGGTAAATGATGGTTTATGAGAAGGCGTTCCTTTTTCGACTTTCATTGGTGCCAAACCATCATTGGGTTCAAAACAACCAACTCCATGATACCCGACAGGGTCGGCTTCGGCTTTGGCATAACCTTTGCCTTTGGTCGTTACAATATGTAAAAATTGGAGACCAGGGGAATCGTGTAAAACCTGCAACGATTTAACCAAGCCATTGATGTCATGTCCATCAATAGGACCAATATAATTAAAACCAAATTCTTCAAACAGAGTACCGGGTAGCACCATGCCTTTGATATGTTCATGTGCGCGTCTTGCAAAACGTTGCATACTAGGGGCAATAGACAGCATTCGCCGTCCACCGCGTTGGATATTGGTATAAAAACGACTGACGAGGATACGTCCGAGATAGTTTTTTATAGCACCCACTGCTGGCGAAATAGACATTTCATTGTCATTAAGAATAACCAACATGTCCAAATCTTCTTCTGCGCCGGCGTTATTGAGTGCTTCAAAAGCCATGCCACCTGACAATGCGCCGTCACCAATAACAGCGACGACTCGGCGTTTATTATCTTTTTGGCGATTGGCGATTGCCATACCCAATGCAGCAGAAATAGAGGTGCTGGCATGGGCGGTGCCAAAGGCATCGTATTCGCTCTCGGTACGTACGGGAAATCCCGAAAGACCATCTTTTTGGCGAATGGTTGATAATTTTTCTCGCCGTCCGGTGAGCATTTTATGGGTGTATGTTTGGTGCCCGACATCCCAGATAATTCGGTCATCTGGTGTATTAAAAACATAATGCAGTGCTACGGTCAGTTCGACAGTACCCAAATTAGAAGACAAATGCCCGCCAACGGTGCTAATCGTTTTTAAAATCTCTTCTCTTAGTTCGGTTGCCAGTGTTGGCAAATCTTCTGTAGAAAGTTCGCGGACATTGGCTGGACTCTGAATTTTATTTAATAACATAAGGTCGAATTATACAAATATTTAAAGCTAATAAAATTAGCAAACGATAAATTGTTCATTGCAAAGTTTATAATATAAGCTAGAAGTTATTAAAAACGAAGACACTAGATAATTTTATAATAAAAATTAGTAAAAAGGAATAAGTTATGACAGAAGATAAAAAGAAAGCTTTAAAATTTGCCCTAGAAAAGATAGAAAAAGCCCATGGTCGTGGCTCAGTCATGCGTATGGGTGATGCCGCACAACAAGAAATAAGAGCAATATCAACGGGATCGTTGGGCTTGGACATAGCATTGGGGATAGGCGGCTTGCCAGCCGGGCGAATTGTTGAAATTTATGGTCCAGAATCGTCTGGCAAAACCACCGTTGCTTTGCAGGTAGTAGCCAGTGCTCAAAAAGCAGGTGGTACATGTGCATTCATTGATGCAGAACATGCGCTAGACACCTCCTACGCTAAAAAATTAAAAGTGAACATTGATGATTTAATCATATCTCAGCCAGACAATGGTGAACAAGCACTCGAAATTTCAGACACCTTGGTGCGTTCTGGTTCATTGGATGTATTGGTTATTGATTCCGTTGCCGCATTAACGCCGCGAGCAGAGCTCGAAGGTGAGATGGGCGCTTCACTACCTGGCTTGCAAGCCAGACTAATGAGTCAAGCCTTGCGTAAATTAACGGCAGTTGTTAACCAATCCGGTACGTTGATCATATTCATTAATCAATTACGTATGAAAATTGGCGTTATGTTTGGCAGTCCTGAAACCACCACAGGTGGCAATGCTTTAAAATTTTACTCATCTGTGCGTTTGGACATTCGTCGCATCGGTGCGATTAAAAAAGGCGAAGACATAATTGGCAACGAAACGCGGGTAAAAGTGGTAAAAAACAAAGTTGCCCCACCGTTTAAGCAAGCCGTCTTTGATATTTATTATGGTCAAGGCATTTCACTCGAAGGTGAATTAATCGACATTGGTGTTGATAAAGGCTTGGTGCAAAAATCAGGTTCTTGGTATTCTATGGGCGCTGACCGCATTGGACAAGGAAAAGACAACGCTCGCCAATGGCTCATTGATAATCCCGAGCGTCGCGATAAATTGCGACAAGACTTACTCGAAAAAACATCACAACCTGAGCAGTAATAGTAAAAATTATGCCTATAGAGGGAATGAAGTCTTTATTGGCAACCATCCCTGCCTTGCCGGGGGTGTATCGTTTTTATGACAAAACGGGAAAATCGTTGTACATCGGTAAGGCATTGAATTTAAAAAAAAGGTTGTACTCGTATTCATTGCCCCAAAAACAATCACCTCGTATTGCGCTGATGCTAGAACTAGCATGTTCGGTAGAAACTATTGTAACCGAATCAGAGCAAGAGGCGTTGTTGCTTGAAAACAATTTGATTAAATCGTTAAAACCGCGTTATAACATTTTATTTCGTGATGATAAATCGTATCCTTTTTTATGTTTAAGTCGGCACGCTTACCCTCGGCTAATGTATTATCGTGGTCCTGTCAAAAACACCGCGGATTGTTTTGGTCCTTACCCTGATGCAAAAGCGGTTAAAGAAGCCATTGATATTTTACAGCGGATTTTTCGCTTGCGTACCTGCACCGACAGTGCCATGGCAAACCGTCAGCGTCCTTGCCTATTACATTCCATTGGTCGTTGTAGTGCGCCCTGTGTTAACCATATTAATTCTAAACAATACAGCACCGACAGTGAAGGCGCGCGTCGTTTTTTGCGGGGTGAATCGTCGTTTGTCGAAAAACTGTTAACCGAGTCGATGCATGAATCTGCCAATGAAGAAAAATTTGAAGAAGCCTCTGTTTTTCGTGATAGATTGCGTGCATTAAGCGTGGTCCGTAAACAGTTTTTTGTTAACGATGAAGAAATGCCCAATGCCGATTATGTAGGGGTCTATCACAACGGTAGCCGAGCATGTGTAAACATTGCCATCGTCCGTGGTGGTTACCGAATTGGCGAACGTCGCATATTTCCCAGCAATGTTAATGGCAGCACAGCCGAAGAAACCGTTAGCGCATTGCTAGTGCAACACTATAGCGACAACATCCCTGATAAACTCATTGTATCGCCCTTGCCTAGTGATTGGCAGACTGCTGCGCCGCATCTCAAAAAACACATTATGAGCAAGATAACCCCTACGTTAAAACAACGCCTGCAGTTGGTGGTTAACAATGCAGAGCAAGCCTTACTAATCCAAACTGCCGAACAGAATCAGCGTCAGCAGCGTTTGTCTTTATTGACTGAGGCATTGTCATTGGCAGCCGACCCCGAGCGTATGGAATGCTTTGATATTAGCCATAGTATGGGCGAAGAAACAATGGCATCGCGGGTGGTATTTATTAATGGCACACCTTATTCTAAAGAATATCGCTTGTATAAAATTAAAACAGCACAAAACGATGATGGTCAATCAATATTTGAAGCCGTCTCACGTTGTTATGCACGAGTCCAAAAAGAAGCAACGGCGATGCCCGATTTAATATTTATTGATGGAGGTGCCATTCAGCTCGCTGCCGCTCAGCGTGCCTTTGCCACATTATCAATAACATCGCCGCCGATATTTGCCATTGCCAAAGGAGCAGATCGCAAGCCCGGTGAAGAAATATTAATTGCAACTGATGGCGAAGTCATTAAAATCCCTCACCAAAGTCAGGCACTACATTTAATTCAATACATTCGTGATGAATCACACCGTTTTGCAATTAAAGCACATCGCCGTAATCGCGATAAAAAACGATCTCGCTATAAATATTTAGAAGGCATTGAAGGCATTGGTGATAAAAAAAGACAAAAAATACTTGCTCATTTTGGCGGAATGGCATCATTGCGTGCCGCCAGCATCCGTGATTTAATCAAAATAAGCTCTATTGGCAACGATTTAGCCATACGAATTTACAACGCTTTACATCCATGATTAATTTTCAGACATTACCAAACATATTAAGTTTATTTCGTGTTGTAGCCGCGTTGTTACTGTTTGTGTGTGCATTGGTCTTGCCGAATGAATGGAAAGATATCCCTATGCTCACGTTATTTTTAACCGCTGTCTTAACAGATTATTTAGATGGCATGTTGGCACGGCGATTCAATATCGTATCGAAATTTGGTGAGTTTTTAGACCCAGTGGCAGATAAACTACTCATCACTGTAACGTTATTAATTTTACTCTATGACGAGCGTGCGGCTTTTTTACCAACCGTTATTATTATTTGTCGTGAAATTTGCATGTCGGCATTGCGTGAATGGATGGCAGGCATTGGACAAAGAAACATCGTTGGAGTGGCATTAATCGGTAAAATAAAAATGGTGTGTCAATCAGTTGCCTTAGTATTATTGCTTTATCGGTTTGAATTTTACGGGATTAATACCCTTTACTTAGGCAACATCATCTTATCCATTGCGGCGGCACTCACCGTGATATCAATGGCTTTATACATACAAAGAGCCTTAATTGCCACTCGATCTGACAATGATATTAAAGATCTTTAAATTTTTATTTTTTGCGATATTTTTTATTGCGGCTAACTGTGGGGCAGCGGCACTCATTACTGTTTCGGTGTTGTATCAGCGACTACCTGAGCTCAGTAATTTAGTGGATTATCGTCCTCGCTTGCCGATGCGCGTTTATAGCAGTGACGGTGTATTATTGGGCGAATTTGGTGAAGAACGGCGGCAATACCTTCGTTACAACGAATTTCCGCCATTGCTTATCAATGCCTTATTAGCAACCGAAGACGCTCGATTTTTTGAACACTACGGTGTTGACTTTATTGGTGTGGGGCGAGCTGCTTTAGGATATGCTGCCGGCAGACGTGAAGGGGCAAGTACCATCACCATGCAAGTCGCGCGTAATTTTTATTTACGCCGTGATAGAACCCCGATTCGAAAATTAGTCGAAATTTTACTAGCATTAAAAATCGAAAACACCTTTGCCAAACATGAGATTTTAGAACGCTATTTAAATCAAATTTATTTGGGGCATGGCAGTTATGGTTTTTCGGCAGCGGCAGAAGAATACTACGGAAAATCAGTAGACAAATTAGACGTTGCCGAAATTGCTATATTGGTTGGAATGCCCAAAGCACCATCAACGTTAAATCCACGCAGTCGTCCAGCAAGGGCAAAATCGAGACAAAAACATGTATTAAAAAGAATGTATGCCATTGGCTTAATAGAAAATGATGAATATTCACACCTGTTAAAAAGCGATTTACCCCCACTGGCATCCACTGCTCGTAAGTTACACGGTAAAGCCGACTTTGTTGCCGAAGAAGTGCGTAAAATTGTCTTTGAAAAATTTGGCGATTCCGCTTATGAACGAGGCATAAATGTTTACACTACTATTAGTGCTCATTTGCAAAATGCAGCAACAAAATCATTGCGTCAAGGTTTAATTGAACACTCCGAACGGCAAGCATACCCGGGGGCGGAAGAGTATTTTGACACACAAGGCTATACCAAAAAAGATTATCTAAACATACTTAAAAAAGTGGCTATTATTGGCAATTTACAACCTGCTATTATTTATAAGATTGATAAAAAATCGATGAAAGTCATCGCTAAAAATGGCGAGCGCCACACCCTTGGCAAAGATAGCTTAAAGTGGGTCCGTAAGCATATGCCTGGTGGCGGTAAAAAACCGGTATTACGCCAAGGTGCTTTGGTGCGTTTGCGCACCGACAAAGAAACAATAAAAGTGACAGCACTACCCGGTGCGCAATCGGGCTTTGTCGTATTATCATCAGACGATGGTGCGGTACTAGCGATGGTTGGTGGATTTGATTTTATTAACAACAAATACAACAATGTGACTCAAGCCAGCCGCCAGCCTGGTTCGGCCATTAAACCTTTCTTTTTTTCGGCAGCACTTGAAAAAGGAATGTCACCTGCCAATAAAATACCTGATGCACCGATTTACCTGACGCCAGAAGAAACAGGCAGCAAAGAGGGGTGGCAACCTAAAAATTATAACGATCGGTTTTCGGGTTCAATTACCATGCGTCGTGCGTTGTCAAAATCAAAAAATTTAGCAACCATTCATCTGACCAAAAACATCGGCTTAAATTATGCACGTGACTATCTATTTCGATTCGGATTTAAACCCAACGACCACGGACCTTTTTTAACCACGGCATTGGGGGCAGGCAGTACTACACCACTAGAATTAGCCACCGCTTATGCGGTCTTTGCCAATGGTGGTTATTTGGTTCGTCCTTATTTTATTTCACGCATTGAAGACTATGATGGCAATAAAATTGTCAATGAACTAGATTATGAAAATCGCCGTGTGGTTATTGATCGTCGCAATGCTTATATTATGACCTCAATGTTACAAAGTGTTATCTCTGAGGGCACTGGCATCCGTGCTAAAAAATTAGGTCGTCGTGATTTGAGCGGCAAAACAGGCACCACCAATGACACCCGAGATGCATGGTTTGCGGGCTATGGTGGTAACTTTACTGCGGTATCGTGGGTCGGTTATCCGCAAAACAAAACCTTGGGCAAAAAAGAAACCGGATCGCGTGCTGCCTTACCAATCTGGTTGCGGTTTATGGAATTTGCATTAGACGGTGTGCCAGAAGTACAGTATGAAGTGCCCGTTGGTATTATTGTGGCAGATGTGGACGCTGAAACGGGTGAAATTGTATTATCAGATAGCGAACGAAAAATAAGACAAGAATATTTTTATTCTGAATTTTTGCCCACTGAAAGTGAGGAAATTCTAAGCCCGACAATTGAAACCGAAGATTTATTTTAATGCAAGCCATCGCACCAAAGTATAAAATTTATTTATGAAAACTAGGCGGTGGTCTTTTCGTTGTGGACTTTTTATCCTTCAGTGCATCGGGCGTTTGCCCTATCGCCGGTCTTTGGGAAAAGGATTAGGCTTACTGATATATGTTATTTTGGGCAGTCGGCGTAAAGTTGTGCATCATAATTTGGTGTTAGCAATGCCCGAATTATCCTCTCTACGACACACAGCAATAGCCAAAGCCAATTTTATTGGTTTTGGACAAATGGTTTTGGATATGCTATGGGCGTTAAGTGCCACCGAAGAAGACATTAAACGCTTGGTGCGTATCAATGGCACGTTACCAGCCACTTGTATATTGTTAGCCCCGCATTTTATGGGATTAGACTTAGCGTTACTAAGAACATCAATAGAATTTAAACCCAATTGTGTAGGCTATCACTATCGCCGTTTAAAAAATAATTTTTGGAACGAAGTCATTGAAGTATTGCGTGCGCGCTTTGATGCCGTTGGTTTTGACAGACTGCAAAAAAACTCGATGTTACAATTACTAAGACATAGCCAAAAAGGAAATCCCATTACCTATAGCCCTGACATTGCTCCCAACAAACGCGCCAAAGACACCTATTTTGTGCCCTTCATGGCACAGTCGCAAGTGGCAACAACGGCAAGTATCATCCGATTGAAAAAGATGGCAAAAGGCCCCTTAATTCCACTTATTGTTGACCTTGACGAAACCGGTTATACACTGCATATATTACCGCCCATTGATGATGACAGTGATACAGATACGGAAGCGGCAGTTGTCTATATAAATCAAATCATTGGCAAATGGGCGACAAAAAAACCAGAAAATTATTACTGGTTTCATCGTAGGTTCAAGTAAAATAGTCGGCTCTTATGAACTTTAAATTTTTAAAAATGCATGGCTTGGGCAATGACTTTATCGTGGTGGACGGAATCAGCCAGTCGATTCCAAGCACGCTATTGACTATTGCCTTTTTGCAAAAATTGGCCAATCGCCGTTTTGGCGTAGGCTTTGATCAGCTATTATTACTTGAACCTGCGAGTAATGGCGTTGATAGTGGCATTGATTTTTCTTACCGCATATTTAACTCCGATGGTTCTGAAGTTGGGCAATGTGGCAATGGAGCGCGTTGTGCACATGCTTTTTTAAATCATTTGGGCTTAACTAATAAACGCCGATTGATCTTTCAAACCATGACAGTGGTTTTAGAAACCGAAGCCATATCACCGACTGACATTCGTGTTTATGTACCACCCGCTCGTTACGATGACGATATTCATTGCGAGGGTTATTCTTTTAAATGTTTGGACATTGGCAATCCGCATGCTGTTTCTTTTGCGGGCATTGCGTCCAAACAAGAACGTGAACGCATTGGTCGATTAATGAATGAACAATGCGAAAAAGGAATCAATGTTGGCTTTGCCCAATTACAAGACGATACAATTAACCTAGTGGTTTATGAGCGAGGCGCGGGGCAGACACAGGCGTGTGGCACAGGTGCATTGGCAGCCGCATTGTTGGCAATTCGTGCGGGGCATTATGCCTCATCGGTCAAAGTAAAAATGCCGGGTGGCAATCTTATCTGTGGGCTAAGCGAAGCGGCAGATGGTCGTTGTTGGTTACAAGGCAGTGTTAATTTTGTGTATGAAGGCACTTATTTTGACGGCGATTCTAAAAACAATACCAAGCAGTAACAATGAAATTAAAAAAATTATTTTTACCGATACTCGCAGTGGCATTTATTGGCGGTATGGTATTTGCTGTATTGTTTAATCAGTCACATAAAGACGGATGGCAAGTGTTAATGTCTTCATTAATGTCGGGACATCACCAACAGGCAACGCAAGACACTTCATTTAATTTATGGCAAGCATCAATAAAACCATTGGATTCGCCCCCGTTAACATTAGAAGATATTAACGCTGACGCTCCATTAATCATCGTTAATTTTTGGGCAACGTGGTGTCCCCCTTGTGTTAAAGAAATGGCGTTACTAGACAAAGCCAATGCCGACGGTAAGATTAAAATAATTGGGCTGACCTATGAAGACGATGCCACAGTGCAGCCATTTTTAAAAGATTACCCAGTAGATTACACCATTGCTCGTATTCATGAGAACGATATAGACGGGCTTTTTCAGTATATTCGAGAAAATGGCAACGCCACTGCCTCCTTGCCTTTTACAATTTTGTTGGACAATAAAGGTAATATTGTCCGCCGCCGTCTTGGTGAATTTCACTCAGCGGATGAAGTGCTTGAGTTTTCAGCGATAACGTTATAAAAACCGCTGAATTTTAGCCTCTTGTAATATTTTTGAGGATAACTCTTCGACTGACCGTGAGGTAACATCAAGATAGTGAATACCACTGCTATCAAAAATACGGCGAGTTGCATTGATTTCGTCCTGACATTTTTTAAACTCAGCGTAGCGACTACCCGGTCGGCGTTGAGAGCGGATTTCTGTTAACCGTTGTGGTGAAATTAACAAACCATACAGTTTAGACAAATGCGCTTTCAGCGGCAGTGGTAGTGAATCGTTGGCAAAATCTTCATCCACTAGCGGATAATTGGCGGTGAAGATACCATAATGCAATGCCAAATAAAGAGAAGTTGGTGTTTTACCTGATCGCGATACGCCCACCAAAATAAGTTCGGCTTGTTCAAAATTGCGGGTAGAAATACCATCATCATTGTTCATGGTGTAGTTAAGTGCATCAATTCGTCGTTGATACGACGCTAGGCGTTTATCACCCAATAGTTTTCGATTTGGTTGGTTATGAATCGGCTCTTGATTGATTTCCTTTGACAAAGGCTTAATAAAAGTCTCTAAGCAATTCATCGTCAGCGCATTGCACTTGGTAATATCTGCTTCAAATGAATCAGGTGAGAAAGTAAAAAAGATAATAGGGCGATTGCCATAAGCCGGCTCGATCATGTTGATTTCTTCGATGAGTGCATCCACTTTGTCTTTGCTATCGACAAAAGAAACGGTTTTTTGGATAAATTCAATATCCGAAAACTGAGCCAAAACACTACGCCCAATACCTTCGACGGTTATGCCTGTTGAATCCGACACATAATAAATATGACGTTTATTCATGGCGTTTTTCTACCGCGTTGGCATGAGCAAATAATCCTTCGGCGCGGGCGAGATTGGCAACAGTGGGCGCCAGTGCTTTTGCTGATTGGGCATTGGCACAAATAATGCCGGTGTGTTTAACAAAGTGGCGAACGCTTAAGGGTGAGCTAAAACGAGCGGTGGTTGCCGTAGGCAATACATGATTGGGACCTGCTACATAATCACCCAAAGGCACACAACTATGATTGCCAATAAACAAACTGCCAGCGTTATTTATTTGTGCTGCCACTTCTTCTGCGTTTTCTGTCATCACTTGCACGTGTTCGACGGCTAAGGTGTTGGCGATGTCACACGCATTTTGCGTACTACTAGCAAGTATAAAAATACCGTGCTGCTCTAGTGATTCACGAATAATCGATTGTCGTTTTTCTATCTTCATTTTTTCTGCCAGTGTTTGTATGACTTGTCGGGCATGTTCTGCATCGGTTGTAATAAAAATACATTGGGCTTGCTCATCATGTTCTGCTTGTGCCATTAAATCAGCACATACCCAATCAACAGGGGCAGATTTATCGCTGAGAATTAACACCTCAGAAGGTCCTGCAATAGAATCAATGGCGACTTGCCCAAACATTTGGCGTTTGGCTTCTGCTACATAGGCATTGCCCGGTCCAGCAATAATATCAGCACGGGGGAGAGTATCGGTGCCTAGCGCAAAACCGATAATCGCTTGTGCGCCACCCAGTAAATACACCTGCTTTGCGCCTGCAATTGCTGCCGCTGCAAGGGTTACTTCGTTCACCTTACCTTGTGGGGCGGGTGTGGTTAGGATAATATCATCAACACCAGCAATCACAGCAGGAATCACACCCATTAACACCGACGAAGGATACGCCGCTTTTCCTCCCGGTGCGTAAATAACAGCACGTGATAAAGGCTTGACGCGTTCACCAACTATCATGCCATATTTATCCGTCATCGACCAATCCGCAGTTTGTTGGTTTTGGTGAAAATCTTTTAGTCGTTCTGCTGCTATTTCAAGATCTTGGCGTAATACTTTATTGAGTGAATTGAGGGCTTTGTCCAGTCTTGCTTGTGGTACGCACAGTTCGTTTATTGATTCTGCATGATAATGATCAAAACGAGCCGTATAGTCAAGCAATGCCACATCACCGGTTGCCTCAATAGCATCCACCATTTGTGTAACGACTTTTTGTATAATGCGATCGGTTTTTTGGGAAGTTCGTTGTGCATTAATGACATTTTTAAAATCAGAATCAGTGGCGTGTAATAATTTAAACGTCATGAGTCATGCACTCTATAATTTTTTGTTGTAATTGAGCTAATATTTCTGACTGTCTATCGGATACTTTATTGGTAATAAAACGTGCTGAAACGTAATCAATGACCATTTTTTCTTCTAGCCCGTGTGCTTTTAAGGTATTGCCAGTATCGGCAAGATCAACAATGGCGTCTGATAAATTAACAAAAGGGGCGACCTCCATTGTGCCGTTTAGTTTGATGAAGTGGGTGGATATCCCTTTGCTATTAAAAAAACGCCGAGCGGTATTTGGGTATTTAGTGGCAATCGTCATTTTTTTTGTGGGTTTTAAAACATCGGTTTCTGGCGGTGCTGCCACCACCATTCGACATTTTGCAATTTTTAAATCAATAGGTTCATAAATTGAATTTGACGGTTTTTCAAGAAGGACATCACTACCGACAATACCAGCATCGGCAGCACCACAAGCAACAAAAGTCGGGGTATCTTGAGCGCGAACAACGATAATACGCACATTCTCATTACTGGTCTTAATGATGAGTGATCGCGTTTTGAGCATTTGAGCATCAGGAACGCAGCCAATCTTTTCTAAAAAATATTGGCTATCTTGAAAAATTCTTCCTTTTGAAATCGCTAGTGTAAGCATGAACCGATATTATAAATCAGTAGTTATTTAAAAAGGCAGGATGGGTTAAGTATATGATTCGGATCAAAGCTGGATTTTATCTTTTTCATCATCGTATAATTTGTACCCTCTTTGTATTTTTCCATCATATCGACCTTGTATTTGCCGATACCATGCTCTGCACTAAAGGTGCCACCAAGCGAAACAGCAAGATCATGTATTTGTTTGTATAAAAACAGACAATCCGCATCATCATTGGGATTGTTGTCATTTGGGCGTAATGACACATGTAAATTACCATCACCGAGATGACCGAACCCTATCACATACAAACCGCTGCCACACTTTTGTAAAATAATTTTTTCGAGTTGTTCTATGTAATCATTAACCGCAGAGATAGGCAAGGCAACATCGCCTTTAATCCATTGTCCATGTTCGGATTGGATCATTGGAAAAATTTCACGCAGATGCCAAAAATACTGTCGTGTTTTCTCATTTTGGACAATCACTGCGTCTTTGATTAGTTCATCATTAATACAGTCTTCTAAAATCTGATGTAATAAGGTTGCCAGACTCTCATTGCCATTAACCTCTAAAAGTACATTCCATAGGCGAATAGGCAACATTGGTTGTGAATAATCTTGGCGGTATTGTTGTAGCAAAGTCAACAATGCAGCGGGTATTAATTCAAAACCAGAAACAGCATTGTCGCTGGCTTTTTGTAGTCGCTGTAGTACTTTGGTTGCAGCATTAACAGAAGCAGGCTCGATCCAAGCGGTTAGACAAGGAGTGGGTTTATCAAAGAGTTTAATGGTTGCCGCTGTAATAATAGCCAATGTGCCTTCGGAGCCGATGAGTAATTGCGACAAATCATAACCGCTATTGTTTTTATGTAGAGGTGATAAATCTGACATAATCTCACCATTGGCAAGCACTGCTTCAACCCCTAAACACAGTTGCCGTGCACTGCCATAGCGTAAAACATTTAAGCCACCGGCATTGGTTGCCAAATTGCCGCCAATTTGGCAACTGCCTTTGGCACCAAGCGTAAGCGGAAAATAAAAGCCAGCATCATCGGCAGCTTCTTGAATATTTGCAAGAATACAGCCACTTTCGACCGTCATTGTTTTAGAAGAAGTATCAACGCTACGAATGGCATTAAACCGTTCCATGCTAAGAACAATC
The DNA here is from genome assembly GCA_965243565.1 of Gammaproteobacteria bacterium. Classification (GTDB taxonomy): domain Bacteria; phylum Pseudomonadota; class Gammaproteobacteria; order Tethybacterales; family Persebacteraceae; genus CBDEVH01. Next base: position 175,846 of record OZ251571.1, read on the forward strand.
TGCCCATTGTAATTGATTGCTACGGCTATTGGGGTAGCACCGCCACTTCTGCCGGTATGTCCGCCTTGTGGAATAACCGCAATACCATGCGTATTACACAGTTGCAAAATTGCCGCTACTTGTTCGGTGGTTTTAGGAATAACCAGTGCATCAGGTTTGCCATTACAGGTTTTGTCCCAATCTTGCGTATAAGCAATGCTGATGTTATGGTTTTGGAAAAGAAAGGAATCGCCAACAATGGCGATAAGTGCTTGTATAAAATCTGAATGCATAGTCGCAAAGATTATACAACGCTAAGTTTTACGTCTATTGAATTAAATAAACGTTGCCATCTTCTACTTTGATAGGGAATATAGGCAGCGGTACTTCTGCTTCGTCAATAGGCTCGCCGTCTTCTATATTCCATGACCAAAAATGCAAGCAGCAAATTATTTTGCCGTCTATAATATCGCTATCTGCCATTGGTGCTTGCTGATGTGGACATTCTCCAGCAACGGCGTAAACGTTGCCGTTGTGAGATATAACCACCAATAAATCGCCATTGGGGGCTTCACATTCCAAAGGAACATCTGCTTCTAAATCGGAAACAGCACAGAGTTTAAAAAGTTCATCGCTCATAATAATATCTATTTAGAAAAAAAGTCTTCTAATTGAACAATGCGAACATCACCTAACGAATTATTCAACGCGTGTAATTCTACCAAATTCATAATATAATTGAAAATAACTTGTCGCTGTTGAGACTGGATATCAAACAATACTTCTTCGGCAAAAAGCACCTCGTTATAGGTGCTAACGCCATTTTTATAGCCAACGATGGTTGTTTCTAGTAATGAATCAGACGATTGTTGGGCTTTGGTCAGTGCTTGCATTTGTGCAATATGGGTATTCATTTGTCCTAAAATACGAAACACGTTTTGTTTTAGGGTTTCTTCTTGTGATTGTTTTGCAAGGCGGACACTCGCCAGTTGATTGAGCAATTTTTCTTCTTGAAAAGTGAGCAATCCGCTTGTCCATAAACTTTGTGTTGCAGTGAGCCCCAGTGTTTCGGTATGATTTCCAAGTTCATCTTTTACTGTTGATTGCAAAACCAATGATAGTTTTGGATAAACCGCTGCACTGGTAGCTTCATAATTTTTTTGTTGAATCTCAAAGTCTTTTTTTAGAATTTGTAAAGCAAGGTTATTGTTTTGAATCTTTACCCACCATGTTTCCATGATATCTAGCGGTGGTAAGGTTGTTTCGGTCAATATCAATTTTTGTGCTTTTGCTTTGTTGTGGGTGCGTTTTTGTAATGCGTATTGTGCAATCGAAATATTATATTTGGCTTGTTGAATTTGTGCTTGAATATTGGCTAAATTGGCGGATGCAGACAATACATCTGAAATCGTTACGTTGCCTGCATCCGCTAGAATTTGTGCTATTTTTAATTGGTTAGTCAATGTTTTCTCGCGGGTGTACAATAAATCCAAAACATCGACTTTTAATTGAAAATCCAACCATTGTAAAATAATGTCTTTTCGTAAGTTGGTATGCGCTTGCTTTAAATTGACATTAACCAGCTCGCTTTGCATGTGGGCGGCTTCCCAATAGTGATAATCGGGTAGGTTATAAAGTTTTTGTGAAAGTTGGACATTTAAAGTCCATTGATCGGGCTTTGTGACATCGGGAAAACTAAATTGTGATTCGGCTTGTGGCAATAAACCTGACATTGCAATTTCGGAGTTGTACCGATTGATTTCATGTGTTTTTTGCGTTGTAAGATACTCTAAATCAATCTGTTCTGCTTGTTTAATTAATGCCGAAAGCGATAAATGCTGAGCGGTGGGTTGCTGGGCAAAAGAAGTAAAAGTTAGAAAAAGGCAGGTACTAAGACAACGAATAAAATTAGAATTGAAACGGATCATCTGCATTGGTATCGTCTAGAGAAGAAATATTAGTCTCTAAAATGCCCTTTTTTATAATAGAGTTTTCGGCTATTTTAGTGTATCGATATAAAGTCATGGCAGGGGCGTTGCCGACAATAGCAAGTAGTTTGCCATTCATGGCAAGTTGGGTAAATAAAGCGGGGTTGACGTGTGGCACCGATCCTGTTAACACAATGATGTCGTAGGGGGCATTGTCGGGCAATCCTGTAATGCCATCAAGGCATCGAACCTCAACATTGGTACAATAGTTACCCGCCAAATTTTTTGTTGCTTGTTTGGCTAGGGTTTTGCGAATTTCAAGGCTGATAACCGATGATGTTAATTGTCCCAATAAGGCGGCAAAATAACCGCTGCCACAACCAATATGCAACACCTTTTCATTCCCTTGCAAAGCCAATGTTTGTAGCATTCGTGCTTCGAGTTTGGGCTCAAGCATAGTTTGTCCTTCTGCGAGTGGCAGTGGAAAATCAGCGTAGGCGAGTTTGGTTTTATCGGTTGCAATAAAATTTTCTCGCAGTAAAACGTCGTTTCGGTACAGTGCTAGCACACGCTCGTCTAGTACATCCCACGTGCGGATTTGCTGTTCAATCATATTTTGCCGAGCCAATTCTAGAGACATAGTGATATTATAAATTTATTATGGTGATATAACAACAAATTGACCATAAATTGAAAATAGATAGTAATAATTTTTATGAATATGAAGGGTCATTATAAAAATGTCCCTATGTCTCTATTTGCCCTATTGGTGCCGAAAAGAGGACTCGAACCTCCACAGGATTGCTCCTACTAGGACCTGAACCTAGCGCGTCTACCAATTCCGCCATCTCGGCATGTTATGCGATATTGTACCTGTATTTTTGTTCGTAGAGTAGAGAGTAGAGGGGGTACTAGCATTACAAATGCGATTTTTATAACAATGGTGCCGAAAAGAGGACTCGAACCTCCACAGGATTGCTCCTACTAGGACCTAAACCTAGCGCGTCTACCAATTCCGCCATCTCGGCAATAAGTATGTCATTCTACTCGCATTTGCAAGCGTATAATAACTATTCCCAAGTTGAAAATATAAAAAATGTTCGAAATAGAAAAAAACAATACCGAGATTCCTCATGCTGTTGATGCAGAACGTGCTGTATTGGGCGCATTACTTCTTAATAATGACTTATTTGAAGAAATGGAAGAGGCACTAAAAGTCAATTGGTTGTACGATTCAAGGCATCGTGTGATTTATCAAGCCATGCTTGAATTAAAATCACAAGGGCATGTTGACCCACCGTTGTTGGCAAGAAAGCTAAAAGAAACAGGCGAAGCAAGCAAATGCGGTGGCAACGAATACATCGCCGAAATTGCCGATATTGGTGCCGCCCCTGCCAATGTCCCGACCTATGTTACTTTAATTCGCGAAATGGCATTTCGCCGTCAGATACTCTCGGCGTTAAATGACAGTCTTAGCAAAGTCTATCATCCCGGCAAAGACACTCCCGAAGTGCTTTTGGACAATGTCGAATCAAGCATATCGACGGTTGGTGATGCCTTTATGCGAGGCTATGGTGGTTTTTGTGAAGCGAGCGATTTGGCAGGCGATTATTTTAAATTGATGGCGGAAATCGCCGCCAGTGGTGACTACAGTGCGTTAAAAGGAATTTCTACGGGTTATCCGACATTTGACAGACTAACCGCGGGCTTGCACAAAGGCGAGCTCACTATTTTGGCAGGTCGTCCCGGTGCTGGTAAAACAGCCTTTGCATTAAACCTCGTACGCAACGTTGCCCGCCACAACGCCAAAACAGGCATTGTTTGTTTTAGTCTCGAAATGTCTTCAAACCAATTGGTACAACGAATGATGGCGCATACTGGCGTTAATGTTCATCGCTTTCGCACTGGTGCAAAAATTGACGCCAATGAACTACAATTATTGGCTGCTGCTGCATCTGAACTTGGCGAAATGAATATTTTTATTGATGACAGCAGTATGTTGAGTATTTTAGATGCCCGTGTTCGTGCTCGTCGTGTTAAACGTGAGATGAAACTACAAGGCGTAGATTTAGGGTTGATTATGGTGGATTATCTACAGCTAATGAATGCCAATATAGGAGAGCGTAATGAAACGCGAGCGCATGAGGTTGCTGTTATATCGCGTGGGTTAAAAGCCCTATCAAAAGAGTTAAACGTGCCCGTATTGGCATGTGCTCAGCTTAATCGTGGGGTTGAATCACGCACTGAAAAAACACCGCAGTTATCAGATTTGCGTGAATCAGGTGCCATTGAGCAAGATGCCGATGTAATTTTATTTTTACACTATGATAAAGAAAAAGATAAAACTCACCCCGAAGAAGACAACTCCAATGTTAATCTCATTATCGGCAAACACCGAAACGGACCAACCGGTAGCGTATTACTTCGTTTTGATAAACAATATTCAAAATTCACCGAAGTGGTTTCTGGGGCAGAAGCAGCATATTATGAGTAATCACTCCACCTAATAATGCCCACTGTTCGTCGTATCGTCATTGCTCCTTACTCGGCTTCTAGCATGTATAAATTGGTAGAAGACATTGATTCCTATCCGTCGTTTTTACCGTGGTGTCAGTCAGCGCAATGCGACAAAAATCAATCCATTCAAACGGGCAAATTATCAATTTCCTATAAGGGCTTAAAAACCACTTTGGTCACACAAAATACGTATATGCCACCAAAATCCATTACCATGCAATTACAAGAAGGCCCCTTATCACAGTTAAATGGACATTGGCAATTTATCCCCATTGAAGATCACCGCTGTCGAGTAGAGTTAGAGCTAAGCTACGCGTTTAACAATATTATTATGGAAAAATTATTTTCGCCATTATTTTCATACGTATTTGAACGCTTTGTTAATCATTTTATGGAGCGTGCTAAAGCGACATACGGGACTTCTGGCAAAGGCTATATAGCGATAGAAATTATCAATGTTACTGCCCTCAACTTAGAAATAGAGCCTTTAATCGTAGCAGAAAACAGCACGGTTGGGGCTGCTTTTCAGTTAAGCCAACACACCGCCTCCACCGCCTCTTTAAGTATTTATGGCACGCCTTGCACATTACAAACCGTGCTAAAAGATGGCGATCGCATTGAAATAAACACCGCTTTACTGATTCAGCCTAGAGAGCAGCGACGACAGCGAGCCAATCAATGACTATATTGGTTAAAAACCGCCGTGCCCGCCACGACTACGAAATACTCGAAACCTATGAAGCAGGGCTGGTATTACAAGGGTGGGAGGTCAAATCATTACGTGCTGGTCGTGGACAATTACTAGACAGCCATGTGGTCTTATCAAAAGGCGAATTATTCTTACTCAATTCACACTTTACGCCGCTTGTATCAACGTCTAGTCATGTGCTTCCCAACCCTTCTCGTAGCCGCAAACTACTCATGCACAAAAAAGAATGTGAGCGTTTAATTGGCAAGATAAAAGAATCGGGCTTATCGGTAATTCCGTTGGATTTGCATTTATTACGTGGCAAGGTAAAAGTTAATATCGCCGTTGCTCGTGGTAAAAAACAGCACGACAAACGGCGGGACATTGAAGAACGAGACTGGAAAAGGCAGCAAGGCCGTCTATTGAAAAAGGGCTATCAATAGACGATAAAACCTATTTTTTAAAAATGAGGTATTTAGATGATAATTAACTCTTGAGGAAAGCCGTCGCTTTCGATCATGCCATAAGCCGAATGGTTATGAATCGATTCAAAATTTTCTGCTTCAACCCGAAAGAATCTAACATTTTCATGATTTTCTAACGAAACAGCGACATCGCGAACAATATCTTCAACAAACTTGGGGTTTTCATAGGCGCGTTCTGTAACCACTTGTTCATCTGTACGCTTTAACATAGAAAACAATTCACACGATGCCCCTGCTTCGGCGATTTTAATTAATTCTAAGGTATTTAATAAAGCATTATTTGTCGCTTCGACAGAAATCGTAACGTGAGAACGTTGATTATGTGCGCCATATTTTGAGATGGCTTTGGAACAAGGGCATAAACTAGTGACTGGCACAACGACCTGCATAATTGAACGCGAACCGTCAATACTAGAATAACGGGTAGAAAAGGCGGCTTGGGCATCGAGAATACCGATTTCACCTGATACAGGTGCTTTTTTTGTATAAAAACGTTTAAATTGTACTGCTAAAAACGCCTTATCAGAAGGCAAGTAATCAAGCATAAGTTTTGACAATACGCCAAATTGTGCAAAATCAAAATCAGTGGTATTGTTGTGTAAGAACCGAACCAAACGTGACATGTGTGTGCCACGGGTGTCGCTAGCAAGGCTGGTTTCTGCTATCCATTCGCCAACTGTTGGCAATGATTCATTGCCCTCAGAGTAAACCATAGGTAAGCACATCTTCCGAATACCGACACGATTTATATTTATGTTGCGGTCATCGTTTCCGCTTTGTATATCTTGCATATATTTATATCTTGCATTAGTATAAAAAAGTCAGGCATTATAACCAATGCACTGACATATATCAATAGTATATAAGTAAAAACAGCAGAAAAACAGTTTTTTATATTATCCTCATTAAATAAAAAAAGTGAGAGCTGCAATAAAGAGAAAAAGCCAATTAATGCATAAAAAAACAATTGGTGGTAAAATAATGCAAATACAGGCAAAAATCAGGTAAATTAATCTAATTTACCTTGCGACAAATCTTTTGATGTTTGTTTGAAAAATTATTTTGCATAAAAATACGTTAAAATGTATTAAAATGCCGCTAAATAGCAAGTGAGATATTATGGATTTACGAAAATTAAAAACACTACTCGATTTATTTGAGTCATCTAATTTACAGGAAATGGAATTTTGTGAAGGCGAAGAGCGAGTTAAACTAACCAAGCCATCTGCTGTTTCTGTTGCGCCTCAAGCCCTTATGACTAACATGCCTGTTGCACAGTCTACAGATCAACAGACGTTACCACCAGAATCGTTAGAGCGAAGTGGGCAAATTGTAGAATCGCCAATGGTTGGCACATTTTATCGATCGTCATCACCCGAAAAACCGCCTTTTGTGCAAAAGGGAGACAAAGTAAGCAAAGGTCAAACGCTGTGCATTATTGAAGCGATGAAACTAATGAATGAGATTGCATCAACAGCCAACGGAACTGTTAAAGAGATATTAATCGAAAACGGAAATCCAATTGCTTATGGCACTCCATTATTTTTGATTGATTAATCAAAAGCAATGTTTGACAAAATATTAATAGCCAACCGCGGTGAAATCGCATTGCGGATTCAACGCACTTGCCGTGAAATGGGTATTCAAACCGTAATGGTACATTCCAAGGGCGACATCCATGCCAAGTATTTACGCCTTGCGGATGAATCTGTCTGTATTGGTGATTCTCCAGTTACGAAGAGTTATTTAAATGCGGTCTCTATTATTTCTGCTGCCGAATTAACGCAAGCACAAGCTATCCATCCCGGCTATGGCTTGCTTTCAGAAAACCCCGATTTTGCTGAGCAAGTCGTAAAAAGTGGTTTTGTTTTTATTGGTCCTACACCTGAAATTATCCGATTAATGGGCGATAAAATTGCGGCAAAAGTAGCTGCCAAAAAATATGGATTAAAAACCATACCCGGTTCTGAAGGAGCACTTCCAGAAAACTCCGATGAAGCTTTAGAAATTATTGCTGCCATTGACTACCCCATTGTTATTAAAGCGGCGGCGGGTGGTGGTGGTCGTGGTATGCGGGTTGTCTATAACGAAGGACAAGCCAAAAATGTATTACCAGTGCTTGCCATGGAAGCAAGAAGTGCTTTTGGCGATGGCACACTCTATGCCGAAAAATTTTTAGCCAACCCTCGCCACATCGAAGTACAAGTTTTAGCCGATGGCGAACGGGCGGTTCATTTGGGTACGCGAGATTGTTCCCTACAGCGTCGTCATCAAAAAATAATTGAAGAAGCCCCAGCACCCAACATTTCTCAAAAAAAATTAGATGCAGTGTGTAATACCTGTACCGTTGCTTGTAAAAAAATGCACTACACAGGGGCAGGTACTTTTGAGTTTTTATATGAAAACGGTGAATTTTATTTTATTGAAATGAATACTCGCCTACAAGTAGAACATCCTGTATCTGAAATGATTACCGGCATTGACATTGTGGCAGAACAAATAAAAATTGCAGCGGGGCAAAAATTATCATTTAACCAAAAAGACATCAAATTTACTGGCCATGCCATCGAATGTCGAGTAAATGCCGAAGACCCAGAAACATTTTTACCGTGTCCCGGCACTATTAACCTTTATCACCCACCGGGTGGCTTGGGTGTGAGAATCGACTCACATATTTATTCGGGCTATGAAATCCCACCGTTTTATGATTCACTCATTGCCAAATTAATAGTGTATGCTGGCGACAGAAAACAAGCCATTGCTCGTACCAAAAGCGCGTTACAAGAATTTATAATATCTGGAATCTCAACCAACTTACCATTACACCAAAAAATGTTGCGTGACGAGGTATTTTTGAGTGGGAATATGAGTGTAAATTATCTTGAAAATAAGAAAAATTTATTCTAAAAACAATTGTTTTTTATGAATTAGCGGCAATAATACCCGCTAACACCATTAATCCAAACCAGTGATTCGCCCGAAAAGCCGACAAACAAGCGATGGGATTACGCGTTTTGTATAGCCGCCAGTACTGAAGAGCGCACCATGTTGCACCCAAAAGAGCAACTTGGTAGGCAATGCCGTACAATAAAAACAAACCAATGCCAGACAGCATTAACAGGGCGGTAAAGTACAAGGTGCCAATCACGTGTACATCGTAGTCGCCAAACAATAAAGCGGTGCTATAAATTTTGCCATAGCGTGCATCATCTGCTTTGTCTGCCATGGCATAAAGCGTGTCATACGCCACAATCCAAATAAAATTAGCACCATACAAAAGCCACGCTTCGAGTGAGGGGGTGCTATTGTGCAAGCTTGAATCGGCAACCAATATACCACAGCCGAACACCGCTCCCAAGACCAATTGAGGTGCGTAAAAAAAACGTTTGGTTAATGGATAAATAAAAATAAAAACAAAACCGAATAGGGCGATGATTTTTGCATAAAAAGGCAATGCCCATAACCACAATGCAAATGCGATTAGTGCAAAGAATATTGCCAAAACCCAAGCCTCTAGTAGTGATACTTTGCCAGCCGCTAAAGGGCGGTCTTTGGTACGCCAAACATGACGGTCGATTTTATAATCGGCAATATCGTTAACAACGCAGCCCAATGCTCGAGTAACGACAACGCCAACTACAAAAACGGCTAGCCAATACCAACCGGGAAAGCCATCTGCCGCTGCCCACAACCCCCATAGAGTTGGCCATAAAAGCAGTAACGTACCGATAGGTCGGTCAAAACGTGCCAATTGTAAATAATTTAAGATGCGCCCCATTGTGCCTCACTTTTAATAGTATATTCCAATTGCTTTAGATCGCTCAAAGAATTAATAGACAATTGGCGATGATAATATTTGCGATTCGCCATGCCATGAAAAAGCCCGCCCGCTGCTGTTAATGCCCGTCGCCATTGCGATAAAGGCAGTTCACGCACATAGCATAGATAAGCCAAAAGCACTTGTTGTCTTGACAAAGCTGGTTTATTAAAAAGGGAGGCATGAAGTTGTGCAAGCATATAAGGACGTTGACAAACAGCCCGTCCAACCATCACGCCACTAAACTGTTTTGCGTATAAAGCAATGTCTTCAATAGACTGTAAGCCACCGTTTAGCACTATCGGCAGTGTTGGAAAATCTTTTTGTAATAGAGCAACCCGCGGATAATTAAGCGGCGGAACCGTTCTATTTTGTGACGGATTTAACCCTTTAAGCCATGCTCGTCTGGCATGGACAATAAGCGCATCAACTCCCGCTTGTTGCATAAGCGTGGTAAAGTCGTCCAACCCTTTGCCTTCATCCATATCATCAACCGCAATTCGGCATTTAACTGTAATCGGGATAGAGACGGCATTTTTAATGTCATGAACCAACTCTGCCACCAGCGATGGCGTTGTCATTAGCACGGCACCAAACTGACCACTTTGTACGCGTGGGCTAGGGCAACCACAATTAATATTGATTTCGTCAAAACCCATTTGTTCGCCTACTTTTGCGGCTTGCGTCATGGTTATTGGGTGGTTGCCACCCAATTGCAGGGCAACGGCTTGTTGCTGTGGAGACAGTGTAAGGTATTTTTCTCTATTGCCACGGACAATGGCTTGTGCCATAATCATTTCGGTATATAGCAAGGCATTAGGACAAAGCAATTGCCATAAATGCCGCGCATGGTTATGCGAATAACGCATCATAGGCGCAGTAGAAAAAAGGCGATTTAAATTTTTAGTTGCCATCTATAAATAGCACAAACTATTTATAACGACGATTAGCCACGCGCTCGGCGTTTGCTTACTGTCTCGGCTAATTGGGCAATCGCAGAGACAGTGTTATCCCAATCGATACAAGCATCGGTAATACTTTGTCCATAAACCAAATCAGCAGGATTGATTAATTTTTGATTACCCGCAACAAGATTGCTTTCAATCATCGTGCCTATAATACGAGATTCGCCACTGGCTATTTGGTTACAAATATTATCAACCACCTCAATTTGCTTTTTATAATCTTTATTGCTATTGGCATGTGAGCAATCAACCATAAGATTGGGCGTTAGACCTGATTTTTCGAGCAAGGCACTGGCTTGTTGAATATTATCGGCATCATAATTTGGTTTGCCGCCACCACCACGCAAAATAACATGGCAGGAGTCGTTGCCTGCCGATTGTGAAATAGCCAATTGACCATCTTTTTTAATCGACAAAAAGCGGTGTTGTTGATTAGCCGAACCAATGGCATCTGCTGCAATTTTAATATTTCCATCCGTGCTGTTTTTAAAACCAACAGGGCATGACAGACCCGACGCCAGTTCACGATGAATTTGGCTTTCAGTCGTGCGGGCACCAATGGCACCCCACGCAATTAAATCAGCAATAAACTGAGGCGAAATAATATCAAGAAATTCAGTGGCACAAGCCAAGCCCAACTCATTAATATCATGCAACAATTGTCGTGCGAGGCGTAAGCCTTTATTAATCTTGTAAGAATCATCTAAATCAGGATCGTTAATAAGCCCCTTCCAGCCAACTGTTGTACGCGGTTTTTCAAAATAAACACGCATTATTATGATTAATTCATTGGTGTATTGTTGGGCAAGGGGGACAAGTCGGTTGGCATACTCCATTGCGGCTTTGGGATCATGGATAGAGCAAGGTCCGGTAACGACCAGCAAGCGGTCATCATCTTGCCGTAACACGGCATCAATAGACTTACGCGAATCAGCAATATGCCGTGTTGTTTTTTCATCAACAGGGATTTCGTCAATCAGTTGCTGTGGTGTCATAATATCTATAATATCGACTAAGCGAGTATCATCAATTTTTGGTATATCTGTCATGGTATTATTAATAGAGTTAAAAAATAAGAGGCTTTAGTCTTGCCATAAAAACAAACTATAAGCACGGTTGTTATCTTCCCGTGAAAAAGCATAACCGAGGGTACGCAAAAAATCTTCACAAGTATCGATTTCGTTAGTGGGGACTTGAATCCCGCATAAAACGCGCCCAAGGTCAGAGCCATGATTGCGATAATGGAACAAGCTGATATTCCATGAGTGGTTACCGGCATTGGCAAGCCCTTCTAAAAAAACTTTCAGCGCACCCGGTTTTTCGGGAAATTCAAAACGATAAAGCAATTCATTGACTGCTTTGGCGCGTCCACCCACCATATGACGAATATGCAATTTAGACATCTCATCATCGGTTAAATCAATCACCGGAAACTTTTTTTGATTCAGTTTGGCAACGATCTCGCTGCGTTCATTAGAGGTTTTAGTTTGAATCCCAACAAAAATATGGGCATTATCGGCATTATGCAATCGATAATTAAATTCGGTAATATTTCGTTTGCCCAACACTTGGCAAAATTGATAAAAACTACCGGGGCGTTCGGGGATAGTCACGCCAAGTAGAATTTCGCGTTTTTCGCCAATCTCGGCACGCTCTGTTACAAAACCCAAGCGGTCAAAATTCATATTAGCACCGCAGACAATACCAATCAAGGCATTGTTGTTTTGCGTATCGTATTGTTTAATAGCCGCCACTGCCATTGCTCCTGCAGGCTCGACGATGGTACGCGTTTCGTTATACAAATCTTTAATAGCGGCGCAAATTGCGTCGTTGTCAACCACGATTACTTCGTCAACCAACTCACGTGAAAGTTTAAAGGGAATTTTGCCGATTTTTTTAACCGCCACTGCATCGGCAAAAGTACCGACACTAGGCAGTGCTACACACTTATTGGCACGAAGTGCGGCAGTCATTGACGCTGATTCGGCGGCTTCGACTCCAATAATGCGGATATCAGGACGAAAGGCTTTAACATAAGAGGCAATACCGCTGATTAAACCCCCACCACCAATCGCACAAAAAATCGCTTGTATGGGTTTGGGGTGTTGTCTTAGGATTTCGGCAGCAATCGTGCCATTGCCAGCAATAATATCTTCATCATCAAACGGTGGGATAAAGACCATTGATTTTTCAGTCGACAGTTGTTTGGCGTATAGGTAGGAATCATCAAAACTATCACCATGCAAAATAACCGTAGCGCGAAAATTACGAACCGCATTGACTTTAATTTGTTGTGTATGTGCAGGCATAACAATAATAGCAGTAGTGCCTAACTTTTGTGCTGCCAACGCCACGCCTTGTGCGTGATTTCCTGCCGATGCTGCCACAATACCGTTTTGTAATTCGTGGGCAGTCATGCCCGCTATCTTGTGATATGCACCACGAATTTTAAATGAAAAAACAGGATGAGTATCTTCGCGCTTAAGAAAAACAGGCGATTTACTACTGCTCATTAAATACTCTGTTTGTTGCAGAGGCGTCTGCTTAACAAAACCATAAATACGCGAATTAATTGTTTTTCGGACAATTTTATTCTGTAACTTGAGCGTTGATGGTGAAATAGAATTTTTCATAACGTTGAATCCGTTATTTTAACCCAAACCAGCCAATGCTAAAAATAATATTGTTTTTTTTAACGATACGCTTGGGCAGTCAATAGATAAAAGCCGTGCAGATGATTTTAAACAAGCAAATAAAAAAAGATGTTTTCTTGTGCAAACATCAACACCATTATTTTTGCAAAGCCATTATTATTAATTGGCAAGGATAGGTAAAATAATGAATTATGACACTAGATTTACGTCCCAGCCAGATGAGCCAACAGCAATTTGTAACTGCTTTTGCGACTGTGTTTGAAAATTCGGCATGGGTGGCAGAGGCGGCATGGGCAAGCGGTATTAATGCCGAGCATGATACGCCTGAGGCATTGGCACAAGCCATGACGCAAATGGTAAAGCAAGCCAGTACAGAAAAGCAAATGGCTTTAATAATGGAGCACCCTATTTTGGGCACTACCAAAAAAATGGGTGAGGCTTCTACCTGTGAGCAGCAATCTGCTAACTTACAAGATTTATCTGATGTTATGAGGCAGCAATTACAAGCGTTAAATCAAACCTACATCAAAAAATTTAATATTCCATTTATAGTGGCAGTTCGTGCAAAAGACCCCGACATCATTATGCAAAATTTGCAGCAACGTCTGCAAAACACCAATGCCCAAGACGAAATTGCATGTGCGTTAGAGCAAATTTATAAAATCGCTTACTTGCGTTTGCAAGCGTTATGGCAATAACCATGCAACGTACTTTACATCGTGCTGCGATACTGCATTTTTTAAACGACCCTTACACGCATGGCGATGCAGCAATACAATACATTGTCGATGGTGCTTTACTCATTGAAAACGGGCACGTTGTTCGTGTGGCAGAGGCAGAAATCTTATTGCGAGACTGTAACGATATTCCAGTTATCACCCATGACAACGCGGTTTTGGTGCCGGGTTTTGTCGATACCCATGTACATTACCCACAAGCCGATATTATTGCGTCAACAGCACATTCATTATTGGATTGGTTGGATACGCGGGCGTATCCTGCCGAAATAGCATTTTCTGATAGTACGCATTGTTCTGCGATGTCAGCTTATTTTTTAGATGAATTAATGCGGCATGGCACGACATCAGCATTGGTATTTGCGACTGTACACCCACAATCGGCAGATGCTTTTTTTGCCGAATCCGCCCGCCGTCGCTTGCGAATGGCATGTGGCAAAGTATTAATGGACCGCAATGCACCAACGGCATTGCTCGACACCGCCGAAACCGCTTACACCGATAGCCGTACACTGATTGAAAAATGGCATAAGCATGACCGTCTGACCTATGCTGTTACCCCCCGTTTTGCCCTCACCAGCAGTGCCGAGCAGCTAGCGGGAGCAGGGCAGTTATTGCGTGATTATTCCGATGTGCTGTTGCACACCCATTTGGCAGAAAACAAGAGCGAGCTACAAAGCGTTGCCAAAAACCACCCCACTGCTAAACATTATCTTGATGTTTATCATCAACACGGCTTGGTTTGTAATCGTTCGGTCTTTGCGCATGGCATTCATTTGTGTGATGACGAATGGGCGTTACTATCCGCAAATAAATCAGCGATTTCTTTTTGTCCGACCTCTAACTTTATTCTTGGCAGTGGTTTGTTCAATGCAACATGCGCCCAACAAAAAAAAGTAGCAGTGGCATTGGGCAGTGATATTGGTGGTGGCAGTAGTTTTTCGTTGTTTCGTGTCATGGACGAAGCCTATAAATGTGCGCGTTTGCGTGGGGATACTTTAAGCCCTGCTCGTTTATGGTATTGGGCAACATTAGGAGGTGCACAAGCCTTGCATATGGACCACGCCATTGGCAATTTTACGCAAGGCAAAGAAGCAGACTTTTTAGTACTAAAGCCCCATTCAATCCCATTATTACAACGTCGTTTTTCGCAAGTACAAAGTATTGACGAAAAAATGTTGCTGATGATGATGCTTGGTGACGAGCGGTTAATAGGTGATGTTTATATTATGGGTGAGCGTGTGAACCGACAAACAACAAGCAACAATTAACTCGTAGATGTTGTTTTGGCGTTATTAATAGCCGTCCATAAGCGTTCTGGCGTAACCGGCGTATTTAACATTACCGTGCAGTTAGCAGCATGGCTGGCGGCATCTTCTAGTGCTGCCCATACCGATATAGCCAACATCAGCGGCGGCTCGCCCACTGCTTTAGAGCGGTAAATCGTTGCTTCTTTATTGGCGACAGTATAAAGCGACAATCTAAAATCTTGCGGCATATCACCCACAGCGGGGATTTTATAAGTTGCCGGTCCAGTCACCATTAAACCGCCATTGTCATTCCATATTAGTTCTTCCTGTGTGAGCCACCCCAACCCTTGTGCAAAACCACCTTTAATTTGTCCGACATCAATGGCGGTATTAAGTGATTGTCCAACATCATGTAAGACATCAACCCGTACTAAGCGGTGTTCGCCGGTTAGACTATCGATAATAACCTCACTCACCGCTGCCCCATAGGCATAATAATAAAATGGTCGTCCTTGATTGGTCGTTTTGTCAAAATGAATCTTTGGCGTGCGGTAATAGCCACAAGCAGCAAGCGAGATACGTGCCAAATAAGCAGCCCGTACCAATTCACAAAAACGCATAACAACGTGCTCGTCAATCAAAACAGCATCATCGGCAAAAGTTACTGCTTGTACAGTACAGTCGTGTTGCTCGGCGACAAACTCAATCAGCCGTTTTTTAACAATAGCAACCGCATTGGCAGCCGCCATACAATTCATATCTGCCCCTGCCGAAGCCGCCGTTGGTGAGGTGTTGGGCACTTTATCGGTATCGGTGGCACAGACCCGCACGTTTGCGGTAGCAATCCCCAACTCATTGGCAACCACTTGTTGCACTTTGGTAAACAAGCCTTGCCCCATTTCTGTACCGCCATGGTTAATAAGCACGGTACCATCTAAGTAAATGGTGAGCAATGCCCCAGCTTGGTTAAGAAAAGTCGTGGTAAAAGAAATACCAAACTTAACAGGTGTCAGTGCCAAGCCTTTTTTTAAAATAGGGCTTTGTTGATTAAAAGAATCAATGCGACGACGGCGTTCGGCATAATCAGCGGTATCAGACAAAGTATTAACAATAGTCTCAATCGTATTTTCGGTAATCGTCTGTCCGTAAGGCGTTGTATTTCGTTCTTTGTCATTGTACAAATTAACTTTGCGTACTGCCAATGGGTCAAGTTTGAGATGAGCCGCAACATCTTGCATTAACCGTTCGGCAAGCAACATGCCTTGTGGTCCGCCAAACCCACGAAAAGCGGTATTAGACGCTTTATGCGTTTTACAGGGAATACCAACAATAGACACAGCCCGGTAGTGATAACAATTATCGACATGCAACATCGCACGGCTTAAAATAGCAAGCGATAAATCTGCCGACATACCACAATCTGCTGCCACTGTTATTTTTGCACCACCAATACGCCCGACATCGTTAAAACCAGCCTCATAGTTAATTAAAAAAGGATGCCGTTTACCCGTCATCCGAAAATCCTCTGCCCGTGATAAACGCAATTTAACAGGCTTGCCTGTTTTTTGTGCCAACACTGCCGCCAGTACCGCTGTTTGAGCCGCTTGTGTTTCTTTGCCGCCAAACGCACCGCCCATACGTCTTACCCGAACAGTTACCGCACTTTGTTGAAGCCCCAATATTTTTGCCGTCAGCTGTTGTATTTCGCTCGGGTGTTGGGTCGAGCTATAAATCAGCATGCCTTGATTTTCTTGAGGGACGGCGTAGGCAATTTGCCCTTCTAAGTAAAAATGCTCCTGTGCACCACAAAAAACAGAGCCTTTTAATCGGTGCGGTGCGACAGCAAGGGCGTTATCTGCATCACCATGACGAACATGCATAAACGACTCTTCAGGAATAATAAAATGTTTTTGGGCTAGGGCTTGTTCGATGCTTAGCACCGCTGGCTTATCCGCATACTCTATAGCGGCAAGCTGACAAGCTCGCCGTGCTTGAATACGTGAGCTTGCCGCCACTGCAAACACCGCTTGCCCAACATACTCGACAATACCATCCGCCAATAAAGGATCACCCGCCAACACGGGACCCACATCATTGCCATGTATTAAATCATCCGCCGTCAGTGTGCAAACCACGCCATCGGCATTATTGACAGCAGTTAAATCAAGCGGTGCAACCGCCGCATGGGCATGGGTACTACAATGCACGGCAGCATGTAATGTACCGTTAATTTCCGGTATATCATCAATATAATTTGCGACACCACGCACATGGGCGGCGGCGGATTCATGTGGCAATGCGTTGTTAGACGGTAGTTTAGTCGGCATAATTAACCACAGTCTGTAGTGATTCAATACGCGGTAATGATTGTTGTGATTCTAAATAAGCCCGATGTAACATTGCCGCCGCCATTGCACTGCGATAGCCACTAGAACCACGCATATCGCTAATCGGCGAAAAATCATCCGCAAGACAGTCAGCTGCGGCTTGCAGCGTTGACTCTGCCCACGCCTTACCCTGTACAAACGCCTCTGTATGCAACGCCCGTTTGGGTATGGCAGCCATGCCGCCAAACGCAAGCCGTGCCACTGTAATGATATTATGCTCGTCTTTTTCCCAATAAAACGCAGCCGCAACGATTGAAATATCATCCTCAATGCGTTTGCTTATTTTAAAAACATGAAAAAACGACTCTACTTTAGGGCGTGGGACAATAATTGATGCAATCCATTCATCATCATTCAATGCTGTTTTTTTGTACTCGAGATAAAAATCCGCCAATGGCATTTTCCTTGTTTGCCGCCCATTATCAAGGACAATACAGGCATTAAGTGCCAATAACACGGGGGGCATATCGGCAATAGGCGATGCATTGCCGATATTACCGCCAAGCGTGGCACGTGCGCGAATCGGCACAGAACCAAAACGATGCAAAAACGGCAGCATTGACGGCAAGCGACCACTAAAAAAATCCATACAATCGGCAATCGTCATAGTTGACGGCAAAATCCAATTTGCATCATCCCCTTTTGAATCTTCTTGCCAAGACGTATTTTTGGCAATCGGGCTTATATCTATTAAACAAGGCAAGGTTTTTTCGTGCAATGATAAATCAAGTGCAAGATCGGTCCCACCTGCAAAAACTTTTGCCGTTGGTCGTAGGCTTTTTAGTGCGTGCAACGCCTCTATGTTTTCGGCGATACAAATAGGCGGTAGATTTGTTATCACTGCACCCTCTTTTATGGCCGCTATCTTTAAAGCCTTTAGGCGGGTTATGATTAAATCTTTATTCTCATCGTAATTATCGGGTGCAGTCGTTTCATTTAAAACAGCCACACCAGCATCAATAATCGGGCTATAACCCGTACAGCGACACAAATTTCCAGCAATTGCAGTTGCAACATCATCGCGACAAACCGTAGGCGGTCGCTTTTTGTCTAGGGCAAACAGCGACATTACAAAGCCGGGCGTGCAAAAACCGCATTGAGAGGCATGTGTATCAACCATAGCCGTTTGGACAGGATGCAAAACATCATCATTACCAACACCATCAACTGTGATTAATAACTTGCCATGCAACGCCGACAAAAACAAAATACAAGTATTGACTGCGGTATAACGCAAATCATCCTCTTTGGCGGTTAGCTCTACCAGCACCGCAGTACAAGCACCACAATCGCCACTGGCACAACCTTCTTTGCTACCCAACAAGTTTTGTCCGCGTAAAAACTGCAAAACTGTTGTATCGTTAGACGCAACAATCTGTCGTGATTGCGCTTCTTGGTTCAGGTAAAACAGCATAATCGTTACTCTAGCAAAATCACAATAAAAATCACAATAGACAATCAATCAAACGCAATAGGCATTCTTTATTTATAAGACGCATATTGAGTAAGACAAATTATTTAAGAGGAATAGAATTATTCGATTTATTGGACTGATACATCTGAGATAAATCATCATAACGTCGCCGAATACTATCCAGCCGTTTTTTATCCTCATCACCTAGCAACGGGATAAGCGGTCGGGCAGTAAAAAAAGCATTATTATGATTAAGAGCCGTCGCCGGTGTAAACAACTCACGCAAAATACGAATATCATGGGGAATATCAAACTGCTTTTTGGTATCATCATAATCAAACAGAAAAAAGCACTGCGGCATACCGCTCCAAGCAATCGCCGATGCACACATAGGGCAAGGCTCATGCGTTGACAACAGCAAGCACTCATTGGGTGGTGGGTGGTTAGGCAATGCAAAAAAATCACGCAATGCCACCATTTCGCCATGCCACAACGGGCATGCCTCGCTGTGTTCGTGATTGGTTGCCGCATGGATAAGTGCGCCATCGGCAATGCGTACCACTGCCGCCCCAAAAACCTTATTGCCATTTGCAACACCCGCTAGGGTTAGTGGCAAAATATCATTATCAATAATATCCAATAAACGCGGGGCTAATGTTGTAGTACACTGTTGCATAATCTTATTATAACCGAAATAAATAAATCGTATAATAACGCTGTTAGAATCCGCTCGCATGTCATTTTTTGGCGTTTGGGGTAAAGTATTATTTGGCTATTATGCTTGAGTTTAAGGCATCGCAAATTTAGCCAAGCAACCACAATAAACAGCTTATAATAGAAGAAGTAAAAGGGTAAAAATTTAAAATGGCAAGAGCATCACAGAATAAAGATTTACATCAAGCAAAATCGGCTAAGAAAGATGAGTTTTATACTCAACTTGCCGATATAGAAAAGGAACTAAAAAATCACAAAGACTATTTTAAAAATAAAGTGGTTTACTGTAATTGTGATGACCCTCGTGTTAGTAATTTTTTTCATTATTTTTCATACAGATTTGAATATCTAGGGCTAAAAAAGCTAATAACAACTTGTTATAAAAGCCAAGATATGGACTTGTTTAGCCAACACGATTGTGAACAAGCCATTTATTTAGAATATAACGGCGATAAAAATGGCAACAGAATCCCCGACACCGCAGAAATTGGCATACAAGACTTAAAAGAGAATGGCGATTTTCGCAATGAAGAATGTATAGAATTATTAAAACAAGTTGATATTGTCGTTACCAACCCTCCCTTTTCTTTATTTAGAGAATATGTAGCACAGCTGATTGAGTACGACAAAAAGTTTTTAATAATTGGCAATGTAAACGCCATAACTTATAAAGATATTTTTAAACTGATAAAAGACAATAAACTTTGGTTAGGTGCTAGTATCCACAGTGGCGATAGAGAGTTTAGCGTTCCTGAGGATTACCCATTAACAGCCGCAGGTTTTAGAATTGATGATGACGGCAAAAAATACATACGCGTTAAAGGGGTTCGTTGGTTTACTAATTTGGATTACAAAGAACGCCACGAAGATTTAATACTCTACAAAAAATACACCCCAGAAGAATATCCAAAATACGACAATTACGATGCGATAAATATCGATAAAACAAAAGATATTCCAATGGACTATAAAGGAGTAATGGGCGTACCAATTACCTTTTTGGATAAATACAATCCAGAGCAATTTGAAGTGCTAGGAATAACAGACAGGGCAAACACCTCCAATTTAAGGACTAAAAAATATACATCAGAAGATACCCCAAAATATAATGATATAAATGCGAAAAGTGTTGTGAAAATTGGGAATACATATAAAGCTATGTACGCTAGATTACTTATAAGAAACAAAAAATTATGAAGATAGAATTTAAAGAAATCACCGTTCGTGAACTAACCAACGGCTACCAAGATAATAATGAAGGTGGCGTTATTGGCTATGTTAGCGATGTTGGTAAATTAGACATACGCCCACCTTACCAAAGAGAATTTATCTATAAAGACGAGCAAAGAGACGCTGTTATTGAAACCATCACCAAAAATTTCCCGCTCAATGTAATGTATTGGGCAGATCGAGAAGATGGCAATTTTGAAGTGGTTGACGGGCAACAGCGGACAATATCAATCTGCCAATTCGTACATGGGGAATTTTCATATAACGGTCTGTATTTTGATAACTTACAAGACGATAAGCAGAATGAAATTTTAAACTACAAACTAATGGTTTATCAATGCACAGGAACAAACAGCGAAAAACTAGAATGGTTTGAAATAATCAATATAGCGGGGGAGGAATTAACCGACCAAGAATTACGAAATGCAGTTTATTCAGGTTCTTGGGTTACCGATGCCAAGCGATATTTTAGTAAAAATGGTTGTGCTGCTTATGGCATAGGCGGGAAATATTTAAACGGTTCAACGATAAGACAAGACTATTTAGAAACCACCATAAAATGGATAAGCAATGGCGATATTAAAGGCTATATGGGTCAGTACCAACACCAGGAAGATGCCGCTGAATTATGGGCGTATTTTCAAAATATAATCAATTGGATTGAAGCTGCTTTTCCAAAGTACCGTAGAGAGATGAAAGGTGTGCCGTGGGGAGATTTATACAACGAATTTAAAAATCAATATTTAGACCCCAAAAAACTTGACGCAGAAGTTTCACAGTTAATGAAAGACGATGATATAAAGAATAAAAAAGGAATTTATTCATACGTTTTAACGCGCAAAGAGAAACACTTAAATATTCGTGCGTTTACCGATAATCAAAAAAGAGTAACATACGAAAAACAAAACGGAATTTGCACTATATGTAAAAATCATTTTGAGATTGAGGAAATGGAAGCCGACCACATTAAACCTTGGCACGAAGGCGGAAAAACTTCCGATGAAAATTGCCAAATGCTTTGTATAGAGGACAACAGAACAAAAGGCGGAAGATAGGCTTAGAGTAAGCGAAGCGATTATTTTCGGCGAGTACGGTTGGTTATTAATAGAGAGGATACTGGGTAAACCCTGTTGTAATTGCCAGACGCAACATATCAGCACGTTATAAAACTATTATTTATTTTGCGACAGTTTGATAATCTCCGATATTTTTTGGATTAAACTATTATCTGATGAACTATCTTGCTGATTGTATGGGCTATCGATAATGGATTTTATAACAGGTGGATATAGAGAATCCTTAATTTTTTCCTCAATTTCTTTGTAAAAGGAAATATTGGCAAATAATCTGCTGGCGATTAAGCGATTACTGGTTTCTATAGCCAACCGTTTGGCGTTGGTATATTGTCGAAGAATAAACAAATAGACCGCGATTACAAAGGCAGAAATGCTTATTTTGGAAATGATATGTTCAGTGTTGAAATTGTTTAGTATATAAAATACTGAGCAAGTGGAACCGTCTTTTATATTTTTAGAATTGTCTAGTAAATAATCTGTCATGTCAATGTGAATAAGCAATAAACAGTAAAACACTACAAAAGTAGCGATAGCTGATATTGCTAACCAAACACGTTTACTTATGTTGTGCCATAGCAGAGCATTTTCAATAGTGCTTTGAAAATCTGTAATTCCCTTTGTCTTTTTTGTAATTTCCTTTGTCTTTTGTGTGTTTTCCTCTGTCTTTTCTGTAATTTCTTTTAGATTTTCTGTAATTTCCTCTGTCTTTTTCTTGGTTGCTTCCTGAATAACCACAGTAGGATCTAATTCATTTGCCTTTTTAAAATCTGTAATTGCCTTTTCTTCTTTCCCCAATAAACGGTTAGCCATTCCCCGATTATAGTAAGCCTCTGCAAAATTTGGATTGATTTTGATGGCTTTATCGAAATCTGTAATTGCCTCGTAGAATTGTTTTAGTTCTGCTTTAGCATTGCCTCGATTGATGTAAGCCTTTGCATATTTTGGCTTGATTTCGATGGCTTTATTGAAATCTTAATTGCCGCTGTTTTTCTTCTTTCCTCAATAAACGGTTAGCTATTCCTCGATTATAGTAAGCCTTTGCATATTTTGGCTTGATTTTGATGGCTTTATCGAAATCTGTAATTGCCTCATTAAATTGTTTTAGTTCTGCTTTAGCATTGCCTCGATTATAGTAAGCTTCTGCATATTTTGGCTTGATTTTGATGGCTTTATCGAAATCTGTAATTGCCTCGTTGAATTGTTTTAATTCTGCTTTAGCATAGCCTCGATTGCCGTAAGCCTCTGCAAAATCTGGCTTGATTTTGATGGCATGATTGAAATCTGTAATTGCTTCGTTGAATTGTTTTAGTTCTGTTTTAGCAGAGCCTCGATTGCCGTAAGCCGTTGCAAAATCTGGCTTGATTTTGATGGCATGATTGAAATCTGTAATTGCTTCTTGATATTTTTTTCGATCGTAGTTATCGTTGCCACTGCCAAAGTATTTTTGTGCTTGTTCTTCGTTATTCATGGGTTTTAAGGTTTGCTCTATTTTAATGCGTGATTGATGTTGTTGTTGGGTATTGTTATATTGTTATTATAATTCAGTGGATTATAAATGATAAATATGGAATGGTTAATCATTGTAGTGGTGGCAACGCCACTTTTTAATTGCAGGGTTGGGCGAGCTCACGACTGAAAAAACAGGGGTGTTAAATCTTGGTATCAGCACGTTATAAAACTATTATTTATTTTGCGACAGTTTGAGAATCTCCGATATTTTTTGGATTAAACTATTATCTGATGAACTATCTTGCTGATTGTATGGGCTATCGATAATGGATTTTATAATAGGTGGATATAGAGAATCCTCAATTTTGTCGTTAAAGGAAATATTGGCAAATAATTTGCTGGCGATTAAGCGATTATTGGTTTCTATAGCCAAACGATTGGCGTTGGTATATTGTCGAAGAATAAACAAATAGACCGCGATTAAAAAGGCAGAAATACTTATTTTGGAAATGATATGTTCAGTGCCGCCGCTTGTATTTTTGCAAAAGTCTGGTGGACAAAATGTTATGTCAGTGTGAATAAGCAATAAACAGAAAAACACTATACCAGTAGCGTATTTTGATCTTTTGAACCAAACTTCTTTACTACGGTTGTACTCTTGCAAAGCCTCTTCAATAATGTTTTGAAATTTTATAATTTCCTCTGTCTTTTCTGTAATTTCTTTTAGATTTTCTGTAATTTCCTCTGTCTTTTTCTTGGTTGCTTCCTGAATAACCACAGTAGGATCTAATTCATTTGCCTTTTTAAAATCTGTAATTGCCTCTTCTTCTTTCCCCAATAAACGGTTAGCCCTTCCCCGATTATAGTAAGCCGCTGCAACTTCTGGATTGAGTTCGATGGCTTTATCGAAATCTGTAAATGCCTCGTTGAATTGTTGTAGTTCTGTTTTAGCATTGCCTCTGATTGATGTAAGCCTCTGCAAGCAATTTGGATTGTAAGCCTCTGTTCGATTGGCGATGGCTTTTTGAAATCTGTAATTGCCTCGTTGAATTGTTTTAGTTTTGCTTTAGCATTTCGACCTCGATGGAATAGTAAGCATTTGCATCTTCTTGATTGAGTTCGATGGCTTTATCGAAATCTGTAATTGCTTCGTTGAATTGTTTTAGTTCTGTTTTAGCATTGCCTCGATTGCAGTAAGCTTCTGCATCTTCTTGATTGAGTTCGATGGCTTTATTGAAATCTGTAATTGCCTCGAGAAATTGTTTTAGTTCTGTTTTAGCAGTGCCTCGATTATAGTAAGCTTCTGCATATTCTGGCTTGATTTCGATGGCTTTATCGTAATCTGTAATTGCCTCGTAGAATTGTTTTAGTTTTACTTTAGCATTGCCTCGACCGCCTCGAGTAAGCCTCTGCATATTCTGGGTTGAGTTTGATGGCATGATTGAAATCTGTAATTGCCTCGAGAATTGTTTTAGTTCTGTTTTAGCAATGCCTCGACCGCAGTAAGCCTTCTGCATATTCTGGGTTGAGTTCGATGGCTTTATTGAAATCTGTAATTGCCTCGTTAAATTGTTTTAGTTCTGCTTTAGCAATGCCTCGATTGCAGTAAGCCTCTGCATATTCTGGCTTGATTTCGATGGCTTTATTGAAATCTGTAATTGCCTCGTTGAATTGTTTTAGTTCTGTTTTAGCAGTGCCTCGATTATAGTAAGCCTCTGCAAAATCTGGATTGATTTCGATGACTTTATCGAAATCTGTAATTGCCTCTTGATATTGTCCTCGCTCGAATTTATCGTTGCCACTGGCAAGGTATTTTTGTGCTTGTTCTTCGTTATTCATGGGCTTTAAGGTTTGCTCTATTTTAATGCGTGATTGATGTTGTTGGGTTATTGGGTATATGGTTATATCGTTATTATAATCTAGTGGATTATAAATGGTAAAATGGCAAATATGGAATGGTTAATTATTGTAGTGGCAGCAATGCAGGCAGCAACGCCACTGTTACTTGCGGGGTTGGGTGAGCTCACGACTGAAAAATCAGGGGTGTTAAATCTTGGTGTAGAGGGGATGATGATTATCGGTGCGGTGGTTGGTTTTATCATTACTTTTCATAGCGGAAGTTATATTCTAGGGGCTATTGGGGCGATGATGGCGGGCGGTGCTTTGGCGGCGTTTTTTGGATTGCTGACGATTTATTTACGGGCTAATCAGGTGGCGAGTGGTTTGGCTTTGACTGTTTTTGGGCTGGGTTTGTCGGCTTTTATCGGCTTAAGTTATGAGGGTAAAACGTTAACGTCATTGTCTGTAATAGAGGTTCCATTTCTAAAGGATATTCCTTATATTGGCGAATTGTTTTTTCGACATGATGCATTTTTTTATTTTGCTATTTTTATGTTGGTAGCGACGATTGTGTTTTTTAAACAAACACGGGCAGGTTTGATTGTGCGGGCAGTGGGTGAAAACCACAACGCGGCTATTACGCTGGGTTATTCTGTTACAAAGATTCGTTTTTTGGCGGTGGTTTATGGCGGTGCAATGTGCGGTTTGGGTGGTTCGTATTTATCATTGGTCTATACGCCGTTGTGGGCACAAAATATGACAGCCGGACGTGGTTGGGTTGTTTTGGCTTTGGTTGTGTTTGCTGCATGGCGACCTTTACGTTTGAGTATTGGGGCTTTTTTGTTCGGGTTTATCGGTATTTTACAGTTGTTTATGCAGGGTTATAATGTGTCGATTCCACCACAGTTTTTAAATATGGCACCATATTTGGTTACTATTGTGGCGTTGGTTTTCATTTCGATGGTTGCTAAAAATCAGTCGGCACCACAATGTTTAGCACAGCCTGTTCCAATTAAATTATGAAATTTGGTAGTATGGTACAATTAAAGATGTTAGGTCTGTGGATTGCCTGTATGGGTGTAATTTTAAAAAAAAAGAGGGTTTCTAAAAATGTTTAAAAAATATTTAATGTTGGGTTTGTTTGCTGCAAGTTCGGTGGTTGTTCCTGCCAGTGCGGCGGATAAATTAAAAGTGGGTTTTGTTTATGTTTCTCCTATTGGCGATGCTGGTTGGACGTATCAACATGATCAAGGTCGCAAGGCGCTTGAAAAAGCATTGGGCGATAAAATTTCGACGTCGTATGTCGAGAGCGTAGCAGAAGGGGCAGACGCTGAGCGTGTTATTAATAGTTTAGCGACTAAAGGGCATGACTTGATTTTTGCAACTTCGTTTGGTTATATGGAGCCAACATTAAAAGCAGCAGCTCGTAATAAGAATGTGATTTTTGAACATGCAACGGGTTATAAACGCGCTGATAACATGGGTAATTACCTGCCTCGTTTTTATGAGGGGCGTTATTTGGGTGGTATGGCTGCTGGGGCTAAGACCAAAAGTAATGTGATTGGTTATATCGCGGCTTTTCCTATTCCTGAGGTTATTCGAGGTATTAATTCCTTTACGCGTGGTGCCCAAAGTCTCAACCCTGATATTTCGGTTAAAGTAATTTGGGTTAATAGTTGGTATGACCCGGGCAAAGAGCGTGAGGCGGCAGAAACATTAATCTCACAAGGTGCCGATGTTGTAACGCATCATACGGATTCGCCTGCTGCTGTTCAGGCAGCACAAGAGCGTGGCAAGTTTGCAGTGGCGTATCATTCTGACATGAAGCATTATGGCAAAGACGCACAGCTGGCGGCAGTTGTTCATTATTGGGATAAATTTTATATTCAGCGTGTTCAAGAAGTACTCGATGGTACATGGAAGTCTTCGTCTGTTTGGAATGGCATAAAAGATGGCATGGTTGATATAGTTATTGATGAAGCACTTCTTGGTTCAGATGTTGCTAGTAAAATTATGGCTAAGCGCAATGCTATCGCCGATGGTTCTTTTCATCCGTTTGCCGGTCCTGTTGTTCGGCAAGATGGGTCACAAGCAGTGGCTGCTGGCTCTGTCATGAACGACGGTGATATGTCAAATATGCTTTATTACGTGAAGGGTGTAGAAGGTCAATTACCTCAGTAATTGCCTTTTTAACATCGATTAATGGGATATGTAACTACTCATGTATTAGATACTGCCCGCGGTGTTCCAGCGGCGGGACTATCTATTAAACTGTACCGCTTACAAGTTGATGAGGATGGTTTTGCGAGTCGTTGTGAATTAACCAGTGTTACGACCAATGCCGATGGACGTTGCGATAATCCTGTGTTGTTAGAAGAAGATTTTGCATTGGGTGACTACGAATTGGTGTTTTATGCGGGAGATTATCTACTTGCCCATGATTTGCCTACCGATTTTCTGTCCGATATTACTATTCGTTTTTTATTAAGCAAAAACGAGCACTATCATATTCCTTTATTATTATCACCTTATGCTTACTCTACCTATCGGGGTAGTTAATGCCTTGTTATTGGTTTTGTAATAATGGGTGATTTTTATTGTTTAAATAATCATAATGAAGAAGGCGATAATTTTGATGGGTATAGCCATTGGCTAACAAAAGCGACACAATGGTTAAGTAACGAGCAGGCTTTTGTGGTGGTGACTATTATTGCAACACAAGGGTCGGCACCACAAAAATCAACTGCAAAAATGCTTATTAGTGATGCCCAATTTACCGGTACAGTTGGTGGGGGTGAGCTAGAAGAAAAAGTGATTTTTACGGCTCGAGAAATACTACAACAAAAACAATCCATCCGCGTTTGTGTATGGACGTTGGGAGCGTCTATGGGACAGTGTTGTGGTGGTAAGGTGGCGGTTTTGTTTGAGTTTTGTAGCGAAAAAAAGCCAATGGTGGCGGTTTTTGGCTTGGGGCATGTCGGGCGTGAAGTAGCGTTGTTGCTTGGTCGGTTGCCGTATCAGTTATTGGCGGTTAATACCTATGGCGATGTCTGCGATTCATCAAAAAACACAGTGTCGTTGTCGGGGGTGCAAGTAATAACGGGTGATGTTGATTGTATGGAGTCTTTACCCAAAGATTGTAATGTGTTAATTATGACGCATTCACATGATTTGGATTTTAAATTGTGTGATTACGCATTGAGTCGCGAACAAAGCGATGATTCTTTTAATTTTATTGGTGTTATTGGTTCGGTGGCAAAAGCAACCAAATTTCGTTCGCGTTTTTTGCAACGCGGTATTAACGCGGATAAATTGGTTTGTCCTATCGGCAAAGGTGGGGTGTATCCGGCTGAAATAGCAGTGAGTATAGTGGCAGATTTGGTTGCTCATTTAACACCGAGTAAGCAAAAAAAAGACAAACAGGCAGCCGCCATTATGAAGGCAATACAACAAGTGGCAGTAGGGTGAGTAAATGAGTGAGCCATTGTTGGTTGTTCGTGATGTTCATAAATATTTTGGTAGCGTGCGTGCCAATGAAGGCGTTTCGTTTAGTGTGCGTAAAGGCGAGTTGCATGCTTTGATTGGTGAAAATGGTGCGGGTAAAAGCACTTTAATCAATATTTTATACGGTATTACCCAAGCTGATAAAGGTGTTATTCAGTGGTTCGGTAAGGATGTTGAGATCAAAGATCCAGCGTTTGCCCGTCGCTTGGGCATTGGTGTTGTTTTTCAAAAATTCTCATTGTTTAATCCATTAACGGTTATCGAAAATATCGCCTTGGCAATTAATAGACCAAAGCATATTTTATTGAGTGAACTGCATCAATTATGTGACCGTTATGGTTTAACCATTAATCCTTTTCGTCAGGTGAGTAGTTTATCAGCAGGCGAAAAACAGCAGATAGAAATTATTAGGTGTTTGTTGCAAAATCCAACGTTATTGATTATGGATGAGCCTACATCAGTACTCACTCATTTAGAGGTCAAAAAACTTTTTGTTTTATTGCGTGTATTGGCAGATGAAGGTTGTGCGGTTATCTTTGTTAGTCATAAATTGAATGAAGTAGAGGAATTGTGTCAGCATGTGACTGTGTTGAGGCGTGGAAAAACAGTTGCTACAAGGCCCATGGGGGATATGAAACGACAAGATTTAATTCATTTAATGATTGGAGATGAAGAGCACGAACCACATCCCGAAGAAGATAAAGGTGCCGTCAAAGATCATAAAGTCGTACTGGAATTAAAATCATTGCATAAACAAGAAGACAATAATACGATTAATATCGATAGATTGTGTTTGAAACAGTCGTTTATTACTGGTATTGCTGGTATTGCTGGCAATGGGCAAGAGTTATTATTAAAATGTATTAATGGTGAATGCCTAAATTTGTTTTATACCGTAGAGTTCGATGGCAAGCCTATCGGTGATTGGGATGTAGAAGATCGATTAAAAGTGGGGATTCTATCGGTGCCAACCGACCGCTATCATACGGGCAGTATTGGCGAGTTGTCATTGGCTGCTAATACTTTGCTGGGTTGCATGAATAAAGAGAAACTTGCACCGCGTGGTATTTTAAACTTTAAACGCATGCATGCTTTTGCCGATGAAATAATTACTCGTTTTAGTGTGGCAACACCTTCGGCAAAAAATTTAGCGAAAGCATTGTCGGGCGGTAATTTGCAAAAATATATTATCGGTCGTGCCATGCAGCAAGGTCCACGTGTATTGGTTATTGCAAATCCAACGTGGGGGGTTGATGTTCAGTCCGCTTTGTCTATTCGTCGTCGCTTACGACAGTTGGCAAGCCAAAAAGTGGCTATATTGGTTATATCCGAAGATCTAGATGAGTTGTTTGAAATATCTGATGAAATTACAGTTATTAGTAATGGCATACTGTCAGAGCCCATGCCTGTTAACGATTCTCTCACCCACTTGGAGGTGGGTGAAAAAATGACAGTCAGCTAATGTTGCGTATTGTTGCTAATCCCCCGGCAGTGGTGGCATTTATGCACTGGGTTACACCACTGATTGCCATTGTTCTGGCGTTTTGTGTGGGCGGTGTTCTATTATTATTACTGGGTCAAAGCCCTAGTGCTGTTTATTATGTGTTTTTTATAGAGCCATTTGCTTCGCTCTATAGTACGGTAGAGGTTGTTAATAAAACCGTTACATTGACAATTATCGCATTGGGCTTAGCGGTTTGTTTTCGTTCTAATATTTGGAATATCGGTGCCGAAGGGCAGCTGACCATGGGGGCGGTTGCGGCAGCCGCTGTTGCTATTTATGGCGACGATTTGCCTTTGCAATTGTTTTGGATGATGCTGGCAGGTGCAGTTGCTGGTGCAGTTTGGGGCGGTATTCCTGCCTTTTTACGAGTGCGTTGTGGGGTTAACGAAATTTTAGTGAGTTTGATGCTGGTGTATATCGCACAGTTGCTTTTGTCGTATGCAGTTTACGGACCTTTAAAAGACCCAAAAGGCTATGGCTTTCCGCATTCTGCGTTGTTTTCTGAAAATGCCATGTTGCCTATACTGATAGAAAACACGCGTTTATATTTGTCGGTTTTTCTTTTGCCGATTGCTGTTATTGGTGTTTTTTATTTAATGAAGCGCACTTTAGTGGGGTACAAAATGCGTATTGTTGGGATGGAAATTTCAGCAGCACGTTATGCGGGCTTTAGTACGACAATGCCGGTATGGGTATGTTTTTTGCTATCTGGTGCGTTGGCAGGGGTAATGGGTATGGTCGAGGTGGCTGGTCCTTTTGGGCAATTGACTGAAATTGTCTCACCAGGGTATGGTTTTACGGCAATCATTGTGGCGTTTTTAGGGCGTTTGTCTCCTGTTGCCATTGTTTTCGCTGCATTGCTAATGGCGTTGGTTTACATTGGTGGTGAAAATGCTCAAATCGAAATGCAATTACCGCCTTCTATCAGTAATGTGTTTCAAGGGTTAATCCTTTTTTCTTTATTGGCAGTTGATTTCCTTATCCTCTATCGTGTTACATTCGTCAAAAAAAATGACTGATGAATAAGAGCCGTAAAATTAAAAATATTTTGTTGTTGTGATAATAGATTGGTTGGCATTTTTATTGAGATGGTTGCATATTGTTGCGGCAATTGCTTGGGTGGGTGCATCGTTTTATTTTATTTGGGTCGAAAACCAATTAATTCGTAGTGGCAAACAACGAAGCGATAAAGTTGCCGGTCATTTATGGGCAATACACGGCGGTGGCTTTTATTATCTAGAAAAACAGAGTGTGGCACCCATGCCACTGCCACCACAGTTGCATTGGTTTAAATGGGAGGCTTATACGACATGGTTGTCGGGGGTAGCCTTAATGACGGTATTGTATTACTTTAATCCGTCCGTTTGGTTGGTGTCTTCCGAGTCGACTATATCAGGCGGGACAGGGGTATTAATTGGCATTGCGTATTTTTTTATAAGTACCATTGTTTATAGTGTTTTATCACGAACGCCACTTTTAAATCATCCGCTGTGGTTTGGTGCAGTTGGGCTTTTATGGGTAGCACTATCGACTTGGGTTTTGTTACAGGTGTTTTTACCACGTGCTGTTTTTTTACATATTGGGGCGGCACTTGGCACCATCATGGTAGGCAATGTGATAATGGTGATTATTCCCACCCAAAAGCGTATAGTGGCTACGGTCGAAAAAGGTGAAGTTCCCGATATGAAACCAAGTGTTTATGCGGGTTTGTGTTCGGCACACAATAATTATTTGGCATTACCAGTTGTGTTTTTAATGATTTCGTTGCATACGCCTTTTTTGTCTACTGGTGCTTTTGCCCCATTAACCGTGGTCGCTATTATTGCGATGGCGGGTTGTATTCGTCATGTTATCAATATAAAAAACAAAGGCAACCCGCTTGCCCATAAATATATTGTATTGGCTGTGGTTTCTTTAATGGTGGCAGTGCTTAGTGCTTTGTCACCATTGATTGATATTGGCAATGCCGAAAAAGTAACACAGCAGCAAATACGGCAATTGGCGGACAAACATTGTGTTGGTTGTCATTCTGCACAAGCAACAGACGCGCTTTTTACAGTGGCACCGCTGGGCTATATTGTTGATACAGACGAGCAAATTATGCTTACGCGTGACAAGTTTTATAAGCGAATAGTACTGGATCGCACGATGCCGTTTAATAATAAAACAAAAATGACAGAGCAAGAGCGACATCTGGTTGCAAGGTGGTATCAACAAGATACCAAGTAATAGAGTAGAATCAAAGTATAGTATTATGATAGGATAATTGATGACAGAAGAACAGCAAAAACAAAAGCAAGAGGCTGCCACTGCTGCCCTTGATTTTATTGATAGGGGTTGTTGTTTGGGTGTCGGTACGGGTAGTACAGTCAATGCTCTAATAGCACAGTTGTCAACGGTCAAATCAAAAATTGATCGAGTGGTCTCTAGTTCTAAACAAAGCACACGCCTATTAGAATTGGCAGGCTTTCGTTGCAGCACTCTAGAATCAGTAGGCACTATTGATATTTACATCGATGGTGCTGATGAGGTCAACGATTTTCGACAGATGATTAAAGGCGGTGGTGGTGCCCATACTCAAGAAAAAATATTAACCGTCTCCTCAAAAAAATTTATTGCCATGGTTGATGAAAGCAAAGTGGTTAAATGCTTGGGCAAGTTTCCTTTGCCGGTCGAGGTGATTTCTTTGGCGCGTGGTTACGTCGGCAGACAACTCGCAGCAATGGGGGGGAACGTGGCGTGGCGAGAAGGTTTTGTAACAGATAATCACAATTGGATTTTAGACACTCGTTTACTTGATTTAACCGATGCAGTGGCGACTGAAAACAGTATTAACGCGATTGTCGGTGTAGTCGAAAACGGTTTGTTTGCCAAGCGACCTGCTGATATTGTTATTATTGCCGGCAAAGACGGCATAAAAATTAATAAATGAGTCAAGTAGTGGTTGGTTAA
Organism: Gammaproteobacteria bacterium; assembly: GCA_965243565.1. Lineage (GTDB taxonomy): Bacteria > Pseudomonadota > Gammaproteobacteria > Tethybacterales > Persebacteraceae > CBDEVH01. The sequence continues at coordinate 208,935 of OZ251571.1, forward strand.
TGCGATTAATCTTACAAATATTGTTTCCTTACGGTAGTTTTGTCATCTACTTTGGCTGTATTATGTTTTTGCCGGCGATTTTTTCGTTTTTTAAAGGCGATGGTTTACATAATATGTTTTTTATTGTTGCTGGTTCGGTTATTGCGATAGGTTTGGTGCTCGTAGGGTTTGGTCGATGGTTTCGCACCAAAAATTTGTTGATACGACATGGCTTTTTATTGATTACGATTATGTGGTCAACCATGCCTATTTTTGGTGCTGTTCCACTGATGTTGTCAATTGATGGGCTTGCGTTTTCTGCGGCTTATTTTGAAGCGTCATCAGGGCTGACGGCATCGGGTGCAACGGCTTTGTCGGGTTTGGATCAATTGCCTGATTCGGTTAATTTCTGGCGTGCGTTAATGAGTTGGATTGGTGGCATGGGTTTGGTGGTGCTAGCAACGGCTATTTTGCCGGTGTTGGGTGTGGGTGGTAGCGGTGCTTTTCAGGCAGAAGTAACAGGTCCGATAAAAGAAACAAGGATTACGCCAAAACTAAGCGAATCGGCAAAATTATTGTGGTACATATACACAGCATTAACACTGTTGTGTGCGGTTTGTTACAAGATCGCAGGAATGACTGTTTTTGACAGTATGATTCATGCTTTTACGACCATGAGTTTGGGTGGTTTTTCGTCTCATGACCAAAGTTTTATTTTCTTCGATTCCCCTGCTATTGAGGCAGTGGCGATATTTTTTATGTTGTTGGCAGGGATGAACTTTGGACTTCATTTTATAGCATGGACTCACCGTGATTTTAGAGTCTATGTTACCAACATAGAATGGCGATTTTATTTATTATTGGTCGTCTGTGCAGTCTCAATATCGATTGTTTATTTGGCGTTCAATAACCAATATGACAGTGTTTTGGAATCGGTGCGTTATGGTACTTTTAATGCTGTTTCTATTATTACCACCACCGGTTATTCCAATGAAAACTACGGCGCATGGCCCCTATTTTTGCCAGTGCTATTGCTATTTTTTGCTAATTTTACTTCTTGTAGTGGTTCAACGGGGGGCGGTGTTAAGCTAATGCGTGCGCTTATTACTGTTAATCAAATTAATGCGGAGCAACAAAAATTAGTGCATCCATTGGGCTATTACAACAATAAATTAAAATCCAATGCGTTTCCTGCTAAAACCATTGCCTCGATATTATTTTTTATATTGGCTTATGTTTTTACTGTTATTATTATAACGTTATTATTTTTATTAACGGATTTGGATATATTAACCTCCTTTTCTTCTGCGGTTTCTTCTTTAAGCAATACCGGACCGGGCTTGGGTGAAGTCGGACCAGCGTCTAATTATTCTGATTTTACCGCTTTTCAAAAAAGCCTGTTTTCATTTTCTATGATTTTTGGTCGTTTGGAAATGCTGTCATTCATTGCTGTTTTGGGGCGGCAATTTTGGCGATTTTAATTGATCGGGTAACCAAAAACGCAGGTGCTGTACGCACGCGCTTTGATCATTTTTAAGTAACCAATCCGCCACTTTAATGGCTTGAGTTGCCAATTTTCTATCGCGTGGTAGGGCAGCGATTCTCAATGCGGGTAACCCGCTTTGTTTATTGCCCAGCCATTGCCCGGGTCCTCGCATTGCTAAGTCATAATGGGCGATTTTAAAACCATCATCACATGTTTGTAAAATTTTTAGCCGTTTTTGGGCAACGGGTGTCAGTGGTGTTTGATACAATAAAATACAACTGCTTATTTTATCGCCACGCCCGACTCGCCCTCTTAACTGATGTAGCTGCGAAAGCCCCAAGCGGTCGGCGTGTTCGATAATCATCACGTCGGCAGTAGGCACATCCACTCCTACTTCAATTACAGTAGTGGCAATCAGTATATCAAATTCGCCTTTTTGAAAATCCGCCATCGTCTTCCGTTTTTCGGTGTCTTTCATGCGTCCGTGTAATATGCGGTGTCGAAGTGTCGGAAAATCGGCTTCTATTATATTGTTTAATGTTGTTGTCGTCATTAAATCGGTGGCATCGGATTCGTCAATTAAAGGGCATACCCAATAAACACGGCCACCGTTTTTAATATGCTCATAAACGCGTTCTAGTACTTGATGACGGCGTTTGTCATCAATGAGCACGGTTTGTATGGGCTTGCGTCCTTGTGGTTTTTCGGTTAGCGTACTGACATCACGGTCGGCAAAAATACTCATCGCTAACGTTCGGGGGATAGGTGTGGCACTCATCATCAGCTGATGCACATCAACGCCTTTGTCGGTTAATGATTGCCGTTGCATAACGCCAAAACGGTGTTGCTCGTCTATTACTGTTAATGCCAGTTTTGGCATTTCGATGGTGTCTTGAAAAAGCGTATGCGTGCCAATAACGACTTGTGATATACCAAACTGAAATCGCTTAATGGCAGCCTCGCGCAGCTTGCCTTTAATGGCACCAGTGATTAACTCGCAGTGGATATTAACCGGTTTTAAAAGTGCCGAAAAAACTTCAAAGTGTTGTTTGGCTAAAATCTCGGTGGGCGCCATGACCGCTGCACGGTAGTCATTTTTGGCTGCTAGTAAGCAAGCATAAGCGGCAACCACCGTTTTGCCACTGCCGACATCGCCTTGTAACAAACGCCGCATTGGGCGTTTGGATTGTATATCACGCGTAATTTCGTTAATCACCGTTTTTTGAGAAGCAGTTAATTTAAAAGGCAGAGCGTCATGCCATGGGTCAAACCAAGCGGCTGAATACTTGAGTTGAGGTGCGCAGTGGCTTTTTGAAAAATAGCGTTGTCGTAGCACGATTTGGTGTGCTAATATTTCTTCAAAACACAACCATTGTAGTGCGAGATTGTTGTTTGGCAGGGCTGTTTCATCTGTTTTGTTATGGGGTAAGTGTGCTAATTGAAAAGCCTCTTTTCGTGAGTAACGCGGGAGTGTTAGTAATGAGTCGGGCAAAGGTGTTTCTTGCCAGTTGGTTGTTTCAAAGGCATGTACTACTAATTGCTGAAATAATTCGGAGTTGAGTTTTTTACTGGCGGGGTAAATGGATATTATTTGCTTTGCTCGGTTGACCGATTGCAATCGTGGGTGAGCCATTTCCCAGCTGTTTTTTCGCCAATTAATAACGCCCCGTGCTTGTAATTGTCTGCCCGCATATAACGAGCGATCTAGTGGTGTTGTTACACGAAAGAACCGCAGTTTAACCACCGCCTCATCGCTGGTTAATAAATCAACCAGTAGTTGCCGACCTTGCCGTAATGGAATGGTTTTTTTGTCGGTAATGGTGCCTTCTATTAGCACTTGCTCACCGTTTGTAAAGGCATCTGCCGCACATGAATTTTGCCAGTCTTCAAAGCGAGTCGGAAAAACCGACAGCACATCAACGGCGGTCTTAAAAAAAGAGGAGCTTATTGCGCGCTTGAGCGTTGGCGATAAGTTGGTGAGAAAACAATCGGTAGTCACAAGTTATAAAACAAGAGTAAACAATGCATTATAGCGAAGCTGGGGGGCATGCGTGCGTTACTTACCGCTACTTTTATTTTATAATACAGCCTTATGCGTCAATCGCTTATCTCATCAATTCGTGGCATGGCAGATATACTGCCTGATAGCAGTCGTCATTGGCAAAATTTTGAAAAAATTGCGATGGATTGTTTTTTATCATATGGCTACGAAGAAATTCGTACTCCGTTGGTTGAATCACTGGAATTGTTCGAACGGCAATTGGGCACCACTACCGATGTGGTACGCAAAGAAATGTACACCTTTGTTGATTCACACAATGATAGTGTTTTGGCATTACGCCCTGAAGCAACGGTGTCAACCGTGCGGGCACTAATGGCAGCGGGTGCACACCGTGCAGGGCTGGTGCGGGTGCAGTATCGAGGTCCGATGTTTCGCCACGAACGCCCACAAAAAGGGCGGTATCGGCAGTTTCATCAAATGGGGGTAGAAGCCTTAGGCAGTGGTCATCCGTTGGTGGACGCCGAACAAATTATAATGCTGTCGCGTTTATGGCAATACCTTAAAATTGACAAAAAACTGGATCTCAAAATAAATAATTTGGGTAATGGCGATGAACGTGCCCAACATAAGCAGGCATTAATAGCCTATTTTGAACGCTATGAAGATGATTTGGACGAGGCTTCCAAACAACGTTTACAAACCAATCCATTGCGTATTTTTGATAGTAAAGTTGTTACCACCCAAGCATTATTGGGCGATGCACCGTTATTAAAAACGTATTTAAAAGAAGAGTCTCAAAAACATGTGGATGCGGTTAAAAATTATTTAACCGATGCGGGTGTTGGTTTTATTGATGATCCAATGTTGGTTAGAGGATTGGATTATTATAACCATACCGTTTATGAATGGGTGCCAAAAGGCGATGATCGTCAACAAAGCACAATTTGTGGTGGTGGGCGATACGATTCATTGGCGGCGATGATTGGGGCGGTTAGTACCCCTGGTTGTGGTTTTGCGTTGGGCTGTGAGCGGGTCTTGGCGTTAATCGATACCACTTGCGATACCACCTCCCCATTTTGGTATTTGGTGATAAGTGATCAAGAGTGTGATGCCTATGCCAACAGCGTTGCCGAACGGTGTCGCGATGTCGGAATTGCGGTTTGTCGGCACATTGGCGGGGGCAATTTGGGCAAACAACTCAAAAAGGCGGATTCAATCCGTGCAAGATTCGCTATAATTATAGGCTTGAATGAGAAAAACAAGCAATCAATCACGGTAAAATGCTTGAGTGACGGACAGCAATACCACCTTGAAGGTGATACTATTATGACGGAATTAAAAAGGCTACAAAATAATGGCAAATGAAAACGAACATTTAGAAAAATCATACGAATTATGGAAGCGTTTTCGATTCATAATATTGACGGTAATTGCCATGATAGGGGCACTTATATTTGGCATTTCTTGGCAAAACGCCACTTTTCAAGAAACCCGCAATGCGGTCAACACACATTTGTTTCAATCCATGGAAGCGGGCGATAATTTTGCCACTGCTCAAGCACTAGAGCATTATCAGGCATTGGACGATTATAAAGAGTTTCCTGAAGTTAAAAATTTGGCGGCTTTTGCGTTGGCACGTGCTGCTGTGGGCGATGATGCCGCCATAGAGCCAGCCGAAAATGCCTTAAAAGAGGTTATTACCGATAGTGAAGATGGTGGTATTCAAAAAATGGCAGTGTTGCGTTTGGCAGAGCTCTATTTACGCCAAGACAAAACGCAAGAAGCCATTGAATTACTCAATCTGAATAAACCAGAAAAAAAGAATATTTTTAGTATTATGTTTAACGAACGTTTGGGCGATGCCTATTTTCTACAAGTAGATCACAATCAGGCGCAACTATCGTACACCCAGGCACTTATTAGTTCGCAAACATTAGCGACTTATTATTTGCCGATTATTCGTGCAAAAATGGGAATCCTGTTTTCGGAATCACTTGCTAAAGCCGATGGCTAATTTTAAAACCACCGCTAAAGGGGTGGTCGCCTTTGTCTTTTTATTGGGATTGGCGAGTTGTGCAAGTATAAAATCAACGATAACAGCACAGACTAATACGGCTTTGGTAGAGCGTTCAGTGCTTTTTCCCAATGCATTGAGGTTGCTATGGTCGCAAGAAGTAGGAGCGATGTCGCCTTTTTTACGTCCAGACTGGACAGGGCAGCATTTTTGTACTGTTTCAAGCGATGGCACAGTGTATAAAATTACCAAACACGGCAGTGTTGTCGCCGCCCCAGTGGCGTTGCCAACCGATGGTGCGGTCTATTTAGCGGGTGTCGGTTGTGATGACAATTATATGGCAGCGGTTCGTGATAACGGTGACTTAATAGTGAGTGATTTTCATGGCGAGATACAATGGCAGCAATCGCTCTATCAATCTGTAAAACAATCTCCCATTATCTATAATGGACAGCTTTTTGTACTGACAGCACAAGGACAACTGGTTGTTTATACGCTTAAAAAAGGCAGTGAATTGTGGCGATACAATTTGCCATTAAAAAATGATATTCGCATTGGCATATCGTCATTACCAGTGGTAAAAAACAACGCTGTTTATGTGGGTATTAATGGCGGAAAAGTGGTTGCTATGAATAAATTTTCTGGCAAATTGCTCTGGAAAAAGGCAATTGGACAAACGGCTGAGTCGGCTTTTTCACAGACGGTTAATGAGGCGAACACGCCAGCGGTGGATGACGAAATTATTTGTGTGGCAAGTTACGACAATGCCATTGCTTGTATGCAAACAAAAGACGGCAGCGTGCTATGGCAAGCGGATGTTCGTAGCAAGGTTAATGTACAATTAGATGAATATGGTAGTCGGTTGTTTGTCAGCGATGTGGATGGGGTTGTCCATGCGTTTGATGCCGAAACAGGAAAACTTAAATGGCAGACCGACACAAAAGCACAAGATTTAAGCAGCCCTATTTTTGTTAAAGGTGCGGTTATCGTTGCTGATAAACAAGGCGGTATATCTGCATTGTCGGCAAAAAACGGCAGTTTTATCGATCACTTTAATAGTGGTGTAGAGGGTATTATTGACCTCTATGCTATTGCCGACAACGATGCTCCACTGGCCGATATTTATGGCTTGTCTTTATCGGGTACGTTATTTTATGCGAAATTAATATTTTGAAAAAAAACATTCCTACCATTGTCATTGTTGGCCGTCCCAATGTCGGCAAATCATTGCTATTTAATCGGCTCATTGAAAAAAGACAGGCATTGGTACACAATGCTCCAGGCATGACATTGGACTATATCGGCGGTGATTTAAAATTCGACGAAACCACCCGTGCGCATTTAATCGATACCGGTGGTGTTTATGGTGAACAAGATAAATGGACTCCTTATGTGAAAGAAAAAATGGAATACGCTTGCCGACAAGCCGATTTTGTTGTTTTGGTCACTGATGCACAACAAGGAAAAATGAGCGGTGATGAAGAGATAGCGGCTTGGGTACGCAGCACCATACAAAAAGAATGGGTGGTGGTGGTTAACAAAGCGGAAGGCATGGAAGAAGTAACCGCCTGTTCGGATTTTTTAAGTTTGGGTTGTAGTGATATGCTTGTGGTGTCCGCAAAACATGGCACGGGGTTTAAGTCTTTAAAAAAGCATTTACAAAATAGTATTGACCAGCCATTGCTTGATGAAACGCCATTCACCGATGGTGGTATGACTAGTGTTGCCATTGTTGGTCGTCCCAATGTCGGTAAATCCAGCTTAACCAATCGGCTGTTGCGAGCACCGCGTATGGTGGTTTCTAAACATCCCGGTACGACTCGTGATTCTGTCTCGTCGGTACTCGACGATGGACACAAGCAAATAAAATTAATCGATACTGCGGGGATGAAACGTCGATCGGCTATTTCAGAATGGGAAAAACTAGCCGTTGTTGCCTCAAGGAGGTCATTGAAGGTGGCGAGCTGTGCGTTATTGGTGGTGGACGCTGTCGAAGGTGTGACTCATCAAGACAAACGCATCGCTCATCTTATTGACGAAGCCGGCTGTGCTTTGGTCATTATTGCCAATAAGGCTGATTTATTACCAGCTGCAAAACGGCACGCTGCAAAACAAAGAATCATTGCCGATATTGCTTGTAATTTTACAGTCGATTGCCTAACGGTATCGGCAACCACTGCGACAGGTTTTCCGCACAAGCGATTGCTTGCCAGTGTGCATTCTGCTGCTAAAAATGCCAATAGTAACTTTCCAACATCGTATCTGAATCAGGTATTACAACAAGCACTCGACAACAATCCGCCACACCATGTCGGTAAGTTTCGCCCTAAGCTACGTTTTATGCATCAAAGCAGCAACTCACCGATTCGTGTGGTTATCCATGGCAATTCCACCGATAAAATAACCGCAACGTATCGCCGCTATCTTATCAATTATTTTGGAAAAGCCTTATCAATAGTGGGTGCGCCCATTCGCATTGCGTTTAAAACAGAAGACAACCCGTATGTCTGAACAGCCGTTTAAAGAGGCATCAGCAATATCGCAGCCGCGGACGTTGACGGTTGTTATTCAAGATTATCGAAATCGCTATGACAAGGAAGACGCGATTGCTGAAATTAATGAATTGGCAGTATCGGCAGAGTTAGACGTACTGACGACTTACGTAACAACACTACGAGAAATAAAATCTGCCACCTACTTGCCACAGGGCAAAATCGATGCCATTATTCAGTTAACGGAACAATTTAAATGTAGTATGGTGGTGTTTGATTGTGATATTACAATGACACAAAGCAGAAACCTAGAAAAAAAACTCGGCTTATCGGTGCTTGATAGAACAGGCTTGATTTTAACTGTTTTTTCCTTGCGTGCTAAAACACATGAAGGAAAATTACAAGTCGAATTGGCAATGTGTCGTCGTCATTTGGGGCGGTTAAGTGGCTTATGGACTCACCTAGAAAGACAGCGGGGTGGTATTGGCTTGCGTGGTGGACCGGGCGAAAAACAAATAGAAATTGATCGGCGTTTGTTATCGGATAAAATCAAGCGACTAGAAAATCAAACTGATAAGCTGATGCAACGCAATCAACTGGCTCGTCAACGCCGCCGTAAAAACAGGATTCCCACTGTAACATTGGTAGGCTATACCAATGCTGGTAAGTCTAGCTTGTTCAATTTGTTGGCAGGCGAAAACACCCCTGCCAACGACCGCTTGTTCGATACTCTAGACACCACTTCTCGGCGAGTGCATATTGGCGAGGGCAATCATTACATATTATCGGATACGGTTGGTTTTATTCGTAACTTACCGCACACGTTGATTACAGGATTTCGTGCCACTTTACAAGATACTGTCGAAAGTGATGTTTTAATCATCGTTACCGATAGTAGCCATTCACAATGGCAAGCGCGTTTGGATTTGGTATTTCGGCAAATTGAAGAAATTGGTGCCGACCATCAGGATTGTATAATTATTCATAATAAAATAGATAAAAATGACATGGTTTCCAAAATTGAATATTCTGAATGTGGTAAAATAATGCATGTTTATTTATCCTGTTCTACAAAAGCAGGTGTTAATTTACTAAAAACAGTTCTAAATAAAAAAGTCCAAGATTTATTGTTTCCCCAAGCCGCTGACCAACTGATTAACCAATCACTATTATGAGTTTATTATTTAATAATCAATTACCCGATATTGACAAAGTCATCCAAGAGTGGGTTAATAAATTCTTTAAAAAAGATCAATCATCGGTGGATGATGACTTATCGGATGATGATGATACTGGTGGCGACTTCAAACCCAGAATGCCAAATTTTTCACGCAACGCAATGTCGGCAATTTTGACCCTTGCATGTTTTGTTATATTATGTATTTATGTAGTCAGTGGTTTTTTTACCGTTAACTCCAATGAAAAAGTAGTGGTGTTTCGTTTGGGTTCGCCGATTGATGTCCGTGGTCCTGGTTTGCGTTGGCATTATCCGCTCATCGACAGTTACAGGGTTGTAAACTTAACCGAGGTTCGTAGGGTTGAAATCGGTTACAGCAACGATACCAACAATAAAGACCTCCGCGAATCGCTCATGCTCACCAGCGATTTAAACATCATTGATATGCAGTTTGCGGTACAGTACGATTTAGACAACCCTGAAGATTTTATTTTTAACAATCGTTTTGCCAGTGCCAATGCTCGCGATGTTGTTAAACAAGCCTCAGAAACAGCAATGCGTGAAATCGTCGGTCGGAGTAAAATTGACTTTGTCCTCTACGAAGGGCGTGAATCCATTGCCGATGAAACCCGTTTGTTAATTCAAAAAATCCTCGATCGCTATGACACTGGAATCAGCATCAAACAGGTGGCTATTCAAAATGTGCAACCGCCCGACCAAGTGCAAAACGCCTTTGAAGACGCGATTAAAGCCCGCCAAGATAGAGAAAGAAAAATCAACGAAGGGCAAGCGTATGCCAATGATATCTTGCCACGCGCTCGTGGTCAGTCCGAACGTATCATAAAAGACGCCGAAGCCTATAAAGCAAGTAAGGTTTTTAGAGCAACTGGTGAATCAGAAAGATTTACTTTATTGGCAAAAGAGTACGCATTGGCACCCGCAGTAACGCATCGTCGCTTATACCTTGAAACCGTCGAAACCGTTTTTCAACGTGCCAATAAAATTATCATTGACGAAAACGCCAGCGAAGGTAATTTAATTTACCTGCCTTTAGACAAACTGGTTAACCCAAGTGGCAATAATTCTCGTAGCAATGCCGGCGGACAACTAACCATTCCATTGGGTGAAACGTCAACGTCTTCTGATTCATCATCAGTTTCTGACTTTAAACAGCGTTTACGCGACTACACTCAGTAAAAAGGAAATAATCGGATGAAACTACAAAACGCATTATTTTTGGTTCTGGGCTCTTTGATGGCATTACTGTGGTTTGTTAATTCCGTCATCTTTTTGGTTTATCCTTGGCAAAATGCAGTCATCATCCAATTTGGTGAGCTGTTATCGACCAAACAAGTGGCTGGTTTGTACTTTAAACTACCATGGCAAGATGTCAAATACTTTGATTCACGTATTCTGACCATCGACACATCTGCCCCTGATCGTTTTATTACTGCCGAAAAAGAAAACGTATTGGTTGATTCTTATGTTAAATGGCGTATTGCTGACCCACAAAAGTTTTTTGAATCAACACGAGGCGAAGAAACACAAGCGGTCAATAACTTGCTACAAAATATCAACCGCGTATTGCGTGATGAAATCGGTAAAAGAACAGTTAAAGATGTTGTAACAGGTGAGCGTGAAGAAGTCATGGAAGTTCTACGTACCAGTGCAAGCGAAGCCGCCAAAGGCATCGGTGCTGAAATTATCGATGTCCGCTTAAAACGGGTTGACTTACCAGATGCGGTTTCTGATAATGTTTATAACAACATGATAGAAGAGCGTCGTCGTATTGCCAATGAGCGACGGTCATCGGGTGAGGCAGAAAAAGAAATTATCAAAGCCGAAGCCGACCGCGACCGTACTGTTATCCTTGCTGAAGCCATGCAAAAAGCCAATTTGTTACGTGGTGAGGGCGATGCAACAGCCGCTAATATTTATTCTAAAGCGTACTCTAGCCGTGTTGAATTTTACGATTTTTATCGTTCACTATTGGCTTATCAGAGATCCTTAGGCAATGCCAATGACTTTTTCTTGTTATCACCTGATTCTGACTTTTTCCGTTACTTAAAAAATGAATACGGTAACTTGAGTAAGCCTGTCCAAAATAAATCAAACAAAAAAAAGACTTCCAAAAAAACCGAAAAAGTAGAGCAGGACAAACTACCTGAGGTTAGCGGTTCTTAAAACAAACAAGTTTTTAATGCGGTCATGACAAGCAACGACCACAAATCACTAAAATCGCCCGTACTCACTATTGCCGTATCGTCACGTGCATTGTTCAACTTTGAAAAAGAGCATCAGCTATTTGCCGATAAAGGCGAAGATTCCTACATGAAATTGCAAAAGCAATTACTCAAAAAAGAAGCGATGACGGGTGTTGCTTTTCCGTTGGTGCAAAAGCTATTAACGATGAATGACGGGGCATCGCAGCCATTGGTTGAGATTGTCGTTTTATCGAGAAATGACTCAATAACAGGGTTGCGTGTGTTTCGTTCTATTGCCCATTATGAATTGGGGATTAGGCGAGGGTGCTTTACGCGTGGTATGGCGGTTTATCCGTATTTGCAATCTTTTGGGGCACATTTGTTTATCTCGGCAGCGGCAGATGATGTTCGGCACGCACTCGAAAACGGTGTGCCAGCAGCCCATGTCCGCCCACAAAACAAGCTGTTCGAAAACGATGATACATTAAGAATAGCCTTTGATGGGGATTCGGTGTTGTTTAGCGATGAATCAGAGCGAGTGTTTCAGTCTAAGGGTTTACAAGCATTTGAAGAGATGGAAGTACTATTAAGCGAAAAACCAATGTCACCGGGCCCGCTTAAGCCTTTTTTAGATGCCTTACACCAATTACGTCAATGCGTGAGTGTCGATAAAATTAGGACAGCACTGATTACTTCGCGCGGAGCACCAACGCACGAACGAGTGATTAATACATTGCAAGATTGGAAAGTTGATGTTGATGAGACGTTTTTTTTAGGTGGAATGGAAAAGCAATCGATTATCAGTTCATTTAACCCTGACTTTTATTTTGACGATCAGCCCATTCATTTGAAGGGAGTCGATATGGGTGGGCATGTCGATTCAGGTGTTACTAACGAATAAAAAACCTCATATTGTTTTAGCCGGGGGCGGTCATGCCCATGTGTTGGCATTGCCGTGGTTGGCAAAACAGTATCAAATAAGTTTGGTTTCCGAACAAGAAAAAACGCTCTATTCGGGTATGTTTCCGGGCTATTTGTATGGGGCTTATTCAAAACAAGATTTATTCATTAACCTAAAACAGTTGGCACAGCGACATGGTGTTGCATGGCATCAAGAATCCATAACAGGAATCGATAAAAAGAAGTTGCTATTTGCGAGCGGCAAAACCATTGACTTTGATATCCTTTCGGTTAATACTGGTTCGGTTTCGGTACAAACAGCAAAAACCAATAATGCTTGTGCCGTTAGACCTATGCCGCATTTTATTAATTGGTGTGATGCAATGGATGCTGATTCGTTTCAGGATCTTTGTATTATTGGTGCAGGGGCTGGTGCGTTTGAGATGGCGTTGGCTTTAAATGCCCGCTGGCAAGGGCAAAAAAATCCGCCTAAAATCACGCTTATCGGACATCAATTATTAACCAATTTTCCACTTGCAGCACAAAAAACGTGCCATGCATTACTGGTTAAAAAAAACATTCGATTTATTCAAGACAGTGTTATTGACTACAATGAGACCACTTTGCAATTGAATAAATCAGGCAATATTCCGATTGAAAAATTAATGTTGGTCAATGGTGTGCGGGCAGCAGATTGGTTAAAAAACACGCCTTTGGCACGAGATGCGACAGGCTTTATTTGTGTTAATAATTGTTTACAGTCGATTAATCGAGCGGATATTTTTGCGGTTGGCGATGTGGCATCACATCCCCAACCCTTACCCAAAGCTGGGGTAATGGCAACACGGCAAAGCCTACCGTTGGCTAAAAATTTAATAGCAATGGCAACAGGGCAACCATTAAGCGAATGGAAAAAACGCCATAATCCTTTGTACATTTTGAATACCGCCGATGGCATGGCAATTGCCTGTTTGCATGGCTATACTTTTAGTGGTCGTTGGGTGTGGTATTGGAAAAATTATTTAGATATGCGGTTTATGCGTCAATTTAATAATTAGATATTTTACGGCTAGATGATTTTTGCCTCGCATCACTGCCTTCTAAATAAAACAAAATACTAATGGCAATAAGTGCCAAACCAATGAGCAATAAAGCGGCGGGTGCGGCTAAATCGAGGGATTCATCAGAGGCGTATTGATAAACCACCAATGGCAGTGTGTTGAAATTTAAAGGACGTAAGGTTAGCGTCATCGATAGTTCTTTTAATGTTTCAAGAAAAATTAAAATAGTGCTTAGTGCCAATGCTGACCGTAGCATTGGAAAATAAACATAAAAGAATTTTTTAAAACCACGCATGGCTGCCATTTGAGTAACAGCATCAATATGGGGAGGTATTTTATTCATGCCCGATTCAAAATTACCTGCCACAATAATATAAAAGCGTGATAAACATGCCAACCCCAATGCAACAAAACTGTTAATGGCGATAACAGCACCGCTGAGTCCTATTAATAAAAAAATACCTTGCGCGATAACCAAGCCGGGGAGGGCGTACATTACCCGAGCCAATTGGGCTAAGTAGCGAGTGATGCCTACTTTTTTATTGGTGCGTTTTTCCATGCCGAGAATGATAGACAGCACTACCGAGCCAATAATAATTAACAGGCACAACCATAGGCTACCAAGCATCGCATCTAGCAATAAATGGTTATTGATGGGGGTTTGGATAGTGAGTGTTATTAAATGAGTAACGGGCAACCAAAACCCCATTATGCTAATGCCACCAATTAAAAGCCATGCCCCTAATTGTTGAAAAGTGGTTAAGCGATGACCACGTTCGCATTCAAAGCAGCGATCGCAGGCGGCGGTGTATTGTGCTTGTTTACGGCGGCCATGTTCTTCGGCACGTAAGACAAAAAAGACAATGACCATAATAATGAGAGCCAAACGTATGGCACCTGTGGTATCGCCGCGATTCAGCCAGAGGTCGTAAATAGCCACGCCGATGGTTTGAATCCCAAAGTATTCGGCAATTGCAATATCGTTAAGCGATTCCATCACTACCAAGATGACGCCAATGATAATGGTGGGACGGGCAATGGGCAGTGTGATTCGCCAAAAAATCATCCACCGTGATTTGCTCAATAGGCGTGCGGCACTTTGAATATGGCATTGTTGTTGTCTTAATGCCGAACGCACCATAAAAAAGATATAAGGATACAGAGCAAGAGAAGTTGTGAAAATTGCGGCATCCATGCCATACAATGATATTCCCCAACCATAGCCAATGTCAGAATACGTATAAGCAGTAATATAAGGAGGCAGTGCAAATGGGGCAATGAGCATCCACGTTGCAAATGATCGTCCTCGAAATTCACAAACAACGGTTAGCCACCCTAATGGCAGCGCGATTAATAGCGACACTAAGACCGTACCACCCACATAAACCAATGTGTCTTGGCAGTATGATGCAATGGTTGATAATGTTAAGAATGTATCTTGATTAATCGAAAAAACACTCGCTATAACAATGGTGAGCAGTGGCGACAGTAGCATTAAAAAAAGTGCAATGGCAGCACAATGTAAAAAAGGAGCAGCCAACCGGCGACGCGGACGTGGACGGTATTTTTTTAGTGCTTCGAGACGATTTGTGGTATTCACTTATTTAACCGTCTAACTCGACCTTTTCGACCAGTTGGGAGGCAATGCTGCGATAGCGAGCGATATCAGCAAGTGGTGCTGCTTTGTCAATTGCTTTGGTAAATAGTTGTAAATGTGCTGGCACTGTAATATCATTGCGAGCGGGATATTCGTTATTGTGTTTGGCAAATAATTGTTGTGCTTTTTTGCTGATTAAAAATTGCATAAAACGAAGGGCATTTTCTTTGTTGGGTGCGTTGGCTGCCAATGCTGCTCCGTTAATATTAATGTGTAATTGCTCGGGAAAAATAACATCTAGTTTTTCATTGATTTTTTGTCGCTGTTCATCGGTTTTGGCGACTTTGTAAAAGTAGTAATGATTTGCCAAACCAACCGTGCATTCGCCGTTTATAACCCCTTTAATTTGGGCGCGATCATTGCCACCGGGAGAGCGTGCTAGATTTTTTTTGATGCCACGTAGCCATTGTTCGGTTTTTTGTTCACCAATGCGTGAAACCATGTCGGCAATAAGTGCAATATTGTAGTGATGCTTGCCGCTACGAATACAAACACGGGCATCACTTGCAGTGGCTAAATCTTCATAGCGGCGAATCGAAGGTGTTTTTTTAGACACATACAATACTCGTGCGCGGCGTGTTATACCAATCCAATCGTTGGTGTATAAATCTTGGGGCAGTGCCTTAGTATTAATGCTGTTAGGATAAGGTTGTACTAATCCTGCAGCAACGAAATCTTGTAAGCGTCCTGCATCAACCGCATAAATAATATCTGCTGCCGATTGACTGCTTTCGGCTTTCATGCGTTCGAGTAACCCTTTTTTTAAATAGAGTGCTTGTACTTTAATATCGGTTTGTTCTTCAAATGCACGAATAATAGGATCAAAAAAGACGGCTTGCCTATCGGTGTAAAGATTGATAATTTCATCTGCTTTGCTAGGAGCAATAATGGCGGTGAGTGCTAATAGGATAGTCGCCATTAAAAATGTTATTTTTTTAATGGTAAATTCAAGTAGAATTGCATTGTTTTTAGGAAGTATCATAGTATATTTCAATATTAAAAGCACAAGCAGTGAAGTAAGCATTATATCAATAATGATAATCATTATCAATAAATAAAGAGGTAAAAAATGAGTAATATTCCTGGAAATTTCAATGCGCTGGTCGGTCGTGATGGCGTGGTTTCTTTAGAACAAGCGGATGCTTCTGTTTTATACGATGGTGATGTGACTGTTAAAGTTGCTTATTCTTGTATTAACTATAAAGATGCATTGGCAATTACCGGCACTGGCGGAAAAATATTGCGTACTTCTCCTATTGTGCCCGGTATTGATTACGCTGGTACGGTTGTAACAAGTAAGTCAGATTCATTTAGTGAGGGTGATCAGGTATTACTAACGGGTTATGGTGTTGGAGAATCACATAGTGGTGGTTTTGCCGAATTTGCCCGAGCAAAAGCAGAATGGTTGCTACCAATACCCAGTCAAATTGATGCCAAACAGGCGATGACTTGTGGTACTGCTGGTTTAACAGCGGCGTTGTGTGTTCAAACCTTGCTGTCGAGCAACACATTAAAATCAGGTGATGCGGTTGTTGTCAGTGGTGCATCTGGTGGTGTTGGCAGTTTTGCTGTTTTATTATTATCGCGTTTGGGCTATCGCGTTACTGCTGTTAGCCGCGAAGAAGCGCGCGATTACCTACAGAGTTTGGGTGCGACAGATTTAATTTCTCGTGCTGATATGTCTGAAAAATCACGCCCACTTGAAAAATCACGTTGGGCTGGAGCCGTGGATACAGTTGGTGACAGTGTCTTGTCACGTATATTATCCGAAATGAATTACAATTCTGTGGTGGCTGCTTGTGGTTTGGCAGGTGGCTTTAAGCTTGAGACCACAGTGATGCCGTTTATATTACGCAACGTTTGTTTGGCAGGTGTTGATTCGGTTATGGCATCGGTTGAAAAACGCCAACAGGCGTGGAAACTACTTGCTGAGAATTTAAAAGCAGAAGATTACAAGCGTGTTGGCTCTAATGCCATTGGTTTAGCAAATGTAGCCGAAGCCTGTGAAGAAGTTATTAGTGGTAGCAATAACGGCAGATTTTTAGTACAACTATAAAACGAGTCACTTGCCCAAAAGGGTGGTGGTAGCCCAATAACCCATCGTTTTGTTTGGTCGCTGTAGCGACTAAACTGCGTATTTTTAATCGGTTGAAGGAGAAGGTGGTGCGGTTGGTGGTCGATAATTTTTGATATAAGTGATGGTGGTAAAAACAGCACCAAACACAATAACAATCATCCATTCTATTGCCGTTCCCCATGTTGAGACATAAGGCATAATGAGGGCATCATCAAGAATAATACGACCAGCAATACAGGCTAAAAGCAAGACCCCTACCACCGTTAATAGTGGGAATTTATTGAGTAACTTTAACGTTAAAAGGCTACCACCCATTACTATTGGAACGCTAATGAGCAAGCCCAAGATAATAAGTAGATAGTCACCGCGGGCAGCACCTGCTATCGCTAATACGTTATCGAGTGCCATTGCGGTATCGGCAATAATGATGATTTTCATGGCTTGCCAAAAAGTGGTTGCGGTGGCGTTGCCGTGTTTGTCTTCGCCATGTTTTAACAGCCCCCAAGCAATATAAAACAGCACCAAACCACCGATTAAAGCGAGTGCGGGTATTTTTAATAATGTGGCGACAAAAAAGGTTAAAACGGCACGCACGCCAATCGCCCCTATCGTGCCCAAAATAATGGCTTTTTTCTTTAAGTGGTTGGGCAGATTACGGGCTGCCAGTGCTATAACAACGGCATTATCACCCGCCAGTAATATATCAATTAAAACAATTGAGGCCAAAGCCCCGAACCAAGCAACAGAGAAGAGTTCCATAGAGCTATATTATAATCTTTTTTATGAAACTACAGAGCAGGAAATAGGGTTAGTTGAGGGACGGTGGCACGGACAAAAACGGTCTCACCAGTAGCAAAGATATGACTCGATGGCATAACCGAGATAACTTGTTCATTATTGTCTAAACGCAGAACATAATGTGTGGTGGCACCGCGGAAAACTCGTCGCGTTACAACGGCACGCGCGCCTTCGGTTTTATCAACAATAATATTATCAGGGCGTAATAATACTTTTACTTTCTGGCCATGACGGATAAGCGGGTAATCTTTTTGTGAATGCTCTCCTAGCCGTCCTAGCTGGTTTTCTATTCCACCGTCTGCGGTTACTTCTGCAGATAACAAAAAACCTTCACCAACAAATTCGGCAACAAATGTGCAGTTGGGGCGATGATAAAGGTTTTCTATTTTGTCCCATTGACAAATAGCACCTTCGTTAATAACGCCGCCACTGTCTGCTATTAAAAAAGCCTCGTTTTGGTTGTGTGTAACGACCAATGTTGTTTGTTGCTTGCTTTTGAGAATATCACGTAATTGGCGGCTGATTTTTTCATGTAAAGAAGCGTCAAGTCGTGATAAAGGTTCATCTAATAAAAGTAAATCGGGTTGGGTTGCCAATGCGCGTGCTAGTGCGACTCGTTGTTGCTGTCCTCCTGAAACTTCATGAGGGTATGCTTGTGCAAGTTGGGCAATATCGCATAAGTCCATGACTTCTTGTACAGCGTAATCGGCTTGCTCGGGAGTTGTTTCGTGCAAACCAAAGGCGACATTGTCATAGACATTAAGATGGGGAAACAAGGCAAAATCTTGAAAAACCATGCCAATGCGGCGTTGTTCTGGTGGGCAAGTGGTCAGTTTGTTGCTCAGCAGACGGTTATTGAGAGAAATAGAGCCATTTGTGATTGATTCTAAACCAGCTATACACAGTAAAACGGTTGATTTTCCTGAACCAGATGGTCCCATCAAACAACCAACTTCGCCCTCTTGCAATGCAAAACCAATGGTGTTTAAAACGGGTTTTTTGTCATAGACATGGCATATTCCATCAACCGATAAATAGGTCATGGTTTATTGTGCCAATGCTTTGATAAAAAGGCAGGGAGGCAATGAATGATAAATCAGATTTTTTTGCATGACAGTAACAAGAATGGTAAAAAAAAGTCAGTGTGATTCGTTGTGATTAATAAAAAGATGGATAACGAATGGATAGGCATTATGTCATATTAGCACCCTGTGAATTAGGTATATTATAGTTTAATTGTTATAATTTATAAAAATTTTGAATAAATTCTCACATCGAAATTTATAAAAATGAGAAATAAACACTTGAAATTGTTAAATAATAAGTCAATAGTTGAGTGGCTTACACATTGCTTACTTGCTGTGCTCATAACATTTGTTTTGTCAGCCTGTGGAGGTGGAGGTGGCAGTAGCAGTGTTTCACTAGAAGACAACGCGGTGGTGCCATTGGTCGTTATGCCTGCTGAATCTTTAGAATTTGTAGTTCAAGATATCAATGGTGCTACCCTTACGCTAACCATTAGTCAGGCGGATATTCAACCACTAACGCTAACCGTCGGCGATGTTAATTCTATTGCCCAAGACGCTCTTTTCTTTTTATTTAATCTAAATCGTCAAGCCATTACTGTTGACGATGTCAGCTATCAAGTTATGACAACAATCATCAATAGTGTAACAACTTCGATGACAACCATTATTACCGTGGATAAGATTTATACTGATGCCGCTCTGTACACTGTTGGTACCGACATTATTACTCTTGCCAATTACATGATTGAGCACAATCTACCAATTATTGAAAAAGCATTTATCACTGTTACCACCACTTTAAATGTTGACGATTCTATGGAATTTGTTAACCTTATCGAAGCCAACACTATTGACTATGATGAAACGGTAACCAATACTATTACAATGGTTCTGACTTCCACAGTACAAGGTGTGTTTACTGTTACAGCCGCAACAGATTACGTTCCCGATGACAAACAGATTAGTATCACCATCGCTTCTATTATCATCGGTAGTTATGGACAAACCATAACGAATGTAGTAACGAGTTCGATTGACATAATCACCAATTTATCCGACATTCTAACCATTACTGCCGCCAATCAACTGCCCGATGGCACAGTTGCCATAATACAAGAATTAACGCTCACTATTGGGCAATACGACAGTACCATCACTGTTACCAATAAAATGTCCATTACCTATGTTGGTGCCGACAATGTTGAATTCACACCAAGCCAGCAAATAAAATATTATTATTTTTATCACCAAGGCGATAAAATTTTACTGACTAGAGATGACTTAGTGGCAATGGGCATTACTCTATCGCCTATTACTGTTTCTGTTTTCAACAACAACGCCACCATAACACTGGGGGTGATAACGCTAAACATCGTTGATTATTTATCAACGGTTACCACGACAATTGATGAAAATTTTTATGACGATACGGTGATCATTTATGACAGTTATCTAACGGTTACTCAAGATATTACTGATCTTAGCACCGTGACATTAATGATTAGTGAAGAAAAAGACAATGGGATTAACATCACTTTGTATGCTGGTTATACAACGCTTGATTATAAAATGACGGTCAATCTTTCTGGAGCAAAAGTGATAACTACTTTTACCCAAGGTATAACACTAGGCTTTGATAGCGACGGTTCGCTTAGTTATGGCATATTGCCGGCACCCAACCCCAAAGGCACTATAGAATACGATACCGCTGAGTACAAAAGTATCAACGTCAACAATGGATTGGGTGCTATTAATGCCAAAGAAGCTTACGAACGTGGTTATTTTGGAGCCAGTGTAACAATAGCAGTGGTTGATACAGGTGTGCTAACCTCGCACGTGGAGTTGGCTGCTAACATTGTGCCGGGTTACCGTTTGGTTAACGCTTTCGGTAGCCTTGCTACTACCAATATCACCGATCTTGATGGGCATGGAACGCATGTGGCTGGTATTGCGGGGGGTGTTTTAGATGGACAGCGTTTTCATGGAGTGGCGCCATCCGTTAGCATTATGCCAATACAGTCTCAGATAAATAGCGACGGTGGTTTTTATCCAACACGTGGATTAGAACTTTTACTAACAAGCTCTCTGGCTAAAGATCATGTACAAATCGTTAATAACAGTTGGGGATTTGACATTACACCATTGGACGGTACTTATAACGGTACAAGATATCGCGTGGACATACCTTTTATACATCATATCCTAGATCAGGATATTTTCGAAGTGAATGAATTTGAACAATGGGGTAATGATATTGCCGACAATGATATGGTGCTGGTTTTTGCAGCAGGCAACGATTATTGGAATTCAGAAACAGGCGAAATTCGTCTTTGTGATCCAAGTCTAGACGATGATGAATATTGTGGAGCAGAAGATAGTGACGTGTTATTGACAGTATCTGCTCAAAATCTAATTGATAACTTTGTTGCGGACTCAACCAATAATAATATACAGAGCTATGGCACGCTTTCTACCTTGAATATATCGCCCAATGATGGCGGAGGCTATAGTTTAATGCCCCTATACAATTCTAATTTTATCGGTAAACTTGTTATTGCTGTTGCACTGAACTCTAGCAATAGCGCCATCGCTTCATTTAGCAATGGCTGTGGTCCTGCCAAAAACTGGTGTCTTGCGGCACCGGGTACGTATATAGAAAGTGCTGGAATTAATAATAATACCGATCTTCTCACAATAAGTGGAACGTCGATGGCGACACCTCATATATCGGGTGCGCTGGCGGTATTAAAAAGTCGCTTTCCTTCTATGCCGATGAGCGTCGTATTAGCCATTCTCTTTGAAGCGGCAGATGATATGGGGGACACTGGTATTGACGAAGTTTACGGACATGGCAAACTTAATTTAGGATCTGCCATTACTTTGCAAGGCAGCGTTAATTTGGTTATACCGGGCGTGGACGCAAATAACAACAGTCAAGTTAACAACAGTTTTGTTGTTGCATCGCCACAGTTACATGGCTTTGCACGGCAACTATCTGCTTTGCCCGTTGCCGTTGAGTATCTTGAAGGTCAATACTATAATATGTCAATGTCCGACCTAATTACTGAGACAGGTACAACCGATTTGCCAGAAATAGGGTCGTCTGCCTACCATAGCCTCCCCAGTCAAGAAGGTATAAAAAACAAAGCTGTTTTTTCAAATATTTACTTACAACAAGATCAAACAGGAAAACTAATAAACGTTCACTACAAAACAGAACAGCTGTATTTGCGTTATAATTTTTGCGACGACTGTGACGAAGTTGGCTTGTTGTGGGACAGTTTTGACACGGTTGACATCAACAACACGACCCCTTATTTTATGGAAGAATCGCAACACTTAATGGGCGCGGCTCGGTTATCGGAATCTTGGGCTGTACTATTTGGCATGGGATTGTCTGCTAAAGACAAAACCGATAGCAATTATTCTCAATGGGGCGTGCGTTGGCTAAAAGACAACATAGCAGGCGGCAATCTATATGGCGAATATATGCACATTAGCGAAAACGAGACGCTGTTAGGTGATGACTTTAGCAATTGGGGTATTAACAATGCGACCACCCATCAAGGCAGATTCGGCTTTTCCATGCCATTGCATTCATCATGGCTATTAAACACCGATTACACCATTGGTTTTGGCAAAGCCGATATTAACAACCACCTGTTAAACGCCTTTAACTACCGCTATCAAGGTGTTCGTTTGGGGCTCAAGGCAACATCGCTATTACGGTCGGATGATGTTTTTCGCTTTGGCATACATCGCAAAACAAGCATAGACAAAGGCACAGCAAACGTATCACGTGGTGTATTGGTGGATGGAAAAATTGACTATATAACTGAAAAAGTATCGTGGTCTAACGACAATATAACATCATTGCATTTGGGCTATGGCGTTCGCTTGAATAAAAACACCGAATTAGGGTTGGGCTTAGAACATGCCCGCATTGAATCACAACAAGCACAAAACGAAACAGCCGCATCCCTGTATTGGCGGTTGCGTTTTTAAAATAAGTCGATTGTTATCGTTTTATTACTGACTATTTACTACCCTGCTGAAAAAACCGCATAATCCATTCAGCACATAGTTTGTTGTCGGTTGGTTTGTCGGTATTATCCAGTGCAATTTTCATTGCTTCTTGGCTAATATCGTTCTGTCGGTACGGCATTAATATCTTCATAAACGCGCCTTCAAACTCAGGGTGTCCTTGAATACAAAAAACATGATTCTCAATAAAAAATGCCCCATTTTTACAATGTGTATTTCCAGCGATACGTTGGGCTTTGGGCGGTAGTGTTAGCACTTGATCTTGAAACATCGATAACAATCGCAGATTTTCTGAAGCATTGTGCATCCACGGTGCTGGCTGTGTGATAGCCCATTGTTGTAGGCTAGTGCCCCAGCCATTCGGTGATTTTTCAACACGACCTCCCAATGCTTGTGCCACTGCTTGATGCCCAAAACAAATACCAACCACTGGTTTTTTAGCGTCATATAATTGTCGGATAAAACCAAGCAAAGGCTCTATCCATGGGAGATCATCATAAATACCGTGGCGACTGCCGGTAACAAGGTAGCCATCGCAATCATCAATAGAATCAGGCAGCTGTTGGCAGCGTATGTCGTACACCTTAAAGTTAAACCCCATGTCTTTTAAAAAATATATAAACATATCGGCGTAACAACCGTAATTTGGTTGTAGTTCTTCGCGTAAATCGTCTGCTTGTAAAATTCCAATGGTCAGCATAGATGTAAATTGTACAGAAAAATCAACATCGATTGCAATATATCGCCGATATAGACAAATTAATCTTGTATGCGAAAATCGCGAAGACGTACACCTGCTATATACAAACAACTAAAATAAACCGTCATCGCTGCCAAAACACAAAGACTTAAATAACCTACTTTATTCATAACATCGGCTCGCAACCAAAACGCATCGTTGGGGGTAATAAGCAACAACAAAAGACTCATTAATATAGTGGAAAATAAAACAATCAACGCTGTTTTTTGCCAATGCGGTGGTGTGTAGTACCACCCATAGCGACGCAACAGAATAAACAGCACCAAGGCATTGACAGTAGAGCCAATACCAATAGACAGAGCCAACCCCACATGTCCCATATCAAAAACTCCAAGAAGGATTAGGTTTGAAAATTGAGTAACAAAAAGTGCCAATAAAGCCGTTTTAACTGGAACAGCAGCACGTTGTCGAGCAAAAAAAGCAGCGGCCAAAGGGCGTTCTGCGACCAAGCCAAGAATACCAATACTATAAGCCAAAGTCGCTTGCTTTGTCATAATAACATCGCTTTCGGTAAACGCACCATAGTAAAAAAGAGTGCTAACCAAAGGCAATGCCAAAAGTGCAAGACCCGCCATTGATGGAACTGCCAAGACAGCAATGGCACGCAAACAGACATCCAATAGGCGGTTAAAGGCAACATTATCTTTTGCTTTAGCCGCGAGTTTGGGCAATACAATGGTTGCCAATGTTGCCCCCAACAACCCCGTTGGTAACTCCATTAAACGGTCAGCAAAATAAAGCCATGAAATACTGCCTGCCACCATGGTGGAAGCGATAAATAAGTTAATCAATAAGTTAATTTGAGCAGAACCTGCGCCTAAAACACTGTAACCTAATAATTTAATCACCCGTATAACATCAGGTGAGCTGCGAAAAGTCCAACGAAAACGAGGAAACAATGAATAATGATACAAAAAATAAACTGTCCATAGCAATTGAATCACCCCTGCTACAAAAACGCCCCATGCCAATGCAAAAATGGGTTGATTAAAATAATCAATAAAAAACAACGCTGCAACAATCATGCAAATATTTAAAAATATTGGCATTGCCGCACCAACAAAAAACCGTCCTGCTGTATTTAAAATAGCAATCGCAACTGAGGCGAGTGAGATAAATAAAATATAAGGAAAAACAATCTGTAATAGCTGTGCTGCTGTGTCCGCTTTTTCGAGACCGGGGGCGAGTGCAAAAATAACCCACGGTGCAAAAAGCAAACATAGCGTGCACAAAACCAACAGACCCAACGCCAATAAGCGTGTTACATCACCTGCCAACGTGCGGGCTTGCTCTGGGTCTTTTTGTAAATTTTCGATATAAACTGGAATAAAAGCCTGTGTGAGAGAACCCTCTGCCGTAAAACGCCGCAGAGTATTGGGAATACGAAAAGCGGTAAAAAAAGCATCGCTAATTGCCGAAGCACCAAAAACAGAAGCGACGATAATATCGCGAAACAACCCTAAAACACGCGAAATTAAGGTAAATCCGCTAACAGAAAAAAACGCTTTAATCGTACTCATGTTGTTGCCATTGTGCCGCCGCATTAAAAAGTAAAGGCACGGGTGATTCGATGCTGATTATTTTGTTTAAATGAGGATGATTAAAAGACAAAGACTGCGCATGCAAAAACAAACGCGCAAAACCCGCACGGGTATATTGACGATTAATTTCAAAATCCCCGTATTTATCATCGCCAACAATAGGCATCTGATGATGGGCAAAATGCACGCGTAATTGATGCATACGCCCTGTAATAATATTGGCAGAAACCAATGCCGTTTGAGAAAACTGCTCTATTAAACGAACACGTGTTTGTGATGGCTTACCATCATCCGCAACAATAGATCGGCGACTGCCATCACGGGAACGGATAATTTGTAGAGGTAGGTCAATTAGCTTGGTAGCTGGATTCCATTGTCCTTGCACCAAGGCGACGTACTCTTTTTTAACCTCTCTATCTCGCCATTGCTCTTGCACTTTCCTTAATGCCGACCGTTTTTTTGATAGCAATAAAACGCCCGAAGTACCTTTGTCCAAACGATGAATTAACTCAATATCGTTATAATCATTGCGCAAACGTTCGATAATACCATGGTCAACCCCGCTACCCCCATGCACCGCAATATTGGCTGGTTTGTCGATGGCAAGCAAATAATTATCTTCGTGCAGTATTGGCAGTTGTATTGATTTGGCAGGACGACTGACTTTTTCAACATGATTATCATTGGGTAAAACGTAAAAATCAACCGCATCATCTAATTGCAATCGATAAGACGGCTCACACCGTTTATTATTAACACAAACTTTGCGTTTTCGTAGCAATTGATAAATATGAGCGCGTGGCACGTTATTCCACCGCTTCATTAAATAGTTATCGACTCGTAATCCTTCGTGTGATGCGGTAATAACATCGCGTTGATGTTGCTGGTGAAAAATGTTCTCCATTAATAAAAAATGTTAAAAAGAAAGATTTAAACTGAAAAAGAAGAACCGCAGCCGCACGTTGAGGCGACATTGGGATTGCGAATAACAAACTGTGAGCCAGAAACGCCCTCGCGAAAATCAATTTCGGCACCAGATAGATATTGCAAACTCATGGGATCGATAAGAACCATTACTCCCAGTTTATTTAGAACGGTATCATCATCGGCTTTTTCTTCGTCAAAAGTAAAACCGTACTGAAAACCAGAACAACCGCCACCCGAGATAAACACGCGTAACATTAGGTTATCGTTACCCTCTTCGGTAATTAAATCCCGAACCCGTAATGCCGCTGCATCGGTAAAAAGGACGTCCTCATCAGCGATTGCGATTTCGGCGATACTGCTTATACTTTCAGAAGTGATGCTCATAATTATTTATATAAAATACCATTAATAGTTTTAAGTTTTAGTATTATATCTTATATAGCCGTATATAGGCTATATTTCTCTGTATAAGATGGTGAATGAAGCATTGTTAAAGCAAAATCAAATAAAGACATCCAAAGGAAAAACGCATGGACGGCATCAGCCTAACACCAGAACAGGAAAAACTCAAAGCCTTAAAAGAAATACTCCCCGAAGTATGCGGTGAAAAATCCGAAACCTTTAAATCAGGCTATAAAACCATTGCAGAAATCGACAATCCTAAAATAAATTGTATTTATTGCTACAAATGTGCTTGCTTATTGTGCTGTTTGATAAAAAGCACAATAAAGTATAATTTCACAGTGATATTTAAAGCAATGCCTTATAAAAATGATTGAGCTATTAACAATAAAAGAAGCCAGCTTGTGGGCAAGTAATTATTTGAAAAAAAATGTTACAAATTCAAACATATCCTATCTTATTCAATACGGCAAGATAAAAAAATATGGCGAAAATGGCACAGTCAGCATAAACAAAGGTGATTTAATTATCTATTACAAAAGATTTAACAGTTTACGTGAAACGAATTGGCGTGAAACACTAGGAAAAGATTTAAATTGGGACTTATCATTCGATTATTTAAAAGAAAGTGATACCACAAAACACATACATAGATTGCACCCTTATAAAGGGAAATTTATCCCCCAATTAGTAGAATATTTTATTGATAATCATACTGATCAATTTAAGCAAGAGGTTTGTTTTAAAAAAGGAGATATTATTCTTGACCCTTTTGCAGGAAGTGGTACCACAATGGTACAAGCCAATGAACTCGGCATACATGCCATAGGAATTGATATTTCCGCATTCAATGCTTTGCTTGCCAATGTAAAGATTAGTAAAATTGATTTACAAGAATTAGATAATAAAATAAAAAAAATAACATTTGCATTAAAGAATTTTATTTCAAGTCAAAATAATCATAGATTTGAAAATGACTTACTTGAAGAATTAAATATTTTTAATAAAAAATATTTTCCTTCTCCTGAATTTAAAATAAAGATTCAGCAAAAAACTATAATTGAACAAGAATATGCACCAAAAAAAGAAAAAGATTTTATTGATATATTTGATAATCTACAAAAAAAATATAACTTAAAAATAAAACAAGATAAATCGTATACTTTTCTTGAAAAATGGTATCTTGAACCTATAAAAAAGGAAATTGATTTTATTTTTGAACAATTAAAGCAAATCAAAGACCCTATTATTAATGAAGTGCTCACTATAATCATAAGCCGAACCATTAGATCTTGCAGGGCAACGACACATGCCGATTTAGCTACATTAAAAGAACCAATTGCTAAAACTTATTATTGCAGTAAACACGGAAAAATTTGTAAACCTTTATTTTCTATACTCTCTTGGTGGGAAAGATACAGTAAAGATACGATAAAGCGTCTACAAGAATTTAATACACTAAGAACACCAACATATCAGTATTGTTTACAGGGGGATGCCAGAAACATCAATATCTTTTCTAAACTAACGGAAAAGAATTTAGCACTGGGGGAAATTGCAAAAAAACAAAAAATAAAAGGGATTTTCTCTAGCCCACCGTACGTAGGATTAATTGATTATCACGAACAACACGCCTATGCTTATGATTTATTTGGCTTTAAGCGAAATGATGACTTAGAAATAGGACCACTTTATAAAGGACAAGGACGGGAAGCACGTGCCTCTTATATTGATAGTATTGCACAAGTATTAAATAACGCTAAACAATATCTACAAAAAGAGTATGACATCTTTCTAGTGGCAAATGATAAATACAATATGTATCCCCTAATTGCCGAAAAATCAAATATGGTCATTGTCAATCAATATAAACGCCCCGTATTAAATAGAACAGAAAAAGATAAATCAGCGTATGCTGAAATAATATTTCACTTAAAAGAAAAATAAATAATATGGAGAGAATATGCCATTAACCAAAAAACAAAAACAATCCGTTGAAAATACGATTAAAGAGAGTTTGCGTAAAAAACTTGCAACGCATAATCCTGAACCCGCAGTGATGCCATTCCACGCACGGTTATTGGGAAAGGATAGATTGGCTCTTTATTCATTTATTCACTCACTTAATACAAATTTTGGCACCACAATATTTGAACCAGTCACTGTTTCTTTAGCATCTAGAAAATTTAAAGTGGCTAAACATCAAGCAAAATCAGGCACAAAAATAAGTGCAAAAGCTCAATCTGAAATACAAAAAATTATAGATAATTTATCTGCGGCTACTCAGCAACCCAATAAACAAAAAGAAATTGAAATAATCCGTAAAGTATGCCAAAAAGGAACAATCCGCACAATAAAACCCACTCGGGTAGATGTTTATCTTGAAGATAACAATGCTGAAATATATTTAATTGATATTAAAACAGCAAAGCCTAATAAAGGGGGTTTTAAAGAATTTAAAAGAACACTTTTAGAATGGACAGCAACCGTATTATTTGACAATCCAGAAGCAAAAATAAATACGCTAATTGCCATACCATATAATCCATACGCTCCAAAGCCCTATAGTCGATGGACAATGGCAGGGATGCTTGATTTAAATCAAGAATTAAAAGTGGCAGAAGAATTTTGGGATTTTCTTGGTGGAAAAAATACTTATGAAGATTTACTATGTTGTTTTGAAAATGTGGGTATTGAGATAAAAGATGAACTAGATAACTATTTCAAAACATTTAATACATAATATTCAAAGGCAATGACCAATTAAAAACCAATGTTGTTTTACAAATGAAAGCCGCCAACATAGAATTTAAAACGATATGACAAATAGTTATGGAAAATAAAGGCGAAATAGTTTTATATCAAGCAGAAAACGGAGAAACAAAACTTGAGGTAAATATTCAAGATGAAACCGTGTGGCTAAGCCAAGCACAGATGGGATTGCTGTTTTGGAAGGTCAAGGAATACCATCACAGAACATATTAAAAATGTTTTTACAGAGGGTGAATTAGATGAGGAAGTGGTATGTCGGAATTTCCGACATTCCACACGGTACTATTGCTTGATAAAACGCAACAAACCGAAGTTAAATACTTCAGCCTTGATGTGATTATTTCTGTAGGATACAGAGTTAAATCGCAACAAGGTCCCCAATTTCGTATTTGGGCGACAAAACGGCTGAAAGAACATATTATCAAAGGCTTTACCTTAAATGATGATAGGTTTAAATCAGGTAATTCAATGAACTACAAGAACGCATTCGCGATATACGCTTATCGGAACGGTCTTTTTACCAAAAACTTAAAGAGTAGAGGCTTCTTTATAGTGAGTGTTAATCGTTGGCTTCCATTAGAGATTTTTACCAACAAAAAAATATAGAGATAGAGCAACAAACACGCATGTATAAGCATGTTAAAATACTTGCTTGAAATGCTGTTGTAGCTCAGGGGTAGAGCAACTGATTCGTAATCAGTAGGCCGGAGGTTCAATTCCTCTCAACAGCACCGTTTTTGATTGGGAGATGGGCATGAATAAAGTGCAAGATAGGTGGATAGAGCAACGACGGGATTTTCATCGTTATCCAGAATTGGGTTTTAACGAAGAATGCACCAAAAAAAAGGTGGCGTCAATATTACAGTCTTTTAATATTGAGGTGTATGAGGGTGTTGGTGTGGTTGGTGTGCTTGATGCTGGTAATGCAAATAAAACCATTGCGTTGCGTGCCGATATGGATGCACTGCCAATAACCGAAATCAGCACACATGATTATGTTTCACAAAATGCGGGTGTTATGCATGCGTGCGGGCATGATGGGCATATGACGATGTTATTAGCGGCAGCCGAAAGACTGGCAATACAACAAATTTTTGATGGGCGGGTGGTGTTGATTTTTCAGCCGAATGAAGAGCATGGTTTGGGTGCAAGGGCAATGTTAGATGAGGGTTTGCTGACGCAGTTTTCTATTGATGAAGTGTATGCGATTCACAATCTACCCGGTGCACCGTTGGGGCAAGTTTCGACTCGTGTCGGGCAAATTTGTGCGAGTGAGAGTCTTTTTGAAATCGATATTGTTGGGCAGGGTGGTCATGCTTCTATGCCACATGTGGGCGTGGATGCGATTACAGTTGCTGCCCAAATGGTGCAAGCGTTACAGACTATTGTGTCGCGTAAACTACCGCCGAGTGCGGGTTCAGTGGTTTCTGTAACCGAAATCATCACCGATGGGCAGCGCAATGTGCTGCCCGGTAATGCTTTGCTAAAAGGCGATGTGCGTGCACGTCTGCCAGAGCATCGTTTGTTAATTGAAAAATACATGCGACAAATTGTTGATGGTGTGGCAATGGCACATAATGTCCAAGTTACGATGCAATTTAATACCGAATTTATTGAAACAATTAACGCTCAAATACCGACCGAAGCGGTTATTCGTGCTTCGCAACAGGCGGGTTTATCAACCATTGCGAATCGGGATCCGATGAGTTTTTCAGAAGATTTTGCCCATTTTTCGGCGGCAGTGCCGGGTTGTTTGTTTTTATTGGGCAATGGCGAATACGGGGTAAATGGGCAGCCTTTGCATGCGGCAGATTATGATTTTAATGATGATTTAATAGCCATCGGTGCGAATTTATGGACAGTATTGGTGCAAGATCGTTTGCCGTGTGTTGGTAGCCGTTAAGAGTGTCAAGAGTGTCTTGATTTAAATAATCATTGCTTCTAAATTTTTAGGATAGTTGGTTATAGGTTCGTATCCTTGTTCGGTAATGATAAAGCTATCACCTACTTGTGCGCGGAAAGTTTTGGTGGCGACAGAGCCGTCAACGGCAAAAACCATGCCGGGTTGTAATATGGTTTTATCACCAGTGACCAATTGCGGTTTTTCTAAAAAGCTAAAGCCTGTTGCTCGTCCACACCGAAAGGGGTAATCGTGTCCGGCGGACTGAATGGTTTGGGCATAGGCAGCATGAACGCTTTCGGCAGTAACGCCCGGGGCTAGTACAGCCAATGCGGCTTGTTGGCTTTTAACGGCGATGTTGTATAAATCGGCTTGGGTTTTATCGGCTATTTCACCTATCCAAAAAGTTCTGTCAAAGCCTAATTTAAACCGATGAAAATTGGTCATGCCACAAAAACAAAGGAATACCGGCTCGCCCCGTTTCATAATACGAGTTGATGCACGATGGTGGGTTTTTACAATTTCCTTGCCTGATGCCATGATTTGTAAAAAATGAGTGTTGGGCGACATGGTTGTATTTTTATAATGGGTATTGAGTATGTCGGCGGCTTTGCGAGTGCCGGCTTGTGAGGTTGCCAATGCGACTTCGTATTCGGCAACGCCATCACCAATGGCGTCTTTGCCGGCTTGCATCATCGCCATAGCGACTTGTCCGGCATGGCGTGCTAATTGTAGTTCTGCGGTGGTTTTTATCATGCGCATATCGGCAATAATGTCTGTGACATCACAAATTTTATCGGTGCTCAATAAGTGGTTTACGTAGGTTTGTACCATAGGCGGCATACGGTTTGCTTCAATGCCTACCGAACGGGCATTGCCAACAGCAGCGGGTAATTCTTGCCGCCATTCGTTGCCATCACCATCATTCCACGGGGCAATGCGGTCAACTTGTGCCAATGATTGCGCAAGGGTTAAATCAATGGTTGGGGTAATTAATAAGCTATTGCCTTGTTGTGGTATGACCAAAATAGTGGGGCGACCAAAGTCCATGTGTAGGTAATCATAGTAGCCTGTTAAATAGTAAATGGTGTCTTCATCGGTGATGAGGGCAGTGTCAATAGCCGCATCGCAAAGTTTTGTCTGTAGTTGATTTATTTTTGTAGTAAGCATAAATTTCATAATGTCGCATATTTTTGGACTTATAACGGTCTCCGACAAGCGTGTGCGACAATAATTTATTTTATCATACGGAGCAAAATCATGGCAACTTTCATAGGCAGTATCGCATCAGCAGCATTAATTACATTAGCAACAACAGGAAATCCTGTTCCCTTACAGGCAGAATTAGGCGGAAGTATCGTTGAATCAAGCGAAATTTCCGCCACAAAAGTATTGACGGGAGAAGAGCATTTAGCCCCTAAAGCCTTACTACTAGAGGACGGCACTCTTATTGCTATGGTCGCCCCTACTATAACCAAAGATAACTTTGTTGTTTTTAAAAATAATGAAGTGAGGCGATTAGATGTCGGTTTTACACAAGGCACTAACATCCCTTTTTTGGTTGAAGATGTCGCAGCGGTAACGGATGGTGGTGCTTCTATTATTGAGCAAATTGGTCATTGGTTCGAAAATCTTTTTGTAAAATAATTTATTCACTAACGGCTAAGTAATTGTAGTAGATAGACGATAGGTTTTTTTAATCTCATCGGTATGTTCTCCAAGATTGGGAGATGGTCTATCCATAACCAACGTAGTATCCGACAATTGTAATGGGGCGCGCACGGTTGGAACACCATCAATTTTGTGTGCCATTTGTCGATGAATCACTTGTGGATGCGCAAACGCCTCGGCAATGGTATTGACTCCAGCGACGGGAACATCGACCAATTGTGCTTGATGGATAAAGTTATCGCGCTGCCATTGTTGCGTTTTTTCGCTTAGTAATGCACTTAACGCTGTTTGATTTTTGACGCGCTGAGCGTTATCAATAAACCGTTCATCGCTTACAACGTGCGGTAATTCCAGCAACTTGCACAAGGCAGCGAACTGCCGATTATTACCAACGGCAACAATGACGTTGCCATCGGCTGTTGGCAATGATTGATAAGGTGCGATGTTGGGGTGGTTGTTGCCCATACGCTGTGGTGATTTGCCAGTGCTAAGGTAGTTCATGGCTTGGTTTGCCATGACTCCCACCATACTATCGAGCAATGCGACATCAATATGTTGCCCTTTGCCGCTTGTTTGTTTTTGTAATAAGGCGGACTGAATACCAATAATGCCGTATAAAGCGGTAAAAATATCGGCAAAAGCAACGCCCATTTTTTGTCCTTCACCGTCTGCCTCACCTGTTACCGACATAATACCACCAGCGGCTTGGGCTAAAAAGTCGTAGCCCGGAAAAGCAGCATAAGGACCGTCTTGCCCAAAACCACTGACCGAACAATAGATGAGTTGAGGTTGCTGTTTTGCCAATGTTTTATAATCCAAGCCAAATTTTTGTAATGCACCTACTCTAAAATTTTCGATGACTATATCGGCTTGGGCGATGAGTTTTTTGACGTTTTGTAAGTCTGTATCGACTTTTAAATTAGCGATAAATGATTGCTTGCCGCGATTACAACAATGAAAATAAGCGGCGTTTTTTTGTCCGTGCCGTTCTATATAGGGCGGTCCCCATTGTCTGGTTTCATCGCCTTCGGGCGACTCTATTTTAATAACTGTTGCGCCTAAATCGGCAAGGGTTTGTCCAATCCATGGACCTGCCAGTACCCGAGCCAGTTCAATGACGGTAATGCCTTTTAATGGAGGAGATGTCAAAATGCAGACAGTCCAGTTTGTGCCCGTCCCAAAATAAGGGTATGGGCGTCATGTGTGCCTTCGTAAGTATTGACTGTTTCGAGATTCATCATGTGGCGTATGACTCCATAAGCCTCGCTAATACCATTGGCACCGTGCATATCGCGTGCTGTTCTGGCAATATCCAACGATTTTCCGCAATTATTGCGTTTGATAATCGAAATCATTGAGGGTGTTATTTGTCCGTTATCAAATAAACGCCCAACCCGTAAACAAGCTTGCAAGCCTAAGGTAATTTCTGTTTGCATGTCCACCAATTTTTTTTGAAACAATTGTGTTTGTGCCAATGGGCGTTTAAATTGTATGCGGTCAAGTCCATAGTTGTGGGCTGCAAACCAACAAAATTCAGCCGCCCCTAATACGCCCCAAGCAATGCCGTAACGTGCTCGGTTTAGGCAGTTGAAAACACTGCGCATGCCTTTGGCATTGGGCAGCATGGCATCAAAACCAACACAGACATTGTTTAAAATAATTTCGCCAGTAATAGAAGCACGCAAACTCCATTTGCCAGTAATAGCAGGCATTGATAACCCTGGCGTGTTGCGATTCACCAAAAACCCACGAACAGCGTTATTGTCGTCTTCTAGGCGTGCCCATACCAACGCAACATCGGCAATGGGGCTATTGCTAATCCACATTTTTGCACCGTTTAACACATACCCTGATTCCGTTTTTTTGGCGGTGGTTGCCATCGCCCCAGCGTCTGTTCCGGCATTGGGTTCGGTCAACCCAAAACAACCGATTAACGTGCCTTGTGCCAGTGGCGGGAGGTATTGCTGTTGTTGTTCGGCAGAGCCGTATTCGGCAATGGGAAACATCACCAAACTAGACTGCACCGAAAACAGGGATCGATAGCCACTATCCACGCGTTCGATTTCGCGGGCAGCCAAGCCATACCCCACATAACCAATTCCGGCACCGTGTTTTTCGGGGGGCAATGTCATGCCCAATAACCCCATTTTCCCCATCGATTCAAATATCTGTCTATCACTTATTTCGTTGCGAAAATCATCGGTAATACGAGGTGCAAGCACTTCTTGTGCAAACGCTTGTGTACTGTCTTTGATGTGTTTTTCTTCTTCGCTCAATTGTTCAGTGAGTAAAAAAGGATCTTGCCAATTATCGTAAAAATCTGTCATATTAACTGCTCATTATATAGATATTCAGACAACAGATAAAAAAAGGTGATTTTTAATCTTATGCGTTTAGTGTGGTAATATCGAGTTTCTATTTGCCTACGGCAAGTATTTTATAAGAGTAAGAGGAGAATATAACATGACATCAAAATACGATGATTTAAAATTAGACGTTGATTTGCTAAAAAAAGACGCTACCAAACTATCGCGCCGCCGCTTTATTCAAGGTGCCGCTGCTGCTGGTATAGCGATTCCATTGGCATCTTCATTTTTTACTGACGTACATGCTGCAACGCCAAAATCGGGCGGTATTATGCGTGTTGGTATTGACGGTGGAAGTCCGAGTGACTCAATTGATCCCGCACTTTGTACCAACAATACTTGTTTAATAGTATTACGTCAATGGGGCGATACGCTAACGCGTGTTCTGCCCAATGGTGATGTTGTCGGTCGTATGGCATCGTCATTTGAAGCAGCAGATGGCAAAGGTGCAAAATGGCTATTTCGTTTGTTAAAAGGCAATACCTTTAGCAATGGCAAATCAGTCACACCAGAAGATGTGGTCACCACCTTAAAACGCCATAGTGATGAAAATTCAAAATCAGGTGCTTTGGGCATTATGCGTTCTATTACCAATATTGCCAAAGAAGGCGACGATGGTGTCATGGTTACACTCGACGGTCCAAACGCCGACTTTCCTTATTTAATGTCTGATTACCATTTGGTAATTCAGCCTGCCGATGCCAGAGCCGATGCCCCAATTGGTAGCGGTCCTTATATCCTAAAAGAAACCGACCACGGAGTGCGTTATTTTTCCGAAAGAAACCCAAATTACAGCGGTCAAGCAGGTTATGCTGATGGTATTGAAACATTAGTTATTAACGATACAACAGCACGTATATCGGCACTAACCACCGGCGAAGTCAACATGGTTTCTCGTGTGGACACCAAATTGGTTGCACCACTTAGTAAAGTCAGCGGTGTTAATATTGAAAACGTACCCGGTCGTGGCCATTATGTCTTTATTTGTCATACCAACACGGCACCATTTGACAACAACGACCTACGTAACTCCCTAAAACATGCCATTGATCGTGAAGATCTCGTTAAACGCATATTAAACGGTTATGGTAGTGTCGGCAATGACTTTCCTATTAATTCTTCTTATCCGCTATTTGCTGATGATATTCCACAAAGAGCCTACGACCCTGATAAAGCGCGTCATCTCTACAAACGCTCCGGACACAGCGGCAGTGTGGTACTACGTGTGGCAGACAACGCCTTCCCTGGTGCTGTTGATGCAGCAACATTATTCCAAAACCATGCCAAAGCAGCAGGCATTAACCTAGAAATTAAGCGTGAGCCTAATGATGGTTATTGGTCGAATGTTTGGAATGTCCAACCATTCTGTGCCTCTTATTGGAGTGGTCGCCCAGTGCAAGATCAAATGTACAGCGTCGCTTATAAATCTGATGCCGACTGGAACGACACCAAGTGGAAACGTCCTAAGTTTGACCAAGTATTAATTCAAGCCCGTAGCGAATTAGACCTAAACAAGCGTCGTGATCTTTATCGCGAAATGGCTTACATGGTACGCGATGATGGTGGTGCTATTATCCCAATGTTTAACGATTGGGTTGATGCAACCCGTGGCGTTGGTGGTTATGTCAAAGATTCTAACGACAAACTTAGCAACAGTTACGCTCCTATTGAGTCTTGGTTATTGTAACTAATACAATTTTACTAGTATAGTATTTTGTTAATTAAAAAAGGATAAGGTGTGTCAGAACTAACGCATCTTATCCTTCGTCGTTTGTGTTTTGCTGTGTTTGCACTATTTGGTGCATCACTATTAATCTTTTTAGGCACCAATATATTACCGGGCGATGTTGCCCAAGCGATATTAGGGCAGTCGGCAACACCTGAAGCCCTAGCCAATATTCGCAAAGAACTCGGTCTAAACGAACCCGCTGTAACCCGTTACTTCAAGTGGTTATTTGCTATTTTACAAGGTGATTTAGGACACTCCTTATCCAACCAACTATCCGTCTCCGACATGATAAGTGGGCGGTTGGGCAATACTTTTTTTCTGGCAATGGTCGCCGCTTTGGTCGCCACGCCATTGGCGTTGGTATTGGGTTTAATCGCCGCTCGTTTTCACGACCGTTGGCCCGATAAATTATTATCATCCACCACCTTGGCAGCAATATCATTACCAGAATTTTTTATTGCGTATGTATTTTTATTATTATTTTCGGTACAGTTGGGATGGTTGCCATCACTGTCAAAAATCACTCCAAACATGGATTTTTTCGACAAACTGCGTTCGGTCATACTACCCGCATCAACTTTAACACTGGTGGTACTGGCACACATGATGCGTATGACTCGTGCCGCTGTATTAAACGTTATGTCGGCACCGTATATCGAAACCGCTCGCCTAAAAGGCGTGCCATTACGAAAAGTTATTTTTCGCCATGCTTTTCCCAATGCCATTGCCCCTGTCGTTAACGTAGTTGTTTTAAATTTAGCGTATTTGGTGGTCGGTGTGGTTGTGGTCGAAGTCATATTTGTTTATCCGGGCTTAGGCCAGCTCATGGTTGACAATGTCGCCAAACGCGATATTCCAGTAGTACAAGCATGTGGCTTAATATTTGCGGCAACCTATATCTTTTTAAACATGTTTGCTGACATCATATCGGTCGCCAGTGATCCAAAACTACGTCATCCTAAGGCATAAATAGTATGACATCAATCAGACATTTGCCTTTCATCCCTATTTTAGGGGGTATTATTGTTGCCATATTTCTTTTTGCAGCACTTTTTGCACCGTATCTTGCTCCTTATGGTGTCAGTGAATCAGTGGGCGAAGCATGGGAAGAAAGTTCAAAACAATTTTTATTAGGCACCGATAATCTCGGGCGTGATATGTTATCTCGTTTAATCTATGGTGCGCGTACCACCATATCCATTGCTTTTTCTGCCACTCTATTATCGTTTTTTGTGGGTGCGTTGGGAGGCTTATTAGCAGCAGCCAAACGTGGTTGGATTGATTCGGTGCTATCACGCACTGTCGATTTATTGTTATCATTCCCTCCGTTAATTTTTGGTTTGGTTCTATTATCGGTCGTGCCAATCAATACCTTCTCGCTCATCGTCATCATGGCATTTTTAGACTTTACGCGGGTATTTCGCATTAGTCGTGCGTCATCGTTATCAGTGGTTACCTCTGACTTTTATGAAGCAGCAAAACTACGTGGTGAAAAAACACTTTATTTATTGCGTCGCGAAATGCTGCCTAATATAATGCCGCCGTTATTGGCTGAATTTGGCTTGCGATTCAGCTTTATGATTTTATTTTTAAGCTCACTCAGCTTTTTAGGCTTGGGTGTGCAACCACCCGAAGCCGATTGGGGCAGTATGGTAAAAGAAAACAAAGACGGCATTGCCTTTGGCATTACCGCATCGTTAATACCCGCTATCGTTATTGCTAGTTTAACTGTATCGGTAAACTTAGTGGTCGATGGTTTGGTCAATAAAGTCATCAGAGGAGATCAGCATGGTTGAATCTGAAGTGAATAACGCAGAACCCATATTATTAGAAATAAATAATCTACACGTAACGGCATTTTCGCCGACGACAGGTGAGGCAACCGAATTGGTACGTGGAGTATCACTTAAACTACAAGAAAGTCGAACATTGGGACTCATTGGCGAATCAGGTGCCGGTAAATCGACCATTGGGTTAGCAGCATTGGCTTATGGGCGTGGCGGTTGTGAGATAACTGACGGTCAGATCTTGCTCAATGGCGTTGATTTATGCAAACTAAACGAAGAAGGAAAGCGTAAAAAACGTGGGGGAATCGTCTCCTATGTAGCCCAATCTGCGGCAGCGGCATTTAACCCCAGCTTTCGTCTTGAAGACCAAATTTTAGAATCCGTTAAAATGCAAAGCGATATGTCCGTTGCCGAAGCACGTGAGCGTATGATATCGTTATTTATTCAAATTGGCTTGCCAGAACCCGAAACATTTGGTCGCAAATACCCTCATCAAGCCTCTGGTGGACAATTACAACGTGCGATGACAGCAATGGCATTAATCTGTCGCCCCAAACTGGTGGTATTTGATGAACCCACCACCGCTTTAGACGTTACCACGCAGTTAGACGTATTAGCCGCCATTAAAAAAGTCATCCGTGAAGAAAAAACCGCAGCCCTATACATATCACACGACTTAGCCGTCGTTGCTCAAATTGCAGATGACATCCTCGTATTACGTTACGGTGAA
Organism: Gammaproteobacteria bacterium; assembly: GCA_965243565.1. GTDB lineage: Bacteria > Pseudomonadota > Gammaproteobacteria > Tethybacterales > Persebacteraceae > CBDEVH01. The sequence continues at coordinate 248,439 of OZ251571.1, forward strand.
GAAGTCGAATACGGCGATACCGCATCGCTCATCGTCCAGCCCAAGCAAGACTACACCAGCCGTTTATTAGCGGTGCGACATGTTTTTAAAGAAACCAAGCCTGCTGGACCTGAATCTATCCCATTATTAAAACTTGATAATATATCGGCATCCTATGGCGGTAGCGACACGCTTGTCGTTAAAAACATAACCGCCGACTTACACATTGGGCGTACCTTAGCCGTGGTTGGTGAATCTGGCAGTGGCAAATCAACATTAGCACGGATAATCACCGGACTATTACCGCCCGTAGAAGGGTGTATTGAGTTTAATGGCGAGACACTCTCACCCGCATTGGCAGGGCGAAGCAACACCCATATACGACAATTACAAATGATTCACCAAAGCCCAGACACCGCTTTGAACCCGCGCAATACCGTACGTGAAATCATCGGTCGGGTGCTAACCCTATGTGGCAATGTTAAAGGCAAAGATCTCAACAATCGTTTGTGTGAGATGATGGAACAAGTCGAACTTGAACAATACCTACTAGAACGCCGTCCACCACAGTTATCAGGAGGCCAAAAACAGCGAATAGCCATTGCTCGTGCATTGGCAACCAACCCTAAATTAATCATCTGTGACGAAGCCACATCGGCACTAGACCCATTAGTAGCAGATGGTATTTTGCGATTATTATTACGCCTACAAGCAGATAAAGGCGTTTCTTATTTATTTATTACGCATGATATTTCTACGGTAAGGGCAATTGCTGACGATATTTTAGTCATGCAACATGGCAAAGCCGTTGCTTTTGGTGACCGTGCCACTGTACTAAACCCACCACACGACCCCTATACTGAATTATTACTAGCATCTACTCCACAAATGCGTCCGGGTTGGCTAGAAGAAGCATTGGCATCACGGCGGATGGAATCAGCAGGAATGTAATCCAAGCAAGGATGACTCCTCGAATAATCGCTCATCGTGGGGCTTCGGCTTATGCACCAGAAAACTCTTTGGTAGCATTTAATTTGGCGTGGAAATTAGGAGCGGATGCTATTGAAGGCGACTTTCATCTAACAGCAGATGGCTATGTCGTATGTATTCATGACGAAGACAGCGAGCGTACTGCCGATAAAAAATTAATCGTTAAACAATCCACCCTAGAGCAATTGCAACAATTAGACATAGGCAAAGGCGAGCGTATTGCCACCCTAGAGCAAGTACTAGCAACCATTCCGCCAACATCGCAAGGCATTCAAATAGAAATAAAATGCGGTGAAGAAGTCATCGCTCCCATGTTATCGATACTACAAAAAACCACGTTATTAAACGAGCAAATCGTATTCATTTGTTTTAACAAAAATGTAATAAAAAAAGTCAAAAAACAAGCCCCTCAATACAAAGCAATTTGGCTAAGCAGTTTTTTATTAGAAAACGATGCAATAACGCCATCGCTGACAAGTGTTATAGCAACCCTACAAGCGTGCACCGCCGATGGCTTAGGCTCTTGCCCCAATATTCCACAACACTACGTAAATAAAATACTAGAGGCAGGTTATATATGGAACGTATGGACAGTGGACGACACCGCCACCGCCAAGCGATTACAACAATGGGGAGTTGCCTCCATTACCAGCAATACCCCTGATAAAATTAAACTAATTCAATTAAAGACAGTAAAAAATTAATGACTTAGATTAATTTCACTACGGATTGAAAAGAGAGTAACTTGACCGCAGTGTAGAAGATATAGATGAAAGGGTAATCCCATGAAGATAGTTTTATTAGATTGAGACCTTTGTTATATGCCAAATAATACATAACGCATTTGTTTTGTAATGATGTTAACTTTATCAGAAGTTAAATCTTTACGAAATAAAAATGCTGTAAGAGCATGAAAATAAGGGATACTCCAATCATTGTCTAGTGCAAAAACATCGGCACCCTTATCGATAAGCAGTTGAATAACTTCTGAATTATTGCGCTTGGTTACTGCCAAATGTAAAGGTGTTTTGCCATTCTTATCTTTAGCATTTACATCGCCCCCATTATCGATAAGCATTTGAATAATTTCTGGATTCTTGTTATTGTATGCTGCCACATGTAAAGGTGTATCCCCATCATTATTTTTATTATGTAAATCAGCGCCATTATCAATAAGCAGTTGAATAACTTTTGGATTCTTGTTATTGTGTGCTGCCAAATATATGGGTGTCCAGCCACTCTGATCTCTTGTCATGTACATCGGCGCCATTATCAATAAATATTTGAATAATTTCTGGATTTTTGTTACCGAGTGCCGCCCAATGTAAAGGTGTCAAGCCAAAATCATTTTTGCTATGTACATCGCCCCCCTTATCGATAAGCAGTTGAATGACTTCAGGATTCTTATTAAAGGCTGCTGCCCAAGATAAAGGTGTATCTCCAGTTATCTTTAGCATGTATATCGCCCCCATTATCAATAAGCAGTTGAAGACTTCAGGAATTGTTTTTGTATGCTGCCAAATATAAAGGTGTTCCTCCATTATTATCTTTGTCATGTATATCGCCCCCATTATCGATAAGCAGTTGAATGACTTTTGGATTATAGTTATATCGTGCCGCCGCATGTAAAGGTGTCCAGCCCAAAATGTATATCGCCCCCCTTATCGATAAGCAGTTGAATAACTTCTGGATTCTTGTTATAAGCTGCTGCCACATGTAAAATCTTTACTATGTATATCGGCGCCATTATCAATAATAATTGAATGACTTTTGATTTTTGTTATATATCTGCCGCCAAATGTAAAGGTGTATCTCCATGTTTATTTTCAGCCTTTACATCGGCGCCATTATCGATAAGCATTTGAATGACTTCAGGATTATCATTCCATCTGCTGCATAGTGCAGTGGTGTTCGTTTATATGAAGCAGTGATGTTGGCATCAATATCAGCAATGTCTTTGGGAGTTGCTGTTTCCCAATTAATGCCAAAACAATTTGGATCTTCATAATGATTACACTGTTGAGCGTTTGCCGTTGCAAGTGGAATTTTGTTATTGGCTATTGCATTCTTTATTAGAGTATCTCCAAAAAAGCTTTTATGATCTACATCAGCGCCATTATCGATAAGCAGTTGAATGATTTCTGGGTCATTTGAATAATCTTTATGTGTTACTGCCAAATATAAAGGTGTTTCGCCATCGTAATTTTTAGCATGTACATCGGCACCATTATCAATTAATAGTTGAATGACTTCTGGGTTTTGACTATGGGATGGTCTATGACCACCTGAAATCAAAGGATAACCTGCAGCCCAATGTAAAGAGGTAAATCCAGTATTATCTTTACTATGTACATCGGCACCGTTATCAATAAGTAGTTGAATGACTTCTGGATTATTGTTATTAAATGCTGCCCAAGATAAAGGTGTTCTTCCATTATTATCTTTGTCATGTACATCGCCCCCATTATCAATAAGCAGTTGAATGACTTTTGGATTATCACTCCATCTTGCTGCATAGTGCAGTGGTGTTAACTTATACGAATCAGTGTTGTTGGGATTAATATCAGCAATGTCTTTGGGAGTTGCGTCTTCCCAATTAATGCCAAAACAATTTGGATCTTGATAAACATCACATTCTTGAGCATTTGCTGTTGCAAATAGGGAAAGAAAAAATAATAAAAAAAGTACTTTCATCAGGGCATATTATAATAAAGTCTAATATCAGTTTAATATTAGCAACAATCGCGGGCTATGGTGTCGTTCCATGTTTTTTCAAAAACTAGAGTGGTTTCTTCATAGGCGGTAACTTTGCGTTGTAGGTAAAATTGGTGTTGGTCGCATGTCATAGTTTGTTGGCAGATTACTTGTGTTTTCCAGCTGTCTCTTTCGTAGATATATTGCCAAGTGGTTTCGGCGCAAGCCGATAGGGGTTGCCTTGGGTGAATGCTAAATTTTTGTAAAACATTAATACCAATTGCCAAGCCGTGATGTGGGTTGCGGGTAGTGCCCATATCATCTTGCGTAATAATTTCGTGAGTGCCGTCTGGCAGAGTGTGTGTTTTGCTATTTTCGCTTGCTTCTTTTAAAACATCATAGGCAAGTATGGGGGTGGTACAGGGTAGTGGTGCGGCGACGGTGTCGATGTTTTTTGCTTGACGTTGTGGTAAGTGGAATTGGCAATTTTGCAAATGTAAAGTAACGCTTGCATTGTTGGGTGAGGGCCAAACATAGGGCCAGTAACTGGTGGATAAGGCTAAGCGTAGGCGATGCCCTTGCCGAAACCGATGAGCGCAATGTCGCATATTAATGGCAATGCGATAACGCTTATTGGCTTGTAGTGCTACGGGGCGTTCGGGGCTGTGGTGATGTGTTAGGTTATAGGTCATATAACTAACGCGTTGCGATTGTCCATTGGGAGCAACATCGCACAGGCGTAGTGCCAATAGGGCGTATGGTTGGTTGCATGAAAATTCGATGTTTACTAGCGGCGCACCAATGCTATCTAAATCAACTTGTAGTACATCGCTATCAAAGCAAAGCGATTTGGCATCATCTGTCTGTTGGTCATTGGCGAGTTCGTTGTCAATGCGAATACCAACACAAAAATTACCTGCGTCCAGTCCAGTATGTTGGGGAGACGCAACGGTAGCGGTTTGTTCTGTCACTATTGCGGTGTTGCTTAAGCCATTGGTGGTTAGGTAAAACGGCTGTGGTGGTTCTGCTACTGGCATAGTAGGTTCTGCTACCCAATGCCCTTGTTGGGGTTTCATTTTAGACGATGGGTTGTCGTGTTGTTGCATATAAACACGGTACGCTGGCAGTTGTTCTACGCCGTTGTCTATGCCTTTTAGCCATTTGTCAAACCATCGAATGACTTCACCTTGAAAATTTGCCCGTGGTTCAATTTTTGCAATGCTAGGGTAGCGATGTTCCCAAGGACCAACCAATGCCTTAGTGGTAGCGGCTAAATTTTCTAATAAAATGGCGGGTGCGTCCGAATAGCAATCTGCCCAACCGCCAATGGCAAGTACGGGGCATTGTATGGCTTGCCAATCTTCACATACCGAGCCGTGTTTCCAATACGCGCTATAGCGTTGGTGATGTAACCAATCTGCTGCCAAATGAGGCAAGCGGTGTAGGCGTTTTAGCCAAACACTTCGCCAATCATCTCGGCGTTGCGGATCGGGTGGGCGACACGATAAGCCTGTCATTTGTGCGCCCCAATTGAAATTATCGTTTAGTAAGCAACCGCCCATATAATGAATATCAAGCGCATAGCGGTTATGTGTAGAGCAAACCGTTACAATGGCACGAAGTGCTGCGGGGCGACGCATGGCAATTTGCAAGCCATTAAAGCCACCCCACGATATTCCAATCATACCAACTGCCCCATTGCACCATGTTTGTTGTGCAATCCATTTTATAACTTCTTCGCCACTGGTGAGCTCGTCTTCATTGTATTCGTCCACCATTAATCCATCGGAATCACCATTGCCGGCAATATCCACTCGCACCCCAGCGTAACCGGCTTTGGCAAAAACAGGGTAGTTGCCATCATCACGCACACTGGTGCCATCGCGGTAGCGATACGGTAGGTATTCTAAAATAGCAGGGCAGGGGCTTGTTTCGGCATTGTCTGGCAGCCATAGCTTTGCCGATAATCGTCGCCCATCAGGCAGTGGTATCCATATTTCGGTGGTAATCATTGTTGATAATTATATAATAAAAATATTGTATTGCTAATGTTTGCCAAGTTATTACTGACCGCCATAGATAATGAGGATAACACCAATGGTAATAATCACTGCTCCGGGGATTCTCAGTGCGGTTTTTTCTTTTAGGACATACCAGCCAATGAGCGCACCAAAAATAACTGAGACTTCGCGCAATGCTGATACTGCACCAACAGGTGCTTTGGCGTAGGCATAAATCACTAAGGTATAAGCCATTACCGCACAGAAGCCACCGACTGCACCTAATACATAGACTTTTGTCGGTGCGTTTAGCAAGACGCGAATCCCCCGTTCGCGTATTGCAATGGGAAAATACAGCACCGAATCGAGCATTAATAACAAAAAGGCAAATTGGATAGGATCATTTGCCACTCGTGCTCCTGCTGCATCAACAACACTATAAGATGCAATAAACACGGCTGTTAGTAGTGCCGCTCTAATGGCTGAAAATGACGCACCTTTGGCGAGCATTATAATCCCACCACATGCCAATACTATCCCAAAAAATGTTATTAGTGATAGCGATTCATCTAAAAAAAACAGTGCAAAAAAGGTGGCTAATAAAGGTGCTGCCCCTCGCAAAACAGGATAGGCAAAGTTAAAATCGGCTTTGGCATAAGCCGACAGCAGCGAAATATGGTATAGCCCATGCAGGCACAACGACGGCACCAAATACACCCATAATGTGCTTTCGGGTAGTCCGACAATCACCACGCCAATAAATCCAAATAAGGTGGTGCCACACAAAAAAGCACTCATACCAACGGTTGGGTCGGGCTGCCATTTTAGCAAGACATTCCATACAGCGTGCAAAAAAGCCGCCAATAGCACGATAGAGACAATGCCAATTGTCATTGAACTTTATTTCCGAATTTTTCAGTGGTATAAAAAGGCATAAGACACTCATAACAAATAGTTAAAAAGAGCTATTTTGTATCGTTAAATTTTTCTTGTAAGCCGTTTTTGCTTATAAGATAATTGGCATAAAGTGATTGGGTAGAGCGGATACGATGGTCTAACAAACCCGCCCGACAGTCTGTTATTACGTTCGCTAGGCTGACATCATTAATGCGGTTATCAAACTCGTTCGGATCTTCTTGCATATCAAACAATAAGCTGGGCAGTTCGTTGGTAAAGTGGACATACTTATAGCGTTTACTGCGAAACACTTGCAAAGCACTGCTTTGTGGTGTAAGGCAATACGCTTGCCGAAAATCTGCGATGGCAGCACCGCCCCAATGGCGAAAATCAAATTCATAAAAAGCGTAATCACGATTGGTTGCGTTGCCATGTATTTGTGGCAGTAGGCTATGCCCATCAACGCTACGAGGGGGTTTAGCCCCCAACCAATCGATTAAAGTCGGAAAAATATCCACTGATAAAGAAAACTGCTCGCACCGCTTGCCACGTTGGTCTTTGGCAAGTCGGGGGTCGTGAATAATCAGCGGGATATGATAGGCACTATCAAAATAACCGCCTTTGCCCCAGCAATGCCGCTCGCCTAGCATTTCGGCATGGTCTGATGTAAACACGACCAAAGTATCGTCTTGTAGTCCTGTTTCTTTCAAGCACGCCAGCACGCGACCGATATGATAATCAACCTCGTGAATCAGTCCATAATAGACATTGCGCATTTCGGCTTGTTCTTCGTCTGTGGCATTGGCAGTTATTAATCCATGCTGAAAATACCCGGGTTGTTGCTGAAACTGTAACCACGCTTTAAAAAATGGATGTTGTGCTTCTTCGGCAGCATAATCAAGGCGTGGTAATGAGGGAGAATGTGGGTATAAATTATTATAGGGTGCGGGTGCTATTAATGGTGGATGCGGTCGTAAGAACGAAAGATTAATAAACCAATCGCGTTTTTTGCCATTGGCACGAATATAGTCTATACATTGATTCGCCATAAAAGCGGTGTCACTGTCGCAGGCTTTATAGGGTGCGGGGGTATTACAAAAAGGCTGTGGGTTGGCATCGTCTGTGGCTTGTGGCAATATCGATAGCGGGTTATCCGAAAACGGATAGCCCTTACTACTAAGATGAGAAAACCACGATTCGTCTTGTTCGTCACGCCATATTGTCATGGGAAAAAACCCAGCCGCTGGGCTTTGGTAGTCTTTTAATGCGGGGGCTGCTGCTGGCAGTGTGGTTGGGTCGGGTGTGGTATCGGTATAACCATACAACAAGCAGTCTAAGCCTGCTGTTATTGCCGCTTGTGCCATTGTTGTGTGATGTGCAGCCAGCGGCACACCATTGGCAACAGAACGATGATTAAAAGTGTACTGCCCAGTGACCAACGATGCCCGTGCTGGACCACAAGGTGCAGCGGTGGTGTAATGTTGTGCGAACAAAGTCGATTCTTTTGCCAACGCATCTAACACAGGTGTTTTAACTGTGGAATGCGAATTAGCAGACAAGCAATCACCACGCCATTGATCGGCACAAATGAGTAAAATATTAGGCATGTTAAAAGCAACTCGCTAAAGTTTGCAATGCTTCTTGGTGTAATTGCTCATTGGCAGAAGCAACAACGGTAGAAGTGCCATCACCCACCGCATTTTTAGAGCCAAATGGTATGAGTGGTTTGCCCTGCCAATCGCTAATAACACCACCTGCACCTGTAATAACGGGAATCAAAGGCAAGTAATCATAAGGTTGCATTAAATAATCAAGAGCAAGATGCACAAACCCCGAACTCAAACAAGCATAAGAAAAACCATCACCACCCAAACGCACATGGGCGCATTGGTGCATAAATTTTTGTAATTGTGTGTCTTCGGGGCGGTGTTCCAATGCAGCAGTGGTTGTCGATATAACGCAATTGGGCAGTAAAGGCACTGATGATGCGGTATGACAGCGGGTGCCATTAAATTCGGCATATTTGCTTTGTTCGGTCAGCAGCCCTGTCCAGCGTTCGGACAATGCTGGAAAATCCATCACACTAATAACAGGCACTCCCTTGTGTAACAATACAATTAAAGTGGAATACAGCGGGCTACCACTAATAAAACTACGGGTGCCATCAATGGGGTCCAACACCCAAACATAATCAGCATCGGCATTATTACTACCAAATTCTTCACCGATAATGCCGTGTGTTGGGTGGTTTTTGGCAATCAACTCACACATTGTTTTTTCACTATTACAATCGGCTTGTGTAAAAGGCGATGCATCCGATTTAACTTTAACTGGTAGGGGCTTTCTAAACAGCGGGAGGGTTATCTTTGCGGCAGCATCTGCCAATTGATTGGCAAATTGTAAAAAATCTTGTGCTTGGTGTAGGGGAATAGAGGATATCATTATGGTATAGAAAGTAAAAAAAGATTAGTAATCCATTATATGAGATTTTTATAATAGATTTTCTAAATTCTTAGTATATTTTGTTGATGAAGTAAAAAACAGCGAAATAGGGATTTGTAAAAATTGTCATTTTATTTTACTGTAGAATCAGCAATTCAGCTGTTTTTTTCACCCCCTATTTTATATTTTGTCAAACTACACAAAAGGACTTTACTTGGCTTTCGGTGGGATAATTATTTTATCTCCTGATTCTTTGTTAATACGTCTTGTTGGCTCTGATATTTATTCAATCGTTGCTATGCGTGGGATATTCATGTCGATAATGTTGGGGGCAATGCTGCTTATTTTTCCGAGTTTACGTGCCAATATTCGGTGGAAGCCGATGTTGTTATGTGGTATTAGTTATTACATAGGTTTGGTAACTTTCCCTTTGTCCATATTACACACTTACGCCGCCAATACGTTGGTTATCATTGCGGTTGCTCCTATTTTTGCTGCCATTGGTGGTTATTTATTCATCAAACAAAAAACACATCCAACAACATGGGTATCGATGTTGATTATATTAATCAGTATTATTGTTATTTTTTCGGACAGTTTTTCTAGCGGCGGCAGTAGTCTATTGGGCGACTTTTTTGCAGTGTGTACTGCTTTAACTTTGGCAGTAACATCGATAATCATTTTTCACCATCCGAATAACAATTTTTTCCCCAGCTTATTGATTGGTAGTATTTTGGTCACTATAACGACATCGGGTTTTGCCGATTGGCAATCGGTCGAAAACAGAGACATTGCCATTATGGCATTAGACGGCACATTGGTGGCGGGTTTGCCTTTTGTATTACTCATTATTGCTGCCAAATACCTACCGCCGGCAGAGTTTAATTTATCTTTTTTACTAGAAACCGTTTTGGGTCCATTTTGGGTTTGGTTGGTCATATCAGAAGTACCGCCCACCCCGACCTTGATAATGAGTGCTATTATCATCCCTGTACTGGCGATTAACAGCGTTGTATCGGCACGTCGAGAAAGCACTAAACCAACATAAAACCGCTTAGAAAAAAGCGGTGGCGGTAAAGAAAAAAACCACCAAAAACCCATCATTTTGCTATTTTCCACTGTTTTCGCAAAAAAGATATATTTTTTATAATCATCCCTTCGTCTTTTGCATTGCAAAAGATAACGTGATAACTTGTTATAATCACGCCTATGACAAATGCTATAGGATTTTTACGACGCTGGGGTGGCGTTGTTGTTGCTTGGTTCGATTCTGATTCTGAACTCAATGTTGGCTATGAAGGCATTGCGCGGATGTTGCGTATTATCCCTTTTATGGCATTACACGTAGGGTGTATTGCGGTTATTTGGGTGGGCGTGAGTTGGCAGGCAGTTGCCCTTACTGTTTTTTTATATGTTTTTCGAGTGTTTGCGATAACAGGCTTTTATCACCGTTATTTTTCACATCGTACTTATAAAACATCGCGTTTTTGGCAAGCTTGTTTTGCTGTCTTTGGTTTAATGGCAGTACAGCGTGGACCATTATGGTGGGCAGCACATCATCGCGATCATCACAAATACACCGATGAACAAGGCGATGCACATTCACCACGTGATGGCATTATTCGCAGTCACCTCGGTTGGTTTACTGAACAAGGCAATTACCGTACCAAGTATTCACAAATTAGCGACTTTGCCAAGTATCCAGAACTCGTCTTTTTAAATCGATTCGACTCACTTGTGCCTGTTTTAATGATAGTTGGCTTGTATTTTTGGGGCGATGCACTTGCGGCTACCGACCCTGATGTCAGCGGCTGGCAGTTTGTAGCATGGGCGGGCTGTATATCTACCGTAGCGGTTTATCATGTTACTTTTTGTGTTAATTCTGTTTGCCATTTACTTGGGCATAAGCGATTTAAAACAGGTGATGACAGCCGTAATAACTGGGTTGTTGCCTTGCTTGCCTTTGGTGAAGGTTGGCACAACAATCATCATCGCTTTCCTGGTGCAGCCAATCAAGGCTTTTATTGGTGGCAAGTGGACATAACCTATTATATTTTACGATGTCTTGAAAAACTAAGAATCATCCATAGTTTGAAAAAAGTGCCATCACAAATTTTAAAAGAAGGCTTAGACGCATCAAGCCAAGCCAAGCCAAACTAAGCTAAAACCTACCGAAACCAAAACCAAACCACCTAAAAAAACCGAGCGACTGCTCGCACAATTACGTGGGTTGTTTAGCTAAGAATATCCGACAATAAAGCAAAACGGATAGCCATGCCATTGCTTACTTGTTGTAAAATAATCGACTGTTCACCATCGGCAACTTCATCTGTTATTTCCATACCGCGGTTTATAGGTCCGGGGTGCATAACCACTGCTGTGGGCTTTAATGCACGCATTCTAGCGGCAGTGAGTCCATAGTTTAAATGATAGTTTTCGCTAATATCAGGCTCATCAGTGGTTTGTCTTTCAAATTGAATCCGTAATAGCATGACTACGTCAACACCGACTAAACCTTTGTCCATATCATGAAAAATGTCTGTTTGAAACTCTTCTTGTAATTGACTTGGGCAAAAATTAGGTGGACCAATCAGGCGGATTTTTTTAGCACCCATCAGCCGTAACATATGTATATTGCTACGAGCAACGCGTGAATGCAATATATCACCAACAATAGCAAAAGACAGCGTTGAAAAATCATCACCAAAACGTTGTCGTAATGTGTAGGCATCGGTAAGTGCTTGTGTGGGGTGTGAGTAACAGCCATCACCGCCATTAATAATGGCAATACCCGGCGGTGCGACATGCACGGCTAGTTCTGAGCTGCGGTCTTCGCCATGTCGCAAAACAATGCCAGCAGCACCCATAGCGGCAACGGTTTTAATGGTATCGGTCAGTGATTCTTTTTTGGTGGACCCTGCCATTTGGATTTGGTCAAGACTCACGACATCGGCGCCCAATTGTTTGGCAGAAGCTTCAAATGCAGTGCGTGTACGAGTACTGCTTTCGTAAAAAATAAGCACCACCAATTTGCCGGTTAAGGTGCGTTTACGATTGCCTTGAAGGTAATCGTCTGCACGTTCAAAAAGGCGATTGATAATAGCTCGCGGTAGCCCTTGAATATTTATAAAGTGGGATAAACGATTATCTTGTTGAACTTGTTCAATGAGCATACAATATAATATTCTATCAGAACTAAACAGCAAGCAAGTGACAAGTTGGTCTATAAGCCGGATTCTGTCGGGGATGACCATTCATCTGAAACCAACGTTACCGTTGGCTTTATGCGACCTACCCAAAGCGATAGATGCGAGTAACATCACACTTTTCTATTTGGTCTTGCTCCAAATGGGGTTTGCCCTGCCACAACCGTTACCGATTGCGCGGTGCGCTCTTACCGCACCATTCCACCCTTACCAGACGAATCTGGCGGTATATTTTCTTTGGCACTTTCCATCACCTCACGGTGTCCGGGCGTTACCCGGCATTTTACTCTATGGAGTCCGGACTTTCCTCTTTGCAAGCAAAGCGATCATCCAACCAACTTGTCGCTCGAAATTATAATACGAATGGCGTTGTTGTGTACAGATAAAAACTAAATCAGTGTTAAAATAAGCACGCTACAGCATAAAAATACAAGGAAAACAATGCTCTCATATAAAAAAATCACCAAACCATTAAAAACGACGTTGCTATTACTGGTTGCGATTATGTTTATTAACATTGCCCATGCCCAACAAGCCGCTCCCATATGGCATAAATTGGCAGAAGAAGCCTACATATTCAGCCAAAACGGAGAATTTACCAAAGCAGAAACACTACTGTTACTGGCACTGCAACAAGCCCGCGATGTTACCGGTGATGACCATCGAGACGTGGCAAGAATCCTCAACGAATTAGCAGAACTAGAGCATGCACAAGGCAAGTTATCGAATGCCGAACAACACTACAAAGAATCTTTAGAAATAGTCAAAAAAATAATCGGTGATGGGGATATTATCGCTGTCAATCTCTATCAAAATTTGGGTTTGGTTAATCTACAGCAACAACAATACGCCGAAGCCGAGCAATACTACTTCGATGCACGCAATCGATTGGTGATAATACATGGCGATGAAAACCACCAAAGCGTGGTATTGGTTTTAGACGGACTATCGCAAGTTTATTTTCAACAAGAGCAATACACCGAAGCCTTATCAACCTTAAAACACATTCGCGTCATTGTAGAAAAAACGTATGGCAAAGATCACATAGCGGTAAGCAAAGCGTTAAACGATATATCGCTAGTTTATTTTGTTCAAAAAAAATACAAACAAGCCGAAGCTATTCTGCTGCGTAGTCAATCTATACTAGAAAAAAAAGAAGCACAAAACCATCCGCTAATGGCCAGCACCCTTAACAGCTTAGGCTTGTTATACACCGTCCAAGAAAAATTTCCCGAAGCCGAGCCTTTATTTAACCAAGCATTGACAATACTAGAAAAAGCATTGGGTAAGAACAATCCTTTGATAATTTCGACATTAGCCAATTTGGAAAATTTATATTTAAAATCCAAAAAAGTCGATCAAGCAATCTCCATTAAACAACGCATTGAGCAATTAAAAACCGCCCAACCATCATAAAAACAACGGTGTTACTTTGTTTATTTGCCGCACCTTTTTTCTTTGTTGATAATGTCACCCCTTGTAAAATAGCCAAAACTGCCCCATAATAGAGGCACAGCTACTAGATAGCAACCGAGGAGATACCAATGTCAGATAGAGAAATGCAGTACAAAAAAAATATGCCCGTATTACCATTGCGTGATGTTGTGGTTTTTCCGCGAATGGTGGTTTCTTTGTATGTTGGGCGTTCTCTATCGCTAAAAGCACTTGAGGTCGCCATGAAAGAAGGCGGTCAGATATTCTTGGTATCGCAAAAATCAGCAAAAACCGAAAAACCATCAATAACAGAACTCTATAAAGTAGGGTGTGTGGCAACGGTCTTACAAATGTTACGATTACCCGATGACAATGTCAAAATACTGGTTGAAGGCATGAAGCGTGCCCACGCCGTTTATGAGCAAAAAGAAGGCGACGACGAAGCTATTTTTGCCGACGTTACGCCTGTTGCGGTTACTCAAGACACCTCTGCTGAAGAAAACACGGCATTAACCCGTGCATTAACAAGAAGCATTAAACAATACTCTAAAATTAACGGCAAGCTAGGTGAAGAACTTCAAGCCAAAATAAGCGATACCGATGATTTACCCAAACTAACTGATTTAATTACCAGTATATTGCCAGTAGATCTAAAAGAAAAACAGCGATTATATGAAATATCAACATTATCAAAACGCGCTTCCGAACTGCTAAAAGTCATTAAACACGAAACCGAAGTCCATAAAATTGACAAAAAAATCCGTGGGCGTGTAAAAGATCAGGTCGAAAAAAGTCATCGCGAATACTACTTACAAGAACAAGCACGGGCGATTCAAAAAGAGCTAGGCGATGACCAAAACAACGAAATCCAAGAATTTAAAACGCGTCTAAAAAAATCAGGCATGCATGAACAAGCGCACAAAAAATGTGATCAAGAAATTAAAAAATTACAAATGATGTCAGCAATGTCGGCAGAAGCCTCTGTTACACGGACGTATATCGAAACATTATTATCGGTCCCATGGAAAGAGCGAAGTGAAGCCAAAACCAACTTTGTTGTTGCTAAAGAAGCACTAGACAGCGACCACTACGGTCTTGAAAAAGTCAAAGAGCGTATATTAGAATACCTAGCAGTGCAACGCCGCGTCAGTAATAGCAAAGCCCCTATCTTATGTTTGGTTGGTCCTCCCGGTGTTGGTAAAACATCGTTGGGTCGTTCTATCGCTAATGCAACAGGGCGTGCATTTGGTCGGATATCATTGGGTGGAGTTCGAGACGAAGCCGAGATTCGTGGACATCGGCGTACGTACATTGGGGCGATGCCGGGTAAGATTATCAGTGCATTAATTCGTTGTAAAGTTAAAAACCCCGTTATACTACTTGATGAAATTGACAAAATGGGCTATGACGTTCGAGGAGACCCTTCTGCGGCACTACTAGAAGTGCTAGACCCAGAACAAAACAAAGAATATGCCGACCACTATCTTGATGTCGATTACGACTTATCCGAAGTTGTCTTTATTACCACTGCCAATTCAATGAGCATTCCACCAGCATTGCACGACAGGCTTGAAATAATCCGTTTGTCTGGCTATACCGAAGAAGAAAAAATTAACATTGCCGCCAACCACTTAACCCGTCGTCAGTTTCAAGAAAACGGACTAAGCGAAAAAGAGGCAAAAATTCATCCCGATACGATACGCGAAATAATCCGTTACTACACCCGTGAAGCAGGCGTTCGGTCATTAGAACGTGATATTGGTACGGTCTGTCGTAAATTAGTCTATAAATTTGATTCCGCTATTGATGTTGCCCTTGCCGACAACACTATTGACACTGATGCGACACCCGCCAAAGCCGCCAAAGCCGCAAAAGCCGCCAAAGCCGCCAAAGCCGCCAAAGCCGCAAAAAGCACCCCACCCGTCAAAGCCGCAAAAGTTAAGCAAGTAACTGTTAAGCCAAAAGACTTAGAAAACTATTTGGGCATTAAGAAATTTCGCTTTGGCATTACTGCCAACCAAAGCCGAGTAGGGCAGGTTAATGGCATGGCATGGACGGAAGTCGGCGGTGAGATGTTATCAGTCGAAGCCAGCTCATTCCCCGGTAAAGGCGAGATAACCCGTACTGGTAAATTAGGCGAAGTCATGCAAGAATCCGTTGCTGCTGCATTTTCGGTCGTTCGTTCCCGTGCCGACAAATACGGCTTAAGCTCCGAACAAATGAAGAAAAACGACTATCACATCCACTTTCCTGAAGGTGCAATACCCAAAGACGGTCCATCTGCTGGTATCGCTATCGCCACTGCTATATTATCGACATTATGCAATGTTGCCGTGCGTTCTAATGTTGCTATGACAGGTGAGATTACCTTACGTGGCGAAGTCCTACCGATTGGTGGTGTAAAAGAAAAACTATTAGCAGCAGCGCGTGGTGGTATTACCCACATCATACTGCCCAAAGAAAACGAAAAAGACCTAACCGAATTACCCGACAACATAAAACAAATGTTTAAAATATCGTTGGTAAAATGGATAGAAGAAGTCTTTGTACTGGCGTTGGTTGAAGACGTTGAGACAAAACCACTTGTGAAAAAATCCGCCGTTGGCTCAAAAAATAAAAAACTAAGCAGTACCAGCGACACACCATTACTTAAGCACTAAAAAAAAGCTAAGCACCTTTGCTAGCTGTAGTAGCAAGCACAACCAACCGCTTGTTTTTTAAAAACATTCGTCATTAATCAATAGGTAAAAACCGCTCCTTTATTGTTATTTTAACGGTGCATTAACCCTATTTTTTTTACATTGCACAATAAATAATTCGGTATAATAACTATTAGTTAATTTAACGCTAACACTGAAAGGAAAAATTTAAATAATATGCCAGCCGCTAAAAAAAACCTCGCACAACTCATTAAACAAAATAAAATTGCTTTTGTTGATTATCGTTTTACCGATACACTAGGAAAATTCCACCATGTAACCGTGCCTTCCGAAGTCGCACTTGAATCTGGCGGTAGTATTGGCAGCAAAGCATTCGATGGCTCTTCTATTGAAGGTTGGAGAGGCATTGAAGATTCCGACATGTTATTACAACCCGACATTACCAGCACCTTTATTGACCCTTTTAGCGAAGAGCCAACCATGGTTATATTATGTGATGCCTTATTACCAGACGAAACCCCTTACGGCTTATGTCCTCGAGGCATTGCTCGTAAAACAGTTAACTACCTTAAAAAAACAGGCATTGGCAGCGATGCATTATTTGGTCCTGAGCCTGAATTTTTTGTATTTGATTCTATCCAGTGGAAAAATTCAATGGAAGAATCACACTATAAAATCAGCAGTGAAGAAGGCAGTTGGGCATCAACCGAAGCAATGGACGGCTTTAATCACGGTCATCGCCCCGGTGTAAAAGGCGGTTATTTTCCATGCTCTCCGATTGATTCAATGGTTGATATTCGCAACGAAATGTGCAAACGCCTTGAAGAAGTCGGCGTTAAAGTTGAAGTCCATCATCACGAAGTTGGCACTGGTGGTCAATGTGAAATAGGAACGCGTTTTGGCAGCTGTGTCGAACGTGCCGACCACAACCAACTATTAAAATATGTTGTTCGCAACGTTGCGCACCAATTTGGCAAAACCGCCACCTTTATGCCCAAACCTTTAATGGGGGACAACGGCAACGGAATGCACGTACACCAATCCATTATTAAAAATGGCAAAAACATATTTAGAGGCAAGGAATATAGCGGACTATCCAAAGAAGCGCTATGGTACATTGGTGGCATACTTAAGCATTGCCATGCACTCAATGCCATTTGCAACCCTAGCACTAACTCATACAAACGTTTATTACCCGGCTTTGAAGCCCCCAACTGTATTGCTTATTCTGCCCGTAATCGTTCTGCTGCTATACGCATACCATTGTCTAGTGACGCATCTCGCCGTATTGAAACCCGTTTTCCTGATCCAATGGCAAATCCGTACTTGTGTTTTTCGGCATTATTATTAGCAGGCTTAGATGGCATTAAAAATAAAATCGATCCGGGTAAGCCATGTGACTATAATCTATACGCATCACGTCGTTCACAAGACACCGAAGCGGTTGCCAATATGTGTGGGTCGTTTCCTGAAGCACTCAATGCACTTGACAGCGACCGTTCATTTTTAACCGACTCAGGTGTATTTACCGACGAAGTCATTAATTCATTTTTAGAACTAAAATGGAAAGAAGTTATCGAGTTTCGTCAGCAACCATGTCCAATTGAGTTTCAAATGTACTATTCCTTATAATATAAAAAAGTATGCTATAATTAATAAATGCAAGGGGAACGCATAATCTTATTTGTAATTTGTAATCTATGGTTTTTGTATTGATAACATCAAATAAAAAATAATAAAAAATAGTAAACAAAGTTGTAATAAAGTAGTTTTTTTTGTTACAATTCGGTTCATAAACGATTGGCTTATTACTTGAAAGATAGGCTTGTCGTATTTTCAAGAAATAAAAGGAGAAATAATAAATGAAAATAAATAATAAACTAATCGCAATTGCCGTTGCTGGTGCATTAACTGCCCCTGCCGCTTTTGCAGCACAAGACACCTCAGGTATGCAGTACACATCAGCATCCGAAGGTTTTTATGCCTCTATTCGCGTTCGTTACGACAGTAATAATGGTACGGAAGATGGTGATGCTAAAGTTGGAAATTCCGGAAGCCGTTTTGGTGTTCGTGGTTCTAACGACCTCGGCGGTGGCTTAAGTGGTTTTTATCAGTACGAAGCAGGTGTTGACACCGCAAACGGTGGTGCTCTTAGCACACGTATTGGTCATGTTGGCTTGCGTGGTGGTTTCGGTGAAATCATTCTAGGTAATTTCTGGCCTAACGCTTATAACTTTACAAACGCTGGTTCTGATGTTTCCAATGTTTACAGTGCTTACATTACACCAACTCATCAGCAGTATCGTACTTCAAATACCATTCAGTACACAACACCTGAAATAAGTGGTTTGCAAGTTGCTTTGGCTGTTAGAATGCGTGGTGGTGCAACGACTGATAATGTGTATGAAGGTGATAATGCTGATGCTTTGAATGATGCATTCGTGAACGATGAAAGCACAAACCCTGATGGAAACGATGTTGATTTATACTCAATAGCCGCAAAATACGCTGCTGGTGGTCTTTCTGTTGGTCTTTCCTACAACTCAGCTGCAGATGCATTAGTAGGTGGTGATGATGGTACTTCGTGGGTTGCTAAATTAGGCTACGCTCAAGATAACTGGTATGCCAATTATTGGTATTCCGAAGACAATGCTTCTGATGGAGATGGTGTTGCTGACGATAGAACTGTCGCTGGTCTTGGTGCTGGTATCAGCTTAGATAAAATTAACCTTTATCTTTCCTCTGAAGCAGACGATACCGCTACTGGTGATAATGCTTATACTACTTTAGGTGCTCAGTATAACTTAGGTTCAAATTCACGCGTTTGGTTGGAGTATGTTACGGTTGATAATGATGGTTCTGATGTTGAAGATGATCACGTCAATATGGGCTTACGTCACGATTTCTAAATTTATCTAGATTTCACTAACATTAAAAAAGGCATGTTTACATGCCTTTTTTTATTTAATAATAGTATAAAAATTCTCAAGATACGAGAATATGAAAAACAAGCGTTATTAAGCTCATCGATTAATAAATTCATTGCAATAATAGCAATGGCTGGTTTGGTTAAAACAAGACAAAGCGCGATTGCAACAGCACAAGACAATAAAAAAATATGTATTTGAATAGACTAAAAAAAACAGTCTATTGGCTTGGGCTTGTCTTGGTATCGATATTGTTTAATACATCACGGACAGGACCAAATGTTTTTCGATGTTCCGCACAAATGCCGTGTTGTTGTATTTTTTGTATATGGTCGGCGGTTGGATAAGCTTTGTGTATGGCAAAACCGTATTGTGGGTATTGCTTGTCTAGTTTAATCATTAAGTTATCACGGTGCACTTTGGCTATGATAGAGGCAGCCATTATCGCAGGTACTATTGCATCGCCACCAATAATGGCTTCGGCAGGGTACGGTAAGTCGGGACAATAGTTACCATCAACTTGTACGATGTCGGGGCAGATAACAATAGTAGATACCGCTCGTTGCATAGCAAAGCTACTGGCGTTTCGTATATTGTATTGTTCTATTTCTTCTACACTGGCGGTGGCAATCGTATAACACAAACATAGGTCGATTATTTCGTCGTATAAGAGGCGACGTTTTTTGTCGGATAGTTTTTTAGAGTCGTCTAAACCTTCGGGTATGTCTTTGCCAAACATAACGGCAGCGGCAACGACAACGCCTGCCAATGCCCCACGTCCGGCTTCATCAACACCACAAATTAGCATGATAATATCTTAACAATGGCTTGGTCGGGTGTTATGTCTGCGGTTTGTAATAATTGGCTGATGTGTTGTAGCTGTGTCTGCATTTCCCCCCGATACGCTGAATCATCAAGTAGTTTGCTTGCCTCACGTGCAATGAGTGTGGGGGTAGCCTCGTCTAATAATAATTCGGGTACGATAAAACGGTTTGATAATATGTTGGGTAGTGTAAAAAAAGGCAGGCTAAATTTTTTAAATTTTAGGAGTTGCTTGTTTAACCAACCGGTCTGAAAATAAGTAACCATCGGCAGCTGGTATAAGGCGGCTTCTAGTGTAATGGTGCCTGATTTTATAATACCAATGTCAGCCGCAGCCAATACGGTGTCTAAATCGGCTATTTTTATGTCGGGTAGGGCCTTTTGTATGGCATCGGCAATACTAGCGCATGAGCAAGCAGTTATAAATATACGGTTGGGTTGGCTTAGCTTTTGTATAACTTGTTGCATAATGGGCAAATGATGGAATAATTCCGATTGCCGAGAACCAATTAATACAGCGATGACAGTGCAAGGGCTAGAGAGTCCCAAGTTTTGTCTTGCTTCTTGTTTTTGTATCTTTTGCTTTCTGGCAGCAACGTGCCCCACATAATGGTGAGGGATGTTGTGCTGTTGGTATATGTTTTTTTCAAATGGAAATAACAACAACATATAATTAATAATGTTTGCTATTTTTTTTAAGCGGTGGGTTTTCCATACCCAGACTTGCGGGCTAACGTAATGGACTGTCGGAATGCAATGGTTGGTACAAAATTGTGCCAACCGTAAATTTATGTCAGGAGCGTCTATGCCAATGAATAAATCGGGTTTGCGGTGTAGTAAATGTTGTTGAATTTTATTTTTTAAACGTAATATGGCAGGTAGTGATTTTAATACGTCCCAATAACCCATAACGGCGAAGGTTTTATAATGGCTAATGAGTTCAATACCAGCGGTTTGCATTGCATCGCCCCCTACGCCACTGATGGTCATATCAGGATATTGCTTTTTTAATGGGATGATTAAGTCTAAAGCTAGTTTGTCGCCTGATTTTTCACCAACACAGATAAATAAATGAGCAGAGTTAGGATTGGTCATCGGTCTTACTGCTAAGTGATCGCTTGCGTGGGCGAATTAACTGCAGGGTATCTTCTTGTAAAAAATGGAGCAGCTGTTGTATCAAAGGGGTTTGGCTATAACTGGCATCGGCAATGGCGGTTATGGCGTTACCAATGGGCAGATGCTGACGGTAAAGCAAACGGTAAGCGGCTTTTATGTTTTTAATGTCGGCAGGGTCGGTTTGCTTGCGTTGTAAGCCAATGGTATTAATGCCAACGCTGCCAAGTGCAACGGATGCCCATGGCGGTACGTCCATACGGATAACCTCACCACCGCCAATAATAGCGCCCGTGCCAACATGACGAAATTGATGATACAAACTACCGCCACCCAATATGGCAAAGTCATCAACCCGAACATGCCCAGCCAATTGACAGGCGTTGGCAATGGTTAGGTGATTGCCTAATAGGCAGTCGTGGGCGACATGCGAATACGCCATTATCCAGTTATGGTTGCCTATGCGTGTTTGCTCTTGGTCATCAGTGCCATGGTTAAAAAAACAGTATTCACGAATGGTGTTGTCATCACCAATAATAAGCGGTGCTTTGCCGTCGTATGTTTTTTTGTCTTGAGGGTCGCCTCCCAAAGAACAAAAGGGGTAAATTTTATTGCGTGCACCGATAATGGTGTCTTTCCATATAATGGTATTACGGCCTATATGGGTGTCGTTGCCGATACGAACATGGGCTTCAATACATGCTCCAGCATCAATGCAAACATTGGTGCCGAGCTCCGCCGATGGGTGTACTTCAGCCGATGGATGTATGGTGGGCATGTGCATTAGGGGTTAACGTATTAGGGGCTGACAGAGGCGTATATCGATATTTGCGCATCAGCAACACGCTTGCCATTAACCGTCGCTTGGGTGGTAAATTTGTAGTTGGATAGCCTCTGACGAGTGAGAGTGGCATGTAAGTGTAGCTGATCGCCCGGAATAATTTGCTGACGAAAACGCGCATTATTAATGCCGGATAAAAAGATAACTTTTTGTTCAGGGACTTTATCGAGTGATAATAAAAGCAATAACCCGCAGGTTTGTGCCAGTGCTTCAAGGATGAGTACGCCCGGCATAATAGGGTTATCAGGAAAATGCCCAGTAAATTGCGGTTCGTTGGCGGTGATATTTTTTAGCCCAATGATGCTTTCGTTTTTATGAAGTTCGATGACTCTATCGACTAATAAAAAAGGATAGCGGTGAGGTAATAGGGGTAAGAGTGAGTTGATGTCGTATGTTGTTTTATTCATACGCCGTATTTTATAACGAAACGTATGTTCCTTCGCTGTGTCCTTGCACAATTCTAGATAATGCACCGGGATTTTGTAGTTTATAGACAACAATTGGTAGGCGACGTTCACGGCAAAGTGTGAGTGCGGTGGCGTCCATTACGTTTAAGCGTTTTTGTAGGGCTTCGTCTATGGGTAGGATGTCATAGCGAGTGGCGTCTGGATATAAAGTCGGGTCGGCAGAATAAATGCCATCAACATTGGTGGCTTTTATAAGAATGTCAGCGTTGATTTCGGAAGCACGTAACGCGGCTGCGGTATCGGTGGTAAAGTAAGGGTTGCCTGTGCCTCCAGCAAATATCATGACGCGTTTGTTGTCTAAGTGCCGATTGGCTTTTTCGCGGATATAGGGTGCGGCGACTTGTTCGAGGTTTAAAGCGGTTTGCAAACGCGCCGGGATTTCATGGTCAACCAATGCTGCATGTAATGCCATGCCATTTAATACGGTTGCCAACATTCCCATGTAATCGCCAGTAACGCGGTCAATGCCCATTTGTCCAGAGATGAGGTGTCCCCGAATAATATTGCCACCGCCAATAACGATTGCAACTTCGATGCCCAATTGAGTAATAGCAGAAATTTCGTCAACGATATAACGAATGACTTTTGCTGATATAGAGGAATCTTCGGTTAATAGAGACTCGCCACTCAGTTTTAAAAGGACGCGACGTATCTTTGCCATTAGGCGTTACTTGATTCTCCAACTACGAATAGCTCAAAACCAGTTACTTGTCCAGAGCCCAATGCTTGTGCCACTGTTTTTTCAGTGTCAACAACAAAGGCTTGCCCATGCAGTGTGATTTCGGATAAGTATTTTTTAATCTTTCCTTGTGCAATTTTAGCGGCTAGTTCGGGAGGTTTTCCTGTTTCTTCGGCTTGTGCGGTATAAATGGCTTTTTCAGCAGATAATAAATCAGCTGGTACATTGCTTTCGGCAATGTAACGAGGACGCATTGCAGCAATGTGCATACAAATACCGTGACAAAGTTCTTGATCGACATTAGTGGTAGAACACATGGCGGCTACTTTGTTGCCAGTATGAACATAGACGTTAATCTGGCCATCAGTGCTGCTCAGAGTACGAACACGCGTGACAGAAATGTTTTCACCGAGTTTCATCACCATGTTCTGACGAGCGGCTTCAACGGTTTCGTTGTTGTCGAGTGTAAGGCCCAAAATATCTTGAGGAACGCTACCATTTTGTGCAACTGCCATCGCGACACGGTCGGCAAAGGCAATGATGTTTTCATCACGAGCGACAAAATCGGTTTCGCAGCTGACTTCGATCATAGCGGCTGTATTGCCATTTTTAGCAAAAGCAATACGACCTTCGTTGGCAGTTCTGCCAGATACTTTGCTTGCTTTGGCTCCGCTTTTAATGCGTAGTAAGTCACGGGCTTTGTCAGAGTCGCCTTCGCATTCTACTAAGGCTTTTTTGCATTCCATCATCCCAAGCCCTGTGGCTTCACGTAGGGATTTGACCATGCTGGCACTGATATTACTCATAGAATCTCCAATAATTATGATTTGTCGGAGGACGGTGTAACAGTCTCCGAATTATCAGTGGATTTTTTGGCACGAATCACACGGGATTCAGCCTTTTTTTCAGTTGCTTCAGCAGTGCCTACGTTTTTATCTGTGGCATTTTTGTCGCTACTGGTTTTGAATGTTTCTTTGTTACCAAAGTTGCTTTTAATGTCTTCAATTAATTTTGCTTCCCATTCTTTTTTACCTTCAGCAATGGCTTCGGTAATTTCACGGGCGTAGATTTCAATGGCTTGAGTAGAGTCATCGTTGCCGGGGATGACGTAGTCGATGTCAAGCGGCGAATGATTGGTGTCAACTATAGAGACAATAGGAATGCCCATTTTTTTAGCCTCAAGGATAGCGCCTTTGTGTAAGCCAGCGTCAATAACAAACATAACGTCAGGAGCTTTGTCCATATCGCGAATACCACCAATGGCTTTTTCAAGATTGTGCTTGGTGAGCATCATCTTAATGCCTTCTTTTTTGGTGAGGGTTTTTAAAACACCGCTTTCAATGTTCGCTTCGATTTCTTTTAAGCGATCAATGGATTTACGAGTGGTTTTAAAGTTGGTCATAATGCCACCTAACCAACGATGGTTGACATAGGGCATTGAAACGGCTTTGGCGGATTCGGAGATAACTTCATCACAATTACGCTTGGTACAGAGATATAAAATAGTGCCACCAGATGCTGCAATCGATTTTAAATAACTTTTTGCTTGGTTAAGGTGGGACAAAGTGGTGTCAAGGTTGACGATGTGGGTGCTATGATACTTGCCGTAGATGTAAGGAGCCATTTTGGGGTTCCAAAAGCGAACGCGGTGTCCAAAGTGTGCGCCTGCTATCATTAATTCACGAACTGTAGTAGTCATTGAAAATCCTTATGGGTCATAAAATTTTTCTCCGTTTATTTTGTTTCTTTTGTTTCTGCTAGTATTTCAACCGTTATCGTGGCGGTTAAATCTTCATTGATTTTAATGTCCACTTTATGATTGCCCAATGCTTTTAACTGCCCGTCTGGCAGTGTGATTTGACCGCGTTTAAAACCAATGCCAGTGGTCGATATCTTTTTGTCGTTAATGGCATTGGCAATAATTTGTGCAGTAATAGAACCGTATAAATTGCCGTCTGGACTGGCTAACGCAACGAGTGATAGCGTGTATCCATGCAATTTTTTGTGTAATTCAGCCAAAATGGCTTCTTGCTCTTTTTGGCGAGCGTCGAGCTCTACACGGCGTTCTTCGAATTGTTTAATAGTAGAGGCTTCAGCACGTTCTGCTTTTTGTTGGGGAAATAAAAAGTTGCGTGCGTAACCCGCACGTACATTAACAACACTACCGAGTTTGCCGAGTTTTGAAATGCTTTCCAGTAAGATTACTTTCATGATTTTATGTCTCGTTGTATGTGATGGTTTCTCATATAAGGAAACAATGACAAATAACGTGCTCGTTTAATGCTCGTTTTAATTTTGCGTTGCATAATGGCAGAGAGACCGTTAAAACGACCGGGACGGATTTTCCATTCTTCGTCAACGTATTGACGAAGAAAAGAAATGTCTTTGTAGTCAACATCAGTAATGCCAATGGATTCTAGGCTGCATCTTGCTTTGGGGCGAAAAATAGCAGAGCGGTTAACAGGCCTGGCTTTTCGGAAATTCTTTTTATTATTACGATTGTACATAAGAGTGTCTTTCGATTATTTTTTGTCTTCAGTACTGTTGTTCTTTGCTTCTTTGTCGCTAGCAACAGGAGCGTTGTTCTTACTGATTTCTTGCTCACGCTTTATTTTGTCAAGCAAAATATGGGAGTCAGTGGTAATCGCTTCTTCGCAACGCACAATCAAACTACGAATAACAGATTCGCTAAAACGAAAGCTTTCTTTTAGTGTGTTGAGTGCTTCTTGCTCGCATTCGATGTTATACAAAAAATAACAGGCTCGAGATTGCTTGTTAATGGGGTAGGCGAGCTGTCTTACGCCCCAGTCTTCAAAGCGATGAACTTTGCCACCGCTTTCAGTTACGATGTCTTTAAATCGGTCTGCCATGCCACTTCGGTTTCGTTGCTCCGATGTTGTCATGACTACTATTTCATAATGTCTCATGTTGTCCCTTTCGAACTTTCGATCGCCAAGTTATTTGTGCGATAAGAAACTTAGTGGCGAATTATATCCTATTGTAAAGACAAAGACAAATAAAAACAATAATATAATGATATTCTATACACTTTTTTGGTGGTACAATCTAATTGTAGATGACTATTGATATTAATAACATGCCTGAAAATGCTGCCCAATTGCGTGGTAACGAGGATTATTCCTTAGTGGCATTGCGTGCTTTTAGAGAGGTTGCCAAACATAAAAGCTTTACTTTGGCAGCACGACATTTAAATGTTACACAAAGTGCGGTTAGCCATCATGTTCGTTTGCTCGAAAGTCAATACAAAGTAGTGCTGTTTGATAGAGAAGGACGGCGAATCGATTTATCAGCAGAGGGGCGGGTGCTTTATGATGTGCTAGAGAGCTCTTTTACCGCCATCGAAAAGGCGGTTGTTAATTTACGCGAAGGTAATGCCAAAAAACATCTGGTGCTAGGGGTGTTGGCATCATTTGCCAGCAAATGGTTGGTGCCGCGTATTGGCTCATTTTATAAAAATAATGAGTCTATCGAACTGACTATTAGGTCGGTTAACCATACCATCGATGTATCACGTGAACATTTCGATTTGGCGGTTATTACCGCCCCCGAACCGCCCTTACTTGAAGAAGTGATGAGCGAAAAATTATGGCAAGAGCAATTGTTTGTAGTGTGTAGCCCAAGCTACTATAATTTACATAAAGATCATTTTAACTCGCTTGCTGATTTATCATTACACGTATTTTTGCATGATGAAACCGAAATTTCTGCCGAACGTGGTTTTGATTGGGCAACGTGGATGCGGCATTTTGATGTAATGACGATATTAAACAAAGTTACATCACATTATTTTTCGCAAAGCGATTTGGCATTGCAAGCGGCTATTGCCGGAAATGGTTTGGCTTTAACCCGCACGTCTATTGCCGCTACCGATATGAGTCATGGGCGGCTGATTAACCCTTTTCCTGCTGAAGTTATTAATACCAAAGCGTCGTGTTTTTTGTGCGGACTAAAAGGGGCATGGAATACAGGCGCAACCAAACAATTACGCGATTGGCTACTAGAAGAAGCCAAAGCGGTAACACCAATCCAGAAATAAAAAGACAATTTTATTATGCGTGAATTAATAACCATTATTGCTTTAATAGTTTTATTTCAAGTTGATATTATCGGTGAAAACGGAAGCGGGTTTTTTTACTCGGGGATAGTTGGCGTGCTGAGGTTGGCATTGTTAGTTTATTTGTGTATGTGTGTTATTGAGAGAGTATGTATCCCACAAAAAGAGGGTAGGTTGGAATTTAATGGAAGGTATTCTTATTTGATTGCTCAATGGGAAGAAGAAGAAAGCCAAAAAGCTGCTGTAAATGCAGGGCAAGACAATGCTGCTTTAAACTCTAAATCGACCGCTGCTCAACAGTGTAAAAAAACCGAATACGGCTTGGACTCTGTCGATATGTCTGACTAAATAAGGCAAGACGCCATCGCTAAAGGGTGTAAAGGGTGTTTTTGTATGGTAGGTTTTAACGTGGATAATGTGCGCCCGCAATACGAGGTTTGCCACCTGTAACCGATGATGTATTAAGCGGTTTTTTGTCGTAGTGCATTTTTGCCAGCCATGCAAAGGCAGCGGCTTCGACGTATTCTTTTGCCAGACCAATGTCGTCGGTTAAAATCGGTGGGCTTGCCAACTGTTGACATAATTGTTGGTATAACATGCGATTATTAATGCCACCGCCGCAGATAAAAACAGGATTGTCGTCCATGGCATTGACAATGGTTTGCGCAGTGTAGGCAATTAGGGTGATTTCAATGTTATCAGCGCTGGTGTTGGGGAATGTATCAATAATTTGCGCCAATGAAAATTCTTCGCGACCACAGCTTTTGGGTGCGGGCTTTTTTAAATAGGGGTGCTGTAATAAAGTATTGAGTAGATTGGTGTCAATAGCGGTATCGGCTGCCAATAGCGTGTTATCACAAATGCTTTTGCCTTGTTGCTGCCGCCATTCGTCAATCAATAACATGCCGGGACCGATGTCCCAGCCTTGTATAGTGCCGTCACGGCTTAGTTTCGTCACATTGGCAATACCACCGATATTGACAATGTTGCAGGGGCGATGCTTGGCAAAAAAGTAATCATGAAAAAAAGGTACCAAGGGCGCACCTTCGCCACCAGTGGCAAGGTCACGTCGCCGAAAGTCGCAAATAACATCAATGCCGGTTAGTTCGGTTAATAACGCCCCGTTGAGTAACTGCCATGTGGATTGTTTGGCAGGACGGTGGGCAATGGTTTGCCCGTGGCAACCAATGGCGGTGATGTCGTTTGGCGAACAATTAATTTGTAATATTGCTTGGGCACATAATGTTGTAATGGCATTTTCAACGTCGAGTAACTCACTAATCTCAATGTGTGTGGATTGTGCGAGTCCCCGCATGCGTTTGGCAAGAGCGGTGGGTATGGGGTGGCTGTGTGTATGGGTGATGGGGTTACGGGCTAAAAAATCCATAACGACTACATCGGCAGCGTCCATGCTGTTGCCTGTCATTATGCCGATAAAACGTTGGTTCATTGCCCAATGGAGATGTTTTGTAGTTCTTTTAACACATCGGCGGTTTCGGCTTTAAAGGCTACGAGGTCTTTGCCTTTGAGTGCTGGAACTTGCTTGGGTACGCTAACCGATAATGGGTTTTTATGAACATTGCGTACTCGAAATTCGTAGTGAAGGTGTGGTCCTGTTGCTAGGCCTGTTTGCCCGACATAACCGATTATCTGCCCTTGTTGGACATTTTTACCACGGCGAATACCCTTGCCAAACCGACTTAAATGCGCATAAACAGTGGTGTAAATGTTAAAGTGTTTTATCATGACGACATTGCCATAACCTCTTTCGCGGCGTGTACGGGTTATCACACCGTCGGCAGTGGCACGCACAGGTGTGCCTGTACGAGAGGCGTAATCAACGCCTTTGTGTGAACGCCATTTTTTAAGAATGGGGTGAAAACGGCGGTGCGTAAATTTTGAGCTGATTCGTCTAAACTTGAGTGGGGCAGGTAAAAAGGCACGTCTTAAACTTTTGCCTTCGACAGAATAAAAATTGCCATCGGCACGGCGTAAGCCTTGAATAGTACGTTTTTTTCTTTGTACATTGCTAACGTATTCAAAGGCATAGAGATTGCCCATTTTTATTAAGGTGTTGTCTTCGTCATGCCATGTGTCGTAAATAACACGAAAGGTATCGCCTTTGCGTACACTACGGTAAAAGTCAATTTGTGATTCTAATCGGGTAATGAGTGCTTCAATTGCCAAATCGGGCATGCCGATTTTTTCGGCGGCTTCGAATAGTGAAGTTTGTATTGCGGCAGCAGAGTGATGGCGTTTTTTTATTAGTATGGGGGCTTCTTCTTTGGCCCAATAATCGCCCGTGTCATCTTTGCCAGCGGTGAGGTAGTAGTCCGCATTGGTTTTGTAGAGTAATTGATTTAAATAACCGTTGTCATCTTGTCTAAAAAAAATGGATTGCCCAACGCGTAGGCGTTTATAACTTTTTAGTTTTTTGGTGAGTAAAAAGTTGGCAAAGTCTTCTTCAAGTTTTATGGTTTTGAGAATCTTGCCTAAGGTGTCGCCTCTTTTTATGCGGTATTCTAACCATGGTTGGAGGACTGGTTCCGCAGGTGTTATTTGAATCTCCAATTGTTCAATAGGAATCAACTCGATATTGAGATCTGGAATGTCCACTGTCAATATATCGGATAGGGCAATGTCTTTATTGACTGGTGTTTCGTTATTGGTGTCGTCAGCACTAATGGGTTGATCTATTAATAAGGGAGTTTCGAGTGATGGTACTGAGGTTAATAAAACGATAATGGTTAAACAGATTAAAAATGCTGCAACTGGTGTGGATGTTACGATGGAACAAAGCCCTTTTAGTATCGGACGAAGTTGTGCACGAGATAAAAGCAACAATGTAGATTAGCTCCGGTAACTGGCGTTTATTTCGATGTATTTATGCGTCAAATCACAAGTTTTAAATTGGATTTGATGCTTGCCGTTACCAATAGAGATATGCAGTGTAATTTCGTCTTTTAACAGTGCTTGAGTAGCGGATTTTTCGTCGTAATTTGGATGTATGCTTCCGTTTTTTACCAATGGTATTGGTGGTGTTGCGGCTATTGAACAATTGACTGTGTCAGGGGTGATTTGTCCGCTGGCGTTGCCGATTGCCATCAATAAACGTCCAATATTGGCATCACTGGCAGCCAAAGCTGTTTTAACCAAAGGTGAGTTGGCTATGCTGGTGGCGACTTTGCGGCATAAATCGCGTGTTTTGCCACCACGAATGTCTAGGGTAATTAATTTGCTGGCACCTTCACCATCACGAATAATGGCTTCGGCTAGGAATATACTATGGTCGGTTAGCTGTTTTTTAATGGTGCGTTCTTCGCCAACGGTGGCAGCGCCGCCGCTTTGACCTGTGGCAATGAGGATGAATGAGTCATTGGTTGAGGTGTCGCCATCAACGCTAATGGCATTGAAGGAATCACGCACGATTTCTTTTTGCCAGCGTTGTAGAGTAGTAGGAGTAATGGCAGCATCGGTGGCTATATAGGCGAGCATGGTTGCCATATTGGGTGCTATCATGCCCGATCCTTTGGCAATGCCGGTAATGGTTTTACCGTGTAAGGTAGAACTAACGCCTTTGCAAACGGTATCGGTTGTCATAATGGCATTGGCGGCGGCTAGCCAGTTGTCATGTGATAGTTTTTCTAGGCAACGGCTAAGACCGCTTATGTATTGTTCCATAGGCAGGAGTTCCATAATGACTCCAGTCGAAAAAGGAAGAATACTTTTGCTGGTATGACCTAATAATTTGCCTAAAGAACGGCAGCATTCTTTGGCGTCTTTTAGGCCTTTTCCTGCTGTGCCCGCATTGGCAATACCTGCGTTGATAACCAATGCACGAATGTTTTGACCAATACCATTGTTAAGATGTGTACGACATACCTGAACTGGGGCAGCAGCAAAACGGTTTTGCGTAAAGACACCAGCAACCACACTGTTTTTGGGTAATGTGATGACGGTTAAGTCATCTCGTCGCCGTGATTTTATGGCTTGAGTGGTGCCAATTTCAATGCCACGAATCGGCGTTAATTGGCTTGGTTTGGCAAGGTTAACTGCCATGCCATTAGCGGGATGATTGCGTTACTGTAATGATTGTGCCCAGGGCCGGACTCGAACCGGCACGCCGGTAAGGGCAAAGGATTTTAAGTCCTTCGTGTCTACCAATTTCACCACCCGGGCGCGTTGTTTCATCATTATAGTGGAGGCGGGAGTCGGAATCGAACCGGCGTTGACGGCTTTGCAGGCCGCTGCATGACCACTCTGCCATCCCGCCACTGTAATTGTTAATCATCAAAAAAAATGCTTTTTAGTATGTCGTATATTAAATCATGGAGCGGGAAACGAGATTCGAACTCGCGACCTCAACCTTGGCAAGGTTGCGCTCTACCAATTGAGCTATTCCCGCAAAAAATAAAGACTCTACTCTATATAAAAAGGTGTGTTGTGTCAATGCTAACGTTTAATTTTTGTATCAATAAAAGCCGTTCTTTCGCTAATTATTGATAACCAAGTTTGCATTTTTGGGTATTTGTCCCACTCTATTAGGATTGGTTTCATTGCTTGTAAAAAGTCAAGTGTGCAGGCCAAAGCGACATCAGCCACATCGATGTTGTCGGTGTGAAATTCATTGATGTTGTTTTCAATATGGGCAAAGGTGGTAACCGCTTTGGCGTTTAACCAATTTTCCCAATTTTCATTTTTCATGTCGGGGGCGACTTTGGTCGCCATAATTACTGATAAAGCGGCGTCAGCAGCACCGTCAACCAAGGCTTCGCGTGCTTTAACGCGATAGCGTGCAGTGGATTCATCGGGTAAGAATTTAGGCGTGTCACCACAGGAGTCCAAATAGTCGCAAATAAGGCTTGAGTTGACTAATTGAGTGCCATCGTCAAGGATGAGTATGGGAATCTTACGCAGTGGATTGTTCGCACAGACGATGTCGGGGTTTTCCCAAACGACGATTGGTGTAATGGTGCAATTAATCTGTTTTTCGGCAATGATGATTCGTGCTTTGCGGGCAAAAGGACTGGTTAAACTAACGATTAATTCCATGTTTTTATCCTTTTTTGTTTAATACATGTGCAGACCACCATTAGCACTAAAGTTAGCACCAGTGATGTAACCCGCGTTTTCGTCGGCTAAAAAACCAACGATACGTGCGATTTCGAGTGGTTCGGCAAAACGCCCTGCAGGGATGGTGCTAGTAATTTTATCTTGCACTTCTTGCGGTATTTGTTTGACCATTTTGGTGGCAACATACCCGGGCGAGACGGTGTTAACAGTAACGCCTTTGCGTATGGCTTCTTGTGCCAATGCTTTGGAAAATCCATGAATGCCAGCTTTGGCAGCAGAGTAGTTGGTTTGACCAAACTGCCCTTTTTGTCCATTGACCGATGAAATATTAATAATTCGACCGTATTGACGTTCGAGCATGCTGTCAAAAAACTGCTTGGTAACGTAAAAAACACTGTTCAGATTGGTGTTAATTACATTGTTCCATATATCGGGAGTCATTTTACGAAAGGTGGCATCGCTGGTAATGCCTGCATTATTGACCAAAACATCAACAGGACCTAATTTGTCAGTTACTTCTTTTGCCATGGCTTGGCAGGATTCCCAGTTGGTAATGTCGCAACGGCTGGCGAATACGTCAAGTTTTTCGTCGGCTAACCATTGATCAATGAGTTGTTGTCGATAAAAAGTGGTGGCAACGGCATAACCGTCGTTTAATAATTGTTGACAGATGGCGGTTCCTATGCCTCCTGTTCCACCTGTAACCAATGCTACTTTTTTTGTCATGATATTTATATGTTCTTTCTTAGTTTAATTATACTGCTTCAACGGCTAGTGCAATGCCCATACCGCCACCAATGCATAAGCTGGTGAGCCCTTTACGGGCGTTTTGTTTTTTCATTTCGTGTAATAAGGTAACCAATACCCGTGCACCAGAGGCACCGATGGGATGTCCTAAGGCGATGGCACCGCCGTTGACGTTAATTTTATCGGTGTTCCAACCCATTTGCTCGTTTACGGCAATGGCTTGAGCGGCAAAGGCTTCGTTAATCTCGAATAAATCAACATCATCTATATGCCATCCGGCTTTTTCGAGGCATTTTGTTGATGCTGGAACAGGACCAATGCCCATAATGGAAGGGTCTACACCGCAACTGGCACCAGCACGGATAATCGCCAGTGGGGTGAGTCCCAAGGCGTGTGCGGATTGTTCGGACATAATGACCATAGCAGCAGCACCGTCGTTAATGCCAGAGGCGTTGCCAGCGGTAACTGTGCCGTTTTTGTCAAAGGCGGTTCGTAACGAGGCGAGTTTGTCAATGGTCATGCCCGCTTTAATGTATTCGTCATCGGCAAATACAATGGGGTCGCCTTTGCGAACAGGAATTTTAACGGACACGATTTCGTCTTTAAATTTCCCCAAGGCTTGGGCTTTTTGTGCTTTGTTTTGTGAGGCACAAGCAAAGGCATCTTGTGCTTCACGACTAATGCCAAATTGGTTGGCGACGTTTTCAGCGGTCATGCCCATGTGGTAGTGATTAAAGGCATCGGTTAATCCGTCATTGACCATAGTGTCAACGAGTGTACCGTTGCCCATACGAATGCCTTTGCGTGATTGATTGAGTACATGCGGCGAATTACTCATGGATTCTTGTCCACCAACAACAGCGATGTCAATATCACCACAGGCAATGGACATGGCGGCAAGGTGAACAGCACGCAAGCCACTGCCACAAACATGGTTAATGGTCATGGCGGGTGTTTCTTTTGCAATACCGGCTGCCATAGCGGCTTGTCTTGCGCCGTTTTGACCAATACCAGCGGTTAGGACTTGTCCCATAATGATGTCATCAACAGTGTCGGCTTCGATGCCCGCACGTTGAATGGCTTCTTTGATGACAATACTGCCTAGTTGTACGGCACTTAAAGGTGCGAGTGTGCCGCTAAAATTGCCGATGGCGGTGCGACAAGCACTAACTATGACTGCTTGATTCATTTTCTTTCCTTTCGATATTAAATGGACCAGCCTTGCTAATGGCAGGTTTGATTTGGGTTACGTAGCGACCGGGGGCGGGCTCGATGGGGCTGTAGCGGGTATTGCCCATTTTAGTAGGGGCGGCTTGCAGTGTTCCTGATTTTGCTTTTAACCATTGAAACCAGTCTATCCACCAACTGCCTTCGTTTTTGCTGCTTTTGTCTTGCCACGTTTGATGGTTACTGGGTAGTACGCCAGTGCTTGTTTTGTACCAGCCTTTTTGATTGGTGGGTGCATTAACAATACCGGCTATGTGACCGCTGGCAGCGAGTACAAAACGACATTTATTGGAGGCTAGGAGTGCACTTTGATAAGCAGTTTGCCACGGAACAATGTGGTCTTTTTCGCAGGCGACAGCGTAAAAAGGGGCTTTGATATTATCTAGAATAATAGGTGTGCCACACATAACGGCAGTGCCTTTGCTTATTTTATTTTCTAGGTAGGTCATGCGTAGATACTCTGTAAACATAGGACCCGGTAAGTTGGTTGAATCGGCATTCCAAAAAAGCAAATCAAAGGCTGGTGGTGTTTTTCCACGGTAGTAGTTGTCAATAACATAGGGCCAAACGAGGTCGTTAGGACGTAAATAAGCAAAATTTTGAGCGAGAGTTTTGCCGTCAATAAGACCACCGCTTACAAAGCGGGCTTCTTTTTCGGCAATGCTTTCCTCGTCAATAAATAGCCCGATTTCACCGGTGTCGGAAAAGTCTAACATGGTTGCTAAAAGGGTAACGGATTGGGCGGGGTGTTGGTCGTCTTGTGCCAAAATCGCCAATGCACAACTAAGTAATGTGCCCCCTATACAAAAGCCGAGTGTGTTAATTTTTGGTTGCTTACTGATGTTTTGGACAACATCAATGGCAGTCATAATGCCGTCTCTTAGGTAGTCGTCAAAGCGTAAATGGGCAATATCGGTATCGGCATTAACCCAAGAAATAAGAAATACGCGATAACCATTGTCGACAATGTGTTTGACAAATGATTTTTTCTCGGTTAAATCAAGAATATAGTACTTGTTAATACAAGGCGGTACGATGAGCAATGGCTTGGCATGTACTTTTTCAGTTTGTGGCTTGTATTCGATAATTTGCATGAGGGAGTTTTGATAAATGACTTGCCCTTCAGTGGTGGCAATGTTTTTACCAATACAAAAGGCGTCGGTATCGGTATTTTTAACCACACCTTCTTGCATGTCTGACATTAAATTTTTCATGCCACGAACAAGACTGTCGCCACCGGTATCGATAGCTTCTTGAATAACAGTGGGATTGGTGGCAGGAAAATTAGTGGGCGAAATAGCGTTAATATATTGCTCAATTAGATAGAGCAATAGTTTTTTGTCTTTTTCGGGTAAATCAACTTGGCCGGCAATGGTGCGCAGTACGTCGGCATTGATGAGATAACTTTGCATTAACATCGAAAAAAAAGGTTGCGATTGCCATTGCTCGTCACTAAACCGTTTGTCTTTGCTGGGCTTGGTTGGGGTAGCAGGGTTTTGTAAAGATGCCACCATTTCGATTTGTTGTTTTTGACCTTCTTGTACAACAGGTAACCATGCCATAGGATTTTGGCTAAGCTGCTCGGTAAATTTTGCCCATATTTTGCTGAGCTTTTTGGTGGTTGCATCGACAGGCATTGCCGATGTGTCAATACTCTTTAATAATTGTGAAAATTCCATGTTAAATGCTATAAGTAGTTAGATTAAGCCCGAATTATACCGTTAAATGTTGCAATGCACAAAAAATAAACAGGAGAAGCAGCGTGATATTTCAGTGTTTTATAAGGTACAATTACGAACTAATAAATTTGTAGAACATTTGGCGGTGCCTTATGTTCTTAATCTCACTATTCTATATATTCTTGGAGGATTACAAAAAATGATAGGAAATAAAAAAATATTATCTGCCGTAGTGGCTGGTACAATGGCTCTCGCAGGTTCTGGTTTTGCTGGTACTGTTGAAGACGTTATGAACCGCGGTGAACTCATCTGTGGTGTTTCTGGTGGCTTACCTGGTTTTTCAGCCCCTGACAATAGCGGTAAAATGCAAGGCGTTGATGCCGATGTATGTTATGCATTAGCCGCCGCTGTATTGGGTGACAAAAACAAAGTTCAGTTTGTCCCATTAACCGCTAAAGAGCGTTTTACAGCATTGTCTTCGGGTGAAGTCGATGTTTTAAGCCGCAACACAACTCATACCCTAACACGTGATGCATCCTTGGGTGTTAACTTTACGTATTACAACTTTATTGATGGTGCTGGCTTTATGGTCAAAACAGCATTGGGTGTTAAAAGTGCCAAAGAACTAGGCGGTGCCCGCTTGTGTATTCAAGCTGGAACAACTACCGAGCAAGCTGTTGGTGATTTTTTCCGCAACAATAACTTGACAGCATTTACACCTAAGCCTTATGATACATCCGTCCAAACACGTGAAGCCTACGAAAAAGGCGCTTGTGATATCTTAAGCTCTGATAAATCACAATTGGCTGCTATCCGCAGTGAGTTGTCTGATCCAAGTGCTTCTACCATTTTGCCTGAAACGATTTCAAAAGAGCCTTTGGGCCCTGTCGTTCGTCAAGGTGATGATGTTTGGTTGAACACTGTCAAATGGGTGCTTTTTGCCATGATGAACGCCGAAGAAATGAGCGTTACTTCTGGTAATGTTGATTCCAAGAAAAATGGCAACAACGTTGGTGTTCGTCGTCTCTTAGGTGACGAAGGCGGTCTTTGCAAACTAGTTTCTGACAAACTAGGTGATGACTGTTTTTATCAGGTCATTAAGCAAGTTGGTAACTTTGGCGAAAGCTACGAAGCCCACGTTGGTGAGAATACACCAATTGGCTTGTCCCGTGCCGGTAGTGTTAACGATTTGTGGTCACGTGGTGGCTTAATCTACGCACCACCACTACGCTAACCGCATAGTGGGTTTCTGTACATAATTTTGTATAGAAATATGAAGAGGTGATATTATAGTTCTTCTATAATATCACCTCTTTTTTTTGATATTTTGTGTTAAATGAGGAGTAGATGCAAAGTAAAAGTAACATAAAGAAAATACCATTTCATCGAAATCCTAAATATAGGGCGATAATCTTTCAGCTTATCACGGTGCTGGTGGTGTTTTGGTTTATTTCGTATTTATACAATAACACCATTACCAACATGGCACAACGTGGTATTGTTGTTGGTGTTGATTGGATTGATAAACTAGCGCCGTTTCAGGTTGGGTTTTCTCCATTTATGGATACAGAACTAGGGAAAATATCATATTTTGATGTTTTTCTGATTGCTATTCAAAATACAGTTTTTGTTAGTTTTTTTGGTATTATAGGTGCCACGATTTTAGGTTTTTTTATTGGGATATTGCGTTTGTCCCCCAACTGGTTGGTGGCAAAGTTAGCAACGGTGTACATCGAATTTTTTCGTAATGTGCCATTGTTGTTGTGGTTTTTCTTTTGGTATATTGCTGTTTTTTTGCCATTTTTCCCAGCCATCAAAGAGAGTATCAATTTTTTTGATGCCATTTTTATAAACAAAGAAGGTTTTTACTTTCCTCGTCCTTTTGTTGTTAATCAAACTGGTTTTATTGCTTATTTGCTACTTATTATTGGTGGTGTGGTCGGTGTCAAACTATTGGCTAAAAAAGTCAAATTAAAGCAAGAACTTACTGGCGCACAATTTCCATTGGCACGGTGGGTAATCGGTATTTTATTAACGATTACTATCGTTGGATTTTTTGTTACAGGCTCTCCTATTAACTGGGAGTTATCAGAACCCGGGCGTTTTCAGATGTCGGGTGGTATTAACATCAATACATCGTTTTTTGTATGCTGGTTTGCTTTAACCACTTATACAGCTGCTTTTATTGCCGAAAATGTTCGAGGTGGTATATTGGCAGTATCACATGGACAAACCGAAGCCTCGGAAGCGTTGGGCTTGCCTCACGGTAGAATTTTACGTTTTGTGGTTATTCCACAAGCCATGCGGGTAATTATCCCACCAACAATTAGTCAGTTTTTAAATCTAACTAAAAACTCAACACTGGCGGTTGCGGTTGCCTATGAAGAAATTGCATCGTTGTGGATGGGTATCGCACTAAATACCACTGGACAATCATTAATTATTATTGCTTTGTCTGTAGGTGTTTTTTGGATTCTTTCTTTATTAACTTCAGCCTTGTTAAACTGGTATAACAACCGAGTACAGATAGAGGAGCGATAACTATGGCTGATAATCATCAATTTGTATTTATTGAACAGCGTCCCGCCCCAATACAGACAAGAGGGCTTATTGGTTGGATGCGCTATCGCTTGTTTTCAAGCTGGAAGAACACTATTTTAACATTGGTGATGGTGCTATTGCTGTTTAATATTGTAGCGCCTACTTTTCAGTGG
The DNA here is from genome assembly GCA_965243565.1 of Gammaproteobacteria bacterium. GTDB lineage: Bacteria > Pseudomonadota > Gammaproteobacteria > Tethybacterales > Persebacteraceae > CBDEVH01. The sequence goes on from OZ251571.1 coordinate 287,105, forward strand.
ATGGTGTGGGATGCCACTATTAGTGGTGAGACATCAGATGTATGTAAAACCGACTTTACGGGTGAGGATGGCGAGACCTATCGTGTGGATGGACCGGGTGCTTGTTGGACATTTATAAAAGTTCGTTTTGTCCAAATTATGTTTGGACTGAGTTATGGACAACACCCTGATCAAATTTGGCGCCCACTGCTTATGTTTGTTTTGCTTATTATGCTGATAACGCCGTTATTTTTTAAGACGTTTCGCTATAAAGCGCAACTGGCGACCTTTACGCTTTTGTGCTTTCCTTTTATTGCCATTGGTTTGGTTCATGGTGAGTGGTTTGGATTACAGGTGATGAAAACCAGCGAGTGGGGAGGTTTTTTACTAACGTTTATTTTGGCTTCGGTGGGTATTGTGGTGGCACTGCCGATTGGTATTGTCATGGCACTGGGGCGGCGATCAAATATGCCTATTGTGCGTTCAATGAGTGTGTTTTATATCGAAATGTGGCGGGCAGCTCCGCTGATTACCATATTGTTTATGGCGTCTAACCTGATACCTCTGTTTGCACCGGAGGGGGTCGATTTTGACAAAGTAGTGCGGGCACTTGTCGCCATTACGTTGTTTCAGTCTGCTTATACTGCCGAGGCGATTCGAGGTGGATTCCAAGCTATTCCCAAAGGGCAGTTTGAAGCGGCAGATGGACTGGGTATGGGGTATTGGAAAAAAACCTATTTTATTGTTTTGCCGCAAGCACTAAAAATTTCGATTCCAGGTATTGTTAATACCTTTATTTCTTTGTTTAAAGATACCACATTGGTGGTAATTATTGGTTTGCATGATTTTTTAGGAATGGGGCAAATCGCAGCACGGTCATCAGAGTGGAAAGGCTATGATTTTGAATCATACGTTTATGTTGCCATCGTTTTCTTTATTTGCTGTTTTTCAATGTCACGTTACAGCCAGCACCTAGAAAGAAAACTACATACTGGTCATAAGAGAAATTAAAAGTTGGAGGTTGATTGAATGAATAACACTACACAGACTAAAGATGTTTGTATTGCACTAAAAAATATGAATAAATGGTATGGTGATTTTCACGTACTACGAGATATAAATTTAGAAGTATGCGAGGGGGAACGAGTGGTCGTTTGTGGTCCGTCAGGCAGTGGTAAATCGACGATGATTCGTTGTATTAATCGCTTGGAAGAACATCAAGAAGGCGATATTATTGTCAATGGTATAGAACTAACCGATGACTTAAAGCACATCGACGAAGTACGGCGTGAAGTGGGTATGGTTTTTCAACATTTTAATTTATTTCCTCATTTAACGGTATTACAAAATCTAACGCTCGCGCCTATTTGGGTACGTAAAACCCCTAAAAAAGAGGCAGAAGAGTTGGCTATGCATTATCTTGAGCGCGTTAAAATTCCCGATCAGGCTCTTAAATATCCCGGACAGCTGTCAGGTGGGCAACAACAACGCGTTGCCATTGCTCGTTCTTTGTGTATGAAACCTAAAATCATGTTGTTTGATGAACCAACTTCGGCACTGGATCCTGAAATGATTAAAGAAGTATTGGATGTAATGGTTGGGCTGGCAGAAACAGGGATGACGATGATATGTGTGACTCATGAAATGGGGTTTGCACGGACGGTAGCGAATCGCGTTATCTTTATGGATGTAGGGCAAATTGTTGAACAAAACGAACCCGAAGAATTTTTTAATAATCCACAAAACGAGCGCACTCAACTCTTCTTAAGTCAAATACTTAAGCATTAATGTTTTTTTTTCGTGTTCGCATACGAGATTTAACGGATGTTACAAACAGAAATCATCGAAAAGGTATTGGCTACAGTTAATGTGGTAACGCTGGGAGTAACCTTAGCCGAGTCGGGCATTGCGAAAAAAATAAGCAGCATCGATGATGCTATAGTGGTCGAATTTATTTTTTCTTTTCCAGCCAAATCAACCTTTGAATCATTGAGCCATACCGCTCGCTCTGCACTAACGGTAGCGGGTGTTGATGTGAGTAAACTAACGTTTACTTATAAACAAAATATTTTTCCGAGAATTGTGCAAGGTGGGGTTAAACGCATTGATGACATTAAAAATGTGATCGCGGTAGCATCGGCAAAAGGTGGCGTCGGCAAATCAACTGTGGCAATTAATTTAGCAGCAGCGTTGGAGCAAGAGGGTGCGTCAGTGGCAGTGTTGGATGCCGATATTTACGGACCATCTTTGCCAGAGATGGTTGGGGTAAAAAAGAATCCAGACGCGGTGAACGAAAAAATAAAACCAATTATTGCTTATGGTTTGCAACTGATGTCAATAGGTTTTTTGGTGGGAGATTCCCAACCTATGGTGTGGCGTGGTCCTATGGTAACCCGTGCATTGGGGCAGTTGTTACGCGATACCGAATGGAAAGACGTGGATTACCTAATATTGGATATGCCTCCAGGGACAGGTGATATTCAGCTGACCATTGCCCAACAAGTGCCCGTAACGGGTGCAGTCGTGGTTACCACCCCTCAAAAATTGGCAGTGGCAGATGCCGAGCGTGGACTAACGATGTTTGAGAAGGTCAGTATTGCCGTATTGGGCGTGGTCGAAAATATGAGTACCTTTGTATGCCCGCATTGCAAAAAAGAAAGCCACATTTTTGGTCAAGAAGGTGGATCTACCATGAGCAATAATCACAATGTGGATTTATTAGCACAGTTGCCATTGATCGAAGAGGTTAATCAATCTGTAGAACAAGGCATTCCTTTTTGTCATTACCAACCGACTGGCTATATGAGCGGGCTTTTTAAAAAATTGGCGATTGATGTGGCTTATAAAATTTCAAAAAAACCTCGAGATCGTTCAGATACGTTTAATGTCGTGCAAGAGTAATAGACAGTTATGCGATTATTGTGTTTGGTGGTTCTTTTTGTAAGCGGCTTTTTTTCTGCGAGTGCTGATAGTGCTATTTTACGCTTGGCTACCACTACCAGCGTTGAAAATTCAGGTTTACTCGACTATCTCTTACCGAGTTTTCATCAACGTTGTCAATGCCAAGTATATGTTATGTCGGTCGGGTCGGGCAAGGCAATGGTACTCGGACGACGTGGTGATGCTGATTTGCTCATTACACACTCTCCTGTTGATGAAATACAATTTATAAAAGAAGGCAATGGGGTAAACCGCCACTCTTTTATGTACAATAGTTTTGTGTTGTTGGGTCCTGATACGTCTGTTACTAATTCAATGGAGACGGTAGGGGTAGAAAAAGTGATGGCAATCATTGCCGATAAAAATTTAACTTTTTTATCACGTGGAGATGATTCTGGTACACATAAAAAAGAAGTACAGTTGTGGGGGGTAATACAAGATAAACGGCAGCGTTCGATTGATTTTTCGCCAAAATGGTATATTTCTGCTGGTATTGGTATGGGGCAAGCAATTCTAATGGCAAATGAAATGCGTGCTTTTGTTTTATCTGATATAGGGACTTACCGTTATTTTCGTCAGAAAGTTGATATGCAAGTGGTGGTGCAAGATACACCACCACTGATTAACCCGTATAGTGTGATGATGGTTAACCCTAAAAAACATCCACATGTGAATAAAGCATTGGCGGAGCTCTTTGTTGATTGGATTATCAGTGATACAACACAGCAAAAAATTGCTGATTATCAATTTTTGGGAGAACCACTTTTCAAGGTGGATTCTTTTTCAACCAGCCACTTTTAAATTGTCTATTTTAAACGCTTTTGGCGAAGCCATTGCATTAATTTTTTCGGGTGATACTCAATTATGGGGGATTATTGGCTTATCGCTGACGTGTTCGTTGATTGCTTTATTATTTATTGCACCGCTGGCTTTATTGGTGGCGTATGGCTTGGCTACATTACGCTTTTGGGGACGTCGCTGGATTATTGTTACTTTACAAGGTTTATTGTCTATTCCTACCGTCGTGATTGGGTTGTTACTTTATATCGTATTGTCACGGAGCGGGCCATTGGGCTTTTGGGGTATTCTTTATACGCCAAAAGCAATTATCATCGGGCAAATGATTCTTGCTTTTCCGATACTCGTTATTTTTGCTTTATCGGCTATTCAAAAAAGTGATAATACGCTTCGCGATGTATTGCGTAGTGTGGGGGCAAGCCGCCTAAGGGTCTTTATTACAGAGTGCTATGAGGTACGTTTTGCTTTATTGTCGGCTTGGATTACAGGATTTGGTCGGGTTATTTCAGAAATTGGTTGTGCGCTTATGGTGGGTGGTAATATTGCCAGTTACACCAGAACTATTCCTACTGCTATTGCTTTGGACACGGGAAAAGGTGAGTTTTCGCAAGGGATTGCTTTGGGAATGGTCTTGATTTTAATAACTATTTTAATGAGTATTTTGCTTTCATATTTTCAGGGCGATGGACAAAATTCTTAATATTAATGGGCTGAAAAAACAACTGGGCTGTAATTTTGTTTTAACCATTGATTCCTTGTCATTAAATAGTGGAAAAATTGTTAATTTAAAAGGCAATAATGGCAGTGGTAAAACCACTTTATTGAAAGTCATTGCAGGGTTGATTCACGCCGATGTGTTTGTGAATTTTTCGGTTTTGGGACAGTCCAGCCCTAAACCACCACAAGTGGTTTATTTGCATCAAACGCCGGTGTTACTGAATCGCACTGTTTATGATAACGTAGCGTATGGTGTTAAGTGTTGCCGATTAGATATTAATAATGTAAAAGAATCAATGCAATGGGCAGGAATCGATGGTTTGGCTGATCGCTTTCCCTCACACCTATCTGGAGGAGAAAAACAGCGGGTTTGTTTGGCACGTGTACACGCACTTAAACCAAGCTTATATTTATTGGATGAGCCAATGGCTTATTTGGATGATGAAGGTAAGCAACAAATTAAAAAGTTGGCAATGACGCTTAGTAATAACAACGCAACCGCCATTATTAGCACACATGAGGATTTAAAGTTTGCCACCACCGAATGGCATTTGCATGAAGGTGGTTTGACAATAACTGATAAGGGATAAAAAAGAGGGCTAAAAGTTATTTGGCAACGATGGCTAGCGCTTTTAGTATAGATAACGCTTGATCGTATTGGTTGTCTTTTTTGTTAATGAAAGCAGGACGGTCACTACGAAAGTTTTCGATGGCTTCTTTATCTTCTGCTTTGTCTTGATTCTCGAGGTGACCGTCAATATCGCTTTCTCTAATCGAAAACGTGGTTTTTTCGGCGACGTCTGTGTCTTTGGTTGTGTTGAGTTTAACCGGGACATCTGGAACAATACCAGTGGCTTGAATACTGGCACCTGAAGGTGTGTAATAACGGGCTGTGGTAAGACGCAATGCTGTTTTGCCACCCGACGTACGCAAAGCCGAAACGCTTTGCACCGATGCTTTGCCATAGGTACGTTCACCGATAATAACACCACGTTTGGTATCTTGTATGGCACCGGCGACGATTTCGGAGGCAGAGGCAGAGCCTTGGTTAACCAAAACGACCAAAGGTACTGTTTCGAGTGTATCAATATTTTGTAGTTCGGTGAGAGGCGATGTTTTATTGTGGCTGTAGTCGGTTTTAGAATAAAATATTTTTTCTGCTTGGTGATGCCCTTTGTCGCTTACAATGCGTTGTCCAGCAGGTATGAATGTGGCTGCGACATCGATTCCTGCAAACAAAAAACCACCCGGGTTGTTGCGTAAATCAAGAATAATGCCTTTGAGTGGCTTGTTGTTTTCAGCGTAGAGACTATTTAGATTTTCTACGAGGTTATTGACGGTTTTGTCTTGAAATCGACTGATGCGTAAATAGGCGTAGTCGTCTTTTAACAAAGTGGATACCACCGATGGAGAGGTTATTTTTTCGCGTATTAAATCAACTTTTCTGGTTTTTTTTGTAATACTAGAGAAGACCTCTATGCTTATTAGTGCACCTACTTTGCCACGCATTTTGCTTACTGCTGCGTCAATTTCCATGTTTTGGGTGGAGATACCGTCTATTTTTAAAATTAAATCACCGCTTTTTAGGTTGGCACGGTGAGCAGGGGTGTCAAAAATGGGAGATATTACTTCTATCCAACCATCTTTAATGCCAACATAAATGCCCAAACCACCAAATTTTTCGCCCGTTAATCCTTTTTGAAAAGAGTTTAATTCTTTTTCGGATAGATATCTGGAATGAGGGTCCAAAGATGAAACCATGCCAGCAATGGCTTTTTCAATAAGGAGTTCGGCTGAAATGTCTTCAACGTATTGGGTGCGAATCCGAGTAAAGACTTCGGAAAATTCTTGCATTTTTTGAATAGGAAGTTTGCCAATGACTTCGTTGGCATGAGCATCAGTGATTTGGCTGGAGCCGAATTGTTGACTTGTAATAGAACCAAAAGCAAAGGCGGCTACTATAAGTCCTATAAGAACAGGTTTTTTCATGATTTAAATCTCAATAAAATTATTGTAAGTCCCCTTTTTGTGACGAAAAATAAGCAGCAAGGTCGGCTAAGTCGTCAATGGTTAAATCTTTTAGCTGGGCGGACATAATGGGATTATTACGCTTGCCATTTTGGTATTCTTTAAGTGTTTTAAAAAGGTATTTTTCATGTTGCCCCGCTAACTTAGGGTAGTTGGCTATGGGTTTGTTGCCAGCAACACCGTGGCATTGGGTGCATGCTTTGGTGAGGGTTTCGCCCGTACTGGCGTCTGCCGCCCATGTGCTAATGCTGCCGGTGCTAAGTAAAAGAAATAGTGTGATTAGATGTTTCATTTTTTACTGTTTGCGTAAAATTCAGCGAGTTGTTTGATTTCGTCATCCGTTAAAGTAGCAGCAATACCGTTCATAGAAGGGTGGTATCTTTCATTCGCACGATAGGCTTTGAGTGCGTACTCAATATAAGAAGCACTTTGACCAATGATTCTTGGTATGGGAAATACCTCAGGATAGACCGAACGTAAACCATCAATATTGTGGCAACCTATACACTGATTGGATTTGGCTGCAGCGGACGAACCTGCTTGTTGTGCATAAACTGGCGCAAGCAAAAGAAAGGATAAAATTAAAATGATAAAATGATGTTTATTCATAAAATACGCTCCGAATTATAGCACCGTTTAGCGACTGTTTTGCCTTATTTAAACAGTCGTATAATAACGCTTTACGATGAATAGTTGGATTATAAACATAATAGAATAATTACTATAATAAAAAAATGAAAAGAATAAAAATTGGCTTGTTTTTACTGATAACCCTAGCCGTATTGGGGGAGGGTGCATGGCTGGTTTATCAACAACGGCTGATTAACCACGAAAAACATCTGCAACATTTGCTGGTAATGCCATTAACAAAAACCCATACGGTTGAAATTATGCGAGGTGCTTCTGTACAAACGATAGCTCATCTGGTTACTCAAAAAGATTTTCCCATTGATAGTCGAGATTTTATTCGTTTGGTTAAACGGCAAAAAATTGATACGTCTTTAAAAGCAGGGCATTATCGATTCGATAAAGGTAAGACGGTATATCAGGTGCTGGATGCAATAGCAAATGGTAAAACAGAAGTTAAAAAAATTACCATTATTGAGGGTATGCGTTTTTCTGATATTCGTCAACAATTAGAGAATGATTCGCGGTTGGTATCGCGATTAAACGAATTTAGCAATGATGCTTTGCGCAAAGAATTGGCAGTGCAATACCCAAGTTTAGAAGGACTAATACTACCAGAAACCTATTACTTTACGCCGGGTGATACCGACTTGTCGATAATCCGTCGTGCTCATAAGCGTATGCAAACGACAATTAATAGACTATGGCAAACACAAGAGTCTCCGGCTGTTATTAATAGCCCGTATGAGGCTATTATTCTTGCATCTATTGTTGAAAAAGAAACAGGAAAGGCAGAAGAAAGACCACTAATAGCCCGTGTTTTTATTAATCGATTGCAAAAAGGAATGCGCTTACAGGCCGACCCTACCGTTATTTATGGTTTGCAAGAGCGTTTTCAGGGTAACCTCACAAAAAAGCATTTACGAGAAGATACCACGTACAATACCTATGTGCATAAAGGTCTAACGCCAACGCCCATTGCTTTGCCTAGCAAAGAAGCCCTTGAAGCGGTGTTTTCCCCTGCCGATAATAATAAGTATATCTACTTTGTTGCAACGGGCGATGGTGGGCACTATTTTTCTAAAACACTAAGAGAGCATAATAACGCGGTTAATCGTTATCAACGCCGAAGAAAAAGCCAATGAAAAAAGGCCGATTCATTACTTTTGAAGGAATGGATGGTGCGGGCAAAAGCACGCAAGTTAGCCATTTTAATAAGTGGCTTCAAGAAAAAAATATTAATACCCATGTGGTGCGTGAGCCGGGTGGCACACCATTTGGTGAGGAGGTTCGGCAGTTGCTGTTATCATCATCAGGGTTGGATGCCAAAACAGAAACGCTATTGTTGTTTGCATCACGATGTGAATTACTAAAACAACAGATTCTCCCATTGATTAATCAAGGAATATGGGTTATATCAGACAGATTTACCGATTCAACTTTTGCTTATCAGGGAGGGGGCAGACAACTGTCGGATGATTTTATTCAAGCACTTGCCAATATCATCCATGCGGATTTAAACCCAGATTTAACTTTTTATATTGATTCTTTACCAGCGTTATCAGCAGGGCGTTCTAATGAAACGTTTGAATCTGAGAGCAGTGTTTTTTTTGAACGCGTACAACAACGGTATTATGGCTTGTGTGACCAATACCCCAATCGCATTCAAAAAATTAATGGCTTTGATGGACAAGTGCAATATTCGGTTAATTTTATTCAAACAAAAATACAAGCAATTACCACTGCAAAATTTGGTACGGATTTAATGGATGAGTAATGTTTTTCCGTGGTATCAACCGTTGGTTGAAACGATCGAACTATCCGCAGCAACATTGTTGCTTGGCGAAGTAGGGGCTGGTGTCAATGAATTGGCGTTAGCGTTAGCACTTCGCTTGATTAACGCTAAGGCAAGCAATCTCCTAGTCGAGCCTGATATTTTTTTGATTGAGCCTGATAATGAAAAAATAAAGGTAGACTCGATTCGAGAGGCGACAGAATTTTTAACGTTAGCGGCGATTAAAAGAGAAAAAAAAGTACTGGTGATTTTACAAGCGGATTGTATGAATCTTGCAGCCGCAAATGCTTTGTTAAAGCCGCTTGAAGAACCGGGCATTAATAAACATATTCTTTTGTCCATGCGTAGTCCGCGACTATTACCGCCACCAATTGTTAGTCGGTGTCATATTGTGTATGCTCCAATACCAAGCGTATCTCGTATTAAAGATTTTTTTAATGATTGTGATGATGCTCATCTTGCTTTTTGTGCGAATCAACCCTTATTATTGCAAGCGTTTCCTGCGGATTGGCCGACACAATTGGCAGCGGTTTTTGTGCAAGGAAAAAAACTAAAAGTGAACAAGGCGGTTTCTTTTTTTAACGATAAAAAATATCCCGTTAACGGGTGGTTTGATGGATTGCAAAAATGGGTGAGTGATGTTATTCGTGTGAGTAGTCATGGCAAGGCAGTTTTTTTTCCACAGTGTCAAGAGGATTTACATCGTTTAAGTGCTGATAAAAAACAACAATGGCTAAATTTTTATGCCCATTTATTGTTACGAAAACAATGGATAAATCATCCATTAAACAAAGAACTATTTATAAGAGAGATTTTGTATGACTATCGACAATTGTGCAGTTATTGATTCCCATTGCCATCCTCATTTTCCTCAGTTGGTTATGGAAGAGGTTTTACAAACAATGGACAGTAACAATGTACGAGCGGCTTTGGCAGTTGCCACATGTAGGCAAGAACGAGCGCAAGTATTGGAATTGATTAATCAGTATCCCGGTAGGTTTTATGCGGCATGCGGCATTCATCCTTGTGTCGATGAAGATATTGATATTGAATGTCTGCAAAAGTGGTGTGAGGATGATAAAATTATTGCTGTCGGAGAGACAGGACTTGATTACTTTCACCAAGATATTGAAAAAAAAAGACAAATTGAACGTTTTATTATGCATATTGAGGTGGCAAAGAGTCTCAAAAAACCATTGATTATTCATATGCGGGATTCTTTTGATGATGTGATGGACTTATTGTATGCCCACAAAGCCAATGAGTGCTTGGGGGTTATGCATTGTTTTACGGGTGAGGTTGCACAGGTTAAACGCATATTGGATTTGGGGTTTTATATTTCTTTTTCTGGGATTATTAGCTTTAAAAAAGCAATTGCACTACAAGAAGTAGCGGCTTATGTACCAAATGATAAGTATTTAATCGAAACTGATTCGCCTTATCTGGCACCAGTACCTTTTCGGGGTAAAACCAATACGCCTGGCTATGTACGCCACGTAGCAAATGCGGTCGCCATTGCTAGGGGTTGCACTGTTAACACAGTGGCTGATGAAACAAGTAAGAATTTTTATCGTTTATTTGGGAATGCGATAAAAATTATTTAGATAAAATTTATAATACTATGGTTTGATCTATTTCAAGTGGGGAAATATGTTCTCCTAAAAACCGCATCTCCTCAATGATGTTATCCATGTATCTTGGTTTAATATGGCAATAATATAACCGAATGTCTTTTGGAAGGTTAGTGTCCAGTAACTCTTTAAAACTTCTAGGTGTCAGATGGTAAGATGCTTTGGCAATTGCTTCAAGCGAATTGGGAAAAGAGACTTCCATTACCATTTGCTTTAAATTGTCTAAATTATTAATATAGTCCCATGTTTCGGGTTCAGCATCAATAATGTCAGCAATAAATACAAAGTTTTCGTGTTCGCCGTGCAAACACAGCCCGATGGTAGGGACTTGATGAATGACAGGCAATGGCGTGAAAGTCGCTGCTTTGATATTGAATGTTTCAAATGGTTTAATAATGTTAAATTTTAATATAGGGGTGTCATAGACATAGATTTTTTCAAAATCAGGCCAGACAAGGTCATTGAACATGTAGGCGCGCAATGTTTCTGCTGTTTCTTCTAGACAATGAACCGTAACGGATGCGTTGGTGGAATTGCCTACTTTAAAATCTAAAAGAAAAGGCAACATTGCCGTATGGTCTAAATGGCAATGTGACAGTATCACATCGGTAATATTGGGTAAGGTTTCGTTTGAAATATTTAATAAGCCAGTACCGCAGTCAAATAATATGTGATTATTAATTAATGATGACATTGAGTATGAGTTTTTTAAAGCCCCACCGCTATTCCCTAATATTTTTAATTTCATTGCATTCTCCTATTTTTCTTTATAGTTTGTTATTCCATCATCCCAGTCTTCAATAGAGGGTGGGTTTTTATCGAAGTTATCGATTTTTTCTTTATATACGTGTGCGACTTTATCAGTTGGATATTTAGTAAGATATTCTTCAATTTTTATCTTGGCATTGTGAAAACTCCTTATCTGGTAGAGCGATCGAATGGTTTCAAAATGTGATATTTGCTTTAGTTCCTCGGGACTCAACAGGACTGTGCGCCCCCATGGTTCGTAAATAGATAATGATTGTGATCGACCTTTGACGCGAATAACATCAACCATTCTAAAAGTTATTTCTTCGCCACATTGTTCAAAGGTTTCTTGAGTTACAAGAATTGGACAGTGATAGATTTTGGTCATCCCTTCAAGACGAGAAGAAAGATTAACTGTGTCCCCCATGGCGGTATAAGCCATTCGTAGGGCGGATCCCATATTGCCAACACTGGCTTTTCCTGTTGCAATACCAATGCCTAGATTTATTTCACTAAAACGTTTTTGTTCGTCATTCACATTGTCAAAAAAACCCTCTTTAACCAACGCATCTGATAGTTTTTTAATTTGTTTTTGCATATCAAATGCGGCTAAGACTGAATTTTTGGCATGGTTATTGTCTTCTAATGGAGCGTTCCAAAAAGCCATAACAGCGTCACCAATGTATTTGTCAACAGTACCATGGTGGCTATGGATGACCTCAGATAAAGCCGTTAACATCCTATTCATAAACACGGTGAGGTCTTTTGGTGAAAGATTTTCAGAAATGGAAGTAAAGTTTCTGACATCTGAAAATAGGATTGATAAATCACGTTCTTCACCCTCCATATTAATGGCATTGCCAGAAGCAGCCAGCCTTTTTGCTAACTCTGTTGGTACATATTGCCCAAAGGTAGATTGCAGGCGACGACTACTTTTAAGTTCGAAGAAAAAGCCAGTCACAGAGTTAAATATAAATAGAAAAGAAAATGTAATGATTATCGGCGTTAAAGACCAAACTTCATTTTTTTCTTCCCATGCAGTTAATACGAAATTTGAATGCCATGCCAATATCGCTAGCAGGAGGATAAATGAATAAATAGGACTTACAAACACAAAAAAGATGGATAGAAACAATACACCTGCAATGAGAGCGATTGATTCATACAGTTGCGCATGATGCGGTCGATAGAGATTATTATTTTCTAATATATTGGCTAATTGTGTGGCAATAATTTCACCGCGAGGCAGGGCAGGATTGACCGGCGTTGTGTGTAGGTCGCGACGAGATGAATCCGACGAACTAACGATGATGAATTTATTTTGTAAATCTTCTTTTTTAGTTATTTTATCAAGTACGTCGGTGAATGGTACATAATGAAATACAGCTTCTTTGGAAGCATCAAAATCAACACTTCTTCCACCTACACCTCTAAATTTAATATAAGAGCTTCCGTCTGCATTTAAGGCAATATGATGTCTGCCAATTGTTACGCCTTTTATTGTTCGATTCTCAATTTTGGCCACGACAGAAATTTTGTTTTGAGCGGCGTATTGGATGTTTCTATTGGATTTCGATGCATATAACATTGCCAATGGCAACGACATATAATATTGACCAGAATGGCGAAGAAAAACAGGCGTGCGGCGTATAGATCCGTCTTCGTCGCTGCTTAAATTATTGTGTCCTGATAAATATTGTGTGGATTTAATAAAATTATTGACATTACCAGTGTAGCCACGATTGAAATTCCATTTTTTTGTTATTTTTCTTGCTGTTTTATCTGATACTGTGGTGTTATCATGTTTAGTATCGGTAAATGCAACGCTATAGGGCAAAGAACCACCACCTCGCCCAGCAGTGTCATCAAAAGAAAAACCTAAAACGATTAATCGGTTTTTCAGTGATTTTGTAAAAATTTCATCGTAATCACTGTTATCGCGGAATTGCTCTAGCTGAGAAAATAAATATTTTTCTGATTGGTAGTCTGGAATGCCATCTTCAAGGAATTGCTTATTGAGTTGATCAACGGTCTCAATGTATAGATTTTTTAGTGGTGTAAAGGGGGCAACGTAGCCAACAACTTTTACTTTGTAATAATCAAATAAACGATCGTTTAGTAGAGCAACATATTCACGAAACTTCAAATCATCACTGCCACCGATTCTTAAAAGCGTTTCACGATCGATGTCAACAATGATGATATCTTTACTTATTTTTGTTTCGCTGATATTGCGACTAAGTCGCCAATCATAGCTTTCTCTTTCAAGGATTTTAACAATACTTATATGGCCATTTTCGTACTCTAGTGTGGTGAAGCAGAGTAATACTGCAATTAATAAAGTAGTGACTAATCGTAGTTTCATGTAGATGTATTATACTATGTAAGATAAACCTTACAATAATAAATTTAAATGTAGTTAAAAAGGGTCTTTTGTGTATAATTCACCTCACTGGCGGTCATAGAGGTGGGGAACCACACCTTCACATCCCGAACAGGAACGTGAAACCCATCTTCGCCGATGGTAGTGCGGTTTTGACCGCGCAAGAGTAGGGCGTCGCCAGTATTTTTTTATTTATTATAGAGTGTGGATAGTTTAAAACTATGCCTTCCCAAGAATGTACACTTTCCTTTGCTAAATTTAAAATTTATTGCTTTGGAACTATCCTTTTTTTATTGGTACTTGTCTTACCTGCTTTTTCTCAATCACCATTACAGATAGCGACAGATGCCAATAATCCGCCGTTTTCGTATTTTGATAAAGATCAAAACCGTTGGTTTGGTTTTGAAGTTGATTTAATCACCGAATTATGCCAGCAAATAAAACAGCAATGTCAATTGATTGACAGTGTAAAAGAGGATCGTATAAAAGGAGTGCTTAATCATTCGTATGATATTATTATGGCATCGCAAGAGGTCTTAGCTCCCTTAAAAGAACAATTGGCTTTTACCTCTCATTATTATTCGCACGGAGTCAAATTTGTTCGCCCTAAGAGTATTCGTGGAAGAGTTTCATACAAAACACTTAATGACAATGTGGTTGGTGTTAAAGTCGACAGTTCTGCCCATCAATTTTTGCTCAAAAAATTTAAAAATGTGACTATCAAGCCTTATGATACACATGAATCGGCGTATCAAGATTTATTGGCAAATGAGATCGATCTGGTATTAGCCGATAAATTTGTGCAATATAAGTGGCTGCAGACACAGCCTGATTACCATATGGTCGGTCCTAGCTATACTAATAAACGCTACTTTAACAAGGTGGCTATAGGATTACGAAAAACTGATGTTCAATTGCAAAGGCAATTAAATGATGCCATTAAACAAATGCGTGATAGTGGGCATTATAAAGAAATACGCAAAAGATACTTTCCTTTTGCTATCTATGGTCGTTAAAATTTTAATAAATTAACTGAAAAACTGATCTAAATTATAAAGTGTCAACAGTTTGCTTAGTTGATTGGTTTCTTTTGGGTAAATGAAACGAATTTTACAGTTCTTACTATTACATTCTCGTTGGGCAGCCAATAAAATACAAATGGCGGCTGAATTGCATCGTTTTATTTCGGATAAGTCAATAATAATGGAGCCATCTTTGGCAATTAAATTTCGAGTGAAGTCCAGGTAAGTAGTAAAGTTTTTAAAGTCAATATCATTTACTTTGACGATTTCTTGTGTGCTCACTTTTGCTTCTTTTTAACGAGTTGTTGAATTTTATCTAACAATGTTTCTACGTCTGACTTTTTTAGTATAGAGGAAAACTGGCGCCGATAGTTTGCGACGAGGCTGATGCCCTCAATTTTAATATCAGTGATTAAATGAGTGTCTTCGTGAGGAGTAAAAATGTAAGCAATCACAACGAATTTATCACGGGCACTAACTTTAAGTGAAACAAATTGTTTTTTGTTGGTTAATGGCTTTGTGTCTTCTATGGTGATGTTGATTTCTTGATCGCCATAAGAAGATTTAATAACACTCGCATAGGTGTTTTCTAGAAGTAATTGAAATGATTGTCTGATTTTTTGCAAATCATCTGCTTTGAGTTTTCTTGAGTACTTGCCTAATGTGCTTCGTGTAATTTTTGAGTAGTTGATGAGTGGAGAAATATTGCTTTGAATAATTTTGAGTGCATCACCGTGTGTGAGTTCTTTGGTCTTACTTTTTTCTTCAAAAAGATGAAGGATATGATTGCTTTTTACAAGGAGATTATCTGCTAGTTGATTGGCAATATCAGAGTTGGCATAACTTTGTGGTACGGCAAAACAAAATAAAAATACGAATGGGTAAAATAGATAGCGTCTCAAGTTATTCATCTCCTGCATTGTCAAATAAAAAGCGACTGATGAGATCTTCGAGTACAATGGCCGAATTTCCATCCAGCGTGTCTTTGTCTTTAAGGGCATCCAGTTCGCCACCAACCTCAATAGCAACATACTGACCACCTAATAGATTGCTTGAAACAATGGAGAAAATAGAATCAGTGGGAAAATGATAACGATCTTCAATGGTAATTTCGACATTGGCAACGTGATCAAGCCCGTTGTATTCTATTTTTTTGACTTGCCCAACCCGTACCCCGCTGCTTTTTACAGGAGCGCGTTGCACCAGCGAGCCAACGTTATCAAAGTTAATAAAAAGAGAGTAATCTTTTTTAGTAGCGATTTCTGTAAGGTTAGCAGAACGCAGTGCGATAAATGTAACGCTGACAATTGCAAACACAACAAATAGTCCGACAATAATGTCAATTCGATTTCGAGATAGTGATTTCATAAAGATATCTAGTTTAACATAAAAGCAGTAATAATAAAATTAATTCCGAGAACAGACAATGAACCTTTAACAACAGTTTTGGTGGTGGCTCGGGCAACGCCTTCTGCTGTTGGAACACAAAAATAACCTTCGTATAGTGCAATAATGGCGACTACAAAGCCAAAGGCTAGGCTTTTTATAACGCCTAGCATAAAATCATCATAAAAAAGTACTTGTTGTTTCATGCCTGACCAAAATATGCCTGCATCAATTCCTATTTGCTCGACGGCTATGAGATAACTACCAATAATACCAATCGTATCTAAATAAATAGTGAGCAATGGCAATGCGATAACTGCAGCCCAAAGGCGAGGCGCTAGTTCGTACGAAATGGGGTTGACAGCCATTATTTCCATAGCGGCAAGTTGCTCACTGGCTTTTTTAAGACCGATAGAAGCAGTAATTGAAGTACAGGCACAACCAACAAATAATAACCCAGCAGCAACAGGTCCGAGCTCCCGAAAAAGAGTGAGTGCCACACCAATACCTAAGAGGTCTTCTTGACCATAACGCGATAAGAGTACATGAAATTGCAATCCCAATACAAAACCAATAAACAGACCAGAGACTAAAATAATAACCAGTGTATTGACACCTGTTAGCATGAGCTGGTTAATAATGAGGTGCGGGCGTTTAAAACAGACATCACTGTGAGTAAATAGTGCTAATGCAAAACGAGCGCCTAACCCAAGATTGTAAAGTGCTTCGGTGAATGGCCAACCGATTCGTCGGAGATAACCGAAAATGGTGTTGTTTCGGAAGTTGTCTCGACGGACAATTATTTTGCCACTATTTTTTAAAGACATGGTTGTTGATGTTGAGATCGTCTAATAAAGGTTTGGCAGGCTGATGAAATGGTAGTGGGCCATCGGTTTCAGCATTGATAAATTGTCTGACATAGGGCATGTTAGAGTCTTGTAATTCTTCGGGTGATCCTTGGGCTACGATTTCGCCGTGCCACATAATATAGACATAATCAACGATTTGAAATGATTCGGCGACATCGTGCGTGACAATAATCGAACTGGCACATAACGTATCATTGAGTTCGCGAATTAAACGAGCAGTAATAGCGAGCGAAATTGGGTCCAGCCCTGCAAAGGGCTCATCGTATAGAATAATTTCTGGATCTAGCGCAATAGAACGAGCCAATGCAACTCGCCGTGCCATTCCACCAGATAGTTCAGAAGGAAATAGTTTGGAAGAGCCGCGTAAACCAACCGATTGTAGTTTGAGCAATACCAAATCTCGAATGGCACTTTCTGGCAATGTTGTATGCTCACGCAGTGGAAATGCAACGTTATCAAATACAGAAATATCGGTAAACAAACCACCAAATTGAAACATCATGCCAATGCGCTTGCGTAATTCAAATAGTTGGGTGTCATGAATTTCTTGTATATTATGACCCAATATATTAACGGTTCCGCTGCTGGCTCTGACTTGTCCGCAAATATTGCGTAGTAGAGTTGTTTTACCACTGCCACTGCCACCCATAAATGCAACTACTCTGCCTTTGGGTATGGATAAAGAAATATCTTTCAAAATAGGTTTTCTAACATCATAGGAAAAATTAAGACCATTAATGTCAACAGTCTGTGATGCAGATGTATTGGCAGAGCTCACTTTGATGTTATAAAATTATGTCTAAGATAATATAGAATGAAAACGATATTGATATCAATACAAATTTTATCATTATCTCTAAATAATAAAAATATATTTATCTGATAAATGGAATTGTAAAATAAAAGGACATTGTATGAAAGAAAGTAAAATTGGTTATATTGGTTTGGGAATTATGGGCAAGCCTGCCGCTAGCAATTTATTAAAAAAGGGGCACCATGTTAATGTATGGGGAAGAAAAGGCAGACAAACCACCCAAGAATTAATCGACTTAGGGGCAACGGAATGCTTGACTTTAGAAACATTGGCAAAAGAATCGGATATTATTATTACCAATGTTTCTGATACGGTAGATGTAGTATCGTTGATGGGGGCGGATGAAGGCATCGGCAAACATCTAACCGATGGACAACTAATCATTGATATGAGTACTATATCGCCATCAGTAACGACAGATATTGCTATGCAGTTAAAAGCAAAAGGGGTCGATTTTTTAGATGCTCCTGTTTCAGGTGGTGAAAAAGGGGCGATAGAAGGGACGCTTACCTTTATGGTGGGGGGAGAACAATTGGCTTTTGACAGAGCGTTACCAGTTTTTAATGCGATGGGAAAAATAGCAACGAGGATTGGTCAATCGGGGGCCGGGCAAGTGGCAAAAATGTGCAATCAAATTATCATTGGGGCAACATTAATGGGAGTATCAGAAGCGTTTCATTTGGCAAAGCACAAAGGTGTTGATTTGACGTTTGTCCGACAAGCATTGCAAGGCGGCTTTGCCGGAAGCCGCGTGTTGGATATCCATGCCAAACGCATGATAGATGACGATTTTACTCCGGGTTTTAAGGCAATACTTCATAAAAAAGACATTGGTATTGCCTTGGAAGAAGGACATTTGCACCAATTACCTTTAAAATCGGCACAAGCATTTTACGCCCAATTGAGTCAATTAATGGACAACGGTGATGGCGAAAAAGACTCATCTGCTATTTTTAAATTAATGTAATAGATGTGGTTTTTTAGTATCCTGTTTTTTTGGTAAAATACGGCTGTGAAAATCACAGTAAATACAATGCAGTTAAAGATAGGAAAAAGGTAGTTTAATAATGGTTGAACCTGGTAAAAATCAGTCCAAGAAAAAAGAAATTGCTTTTGCCCATCTTAATAATCCAAAAGAGATAGAGCAGGATGCTCAATTAAATTTTTTTGATAAGATTTTTATCAAGTTATCAAAAATCAAAGCCAGCACTGACGATAAAGAGTACTTAGGGGCTTACAAGCAGGGGTGGAGTAAGGTTGTTAGCCACAAATTACGAATAATATTATCTATATTTGTACTGTTATTGGTCATAGTAGGTGGTGTTTTTGTGCCCGATATTCCTTTACTATTACAACGAAATTCTGTGATGCAGGCCGTTGAAAATGAAGATTATGATGTAGCGATTGATACATTGCAAGAATATTTAGAGGAAAAACCAAACGACTTTAAAACCAGTATGTTGGGTATTAGAGTGGCGATGATAGTCGGTGATATTGATTATGCCAAAAAATTAATCAAACAAAATTATTCATCGAAAAATTTAAAAAAAGATCCTTCGCTTGGCTTTTTTCATGCACTCACATCATTTGATGATCCAATAAAAATCATTAACCAATTAAACGAGGTATTAAAAAACATACCTGATCATATTGCTTCACGCGTTTTGAGGGGGTATTTATCACGGCAAAACTCTGATTTGCGAAGACAATCCCGAGAAGACTTTAACAAAGCGTATGATGCACTTTATAGCAGTGAGGAGGGCGTAAGTTCACTTGATTTGCAAATCATGCATAATTGGTTTGTTGAAAATAAAAATATTGATATTAATTTGGGTACTGTTTCTGAAACTTTTTATCTGAATGAAAAGTTTGTTTTAGAACATTTACTTGGCTTTAATCCTGCTCAATCTATCTTCGAATTGGACTTTCGCTTATCATTTAGTGATACTGTTTCCGATAACCTTATTCATCTAACAAATACGGCCATCATTAATTTTTATTTTGCTATTGTTCTTATAGAGCAAAAACAATTTGACGAAGCAGAAACGCACATTAGTGAGATAAGAAGTTTAATCAGTCAAGACAGGTATATTTTTGGGGTAACCCAACTGGAAGGGTTATTGGCTGTTGCCAGAGGTCGGTGGCTTGAAGCGGTCAAGATTTTCAAAAAAATTGATGACGCCCAAATAACGCCTGATTTGCAAATCAAGGCTAATTTAGCAGCGGCTATGATTAATTCATCAGAATTTGATTTGGCCGATATCCTTACCATTTATCAGAATATGTTAGATATCGAAAGTAACAATTTTACAGCTATCATTAATAGCACTTATTTAAACTTACTGAATAAAGATGTGCGCAAAGCAATCAATGTTATTGAGTTGACTGATGCCATAGAAGAAAGTAAAATTAAATTACTATGGGGCATTATTAGATTTTTAGAAAAAGATTATATCCGTGCTCACCAAAATTTTTCGTCTGTCCAAGAGGACGACTATAAAGAAATAAAATTCTTTATAGGTGCTACATTAGTGCAACAAGGGCGGTACGAAGAGGCATTGGGATATTACTGGGATATATCTCTTGAAGAAAGAGATGCATCATTTAGAAAAGTAGTAGTGTTGAGTCGAGTGCGGTTATTGCATCGTTTAAACGATTGGGAATCATCCTATCACTTCCTGAAAAATAAAGAATCAGCAGATTTCACCAATCCTCTTGATTATCATTATCTTCGAGGGTTGGCGGCAATTAATGTGGGTAATTTAACTGATGCTAAAGAACAGTTAAATGTCCTAAAAAAGAACATAGCAGTTGCTCCCTTTTATTTTCATGCATTAAAAGGGAGATATGGCAGCAAAGAGGGCAGTAAATCTAAGGCATTAAGAAGTTATTTTTCTGCTATTAAAGTAGCGCCTTCGGCTTGGGTAGCGCAAGAATATGTCATAGAGGTGTTATCTTTTTTGGACAAATATAAAGAAGAACATATCAAATCTGGGGGTGTGGATCGTTATAATCAACATTTCAATAATATATTTTTAGCAGTAGAAGGATACGTTACTGGCCTATTTTATGATCCACAGATAGCCGTCTTTGTTGCCAATACACTTGTTGAAACCGATCCTCGTCGTGCATTGTCTTTGATTGAGACGGCGACTGGCATAAATCAGTCCTATATTGTAAGGCGTAGTGCGGCTGAAACTTATTGGCAACTGGATAATTTTTCGCAAGCAATTGCTGTTTTTGAGCAGGCACGAGAATGGAATCCAACTGATACCAATTTGCTTGAAAATTTAAAAATAGCCTATCAGTCAGTTAACAACGATAAAAAAGTGCAAGATATTGAGCAAACTATTAATCTGATAAAGGCCTATAAAGATGGTGCTATCTTCGAAGGAATTGACTATAATGAAGAGAAATTGGCAATGCATATTCCAAAATTGGCTGGAGGCAATACCGATTTATTAGTGAAATCCATTACTGAAATTACAAAAAATAAAAATCAGTACCAAATTAAAGAAGTTCATCAATTATATAAGAGCCTTGTAAAAAAGGCAAGTACAACCAAAAAAGCAGAAGTATTGTATTCTTATGCTTTGTTTAATGTATTAACAGGCAATAAATCAAAAGCGTTTGGAATATTTGACCAAGCTTTAGCGATAGGCTTGTCTTCGGAACAACTACAAATAGAGGTGATGCGCACCTACATTCAGCACCTTGTCAAAGAAAGACGTTTTATAAAGGCAATTGAATTACTTGAGCAAATTAGAGATATTGATGATGATATTTCATTCTATTATATTATGAAAGCAACCGTCTATAGAGATAGAGGTGAAACAGTCAAGGCCGTAGAATTACTTAAAGACTATTTGAAACAAAATCCTTATAGTAAAGTAGCCAATCGGAATTTAGTAGAGTCCTATATAAAAATATCAGACTATAGCTCGGCTGAATATTATGCTAGAAGGAATGCACGAATATTTAACAAAAATTCTGACAGCCATGATTTATTAGCAGAAGTATATGAAGCAGCGGGATATAAATTGCGTAGCAGAATGCATAAAAATATAAGCCTTGACGCTTTTAATAAACAATAAACAATAAATAATAAATAATAAAGATTATGAAGGTGGATTAAATGATTGAACTAAAAAGGAAAGAAAACACACTTGAGGAGACTAACGTTGTAAAAACAGAAGTAGTCGAAAAAAGTCCGTTAAATCATGAAAGTGAAACGACTGAATCGAGTGATACTTCTGAATCAACGGATATAACATTAGACGATGAGTTAACTTATAACAAGTCCATTAAAGACAGAATAATTGCACTATATGCAAAAATTCCTTACATTAAATTTATTCCTTTCAAGTACTTTATTTCGGCAATAGCTGCTGTTATTCTTGTTGTTATTCTATTACCTATTGTTTATGCAATTTACGCCAAAGCCCAACTATCTCTTGCTATTGCATCAGCCGATAAATTTTATACTAATGGACAATATGCCAAAGCCATTAAAGAGTATGAAGATATCTATTTTGAGACGGGTGATATGAATTATCAATACGAGTTAGGCAAGGCTTATTTTTTAAATAAAGAGAACGTTAAAGCCAATAAAATCTTTGGTGCTCTCGAAAAAACATGGGAAGTCTCCGATGACAATGCAGCAAAAATTTCGGAAATGTACACTATTTATGGAATTACTGAGCTTCTATTAGACAATAAAGTAAATGCCGAAAAAAAAATTCGAAAAGCACTACAAAATGATAATGGATATTTGCCGGCACATTTTTTTAAAGGTTGTCTAGGGTATGTTTTTGCACAAGAGAATATTAATGTTGAAGGTGCGAATACAAGCTTTTTAAAAGTCAAAAATTTTCTGAAAGGCAATGAAGATACCGCCATTAATAGCGAAGAAAAACTAGTTATGTCTAAAGGTCGGCGTGCTTGTTTTTCTAATTTACATGCGGTATCCAAAAGTGTTGCATTAAATTATTCCGGGCTTAAAAATTCAGGTTATTCTAACAAATGGGGCTTTGCATTTCCTGTAGGGGCATTTGATAACAATTATGCGGTTGATTTTAATTTGATAGAGCCAGGTGCTGAAGATAAATATTTTGTTGAAACAATTGATTTACTTGAAGTTAATCGATTCCTTCGTATAGGTTCTAATGCTAAGGCAATTAAAAAATTGAAAGAAATTAAAGATGGAAAATCTTTAATCTACAACCAATATAACTCGTATGTTGCTATGGTGATTGATGGTGATATTAAACGTGCGAGTGATTTATATAAAACGATGTCCAAAAAATATAACAATCAACCTCATTTTTACACGATGTATGGTAATTCGATTGTTGCTTTGGCAGATGGGGACTATCCTTTAGACGAAGTTATTCCGATTTATGAAGAAGCTATTCAAGGTAATCCGAACAATCCAGTGACTCTGAATAATCTTTTGCATTTTTATTTATACTTAGGAAAAATAAAACTCGCGGAATCTTTGATTAATGAAAGCAATGCCAATAAAAAAAATAGTGGCACAAAATTAACTATGAACAAAGCATTGCTTGATATTTTCACCGGTAAAAATGAAGATGCAGAATTTAAATTATTTTCGGTGAGCAATAAAAAAGGAGAAGATGTATCCTTTGTTTATGATGCATTAATTTATGTCGTTATTAGTAAAGGTGAGATAAGTAAAGGTATTTCATTGTTAAAAAAATCGGCACAAGAAACTGTTGATACGCCTGAACTTCGATTAAAAATCGCTGACTTATTTGATAAACGCCCTCAACCATTTTTGGTAGTGGAAGAGTTAGAGAGTGCTTATAGAAAGTTTCCTAATAGTAAAGAAATAGGTGTAAGGTTGCTTTTTGAGTATGCAAGAAGAAATAACATAAAAGAATTTAATAAAAATTTAAATGCAACGCCGATAGAAGTTAGTGATAACCATTACATGGTTGCATTGGCAAAGGCAATCGTTGAATCTGATATGGCTAGAAGTCTTGATCATTTTTATACTGCCTACGGCAGGGCGACGGATGTACAATCAAAAAATAGAGTATTAACATTTTGGGCAAGAAGATTGCTTGAACAACAGGGATCGATGGAGCAAATGGAAGATGCATATCAATTTTTTGAAGAGGTGAATGAAGAAAATTTTTCCACCGAAATAGAGATTATTAGTTCACGAATTCTTCAGCGTATTAATAAAATATCAAAGTCTAAACAGGCCAAACTAATCGATCTCGCGAAATCACTTATTGACAAAGGATCTCCTATAAGCCCAGATTTTAAACTTGATTTGGGTTGGATTTTATTGTCGAGTGGTGAAAAAGAAATAGCCAATGAAATAGCCGACAATATTGCGGGTAAACTGCCTAATAATGATCGCTATACCATGATTAAAAAAGCGTTAGAAAGAGTGGATGCAGTGGCAGGGGTAGAGGTAGTTGAAGAAACGGAAGAAAATTATGAATTGCTTGACTTATTGGGAGGGCTAAATACTGAAGAACTTGAAAAAAGACTGTCAAAAGCCCTTGCAAAAAATGATTATACCGTTGCGATTGCAATATACACACGATTAATCGACGAAGGTAGCACGACAAAACCTGCTTTAACGTATCAAAACAGAGGTGCTTTATATCTAAAAAATGAAGATTACGAGAGCGCTCAAAAAGATTTCAAAAAAGCCTTTGACCTGGGTGAGTTGAGTGATACGCAAATTGAATCAATTTTGTATAATTCCAGTTATGCGTTGTCTAAATTAAAAAAATACAAAAAAGCACGTGAAGCAATCATCAAAGCATTAGAAATACAGCCAGATAATATTCAATACCTTATTTTATTGGCCTTTATTGATAACCGCATTCCAGACAATGTTGAAATATTAATAAAAACGTATTTAAAACTAATTAAATTGCAACCAAAAGGGGCACAATATTATATTGCCTTGTCTAAAATTTATAATAAGACTGGAGAATTGAAAAAAGTGACTAATATTTTAAATAAAGGAATTGGTCAGATGCCAAGAAATACTACTTTGTATAAAAGGTTAAGTGATGTTTATACGCTTAGAGGTGATATTGAAAAAGCAAAAGAATATTCAGATATTCTTAAAGTGTTACAACAACAATAAGGCAATTAAAAAGAAATATGTTTTTAAAAAATAGAATATAAAATAATTATGATAGAACAATTTTTATGGGGAAGTTACAGTTTGCAATGGTGGCAATATGTTGTCATTGTCCTAGTATTCACTCATGTTACAATCGCCGCTGTGACTATCTTTTTACATCGTTGTCAGGCGCATCGCTCGGTTGATTTACATCCCGTTGTTTCTCATTTTTTTCGCTATTGGCTGTGGCTTACAACAGGCATGGTAACAAAAGAATGGACAGCAATTCATCGCAAACATCACGCTAAAACCGAAACAGAAGAAGATCCACACAGCCCTCAAATTCATGGTATAGCCAGTATATTGTGGGGGGGCGTAATTCACTATACCAAAGAGGCAAAAAATAAAGAAACCATTGAACGTTATGGGCATGGTACACCGAATGATTGGCTAGAAAAAAACATATATTCTAAGCACCCAATAATAGGAGTTACCCTAATGGCTTTTATTAATGTAGGGTTATTTGGTTTTGTTATTGGTATGACAATGTGGACAGTGCAAATGATATGGATACCATTTTTTGCAGCTGGTGTTATCAATGGCATCGGTCATTATTGGGGCTATCGTAACTTTCATCCACAAGATGAAAGCCGTAATATTGTTCCGCTCGGGTTACTTATAGGCGGAGAAGAATTACACAACAATCATCATGCTTTTCCTACATCAGCACGGTTATCTAATCGATGGTACGAATTTGATGTTGGTTGGATGTATATTTTTATATTACAAAAATTAAAGCTAGCAACAGTAAAAAGAATAGCCCCACGCTTATTATCGATTGATAGTCGAGCCACCTGTGATCTTGATATGCTTCAATCAATTATAGCCAATCGACTGGAGATCATGTCGCGTTTTGCTGATATTGTTAAAAATGCCTGCCATAAAGAATTACAGCAGTTTAAATCACAAGAAAAAAACATTGTATCGCCATCTATGACAACCATTACCAATGTGTTGCATGGCATGGAAAAACGCCTGACAACACTTGACTATGATTCGATTAAACAATTGAGTAATCACCGTCCTGTGATGTCAAAGATTTTTCAAATGCGTGATGACTTGGTTTCGCTATGGGAAGATGAGACTGCCAACTCTGATGTTTTAGTTGAGCGTTTGCGCTTATGGTGTCAAAATGCAGAAGCAGGCAACATCGAATCACTCCAACAGTTTGCGCGAGATTTGCGCGGTTATAGCGTTGCCAAAGTTTAGATAGAGTTTTTTTAAAAAACACGTTCCTTGCAGTACTTACATACCATGATACGTGTTTCTTCTATTGAAGAAACACTGGATTTCTTTTGTGGAAAATTGGGCATGAAAGAACTCAGAAGAAAAGAATCCGAACAAGGCAGATACACATTAATATTTTTGGTGGCAAGTGCCGACTTTGCCAATACCGAGCAATCATCACCTCTTTTAGAATTAACTTATAATTGGGATGCCCAAGCGTATGCCGATGGAAGAAACTTTGGACATTTGGCTTTTAGTGTTGAAAATATTTATGATTTTTGTCAAAAGCTATTAACAGCAGGAGTGACTATTAACCGCCCACCGCGTGATGGGCGTATGGCTTTTATTAAATCACCAGATGGTATTTCTATTGAACTGCTTCAGCAGGGCGATGCGTTGCATGTGGCTGAACCTTGGAGTTTAATGGAGAATACAGGGACATGGTAAATGGCAATGGCTGATGGTTATTTATAGACTACTCCCACTGCCAATAATCGTTATATTTTTTAAGCACTAACTTGGGGTACTTTAATTTTCCTAACGAACCGTTGTATCGGGCAAGTGCTCGTACAACATTGCCGTTTTCTATGTCTAAGTAGTGCCTAAATATAACACTACCGTATCTTAAATTGGTTCGCAATGCAAAAAGATTATGGGCGTTGGTATCGCCAATGGTCTTTACCCAGAACGGCATTACTTGCATATAACCTCGTGCGCTAACGCTGGATATAGCGTACTGGCGAAAAGCGGATTCGACATGGATAATAGACAACATAATTTGTGAAGAAATACCTGCACGTGTGGCTTCATAATGAACGGCAGATAAAAAATCACGCTGTGTTTTTTTATCACGTAATACTGAATTTTGCGGGAGAATTTTATTTAAACTGGAAGACATATCGTTTAACCAACGTTCTTGTTCGGCAGTTGAATCAAAGAACAAAGTACTGGGACCGGTATGGCTAACATAACCACGCATATAAGTTTTAATACTGTCGCTTAAGGCTTCTTCTTTTTGATTGGCATGGGCAGTGGTAAGGCACAGCAATAAAAAAAATAAAGATATTAAATATTTTACAAACATAGTTATAACTGCGGCAGTAATTTGGGCAAATAATCAATAAGCAGATGAGAAGGCGGAAACGCTTGTTTATCCCTATGGTAACCATACGATACAATAAAACAACGTGTGCCTGCTGTTTGAGCGGCTTTACTATCAGCAAGCGAATCGCCCACCATAACACACTGTTTGATATTAACATTAAGCACCGCAGCCGCATAATTAAGCGGTTCTGGATTGGGTTTTTTATAGTTCGAACTATCGCCACAATGGATATAATGAAAATAATGTCTGAGCTGACATGCTTCGAGCAATGGCAATGTAAATTGAATTGGCTTATTGGTAATACAAGCAAGTTTTATAGATTGTTGTTGGCAGTGCCTTAAGGTTTCGTAAACACCGTCATAAATGGCAGAACCTTGTTGACTTTTTTGTGCGTACTGTTGCATGATTAATTGCTTGGCTTGTTGAAACAGCTGGTCGGTAGGCTCACCCCACCATTGTTGGGTGAGCATGCGTTTAATAAATCGATTCATACCGTCCCCTATGTATTGGCGTGCATTGTCAAAAGAGGGTTGGGCAATGGCGAGTGTATTGAGTGCTATAGTGGCGGCATTATAAATGTCGGGTGCTGTATCTAGCAAAGTTCCATCTAAATCAAAAAAAACAGCGGTGGTTTTAGGCACTTCTAATATTGGTGATGCTGGTAGCGTAATCTGGCGTATTAAAAACAGCGTTGCCTGCGACAAAGGTATCAGCCCCTGCTTCACGGCACAAAGCCGCCGTTGCTGGCGTAATGCCGCCATCTACTTGTAAGCGAATGGGCTTTTGAGAGTGGTCGATGATGCTACGTAACTGTTCAATTTTAGGCAGCATGGCATTAATAAATGTTTGAGACGCAAAACCTGGGTTGACCGTCATAACAAGCACCAAATCAACATGTTCCAGTAAGTATTCGATATGAGAAAAAGAAAGCGATGGATTTAAGGCAATGCCGACTTTTATGTTGTGGTTTTTAATGGTTGAGATAGTACGATGAGCATGAGGGGTACTATCGGGATGAAAAGTGATTTGATAGGCACCTGCATTGACAAACGGCTCAATCAATGAATCAACATTTTCTGTCATTAGATGAACATCAATAGGCAGTTTAGTGCGTTTTTTTAAACTTCTGCATACGACAGGACCAAAACTTAGATTCGGCACATAATGATTATCCATGACATCAAAATGTAACCAATCAGCACCGGCGACTTCTACATCGGCAACTTCTTGCCCAAGTTGACAAAAATCGGCAGAAAGAATACTAGGGGCTATAATGGTTTGTTGTTGTGTCATTTAATCAAATCTGTTATTATGTTTGGTCGAATAAATAATAAAAGGGTATGTTATCAAATTACAAACAAAACCACATTACATTAATACCGATTACGCCTGATGAAAAATACAATATTTGAAATTCTTAATGCAGACAAAGACAGCAGGGGTTGGCTTTCTTTTGAGCAATTTATGTCCATTGTTCAGCATCATCCTATTTATGGTTATTATGGTCGTGGACAAGTACAAATTGGCAAAGACGGTGATTTTTATACTGCTCCAACATTATCACCTTTATTTGGTGAAACCATCGCTATGTTTATTGAGCCAATATTACAAAATCATCGTGGCAACATTTTAGAATTGGGTGCAGGTCAAGGTGATTTAGCAGAACAAATACTATCGCAATGGAGCAATCTATATTCGGACCGTCGTTATTATATTTTAGAATTATCGCCGGCTTTAACCATTCGGCAACAGCAACGCCTTGCAAAATTTAATCAAGTCGTATGGATACAGCAATTACCCACTGCATTTGTCGGTGCAATTATTGCCAATGAGGTATTTGACAGTGTGCCTTTTCGTCTATATCGAAAAAATAAAAAACAATGGTTTGAACGCGGTGTACGCATTGAAGGCGAAAAATTGGCTTGGCAAGACACTATTGCCAGTGATGACACACACCAACCCTTGCTTAAAAAAAAATTAGCCGACGGTTATCAGACAGAAATCTCACCTCAAGCCGATGCGTTAATGCACTCGCTTGTTGATGCCCTAAAAGCGGGCATCATCGTAATAGGAGATTATGGTAGTGATGAAAATAATTACTATCACCCCCACCGTTCAATGGGGACGATGCGTTGCTACCATCAACAAACAACAGACAACGATCCTTTAAATAATATTGGTAACAAAGATATTACTGCTCACATTAACTTTACGGCAATTGCCAATGCGGGCATCAATGCGGGCAGTCAGCTGCTAGGTTATATGACCCAAATGCAATTTTTGGCACAAGCGGGGATAACCGAACGGTTATCCACATTACACGACAGCACCACCCAAATTCGCTATTGGCAGCAGCTGGCGATGGTACAAAAAATACTATCCCCAACAGAAATGGGTGAAACCATCAAATGGATGGTATTTGCAAAAAAAATAGACACAAAAAAATTAGATGATTTTTTTAGCAATGACAGCCGTCACCACTTATAAAGAAAAAAATAGCAAATTAGGTAAAATAATTTTTTAATGTATAATGACGACACTGTCAGCGGTATTTATGAGGGATATATTATTCATACGTTACTACTTTTCGTGTATAATAAAAACCACAGTAGGTATACTGTTTTACAAAAATATAAATGGAGAAAATATTATGAGAAAAAAACACATAAAAGGGGTAACGCTAGTTGA
Organism: Gammaproteobacteria bacterium; assembly: GCA_965243565.1. Taxonomy (GTDB): domain Bacteria; phylum Pseudomonadota; class Gammaproteobacteria; order Tethybacterales; family Persebacteraceae; genus CBDEVH01. Next base: position 317,035 of record OZ251571.1, read on the forward strand.
AATAGCAATCGTCCTTGTAATTATTGGATTGCTTTTAGGTGGTGTTCTTAAAGGCCAAGAATTAATCAACAACGCTAAAGTCCGTGCTATCGCAGATAGACAGAATTCACTTAAGGTTGCTTGGTTTGCATTCATTGATAGATTTCAAGCATTGCCGGGTGACTATGTCTCTGCTCAGCAATATATTCCGGGTGCGGCAAATGGTGATGGTGATGGATACATTGAAGAAATGGAATCAACTATTGTTATGCAGCATTTGGCAGGTGCAGGTTACATCCGTTGTCCACAATGTAACGCAGACGTAGCCGAAGCACCTTCTGCCATGAATTCCCTGCAAAACAATTATGGTGGCACGATGTCTATTTGGGCTGATGGTGTTAACTATGCCTCCGTTGGTGGACCTAACAACAGTCTACGTTTGATGATTCACACCGGACCACGTATTCCAAGTAACATTATTTCTGAAGTTGATAGAAAATTAGACGATGGTGGTGCTAATACAGGTGATGTGGTATTTAACCAGTACGATCCAGGTGTATTGCCACCAGATGTTGGTCTCTGTACCAGTAGTGCTGCCGATACGCAAACTGGGGGTACTTTGGCTGATGTCGAAGCTAATTTTTATCGCCATGCTACTGCTACCCCTCCAGTTGAACAAAACTGCGGTGCATCTGTAAATATATAATCGCATCACTGTATAGTTGCTTTTATTATAAAAAGACCTTCATTTTTATGAAGGTCTTTTTTTATTGATATTTAAAATATTGTTATGAATAAAAAATGGTTGATTGATTCTTTAATTGCAGAGCGTGAAATACCAGTTGAGTTTTCACCAAAATCGATAAAGGTTGCCGAAGAAATAGAGATGAATGTCTCTATTAACAAGGAAGAAAGAGTCGATATTTCTGATAAAAATTTAGTTACTATAGATGGTGAATTCGCTCATGATTTTGATGATGCGGTGGAATGTCATCTTAATGAAGATGGAACGTTTATGCTGACAGTGGCAATAGCCGATGTCAGTACTTATGTGAGTAAAGGCAGTGAATTGGATAATATAGCAAAAGAGCGGGGAAATTCGGTTTATCTCCCTGATAGAGTTATCCCAATGTTGCCTTTTAAATTATCCAATGATGTCTGTTCATTAACGCCACAACAACCTAAAAATTGCGTTGTTTGTGAAATGCAGCTGGACGATGGTATCGTCAAATCATATCGATTTTACTTGGGTCTGATGGTTTCTAGTCGGCGCTTTACTTATGATGAATGTCAGAAAATTATCGATCAAAAATCAGATGATTTTCCTATGGTGCATGATTTAACAAAAGCCACTATGGCTTTACGAGACCGCCGGTTGCAAGCCGGTGGTATGTTGCTAAACAAACCTGAAAAGTCTTGTCGTCTGCATAAAAATAAAGTTATTTTTGAAATAAAGTTGAGGACGACTGCTCATCTGGTTATTGAAGAAGCAATGATAGCGGCAAATCGTTGTGCGGGGCATTTTTTGATGTATAAAAAATATCCCGCGTTGTATCGTATTCATCAAGCACCAAAGGCAGACAAACTACAACAACTTAACGATTTAATATCAAATTTAAATTATAAGTTGCCTGATAGCCCAGTGGCGGCTGATTTTTCAGAGCTGATAGATAACATAGAGCAAGATAATCCCGCCTTGGCGGATGCTTTGTTGCCATGTATTTTAGGAACGTTGTCTCGAGCAAATTTTAGCCCTAGACATGATGTAGGACATTATGGCTTGGCGAGTGATTGCTACTTATATTTTACCTCGCCTATTCGTCGTTATGCTGATTTAATAAATCATCGCGCTATAGTAGCAGTGTTGCATGGGGCGCAACCACCTTACACAATAGAAGAATTATCGGCAATTGGTGAGCATTGCTCAACGACAGAAATACGAGCAGATAAAGCAGAATGGGATAGTCGTCAGCGTTTATTGTGTTCTCAGGCTGAGAATTTAGTGGGTTGTACGTTTGAAGGTTTTGCTTCGGGAGTTGGTGCGCGTGGCATCTTTGTGGCTATTTCAGATCTTAATCTTGATGGCATGATTCGCTTGTCGTCATTACCGGGTTATTGGGAACAAGAAGGTAGTTTTCCTAAAATGACAAGAGTAAGTGATGGTGAGAGTATTTGTTTGGGTGATCCTTTGACCGTAAAAATACTGGCGGTCGATGCCGAAAAAGGACAAGTTAATTTAAAGTTGACAGACAAATAATCTAACGGTTGCTATGGAAATAATAAAAATAGCGGGAATACAACCGGTACTGTCTGCCGTACAGGCAAAGAGTATTCTAAAATTATGGATGGACAAAAACAGCCATAATTCAAGACTCATCGAGATAAAGAATGGAGATTCTGACTTTCCAATTATTGAGGCTTCACGCTCGCAATTGGCACAGATGGTAGGCGAGGATGTTCACCATCAAGGGGTTGTGGCTGATATAGTACTACCAAGTGCATCGCTAGAAACGGCTTGTGCGGGAGACCAAACATTGGTGGTGCTTGATGGTGTTACCGATCCCCGTAACTTAGGTGCGATTATGCGAACGGCACAGGCGTTTTCGGTAGGTGCTATTATTATGGCAAAACATCGCAGCGCGCCATTGTCGGCAGTGGTTGCTCGGGTCTCTTGTGGTGCCATTGCGACATTGCCCATTATTCGTATTGGCAATATTGCGCGGGCTTTAAAAATGATAGGTGATTCCAATAGGTGGATAATCGGAGCTTGCGAAACGGGAGATAAACAAATGTTTGTTGATCGATTGCCTGATAGAGTGTGCTGGGTTTTGGGTGATGAAGGAAACGGTTTAAAACGGTTAACGCGAGAAGGGTGTGATGAATTAATGCGTATTCCCACTGTTCAAGGTCGCGAAGGGTGTCTTAATGTTTCTAATGTTTTTGCTATCTGTATGGCAGCCCAAAAAACATCGCCTTGTCAGCAATAATTCCGTTATTTTTAGTAACTTTTACTTAGTTTTATCGCATAGTAGAGTACAATTCACGCATAGAATATTTATAGGGCAATCATAATAATAATTACTATAAAAATTAGTATGGTATGAGTTGCTTCTGTGTTTAAAACACACAAAAAAATGGATTATATTTTTTAATATAATTAATAACAAATTGTTCTCTGTTTGGCAAAACTAGACCAAATTGAGGAAAGGACTATTGAATGAACCAAATTTACATTAACACGAAAGAATCAGAAGAAAATAGAGTAATTGTTGTCAATAACGGAAAATTAATTGGCTACGAGCAAGAAAGAGTAGGAGAAGAAAACAGAAAAGGAAATATTTACAAAGGCATTGTTACTTTGGTTGAAGGGAGTTTAAATGCCGTTTTTGTTGATATTGGTGAGGAAAAAAAAGGGTTACTTCCTATTCGTGAAATCCCTGCCGCCGCTATTGAAGGTGGTGTTGATAACATCAAAAAAGGGGATTGTCTGTTAGTACAGATAAAAAAAGATCACATGGGCGACAAAGGTCCTGGGCTTACAGGGTATATTTCTTTGGCAGGGCATTACTTGGTCTTGCAGCCGAATCGTAAAAACGCAACGATGATTTCAAAACAAGGCAGACCTGATTTACGCCGTAAAATGCAGGAAATTGTTGGTTCGTTAGAACTGCCTGATAATATGAGTATTATTGTCAGAACGGCAGGGTTGTCAGCCGAGAAAGAACAATTGATTTGGGATTTAGAATCGTATTTACTCAAAATATGGGAGGTTATTAAATCGGTATCCGACAAAATAAACGACCCTACTCTTATTTATCGTGAGAATGATTTATTATTACGAAATATACGCAACTACTTCAGACCGTCTAATGGCGATAAAATTTATTGCGATAACATGCAAAACTATGAAGAACTCAGTAAATTTTTAGCATTGGTTTTTCCCGACAAATCAGACAGCATTATTTATCATTATGATAGTGAGGATATGGTGCCTGCCAAAATAGAAGATCAGATTGATGAAATTTTTTCTCGAGAAATATCCACTCCAACCGGTGTGCGTTTGGTTTTTGATAGTACCGAGGCATTGGTGGCTGTTGATGTCAATTCGGGGCGGCTACGTGCTGGTGCCGATATTGAAGAAACCGCATTAAAAGCCAATATGGAAGCGGCTGAAGTGGTTGCGTTACATTTGCGGTTGCGTAATTTAGCAGGGTTGGTTGTGATAGATTTTATTGACATGGAAGCCGAGGCGAATCGTACCAAGCTCGAACAATATTTTAATCAGTTATTAAAATACGACCGTGCTCATGTTCGTTCTTCATCTATTTCACAATTTGGATTAATGGAAATTTCTCGTCAACGCATTGCTCGATCACTTAATTCCTTACAAACAACAACATGCCCGCATTGTGTCGGTACAGGACAAATATGGCGTTCTGAATCTTTTTCTACTCGTATGTTGCGCAAAGTCAGATCTTTTGCCGAAAATTCTCAAGGATCGACCATCCTGCTAGAAATACCAATGGAAACATCTGTTTACATTATGAACGAGCGACGTTCGGATATGACTAGTATTGAACAAGAAAACAATTGCAAATTTGTAATTATCCCCAATGATAAAATCTTACCGCCTGAATTCATAGTTAAGAAACTAGGTGGAAACGAAAAAAACAAATCTAGCCTGCATCATCTAGAAAAAGCAAAGCACGAAAAAATAGTTAAAATTCGTGAATCAATGGCACCTCAGCAGGAGCAGAAAAAAAGAGAGAGTGTAATACAAACAATGTTGCCAGCGTCTAGTGCGCCTCAAGCCCAATCTAATGGTGGGTTACTCAAGCGGTTCATGCAATTTTTATCAGGTGGCAAGAAAAAACCCCAACCTGTAGCATCATCGTACCAAAAAACCCAATCGGGTAAAAAAGCACCAAATAAAAAGTACGAAGCGGATAAACGTCATAAAAAACACCTCAATAAAGGCAACAAATTAAAAAACGAAAGACAACCAACATCCTCTCAATCACCCCAAATGCAAACCAATTCACCACCATTACAATCAAACAAAGGTGGCCAGAATTCACAGCGCCGGCGTAACAAACCAGAGGGTAAAGACAATGCTCAAAAATTGGCACCCAAAAACATCCATCAGGAAACCTCCCATAATGCGGTTGAAAAACCAATTGAACCAATTGTACCAATTGTACCAATTGCCGATAAAAAAGTAGCAGAAAATAATAAACCCGATAATCAAACAAAAGTAGGCGTTAAACCCACACCGAATGTTGCTGATAAACCCATTCAACCAGCTATTACACAGAAGAATGTGAAGGTATCGACCAAAGAAGCCAATGGTGGTGATAAAAAGATGAGTGAATCGATATCTCTTCCGCCTATATACTCTGAAGCAACAAAAAGTGCACATTCTGGAACAGCCGAGAAATAAAACACGAATTATTACCGTGTGGTATGCTATACTATCCATATAAGAAAAGATGTGTAGGTGATGTTGAAAATCACAATATAAATATAAACTCTGATTAACAATAAAAAGGGCGGAGGCAAACTTGAGGACAATGAACAAACAAGGGTTGGCATTATTTACAGCAACCATTTATATTTTTAGCATTAATAATAGCTTTGCACAATTAGATACGTCGGCTTATGTAGCAGACAAATTATCCAATAGTACACAATCTGTTATTAATTTTGAAAATTCCTATACGTATCAAGGCAATACATTTGTTCAGATGAGTTCATCAGAACAAAATATCGGTGCATATTACTGTAGTGATGCCGAAGTAGTATTTTTACCGGTTGAAAATCGACAAAATGGTAATATCTATGTCAATGATGCGTATCAGAACTTATACTTATATAGAAAAAATGGCAATGCAGGTATTCTTAGTGATGCCATTCGTCTGCGGTATCAAGGTAAGTTAGATTCTTCTTCATTATTAGGAAGACAAGACTGTACTCAAATGCTCACATCGATTGTCCAATACATCGGCAGCAATGGCTTAGCAGAAATCGCCTATTCCAGTGCCGATGGCAATGGATCATTGTTACATTATTTTTCAGAAATTAAAACGACATTCGAATATTTATTTTCCAATATTGTGGTTTACCCCAAGGGTGCAGACTATGTCGAAAAATTAGCTGACTGGGCTTTCAATATCCCATTTGGTGCAGGTCAGGTAGAATTAATTACTACTTCTAGTGAGCTTTTGCAGACAAAAGTTGTACCGATAGCGCGTGAAGCGGGGCAAGTTAAAATTTACACAAGCACCGATTCACCTGAAATGAAAGAATTGCTTAAAAAAAGTAAGAGCAATCAATTCATTCAATTATCTGATACACAATTAAAATCGCAACGGTTTGCAACTTTAGTATCTCAATTAATAGAGCAAGGGGTTGATTCTGACATCATATCAGCCACCAATCGATTACCTTCTGTGGACGCAATGGATGACAATGTTTATTCATCTGATGCAATCATATTGGTTAGTCCAAAAGTGAGCAGTCAAGATGTTGGTGTAGCAATCATTAAATCTGCGATTGGTCAATCAATTTCAACAAACAATACAATTCCAACTGTTGTAAAATCTGTCAAAGAAACAATTTCAAAAAATGAATTTTATGCTGGAAATGGACAATTATTGTCAACATCATTAAATAATTTTTTAATTGCCAATGGCTATAAAATGATATGGGAGATAGACTCAGGTGTTGACTGGCGTTTTGATATAGAACAAAAAATCAATGAGAATGGTGTTTTTGTAGAGACGCTAGAAAAAGTCTTAAACAATTTCCCTGTGCAAGCAGTGATGAGTAGAAACGGGAATACGGTGCGGATTAAAATGCGTCATGCTGACAATGGTAATATTGCAAATAACGTTATTCCATTGATAAACTAAAGAGACTTTATAAGGAGATATAAGTAGTGATGAACAAAATTACATTATGTGCTTTCATGTCAATGTCAGTATTAATTTCAGGTTGTGTCAGCACAACAGATAATAGCGCGGATATTCTTGAATCTACCAACGTTATAGTTGAGAAGATGGACAAAGAAATTACTACCAAAGTCGAACAAGAAAGCATTCGAAAATCGGTCGTTTTTGAAGAAGAATCCACTAAACAAACATCACATTACACCAAAGTAAGTGTACCTAAAAATCCAGTTGATATCAATATAACGAATAAAGTACCCTTTGGCTTTATATTAGAATCAGTGGCAGCAGATTGGGGTTGGTCTGTGCAGTATGCTCAAGATGTTGACACTTCGATTCCCATTGCATTAAGAATCAATAATATTGATGTCATTGATGCGATGGAAGATATCGCTGGGTTGGCAGGTTACACGGTGATTATAGATAAAAAATTACGTCGATGCACTGTTGCTAGTACAGCAACATGGACATTCTTATTGCCAGCCAATGTAACTGATACATTAGCATGGAATTATTCTGTTGGAGGATCTCCATCAGCATCAAGTGAGGAAAGTAGTGGAGGGCTAGAAGGAATTTCAACTGATAGTACCATTACAGGTAGCACCACAACGGATGGAGAAACGGTAATCAATTTTATTGAAAGTTCTATAAATGCAGGAACTGGTGAAGCCGCAATTATTTCCAATATTCCAAGTCTGGGCGTAATGTTGGTAACTGGTAATATGGCGCAGCTAAAACGAGCTGAGAAAATAATTACACGAATGGTTGATGAAGTTTCAACAAGAGTTGAAATTAACGTTGCTATTGTTGAAATTTCTTTGGAAGATACTTTTCAGTTAGGTGTAAGATGGGAAGACGTGTTAAGAGGTAATTTCGCTTCCAGTTCACTAGGAGAACTTGTAGGTACTAATGCAACCGCATCAGCATCTTACGTAACGGACGATAATATATCATTTGTATTAGAAGCACTAAAGAAAAGAACAGATTATAGTATTGTTAGTCGCCCCAACCTATTGATTGATAATCATACACCAGCAGATTTGAGTGATTCACGATCAATTCCATATATATCTGAAATTGAACAATCTACAACTGATGGCGTAACAACGACAACAGCAACCACAGCTTCAGCAATTGACGGATTGAAATTATCAGTTCTTCCTCATGTATTGGCGGGAGGAAACCTTGTTCAACTGAAATTAGTGCCATTTTTTGGTGTGATTCCTGAGTACAATGAAATAAATTTTGGACTTGGTGGTGAAGTACTTTCTCTTAATTTACCAACTCAATCAAATAAACAGGCATTCATTTCAGTTACAGTTGAAAGCGGTCAAACATTGGTATTAGCAGGTAATCGTTATAGCAATACTAGAAAAAGCAACAGTGGACTACCCTATGTTTCAACGCCATTAACCGATACGACATCTGATACCACCGATGTTACTGAATTAGCAATAATTATAAATACAAGAATAATTCTACCACCACCTATTAACGTTATTTTAGATAAATCTTTATAATCCATTTTTTAAATTAAAACAGGAATATAAATTAATGAGCAAAAGCGAAAAGTTGATATTTTGGGTTGCTGAGGGCATTAATGACCGAGTAAGTGACAACAACGATGGCGATGATGTTGACGTTGATGAAACTGTAGAAGAACAATCTGAATTTTTTTGGCAATGGGATACTCAAAATAACCTAGAACAAATAAAACGATCAGACTTAAGATTAAACAAAAATACGGAAATACTGAGGATAAGTTCTGACGACATTCTTTTTAATTCCAAAGTCAGTAAACTTAAAAAGCTGATTGGATCCGAGTTTTATTCGGCTTCTTGGAAGAAAAACAAACTGGTATCAGGTTTTGTTGCTAGTGATTCTGATGAAACCATAATGGAAAAGGCAACAGTTATACCAGATGGTTTATTGTCGATAGACAAGACAGATGTCCCTGATATACAAAATGAGCAGCTTCACGCATTACACGTAATTGTTTGGTATTTTGATAGCAGCACTATTTACATATCTTTATTATTAAATAGTATGCGTCAAGGTGCTCAGGTTACGGAATGGCGACAAGTGCAGCATACTGCAGCAGTAACTGCTACTAATTCACTTAATGCCTTAGTCGATTCTGCTGTTAAAATCAGTGGTATTGAAGTATCAAGCATGGTAATTAGCTGTGCTATTATTTATTTTGGGGCAAGTGATACTCACTTTAGTGAAGCGGGTGAGGGATTAAAAGTAATCCATGATCGTATAACAGAAGACATTAAAGAATTTGGCTTTGCAAAAGCTTTTATGTCAGAGCCTGAAAGTTTTTTAAACATTTGGGCAAATAATAAATTATGGAAGGCTGAGTATAAAACCACCAAATATTCTATTTTAAATATACCTCAATCGACGGTAATGACGATTATGATAGCAGGAATGTTCTCTGGGTTTCTCTTTTTTTCTGCTAATGGTGTAATTTCTTTTTTTGATTATAGGGCCACCAACGAAAAAATTGAAAAGGTGCAAGCAGATGCTCAACGGGAAACAGAAAAACTACTACAGCTGAGTAGAGAAAACATCCAATTGTATATTTCTCAATATACAATGCGAGCACAAGAGGCTACGAAATTTTCTGAATTGTTGTTTTATAAAGGTTTAGAATACACTATAGAAGCAGAAGGTAGTAGGTGGGAGGCAACTTCTGAATTACCCAAGGATATCTCTAAAGTGGAAGAAATTAGAAGCCTATTAGCGAATATTGAAGGTTGTACAACAGTTTTTGATCAAAATGATAATTTACTAGAGAGTGGTAAGGTGACAATAGTATGCGAATTCTAAGTAAGTGGACAATTATATTATTGATACTTCTATTAATGGGTAGCGGGTGGTCGTACTATAAATGGCAAAAACCCAAGAGAATAGAGGCAGAGCAACAGCTTCAAACAGAATATAAAAAATATAAAAGGCATAAAAGTGTAGCTGAAAGATTTAGTAAAAGCATTGAGTCATCGGAGTTAAATATTGATGAAGATAATAAAAATTACAAAAATTTCAGATTTTCATCAGAAACAAGTCATTTTGACTTTCGTTTGAAATTGTATGATGCTTTGAATGAAAAAATAAAAGATATTGGCCTTGAAGAATTTAAATTAATAGAAACATCCGAGCAAGTAGGGTCCCCTAGATCTCAGAATTTACCAAAAATACATAAAACTTATGCGACAGAATACTACTTTTCTATTGAAGGTGAGGCTAGTTATGGACAAGTAGTTGCTTTTATTTTGAAAAAATTACCAGATTTACCAGTGGCAGTAACTCGAATAAAAAAAGACAAAGAGAAGTTTAAAATTAATTTTGTTGTTTGGCGAATAGAACAAGATGGTGCAAATTGAAGCGAAAGATTCAAAGTCTTCAACAGAAATAAGTAAAGAAGTCATCAACTTTTATGTTGATGAAGGTATTCGTTCTTATATAATAGAAGCAGCAGCCAGACGTGCTTCATGGAAAAAAACAGGTGAAAGAGGGTTTGAAGATACACTTGTAGAAATGCTTGGTGCAGGAGCTTCTTCTGTTTTAAAAGCCATTGCAAAACGTTGGAGTATTCCTTTTGTAGATGAACTTCAACCACCGGGAGAGTTATTAAGTGTTATAGAAGACTCAAAACTATTCAATAAAGATGGTTTTATTTCTATTTATAATGGCGAATACGTGCCATTTCGCACCAACGGCAATACTCTAGATCTTATATGTAGTAGCCGTCGATCGCGTGATAAAGGAATAAATGACTTTATCCGTTTACGTTTGGTTAACGAAGAGCATATTAATGTTACAACTTCTTTGGCAAGTAAAGCACTTATAACAAAAGCCTTCCATCTTTATTTTTCAGATGGCTCAAGAGAATTGAACGGTGCATTGCGAAAAATGGAAGCTATGCTTCTTGCAGGGCAAGATTTTTCAGATTACGATATAGCCGAAGCGGTGGTTTTTTTGTTTGCAAGAGCGGCTTATTCTGGAGCAAGTGATGCCATGATATTTGTAACAGAAACGTCGGCTCTATACAAACTAAAAATTTCAGGTGTTGCTCTATTGGCTGCAGAAACTGAACCAGTTGTTTTGGCTGCTATATTAAGAGTACTTGTTAATGTATTTGCGGGTGAAAATGACAGTTCTTTGGACGAAAGTCCACAAGAAACATTAATTGATTTTAACGATGACCATATGAGCAAAAGTGGTAATATAGACAAACGCTCAAGACTGATGTTAGAGCGAGCAAAAGGGTTATTAGGAGGTTATCGTTTTCGTTTACAATTAGCAAAGCCACAGCCTAGAACATCGGATGGTGTTTATGCAGTATTTCGTGTCCTTAAAAAAGAAGCGTCTAACGCATCGCTATCGAAATTAGGCTATGGGAGCAATACGCCACTTTTAAAAACGGCAGTATGTAGAAAAGAAGGGCTAATACTTTTTGTTGGTACGACTGGTTCTGGTAAAACCACTGGTGCTGACGCAATGGTTGGTGAAGTTGACCCGATTAGACGGTGGGTTTATACAATTGAAAATCCAATTGAATTCCAACATCCTTTGTTTATGCAGCATGAGGTTAGAGGGGGAAGCGAAGAATATTTAAAAATTATTAAGTCATTCTTACGATCTAGTCCAGATGTTTGCTTTTTTGGAGAAACGCGCGAGGCAGAAGTAGCACTTCGCCTTTGTGAGTTAGCCTTAACCGGAAGTTTGGTTATAAGTACCTTACATGCACCCGACGCAGTGTCTGCCATACAAAGAATGAGAGCGTGGGGCATTGATAACAACAGTATAAGCGAAACATTGATTTTAATTGTTGGTCAACGTTTATTTCCTAGAATTTGTGTCCATTGTTCGGAGCCTATTTCTGGAGAGTTCGGTAAAAAAATACATGAATTGGTTAAAAATTTAAGAGATGATTTAAAAGAAATCGTCATGACGAGTGACGTTGTTAAAAAAGCCAACGAAGAAGGTTGTAAACATTGTTTTTATACTGGGTATAGTGGTCAGTGGTTGGTCTATGAAATGTTGCCTGTTAACGCTGAGTTACGTGCTAAAATTGTAGCAGGTGACGCGCCTGATCAGATGCGACGATTTTTACATAGAGAACAAGATATGTATATAGGGATTGCAAGAGGCGTTGGTCATGGTATACTAGATGTTGAAAGTGCGTTACCAGAACTATTAGGAGCTTAAAAAATATATGTCTAATCAACGTCCAGGAGTAAAAGGTGACTATTATACTTATACCGGAAAAAATTTAGATGGTGAAAAAGAATCAGGTATGGTTTTTGCAACATCGGTTGCCTTGGCTAAGCGATCTGCTGCTAAACGTCTTTTGTCTGTTCAATCAATATTTAAAGACCCAGTAGCAAATATAGCTTGGAATTTGGGAGATGGTTATTCCAAAGAACAAGTTGCGCGTATGTTTCGTGTTATTGGAGACAACCTCGAAAGAGGGTCATCTTTGCCCGAAAGCATTTCATTGGCTCGACTGTTTGTAAGCGATCCATATTTACGTTGTGCTTGTTTTAACATACTAGATCTTATGTCAAGCGGTAAGTCTTTATCGGCTGCTATGGCTGCATCACATTTTAGTGTTGCAGATTGTACTATTGTGGCATCTGTCAGAGGTGGTGGTGGTGGAGACGCAAATCAAGGAGGCTACGCTAATGCGTTTAGAATTCGTGCGCATGCTTTGGAATTCGAGGCAAAAGGAGAAAAAGAATTAAATCAAGCATTAGTTCCATTTATTATCTTTTTGATATTTATTATTGTTATGGTATATATACTGTTGTTTGTAATGGGTAAGCATTCTGGTGATATGTTAAGCGGTGCAATACCCAAGAGAAATCAAATAGGTTTTGTCGGGGGGTATATTAACTTTTTGCAGGATCTCCAAGAAAACATAGGGCTATATACTACTATATATTTTACGTTTGGAGCGGGGATTATTTTCCCTTTATTTGTAAAGCAACTGCGTTATAAAATGATATCATTCGCTTTTCCATCATTTTCAAAATTTAAATTAGAGCTAGATCAATACAAGACTTGGCAATTATGGCAGTTACTTCGAATTTCAGGTGTGGATAATGTCCGTATTTTTGCATTAACAGCTAAAATTGTTGATAACCCACTAATAATGCAGCAAAATAAAGCGATAATGGAGCAAACCAGACGAGGAAGAGGGCTTGCTGTAATCGTTCGAGATGTGATAAAATCAGCACGATTAAGAGAGCAGCTAACCTCCGTTCTTGAAGGAAAGTCAGCAGACAAAGGCATGGATATAGTATTATCATTACTACAATTACAAGTAAACGAATACAAAAATAGAGCAGTCTTATTATTTGGTGGTATGACAAAAGGTATTGTCGCACTTGCTCTGGTTAGTATGATGCTAATGATTATTGGGCCCTCTTTTATGCTAATGGCCAATATAAATTAAAGAATTTTTAATAAAACAAAAACTATAAAAAAAAAAGGAGAAAATAATGAAAATTATAAATAAAATAAGCATAATCAAAGGTCGCTTGCGTCAAGTAGGTTTTACACTGGTGGAACTTGCTTTGGTGGTTGCTGCTTTGGCGATTATTTCAGTTAGTGCTATTGTTGTAAGTGATAGTGTGTTAAGCAATGCACGTTCATCGTCAATGATTAGTCAAATTAACACAGTACAGACATCTGCCGAATTGGCAAGAGTACATACCAGTTGTAGGGCTTTAAAATTGAATTTCTTAGTAACTGATGCAAACGCTGCCGATAATTCATGTGGTAAAGCCAACCTTGCAGGCTGGGAAGGTCCATATATAAGGAATGCAATTATTTTGACTACTGGTATAATGAGTCTTGAGACTGTAGCCGCTGGTGCGGAGATGGAAATGAAAGTGGTAGGTGGGATTGCAATTCTTGAGGTGGAAGCAGGCTCAAATGACGTTTTAGATGGCATAGTGGCTAGCGTTTGTCCAGATAATCTAGCAGCTTCCTCTCTGGCTAATATTAGTGCTACGAAAACTTGTTTTAGTACCGGTAGTGTAGTAAATCTCTATATGTCTCAATAATGGTATCTGATTTGTAATTTTACTAAAACAATATTCATTAAAATTTGGTTTAGAAGTATTTTTTAATACTTCTAAACTTTTTTAACAGATAAAGCAATGAAATTTAAGCAAAAAGGTGTAACACTGGTTGAACTTTCTTTGGGGCTAGTTGCAACAGCTGTAATTGTGGGGGCGTTATTCCCACAATTAGCGCTTGTATTTAGACATATTGAAAGCATACACAACGATAAATTTACGTCACATATTCGTCAAATACTTGTAGAATTTTACCGAAGAAATCCAGAGGATTTTGTTTCTAATGGAGCTCCCGCTGCCACAGTAGTGGATGTTGTTGATATTAATGAGTTTGCAACAGGAGCATTGGATGATGTCAGTGTTGATTTTAATAATGAAACATGGCATTATGTGGCTTGCTCAACAAGTGGTCAAATTACGGTACAGCCAGGGGGCGTTCTTAATTTCTGTGATATCATAGGCTACCGTAACGATGCTCCTCTTACTCTTAATTTAAACAATCGAAATTTGAATTTTTGGAATGGTCTAGTAAACGACGATACAATTGAGAGATTCGAAATAATTTCTGGACGTTCAATTATTCAAGATCAAATCGACATTACCCGACAGCGTGTAGAAAGGGTGAGAGAGAATTTAGAACAACACGCGGACACACTATTTCGCACAGCAAAACAAAGAGCATATAGAGTAAATCGTTATGTGGACCATTCAGTAGAAGATACTTATAAAACCAATTATGACTATGATGGTCGAGCAATTTTTGATCGAAGTCCCGCTATTAATCATGGCGAACGAGCGGCGCTTGGCTTTAATACTAATGATCTTATAACTCCCTTATCAACTGATCTTATTCAAATTGATAATACATCAGCAAATATAAGATCGAATGATCATGGGCATGACCCTCCATATACTGCAGAAGTTTTTGTTATTATAAATGCGGGTGGTCTTGCTATCAGAGTGAGTAGTTTAGCAGTCACAAAAAACTAGCTAAAAAAATAGGTAATTATTGATAAATTACATATAATAGTACTTAAAAGATACAAATCTAAATATTAATTTATTAACAATGAAAATTCAGATTAAAAATCAAAGAGGTGTAACACTGGTTGAAATAGCCATATCTATTGTGCTATTATCTGTGCTTATAACTGTGCTGTTTAATGCGCTGGGTAATGCAATAGGAAGTATTCAGTATATTAAAAACGAAAAATTTTCACAACATATGCA
This sequence comes from Gammaproteobacteria bacterium, assembly GCA_965243565.1. Taxonomy (GTDB): domain Bacteria; phylum Pseudomonadota; class Gammaproteobacteria; order Tethybacterales; family Persebacteraceae; genus CBDEVH01. Next base: position 332,285 of record OZ251571.1, read on the forward strand.
AAAAACGGTTCTTGAATATTACAAACAAAATGTTTCAGATCCTGCTGTAAATCCGCGGACGAGTCAATTCATGGTTGGTGCAGGTAACCCTGCGCCAGTACACATACCTGCAGCTGCTATAAATCCATTTTCATCTGGCGTTGTTACAGATGTTGCTATTGATTTTAATAACAATAGATGGTGGTATGTGAACTGCTCGTTTAATAATCCTAATAACGTTATAGCAGTAGGGGAGCAAAATTGGCGCTTTTGTGACATAGTTGCTTACAGAAATGAGAATCAATTGCCTGTAGCCGATTTAGTAATGACAAATATTGCGTTTTGGAATAATAGATTAAATGCCAATGTAATTGATGACTACATTATTATATCTGGTAGTAATGTAGTACATGAGGCTGTTTCACAAACACGCAAATCTGTTAAGAGAGTTCGTGATTTATTAGAAAATTATTACGTGCTACTTGTTTCGCATACAGAAGAACAACCTTATTTTATTAATCGATTTGCAGGTCATGATGGTTTTAATAAGCAAAGTCAAACTTCATATGATGTACGATCGGCATTAAATTCAGACAATGTACTAGATAATAATGAATTATCTGCTATAGGTCTTGTGCCTAATGACTTAATAACACCGTTCGGAAGCATACAAATTGATAACACAAATAACAATAGGTTCCCTTATACAGCACAGGTGTTTGTTAATTTTCAAGATGTTAATGCGGACACTCTTAAAATCAGTACACTTGCTGTTTCTAAACTTTAATAGGAAAAAATTATGAAAAAAAACATTATAAAATTAATAAGTATTGGCTTGGTTTTTTCTGCACAGGTACATGCAGAAGAAGTTGATTTATTTGATTACTGCAAGCAAATGGCAAAAGGATTCGCGATATTAGAGGTTAAAACTCAATTAAACTCAAAAGATGATTTAAATACCTGCCGTCAATATATTGCTGAATTAGGAGAATTACGTAAACAATTTATCGTCATTGAAGAGTTCGATAGTTTGATTGATGAAGAGGAAGCCGAAGAAGCAATAGTTGAAGAAGATTATGTCACAGTTGATGATGCTATTTTACTAATACAGAATGAAATAAATAGTCTAAAATCTAAAATTGATAAAGATATAAGCAAGCAATTAGAAAAAATTAAAAGTGAGCAGCAACCAATTATTACTAATATTGAACAAAATCCAAATGTATCGCCTGTTGAAGAGCAAAAGCAACGGACAGTAGCAATACAACAACCTAAATCGTTTGAAATGGTTACATTCGTTGGACAGTTGCGTCAAGGGGGAGAGGATAAATACATAATCCAGGTGGATGGCAACCTAATCCAATTAACTGAACAAGAAATGTACAAAGGATTTGCTTTTACAAAACAAGGTGACAATTATTATTTGGGAGATATAAAAGTGGCGGATAATCTAGAAACATTGGAATCTAACTAAATATTAGATTGTAGTTTAATGCGACATTATCATTTCATTCAGGAAGCGATTAGTGATTAATTCTAGGAGACACAATTATAACTATGTACATAGTCAAAAAGGATTGGCATTATTATCGCTGATTCTTTTATTGGGTATAGTTTTAGGTGTAGCGTTGGTTGCATTTTATAATGTAATCGCAGAAGAGCGTTTAGCACTCCAAAATAATACCACTGATGAAAAATTACAAACTGTAGTTGATGACACAGAGGCTTATTATAGGCATAATCCTGATTTCACTGCACCCGGTTTTGCAGCTAATGTCTGTTCTTTTGCACTGGCAGTTAGTCCTCCGTTTGGATGTGCATTATCGCCGACTCAATTTTGGGGACGAGAAGGCGAGGTTACATTTTTTAATATCCTTATTTTTGAACCTAATGCTGATCTTGCTGATAATGCAACGGTGCCAGTGGCTGCGATTAATGGAGAACAGATACAGTTAAACGCACAGCGAAATCTAAGAGAGCAACTTCGTAGAATCGTCTCAGTCATAGAAATAAACCATCAGCAAATGCACCAAATCAATGCTGGTGGTCATGCAGATACTGGTGTTAATTTGTATTGTTTGAATGGGAACTCTCAAATAGGTCTATTGGGGTGTGAAAGCGATTGGACACCCCTACCTGCTGCTTTCTTAAGTGCGTACTTAGCACCAGGAGATCAGGTATCTCCGTTCGGTACTCCTATTGTATACCAGACAGCAGGGACTGTCACCTTAACTGATGTCATTGACAACTATACAATCAGACCGAATGATTCTTATGATGTTGTGGCAGCCGTAGTTTCTGCAACTACACCTTGGGATAATAATGGGGTGGCTTTTCGAGAATGGGCTGTGGCACTAAAGGGAAATGCATACCATGATCTCGCGCAATAAAGGTATTACGCTTATAGAAATGGCAATAACTATTGCCGTACTTACTGTTTTAACTGGCGCAGTATTAGTGTCAGTGCCATTTGATTTGTTAAGTAATCTTCGTCAAAAAAATCATAAAGATTCTGTTGGTATTGTTTTGGATGCCTACTATCAAGTAAATATTGGAAATTTAGTTTTTCCCACTGCTGCGGACGTGATTCTAACTACTATTAGTTTTGATGAGATAGAAGCCATTGGGAGGAATCTTAAACTTAATCAAGAAATAAATTTTAGTCAAGATTCTGGTGGGAGAAATTGGTTTTATGCGCAATGTTCAACATCAGGATTTTTGGATCATGCTGACATCTTTGTTTCTATAGATTCTTCCACTAAAATATCATATTGTGGTCTTGTTGCTTATACAACGGGTGAAGCGGGGGCACCACTTGCGAATGATGTTATTAAAAACAAAACTATAGCAGATTGGCAAAATGCAACAGTGAATCCAGCAATCGAAGATTATGTTATTGTCGAAGGTCGAAGAGGTGTGAGTGCTGAAATAAACAAAACATCTGATAAATTAAATGCAGTTGTAACAGCATTTGAAGAGTACTATAGACTTTTAGATTCGAATGACCCTGTCGCAGGTATCGCAATTAATCGATTTTCTCATACACCATCACAGAATTATGATTTACAGAGAAGAACGATTGATAAAATATCAATTTTACGCAATACTGAAGTAAAAGCTAATGATGATCATTTACTTACACGAAGTTATCAGGCTATAATGAAAATTTCAGACGAGACTCTTAATACAGGGTTTGGCGAAATACAATTTGATAATGGCTCCACCAGCATACGAACATCTTCTCACACAACACCGGCTTATAAGGTGTACCAAGGACCACCCTATACAGTTGAGTTATGGGTAGAGTTATCCGGGAATGGTGCTATAATGCGGAAGACGGCATCATCTAAAATTTACGGGTATTAATGGTATTAATACAATAAAAAATACAAATTTTAAAGGGGTTTTACTTTGAATAAATTAAAATTAATAGTTTTATTTTCTTTGCTATTAACAGGCTCTGTACAAGCAGAGAGTATTGATATCGAAGTATTATCAGTAGAGTACTGTAAAAAATTTCGTGAGGGAGCAACCGTTAATGTTGATAACAATATTCCTGATCCAAGTAGTGGCAAAACAGAAATGGCTACAAGTTTTGACGTTACCATCTCTGAAATGGTTAAATGTAAAAAATACTTTGCCAATCTTACCGAACTTAGGCAGACAATACAGGATGTTAATAGTGATACTGACACAGAATTAGGACGAACTGACGATGTTTTACAAAATAATAATGTTATTTCGCTAGAAAGTTTCAAAGAAGAAATGGCGTACGAACTTGCTTTATTTGAGGAAAAATATTTTTCGCAAAAGAAAATCGAAATAGAAAATTATGTGCAAAAAATTAACTACGAAGCGCGTCAGTTAGCGCGTAACAGCAATACCGTTAGAAATACCGTCACTGCGGCCGTTAATCAAACAGCTGATGTTGCCAGCAACAGAGTGCAAACAAAAAAAGAAGCACCACTATTCTTATTACAAGGGACTTTTCGTCAAAGTGGTACTGAATACTATATCATTAAGAGCTTTGATCAATTGATAACCTTAAAAGAGGGTGATTCTTTTAAGGGGAAAAAATTACTTAAAAACCCAAAAGGTCTATATTTTGATGATTATCGTATCATTCAATAAAGTATAATTCATTTTTTTTAGGACTTTATTTATGGTAAATATTTTTAGGACTGCTTTAGTGACGGTCCTGATTTGCGCAACATCATCTGCGGCATGGAAAATGGGAATGCAAGATCCTGCCAGCGAAATGGCAACCATTCAACGTGAAATTAATACTTTTATGATGTGGATAGTGGTGGCGATAGGCATTGTTGTCTTTGGTGCGATGTTCTATTCTATTCTGTATCATCGTAAAAGCAAAAACTACAAAGCGGCTAATTTTCATGAGAATACATTGGTTGAGATAATTTGGACTACGGTGCCAATGTTAATAATTATTGGTATGGCTTATCCGGCAACTACTGCTATTATTAAATACAAAGACACCAGTTCGCCTGACATTAGCATTAAAGCAACGGGTTATCAGTGGAAATGGTCGTATGATTATTTACAAGAGGGTATTTCGTTTTATAGCCAGTTGTCCACTAAACCAGAAGAAATTGGTGGAAAATATTACAATTCTGATGCAAAAGCCAGTCCCAAGTCTGAAAACTATTTGCTAGAGGTTGATAAAGAATTGGTTGTGCCTGTGGGTAAAAAAATACGCTTATTATTAACAGCAGCAGATGTTATTCATGCATGGTGGGTGCCACAGTTGGGAGTTAAACAAGACGCTATTCCTGGTTTGGTGCGTGATGCATGGTTTATGGCAGATAAAGAGGGGGTTTATCGTGGTCAATGCGCTGAGCTTTGTGGTAAAAACCATGGGTTTATGCCTATTGTTGTTAGAGCCGTTAGCGAAGAAGATTACAATGCTTGGGTAAAAAGAAACGGTGGTAATATTACCGATAAATCAACCACCAGTAATGATCCAACTTTTGTTGCAGATGCTGGTACGGCTGCTGCAATACAGCCAACTGTTGCCACTGAATGGACTATGAAAACTGCCATGGCTAAAGGTGAAATGGCTTATGCTACTTATTGTGGTGCTTGTCATCAGGCCAATGGTGAAGGTTTATTGCCTACTTTTCCTGCACTTAAAGGCTCTGCTGTTGCAGTAGGAGATATTGCCGCCCATATAGATATTGTTGTGAACGGTAAGGCCGGTACAGCAATGGCAGCATTTAATTATCTTTCTGATGAAGATATTGCCGCAATTATTACTTACGAACGAAATGCTTGGGGCAACAGTACAGGTGATTTAATATCCGTTGATGATATTAAAAAATAATCGTTAATCCTTGCCAATAATTTTTAATAATGTCAATCAACACAAGTTTATTAGAGTTCGGTGCACTTGTTGGCAATAAAAAATGGCTAGTTTCGCAAGATCAGCAAGAATCATTTACAAATAAATTAGCTGTCAATAATCCGTCAACAGGCGATTTACTGATGTATGTTCCATTGTTAGGAGCAGAAGAAGCAGAGCAATGTGTTAATGTGGCAAGTGCTGCACTGGTATTATGGCGCAAAAAAACAGCCAAAGAACGGGCTGTCATTCTTATGCGATGGGCGTCATTAATGGTAGAGCATAGTGAAGAACTGGCAAACATAATGACGTTGGAGCAAGGAAAACCAATAGCAGAAGCACGGGGAGAGATTGCTTATGCGGCTTCATTTTTGCAATGGTTTGCTGAAGAAGGAAAACGCAGTTCTGGTGAAATTTTGCCTGCGTTTAAACCAAATTCTCAAGTACAGGTAACCCGCGAGCCTATCGGTGTTGCCTCAATTATTACGCCGTGGAACTTTCCTGTTGCTATGATCACACGTAAGTTGGGAGCAGCATTGGCAGCCGGATGTACCGCTGTTATTAAACCATCTGAATTAACACCATTGTCGGCATTGGCAACTATAAATCTGGGGTTAAAAGCAGGGTTGAGTGATGGTGTTGTCAATATTATTATGGGAGATGCCCCTGCTATTGGTAGAGTTTGGTGTGCTCACCCCAGTGTGCGGGTTTTATCGTTTACAGGATCGACATCTACTGGAAAATACTTGGCAGAGGCTTGTGCTCCGACTATTAAAAGAATGAGTTTAGAATTAGGCGGTAATGCTTCTTTTATTGTATTTGACGATGCTGATATCGACTTGGCTGTACAACAAGCGATGTTTTCAAAATTTAGAAACGCAGGTCAAACTTGCGTTTGTGCTAATCGATTTTATGTGCAAGCTGGTGTTTATGATGTTTTTGTCGAAAAATTTAAAATCGCGATTGAAACTTTAAAAGTGGGAGATGGTTTAAATCCAACGGTAACCATAGGACCATTAATTAATGAAGCAGCGGTTCATAAAGCACAGCTGCATGTAGATGATGCTGTTGCCAAAGGTGCAACATTGGTTATTGGTGGGCAGAGTTTGGGGGGTAATTTTTATACACCTACTTTATTGACTGAAATGACGGATGATATGCTGCCTAGCCATGAGGAAAGTTTTGCCCCTATCGCACCAATTTATCGCTTTTGTGATGAGGCCGAAGTTATTGCCCGTGCCAATAATACCGAATACGGTTTGTCATCTTATTTTTGCAGTCAAGATTTAGGGAGAGTAATGCGTGTGTCAGAAGCATTAGAAGCGGGCATAATAGGCGTTAACGAAGGTATTATTTCTGCGGAAAGTGTTCCTTTTGGTGGCGTTAAAATGTCTGGTTTGGGGCGTGAAGGATCTCATCAGGGTATGGAAGAATACACCGAAATAAAATACACACTCATTGGATATCCCAGCCAGTAAAAAAATACCATAGAGGATTTTTCTTTATTTTCTAGAGTAGAGCGCTATAAGAAAACGAGATAAAATATTGATAAAATACAGTAATGTCAATATAAAATCATTTTTTACATTATTTGCTATGCTTTCATTTTCAAATAAGTTATTAGATAGGCAATGATTTTTAGAGTGAAAAAGCATATAATATATTGATTGTAAAATAGAATATTATGAAAGACAGTAAACATTTATATATTGATTACTTTAATTTAAAAGAACCACCTTTTAAGATAACGCCAACCACGAGCTATTTTTATGGCGGTGGAAAAAGAGGAGAAATTTTACACGCATTGTTATATGCCATTAATTCTGGTGAGGGGATTATGTTGCTAACTGGTGAGGTGGGTAGTGGCAAAACCATGATACTTAGAACACTCGTGGATCAGCTAAGCGAAAAAACAGATATTATTTATATTGCCAATCCCAGTTTGTCCGGTAGTGAAATTTTATACAATATATGTGAAGAGTTAGGATTACAATCTGAAGAAAAAAAGCCCGATACTGTTCGTATATTACAAAACCACTTGATTCAAAGGCACCAAGAGGGTTATCGTGTGGTTGCTTTTATTGATGAAGCACAAGCAATGCCGGATGAATCACTTGAAGAGATTCGATTATTGTCTAATTTGGAAACAAGTCGTGATAAATTATTACAAATTGTATTGTTTGGACAACCAGAACTAGAAGAAAAACTGTCAAAACAACATTTGCGACAATTGCGCGAACGTATCACGGTGGCGCTTAAAATAAAACCATTTACCAAAGAGGATATAAAAGAATATATATCAACGCGTTTGCATGCCGCTGGACACGATGGCAAACAATTATTTACCAATGACGCGTATCGAATCATCTTTGCTGTTTCGAAAGGTATTTCTCGTCGAATTAATGTATTGGCGGATAAAACGTTACTATCAGCGTTTGCCCGTGGCTCACTCATTGCAGAAAAAATTGATGCCAAGATGGCTGCACGTGATGTGAGTTATGGCAAGCTCTTGTATCGGTCGGAACAAAACCGTCTTTTTTCTAAATTTATTACCATTGGTTGTACGGTAGGGTGTTTATTAATTATTACCGTATTTTCGTTTATTTATTTTGGTGAACAGGTCACAGCATCATTTGCTGAAGAGCCAGTGGCAGACAAACCCGTACAGAGTAAAGTCGTAAAAAAAGATACAGTAATACAAAACACCATTGAAATCGCACTGAATGAAATTATTAATGCCCAAGAAAAACAGTCTGAGCTTGAAGTAGCAGTTGTTATTGAAGAGGAATCCGAGCCAGTTATACAACCCGATGTAGAGGTGGTAATTGTTGAGGAATCCGAGCCAGTTATACAACCCGATGTAGAGGTGGTAATTGAAGAGGAATCCGAGCCAGTTATACAACCCGATGTAGAGGTGGTAATTGTTGAGGAACAACCTAAAGTAGTTTCTAAGAAAGTTGAATCTGTTAAACAGCAAACCAAACCGGTAAATATTGGTAAACAAATGTCTCAAACTATTGTACAGTTACAACAACAAAAAGAGGTTGCTTTAAGTGGAGAACAACTAGCACTTGAGATTTCCAAACATGCCGAAGAACACACGGATGGACCTCAAGTAGAAGGTGGACAAACGGAATGGCAAATAGTTGTTAAAAAGAAAACAACTGAATCATTGGGTATTGTAGAAAATAGTCAGTGGGATTGGATGCCTGCATCAAGTTATTTGCGTAGCCGCTTGAACGCAACGCAAACATGGATAAAAAACAACCCTGACCAGCAGCAATATACCTCACGACTAATAACGGTGTCGCAAGAGCGCGCTATATTTTTAGAAAAATTCCTTCGTTACTTTGCCGATTATTACCCTATTCGCAATGTATTGGTTTATCCCATCCAATTAAAAAGTGGTAAGAAATTCGTTGTCAATTTTGGTGTTTATCCATCGCAAAGTGATGCTGAAGTTTTTATTAATAATATCCCCCGTTATTTTACGGGTGGCGAGCCTTATGCTCAAGAAATTAGTTCTATTGTAAAAGAATCACAGGATTTATGGTAACCCCTAAAAGGATTAACTAAAAACTATCTATAGTATGTAGTTGGTTTTATCGGTATCAACCGTTAATGCTTTGAGTTTGGATTGTACAAACTCTTTGTCTATATTGATGGTTTTTCCTTTGTATAATTCAGCATCAAATGAATAGTCTTCGAGTACGCGCTCTAGTAAAGTGTATAGACGACGCGCGCCAATGTTTTCGTTGTGTTCGTTGACATTCCATGCAGTTTCTGAAATTTCTTGTATTGCATCATCACTAAACTCTAAGTTAACCTTTTCGGTTTTCATGAGTGCTTGGTATTGGCGAATTAAACAGGCTTGTGTACGCGTTAAAATTTGTTTAAAATCATCAACTGTCAATGCGGTTAGTTCGACTCTTAAAGGAAATCGTCCTTGAAGTTCAGGGATAAGGTCAGAAGGGCGATTAAAATGAAACGCCCCACTGGCAATAAATAGTATATGATCGGTATGTACATGTCCATGGCGAGTCGATACCGTCGTGCCTTCTACTAATGGTAGTAAATCGCGTTGTACACCGTGGCGAGAAATATCACTACCACGACCATCGCTATCGGCAATTTTGTCGATTTCGTCAATAAAGATAATACCATTTTCTTCAACTTGTTCAATGGCGATCTCTTTAATTTCGTTGATGTCAAGCAGGTCTTGAATCTCTTCGTCGGTACACACTTTAAATGCGTTTTCGACGGTCATTTTTTTTATTTTTAGCTTGTCTTTGTTAATGTTTTGAAAAATCCCTTGCATTTGTTGGGTGATTTCTTCCATTCCTGGTGGCGATAGTACTTCTACTTGTGTGGAAGTATTGACTTCGATTTCGATTTCTTTATCATCTAACTTACCTGATTTAATTTTTTCGCGAAATTTTTCGCGAGTGGTCGTGCTGGTCTTGGTGTCTTCGTCTTTATTAGAAGGTAGTAAGGCATTAAGAATACGTTCTTGTGCCAATGCTTCAGCTTGTTCGCGAAATTTTTCGCCATACTCGTTTTGTACATTTTCGATGGCAATATCGACTAAATCACGAACAATAGATTCGACATCTCGCCCGATATAACCAATTTCGGTAAATTTGGTAGCCTCTACCTTTATAAAAGGCGCATCGATAAGACGTGCCAACCGCCGAGAAATTTCAGTTTTACCAACTCCAGTGGGACCTATCATGAGGATGTTTTTGGGTATGATTTCATCGCGTAATGATGATTCAACACGCATTCGTCGCCAACGCCAACGCAAAGCGACAGCAACCGTTTTTTTGGCTCCGTTTTGCCCAACGATGTACTTATCGAGATGGCTGACAATTTTTTTAGGAGTTAATCGACGTTCATTCATGACTGTCTATTTGTTCTATGCTAATTTGGTCGTTGGTGTAGATACAAATATGGGCGGCTATTTTTAGCGATTCTTCAACAATCGTACTTGCTGGTAAGTCCTTGCCATGGCGAAGTAGCGCCAAAGCCGCTGACTCGGCATAAGGAGCACCACTGCCAATGGCAATGACACCAAATTCAGGAACAAGTACATCGCCTAAGCCAGATAATAAAATCGTTTCTTTTGCATCGGCTAATAGTAACATCGCTTCAAGTTTGCGCAATACGCGGTCGGTCCGCCAATCCCGTGCGAGCTCTTGAGCGGCACGCATGAGTTGGCGATTATGCGATTCTAAGCGTTTTTCAAAGCGTTCTAATAATGTAAAGGCATCGGCAGTTGCACCAGCAAACCCAGCAATAATAGAACCTCCTGCTAGTTTGCGAACTTTTTTTGCACTGGATTTAACAACGGTATGTCCTAGCGTGACTTGTCCGTCGCCACCAATAGCGACCTTGCCGTTTTTACGAACACAGACGATAGTGGTGCCGTGTAAGGTTAATGAATCGGGATTGGGCATTGGATAATTAACAACTAAGCATTCGATCTAAAGCAATTTTGGCTTGCTCAGCATCATCTGTTGGTACTTGAATGTGATTGACAACGTTGCCATTAACCAGTGATTCGAGTGCCCATGCAAGATGAGGAGGGTCGATTCGTGCCATGGTTGAACACATACATACCATGGGTGACATAAAGCGTATGATTTTGCCATCGGGTTTGTATTGCTTGGTAATTCGTGACACCAAATTAAGTTCGGTACCAACTAACCAATGTGTGTTTTTAGGGGCGGCATCAATGGTTTTGATAATGGTGTCGGTCGATCCAACATAATCAGATAGTTCGCAGACTTCTTCGCAACATTCTGGATGAGAAATGACAAATCCATCGGGGTGTTCTTTACGAAAATCATGCACATGTTGAGGGCGAAACATTTGGTGTACCGAACAAAAGCCTTTCCAAAGAATAATATCGGCATTATCAACTTCTTGTTTTGATAAACCGCCATAGGGTTTATTAAAATCCCATATTGCCATTTTGTCGGCGGCAATGCCCATTTGTCGTGCGCTCCAGCGACCTAAGTGCTGATCTGGAAAAAATAGCACTTTGGACTTTTGTTTATAAGCCCATTTAAGGATTTTGTCGGCATTGCTTGATGTGCATACAGTACCATCATGGCGTGCACAAAAGGCTTTTAAATCGGCTGCCGAATTGATATAAGTAATGGGTGTAATTTGTTGATCGGCATCAAGATAGTCATTTAATTCTTGCCAACATCTTTCGACCTTTGCCAATGACGCCATATCAGCCATCGAACAGCCCGCAGATAAATCGGGTAAGATAACTTTTTGATGTTTTCTTTGGCGAAGAATATCAGCGACTTCTGCCATAAAATGCACACCACAAAAAACGATATAATCGGCATTGGTTTGTGATGACAATCGCGATAATTGAAGGGAATCTCCGGTTAAATCGGCATGCTGGTATACGTCGGCACGTTGATAGTGGTGTGCCAGTAAAACCACACGATTCCCCAGTTGCTCGCGAGCACGAACAATGCGGTTTTGTACGTCTTCTTCTGGGCAAGGTGAGAATTGCGAAAAATTAATTTCTGTGGTTTGCATGAACTGTTAATTATACTATTATCAAAGTAACTATAAAAACAAAAAAGTGATTAGTGCCCGTCAGCATAGTGGGTTTGAAAAATCTTTTTATCCTCAAGGCGATAGCAAGTGAGTTTGCCATTCCAAACACAACCGCTATCTAGGCTGATAACATTATGTTGCTGAGTCACGCCCAATGCTGACCAATGACCAAAAAGAATGGGCGTATTTTGGGTTTGGCGGTTGGGAGCAGTAAACCACGGGATATTGTCATTGGGAGAATCCGATGGACCTTGTTTAAAGAGAAGATTCATAACACCTTCTGGAGAGCAAATGCGCAATCGCGTCAGTGCATTAACAATAGTTCGGTAACGGTCATACCCCGTTAGTGCATCATTCCACTGTTCAGGTATGTTGCCATACAGTTTTTTCATAAAAGTTTTCCATGTATCGCTTCTTAATATTGTTTGCACCTCACCAGCCAACTGGCATAGCGTTGTGCGATTCCATACTGGCAATGCACCAGCATGAATCATGAGGTGGCCTTTGTCGTAATGTGCCAATGATTGCTTTCGTAACCAATCCATAAGCATTTTGGCATCGGTATTATATAAAACATCATCAATCGTATCATTGTGCTTAATATCAATTGCACAAGTATAAGCTGCAAGTAAAAAAAGGTCGTGATTGCCCAATACAATTTTAATATGGTTTTGATGATCATATAGCCATTTTAAAACCGATATATTACGCGGGCCTCTATTAACCAAGTCCCCTACAAACCAGAGTTGATCGGTGTGGGGTTGAAAGTTTATTTGTTTTAGTAAACTACAAAGTGTTTTGTAGCAACCATGGACATCTCCAATTACATAAGTTCCCATGCTTTTATTGATGAGAGCGACTAGTTGCGGCTTAGGTAAAGTTTGCCCGTTGTTTGTAAATTTTTCTCAACTTCAGCGTCGGTTAACTGATATGTATAGTCGTTAACATTACGAACATACAAAGCAACAAATACGATAAAAAATACTGTTGCAAAAAACATTAAGAAGGCAGAACCTGCCGTATCAATATAGGATTTTAGATTTTGAGGTGCAGATGACATAATTTATATTATAGCATTGATGAGGTGGATCATTGATTAAATAAGTTACCGAAATTACCACCGATGATTGATTGTGTTTTTTGGTTAATGAGGCTTTCTATTTTTTTGGTAGCAGCATTGCCTGCTGATAAGATGAGATCTTGTAATATTTCTTTATCGTCGATAATCGAATCGTCAATATTGACGTTAATAATTTTTCGCTCGCCATTCATGGTGATTTTCACCATGCCAGCGCCGGCTTCACCGATAACACTAAGTTCTTTAATCTCATTTTTTATCGAGTTGATATTTTCCTGCATTTCTTGGGCGCCACTCAGTAAATTGGCGAAATTCTCTTTGAAAAATTTGTTGTCCATATATAAATCTCCTATTAATTGGTTTTAATGGTGTCGGTGATAATTTTTGCTTCGGGAAAGTGTTTTTTTGTGGATTGAAAAAAAGACGTATCGGAGGCAATTTTAATGATGTTTTCAAGCTGTTCTTGCTGTGCGACATTGCTATGATGATAAACGATGGTCACCTCAAACTGCTCACCATGTAATGCTTGCATTTCGCGCTTAAAAATGGGCAAAAATTTATTGCCAATGTCTTTATGAGATTGGTCAACCTGTAGCAAAATGCCATTTGCGTCATAATGTTTGACAATACTTGCTATTGCGAGCACTTTGGCAACTTCAGACAAACCACCTTTAACTGCTTCCCAATCAAAATTTGGTGTGGCTGAGGCGGCGGTAACAGGGGTAACAGCAGCTGCCATTGATGGTGCTATTGGTGGTGCCGTTGGCGGTATTGTTGGTGATGCTATTGTTTGTTGTTTGTTTGGTGTATTAATTACACTTAGCGAGGCTTTAGCCGCTGCTTGCGGAATAAATAACATCATTCGTAGCAAGGTCATTTCAAACCCAGTATCGATAGTTGGCGCCATGGGGAGTTGTTGTCGCCCTCTGATGGCAATTTCATAGAGTACTTGACATTGGTCTGCACTCATTTGTGGATGAAACTCAGCAATGATATCGGACTCTTCACTATTATCGGATGAATATTGTATGGTTTTTGCAAGCGCAATTTTGTAAATCAGAGTGGCGAGATTTGCCAATGCCGTATCAAAATCAACATGCTCCGATAAATATTGTGTTGCCAATTGTTGAATTTTTTCAGTATTTTCTTGAATAACCGCACGCAAAGTATTGGCTAAAAGAGATAGGCTGATTTCTCCTGTAATTTGACGTACGTCGTTGGCGGTTAATTGGTTGTTGCAATGAAGCAAGGCTTGATCCAAAATACTAAGCCCATCACGCAAGCTGCCATTTGCCAAGCGAGCAATCACAGCAATGGCATCTTGATCGTAGTTGACATTTTCGGCATTGAGAATCGAAATAAGTCGCGCACTAATTTGGTTAATGGTAAGGGGTAATAATGCAAAGCACAAACAACGTGAACGTATGGTGGCAGGTACTTTATCCGGATCGGTCGTTGCCAGTACAAATTTAACATGCTCGGGTGGTTCTTCTAGTGTTTTTAGCATGGCATTAAAAGCACTTTTGCTCAACATGTGTACTTCGTCAATAATAAATATTTTATAACGCGTTCGTACGGGGGCATAAACGGCATTGTCAAGGAGATCGCGCATTTTTTCTACTTGGGTATGCGATGCGGCATCCAATTCTATAATATCGGGCATATTTCCTCTTTGGATGAGTGTGCATGTCTCACATTGTAGGCAGGGCTCGGTGCTATTGTCGCTTATATTTTCACAATTAATAAGCATGGAGATGATTCGTGCCAAGGTGGTTTTACCGACTCCGCGCGTACCAGTAAATAAAAAAGCATGGTGTAGGCGATTTTGTTGTGCGGCGTTTTGTAATGCACGAACGATATACTCTTGCCCTACCATATCTGATAATCGCCGCGGTCGCCACTTACGGGCTAATGAAATAAAATTTTCGGAAGACATCAAAGGGTACGTTGGAATAATGCAAGATAAGCGGGTTATGGTCGCACTGACAGAGGGCAATTAGGGCTGCTTCCTTCCAGACCTGACCCGGTTTTCGCCATACCATGCAACTAAACCCGCAAGCGTGATTATATCGTACTCACCGTTTAAGCGGTGGGATAGTGTTTAATAAAAATAAAAAAATGTTCAAATTAAAGCAGTTGCTGGTGCTATCGGTCGCAAGATTGCATAAAAGCAACATGAGAGACAGTAATTGTTTTATCAGTTTGTGCTTACTGTATAATAAGGAAACTAATAGTATAAGTATAAAGGAGAAAAAATATGGCGTATAGTAAAAAAGTAATCGATCACTACGAAAACCCCAGAAACGTAGGTTCATTTGACAAACTGGATCAAAATGTTGGTACTGGTATGGTGGGAGCACCAGCCTGTGGCGATGTTATGAAATTACAAATTAAAGTCAGTGATGACGGCCTCATCGAAGATGCTAAATTTAAAACCTATGGCTGTGGCTCTGCCATTGCTTCATCGTCGTTGATCACCGAATGGGTTCGTGGCAAAACTTTGGACGAAGTGCTTGAAATCAAAAACAAGCAAATTGCCGAAGAACTCGCATTACCACCGGTTAAAATTCACTGTTCCATATTGGCAGAAGACGCCATTAAGGCAGCCGTTGCTGATTATAAAAAGAAGGCTGAAGTAAAGCAATAACATATATTAATATTGGCTAATTGTAGCATCAGTTATGGGAATCGAACTTACCAATGGAGCGGCAAAACACATCGTCGACTACATTAAAAAGCAAAATACAGTTTCTACTGGTATTCGTTTGGCAGTGCGTACAGTAGGTTGTTCTGGTTTTGCCTATGATGTAACCCTAACCGATGTCAAAGAAGATGGCGATTTTGAGTTTGACAGTTGTGGTATTAAAGTCATAGTAGACCCAAAATCTTATGTTTTTATTGATGGCGTGGTGGTAGACTATGTGCGTGATGGCTTACAAGAAGGGTTTCAGTTTAACAACCCCAATGCAAAAAGTATCTGTGGTTGTGGGGAAAGTTTTCATATCTGAAGCACTATTTTTTGAAAGAATAAATCACTGATCATTAATTTTTTTAGCTGCGATTATTTTGAATTGTTGGACTTACCGTCTTCTATGCAGATTGATACAACGGTTTTAGACGCTCATTTTCGTTCATTACAGCAACGCTTTCACCCTGATAATTTTGCGACGGCAGCCGCCGCAGAAAAACAATTATCGGTATTGCTCTCTAGTCGTTTAAACGATGCTTACGCCATTTTAAAAAAACCACTTAAACGAGCCGCATATATGGTGTCATTAATGGGCAAAGATGTTTACTCCGAAAAAGACTCCATTGTTTCTCCTGAATTTTTAGAGCAACAAATAGAGTGGCGAGAAGCACTAGAAACCGTATTAACTGCTGATGAAAAAATGGCATTACGCAATGATGTAGAGCAACATCACACGCAAATCATGGTTGAATCGACAATGGCGATTGATAAAAAAGAGATCGAAGCCGCCTACCAATCCGTTCGACAATGGATATATATTGATAAAATATTAAGTGAAATAAACAAACATGGCATTGGTTAATATCCGCGATACATCTAAGCCAACGGAACCACAAATTAAAGTGGGTATTGGTATTGATTTAGGCACCACCAATTCTTTGGTTGCGGCGGTCATTGCCGATACCAACAAGCCGATGACATTGGCTGTTGATAATGAACAAACAATGTTGCCATCGGCAGTCTATTATTCGGCAGATAGCAAGCCCATTATTGGCAGTGAGGCGTTGGCAAAACAACAGGATGACCCTGAAAATACGATGGTATCCATTAAGCGACTCATGGGTAGAAGCCATCAAGATGTTGCGGCTGATTCTCACTTTCAATACGTTGAGGGTGATGGTATGGTGCGGATAAAAACATCGGCTGGCAATAAAAGTCCGGTTGAAATTTCGGCTGAGCTCTTAAAATTTTTGGCAACCAAGGCACAGCAGCAACTGGGGGTAGATAGGGTTGATGGAGTAGTCATCACAGTGCCTGCACGATTTGACGATGCTCAGCGACAAGCCACCAAAGATGCGGCGAAATTGGCGGGTTTATCGGTACTAAGATTACTCAATGAGCCTACTGCGGCAGCAGTGGCGTATGGTTTGGACAATGCCAAAGAAGGAATTTATGTTGTTTATGACTTAGGAGGAGGTACATTTGATATTTCGATACTACGTTTAACCGGCGGTGTTTTTGAAGTTCTAGTAAGTGATGGCAATACGCATTTGGGTGGCGATGATTTTGACAGTGCTTTATTGAAAATAATTCAAAAAAAATTAAACATTACAGCCGATTTAAGCAATGCCGACTATATTCGTTTACAAGCAAGTGCTAAAAAAGCCAAAGAAAATATTACCGATACCGATGCTCCCTATGTATTACAAGTTGATTTATCGATTGGTAGTAAAAAAGGAGAAATTACCCCTGATGATCTTGCCCAAGCCTGCAACGCCTTAACAGCGCAAACATTGGCCATTTTAAAAAATGCCATTCAAGAGGCAAGTATTGATTTGGACGACATCGAAGGCATTGTGCTGGTGGGCGGTAGCACTCGTCTAAAATCGGTCATGACAGCAATCAAAGACTATTGTCAAAGACCTATTTACAACCATATTAACCCCGATGAGGTAGTTGCCTTGGGTGCGGCATCACAAGCAGATGTCTTAATCGGCAATTGTCGTCAGGGCAATTGGTTATTGCTTGATGTGGTGCCACTGTCCTTGGGGCTAGAAATAATGGGTGGCTTGGTCGAAAAAGTCATTGCACGTAATTCCACTATTCCTATCGTTAAAAGCCAAGAATTTACGACTCACGCGGATGGTCAAACTGCCATGCGTATTCATGTCGTTCAAGGCGAGCGAGAGCTAGTAGCAGATTGCCGTTCATTGGCAACATTAACATTATCAGGTATTCCACCAATGGCTGCTGGATTAGCACGGATTTGTGTCGATTTTCAGGTGGATGCAGATGGTTTATTATCGGTTACTGCCACTGAATTAAGCACCGGCGTTAAAACCAGTATCGAAGTTAAGCCGAGTTACGGTTTAGAAGCAGAAGATTTTTCTTTGATGCTGAAAGAAGCCTATAGTAATGCCAATGAAGATTGGCAAGCGCGTGTATTGGCAGAAGCGAAATTTGACGCAAGTTCATTGCTTGATTATCTCAAACAGACAATGGAAACAGGGAAAAAATTACTTACCGAACAAGAAAAAGAGGCTTTCACCAATAAAATGGCTGAACTCTTGGTTACTCTTAACAATGATGATACACAGACCATTCAAACGCAGACTAAGACGCTGCAAAAACTATCCGAATCCTTTGCTTCACGTCTGATGAACGCCAGCATTCATGACTATGTGGTTGGCAAGCGTTTAACTGATATACAGTAGTATAAAAATATAAAAAACACGTTTTTAGTCTCCTTGTGTTTTTAGCCATTTACTTTTTTTTATTTTCCTAGTATAATTAATAAGGGACTACAGATAGGTATTTATCAAACAATTGTCTAAATATTGTCTATATATTGTTGTTTTCTTGTCTATATCCTGTTGAAAAGTTGTATAAAAATTTATTTTGACTCAATAATAAAGGGATAATAATGGGGAGTTTGGATCAGGAATACGGCGTACAATCAAGCATACAATCGGCTGATGTACAGCAAAATAAAATATTTTCTTCGGGCATTGTTACACCAGAAGAAGACTACAAAATTATTCGTCGCAATGGTATGGTTGTGTCTTTTGACAGAACCAAAATAAAAGTTGCCATTACCAAAGCATTTTTAGCGGTACGTGGTCAAACTGTTGCCGATTCCACTGCCGTTCGTACCATCATCGAACAAACCACTGAACAAGTTATTCAGGCGTTATTTCGCCGTAAAACTTTAATTGCGACATTCCACATCGAAGACGTACAAGACCATGTTGAGTTGGCATTAATGCGTGGTGGACATCATGATATTGCCCGCGCGTATGTATTGTATCGCGAAGCCCACACTAATAGTCGGCGGGATCAACTGGATGTTATGGCGGAGCAAGAAATTTACTTTGTTACCGAAGCTGGAATGCGCCAAATTTTGGATATTCATGTCTTGTCTGACCGTATTCAAATGGCATGTGCAGGACTTTTGGAGGTTGATTCAAAAAAATTACTCAAGATGACATTACGTGATTTGTATGATGGCATTAGCGAAAAAGATTTAAATACGGCATTGTTTATGGTGGCAAGGAGTTTTATCGAGCGTGAGCCTGAATACTCTTACGTGAGTGCGCGTTTATTATTAGACATGTTACGGCGGGAGATTTTTGGTTGTTACGTCCAACAATCGCAAATGGAAACGGAATACAAAGATCATTTGCAGCACATGCTAGAAAAAGGAGTGGCAGCCGAATTACTTGATGAACGTTTGTTAACAATTTTTGATTTGGAGCGTCTAGGCTTGACGTTAAATGCCTCCAGAGATTTGCAGTTTAATTATTTAGGCTTACAAACGCTTTATGACCGCTATTTCTTACATATCCGTGGGCAACGCATAGAAATGCCCCAAGTCTTTTTTATGCGGGTAGCGATGGGTTTGGCAATAGAAGAAGATGACCCTACCCAGCGAGCGATTGATTTTTATGAAATGTTATCAACATTTCGTTTTATGAGCTCCACGCCCACCTTATTTAATTCGGGTACTCTGCGTTCACAGCTATCAAGTTGTTATTTAACCACCGTGCCAGACGACTTAGACGGCATTTTTGAATCCTACAAAGAAAATGCTTTATTGGCAAAATATGCGGGTGGTTTGGGCAATGATTGGTCATCGGTAAGAGCCATGGGAGCACATATTAAAGGCACTAATGGTCAATCACAAGGCGTTATCCCCTTTTTAAAATTGGTCAATGACACAGCGGTTGCGGTTAACCAAGGCGGAAAGCGTAAAGGAGCGGTTTGTGCGTATTTAGAATCTTGGCATCTTGATATTCTCGACTTTCTTGATTTGCGTAAAAATTCGGGTGATGACAGACGTCGAACACACGATATGAATACGGCGAATTGGATTCCAGATTTATTCATGAAGCGCGTAATTGACGATAAAAATTGGACACTTTTTTCACCCAACGATGTGCCAGAACTTCACAGTTTATTTGGTGCTGCCTTCGAAAAAAAGTATGTCGAATACGAAGAAAAAGCCGCTGCTGGTGAACTTCGTAGCCAATCCATAGAAGCAGTTTCGTTATGGCGGCGTATGCTCACCATGCTATTTGAAACAGGGCATCCGTGGATTACCTTTAAAGACGCTTGCAATGTGCGCTCACCACAACAACACGTAGGAACCGTTCATTCCTCGAATCTATGTACCGAAATCACTCTTAATACCAATGCCGAAGAAATTTCCGTATGTAATTTGGGCTCGGTTAATTTGGTGGCACACATCAAAGACAAACAGTTAGACACTGAAATGCTGGCAACCACTATAAAAACAGCCATGCGTATGTTAGACAATGTTATCGACATCAATTATTATTCGGTCGAAAAAGCCAAGCAATCGAATCTACGTCACCGTCCAGTTGGTTTGGGGATTATGGGTTTTCAGGATTGTTTATACGAGTTAGGTATTTCTTATTCATCCAATGAAGCCGTTGAATTTGCCGATAAATCAATGGAAAAAATTTGTTATGAAGCCTATTGGGCATCCACCGAATTAGCCGAAGAACGTGGTTCTTACGAAACGTTTTCGGGAAGTTTATGGGAACAGGGGATTATGCCTATGGACACTTTGCGTTTATTGGCAAAAGAGCGAGGTGATTCGGTTGATATGAGTGGCGAATTACTACCTACTCAAAAAACACTCAATGGTCAATACTTACAAATTAATACCCAACAAACGTTGGATTGGGATGCCTTGCGTGGTCGTATTAAACAACATGGCATGAGAAATTCCAATTGCACGGCAATTGCCCCCACTGCCACCATTGCCAATATTGTTGGTGTTACAGCATCCATTGAACCGACCTTTCAAAACATTTTCACCAAATCAAATTTGTCGGGAGAATTTGTGGTGTCCAACCGTTATTTGGTTGATGAACTCAAAGCACTGGATTTGTGGGACGATGTCATGCTAGAAGACATTAAGTTTTTTGATGGACGATTAGATAAGATTGATCGTATTCCTCATTCCATTCGTCAAAAATACCCAACCTCATTTGAAGTAGATCCGTTTTGGTTAATCGAATGTGCTGCCAGAAGACAAAAATGGATTGATCAAGCGCAATCACTCAATTTATACATTGCCGCTCCTTCGGGCAAACTACTAGACGAAATGTATAAAACCGCATGGTTGCGTGGTTTAAAAACAACCTATTATTTACGCTCATTGGCAGCCAGCAGCACCGAAAAATACACCACTCGTACCGGGGCGCATAATTCAGTGGCAGCCAATGGCGAGATGAATGGCTCCAATGGTTCCAATGGTGCTGATGCCCAACCACGTGCTTGTGCCATTGATGACACTGAATGTGAATCTTGTCAATAAAATGATTGCCCCTGTTATCATCAGCGATTCCATCAAGCAATGGCATGGTCGGGTGATTCACGGTGATAACCTAACTATTTTAAAGGAAATTCCCGATAATTCTGTTGAATTAATCTATATTGATCCACCCTTTAACACTGGAAAAGAGCAGTTTCGGCAGCGTATTAAGACAGTCGAAGTAACCACTGGTGATGGTGATAGAACTGGTTTTGGTGGCAAGCGATACAACACTACATTTGTCAATAAAAATGGTTACGCTGATTCCTTTGATGATTTTATAGGTTTTTTAGAGCCACGCTTGCGCGAGGCGCATCGCATTTTAACAAAAAATGGCAGTTTGTTTTTTCATATTGACTGGCGCGAATCTGCCAATTGTCGCTTGTTACTCGAAACTATTTTTGGCGGCAAACAACACTGTCTCAATGAAATTATCTGGGCCTATGACTACGGCGCCCGCTCGCAGAAAAAATGGTCACCGAAGCACGATAACATTTATTGGTTTGCCAAAGACCCTGCTAATTACTTATTTAATTACGACGCCATGGAGCGTATCCCCTATATGGCGCCTGAATTGGTTGGTGCCGAAAAAGCCGAACGTGGTAAAACGCCAACCGATGTATGGTGGCATACCATTGTAGCAACCAATGGTAAAGAAAAAACAGGTTATCCCACCCAAAAACCGCTTGCCTTATTGCGATGGATAGTGGCGGTTCATTCCAATGTGGGTGATACGGTGTTGGATTTTTTTGCAGGCAGCGGTACAACGGGCGAGGCGGCTAAGCAACTGAACAGAAATTTTATTTTGATTGATAAAAATGATGATGCGGTTGACACCATCAATAAAAGAATTAATTCTGACAATAAAAAGCAGGACAATATTTACACTTTAACGGAACAAGAAAAAAGCCTGCAAGCAAAAATTCAAACGTTGAAAAATAGCACCGATTATCGCCCTGATAAAACTATTTGGTCGGGCAGTCCTAACGCTTGGATGTTGACACTCCCTTCTGCTCGTAAAGGAAAATTAGGCAGAGAATTGGTGGTCGAATTACTGTATTTATTTTTAGGAGTGAAGTCCGAGAAAAAAGGCAAAGCAATAGCTGTAAAAAATAAAAAAATAGCAGCAAAATTTTCAATGCTTTGGGATACAAGCGTTTATAAATTTGAACAAATAAGACCAACATTTGATTATTACTGTTTTTTAGGTATATCGCCTAATAAATTTTATTTTTGGATAATTCCTGCCGAAGAATACGGAAATTTTGATAAGCAGCACAATGAACAATCTCGTTGGGTTGAATATAATCCAAGCAAAAATAACGACAGTGCTATAAATTGGTCGCAGTATGGTGGTGATATTGCACAATTACAAGCAACAGATTTTAATTATGTAGAATTAGCAAATTAATAACAACAAACAGTCGGTAAAAGTAAACAAAAAAAACGAAAAATAAGGAAATACAAGGCATGACATCAAAATTTGAAACACAAGATGAAATTAATTTAGACATATTAAAAACGGATACCGTGTATAACCAAAACAACTTTAGGCGTGTGCGTGTGGATGACAAAAGAATCATCAATTGTCGTGCTGATATTAACCAATTGATGCCCATTAAGTACAGCTGGGCATGGGAAAAATACATTGCGGGTTGTGCCAATCAGTGGATGCCGAATGAAATAAGCATGCAACGCGATATTGAACAGTGGCGGAGAAAAGATTTTTTATCCGAAGAAGAACGCCACATGTTAAAGCGAAATTTTGGATTTTTCTCAACAGCCGAATCATTGGCGGCAAATAATATTATATTGGGGACTTATCGATTAATCACCAACCCAGAATGCCGTCAATATTTACTGCGGCAGGCATTTGAAGAAGCCGTACACGTTCATGCGTATCAGTATATTGTTGAATCGTTGGGCTTAGACGAAGGTGAAATTTTTAATATGTACATGGAAGTACCTTGTGTCCATAACAAAGATGCTTTTTGTTTGGAATATATCGATACCTTAACTGATCCTGGCTTTATCACTGGCACAGAGAAATCTGATCGGCAGTTGTTAAAATCATTAATCGCTTTTTCAATGATTATGGAGGGCTTGTTCTTTTATGTTGGTTTTGTGCAGATTCTTGCATTGGGTAGGCGCAATAAAATGCCGGGTTGTTCAGAACAAATACAGTATATATTGCGCGATGAATCCTTGCATTTAAATTTTGGGATTGATGTGATTAACCAAATTAAATTAGAAAACCCTTATTTGTGGACAGAAGATTTTAAAGAAGAGGTTTACGGTATGATGAAAACAGCGGTTAATCTAGAATATCAATATGCAGAAGAAACAATGCATGATGGTATTTTAGGTTTGAGTTGTAGTTTGTTTAAAGAATTCTTACGTTTTGTTGCCAATCGTCGTTTGGAGCAAATTGGTTTAAAGCCTATTTTTGAAAATGCGACTAACCCATTTCCTTGGATGGGAGAAGTCATTGATTTGAAAAAGGAAAAGAACTTTTTTGAAACACGTGTTGTTGAATACCAAACAGGCGGTAAACTTACGTGGTAGTGGTCATAATTCTATAGAATTGACAAAAAAGCGGGTGGTTTTCCACTCGTTTTTTTGTTATTATGTCGCATAATGAATAGCCGTATAATCAACTTGCTCAAAAAAATAGAGGTAACAATGCCGTATGTGCCAATTGATGAGTCTGAAAAAACCCTATGTCAGCAACTACAAAATGATTATGGATTGTTTGAAACACACACACAAGGCTGGTGTTTGAGGAAAAAAATAGAATGGTTGGATGCGGCGTATTTATCAGCTGAAATGGGGTGTGATGTCTATGCTTTTGACGAATTAACCAGCACCAGTAAAAAAGTAAAAAATTATGCTCCACCAACGGCTGTATTGGCGGAACATCAATCACAAGGACGTGGGCAACAAGCCAATCGTTGGTTGTCGATTCCTGCTGATGCCATTACTTTATCCATTATACTGCCTTGCCCTCCAACCATAATGGGTTTATCCGTTGCCATTGGTGCGGCAATTTGGCAAAATTTAGATGCAAAAAAGCATTTATGTTTAAAATGGCCAAACGATATTTTGGATATTCATCAAAACAAAGTAGGTGGTATATTAACGGAGGTACGAGGCGATGTAGTGATAGTTGGTGTGGGTATTAACCGTTTGATGACGACGACATTAAATCGACAAATAACAGCAATGGGGCGACCAGCAAGTGGCTTAAATACGACGATGGGTAATGAGAAATCTCGCAATCAGCTAGCATTGGCAGTGCTAAAAGCAGTCTGCACAACAACGATGAATTTTCAACGCGGCTTGGTGGCTTATCAAGCCATCATTGACAAGGCACATCGCTATAAAAAAGGCGATAGATGTATAGATTCAAACCAACAAGGAGAAATTTTTTCTCATATCAACAATGAAGGACTGTTTTGCACATTGCGTGGAAAAGAACAAAAAAGTTACATTAGTGCACAAGAGCAGGTTATATGTGGATAGCGGTTGATTCAGGCAATACTCGAATTAAATGGGCGTTAATCGATAATAACGATACAATTTTATCGATACATCACACTCCTAAAACGGATATAACTCAACTAATAGCAGACAGTCAAAACGCTGACTGGGTTTGTATTGCCCATGTTGGAACGGATGATGAAAAAAAACAACTCGATCAACAATTGTCTGTCCATGTTCCCGTATTATTCTTAAAAAGTAAACGACAAGTCTTGGGATTAACCAATTACTATCAACCCGCTGATGCATTGGGGGTTGATAGATGGTTATGCTTACTTGCAGCACGGCAATATTCGCTTCCGCTTATTGTTGTTAGTGCCGGGACGGCGGTTACGGTGGAATATCTATCAAACAATAGTGAGTATCATGGAGGCATTATATTGCCTGGACTGCGTTTAATGCAGTCCGTATTATCATCAGCAACGCCACTACCATTGGGTGATTTATGCAGTAACATCACGCTCAATTCATCTATTCCTAATAATACCAACGACGCTATCGCAACAGGCATTTTAATGGCAGTGTGTGGGGCAATAGAGCGATTTAAACAATCCTGTAACAATGATGCCAGTATCATAATAACGGGTGGTGATGCTCCAATACTCGCCTCATTATTTCCTACTGCCACTATTGTTTCGGACTTGATTTTTCGGGGGATTATTCATTTAAAAAGAGGCGAATTAGCCAGTAGAAGTTAGTTATTGTGCTAGAATTAGTATAAATTTGACGAATATATTTTGAATAGTGTCAACGATTTTTCAATTTCGCAAGGGACATTAGATACCTAATAGAGAAGCAGATAAAATGAAAAAAAGAAATCAAATACTATATACATTTTTTGCTTTTATATCATTGATTGTAACTATCGTCCCAGTATATGCTGATCGGGGTATCGAAATAGTTGGTTCTTCAACGGTTTATCCTTTTTCTACGGTAGTTGCTGAAAGATTTTCCCAAATCGTTGGTGGTAAAACCCCTAAAATTGAAGCCACTGGTAGTGGAGCGGGTATTAAACTATTTTGTGCAGGGGATGGAGAGGGTACCATTGACATCACTAATTCGTCTCGTCGCATGAAGGCTTCCGAGCAAAAAATATGTGCCCAAAGCGGTGTTAAAGACATCATTGAAGTTAAAATTGGTTATGATGGTATTGTCATTGCGCAATCGTTGTCGAGTGAAAAATTTGAATTAACGCCCAAAGAAATGTTTTTAGCATTGGCAAAATATGTACCCAATGCCTCAGGGAAATTAATTCGTAATCCAAACGAAACTTGGAACAATGTCAACTCTGATCTTCCTAACACTCAAATTATACTTTACGGTCCGCCTCCCTCATCAGGTACACGCGATTCATTTGTTGAGCTGGTTCTTGAAGAAGGGTGTCAGAAATTTCCTTCAATAAAAGCCATTAAAGAACAAGATGAGAAAACATTCAAAGCAGTTTGTCACGGTATTCGAGAAGACGGTCTATTTATCGAAGTGGGCGAAAACGACAATTTGATTGTACAAAAACTACACAACGAACCGCGGGCACTTGGGATTTTAGGCTATAGTTTTTTAGAGCAAAATAGCGATAGATTACGTGGAATAGCAATCAGTGGTATTGAGCCAAAGTTTGAATATATTATTAGTAGAAAATACCCTATTTCACGTTCATTGTACTTGTATGTAAAAAAATCACATTTAGAATATAAGGGTAACCTGAGTGATTTTATTGATTTTTTTGTTAGCGAAGACGTAATGGGTGAAGACGGTCTATTAATTGACAGAGGACTCATACCATTATCAATAGATGAATATCATGAAGTCCTATCAGCCGTTGATGATAAGATACCAATGTTACAACTGTAACAAAAGTATTCTTTTTTTTAACATTGTTGCGGTAGACATTTGCGAATAATAAAAACGTGGTATTTTAAATTATTGTGTTGTTTGAGTGTGTATGATAGCCGATATTCGTGCAGTGTATCATGATATCTAAAAAAAATCAATATATCTATGAAAAAGCTTTAATAATCTTTTTCTCTCTTACTGCTGTTTTGGCGATACTGGTTACCATCGGTATCGTCGCTTCTGTCTTGTTTGAATCGATTCGTTTTTTTGAACATATTAATTGGATTGATTTTTTAACGGGTTTGCATTGGAGTCCGCAAATTTCTATTCGTGAAGACCAAGTCGGTGCCAGCGGTTCCTTTGGTTTTATTCCGCTATTAACGGGAACATTGTTAATCAGTTTTATTGCAATGATAGTGGCGGTGCCGTTGGGCTTATTTTCGGCCATTTATCTTGCTGAATTTTCTTCTCGGCGTATGCGTAATTGGGTAAAGCCTATTTTAGAAATGCTGGCAGGTATTCCTACCATTGTCTATGGTTTTTTTGCTATTACGGTGATATCGCCCTATATTACTAGTTTTTTTACCGGTTTGGGTTTTGAAGTGAACGGCGGCGAAAATGCATTGGGAGCAGGACTCGTCATGGGAATTTTATTAGTGCCTTATATTTCATCTCTATCTGAAGATGCTTTTCATGCATTGCCTAATACGTTGCGTGAGGGTGCGCTTGGTTTGGGAGCCACCCGCTACGAAATGATCAAAGACGTTACTATCCCGGCGGCATTACCCGGCATTAGTTCGGGTATTTTATTGGCTTTTTCACGAGCGATAGGCGAAACCATGATTGTTGTTATGGCAGCTGGTATCAGCGCTAATTTAACAGCAAACCCACTGCAGTCGGTGACAACCATTACAGTACAAATTGTTACCTTGTTAACTGGTGACCAAGAATTTGATGATCCAAAAACGTTGGCTGCTTTTGCTTTGGGCTTGGTACTTTTTGTGATTACGTTGCTATTTAATTTAATCGCTTTGGCGCTTGTTAGAAAATATCGAGAGCGTTATGAATAAAAAATTGTTACATCGTCGTCATCGTCGTGAACGGCATTTTATAATTGCCAGTATCATCACATTATTAATCATCTTGTTCTTTTTATTATTACTCATTACCACTTTGGTTAATCAAGGATGGCGGGCATTGCTCAGTGCTTCTGTTCAATTAGACATTACAATGGACAGTGCTGTTATTGGAAAACAAGGGGAGGAATCGGCATTGCGTTATCAGCGTCTAATTAGAAGTGCGTTACTCGAACGTTTTCCAGAAGCCAATACTCGCAAAGATAAAAAAGCATTATACAAATTGATGTCTTTTTCAGCCTCGATTGATTTACGCAATAGTGTACAAACAAACCCTGAGCTCATTGACAATCGGATAACGGTTTGGTTGCGGGCTTCATCTATTGCTTCTCGTTATTTAAAAGGCAGTACGGATTCATCGCTTCCTGAAAAACAACGAGATATTAGCAATAAGCAAATTGATTGGCTTGATACATTGAAAAAAAACGCTGCGACACAGCTTAATTTTAACAGTGCTTTTTTTGTAAACTCTGATTCGCGGGATGCTGAATCAGCCGGAATCAGTGTGGCATTAATCGGATCATTTTATTCCTTGTTATTAGCGTTTATTTTTTCCTTTCCGATTGCGGTTATCAGTGCAATTTATCTGGAAATTTTTGCGCCTAAAAACCGTTGGTTTGATTTTATTGAAATCAATATCAATAATCTGGCAGCAGTGCCCTCTATTGTGTTTGGTTTGTTGGGTTTGTCAATTTTTATTAATTTCTTTGGCTTGCCACGGTCTTCTCCATTGGTTGGTGGGTTGGTGTTATCGCTCATGACATTGCCAACCATGATCATCACATCAAGAGCCGCGTTACAAGCGGTACCTCCGTCGTATATGTCTGCTGCTTTGTCGATGGGAGCGACCAAAATGCAAGCCGTTTTTCACCATGTTGTGCCATCAGCAATGCCGGGTATATTAACAGGTACAATTATAGGTATGGCTGGCACATTGGGTGAAACCGCCCCTTTATTAATGATTGGAATGGTGGCTTTTATCACTGAAATGCCCAGTGGTGTAACCGACGCTGCTACGGCATTACCAGTACAGATATTTTTATGGGCGGATAGCCCTGAGCGTGGTTTTGTCGAAAAAACAGCAGCGGCTATTCTTGTCCTGTTATTTTTCTTAATAACCATGAACGCATTGGCGATTTACTTGAGACGAAAATTTGAAAAATGAACAATACTGTAGCACCTGCCTTTTTAATTAAGAACCTTAATGCCTATTATGGCGATTTTCATGCCGTTAAAAATATTAATGTTACTATAGAGCGTAAAAAAATAACAGCTTTAATTGGTCCATCTGGTTGTGGAAAATCCACTTTCTTGCGGTGCTTAAATCGAATGAACGATATTATTCCTGAGTGTACCATGACGGGTGAGATTTTATACAATGGACAGACCGATATATTGCATGCTTCTTGTAATGTGGTCGATTTGCGTACTCGGGTGGGGATGATATTTCAAAAACCAAACCCGTTCCCCAAGAGTATTTTTGACAATGTGGCTTATGGTCCGCGTATTCATGGCATGGTTAAAACCCAACAAGAGACAGAAGAGTGTGTCGAAAAAGCACTCCGCAATGCCAGTTTGTGGGACGAAGTGAAAGACAAACTTAAAAGTGCAGGCACTCAACTGTCGGGCGGACAGCAACAACGCTTATGTATTGCCCGTGCCATTGCTTGTAATCCAGAGATTATATTAATGGATGAACCTTGTTCGGCATTAGATCCTATTGCCACTGGTAGAATCGAAGAATTAATGTTTCGATTAAGAGAAGATTACACGATTATTATCGTCACGCACTCTATGCAACAAGCGGCACGGACATCGCAATACACCGCATTTTTTCATTTGGGAGAGATTTTTGAATTTGATGAAACCACCAAACTCTTTAAAAATCCCACACATGCCAAAACCGAAGCCTATATATCTGGGCGTTATGGATAGGATAAAATAAGTAATATGATACCATGAGGACAAGTAAATGACAGAGATAGTACACATCAATCCCGCTTTTGACATTGCGTTACAAAAAATGGATGGACTGTTGGTGCAAATGGAAAAAACGCTACAAGATCAGCTGATACTCTCGCATCAAGCGTTTACTGAAATGAGTGTTAAACTGTCAAAACAAGTTCGGGAAAACGATGTAGAACTTAATAAATTACAACGTCAAGTTGATGAATCGATTATTGATATTTTTGCTCGTTATCACCCTGTGGCAGAAGACTTACGCCACGTAATCGGTGCGCTTAAAATGTCCATCGAATACGAACGTGTAGGTGATTACATTAAAAATTTAGCAAAAAGTGTTTCTCGTATGGCCGCTTATGATGATCATTTGGAAATTGCACCGGTATTGGTTACGATGCTAGAAGTGGTGACCAAACATTTCAACAAATTCTGTGAATATCGTTTGCAAGGGGACATGGATAAAGCGCAAAAACTATGGATAAAAGATCAAAATATTGACGACCTTTGCCATGATGCGGTTAAAAAAGCCTTTGCTTTTCAAAAAAGTGGCAGTGGCAACGAACATAGTTTAATCCATGCTGTCTCAGTGGCTAAAAATCTGGAACGAATAGGCGATAAAATTAAAAACCTAATCGAAATTTTATACAATATTAAAACAGGTGAAGATTTAGATATTGATATTGATCTATAATATCCTGTATGGTGTTGTGCATTATGTCGAAGCAACCAACGGCTATATCGACGCTAAACCAGCCGAACTTCTATCCCTTCATTGTGTAGATACGATTTAACCTCGCCTATACTATGTATGTTGTCATGAAAAATACTAGCAGCCAATGCGGCATCGGCTTTGCCTTCAACTAAGGCATCGGCAAGATGAGATGGGTGTCCCGCACCCCCACTGGCAATCACAGGGACTTTGGCAACGGTGGCAACAATTTGTAACAGTGGTATATTGTAACCTGCTTGCACGCCGTCAGTATCCATGCTTGTTAACAGTATCTCGCCAATGCCTAAATCTTGTGCTTGTCTAACCCATTCGCATACTTCAAGCCCTGTTCTGGTGCGTCCGCCATGGGTTACGACTTCCCAATGATTTTCTTTTTTACGGGCATCAATGGCAAGTACAACGCATTGTGCGCCAAAGTGGTTGGCACACTCTTTGAGTATAGAAGGATTGGCAGTGGCAGCGGTATTAAAGCTGACTTTATCTGCACCTGACCGAAGCAAGCGTTCCATGTCTTCTAGGCTTCTGACACCGCCACCGACGGTAAGCGGAATAGCAATACTTTGTGCTACTTTTTCAACAGTCTCTAAAAAAATGCCACGATTTTCAACGCTGGCGGTAATATCTAAAAAAACGAGTTCGTCTGCGTTATCTCTATCATAACGCGCTGCAATTTCAGCAGGATCGCCTGAATCACGAATATTGACAAAATTAACTCCCTTCACCACACGCCCGTTATGAATGTCCAGACAAGGAATAATGCGTTTTGCTAGACCCATTTAATCGGGTGATTGAGGGTAGGAGCCTAATAATTTAAAAAATCGAGCATTATTTTTAATTTTTTTAAGCGATTTTTTTAAGTTGGAATCATCCTGATGACCTTCTACATCGATATAAAAAAAGTACTCCCATACCGTATTAGGTGCTGGACGGGATTCGAGTTTGGTCATATTAATATTGTGTTCTGCCAAAGGGGTGAGTAGTTTATTCATCGACCCCGCTTCGTGAAATGAAGCCACAATAAATGAGGTCTTATCTTTGCCAGTAGGTTGGGGATGGCGATTGCCTAAGATTAAAAAACGAGTACAATTATTATTGCTGTCTTCAATGCCCTTAGCCAATGATGTTAATTGATAGTGATTGGCCGCCATTGAAGAACCAATTGCAGCCCATTTTTCTTTTTTCTCTTTAATCATTTTGGCAGCGGCAGCGGTGCTGGTGGTGGCGATTAAATCGGCATTGGGCAGATGCTTTGTTAGCCAATGACGACATTGCTCCAAAGGCTGCGGATGGGCATAAACAGCTGTTATTTTAGACAGAGGGGTGTTAGCCAATTTGGCATTGGCTAACAAATGATGATGAATACGCAAAGTGCTTTCGCCGTTGATGATGAGGGGTGTTTTACTCAGTTGGTCAAGTGATTCGCCGATAGTGCCGGCAGAGGAGTTTTCAAATGGAACCACCGCAAAATCTACCAGATTAGATTCTGCTTGTTCAATCGCCTTGGTAATTGATGTTTGTGCATTGTACTGTGCTGCGGTGCCAAAAATTTTTAACGCCATCTCGTGGCTGAAAGTTGCATTGGGGCCAAGAAAAGAAATTTTGGTAGGGCGTTCAAAAGCAATGCAAGTGGAGATAATTTCACGATAGATAGGTGCAATACAATCGGAAAGTAAAGGTTTTTTATCTTGTAATCGTCGAATAATTTCAACTTCTCGTTCTAAAATAGCATATGTCTCAATATTGAGTTTGCGTTTTATTTCGCCGACCTTAGTGGTAATCTTAATACGTTTTTCGAGGAGATCAATAATTTTATCGTCAAGTGCATTGATTTTCTCTCGATACGGTTGTAAATGTTTGACCAGTTCGTCAGACATAATTAGTGTGCTACTGCTGCGGCTGCGGCTTCGTCCACCAAATCACCATTAACAAATCGTTGTAATGAGAAGGGAGCGGCTAATTTGCCTGGTGCTCCTTTGATTAAGGTTTCGGCAAAGGCGTCACCACTGCCGGGGGTGGCTTTAAAACCACCGGTTCCCCAACCGCAATTAAAAAATAAATTACCAACAGGGGTTGCCGATAAAATTGGCGAACGATCAGGGGTAATATCAACAATGCCACCCCACTGGCGTAATACTTTTAGACGCGATAAAATAGGATAGAGCTCGATGAGTGGAGCAATAACGTGTTCGATTTGATCAAAACTACCGCGTTGGGCATAAGAGTTATATGGATCAGAACCACCGCCTGTAACAAATTCACCTTTGTCTGATTGACTAATATAAGCATGAACGGTGTTAGACATAATAACGCAGTTGAGAACAGGTTTAACTGGCTCAGAAACAAAGGCTTGCAAAGGCACTGTTTCAATCGGTAAGCGAAAACCTGCCATATCGGCGAGTACACCGGCATGTCCTGCAGGAACAACGCCAACATTTTTCTTTGCCTGAATAATTCCGCGAGTGGTTTTTACGCCGGTGACTTTGTTGTCTTTAATATCAAACCCTGTGACTTCACAGTTTTCAATGATGTCAATCCCTAATCTATCTGCTGCGCGTGCAAAGCCCCACGCAACTGCATCGTGCCGTGCTATGCCGCCTCGCTTTTGTAATAATGCTCCTAAAACGGGATAACGACCATTTAAATTAATAAAAGGGACGCATTCTTTAACTTGCAGTGGTGTTAATAATTCAGCATCGATGCCATGAATAAAATTTGAACTGCCACGTCGGCTTATCTCACGTAAATCAGATACAGTGTGCGCAAGGTGCAACAAGCCACGCGGTGAAAACATCACGTTAAAATTGAGTTGAGAAGACAAGGTTTCCCACAAAGTAACCGAATGGTTATACAGTGCCGCTGAGGCAGGCATTAAATAATTGGAACGTATGATGGTGGTATTGCGGGCGGTATTGCCCCCCCCGATCCAGCCTTTTTCGACGACGGCAATATTTTTGGCACCATAATTTTTTGCCATGTAATAGGCAGTTGCCAGACCATGACCACCACCACCGACAATAATGTGATTGTAGGCAGGTTTAGGAGACGCTTTTCGCCATGCAGGCTCCCATGATTGATGGTAGTTGACCGCGTTTTTAAAAAGTTCTAGAATTGAATAATCCATAAGCCGTATTTTACCTTTTCATTTGCCACAATTCTTTTCTTGGTCCAGTTTATTTTTCTTTTGTAAGAGGGTCTCTTGGTCTTCAATATGATTTTCATCTTTTGGGATACAATCAACAGGGCATCGAAGTGCGCATTGAGGTTCGTTAAAATGCCCGACACATTCGGTACAACGGTCGGGATCGATGTGATAGTATTCGTCTCCCATGTAGATTGCCTGATTGGGACAAACTGGTTCACAGACATCGCAGTTAATACAGTCTTCTGTAATGATGAGTGCCATTATTTTAGATTGAGTTTAGTTTGTAGTTTTTGTGCTACCATCGGTGACACCAATTCTGAGACATCACCTCCTAAAATGGCAACCTCACGAACAATAGATGAAGATAGAAAAATGTAATCACGATCGGGAAGAAAAAAAACAGTTTCTATCTGCTTGTTTAACACATGATTAATATCCGCAATTTGTGATTCAAATTCAAAATCAGAAATTGCACGTATGCCTCGTACGATGATATTGCTTTGTTGTTCTGCCATAAATTGTACCAATAATCCATTAAAAGGATGAACATGGATAGCACTGTCATCTGCAAATGCCGATATGGTGAGTTCCAAACGTTCTTCCAGAGTAAAAAATGGCGATTTATGTACCCCTGCGGCGACCCCGATGACAATTTCATCAAAAACAGAGGCAATACGACGGATTAACGCTTCGTGACCAAGAGTAATGGGATCAAATGTGCCGGGGAATACAATTCGCATATTAGTTTATATTATACTTTTTATTTTATAGTATTGGGTTTAAAAGTTGCCAATGGACATTGCCAATTTTTCGTTGGCGTATGCAGTTCCATTTATCGGTTAAGGTAAAAAAACGATTACTCTCGCAATAAATCTGCGTGTTTTCTGTGCAGAATGGTGCAACATTAACAAGCAAGGTATGCCATGCTTCGTTGTTATCATAATCATCAAAAGGTGGGTCAAGAAATATTATATCAAAGCATTGAGTATTATTTTTTAGAAACTCTTTTGCTGAAGAAACAAAAACAGTAGCAGGACATCGCCATTTATCGGTCAATGATTTTAAATTTGTTGCCAACTGGCGGTTTTTTTCAACAAAGACGACTTGCCTAGCGCCTCTTGAAATAGCTGATAGTCCCAAAGCACCAGTTCCCGCAAATAAATCAAGACAAGTGGATTCATGTAGTTGTTGTCCCAAGCAGCTGAATAATGATTCTCTTACCCGTCCACCGCTGGGGCGTAATAAAGTGGCGGGAAAGTTAATTTTTTTGCCATTATAAACGCCACCAATAATTCTTAGTGAGACAGAAGGCATAAAAGAGTAAGGTATTATTGTAGGATAATTCTTGCTTCTTCAGCAGCAGCAGAATTAGGGTAGATAGACAGCAGTTGAGCGAGTTTTTTATACCCATCTGCTGAATTATTTAATCCTAGTAATGCTTTGGAATTGATAAGATAGGCTTCAGATGCCAATACTTCATTAGTGTTATATTGCTGAACCACTATCTCTGAAAACTCAATAACAGCATCAAAGTCATTAAGTAAAAGGTGGGATTTGGCTAACCCAAGTAGGGCATTACCTTTGAACTCTCCTTCGGGGTAGTCTTTAAGCAATAAATTAAAGGCATTAATCGCACTACTAATATTTTGATTGTTATAGTAATCAATAGCAGTCGAATAGAGCAATGCTTCGTCTTGACCTTCTCTTTTTGTCAGTAGCTGTTCTATTTTTACAAAGCGTTCTTCAATGCCGACAAAGTGGTTGTTTGTGAAATCAATCTGTCCTTGTATTATGTTTAGCTGCCCTTGCTCTACGTAATCGACTGTTGGAGTTGAGTTGATATTGTTTTCTAGTTCTTCAATAACACCAGAAAGTGAACGAACTTGCTGCTCGATTTTTTGGTATTTTTGAGTGAAAGTTCCCAATTGCTTGGCAATATTCACCCTTGCTGAATCCAATTTTTTATTTTCGGTTTCTAATTTTTTATTTTCGGTTTCTAATTCAAGAATTTTTTTATTTAAATCACGTACTATTTCTGTGATTTTTTTAATTGCATTGGTGTTTTCAATTGCCCTTCGTTCGGTTTGTTCGTCTCCGAATAATTTAATCTGTGCGTGAGCATTAAACTGAACAGACAGTAGTACAACAGTTAATGTAACTAACTTAAAACGCAGCGAAGTCACTGCTGTACCCAAATCAGATTAATTATTCGTCGGTATAACGAATTTCAACACGACGATTCAAACGCCATGCTGCGTCGTTATCACCTAAGGCAGCGGGACTTTCTTCTCCAAAAGAGAGGGATTCGAGCTGATCGCTTGAAACACCGAGAGATAACATCATATCACGAACGGCGTCTGCACGACGTTGCCCCAATGCTAAGTTGTATTCATTGCTTCCGCGAGAGTCAGCATGCCCACCTAAAACAATGCCTTTGCTGGAATTGTTGTTGAGGAAGTCGGCGTGAGCAGAGATAACAGGAATAGATTCATCTCTAATGAGAGATTTATTGTATTCAAAGTAAAGCACTCGCTCTTGTAAAAGCGAAGTTGCTGTTCTTTCATCGTTTGCTGGCGATGGATTCGCCTTAAAGGAGGGATCTTTTGGGATAACTGAACCTGTAGAGGTTATGTCTTCAACGGCAACACTATCACCATAGGCAACAGCATCGTCTTTAATGTCACCTGACATTGAGCCTGGAGTTTCACCTGCTTCCATAATACTTTGGCAACCAGATAATAAAACACCACCAGATACAAGGATAGCAATCAATAAAGGATTTTTCATTTAAATTTCCTTTCTTTTTTCTTTTTAAAAAATTAAAACCAATCTGACCTTACCGGGCTCCAAGCAGGATTAAGAATATTACCTGTTTCTGGTAAGTCCCAGTAAAGCATAACTTTACCATTAATAGAGACAGTTGCCAAATATTTTTTTCGGGTCTCGTCATGAAAGATAACCATATCATCGTTGGGCGAAAAACTAGGTGATGCAGCTTGTCTAATACTCGTTAAAAATTCTTCTTGGCCACTGGCGATGTCAAGTTGAGTGATGTTTTCGCCGTTGTCATTGCGAGAAACAAAAACAATTTTGTTGTTGTCATAGGAATAATCCGCATCAACATTGTAACGACTGTTAAATGTTAGTCGGCGATTTTGTTTGGTGTTTAGATTGTATTGGTAGATTTGTGGGGTGCCTGCTTCGTCTGAAGTGTAAGCGATAAAAGTACCGTCTTTAGAAAAAACAGGCTCGGTGTTAATGGCGTTGACTTCGCGCATACGAACTTTGCGATTGTCTGTAATAAGATAAATTTGTTGTTGACCACCATGCTCGGTGAGTGCCGCAGCGATTGTTTGTTTATCGGGAGAAATAGCAGGAGCACTATTACTGCCTTTGTAATTGGCAACAATACTGCGATCGCCAGTGATTAATGATTGTCGATAAACAATGGGTTTGTTTTGTTCGAATGACACATACAACAATCCGTTACCATCTGGTGTCCATGCAGGAGAAATAAGATTGTCGCCACTGTTTAAAATGGAGATTCGATTGTTTCCATCATAATCGGCTACTTTTAGTTCGTTGGTTCCGTCTTTGTGTCTCAATACATAAGCGACTTTGGTATGAAAGACCCCAGGCTTGCCAATAACCTCTTCATAAATCCAATTGGCGATATTATGAGCAGCTGTGCGTTGGCTATCGGTGTCAAAATCGATGCTGTAGGATCCTATTGTAGCGTGGGTAATGGTATCGGTTAAATTAAATTGAATAATGTGAGTGGTATTGTCTTTTATTTCGATTTTTCCAGATAAAAGATACTCGCCACCGCGTTGGGTAATGGCATCGAATTTTTGCTTGTTATTAGGCTCCCACACCTTGCTATGGGTGCGAAAATGACCACTGGTTTTTAGGTCACGCGCGATAATTTCAGAAGGAAAATTGGACAGTAGTCTTTCTTCGCCTTTAAAATTTTCGATATAAATATTGATAGGTTCCCAATTGCCACTTGTAGCAACAATGTCAACGCTGTGTGCAGGGGATAGTAATAATGCAAATAGCGTAATATAGTATAAAAACTGCTTGCGTAACATAGGTAAACGAATGCTTAAACAAAAATACATAGGCTTTAATATCGGTAGTGATCAGGTTTATAAGGACCATTGATATCCACACCAATATAATTGGCTTGATCTTCGGTAAGTGTTGTGAGGTTGACACCAAGGTGTTGTAGGTGCAAGCGTGCAACCCACTCGTCTAACCGTTTGGGCAATACATGCACGCCAACGGCATAATTATTGGCATGGTCAAATAATTCAATTTGCGCTAATACTTGGTTGGTAAAAGAGGTGGACATGACAAAGCTGGAATGCCCTGTTGCACAACTTAAATTTACCAATCGTCCTTCTGCTAAAAGGATAATGCGTTTTCCATCCGGAAAAATAATATGATCGACTTGCGGTTTAATCGATTCCCATTGGCACTCAGAACGAAGAGTGGCGACATCAATTTCGGAATCAAAGTGGCCAATGTTGCATAAAATGGCATCTTCTTTCATTTGGCGCATGTGTTCAATGGTAATAATATCTTTGTTGCCTGTGGCAGTAACAAAGATATTGGCAACGCCAGCGACGGCTTTCATATCAACTACACGATAACCTTCCATGGCGGCTTGTAGTGCACAAATCGGATCAATTTCGGTAATCCATACGGTAGCACCCAAATTGGCAAGTGCATCCGCACAGCCTTTACCGACATCGCCATAGCCACAAACCACGGCAATTTTGCCAGCTATCATTACATCGGTAGCCCGTTTAATGCCGTCCACTAGGGATTCACGACAACCATACAGATTATCAAATTTTGATTTGGTGACGGAATCATTCACGTTAATGGTGGGGCATTTAAGCGTGTTTTTTTTGTGCATGTCGTACAAACGTGCGACCCCTGTGGTGGTTTCTTCAGAGATGCCGTAAAAGTCATCAAAAATAGCTGAATACTTTTGATGGGCTAGTTCGGTGGCATCACCGCCATCATCCAATATTAAATTGGGCTGCCAGTCATCGGGACCAGTAAACGTTTTTTCAAGACATTGCCAGTACTCTTCTTCGGTTTCGTTTTTCCACGCAAAAACAGGAATGCCCGTAGCCGCAATAGCTGCCGCTGCATGATCTTGTGTCGAAAAAATATTACACGACGACCAGCGAACAGTGGCGCCCAAAGCCGTTAGTGTTTCGATAAGTACCGCTGTTTGTAATGTCATGTGTAAACAGCCGAGAATACGAGCACCTTTTAGCGGTTGATTGGGACCGAGCTCTTTACGCAATGCCATGAGCCCCGGCATTTCGCGTTCAGCAATAAAAATTTCTTTTCTGCCCCATTCGGCCAAAGATATGTCAGCAACTTGATAGTCGTTCACAGTTATTTACTTTTTCGTTTAAAAAGGGATATCGTCATCGTCCATACCTCCAAAATTACTCATATCGTCGCTGTAGGTACTACTTTTTTCTTCGGTTTTGGTGGTAGCGACTTTGCCAGAACTATTTGGATTTCCTAAAAAGGAAAATTCGCGTCCTCGAATTTCGGTGGTATATCGATCAATATTTTCTTTGTCTTTCCATTTGCGCGTGCGCAATGTTCCTTCGATATAAATCTTTCCACCTTTCTGACCGTACTGGTTAATAATTTCCGCTTGCCGCCCAAAAAATGTCACGCGATGCCACTGCGTATCCTCTGTTTTTGCATTGGTATTTTTATCGGTCCATACCTCGGTGGTCGCAACGCTAAAATTAGCAACTGAGATGCCTGTGGGTAGGGTGCGGAGCTCGGGATTTCCTCCCAAATTTCCTATGATCATAACTTTATTTAAAGATCCGTTTGCCATGTCTTATTTACCTTTCTGTTTGACTTTCACTATAATGTTTTATTGTATTGTTTGTTTTTTAGTTCTGTAATTATTAGTATTAATAACAAACCAAAAACAATCATTAAGCTCATTTTACTACTCATTGTGTGTTGTAAGAACCCCGAAACTAATCCACCTGCAAAAATTCCTAAAAATTCGGAGGTTAAAAGTGTGCCAATGGCCATGCCGCGTAGGCTGGGAGTGCTTATTTTAGCCACTTGTACTGGTAATAGTGCTTCAACAACGACAAATCCAGCAAAAAATAAAAATAATGTAAAAATACTTATTGTTATACTGTTTTCAAAAAACATACCGCTGGTGCCTAATATTAGCAACACGAAAGAGAGTAAAAAAACATGTTGATTAGGAGGCCTTTGCATGAGCATTGGCATTGCCAAAACCAGCGATAAAAAGAAGCCACTAGAAAATACTTTCCAATGTTCATCACTTGGTATGGTGGTAGTTAGCCATAGTGGAAATAGCAAAAAGAGGCTTGATAATGCATAATGCAACACAAAGCCACTCAATACGATTTGTTTAAATTTTTTATTTTGCATTAACTGGCTAAACTCGCCAGAGGGTGCTTGTGTCGGTTGTGGTGAGGGTAAACCCAACACCAATAAAATTGAAATACCACCAAAAAATGTGCTTAAGATAAAAAATCCAGATAAATTAATCCATTGAATTAATACAGGGGAAATAATAAGTGATAAGGCAAAGGCAATGCCGATGGATGCGCCAAAAAACGCCATGAATTTGGGGCGTTTTTTTTCTTCTGTAATATCGCTTATCCATGCCACAATGACGGTTGAAGCCGCCCCACACCCTTGTAAAATACGACCGATTATTAATACGATAATGTTATCGGTAATGCCTGCGAGTAGACTGCCGGCGGTGAATAATCCCAACGCCAAAAAAAGCGTTTTTTTTCTGCCCCATTTATCTGCCAACAACCCAATGGGAATCTGCATTAAAGCTTGTGTAATACCATATCCGCCCAATGCTAATCCAACCAATATCCCATTGCTTTCTTTCATTGCCATTGCCGATAAGGATATAATCGGCAATATGAGGAATATTCCCAACATTCGCAAAAAAGAAATGCCAATTAATGTGGTTAATTGTTGTATTAAGCTTGTAAAATGAAACATAAGATGAGTAGCAAAAAAAACACCTCATTATATGGGTAATTTTCTGAATTACTAAAAAGTAAAACTTCCATTTATCATATAAAGCAATTGTGCGATCACTCTTATTTTTATTTTTAATTGTGCCATTTTTAATTATACCTGTTTCGACAGCGGCTATTAGTGACGACAAAAGTTTAAAGCGGCTAGAAAAATACTTTAATCAAGACAATCGCACCAAATTTGCAATAGAAAGAAAAAAATTATCTGCGGATAATATTTATCGTCCGTTGATTGAATATTGGCAAGCGCGATTAAACTTGCGAAGAAACAGTACGGATGCAATGGAGCGGTATATTCTGTTTACGTCATCTGCGTATTTTCGCAATCAATCCCAAAAAGCATTGGTGCGTTATGGGCTTGATAAAAAGCAATGGTCTTTGTTTCAGAAACATCTAACCGATGACCAAGTCTGCGCGACTTTATATAATCGATTAATCTTACAACAAAAAAAAGACAGCGTTCAGGCACTGCGTGAGCAATGGAAGCAAGATGTTAAAATGAATAACAGGGTTTGTACGACATTATATAAAGCGAGTTTTGGCAAGCGATATTTAAGTAAAAATGATGTTTGGATAAAAATTCGTCAAATAGCAGGCTCTCATTCACTGTCATCGGCACGGCGCTTGTTATCGGTATTTCCCGGCTTTATTCGTTATAGCAATGTTCGAAAAGTTGTTCGTCGAGCAACCCGTTATATTAGCGGAAAGCACGGTTTAAAAGGGCGTGCCAATCGAGAGTTGGTGATGATTGCGGCGATGGTTGCTGTGCGGCAAAATCCTAAAACAGCGATTCGGCGATGGGCTCTATTTTCCGGTTATTTTTCAGAAGAAGAAAACGATCACGTGTGGAGTGTGCTGGGAGAATGGGCGGCGCGTTGGCATCGGTCGGATGCGGTTGATCTGCTAGAAAGAACCAGCGGTGATTATTTTACTGATAGCACCCGTGCTTGGTATTTACGTGCGTCATTAAAAAAAGAGCGTTACCCATTGATTATAGAAATATTTAATTTAATGTCAGCAGAAGAGCAATCAATATCGGCATGGCGTTATTGGCGGACAGTTGCACTAGAACGCACTGGACACACCGCTCAAGCGTTGAAATACTACAGAGCATTGGCAAAAGATACGGATGATTACTACGGGTTGTTGGCGCGTGAAAAGAGTGGCAT
This sequence comes from Gammaproteobacteria bacterium, assembly GCA_965243565.1. Taxonomy (GTDB): domain Bacteria; phylum Pseudomonadota; class Gammaproteobacteria; order Tethybacterales; family Persebacteraceae; genus CBDEVH01. The sequence goes on from OZ251571.1 coordinate 374,417, forward strand.
GCCGTTGGTTGATACGGGAAAAAAATTATCAATATCAACTACCTCCGTAGACAAAGATTTTTTATTGGCATTGGCATTGCATAAAAATAAATACAAAACACTCGCCCGAAACATTTGGCGTTATGGTATTAAACGCACTGACCTTAGCGATAAGCAACGAATAGCCGCAGCGCAGGCAGCCAGTAATAGGAAGTGGTATTTGGGAGCGATAGAAATGGCAAACTCTGTCAATAATGCCGATGCCCATGCTTTGCGTTACCCCACGCCGTATTATCCTAACATCAATAAATATGCTAAGCAATTTTTGCTGGATGTCGCTTTTGTTTATGGATTAATGCGCCAAGAAAGTCGATTCATGAAAAATATTGTATCTTCTGCTGGAGCACAAGGGTTAATGCAGGTAATGCCACGAACTGCACTCACTGTCGCCCGTAAACATCGTTATAGTCGGTATCATAAATCTCGGTTAAAGCGTGTTAATACCAACCTTATTATTGGCACAACATACTTAACCATGCTAACCAAACAAGTGGGAGATATACCCAGTAAAATTGCTGCTGGTTATAATGCTGGGCCCGGACGCGCCAAACGTTGGTTTAAAAATACAAATGATTTACTCATTACCATTGAAAATATTCCCATTACCGAAACTCGTTTATATGTCAAATATGTATTGGCAAATCGTGCGCATTATCAGGCACGTTTGCAAACACCACCTAAATCGATGAAAAAAATTATTCAAAAACCCATTATAATAGGTTTATAGGCTAGGACAAAAATTAACCATTATGAAAACCGCCGCTATTCGCCAAAAATTTATAGAATTTTTTGAACATAAAAATCATACGATGGTTGCCTCATCGTCATTGGTGCCGAGCAATGATCCGACATTGTTATTCACCAACTCGGGGATGGTACAATTTAAAGATGTATTTCTTGGCTTTGACAAGCGACCTTACGACAAAGCAGTAACTGTTCAGCGTTGTTTGCGAGCTGGGGGCAAGCACAATGACCTAGAAAATGTTGGTTATACCGCTCGTCATCATACTTTTTTTGAAATGTTGGGCAATTTTTCTTTTGGTGATTATTTTAAAGAAAATGCCATTGATTATGCATGGGAATTTTTAACCGCACCTCAATGGTTGGGGTTAAAAAAAGAACATTTATGGGTTACTGTTTTTGGTGGCGGTCATTTGTTTGGGGATGAAGCACCAGCAGTGCCCATCGATGAGGAATCGATTCGCCAATGGCAAAAGGTATTAATGGCAGCGGGATTCACCGAAGAAGAAGCAACAAAGAGAATCACGCGGATAGAATCGTCTGATAATTTTTGGATGATGGGTGATACTGGCCCTTGTGGCCCTTGTTCAGAAATATTTTATGACAGAGATGCCAATAGTCAGCGGTTTCGTGGAGAAGATCCAGAACATGGTGATGATTGTGTTGAAGTTTGGAATCTCGTTTTTATGCAGTACAATCGCAACGAAAAAGGTGAGATGATACCATTGCCTAAGCCTTGTGTGGATACGGGGATGGGCTTGGAAAGAATTAGTGCGGTCATGCAAGGCGTTGCTAGTAACTATGATATTGATTTATTCCAGCAATTGCTTTCAGCCGTGCAAGTAACATTGCAAACACCAGTAGCGGACGGTTTTTTACCATCACATTACGTCATTGCCGACCATATACGAGCGGCGGCTTTTATGATTGCTGATGGTATTTTTCCTTCCAACGAAGGACGAGGCTATGTACTACGGCGCATTATTCGCCGTGCATTGCGTCATATTCATTACTTAAATTCACAATTGAATGAGGCGAGTTTTTATCAGTTGGCAATGCCATTGACATCAATAATGGCAGATGCATTCCCTATTTTAAATGATAAAAAAGCAGACATTGAAAAGTGGCTACAGCAAGAAGAAAACGGTTTTTCACATTTGTTAAAGAACGGCATTGTACTATTGGATAAAACGATTCAAACCATCGAATCCTCTGGCAGTTCACGTGTGTTAACGGGTGATATTATTTTTAAACTCTACGATACATTTGGCTTTCCACCAGATATGACTGCCAATATTGCCAAAGAAAGCAATCTAAAATTTGACAATGACGGGTACGAACAATGCATGCAACAACAACGCGCTCGTTCTAAAGCAGCAGCAAATTTTAGTGCGATACAAAAGACAGTTGATTACAACAATAAAGCCACCGAATTTGTTGGCTATCAGTTGACAGAAGCAGAATCCACAGTGCTTGCCATCTATGTAGATGGTGAAACAGTCACGTCGGTTAGTGGTATTACGGACGCATTCATCATTTTAAATCGCACTCCTTTTTATGCCGAATCAGGCGGTCAAATCGGTGATCGAGGCAGGCTAGATCTACGCGATGGCACATTCGTTGAAGTCACCGATACCCAAAAATTGCGTGCAGACGTATGGCAGCACGCTATTCGAGTTAAACAGACGACCATTGCGGTGGGTGATTCGTTGTATTGTCGCATTGATGGCATTAACAGACAAAAAAATGCGCGTGCTCATTCGGCAGCACATTTATTGCATGCGGCATTAAGGCAAGAATTAGGAATGCATGTTGAACAACGAGGTTCTTATGTATCATCTGATGCATTGCGTTTTGATTTTTCTCACCATCAAGCCGTTACCAGCGATGAGTTAAAACGCATCGAATCGATTGTCAATAACAAAATCATTGAAAACAATATTGTTGACACTACTGTCATGGCGTATGATGATGCCTTAAAAAAAGGAGCAATGGCATTATTTGGCGAAAAATATGGGGATGTTGTCCGTGTTGTTACGATAGATCCTGTTTTTTCTGTCGAACTCTGTGGTGGCACTCACGTTACTCAAACGGGCAATATCGGTCTATTGAGTATTGTGGGAGAATCAGCGATTGCTTCTGGTATTCGTCGTATTGAATCTGTTACTGCTGAAAAAGCGATTCAATTACATCAATCTCGCAATGAAACCTTAAACGAGATGAGAACATTACTAAAAACGCCTGTTAACTATTTGCCCGAAAAAGTTGTACAGATGCGACAAACCATTAAAGAAGGTGAAAAACAAATCACAAAATTACAAACCGAAAGAAGCAAAGCGATTGCCGACTCCCTTATTAGCCGTGCTGTAACGATGGGCGATACAAAAGTACTAATTCAGTCGGTCAAAAATATTGACGAAAAATTACTCAGAGATTTGGCAAAACAGTTATGCGGTCAATTATCGCCTAAAGCCGCTGTATTACTTGTAACAGAAAGTAACAACAATGCTTTTTATATTGGACTGTCTAGTAAAAATTCAAACATTGATGTCAGTGAGTGGTTACAGGCAATACAGTCTGTCAGTGGGGCCAATGGTGGTGGGAAAAATAATTTTGCGCAAGCAGGAGGGGGCAATGTCACTCAGATAGATGCTACTTTAAAATTGGCAAAATCCATACTCCAAGAACAGTTAAACACAAATTAATAAAGCGAGCGGGACAATGATCACAGACATTATGGTAAATTTTTAACAAAAAACAATGGCAATTTATTGTACAATCCGTTTTCTTTAATATTTATTTATACAAATGAAAAATACACAATGACAGATAATAAAAAACCCATAGTGGGTATTTGGATGGGAAGTGCTAATGATTGGAATATCATGCAACAGTCCGCTAAAATTTTGGAAGAATTTGGCGTCGCTTATGAGGTTAAAGTAATCTCTGCCCATCGAACGCCTGATTTATTTTTTCAAGAAGCACAGACACTAGAAGATCGTGGCTTTAAAATAATGATCGGTGGTGCTGGTGCTGCGGCACATTTGCCGGGCGTATTGGCAGCAAAAACAACTATTCCGGTGCTTGGTGTGCCGATTAATGCCACCGCTTTGGCTGGGGTGGATTCGCTTTATGCGATTGTGCAAATGCCGCAAGGTATTCCTGTTGCAACATTTGCCATTGGTAAGGCAGGGGCTGCCAATGCCGCATTATTTGCTGTGGCAATGCTAGCGACTACCAATGATGTGTTGAGTGAAAAACTCAAAGCGTTTCGTGCCAAGCAGGCAGAAAAAATTAAAAACACCCCCCCTCCTCAATTGTCATGAACGCCTTGCATAAAAGTAATCTTGAATCATTACGGCTTTTGTCCCGTGGCAAAGTCCGTGATCTTTATGAGGTAGATGAAAACCGCTTACTGATTGTCCAAAGCGATAGAATATCCGCTTTTGATGTCATTATGAATGAGGCAATCCCTCATAAAGGGGAGATATTAACCGAAATGTCAGCGTGGTGGTTTGACAAATTACAGCCTATTATCCGCCATCATTTATTGCTTGATTCCATCGACGAAGTGCTTTCAAACGAGCAAGACAAACAACAAGTGATGAACCGATCGATGTTGGTTAGGCGATTAAAACCATTGCCTATTGAAGCAGTTTGTCGTGGCTACATCATCGGCAGTGGCTGGAAGGATTATCGTGCTACTGGTAAAGTGTGTGGAATAGAATTACCCGCTGGTTTACAACTGGCATCGCAGTTGCCAGAAGTTATTTTCACCCCTGCCACCAAAGCCGACCAAGGAGAGCACGACGAGAACATTTCATTTGAACAAATGACAAACATTGTTGGCTTAGAAACAGCGACAAAAGTTCGTGATGCCAGTATTCGTTTGTACCAATCAGCAGCTCAAATGAGCTTAGAAAAAGGCATTATTATCGCTGATACCAAATTTGAATTTGCATTGGACGATGACGGTAATTTGATTCTAATTGATGAAGTTTTAACGCCAGATTCATCACGTTACTGGGTCGCAAGTAGTTGGGAGGCAGGCAAAAACCCGATTAATTTTGATAAACAAATTTTGCGTGATTGGCTAGAAACAACAGAGTGGAACAAACAAACACCACCACCGACCATACCAACCAAAGTGATTGAACAAACGACCTCGAAGTATTTAGAGATTCGGGATATTATGTTGCGATAATTTTTTTATAAAGAAAATTAATTTTGTATAGTTTTCTTTAATTTGATGTTAAATATAGTCGCTGCATTTATCATTTCCTTGTTATCAATTTTATTATTGTCATCGAGATCAAGCACTTTTTTGAGTTCAATTGGAGAAATTTCGTTGCGTAATAATTTGACATATTCGGAATGATTAAGCGAAGAATCATTGTTGAAATCATATTTTGTAAAATTTTCAACAATGGTTTGATGATGAAATGTCCAAAATTCAGCCATTGAAACTCTACTGTCTTTATCGATGTCTACGGTGATAAACTCAAAACGACTGATATTCATTTCTTCTCGTGAAAGCCAATTGTTTTTATCCTTGTCATTTGTATCAAAATTTAACTCTTTGAGTGCCAGTTTTTTACCCGTTAAATACCGTTTTTTTGTGATGACGGCGTTGCTATCAAATACATTGCTATCGGTATAGATTTTAAATTTTGTTTCAACGGCATCGTCATACGCTTTAAATATTGCATTGGAATCAGTGGCATTGCCATCAAATTTTTCTTGCTCAATAAGGCGTGTTGCTGCACGACCGATAGGCTCGCCTGGAGATATTTTTACTATAGTTGGAGCGTAATGGTAATAAACGGCTGGAAACAATACAGCCAATACAACCAATAATATTTTAATGAGCATAAGGCTTATTCTACCGAAACTATGTGTCTTAGTCAATCCACAGTTGAAATACCGTACGCCCGATATAGCAAGCGGTGGCTTTTGATGTCTAGTATTACGGTATAATAGTTGATAATTAACGAAAAAATGCACAGATAAAACGAAAAACAGGAGAAAAAAATGAGTTTTGAATTTAACGAATTACCTTATTCATATGATGCCTTAGAACCCCATATTGACGCAATGACAATGGAGATTCATCATAGCAAACACCACCGCACCTACTATGACAAAATGCAAGCAGCACTCGAAAACAGTGAAGCCGCCAGTATGTCTATGGAAAGATTATTAGGCAGTATTTCTACCTTGGGCGTTGGTATTCGTAATAATGCAGGCGGTTTTTATAATCACAATGTTTATTGGAACAGCATGTCGCCCAATGGCGGTGGTAATCCAGTAGGAACACTTGCCAATGAAATCAATCGAATTTTTAATAGTATGGATGAATTAAAAGAATCAATGAGTAATGCTAGTATCGGGCGTTTTGGTTCTGGATTTTCTTGGTTAATCGTACAAAATAACAAACTCAAAGTCGTATCTACTCCCAATCAAGACAATCCTTTGATGGATGTTGTGCCTGAAGAATCACAAGGTACGCCGGTTATTGCACTTGATGTATGGGAGCATGCCTATTACTTAAAATATCAAAACCGCCGCCCCGATTACATTAAAGCATTTTGGCAGGTGATTGACTGGACAGCAGCCAATCAGCGGTTTGAAGCAATAATGGACAGTCAGTAAAAATTATACTATTTTTATATGATGACAATTATCCCAGTCGTCATTTGCGGAGGTAAGGGGGTAAGGCTCTGGCCATTGTCGCGTAGCAGCTACCCCAAGCCATTTATTGGTTTGCCGTTGCAACAAGACAGTTTAATTAGCAATACTTACCACCGTTTATATTTTGGCACTATGCCAGAAATAACGGCTGTGGTCACCGTTACAGCCACAGACTATATCCATCATTGTAAATCTGCTTATGATGCAATCGAAACATCGCATCGCCACATCATTATTGCAGAGCCATGTGGTTGTAATACTGCAGCGGCTATTGGCAGTGCGGCAAAGGTGATAGCAGAGCAATTTGGTGATGAAGCGGTTATGCTCGTTATGCCTGCCGATCATTCAATGGCTAATCCAGCGGGTTTTGCCAGTGTTATTAATAAAGCCATTCCCGCCGCTAAGCAAAATAAAATAGTACTCATCGGCATTCCACCCACCGAGCCCAATACTGGTTATGGTTATATCCGTATGGGAGATGAAATTTTTCCAGGGGTATGTCAAGTGAGTTCCTTTATTGAAAAACCAGACAAAACACAAGCAGAAAAACTGCTACAAGAAGACAACATGGTTTGGAACAGTGGTCTTTTTTGTTTAACGGCGGCAACCGCATTGGCAGAAATCAAAACCCATGCTTCCGATATTTCTGCCGCCATTGACAATGTATTTATGTATTGTGATACATCAACTGATATCATCAAGCCAGACCTTCAGCATTATGAAAAAATCCCTTCAATGTCATTTGATTATGCGGTTGCCGAAAAAACGAATAAAGCCGCTATTATTGTGGGTGCGTCTATTGGTTGGTCTGATATAGGTGCATGGAAAGCAGTTTTTGAGCAAACAAACGCCACTGATGACAATAATAATACGGTATTAGGGGACGTTCATCTTTTAGATTGTCAGCAGTGTTTAATCACATCGGATAATCGTTGTGTTGTTGCTTTGGGGTTAAAAGACACCTATATAATAGACACAGCTGATGCTTTATTGGTTAGTACGGCAGAGCATTCGGAGCAATTAAAAAAAGTAGTTGAATCATTGGCAGGGCGTAAGCAAGTTGATGACCCTACCACCGTTATCCGTCCGTGGGGGTCATATTCTGTTATCAGTGATGCGCCTAACTACAAGGTTAAACGCATAGATGTCAAGGCTGGTGGTACACTTAGTTACCAATCACATGAGCACCGTGCAGAGCATTGGACTATTATTGAAGGTGAGCTGGTGGTGGTTATAGACGATAAAGAAACAACGTTACAACGTGGTGAATCTTGTTATATCCCGTTGCGAGCCAAGCACCGATTAATTAATAGAACCACTGACAACGCTGCATTAATTGAAGTACAAATTGGTGACTATTTAGAAGAAGACGATATTATTCGTTACGATGATATTTATGGCAGACAAGACACCTCCATTTAATCTAAAGGACTATATCGAAGACGTTATCGACTTTCCGCATGCGGGCATTGTTTTTCGTGACATAACTCCTTTGCTTTCTGAGCCATCGGTTTTTGAGCAATCAATCAAACAATTGGCTCACTATGTATCTCCCGCAGCAACGCATATTGTTGCCATTGAGGCAAGAGGTTTTATATTTGGCGTTGCACTTGCCCGTTACCTCCACTTGCCTTTTATTCCCATTCGTAAACAAGGCAAATTACCTCGCCCAACCATCAGCATCCGTTATCAACTCGAGTATGCAGAGGCAACTATTGAGCTGCATCAAGATGCCTTAGATAAAAAATCGACTGTTGTTTTGGTTGATGACCTTATCGCAACAGGTGGGACTTTGACCGCGGCGGTTGATTTAATACAGCAGTTGGGGGCTAACATTGAGCGTATTGTTTGTTTAATCGAATTAACTGCACTAAACGGTCGGCAGCAGTTGGGTCAAACACCCGTTAGCGCATTAATAAAATATTAACGAAACACCTGCTCTTTTAATAGTCGAATATCATCACGAATAGCGGCGGCTTGTTCAAATTCTAACAGGCGCGAATGTTCAAACATTTTCTTTTCAAGCCGCCGAATTTCCTTACCTAGTTGTTTTTCATTCATTCGTATCCATTGGTCCTGTTTACTCTCTTGATCTGTCAGTGATTCATCGATATCGATGAGCCGTTTGATTTTCTTTTGAATACCTTGTGGGGTGATGATGTGCTTTTGATTGAATGTAATTTGTAAATCACGACGGCGGTTGGTTTCATCAATAGCGCGTTGCATAGAACCCGTTACTTTATCGCCGTATAGTATTACCGTGCCATTGATATGGCGTGAAGCTCGCCCAATCGTTTGTATTAATGCTTGTTCCGACCGTAAAAACCCTTCTTTGTCTGCGTCCAAAATAGCCACCAATGATACCTCAGGCAAATCGAGCCCTTCACGTAGTAGGTTGATTCCCACTAACACATCAAAAGTACCCAAGCGCAGATTATGCAAAATATCGGCACGTTCTATTGTATCGATATCTGCATGCAAATAACGCGTTTTGATTTTTGATTCGTTTAAAAACTGTGTCAGTTGTTCCGCCATTCTTTTGGTCAGTGTAGTCACCAATATACGTTCTTTTTTTTCAATACGTTTGACAATCTCTATTGATACATCATCTACTTGTGTTTGTGCCGGCCGTACGTCAAGAATAGGATCGAGTAGCCCGGTCGGACGAATCACTTGTTCGACAATTTGAGTGGAATGTTCTTTTTCAAAAGCCGCTGGCGTTGCCGATACATAAATGGTTTGAGGCATTAAATGACGAAACTCTTCAAACTTTAACGGGCGATTATCCATGGCAGAAGGCAAGCGAAAACCATACTCTACCAGCGTTTCTTTGCGTGAACGATCACCTTTAAACATAGCGCCAATTTGTGGAATAGTCACATGTGATTCATCAACAAATAAAAGCGATTCTGGCGGTAGATAATCAAACAAAGTAGGGGGTGGTTCGCCTATTTGTCGCCCCGAAAGATGACGGGAGTAATTTTCGATACCCTTGCAAAACCCCATCATTTCCATCATCTCTAAATCAAACCTAACTCTTTCACCAAGGCGAGTGGATTCGAATAGTCGGTTATGTTGATTGTAAAACTCAAGCCGTTCTTTTAAATCATGGCGAATTTCTTCCATCGCTCGTTTTAAAGTGCTTCTCGGAGCAACGTAGTGCGATGAAGGATAAATGGTAAAACGCGGTAATTGCTTTTGCTTCTGTCCTGTCAGTGGGTCAAATAAAATCAATTTTTCTACCAAATCATCAAACAGTTCAATACGAATGGCTTGGTCAAAATTTTCGGCAGGAAACACATCAATTGTATCGCCACGCACGCGGTAAGTACCTCGCTTAAAATCTACTTTGTCTCGATCGTACTGCATCCCTGCCAGACGGCGAATAATTTGTTGTCGTGACAGCGTATCACCCTTTTTGATGTGCATCACCATGCTATGATAATCTACCGGATCGCCGATACCATAAATAGCTGATACCGTTGCCACAATAATACAATCCTTGCGTTCCATTAGCGATTTGGTCGCTGAAAGTCGCATTTGTTCGATGTGGGCATTCACACTCGAATCTTTTTCGATAAATAAATCGCGAGAAGGCACATACGCTTCGGGCTGATAATAATCATAATACGATACAAAATATTCCACCGCATTACTCGGAAAAAATTCTCGAAACTCCGAATACAACTGTGCTGCCAGTGTTTTATTATGTGCCATAATCATTGCTGACTTGCCCGTTTGCTGAATGATATTGGCGATGGTATAAGTCTTACCAGAGCCGGTCACACCAAGCAAAGTTTGTTCTTTTAGTCCATCTTTAATGCCCTTCACTAAATTTTTAATAGCATTTGGTTGATCGCCAGCAGGTAAAAAAGGAATCGATAAATCGAAATTTGACATTAAATTTAAAAAATTAACGAGGCAGTGATGTTTTATTTAAATCCAATAACCAATAACCACAATCCCACCACTGATTGAACTTCCACGCCACTGCCGGTAATATGCCGCATTGAACAAAGCCGTGACGTTCGTGTAGGCCCACACTAGCGGGATTAGGTAAGCTAATCACTGCCAATAATTTATGCACATCGCTTGTTCTCATACGCTGAATTAAAGATTCCATTAGCAGATTCCCAATCCCTTGTTGCTGTTTTTCAATATCGACATAAATGCTAATTTCGTGGACATAACGATAACTACACCGAGACCGAAAAGCATCAGCATAAGCAAAACCAACCACCTTGTTGTCTGCTTGTGTTGCTACGATAAAAGGGCTATTGATAGAGCACTTATTAACCTTGTCGCAAGTATAGTGTTCGTCAACCAATTGTTCCTGAAAAGTAGCAGCACTGTTTTTAATATAATAATTATAAATATCAGCAACGCGAGTGGCATCGCTTTGCTGTCCATCTCGAATAAGAAAACTATAAAGCATTAGACTCTTTTAGCAGTGCAAAAACTGCCTCTGCTATCTTTTGATAACCCGCAGTATTGGGGTGAAATTGATCGGATTTGAACAGATTATTATGCATCACTTCTTTTAAAATATCATCTTCCATCCACAACTGCTGGTCGGTTGCAATCTCATCATATAAAGGATGATTTTGGGCGATTAATGAGATTTTAGGTACTGCAATTAATACCACGGCAATACCACGGTCTTTTGCTAAATTGACCATTGTCATAATATTGGTTTTTGTTATGTCGTCATCCATCCGTTGAATAAAATCATTGCCACCCGTACATAAAATAACCAACGCCGGCTCATATTTATCAAGAGTGCGTTCAAATCGATTTTTTGCAGAAGTACTGGTTTCGCCCGAAATTCCAGCATTAATAACCTCAAACCCGCTTAGATCTGACAAAAATTCGGGATAACTCGTACTACTTCCTTTGCCTAAAGTCAGGCTATCGCCAAACGCCAAAATTGTTGCATCCTCATTTAAACTAGGCAACGGTTGTGATGGTGCTTGACAGCCACCGACAAGGCTTATCATTAAGCCCCAAATAAAATATAATCCAAAAGATTTAACTGTCATATGAATACACCATTAAATAGTGGCGTCCCCAAGGGGATTCGAACCCCTGTTGCCGCCGTGAAAGGGCGGTGTCCTAGGCCTCTAGACGATGGGGACATCATCAATTTTTGGAGATAAGCGGATTCGAACCGCTGACCCCTTGCATGCCATGCAAGTGCTCTACCAGCTGAGCTATACCCCCTTTGAGAGGCATAATTCTATGCTATTTTACCCCTACTTGCAAGCATTGTAATAAAAGTGTCAAAATTATTTAGACAATCAGACATAAAAGCCGTCAAAAAAACTAAAAATTAAGTTTTTTGTGATGGCAACTTACACCAGCAACACACCAACCATAAAAAAAATTGTGATATGACGGTATTTTAGTCAGCATCTGCTAGGACATGGTCGCTGCATTTTTCGCCTACCATAATAGAAGGGGCATTAATGTTGCCATAAGTAATTTGTGGAAAAACAGAGGAATCGATAACGCGAAGCCCTTGCACGCCAATAACGCGGGCTTGTGGGTCAACCACTGCCAGTGGATCGTTGTCTTGTCCCATGCGGCAAGTACCACAGGGGTGATAGGCGGACTCCACGTTATCACGGATAAAATCATTCAATACGGCATCGTCATCAACCGTTGTCGGTTGAATAAGCCCTCCTGCAAAATCAGTCATTGCGGATTGGTTGATGATGTTATGCGTTATCCTGAGTGCATGGCGAAAATCCTCCCAATCTCTTTTGTCTTGTAGGTAATTAAAACAAATAGTCGGGGCTTGGCGTGCGTCATTGCTTTGAATAGTAACGGCACCACGTGACCTTGCACGCATTGTGCCAACATGCACTTGAAAGCCGTGTCCTTCGGCAGATGATTGTCCATCATAACGCACGGCAGCAGGTAAGAAATGAAATTGAATATCGGGGTAGTCCACATCATTTTTTGAACGAATAAAACCGAGTGTTTCAAATTGATTTGATGCACCAATACCGGATTTAAAAAACAACCAACGCGCCCCAATCAGTGCTTTTGCCATTGGGTTAAAATAGCGGTGTAAAGTAATGGGCTGTTTGCAATTCCATTGCATATAAAGTTCTAAATGATCTTGTAAATTTTGTCCCACACCTTTGCGATTAGCAACAACATCAATGCCGTGTTCTTGTAGTAAATCGGCGTTACCAATGCCTGACAACTGCAATAATTTTGGTGAGTTAATCGCACCTGCCGCAAGTATGACTTCACGCTTGGCGTTAATTTTATATTGCTTGCCACGCCAGTGACAGAGCACAGCGGTGGCACGGTTTTCGTGCATAATAACTTTTTCGATCAACATGCGTTGATACAGGTGTAAATTGCTTCTTTTGAGGGCAGGGCGTAAGTAAGCGTTGGCAGTTGACCAGCGACGACCTTTCCACACTGTCATATCAGCCGGTCCTAACCCTTCTGGTTCATTGCCGTTATAGTCGGTGGTTTCGACATACCCTGCTTCTACGCCGGCTTTTACAAAAGCATGATGCAATGGATTGTCACGCGAGCCACGTGTTACGTGGAGGGGTCCTGCTTTACCGCGGGTGTTATCTCGCTGTCCATGCGCGGTCTCCATTTTTTTAAAATAAGGCAACACGCTATCATAATCCCATCCATCGGCACCCATGCTTTGCCATGTGGCATAATCTTTGACATGACCGCGTACAAAAATCATGCCATTAATACTAGAAGATCCACCAATGACTTTGCCACGCGGACAAACAAGTTTGCGACCGCCCAAAGCAGGTTCAGCTTCTGCTTGATACCCCCAATCGTAAATCGGCATATTCATCGGGTACGATAAAGCGGCAGGCATTTGAATTAAAGGTCCAATATCGCTGCCTCCAAACTCTAGTAATACAACGATATATTTGCCATTTTCACTGAGTCGATTCGCCAGCACACAGCCAGCAGAACCAGCACCCACAATAATATAATCAGCAGTTTGTAAAGGAGACATAAGCGGTTAATTCTTGTTGTAAAAAGTAGAACTCTATTACATTGTATAAGAAGCGAACAAGCAACATTTGTTATTATAACCACTAACCATAAGCAGATAAATGTAAATTCATTAAAATTCGTTTATAATTCAATTTATACTTTATATACTTTTACAAAAGAGGAGAAAATCGTGAAATATAAAAAACTACAATCACGCCGTTCATTTTTAGCAGGTACCGGTGCTATTGCTGCAGGCTTAATGTTTTCTGGTAAACCAGCGTTTGCTTCGGGCGACTTATCGTTTTATAACTGGGACACTTATATAGGCGAAACAACACTTGATGACTTTAAAGGAGCCACTGGTATTAACGTTTCGATGGACTTATTCGGTGATAACAGTGAGTTATTTGCCAAATTACGCGAAGGCAATCCGGGTTACGATGTTATTGTGCCTACCAATGACTTTGTGCACCGCATGGTTGCAGCAGGCATGTTACAATCCATTGATCATTCACAAATCCCTAATTTTAAGAATGTCCAAAAAGAATTCACCGATGCCAAATTTGACAAAGGTCGTACACATTCTATGCCCTATATGTGGGGCACCATGGGCATTGGTTATCGTAAATCCAAAGTAGCAAGACCGACATCATGGTCATCAGTATGGGGTGAAATGTCCAACGCACACAAAGGGCGTATTGCTTGGATTAGTGAGCCCAGTTCTATGTTGGGTATGGCAATGAAATACTTAGGCTACTCGTTTAATGCCGAAAGTCCTGCTGTCATTGAAGCTGCTGCCAACCAGCTGATTAAGTACAAGCACAATGTTCTTACTATTTCCGAAGACAACGGTCAAGATTTGCTCGCATCGGGTGAGGTTGATTTAGTCGTGGAATGGAATGGTGATATCGCGCAGCTTTACGCTGAAGACGAAGACATCGGTTATGTTATTCCTGACGAAGGCTCGTACTATTGGCAGGATTGCTTATGTATTCCAACCGGTGCTCCCAATGTAGAAAACGCACATAAGTTTATTAACTACTTACTTGATGCACAAGTCGGAAAAGACCTTGCTGAATATATTGAGTACGCCACGCCAAATGCGGCGGCACGTCGCTTAACCAGCAAAGAGTATCGCAAGCATCCTATTATATTCCCCTCTAAAAAAGAATTAGCCACGTTGGAAGATTCCTTGTATTTGGGTGAAAAACGCTCTGAGTTAATCGACAAAGAGTGGACGCGCGTACTTTCTGCGTAATCTACTTTTACTCAATACAAAACAAGGAGGCAAGTGCCTCCTTGTTTTGTATAAAAAGGCGGATTAAAAAATACCGCTTTTAATGCTATCATATACAATATGAAAAAGCATATTTGTTTAATTTTGTTATTGCACCTCCATGTTTCAGCTTTACCTGATGCCTAAAAATGATGGATATTGACAATAATATATCGCAAGCACTTTGCTTTGGTATTGATTGGGAAGCCTCTACTGCTGAAGATGTATTGGATATTGATATTGATATTAGAGATATCTTCGGTTCTACTCCCCTACATTGGGCAGCAAAATACAATAACAAATTCAAAATGCTTGAAGTGCTACTAAAAAACGGAGCAGATATTAATGCTAGAAATAAATACGGTTTTACGCCTTTACATTTTGCCGCAGAAAACGATAACAACCTTGAGGTACTTGCTGGAATACTAAAAAACGGTGCGCAGATTAATGCCAGAGATGAATATGGGGCAACGCCTTTGCATTTGGTTGCAGACTATAATTCAAACCTTAAAGTGCTTGCTGCGTTACTAAAAAACGGAGCGGCTGCAAAAGCTCGGGATGATGACGGCTGTACGCCTTTACATTTTGCCGCAAGAAATAATAAAACCCCCGAGGTAATTACTCAATTGTTAAAAAACGGTGCGGATATTAATAGTGAGACTAATGACGGCTGTACGCCCTTACATTTTGCGGCAAGAAATAACAAAACCCTCAAAGTCTTTACCGTATTACTAAAAAGCGGTTCGGATATTAATGCTAAGAATAAATACGGTTTTACGCCTTTACATTTTGCTGCAGATTGTAATACCAACCTAGAAGTGCTTGCACTGTTACTAGAAAACGGTGCGGATGCAACACTGAAAGACAATGCGGGTAAAACGGCATGGGATTTTATTAAAAATAATCTAAATTTGATTGAATCCAAAGTATATTGGCAGTTGAATGATGCACGATTTAAATAATTTCGTCGCAAAAAATTATAGTTTGTAATATCGTTATGGAATCACAAGCGATTTTATATTCAATTTTTTGTGTCTAGGCGGTAGTAATCGCCATTCATTTTAATATAATAGTGTTATGAGTACGGATAGTTGGCGACAAAACAAAGGTATTTTTTGGGGTATTGCTTTGCCTCCATTCCTTTGGCTATTTATTTTTTTTATTGTCCCGTTGGGAGCGATATTTCTACTTAGTTTTTCCGATAAAGTCGGCATTATTAATCATGAATTAACATGGACGTTGAGTAATTACGCACGAACTATTGAATCCATTTATTTAACGGTTTTTGCCAAATCAATTATTATTAGCCTTACTGCTACTGTTATATGTTTATTAGTCGGCTATCCGGTGGCATTGGCAATTGCTTTTTCGCCACAAAAATGGCGTATGCCACTGTTACTTGCTATTACCTTGCCGTTTTGGATTAATATTTTAGTCCGTACTTATGCACTAATTGCGGTATTTCGTACGCGTGGTTATCTTAACTTTGGCTTAGAATGGTTATGGGACGGTTTGGATTCCATTGGCGGTATAGTTGGTATTATGCTACCAGAATTTCAGCCCTTGAAATTATTGTATTCTAATACATCTGTTACATTGGGTATTGTTTATGTATTCCTACCTTTTATGATATTACCTATATACGCGGTATTAGAGCGGTTTGAACGATCTTATCTAGAGGCGAGTTTAGATTTGGGGGCAGGGCATTGGCAGGCTTTTTTGACGGTGTTATTACCGCTAACGCTGCCGGGCATACTATCGGGCGTTATCATTGTTTTTGTCCCTGCATTGGGTGCATTTTTTATTGCCGATATGTTGGGCGGTACTGATAGCCAGTTGATAGGAAACATTATTGAGCGACAATTTCTTTCTGCCAATAATTGGCCGTTTGGTGCTGCGTTGTCATTTATATTAATGTATATCACCTTTGCCGCAATTGCGGTGCGATCATTTTTAGCCAATCGTAGCCCTGATGGCAGTTAATCTCAAATGAAGAGCGCGTTATTAGATTATTCTGGCAGATGGTGGATGCGTTTGTATTTGGCATTATTCTTTTTAATGCTGTACGCTCCTATTATTACTTTAATGGCTTATAGTTTTAATGACTCCAAACGCAACATCGTATGGCGTGGCTTTACCACCAAATATTACACAAAGGCGTGGAACAACGATTCCTTATTTGAAGCATTTGTTAATTCACTCACCATTGCCGTAGCAAACATGATTTTAGCAACAATTTTTGGTGTTATTACGGCAATATTATTATGGCGTTTTCGCTTTCCATTTCGTGCAGTCTATGATGGTGTATTGGCGATGCCAATTGTGATTCCTGAAATCTGTATGGGTGTGGCAATGCTGGTATTTTTTAATAAATGGTGGAGTAACGACTTAGCCTATCCGTTTAATTTAGGCAACATCATCATAGCCCATGTTACTTTTTCGTTTCCTTTTGTGGCGATTATTATTCGTGGTCGTTTGGCTACTTTTAACCGCGAGATGGAACAAGCCGCAATGGATTTAGGAGCGAATGCATGGCAAGCAGTTTGGCATATTTTAATTCCGCAAATCAAGCCATCGATTATTGCAGGTGCTTTAATCAGTTTTACCCTATCGCTTGATGATTTTGTCATTACTTATTTTACAGCGGGTCCTGACAGTATCACCCTACCGGTTAAAATTAATTCAATGGTGCGTTTTTCGGTATCGCCTGAAGTCAATGCCGCATCAACAATACTTATTGCCATAACAGTTATAGCGGTATTTTTGGCAATGAAAATGCAAAAGAAAGGAAACGATAATGGCTAAAACCTTACTAAAAATAGAAAATATTGTAAAAAAATTTGGCTCTATTGCCGCCGTTGACGATGTTTCATTGGATATTATTGACGGTGAATTTTTAGCGTTATTGGGACCTTCAGGTTGTGGAAAAACCACTTTGCTGCGTATGTTGGGGGGATTTGAAGCACCCAGTTCCGGGCGTGTGCTTATCGACCAACAAGACATTACCCATTATCCGCCGAATAAACGCCCGCTTAATATGTTATTTCAGTCCTATGCTGTATTTCCGCACATGACAGTACGAGACAATGTCGGTTATGGATTACGGTTTTTATCCATAAGTGATAAAGACGCAAGGCAACGAGTCGATGATGTACTTGCGTTGGTACGAATGAGTGATTACGCCAACCGTAAGCCCAACCAATTATCAGGTGGACAACGGCAACGTGTAGGGCTGGCACGTTGTCTTGTCTTGCGACCAAAAATATTACTGTTAGATGAACCATTATCAGCATTGGACGCCAAACTACGAGAATCCATGCAGATAGAATTGGTTAATTTGCAAAAAATGATGGGCATTACTTTTATTGTCGTTACCCATGATCAAGACGAAGCCTTGTCAATGGCAACGCGGATAGCGGTTATGGACCACGGCAAAATTTGTCAAGTAGCCACCCCAAAAGCCATGTACGAAGCGCCCAACAGTCGTTTTGTTGCCAATTTTATTGGACGTATGAACCTAATACGTTGTACCGCCACGCCAACCGATAGCGGGTTACACATAAAAACCGATGATTTTGAAGCATCACTAAGCAATAACGAACACAGCTTTACCAAGCCATGTTCCACCGACATTGGAATTCGTCCGGTAAACCTCTCTTTTGCATCTGATTCAGACGATACGCAAATATCGATACCCGTCACTGTTAAAAATCGTGCTTATTATGGTGGTGAAACACTCCTCCAATGTGAGGCTACTTCCAAACAAATTTTGTTGTCCACCCATGCCAATCGTCATCGAGGAGAAGAATTAGAAGTATTGGGAGACAGCGGTTATTTACATTGTCATGCCAAAGACATTATTGTTTTTGACAAAGAAGACACCAACACCTAATCAATAAATAGCCAATGACCATCATCATTAAAAAGCAAAAAATATTTTGGAAAAACAGCACCACTTGGGGCATTGCCGTTGTGTTGGGGTTATGCTGGTGGGCGACAGTGGTTATGTCCATTGATTTTTATCAGACAATGGCACACAGCAATGGCAATGCTTGGACAACTGCCTCAACACCAACGCTATTGATAATGTGGACAGTGATGATGGCAGCCATGATGCTCCCTTCATTTATACCGACCATCACGCTATTATTACAATTACAGCAAAAACACCCCGCCTCATATTCTCGCTCACCCATTCAGGCATTCATTGGCGGCTATCTTTTTGTTTGGATAGGGTTTAGTGCAGCAGCAGTCGGCTTGCAACAAATAGCAAGCCAAAGCGACCTATTAAATGCCGAATGGTTATTGTCAAATCCGCATTGGCGTGGCGGGTTATTATTAGTAGCTGGTATTTACCAACTCACCCCACTCAAAGCCATTTGCCTAGAAAAATGCCGTCATCCTGCTATTTTTCTAATGCTAAATTGGCGTAATAATAGCGTGAAAGCGTGTAAGGTAGGCAGCCACCATGGTTTATACTGTATGGGTTGTTGCGGGTTCTTAATGTTATTGCTTTTTGTTGGTGGTCTTATGCATTTGGGTTATATTATTACTTTAACGCTATGTGTCTTAATAGAAAAAACCATACCTTACAAACCACTATTATTAACAAAGTCCATTGGTGTATTGTTAATAGTGGCGGCAATGGTACAGTTGTTACTTTAAAATAAAAATTGAAAGGAAGTAAAAAATGAAATGGAAAATTAAAGGAGAAGTCATACTTAGTTGTAATTGTGATTTGTTTTGTCCGTGCGTTATATCGCTAGGCAAAGCCAACCCAACCGAAGGCTATTGCCATTCATGGTGGGGCATTAACATAACCGAAGGCTTTGCAGGAGACGAAAAACTAAACGGCTTGCGCATAGGCATATTACTAGACGTACCCGGCAAAATGGGCGAAGGCGGATGGAGTGTGGCACTATACATAGACAGCAACGCATCGAATACTGCTGCCGTTCACCTAGAAAAAATATTTACAGGACAAGCCGGTGGCTCGTTATCCATTCTATCGCTATTGGTAAAAGAAGTATTGGGAGTCAATCGCGGTGATATGACCTTTGACAAAATCGACAACGGTTGGCACATGACTGTTAAAACAGCACAAGGTAAAGTTGCAGACTGTGCCATTGCCAAGCAAGTCGGCAAAGACAAAAACAGCGATGTTATTATCAACAACTCACAATATTGGGTAGCCTCCGACATCACTGTTGCAATCGGCACAAAAAGCAAAGTCCGTGCCTTTGGTAGAATTTGGGATTTTTCAGGCCAATCCGCCGAATACGCCCCTGTAGAATGGTCTAGTGATGAATAAACAAAAACAACCATTGGCAATACCAAAAGCACTCATGGCATTTGGTAGTCGTGTTAGACCATCGCCATTTTTTCAGGCGACATTGCGTTGGGGTGCCAGTGTATTCACCACTTACAACCACACCTTTATGCCCAGTATTTATAAATCGGCAGTAGAAGACTATCACTATCTAACCACCGCCGTTACGTTATGGGACGTTGCCGGTGAGCGACAAGTCGAAATATCAGGAAAAGACGCCAGTCAATTCGTACAATACCTAACCCCCCGCAACCTATCAAAAACAAAAATCGGACAATGTCGTTATGTACTCATCACCAACCAAAACGGCGGTGTTATAAACGACCCCGTTTTATTGCGTATAGAAGAAAATAAATATTGGTTATCTGCTGCCGACAGCGACATCCTACTATGGGCACAAGGCGTTGCCATCAACGCTGGCTACGACGTTAACATCGGTCAGCCCGATGTATCCCCCTTGCAATTACAAGGACCAAAATCATTAGACGTTGCCATTAAACTATTCGGTGATTGGGTTATCGACATCCCTTATTTTCATTGTCGAAGCTTTGAATTTGAAGGCGTGCCATTGGTCATATCTCGCACTGGCTGGAGTGGTGAACGTGGCTTTGAAATCTATCTATGCAACGGAGAATATGGCGATTGGCTATGGGAAAAAATCATGGAAATCGGCAAACCCTTTGGCATAGAACCTGCCACGCCATCCACCATCCGCCGCATAGAAGGCGGTTTGTTATCATACGGTGCCGATGCCAACGACCAAGACACCCCCTATCACTTAGGATTAGAACGTTTAATCGACTTATCCATCGACTCATTCATTGGCAAAACAGCACTGCAAAAAGTAGCCGAACAAGGCGTTAATCGCCGTTTGGTCGGTGTCGAAATTGACGGCGACCCAATGCAACTACCATTGATACAATGGTGGAACTGTAAAAATAACAACCAAGACAACATCGGCAAAATACGCAGTGCCGTCTATTCACCCACTCTGCAAAAAAACATAGGCTTTGCCATGTTAGACACGCCTTATAGCGACTACGGCACAAGCATACAAATCATCACCGAATATGGCGATAAACGCAACGCAATCACCTGCCCACTGCAATTTATCAAAACAAAAATCAGTTAAAAACATAAAAAAAGAGGAGATAAAACAATGGACATGAAAGGATTAAACAAAAACACCGCCAATTACATACCCTTAACGCCCATCACATTTTTAACCCATGCTGCGCGAATCTATCCACAACGCACCGCCGTTATTTACGGGAATCGCACCATCAACTGGAAAACCATTTATAGCCGTTGTGCTCAGCTAGCCTATGCTCTACAAAATAGAGGATTGGTAGCAGGCGACGTCGTCTCTGTTGTTTCACCCAATATCCCTGAAATATTTGAATCGCATTTTGCCATACCCATGGCAGGCTGTGTATTAAACACCATCAACATTCGTTTGGACGCCGATACACTGCGTTACATCTTTGAACACAGTGAAGCAAAAATGATTTTAGTTGAAACAGAATTTGCCAGCAAAGTAAAAACCGCCGTTGAAGCGATGGACAACCCCCCCACCATAATCGACATTGTTGACCCAGCCGCCGATAACGGTCATCGCATTGGTGAATGCGACTACGAAACGCTCATAGCCGAAGCAAAGCAACAACAACTATGCCAAATGCCCAAAGACGAATGGGCACCCATCGCACTAAACTATACCTCTGGCACAACTGGCAACCCCAAAGGCGTGGTTTACCATCATCGCGGTGCTTATTTAATGTCAATGGGCAGTATTGCCGCATGGCAAATGCCACGCCATAACACCTATTTGGCAACCGTTCCCATGTTTCATTGCAACGGTTGGGGCTATCCGTGGACAGAAACCCTATTGGCATCCACCATCGTCTGTATGCGTGCTGTCAGTGGCGATGCCGTATGGGAATTAATCGAAAAACATAAAATCGACTTTATGGGTGGAGCCCCCATTGTCTTATCCATGATACTCGAATCTGGGAAAAACCATCAATTATCACGCCCTGTTAAAGTATTGGTCGCTGGTGCTCCGCCACCGTCCACCGTATTGGCACAAATGAGCAAAAAAGGCTTTAACATCACTCATGTTTATGGATTAACCGAAACCTACGGGCACACCACCATGTGTTACGAACAAGACACATGGGCAAACCTAAGCGAAGAAGAGCAATTTGAAAAACGTGCCATGCAAGGCGTCGCCTACCCCATCTTACAAGACTGGACCGTATTAGATTCTCAAGGCAACAGTGTGCCATGCGATGGCGAAACCATGGGCGAACTAGCGCTGCGTGGCAACACCATTATGAGCGGTTACTTAAAAGATGAAGACGCCACCGCTGCCGTATTTGATGGCGATTGGTTTAGAACTGGCGATTTAGGCGTAATGTATCCTGACTCCTATCTTAAAATACGCGACCGTAAAAAAGACATCATTATTTCAGGCGGTGAAAACATCTCATCACAAGCCATTGAAAACGTATTGGCAAAACACCCTGCCGTATTACTATCAGCCGTTGTAGCCAAACCCGACAAAAAATGGGGAGAAACTCCGTGTGCTTTTATAGAACTGCGAGAAGGCAGCACTGCCCCAACCATCGATGACATCATTGCTCATTGCAAAGCCAACGCTCCGGGATTCATGTGTCCACGTGCCGTTATATTTTGCGAACTTCCCAAAACTGCCACCGGTAAAATTAAAAAATACGAACTACGTGAGCGAGTCAAATAAAGTTTTTTTTCAACAGTTTTTTTTTCAACGTCGAGCTTATTGCGTGATGAATTTATCTAAAGAATAAGTTATACTCATAGTAATGATGAAAATTAATATCAAGCTTTATACGGCAATTGCCTACTTAGCCATTTTATTCAGTGGCTCGGTGACGATGGCGACGGCTGATGTTAATGCCAAAGGTGTTGATGGTCGTACGCAACTACATACTGCTCTATATAAAAATGCAAAAATTGGCGTTATTCAACAATTTCTTAAACAGGGTGCGTCTATTCATGCAAAAACCAAATCTGGCGATACACCACTGCACAGTGCTGCTACTGGTACAAGCGATGAAAGAGTAATAGCATTGCTAATTGAAAAAGGAGCACGTGTGAATATACAAGACAACTATTTGTTGAATACCCCTTTGCATGAGGCTGCCCTTAATAATAAAAACCCATTGGTGGCACAAGTGTTACTAGCCAATGGCGCAAAAATTAATAGAGCAAATTTAATAGGAGAAATTCCGTTACACCAGGCCGCTTATTTTAATAATGTGGCAATGGTATCTTTGTTGCTAAATTCAGATAGCGATATTAATGCAGTTACCAACAAGAATAAATCAGTATTGCATAGAGCGATAGAAGGTAGGCAGAACATTCAAGTTATTCAACTACTACTAGATAATAACATCGATTTAAACATACAAGACAACGAAGGTTGCACTGCGTTGGATACGGCTTATTATTTTTCAGATGAGCTCGATGACGAAGTATTTAAATTATTAGAAGGAGTCGGCAAAACTTACAATTGGAATATTGATACAAAGGCACAAGCTAATTGCAAGGCATCAAACTCCATAACCAAAGTATTATTCGGAATACACCAATTCTTTTTAAACCTAGATGAATAGATTTTTTGTTATATTTATATGAAGGCGTGAATGCTTTGTCAACTACTTGAGTTGTTAGCGAAACTAAAAATTACTATCTAGCTGGAAACTTTTACTCTTTAATAATATTTGAAATTGACCAATAGCCTCTCCCAAACTGGGCGGATAATGCGTCAATACTCGATTTTTTGGTTTTTCCTTGCTGTTGCATTCGTTTGTACGCTTGAATAATGTTGTTTTTATCATCCACCGACAATCGTTTGCTTTGATTGGGGTGTGTATTTGGTGGTAGTGGTCGTGTTTTTTGAAGCAATCCACCTTGCTCTATTGTTTTAATTTGTTGAATTTGATGATCAAACGACTTCATGTTTATTTCAAAGCCTATGGCTTGGCGGTTTAATCCTTTAGCCACTTTTGCTGTAGAAAAACTTCCCAGAAAAAAATCAGCAATGACATCACCTTCGTTGCTGGAGTATTGAATTATTTTTGTGAGTAATGCTGTTGGCAATTCATTTTTATTTTTTATTTGTCCGGGTTTATATTCACGGTTAATCACCCATACGTCTTCGCGGTCTTGATAATTACAAGATCCACCATTGTCGGTTTTTTCATTAGAGTCATAACGTGAATATAGGTTGAATGTATGCTTTGCGCCACCTTTGATATAAAATAAAATATGATAGTGCGACGACACGTATTTGGTTTTGGTATAAACACCAAAGTTATACTTCCAAATAATATGATTTTTTTCAGTGAGGTCTGTTGCATGCAATGCATTTAAAATATGTACAAGCTGGGTATAGCCAGAGACAATATACAAAGCTCCACCGGGCTTGAGTACCCGCGCAGCCTCGCAAATCCATTGTTTAGAAAATTCAGCATACTGGTTTTTAGGCACATCCACATAGCCATCAATCACAAAATTTTCATTACGGTTATAGTGCTTGTCTAGGGTATTGCCGTTAATGCCATAGGGTGGATCGGTAATGATTAAATCAACACTATTATCGGCAAGGTGTTGTTTTGCACCTGCCACACAATCCATATTGTAAAATTGATGTTTCATTTGATAAGATACGTGTCATTCTAACCTGAATACAGCAGCTCTCTTTTATTTCAGAAAACAATAATTTTTGATAAAGAGGAGTAAATTGAGAAAATTGAAGGATTTTCAACCTTTTAATCGATATTTATCAAATTAATGCAAGAAAAACATCTTTTTTTAAAATAGTTCTATATTTATCAGTAGAATGCGTGCCTTATATTCAATTTCCGCATATTTTTGCTATTTGAAATTGTCCAAAAAGTAAAAACTATGAAATTTGACGATTTAGGTCTTAATCCAAAGCTGTTAAAAGCAATTGACCAACAGGGCTATAAAGAACCCACTCCCATCCAAGAAAAATCAATTCCTGAAATACTAGCAGGTCATGATGTGATGGCAGCCGCACAGACAGGAACAGGTAAAACAGCAAGCTTTGTTCTACCCATATTGCATTATTTATTTGATGGTGAAAAACCCCAAGTATATAACAATGAATTTCGTGTATTAATCGTTACACCAACACGAGAGTTGGCAGCACAAATTGCCGACAGTATTAAAGTTTATGGGCAATATCTTTCGGTAAAATCAACAGCCGTATTTGGTGGGGTTAAAATTAACCCGCAAATGCAACGCTTACGCGGTCATAATGATATCTTAATCGCAACTCCCGGACGCTTGCTTGATTTGCATAAACAAAATGCCGCTCATTTTGACGGTCTTGAAATATTGGTATTAGATGAGGCCGATCGGATGTTGGATTTGGGTTTTATTAAAGATGTTAAACAAATTATTAGTAAAGTACCCAAAGACCGTCAAACGTTATTATTTTCGGCAACATTTTCTGACGAGGTGCGTGAAATTGCCAAAAAGTTTATGAAGAACCCCGTTGAAGTATCGGTTGCCCCACCCAACGCCACGGTAGACAGTATTAAACAACGATTAATTTCTGTTGACAAAAGTAAAAAAACCGATGCGTTAATACGCTTATTAGAGACTGATAATTGCTATCAAATCTTGGTTTTTGCACGCACCAAACATGGGGCAGATAAATTAACCAGAAATTTAATTGCGAATAATATAGAGGCAGTCGCTATTCATGGCAATAAAAGCCAAGGTGCACGAACCAAAGCACTTGCTAATTTTAAAGCAGGGAAAAATCGGGTATTGATTGCAACCGATATTGCATCTCGAGGAATCGATATTAGCCAGCTACCTCGCGTTGTCAATTTTGATTTACCCGATGCGCCCCATGACTATATACACCGTATTGGTCGAACAGGCAGAGCCGGTTTAGCAGGGGAAGCGATCTCACTGGTTAGTAGTGATGAGTTTGGTCTATTACGTGATATTGAAAATTTGATAAAAAAGAAATTACCTCGTGAAGAATTAGAAGGTCTAGAGCCAAAAGTTAGATTATCCGAATCAAACGATGTCGGGAAAAAGAAGCCTAATAACAAAAACCCCAGAAACGCTAAATTTCAAAAACCGTTGGTTAAAAAAAGAGTACGGCGGCCAAGAAATTAATTCAGTCTGAATTTTTTTAGTTGTAGGAATTACTCATTACGAATGAGTGGGTAGGGTGGTTTGTTGACGACTTTTGTAATGTCGATGATACCTAAAATAATAAAAAAGGCAAAGCTGATGGAGGCGATTGAAAACAATGCACTCCACTGCATTTGCCACTCCAGTTCAAAAATATAAAGCACTAACAGCCAAGCAGCACCTGTGCCAAGCAGCATAGCCGGAACAACGGCAACAATGGCAATGATGATAAATTCAACCAATCCGCTGATTATAATGGTGCGTTTATTGACGCCGATTAATCGCAAGGTAGCAATGGTTTTTATGCGACGGCGATGGTTGCCAATGAGGGTGGCGATAATCATTGGCAGTCCTGAAATAATTAAAAATCCAGCACTGACCAATAGCAAGGTGGTGATGTGTTCAAGCAGTCGCTTTAAAAAAGCAAAGACGGGAGCAGTCGGCACTGGGATGACATTGGGCAGTTGTTTGGCAATGGATAATTGTAAATCATTAATTTTATCTTTGGGCATATAAGCGCCACCCATATAAGTATGGGGTATTCCTTCAATCGGAACATCGGATAATATGACCACAAAGTTAATGTCAAATGATTGCCAATCAATTTTACGCATACTGGTTATAACGGCGGTTACGGGTTCACCTAAAAAATTAAGTTCGAGATTGTCGCCTAATTTTACGCCAAAATTTTTGGCGGCTTCTTCGTCAAACGAGGCTTGTAAACCATTTTGGTTTGGATCCCATAGTGTGCCTTGACTGACTTTGCTGCTACCAATGTAATTGCCATCGCTCCAAGTAACGCCACGATCGCCGCGTAATATCCATTTGTCTTCGGGGTCTTTGGCTAAGATTTCTTCGGTGGTCATGCCACCAATTGCCTCGATGCGTCCACGAATAAAAGGAATGACGCGTAATTCGCCGTTGTGATCGCTGACCATCGATTCCAAAATAGAACGTTGATCAGAACGTGCGCCAACAAAGAAAACGCTGGGGGCTTCTTTGTCGAGTGTATCGTCAATTTGATGCGAAAAATTTTCTTTTGCTTGAATAACGCTAATGAGGGTAAATATACCAATGCCAAGTGACATCATGGTGGTGGCGGTTTGTCGGCGATGCCGACAAACCGCAATAGTACCCAAGCGGATGGTTGGCGAAAAATACGCACTTATGCTTTCGATAAAACGAATCGTCATTGCAGCGAGGAAGTAAAAAAGCAAAGCGACAATGGCAATAATGCCCAAATACAATTTTTGTTGCCACGGCAACGGCAATACGATAATGGCAAGTGATAACGCACCCACCGTAATTAATTTGTCGCGCGCACGGCTGGCAATGCTGATATGTTCATTGCCTGTGTTTGAAAATAAATGCAATGGATTGGTATTAATATGAGCGAGTAATGGCGGTGTTATAAATGCAATGGTGATGGTGCTTACAATAAATACGGCGGATGCAAAAGAAGCGACTGTATTGGTAGCATAAAAGGGCAGGGGTAAGTAAGGGGCAATAAAGTCAATGATAATGGGTAGCAAGACAGTGCCGCCGCTGGCACCAATAATGGCGCCTAGTAAGGTAAATAGGGTAGATATTAATAAATAGACGTTTAAAATCAGTTTGTTGGGTGCGCCTAATAATTTAAAAATAGCGATGGCACGTAAGCGTGCACGCAAAAAAGCAGACAAGGCACTGCCACAACCTATACCAGCGAGCAATAGGGAGGCGAGTGAGGCAAGCGATAAAAATGCTCGAATTCTATCCATTGTTCTGCGGACGTTTTGTTGAGCGTCTTCGGGTCCTAAAATACGCCACCCCGCATCGGGGAATTGTTTTTCGATGGAGTCTTTCCATTTTGTGCTGTCGGTATTGGTGGCGAGTTTTGCGCGTGTGAATCGTGCAACCAAGGCACCGGGCTGTGTAAAGTGAGGGGTTTCGAGTAGTGATTTATTAACAAATATGGCTGGTGCCCCATACCATAAACGCGGATCTGGGTCGGGTTCGTCTAAATAATGATTGATTATTTTTAGAGTAACACCACCAGCCTTTAAGGTATCGCCCACTGCAATATCAAAATACTCACCAATGCGTTGGTTAATATAAGCGGGATAAACGCCGTCTATGGGGGGTGTTTGTAGTGTTTGCGGTGTTTCGGTATTTTGTACTGCCAGCGTGCCATAGAGTGGGTAGGATGAATCAATGCCTTTCAGGCGAACAATGTGCGTGCGTTCGTTGTGAACCGCCAATACTCGGGCAGCATTCATTTGTGAAATGGCTTGACTGTTATTGTCAATCCATTTTAGTTCTTCTGGCTTGAAGTCGCGTTGTGATAAACGCAATGATAAATCACCACCAATTAATGTTTTTGCTGATTGAACAAAGGAATTTTCAAACGCACTTGTCAATGCAATGACAATGGTTAGTAGCAAAGTGGCAAAAGCCAAAATACCTGCCGAAAAAATAAATAAATTAACTTCACCGCGTAATTCGCGGCGTAATAAAATAAAAGTGGGATTTTTACTTCGCATAGGCGGTTCCATCAATCATTTCAAGTACTGAATTAAAACGATTGAGGATAGACGTATTGTGCGTAACAAATAATAAAGTGGTATTATTTTTTTTGCTGAGTTGCAATAGCGTCTCTAGCACTTGCTCGCTTGTTTCATCGTCTAAATTACCAGTTGGTTCGTCCGCCAAAATGAGTTGTGGATTGGCTGCAAATGCGCGGGCAATGGCGACTCGTTGTTGTTCGCCTCCCGATAACTGTGCTGGAAAATGGTGCAGGCGTTCTTGCAATCCGACGGCATTTAACATGGCTGTGGCTTGTTCGGCGGCGTTGTCAATGCGATTGATTTCGAGTGGTAATGCCACGTTTTCTAAAGCGGTCATGGTCGATAATAAATGAAAATGCTGAAAGACAACGCCGATTTTTTCACGCCGTAGTTGAGCGAGTTGGTCTTCATCCATCACGTTTAGGTGTTGTCCCATTGTTACAATTTGTCCGCTATTGGGTTGTAATAAACCGCTAATAATTGCCAATAGACTGGTTTTGCCCGCACCGGATCGCCCAATGAGGGCGGTGTGTTGTCCTCGCTCGATTTTTAGATTGAGTGACTTTAAAATATGAACATTGCCACTAAAAGATAGGCAGATGTCAGTTAAATGTATGGCAGGTGGTATAGAATCAACAGTCATGATTGAATGGGTGGTGAAAAAATGGGTTTATATTGGTTTATTGAGCATTATAGCACTTTGCACAATGCCTATTGGGACCGTACATGCCTCAAAAATGATAAAAATAGTGGCTTTTGGCGATAGTTTATCATCGGGGTATTATTTGCCAAAAGAAGCGGGTTTCGCACCTGTTTTAGAAAAAAATCTACAACAAAAAGGCATCATGGCACAAGTGATTAATGCCGCTATAGCAGGTGAAACCAGTAGCGATGCGCGCGCCCGTGTTAATTGGATGTTAAAAAAACACAAGCCCGACCTTGTCATTATTGAGTTTGGTGCAAACGACATGTTAATGGGGTTACCATTGAATGCGTTATACGACAATTTATCGGTGGTGATTGATGCTATTCAGGCGAACAACACCAAAATTTTATTGGTAGGAATGCAGGCACCAGTTAATTCGGGCACACAGTATCAAAACCAATTGATACAAGTTTATGAACGATTAGCCGATGAGAAAAAAGTGGAGTTATACCCATTTTTTTTAAAAGATGTTGCGGCAGTTGAATCGTTAAATCTAGCAGATGGCTTGCACCCTAATCCAGAGGGAGTTCTCATTATCGTTAATAATATATTGCCCAGTGTACTACAGCTACTGCCTGCGGAATAAACAATGTTAAAGCCATTTTTTTTATCAATTACAGCGGCGATATTTTGCATTGCCTCTTTGTGCATTGCCTATTTTTATATGGAACAATATTTGTTGCTCGAAGCCTGCCCACTGTGTATTTTAGATAGATTCACCGTTGGTTTTATGAGTATTGGTTTTTTTGGTTATGCGTTTGCTACAAAATTTTCCAAACCGTTATTGCAAAAAATAAGTTGGGCGTTTACCTCATTCACACTGCTTATCGGTTTTATTTTAACAGGGCGGCATATTTGGCTACAGGCACAACCGCCGAACGATAGCGGTTTTTGTTTAACCAGTAGCGAATCAGTGCAAAACGTATTGGCATTAATTGGCAAAGCGTTTGATGCCAATGCCGATTGTGGGGGGATTGCTTGGGTGTTTTTGGGGTTATCGATACCACAACAATTATTGGTATTTTTTATTTTTATTACAATATTGCAATTATGTTTATATAAAGGTATGATAAAGAAATGATAGCGAATATTCAAGAGATTATCGATGATTTAGCCGTCGGTAAAATGGTTGTTTTGGTTGATGATGAAGAGCGTGAGAACGAAGGCGATATTGTCATTTCTGCCAGTCATATTACGCCGGAAGCCATTAACTTTATGGCACAGCATTGCCGCGGGTTAATTTGTATGGCGATTACAAAAGAGCATAGCGACCAACTGGGCTTGCCGATGATGGCAACACAAAATGGATCCCCTTTTGGCACAAACTTTACGGTGTCTATCGAGGCGGCACAAGGTGTTACCACTGGCATATCTGCTGCTGATAGAGCAAAAACTGTACAAACAGCAGTGCAGCCCAATGTTTGTCCGAGCGATATTGTTATGCCCGGGCATGTGTTTCCTATTCGTGCTGAAACCGGCGGCGTTTTAGTGCGGGCAGGGCATACAGAAGCAGGCTGTGATCTAACACGGTTGGCTGGGCTTTTCCCCGCCGCCGTTATTTGCGAAATTATGAACGAAGACGGAAGTATGGCACGAATGCCATCACTTGAAAAATTTGCCGATAAACATGGGATAAAAATAGGAACGATTGAATCATTAATCGAACACCGCATGAAAAACGAATATTTAGTGCAACGTGAATACGAATCGTCCGTTACCACTCCTTTTGGTGAATTTAACATGATTGCGTATCGTGATTTAATTAACAACAACTTACACACTGCATTGTTTTGCGGAGAATTAGACGCAGACAACCTACCATTGGTGCGGGTTGCCATTAATGCAACGGTATGGGACGGTTTATTATTGGATAATCGCAACGAATCATGGGGGGTTTTGCCTGCTCTAGAAAAAATCGCCCAAGAAAAATCAGGCGTTTTATTAATGCTATCAACCGATAATTCCACCGATAAACACCGTATGGAGCAGCAAATTGCCCAATGGAATCACACACAAACAGCACCCAATAACAACAACCTACGTTACTATGGTTTTGGGGCGCAAATTTTAAGTGATTTAGGCTGTAGCAAAATACGGTTACTATCGCATCCATTTAGATTGCCTAGTATGCAAGGTTTTGGTCTGTCTATTGAAGACTTTATCCCGCCATCTGAGACGACAAGCAACTAAGCCATGCGTGCTGTTATTGTCATTGCTGATTTTTATTCTGATATTGCAGAAGGCTTACTTACTTCTTGCGTGACCGAACTAAACAATAACGCGGTCGATGCATCGTGGGTGATACGCGTGCCCGGCGCACTAGAAATACCCTACGTCATACAACAGCTTGCCGAGAAACAAAGAATCGATTTAGCCGTGGCATTGGGCTGTGTTATTCGGGGTGAAACCTATCATTTCGAAGTAGTATCACAAGTATCTGCATTGGGCTTGCAGCAAGTACAGCTAAGCACGGGGGTGCCCGTTGGCAACGGCATTATTACAGTCGAAACCCAAGCACAAGCGCAAGCACGATTACAAAAAGGCAAAGAAGCCACTCATGCCGCGCTAACATTAGCGCGTTTAAAACAACACCAATTTCAGGCAAACTAAGTAAATGGCAAACATTAACCGTCGCGATGCACGTATTTTTTCTATGCGAGTTATTTATGCCGCTATTTCAGGCAAAGACACCGCCGCTACACAATCCGATCGTGTACTCACATTAAAACCAAAACGCTCTGCTATAGCCGATGACGAATTGGTAATGAATCTATTGCGGGTTTATGATTTTAGGCAAGAAGACATACTCAATTGGATAAGCGAAAATTACGATAGACCTGCAGCATTAATATCGGCGGTAGAACAAGCCATCATGGCAACCGCCATTGCTGAAATGTTGGGCTGTCCTGATACACCAAAGGCGATCATCATTGACGAAGCAATTGAGATTACGAAATTATACGGTGATGAAAACGGCTATGAATTGGTCAACGGCATACTTGAAAAAATAAACAAAAAACTAAGCAATGCGTGAACGCGACATCATTGAAAATTTTTTTAAATTTTCTAGCGATAATGCAAACATTGAAATCGGCATTGGTGATGATGCCGCTGCCGTCATTCCTCCCAGCGGTGAGCGTCTATTGGTTAGTAGCGATACGCTGATAGAAAACATCCATTTTTTTCCCGATGTTAGCCCTTATACTCTGGCAATTAAATCTGCTGCTGTTAGTTTGTCCGATATTGCGGCAATGGGAGGCAGGGCATTGTGGATGACTGTCTCGCTATCACGTCCGCCTGTCAGCCCCGATTGGTTTCGTGCCTTTGCTCAAGGTTTTGTTGATAGCACCAAGCAATACAACTACGCCGTTATAGGCGGCGATTTAACCCGTGCCGATACCATTGCTATTACGACTACTGTTATAGGGGCGATGCCACGCCCGCCATTGCAACGCAGCAGTGCCAAAGTGGGCGATGATATTTGGCTATCAGGGCATATTGGTGCTGCTGCCTATGCCGTTGGTATGCGTCTTAAAAACTACCCATCCACTATTGATGACATTGCCATTGTTGAGGCAATCAGCTGCCTAGAAACACCAAGCCCACGGTTGGCATTGGGGCAAGCATTGGTTGGGTTAGCCCATGCCGCAATGGACGTATCGGACGGCATACTCACCACTGCCCAAACCATTGGCGAGGCATCTCATTGTTGTTTGTCCTTAAACGTCGACACACTACCGCTACCACTATGCTTAAACAATGCAGACCCGAACATTATTCGTGCCTGTACGTTAGCTGGTGGCGATGACTACGAATTATTTTTTACCGCCCCCACCAGCAACCGCCAAGCAATTACCGCATTGGCTAGCAGTACCGTGCCGCTCACCCGTATTGGCAATGTAAAAGAGGGGGCAGGAGTATTATTATGGGACAATGGGCAAGCCCTCCAAATGCAACAAACTGGCTACGAACATGACTTTGGTAGCCCGCAAACGCCATGAATAAAAAAATGTTATTAGACCCATGCTTATTTATTGCATTAGGAGCAGGCAGTGGTTTATCACCCAAAGCCCCCGGTACGATGGGGACATTAGCCACATTTCCGCTTTATTATATCTGTGATTATTTTTTATCGCATACTATCATGTTGGCATTGGCAATATTTTTTATTCTCATTGGGATACCGCTATGCAGCTATGCCAATAAGCAGCTGGGAACGCACGACAGCGGTGCGATTGTGTGGGACGAAATCGCTGCTTTTTTCATCATTTTACTATTTACCCCAGCCGATTGGTATTGGCAATTAGTGGCATTTGGCTCATTTCGTTTTTTTGACATTGTAAAACCACCACCAATAAAATGGTTAGACAAAAATGTACATGGTGGCATAGGCGTTATGTTAGACGATGTTGTCGCTGCTCTATTTAGCATTACTTTATTGCAAATAGCAATTCACCTTATAGCGGGTTAACACCATCATTGGCTATCACCAAAAAACACCATGATAATTATTCAAACCAAAAACCATTCTATACACGTTCGATTTGCTTTAGACAATTCAAACTTTGTATTGAAGCGTTTTTCTCCCAACGACTGTATTGACTACACCCTATGGCAATTAAAAGACAGTCCCTGTGTGTTAATCAAAACACAAGAATTTATCAAAGCCATGCAAGAAAAAAAGATAAAAGGCTTTGATAAAGGGTTAGAAGATGTCATGGAAATGAACAAACAATTGGGCGATGCGGAGCATTTTATTGTGGACATCTATGACGATGAAATGTTGATGGTGATAAACAAAGTTAGTGAAAGCAACAACCCCGAAACATTAACCACACTATTAACCCTCGTCAAAAAAACAGACCGAGCAACAATCTATCAAATAAAGCAACCCAGCATTTATCAAGGCATTAAAATATGGGGCTTTATAACGGTACTACTCTGTCTTGTTTATGCGGTAAAAATCTACGGATAGTTGGGATTAACTGCACTGTCTTTCACTAATCATCTTGCCAATCAATAGCATCAACATGGTCTTTTAATTCCTCCGAATACTTTTCTTTATCGCTTTTTCTAACTTTTGCTCCCTGCAAGATTGCCCCGCTTAAGTTTGCCCCCAAGTTTGCTCCTCTTAAGTATGTCCCGCTCAAGTTTGCCCCCCAAGTTTGCTCCGTACAAGTCTGTCTTGCTGTCTGCCCTTATCAAGCTTAATCTGCCCCGTTCAAGTTTGCATTGCTCAAGTTTGCCTGTGTCAAGTTTGCATCAAGTTTTCAAGTTTGCCCCTTCCAATTTTGCATGATTCAAGTTTGCCTGTGTCAAGTTTGCCAGTGTCAAGATTGCCCCGTTCAATTTTGCCACTTCCAAGTTTGCCCCTTCCAAGTTTGCTCCGTACAAGTTTGCCCTGTTCAAGTCTGCCCAGCTCAAGTCTGCCCCGCTCAAGATTGCCCCGTTCAAGTCTGCCTTGTCCAAGTTTGCCCCGCTCAAGTCTGCCCCTTCCAAGTTTGCCCCTCTTAGGTTGGCGTTTTTAAGGTCTATTTTTTGTGTCATCAAATCAATTTCTTTTTCAAAAAGACCTTGTTGTTTTAAGGTCGCTAATAATAGGAATCCAGCTACTCGTTTCTTAACGTTTGTTTCTGTATCAGAATTTTCTACTCGCCTTGTTTGTTTCTGTGTCAGAATTTATCTTCGGTAGTGATTAAATCAACCCCTTTGTTAAATAACGAGGTATTAATATTTTCTTGAGTTTTTGTGATTTGTTCGCGAGTATCGTGGGTACGAAAAAACCATAATATAAATAGTATAGGAATAGAAGTAACAGCGAATAAAATATGGGCAAGAAAACGATCTTTAAAAACGGATGTGTCAGCGGTAATATCAGCGGCAGTATCAGCGGCAATATTTGAATAATAAATACACCAAGCGATTAATACAGAAATGACAGTAAAACCAAACAAAAACACTATACGGTAGAAAATGGATTTTGTCGCCAAATCCATTATTGTTTTTGGTAACTTTTTTATCCAATCTATTTTTATTTCGAATGGTTTTTTGTGCTGAATTACCCAATCCATTATTGTTTTGAATGAATTTTCTATTTTTGTTTTAAGTAAATTTTTATCTTCTTCCATAGAACCCACTATTTTTTAAACTTTAATTCCTCACCCGATAAAATACGGCGAATATTTTCTTTGTGGCGATACAATACAATACAGGCAATGATACTACCACCGATAACATAATTTGAATTTGTCCAATACGCCAATGCGGCTATTATCCCCAAATGTGATAGTATCGAAGCCAATGATGATAGACGACTGATTGCAAAAGTGAGCCCCCATATTGCTAAAAATATCAGCACGCTAAAAATATCCCAGACAGCAAAAACACCAATAGCAGTGGCGACCCCACGCCCTCCTTTAAATCGTAAAAAGATCGAAAATACATGACCACAGACAGCCATTACCCCCACCGTTGCCACAATTACAGATGATTCTTTTAAGGCAATGGCAATGGCAACAGGAATGGCACTTTTGGCAGCATCGGCAAACAAGGTTAAAATAGCAGCTGTTTTATTACCACTGCGCGCCACATTGGTAGCACCTGTGTTACCCGAGCCGTAGCTGCGTGGGTCTGGTAATTTAAATAACCGTGCAACGATTATGGCGAAGGGCAAAGAGCCAATCAAGTAAGCGGTGATTAAAAGAATAAACGAGGAATAGTTCATGGATAAATATACAATCATTATACGAGATTTTAAATTACTTTGTTGCGTTGGCATTGACGAAGCAGAACAGTACGTACGCCAAACATTGTTGTTTGATGTAGATGCTACTTTGGTGCGTTCGCCCAATGACGACCTGCAACCGGTGCTTGGCTATGATGTACTCATTGCAGATATACGCCAAATATTAGAAACACAACAATTTGGCTTGCTCGAAACCGCAGTGGCAAGCATCGCCACCAAAATCATGGAATACCCCGATGTTGAGCATGTTCGGTTGTACTGTCGCAAGCCCAAACTTTTTGCCGATGTTGGCGAAGCCGGTATAGTTTTGGAGCGTAGTAAATCGCAAAATTAACGGTGGGGGACATAACTTCCCCCCGCCTGTTTAGTGATGTGCTTAAAAATACGATAAAATACCCCTTTGCGGGTATTAGCGTGCTAAAACCCCGCTTATATGGCAGAAATGGCTGGTTTTAGCTTTGTCGTGTCTGCACCAATTACCTTGATGGATGAGTATGGCAAACTATAGCGATTTTAAAAAATTATCAACGATACAGTCGGAGAAAATTCCTTTTCCACATTTACTGTGTTCCGATTTTATCCCTACAGAAGCATTGACGGCTATTCATCGTGATTTTCCTAAGGTGCCTGCTGCGGGTAGCTTTCCGCTGTCAACCCTTAACGGCGGCAAAGCATTTGCCGCGTTAATTGATGAAATACGTAGTGCAAAAATGGCACAACTTTTAGGCGATAAGTTGGGTGCCGACCTAAGCGATAGACCAACGATGGTAACGGTACGCGGTTTTTGTCGTGCAACGGATGGAAAAATCCATTTGGATTCGGGTGGCAAATTGGTCACGGTGTTGCTGTATCTCAATACCGATTGGGATAAAAATACGGGTGGTCGTTTACGCTTATTGCATGATGACAAAAATATCGATAATTATTTTTTAGAATCGCCGCCCGGTAACGGCACGTTACTGGCTTTTCGTTGTGATGATAATGCGTGGCATGGTCATTTGCCTTATGCTGGCGAGCGTCGCGCTATTCAGCTTAATTGGGTGGCTAGTAAGGCTTACCATCGCCGCGAAGCGGTGCGGCATGTGGTGAGTGCGACGCTAAAAAAAGCGCGGGCTGTCTTTAAAAAAACCAAACATCATTGATTGGAAACCAAGGGAACAAATGCATGCCTTTAGATATTAGTACTTTTAGCAATCAATCCGGTATTGGCTCGGCATTTTTTAAAGCGGCAGGGCATCCTCTTTGTGTGTCGGCGGCACAGACAATTGTCAAAAAAATTAAGGCTGCCGATAGCGTTATTGCGTATGACCCACAAAATACCTTAACCGCTTTTTCGTCCTTGTATGAATTGTCGGGTGATGATTTTACGGCAATACTCGTACATGATATCGCGCGTTTGACACAAACAACGCTAGAAACCCCAGTTGTTCCACTGACTAATTTAGAGCAATACAACGGTATTGATTTGTTGTTTATTCCTGTCTTTGAGTCGGCACCAATAGTGGCACAACTGCAGTCTATAATTCCCGCTGGTTGCGAAGTGCTTACGCTAGATACTATGCAGCTTGCCGAGCGGTTTTTGGCAGATAAGCGACGTTATTTAAATCCGATTAATTTCGCGACTAATCTGCTGTTTTTTCGTGATGATGGCACGTCTCACATGCGTTTGGTTACTGCCAATTATTGGAGTGCCTACGGTGCAAAAACACCATTCGTTTGGGGGCGATTGTTTGATGGTGACGGCAATACTTTGGTGGATTTTGAAAAGAGGTTAGGAGAGGCAAACCAATTATTCGAATTAGACAGTGCCGCTTTGCGTCAAGAATTTCAATTGCCTGATTTTTGCGGTCAGGTGTTTTTACATGTAGTAGGTGCTGCTGGGCACGATATTGTTAAATACGTTGCCGATAGTTATGGCAGTGGTGAAAAATCGAATACCGAATTATCCTGCACGCACGATGCCAATTCTTGGCCTGCCGATTTATACGCAGGGATTCCTGCCCCAGCAGATGATGATACCGTAACGCTATGGGTGCAAAATTCGCATCCAACGCCGATTCCTGCTGGAGCCATTGGCGTTTCACAAATGGGTGATGACACCATTGTCAACTATTCGCACAAAATTCCCGCTTATGCAACGCAAGCGATTGACCTTGGTGCTTTACTGCCTACCGTTAAATGGCCTGCACAATTAGAAATCCATGCGGGTAAGCATTTTGTTCGTCCGCGTTACGAGGTTGTCAATGGGGTAGGGCGGCGACGCATTAACCATGCCAATGTAGAGCGTACTGATTTATTGCCAGATAAAAATTTAGCCGAAATAGCGCAGTGGGTGGGCAAAGGCTTTATTCTGCCAGCACCCATTTTGCCACGGGGTGAATTTACTAGCGAATGTTTACCGACTCCGATGTCAACGGCACAACAAACGCTACCCTACACGGCGGTTGCCTATAACAGCGTTGGCAAAGAAATAGCGCGCACTTTTTTGGGATGTTTGCCACGCCGACATAGCTGCCTTTTAAATTTATCGGATTTAGCAAAAACATTGCCTGAAGACGAGGCAGGGCATGTCGAATTGGTGTATGATTTTCGCGATGGTGGCGATGGGGATGGTTGGATGCACTCGCTATTTCGTTATACCGAAAAAAGCAGCGGTCATAATGCCGAAACCAGTTTTGGTGCGCATATGTTCAATCATCTTATGACGTATAAAAATGAACCACAGTCTTATAAGGGACCACCACCGGGGCTAAGCACACGTTTGTTTTTGCGGGTGTTGTCTGTTCCCAATCGTACTTTTTGTCATCTGACTTATCCTGTTGGAGTTAAATGGCATCAGTACAGCAATACGCATCTTGAACTTAAAAATCGTCAGGGTGAGTCAATTGCAAAAAAGATGGTTGCTATTGCCAGTGGTGGGTCGTATATGTTTTATTGCGACGAACAATTTACAACAGACGAATTAAATCAAGCAGGTGAGGGCGCGTATGTAATTATTCGTGATACCAGCTGCCGTTTGTTTGGGTATCATGGTGCTCGTGTTGGTAGCGCGTTTTCCTGTGACCATATGTTTGGTTTTTAATAAACACACACACTATTAGTAACGGGTATGTCGGTTGCACCAGTTATTTGGACACTCACTGATGGAAAAATTGGCATGAGAGCACAGGCAGAAGGATTAGCCCAGCAACTCGCCCTTATAGATAATGGCAGTGTTTATCATGGTACGGTTACCAGTAATCGCTTGGGCAAATGTTTGCCGCCAGCCATTGCTGCTTGGCTTGGCTTATACACTATCACCATCAATAACGCACCAGCCCCTGCCATTGTTATTGGGTGCGGTAGCGATGCACAGGCACCCTTATTGGCACTAAAAAAACAATACCGTGCTTTTGTTGTGTGTGTTCAACGTCCAGCGGCAAATGTTAATTGCTACAATACAATTGTTGCGCCTGCTCATGACTATAAAAAAGCATCACCCTCTAATTTGAAATTAATTCTTACCTTAGGAGCGGTTGGAAAAATTAATAACGCCGCTCTAACCAAAAATCGTCCACAGGCGCGCCAACGCTTTAAAGACTATTCATCGCCGTATATTGGTGTATTGATAGGTGGGGATAATCGGGCCTATCAATTGGACGAAGACTTACTGATAAAACAACTCAACCAAATTATAGAATTATCCAATGCGACCCTACTTATTACATCCTCGCGCCGTACTCCAAAAGAAACAACACAGCGACTGTTACAACAATTTAATAATCCGCATTATGTATGGGATGGTACAGGTACTAATCCTTATCACGATATTCTTGCTGCTGCTGATGGCTTTTGTGTGACTGCTGATTCAGTTAACATGATTTCAGAAGCCAGTGCAAGCGGGCGTGCTGTTTATGTATTGCCGCTGCGGGCTAAAGCGGGGGCAAAGGCACAGCGAGCCGCTAAAAAATTTGCTTATTTTCAGCAGTTGTTAATTGAACGGGGTAATATTCGTTTATACAATGACCATTGGCAATTTTTTTATTCGATGCCGCTGGACGAAACACGACATGCTGCCGAGCAATTATGGCATCGATACCAACAAACCAAAAAAACATGAAATCTGATAGTTTTATACTTACCCGCCGATTTTTAAATGGTTATCTGTGTCGTTATTTTAATGAAATTACTGATAGCGATTGTCTAAATCAAATCGATCTAAATTCATTACTTTGTCCCATGCAGCGACAAAATCGGTAATAAATTTATCGGCTGAATCGGCACAAGCATAGACTTCGGCAATGGCACGAAGCTGTGAGTTAGAACCAAAAATCAAATCGACTCGTGTGCCTGTCCATTGTATTGCCCCATCGCGTGAACGACCTTCAAACAATTGTTCGGATGCATCCGTTGCCTGCCATGTGATTGATGGATTCAGCAAATTTATAAAAAAGTCATTGTTTAATTGACCGCTGCGATTGGTAAAAACACCCTTGCTGGAATCGTCAAAATTAGCACCAAGTACACGCAAACCACCGATTAAAACAGTCATTTCAGGTGCTGTAAGCGTTAATAATTGTGCTTTATCAATCAGTAGGCTTTCTGCCGAAACCGTGTAGTTGGTTTTTGTGTAATTGCGAAAACCATCGGTGACGGGTTCCATAACCGCAAAAGAATCGGTGTCGGTTTGTTCTTGAGAAGCGTCGGTTCTGCCTGGTATAAAGGGAACTTGTAGGCAATGTCCGGCATCCGTTGCCGCTTTTTCAATACCGACACCACCAGCCAAAACAATGGTATCAGCAAGCGATACAGACGTATTGTTTTCGTCATTAAA
This sequence comes from Gammaproteobacteria bacterium, assembly GCA_965243565.1. Lineage (GTDB taxonomy): Bacteria > Pseudomonadota > Gammaproteobacteria > Tethybacterales > Persebacteraceae > CBDEVH01. The sequence continues at coordinate 415,512 of OZ251571.1, forward strand.
GGCAGTTTTGATTTTTTCTAGTTTGGTTAAAACAGCACTCAATTGTTGGGGTTGATTAACTGCCCAATCTTTTTGTGGAGCCAAACGAATACGTGCACCGTTGGCACCGCCACGTTTATCTGAGTCACGGTAGCTAGAAGCAGATGCCCATGCAGTTGAAACCAATTCGGAGACAGATAAGCCAGATTGCAAAATACGTGATTTAAGCGTAGCAATTTCTTCGGTACTGCTTGGTGTTTTGTCTGTAGTAGGAATCGGGTCTTGCCAAATTAAAGTTTCTTGTGGTACTTCTGTGCCCAAATAACGTATTTGAGGTCCCATATCGCGATGGGTTAGTTTGAACCAAGCACGGGCAAAGGCATCGGCAAATTCGTCAGGGTTTTGAGAAAAACGTCGCGAAATTTTTTCGTAAATTGGGTCCATACGCATAGCCATATCCGCTGTTGTCATCATTGGTGCATGACGCTTTACATTGTCGTGTGCATCGGGCACATCATTGGCACCGGCACCAGACTGGGGTGTCCATTGATTAGCACCTGCTGGGCTTTTATTGAGCTCCCATTCGTAGCCAAATAAGGCTTCAAAATAACCCATGTCCCATTGAATGGGGTTGGCTGTCCATGCGCCTTCTATGCCACTGGTAATGGTGTCGCCACCTTTACCGCTATTAAAACTGTTTTTCCAACCTAGTCCTTGTTCTGCTATGGCGGCGGCTTCTGGTTCAGGCCCAACATGATCCGCACTTGCAGCACCATGACATTTGCCAAAGGTATGTCCACCAGCCACCAGTGCTACTGTTTCTTCATCATTCATTGCCATACGACCAAAGGTTTCACGAATATCACGTCCTGATGCAATTGGATCAGGGTTGCCATTGGGTCCTTCTGGGTTAACATAAATTAATCCCATCTGCACAGCAGCCAATGTGGTTTCTAATTGTCTATCATTTTCGTAGCGTTTATCACCTAGCCATTCGGTTTCAGACCCCCAATAAATATCTTCTTCTGGTTCCCATATATCGATTCGACCCCCACCAAAACCAAAGGTTTTAAAGCCCATGGATTCGAGCGCGCAATTTCCTGCCAAAATCATTAAATCACCCCATGATATTTTCTTGCCGTATTTTTGTTTGATGGGCCATAACAACAACCGCGCTTTGTCTAAATTGGTATTATCGGGCCAACTGTTAAGTGGGGCAAACCGTTGGTTGCCTGTAGAGCCACCACCGCGACCATCTGCCGTGCGATAGGTGCCAGCACTGTGCCATGCCATGCGGATAAACAACGGTCCGTAATGTCCGTAATCGGCGGGCCACCAGTCTTGAGATGTTGTCATTAGAGTACCAATATCTTTTTTAACTGATTCTAAATCAAGGGATTTAAACGCGGCGATATAATTAAAATTTGCATCGGTTGGATCGGATAATTCTGAATGTTGATGTAAAATTTTTAAATTAATTTGATTGGGCCACCATTTTTTATTAGACGTTCCTCCGCCTGCTGCCTGTTTGGCAGCCGCCCCTGTCATTGGACATTTACTTTCTTGACTCATTGCTATTTCCTTTGTATGATTGATTGAGAATGTTTAAAATTTCTTATCCATTAGTATATAAAAAAAACAATCAATGACAATGCTATTATTAAAATTATTTCCATATATTGATTAATGTTTATCTGTAACTATTGCGAATATACTTACCAAAATTCTGGTTAAATTTGTAAAAACGATGATTTTTTCTTTATTTGTCACTCCTTTAGCCAATCTTTCCATTAAGTTTTCAATTCCTCTTATAGTTGGTGGATTGTGCAAACGCTTGTATTTTATTCCACCAAGACTTCAAGCAAGATAAAAAAATGAACTAAAGGATATAATAACGACTATGATGTTAACAAATAAGAAAATTTTAATTATTGGGGTGCGTAATCGCCGTTCTATTGCTCATGCAGTTGCCATGAGTTGTGTTGCCGAAGGGGCGCAAGTGGCTTTTGCCATTCAGCCGGTGGAAAAGGCGTTTGATAAAACGGCTGGTTTTATCAATGCGGATTTTCCAGGCTCACCTATTTTGCATTGTGATGTATCAAAAGACGCAGATATTGAAGCAACCGTCAATGGTGCGGCTGAAAAAATGAGCGGCTTGGACGGCTTATTGCACGGTGTGGCTTATGCCAACCGTGAGACGATTGCGGGCGATTATCACGAAAATATTACACGAGATACTTTTTCGGAAGCATTGGACATAAGTGTGTACTCACTTACCGCCTTTGCCAAACAAGCACTACCGCATTTTAAACAGCGTGGTGGTGGCAGCGTGGTTACATTGTCTTATCTTGGGGCTGAGCGTGCTTTGCCAAATTATAATGTTATGGGTGTTGCCAAAGCAGCGTTAGAAGCCAGTGTGCGTTATTTGGCGTATGGCATGGGCTCGGATAATGTACGTGTTAATGCGGTGTCGGCAGGTCCTATCAAAACATTGGCAGCGGCGGCTATTGGAGATTTTGGTAAAATTTTAAAGCAAGTGGAATCTCAAGCCCCATTACAGCGTAATATCACTGCTTCCGAAGTCGGTGAGGTGGCTGCATTTTTATTGTCGTCTAAAGCCAGTGCCGTGAGTGGTGAGGTGTTGCATGTGGATGCAGGTTTTCATATTACCGCTGGGATGCAAAAAAACTAAAAATTAATTTAGTAATTTTTAGTTCTGGCTAGGAGATTGTCCTGGGTTGAAATCAGGGGTGTTATAAAAATCATAGTGATAATCGTCTCGTATTTCATCTATGTAGCCATTACTGCTTAAGTGTCCACGCGTATTGGTTAATAGAGTTTCTATAACCTGAAAGTCTTCTTTCTGTGGAGGATTTTCTTTGATACTATTAATACGAATAACGCGTAAACCTTCGTCTTCGGGTATGAATATAAATGAGGGTAAGGACACAATCGGCGTACTGTAAATTTGCTCAATAATGGCAGCAGAAAAAGTAGCGTCTTTGCCGTAGCTGTCGAATGTTTCTTGTGCCAAAGCAACGGTTTGGGTGTCTTTCCAGTCAATTTTATTGAGTACTTTTATGTATTCCACATTGGTTTGGTCTTTAACAACAGAAGCGGTTTTATTATTTTTTATATAGTCGACTTCGATATAAAGAGTAGAGGCTAGTTGATAGGCAAGTAATTTGTCGTTAATTTTTTGTGATACAAGATCAATGGATTGAATTTGATTGGGTTGGTGTCTGACAGAACGCACAACCATATAGGTATTGTCATCAATATAGATGGGGTGGGAGTTTTCTTGATCTTGGATAATAACTGAGTCAAAGGTATCGGCTATTACGTTTTCGTCATTAAATGGGTGGCTATTTTTGGTCAGGTCTTCTTTATAAACCAACGATATTATTACGGATTGCCGAACCAGATTTGCCATGTTTTTTAAAGTGCCAATTTCTTCGAGTGCCATGTCGGATAGTTGGTCAATGATTTTGTCTAATTCAGCAATAGCGGTTTGATTTTTTGCCTTTTGTATTATCACATCTCGAATTTCTTCGAGTGGGGTAATTTCTTTGCTTATGATCTTGTCCACGCGAATAATACTGTAGCCATCGTCAACTTTTATCGGTGGTTGTGCGACATTGATTGGAGCGGCAAAAGCCACATCGTCTAGGGCTGTCGGGAGGTCACCGTTGGCAAAAATACCCAATTCTCCATCTGCAATAGCACTTCCTTTGTCCTCGGATTCTGTTTGTGCCAGTTCGCCGAAGTTACCACCTTGTTGTAATTGTTGATATAGAGCATCAATTTTATCTTGGCTTGTCGTGTAAATATGGCTAATTTTGCGGCGTTCATTGCTTTCGATTTCGCTGATATACGCATCATAGGTATTGGTAATATCATCTTCGCTTACGTTAACATTATTGATTAAATCATCGGTATTAAATATAAAATATTCTAATACGCTATGTTCGTCAATGCTGTATTCGGCAAGATTCGCCTCGTAATACGCGTTTATTTGCTCGTCAGTAACATTAAAGTTATCTTTGGGGTAATCACTAGGATAAATAAAGCCAGAATCAACCTCACGCTCTTGTTGTCTTAATGCGGCCAATTTTTTGTTAATTTGTGGAATGGGGAGTGCTTTAAAAGCCTCAAATAGGACTAGATTATTGGCGTTTTCGCGGACTTGTTCTTTGTAATACGAAGGATCGGATACAAGTTGATAGTAGAGCGATAATGAAAACTCGCCGTCTTCTTGTAGGCTGGGCTCATTGCGGATATGTTGAGCAACCACTGTATCGGTTGCATAAATGCCTTTTTTACCAATAGATGATTTGAGTAAATACGAATCCAACAGGGTTTTTTTGACTTCGGCAACCAAAAATGCATTGACATCGGGAGTAATGTCTTCACTACCAGTATTACGTCGATAATTTTCGACAGCATTTTGATATTGGAATGTAAATTCTGCTCTGGGGATTTCGAGGTCACCAACAGCACCAATAGTTTGGTCTTGTACAGCACCGCCTAAGAGCGAACCACCTGCAAACATCAGCGGGATGGTAAAAAGAACGATAATAAACTTTTTTAAAAAAGGATAACGGCGTGTGACTGTGAACATGAGTCTTATATTTGTGATGATTCTTCTTGTGGAAGCTGCAAATAATTAATCATTGATAGATTAATTATTTGATTATTTTTATAACTGCGGTTTTGTAACAATATGGCGGAGCGGACGGGATTCGAACCCGCGACCTCCGGCGTGACAGGCCGATATTCTAACCAGCTGAACTACCACTCCGCGATTGTACTTATGCTTTTACGTTGTTGACTAAATCTTTCAAGGATTTGCCAGGACGGAATTTTACAGCGTTTTGTGCTTTAATTTTAATTTTTTCACCAGTTGCTGGATTATGTCCTTTTCTTGCCTTGCGCCGTGCAACAGTAAAAGTACCGAATCCGATTAAAGTTACATCATTTTTCTTTTTAAGCGAAGTTGAGATTGTGGCCATTGTTGAATTTAATGCGGCGGTTGCTTGTGCTTTAGTGAGACCAGTTTCGTCTGCTATACTAGTTATTAAATCACCTTTGTTCATAATAAGTTGCTCCTTAATTTTTTGTAAATTTTAATAAATAGGTGTAAAAAACTCCTCCTACCCCTTGACTTACTCGTCATTGTATATCAAAATTGCACTATTGTTGACTTTGTTTGTAAATCATTTTTAATTTCTCTCAAAAAAAGCAAGAAAACAGCAAAATAATACCAACGGGCGCTTAGCTCAGGGGTAGAGCGTCGCCCTTACAAGGCGAAAGTCGTAAGTTCAAATCTTACAGTGCCCACCGTTGTTATTATGTTTGTTTTTGAGGATTGGTCTAGAAGGCTAGAAATCTAGATAAGCTAAATGGAGCGAGATAATTGCCAGCGTGGATGCACATCAAAGCCATGCCCAGTTGGTGAATCGCTTTTAAAAGTGGCAGCTATGGCAATCATTGCTGCGTTATCGCTACAATGCTTTTTGTATGGCAGAAAAAATTCGGCATTAAATGAAGCTGCCGTTAGTTGTAGGGCGGTGCCAATAACTTTATTTTGCGCTACGCCACCCACCGCACATACTGTTTTGCAATCTGTTAGTTGTAGGGCGTTAGCGACTTGTTTTGCCAATCCCTTTGCCACTACCTGTTGAAACGAAGCGGCGATGTCTTCGTTACTGTATTTATTGATTTCTCGCCGAACAGCGGATTTCAATCCACTAAAACTAAAATTAAACTTATCCTGATTGGGGGTGCTAAAGGCAATGGCATTGGGATTGCCATTTCTTGCCAATATTTCTAGTTGTTTGCCTCCCGGGTATCTTAGCCCCAGTAAAATTGCAGATTTATCAAATGCCTCTCCTGCGGCATCATCTAAAGTTTCGCCCAATAATTGATAATTATTGGGTTCGTGTACGTTATAAATTTGCGTATGCCCACCCGATACCAATAAGGCAATATAAGGAAATTTGAGTGTGGGGTTGTTGATGAGTGGTGATAATAAATGCCCTTCGAGGTGGTTAATGGGTATAACGCCACATTGCCATGCCATTGCCAATGATTCTGCAGTAGCAGCACCAGTGAGTAATGCACCAGCCAATCCGGGACCGCTGGTGTAAGCAATGGCTGTTGGGGGGTATTTGTTAATGGGCATAGAATCGATTAATCGCAATAACCGTTGTAAATGATCGCGTGAGGCGATTTCGGGCACGACTCCGCCGTACAAGGAATGTGTTTTCCATTGTGAGTAAACACATTCTGACAATAAGCCTTGTTCGGTATTGTATAGAGCGCAGGCGGTTTCGTCGCAAGAGGTTTCAATAGCGAGAATGTTTAGAGCCATTTGATAATCATACATGAATTTTTATCAATTAGAGACAGATTAAACGATACAATAAGCCTTTGTCAGTAAGTACGTATGTCTAAACCATCTTTTATCGATTCTATTGCCGTTACTTTTCGTTGCCCATCATTTGTTATTGCCATTTGGTGCGATGAATCAATGCTGCTGTCGGTATCGTATTTGCCAAGCACCACCAAAGACGTATTACCACAAAATTTACTGGCAAAGGAATGTTATAAACAATTACAAGCGTATTTTAGTGGTGATAAAAAAAGTGAGTTTGACTTACCATTGGCAACGACCAAAACCGTTTTTGCGGCGAAAGTACAACACCAATTACAACAAATTCCTTACGGTCAGGTTCTAACGTATGGCGAAATATCCAACACAATAAAAACATCAGCCCGTGCTATTGGAGCATCTTGTCGTGCCAATCAGTTTGCTTTAATTGTACCCTGTCATCGGGTGGTTTCGGCATCTGGCATAGGTGGTTTTATGGGCACCAACGACAAGCACGAGCAATATATTAAAAAATATTTGTTGCAGCATGAGGGGGCGGTATGGAAAGAATAGATCAAAAAAAATTAGTTGAATCTTTTTTGCAATACATCACGTTTGACGAGCGTTGTTCCGACCAAACCGTCACTGCTTATAAAAATGATGTGGTATTGTTTTCGACGTTTCTTGCTAAAAATGATAAATTTTTACTAGATGCAGAGCAGATAGATATAACGCAATTTTTGGTGGAGTTAACCCACAAAGAGTACCGTTCTTCATCTGTGGCGAGAATTTTATCAGGGTTGCGGCGTTTTTATCGTTTTGCCTTAGATCGTTCTCATACCGATATAGACCCGACCAAAAAAAACAAATCACCCAAGCAGGTGGCAGTATTGCCCAAGTTATTGGCAGAAGATGAAGTTATCGAGTTACTCAATATGCCTGATATAGCCACGCCACAAGGCAGCCGCGACAGAGCCATGCTTGAACTTATGTATGCTTGCGGTTTGCGCGTATCGGAGCTGGTACAGCTAAAAGCAACCAATATCGATATGACGGCGGGGATTGTACAAATTTTAGGAAAAGGTGGGCGTGAGCGTTTGGTGCCGTTTAATACGGTGGCAATGGATTACTGCCGTGCTTATCTCAACACTGCACGGCGACAATTACTCAAACAAAAAAACAGTGATTATTTTTTTGTTACTCGGCTTGGCAGTGCCATTAGTCGTCAACTTTTTTGGCGTTTGGTGAGGCAATACGCTAGCCAAGCCGGCATTAACCGTGTTATTTCGCCGCATACCCTACGCCATGCTTTTGCCACTCATTTAATCAATCATGGTGCAGATTTACGTTCGGTACAATTAATGCTCGGACATTCCAGCCTTTCGACCACACAAATATACACCCATGTAGCAATTGAACGGTTAACAAGACTACATGAAAAACATCACCCACGGGGATAAAACAATGGCAACTATTAATTTTAGCAATCCAATTTTTCAGCGTTCGGTCAATAATATTGATCAAGTTGATGACCACATTCCCATTGTGGTTTTTGCCGGACGCTCTAATGTTGGTAAATCCAGTGTGATTAACTTATTATGTGGAGGTCGGTTTGCGCGCGTATCAAGAACCCCAGGTCGCACCCGTATGATTAATTTATTTGAGTTAGGTGATGTGCATGTGGCTGACTTTCCCGGTTATGGTTATGCTGCCGCTCCGCGTGAGGAGAGAAAATGGTGGGTGGAACAGCTGCCACAATTTCTGCAGTACGCGCCTATTTTTTGTTTGGTGTTAATCATCGATTCTCGGCGTGGTATTGGTAAGATGGACCAGCAATTACTCGATTTTTGTGCGTCAAGAGATTTCCATATACTCATGGTTTTTAATAAATCTGACAAACTCAATAACCAACAAAAAATAAATCTGATGAGAGAATATAAATTGCACTGCTATACCAATGTTTTATGCTCTGTTTTAAAAAAGCAAGGTGTTAGTGAGATTAGGCAATACATTATTGATTCTTGCAGTAGAATAAACGTAAATACTGTAGAATCACACTCATATGATTGATATATTTTCAGGCAGTTCCGTTGCTATTATCACCCCTATGAAAGCCAATGGGGATATAGACTATACGGTACTTGAGCAACTACTGCAATGGCATATTGAGTCTGGCACTGACAGCATTGTTATTGCAGGAACATCGGGCGAATCGCCCACGCTTTCGGTTAAAGAGCATCGGCAGTTAATAGCCAAAACCGTCGAAATGGTCGATGGTCGTATCCCTGTTATTGCCGGTGTTGGTGCTAACTCCACCAAAGAGGCAATTGATCTAACCCTGCATGCTTACAAAGACGGTGCAGACGCTGGTTTGTCGGTGGTACCTTACTACAACAAGCCGACTCAAGAAGGTTTATACCAACACTTTTCAGCCATTGCTAATTCATCATCATTGCCTATTTTACTTTACGATGTCCCTGGACGTACCATTACCCAATTAGCTGACGAAACCATTGTGCGTTTGGCAGCCTGTTCTAAAATCATCGGTATTAAAGACGCGACTGGAGACATCTCACGCGTATCAAGATTGCGTCATGCATTGGGACTTTCATCAGATTCATTCTTACAACTATCGGGCGACGACAGCACTTTTAAAGACTACATACTAGCAGGTGGACATGGCGTTATTTCGGTGACTACCAATATTGCACCGTCCCAAATGAAATCCGTCGTTGAGGCCGCCCGAAAAGGCGATAAAGCCGTTGCTGATGTCGCCAATCAGCCACTTGAATTATTTCATAAAGTGCAGGGTATCGAGAGCAATCCAATCCCTGTTAAAGCAGCGTTACACATGATGGGCAAGGCTTCGCCTGCCATTCGTTTGCCGCTTACACCGCTATCAGCAAAATACCATGCGGCAGTTAAAGAAGCCGTTGAAAAAATCCTTTAGCCACTATTTTATCTCCATGAAAAAATTATTATTTGTACTCTCTACCATCTTAATTGTATCGGGCTGCCAAGGCACTTCATCACCCATAGACGATCTATTTGAAGGTAGAAAAATTGATTACCGTAATTCAGAATCACAAAAGCAAACCGCCTTAAAATACCCGCCCAATGTATTAACAGAGGGCAAATCGATATCCTCGGATTCTATTTCTGTTAAAGAATATTTACTAGAAAATATACCAACACCAGACGAACTTATAAAAGACTACTCTGCGGTTGGAGTACACTACATGAAAGACGGCGACCGACGCTGGATTGAAGTTGATGCCTCTGCCAATCAAGTTTGGGAAAGGACGCTTGATTTTTGGGAGAACGACTTGGGATTTCCTGTTATTAAACAGAGCAAAAGAAACGGCATAATTGAGACCGATTGGTTAGATATACGCGATAAAATCCCAGTGCCGGGCGATGATTTTTTTACGCCATTGGTCTCTGACCTTTTTGATCGTATCAGTGACAGTGGTGAGCGTGATAAATTTGTAACTCGCCTAGAAATCACTGAAAACAATAAAGTGCAAGTATATGTTGCTCACCAACATATTGTAGCTGTATTTGACGATGGCTTATTTAGTAGTTATCAACGGTTTCCCAAAGATGACGGAGTCGAAGTAGAAATGTTGCGCCGACTAATGTATACATTGGCCAAGACCCAATTTGGCGATACAAAAATCGAAGTAATTGATCAACAAATTGCAACAGAAGAAACCGAAGAACAGCCAAGTGATTATGTGCTAGAAGGCGAAAAATTGGTCATTAAAAAAACATTTAAAGACGCATGGAATATCGTGCAAATTGGGCTTAACAGAGGTGGTTTTTCAATTGAAGACCGACTTATCGTTGATAAAAAAATATTCATCAAATACGGCGGTGGTATTGTCGAAGATGCTTTATTAGGAGCAAAGAAAAAGAACTTCTTTAGCAAGCTAATTAGCGGTGATGACCCTGAATTTTACGAATTAGCACTCACTTTTAACGAGGTAGATGACAACACCAGCTCTGTCGAAATTTATTCAGCAAGTGAAAACCTAACACTAACGCCACAACAAAAAGAAACCATATTGAAAATTATCCACAGCTATCTTCCTCAATAGGGATTTTTGGTGTGGTTTTGTTCATTGGGGAGTGGCTCGCGTGGCAATGCCCATGTCGTATGTGACGAAAAAACCGTCTTACTCTTTGACTGTGGCTTTAAACTACCAACTTTAAAAAAACGCTTGGCACAGCAATCATTGACGCCATTACAAATTAATGCCTTATTTATTAGTCATGAGCACAAAGATCACGCTATTGGCATCGATGGTATTCAAAAAAACACCCATGCCTCTATTTATATGTCGGTTGGCACAGGACGTGCTTTAAAGTGTGATAAAAGTATTCGTTATTTACAATCAGAAGAAACAGTGGTGATAGGAGACTTTAAAGTTACCCCACTTATGGTGCCACATGATTCAGCCGAGCCAATGCAATTTATTATTCATCATAAAGACAAAAAATTGGCGATATTAACCGATACTGGCCATATTACCAACGCTATTGTACGTGCGGTTAAAGGGTCGGACGGTTTGATTATCGAAAGCAATTATGATGCCACCATGCTTGCACAAGGAAAATACCCACAAGTATTACAAAAAAGAATATCAGGAAGCTATGGGCATTTGTCCAATGCCGAAGCGGCAGAGTTATTACAAAAAACCAAAACCGACAATCCGCATCGAAAAATAATTGGTGCTCATATTAGTCAGGAAAACAACACTGCCGAACTTGTTTTTCAGGCGTTACAAACCGCCGATAAAGATGCGCAAGTCATAGCTGCAAGCCAAGACATACCAACAAGTTGGTTACAGTTGCAATAAAAACCTGCCCTTGTTATTAACGAAAATCCTCTTTGTTAACGGCCGAAATCAATGCAACATCTCTTTCGATAATACCGTCTATAACCATCTTTTTCAGGCATTGATCTAATGTTTGCATACCAACTCCACTACCAGTTTGAATAGCAGAGTACATTTGCGGAACTTTGTTTTCTCGAATTAGATTACGAACAGACGGTGTGGAAATCATAATTTCATGGGCTGCCACACGGCCGCCACCTATTTTTTTAAGTAGAGTTTGTGAAATAACAGCACGCAAACTTTCTGATAACATAGCGCGAATCATCTCTTTTTCAGCGGCTGGGAATACGTCAATAACACGATCAATAGTCTTTGCAGCAGAAGATGTATGAAGCGTTCCAAACACCAAGTGACCAGTTTCGGCGGCTGTTAGTGCCAAACCAATGGTTTCTGGGTCACGCATCTCACCAACGAGTATGATATCTGGATCTTCACGCAGTGCAGCACGCAATGAAGAAGCAAATGATTTGGTATGTGTGCCAACTTCGCGTTGATTGATAAGCGATTTTTTTGGTTTGTGTACAAACTCGACTGGGTCTTCAACGGTTAGAATATGTTCTTTTTTAGTTAGGTTAATATCGTTAATCATCGCCGCCAATGTGGTTGATTTACCCGAACCAGTAGGACCGGTAACCAATACAATCCCTCGTGGTTGATGTGAAATTTGTTTAAAAATCTCGGGTGCTTTCAGTTGTTCCAGACTTAAGATGTCTGTGGGAATAGTACGACAAACCATACCAGGTCCACGCGTTTGCTGAAAAACATTAATACGAAAACGTGCTTTATCACCTAATTGATACGAAAAATCTAAGTCCCATTCCTCGTTAAAATATTCTTTTTGCTCGGCATTAGTCAGTGATGAGATCATCGTGTCAACTTGTTCGCGTGTTAATGGCTCTGCATCAAACGATTCTACATCACCGTTAATCCGTATCATTGGTGGTAATCCTGTAGAAATATGTAAATCTGATGCGTCGTTTTCGATAGTAGCTGCTAATAATTCTAGTATGTCTGTACTCATAATATATTCCTTATAATTTTATAATTTTATTATTTATATTGGCACTAAGTAGTCTAAACAATATAAAACCGTATTTTATATTAAAAAAACAAAATAAGACATTATCCCTGTTATAGAATAGATATTATGAGTATTGAGCACAACATAAGAAAACTGCAAAAAGAGCTAATAATTTACCCTGAGGCTCATTTAATTGCTGTAGGTAAGACATTTCCAGCCACATCAATTATCGAAGCAGCACGTTGTGGCATCACCCATATTGGCGAAAATTATTTACAAGAAGCCGAAGAAAAACAAGCCGCTTGTAAGCACTATTCGTTAACATGGCATTTTTTGGGTGCGATACAACGCAACAAAACCGATAAAATTGCAGCATTATTTGATTGGGTGCATGGTATTGATAGAGTCATTATTGCTAAGAGATTATCGCAAGCACGCAAAGACTCCCCCAAACCATTAAATTGTTTTTTGCAAATAAATATCGACAACGAACCGAGTAAATTCGGCGTTGGTGCTATTGATGCCATCGCAATTGCGGGAGACATTTCCACACTAGCGCATATTAATTTATGTGGGCTAATGGCAATTCCATCACCCAAAGACAATCAATACGATACATTTTGCAAAGTAACCCAATTACAACATGAAATAATCGCCAGTGGTGTAAAGCTAGACAGTCTATCGATGGGCATGAGTAACGATTATTCGCAAGCACTAAAAGCAGGTGCTACTCATATTCGCATAGGCACTGGTATTTTTGGAATGAGATCAAAAAAGGGCTGAAAGATGAACATAATTTTTATTGGTGGTGGACACATGAGTTATGCATTGGTGGCAGGTCTGGTATCTTCCAACGATTCTAACCATCAAATAACAGTAATTGACCGAAACGATGACAAACGCTGTCGTTTTAAAAATGACTTTGACATTAACACATTGGCAACCATAAACGACACCACCGCTGCCACCGCCGATATTATTATTTTATCTGTGCGACCCCCTCAAATGCAAGAAGTTTGCCGTTCGTTAAAAACACAGGCATTGCTTATTAGCGTTGCTGCTGGTATTCATTTACAAGCAATAGCACAATGGACAAACAACAACCGTGTTATTCGTACCATCCCCAACACGCCCATACAGCAAGCCAGCGGCGTAACTGTTTGTTATGCCAATAGCACTATTAGCGATGCCGAATGCAGGCATGCTGAAACCATTTTTGCCAATGGCAGTCAGGTATTTTGGGTGAAAGATGAAAAATTAATCGATGCTGCAGTTGCTGTATCAGGCAGTGGACCCGCCTATGTTTATTATTTTATTGAGGCAATGCAACGCGCTGCTAAAAACATGGGTTTGGACGACACCACTGCCAAAGCCATGATACTGCAAACCATGCGTGGTGCGGTAAAAATGGTCGAAAAATCTGACAAAGATGCCGCTACGCTCAGGCAAGAAGTAGCCGTACAGGGTGGTACAACCGAACGTGCTATTAACACGATGCACGACGCACATTTTATCCAGCTAATAGAAAAGGCAATGCAAGCATGCCACGCAAGGGCAATCGAATTAGGCGAATCCCTATCAAACTAAATTGATTACATAAAATATTTGTATTATTTACCAATACAAAATTTAGAAAAAATATCGCCTAATAATTGCTCTTCGTCGTATTGACCGGTCAATGACTGTAATGCGGTATGAGTGTCTTTTAGCCATGCTGCTGCTACTTCTGGCATATCCAAAGCATCCGCTGCCCGTGCAATCAGTTGGTTACACTGTTGCAATATTTGCAAATGCCTTGTTCGTGCCGAAAAAAACTCATCAGTCGCTGTGCTTTGTGTGCGGTATTCAATAAAAAAACGTTTGAGTTCTTCTATACCAATCCCTGTTTTGGCGGCAATGGCAAATTGAGATTGTAGCTCGTCGGTATCAGCAATAGGGTGCGTATCGACTTTATTGCGGACAAGGACAATAGTTGCTTTGGTATTCAGTATTTCAATAGGAGGGCTTTCATGCGTATAGACCGACAAAATAATATTGGCATCGGTTACTTGGGCAAGAATACGGCGAATACCTTCTTGTTCCACTTCATGGTCTGCCGTACGAATACCCGCACCGTCAATTAACTGGATATTAATACTATTAATGACAATATGTTGCTCAATAATATCACGTGTTGTGCCCGGGCTATTGCTAACAATAGCCGCATTTTTTTCGGTTAATCGGTTAAAAAGTGAAGATTTTCCTACATTGGGTGCACCAATAATAACCGCTTTAATACCTTGGCTCACACGAATCCCTTGATTCACTTTATCGATTAACGACTGTATATGAGACTGTAATGCTTTTACGGCGTTGGTGGCTTGCATTTGTTCGGTGGTATTGGCATCATCATCGCTAAAATCCAAGCTACTCTCTAAATTAACCCGCACAGTGGTTATGTGTTCGTTGAAATCAAAAACGGCTTTAGAAAAATCACCCTGCAGCGAGCGAGCTGCGGCTCGAGCTGCGGCATCGCTCTTTGCCAAAATAATATCTGCAATTGCCTCGGCTTGTAGCAAATCAATTTTATCGTTTAAAAAAGCCCGCAATGTAAACTCACCTGCTTGTGCTTGTCGTGCGCCTAATTCAAAACAGCGAGCAAGCAACTGTTGCAATACAAAATAGCCGCCATGGGCATGCAATTCAAGCACATGTTCGCCCGTAAAAGAATGCGGTTGTATAAAATACAATGCCAAGCCTTGATCGATGATATGTCCGTCTTTATCGACAAAAGGCGTGTAATGTGCCTGTCTTGGTAAGGGCAATTGGGCAGAGGGGAAAAGGGCGGTTAGGCGGGCAAGATTACTACCACTAATGCGAATAACCCCGATACCACCGTTACCAGTGGGGGTTGCAATAGAAGCAATGACATCAGCACCCGACATGGTTTGGCACGACAATACTATTGTTTATTAGCGGCGACGGCTTTCAGTTTAATTGTTCGGGCAATATACCATTGCTGTGTAATAGAAAGCAACGTATTCACCACCCAATACAATACCAAACCAGAAGGAAAGAACACGCTAAATATAGCAAAACCAATAGGCATAATACGCATAATCATTGCTTGTGTTGGGTCAGGCGGTGCTGGTGACAACATGGTTTGTAAAAACATTGAGCCACCCATAATAAACGATAAAATAAAATAAGGATCTGGTGTTGATAAATCTGTAATCCACCAAAAAAACGGCACATGACGGATTTCAATACTACCCAATAACACCCAATACAAAGCAATGAAAACAGGAATTTGCACCAATATAGGAAGACAGCCACCCAACGGATTAATTTTTTTCTGCTTATACAAAGCCATCATTTCTTTTTGCATTTTTTGTTTATCGCTACCACATTGCTCTTGAATTTTTTTAATACGAGGTGCTTCTTCCTTCATCTTTGCCATCGAACGATAAGCGGCAGAAGACAACGGATAAAAAATCAATTTAACCGTAAAAGTTAGTAAGATAATAGCCACACCCCAGTTAACAACAAAAGTCTGAATAAACTGTAACGCTGCAAAAAGCAAAACCGCAATAAACGTTAGCCAACCGTAATCGACCACTAAATGAATACCGGGAGCAACGCCACTCTCGTTAAGTTCATTTAAAATACTTTGTTCCTGTCCGCCAGCAAACAAAGCGACAGAAACAGAAGCCTCACCGCCACGAGCGACACTACCTATTGGCAAAATAAAGCCGACGCGTGCCGTATTATTTTTATTTTTTTGGATAAAAAATTCACGCTCGCCTTGCGGAGGCAGCCAGACGACTGAAAAATATTGTTGGACAATACCAATCCAGCCATTATTGCTTTTCTTGGGATAAGTTGCATCTTCAAAATCACTAAAATCAAATTTTTGATATTTATCATTTTCTGTGTACAACCCTGCCCCAAAAAATGTGGGCAATATAGCCGAATAACCCACCGGTGTTTGTGTGTCATGCGACAGACGGTAATAACTAAATAAAGGTTGTGTGGTTTCCCCATCATTTTTAACCGTATCGATAATACCAATACTATAAGACGACCGTTTAAAAACATAACGTTTTTCAACACGTAGATCATTAGAATCAGCAACCAATATTACCTGCAGCTCATTGGCACCCTCCGCCAAACGAAAATCAGTTGTACCGCCCACCACTTTAAACGGTGTTTTATGATTGGCAATACCATCTTGTCCGAGTAACCCGCTTTCGGCTATATATAGTCGTTCGCCATCTTGCAACAAAGGATAAGGTTTGCCGTCTAAATCGTGATTTTTAAGCCTTAAATCAAATAAAACGCCGCCATTCTCTCTTATTTTTGCAATAAACCAATCAGTCTCTACTCGAATAATTTTGCCAGTAGCTTGGCTAGATACGTTAGGCAGGGCTGCTTCATCTGTTGCAATGGCGTTATTGTTGTTGGACAGCGATTGGCTAGGCACTGGCAAATCTGCATCCACGGTTTGAGAATTTGATTGGAAACTGTCATTTTGATAAAGCTGTTCTATTGAAGAACTTTCTTGTGAGGTGAGGGCAACGGTATTAGTTTCCTCCCATGACTTGTAGAGCATTAGCAAACTAAAGGCTAAAATCCCAGCAAAAACCAGACGTAATGTATCGTTCATTATTTTATTTTTTCAATTAGAGATTGCAAATCAAAAATGCACTGCTGATTATCAACAGCGGGTGATATTCTTTGTTTAGATTGTATTAACACATCAATGGCAGGTAGTTTTAATAAAGAATGTTGGCGAAAATATTCTCGAAAAATCCGTCTTAGTCGATTGCGTAAAACAGCACTAGGCGAATTTTTTTTACTAATAATAACCCCTAATCGTGCATGACTTTGTTGGTTATTTGTTATAACGCGAATTTGCCACAGCGAACCGCGAATGAGTTTGCCATAACGAAGTAGGCGAGTAAAATCACCACTTTGCTGTATAAAATAGGGTTGTCGTTTAGACAAGAAAAGTAACTTTATGCAGTTAGCTTTTTACGCCCTTTTGCACGGCGGGCGTTAATAATGGAACGTCCATGGCAGGTCGCCATTCTGGCACGAAAACCATGGGTTCTTTTTCGACGAATATTGGAAGGCTGGAAAGTTCTTTTCATGGCATTAAAACAGTATAGTAAGATAGGCTACAAACAGCAGCAAAAACAGATAATAATTATATCACGAATAAAAAAGGAAGCGATATTATTTGGTTGTAAACCGTGTAAATAACGACAATAATATGGGTTTTATCTAACAAATCTTGTACAATCATAATAACAATGACAAAACGTGCTTTATTACTAATTGATGTACAACAGGGGTTTGACGATCCTTATTGGGGATGCAGAAACAATCCAAACGCAGAAACCAATATGGCATTATTATTAAATGCATGGCGTTTACATCATTTTCCGGTTATTCATATTCAGCATTGCTCACTAGAAGAAAAATCACCACTACATCCTAAGGCAGCGGGCAATGCATTTAAAAACGAAATACAGCCTACCAATGGCGAAAAACAATTTCAAAAAACGGTTAACAGTGCATTTATTGGGACAGGGCTAGAAAAATATTTACAAGATGTATCGATCAAGCAATTATGTGTGGTGGGGTTAACCACAGACCATTGTGTATCGACCACCACTCGCATGGCGGGCAATCTTGGTTTTGATGTTGTTTTGGTATCGGATGCCACTGCAACATTTGCCAAAACAAGTGTTGATACAAAAACGCACTACACAGCAGACAGTATTCACGATATCCACTTAGCGAGCTTAAACGGTGAATTTTGCACGGTATTATCAACAGAGCAAGTATTACAACAATTATCCGAATAAAAATTTTTGGTATAAAAAGAGGCTTTATCCGCCGTTGCCGTCTTCGACGGTAACTTTTTCGTTGAATAAATCGCCAGAGCTGTCGTCATTGGTAATGACGTAACCAATATAGGGGATATTGCGGTTTAGTTGGGCACAATCAATGCCGTAGCCAACGACAAATAGGTTTGGGATAATAAAACCAGACCAGTCGATGGGGACTTCAACCGTACGGCGTGATGGTTTATCAAGCATGGCACAGACCGATATAGATTTGGGATTGCGAGTTTTGAGTATGGCAAGTACACGTGTGAGCGTGTTGCCAGAATCGATAATATCTTCAATGAGCATAACATCGTAACCAGCGATGCTGGAATCTAAATCTTTTAGAATTTGCACATCGCCCGATGATACGGTGGTATTGCCGTAAGATGATACGGTCATAAAATCCACTTCAACTGGTATGGTTAATAGGCGCACTAAATCGGCAATAAAGATAAATGAGCCACGCAACAAACCTATTACCACTAATTTTTCGGTATCGCGGTAATGTTCGTTAATTTCTTTGGCTAAAACACGCAGACGCGCATCAATACGGTCTTTGTCTATCAGTGTGTGAATGGTTTGAACACCGTCTTGGGTTAGGACACTGGGCTTTTGATATTTTGTTTTATCCATTGATACGTTAGTTTGGTTTGTTATAGAGGTAATTTTTCAAGTAATTTTTGTTGGCAGATTGTTAAAAAATTACGAATAAGTAGTTGTCCGTGCCGAGTGGCAAAAGATTCTGGGTGAAATTGCAAGCCATAAATCGGGTGATCTTTGTGCTCAATAGCCATTAAGGTTTGTTGGTTTTTTTCGGTAACATAAGCCGATAAATGTAGGCATGACGGAATAGGTTGGTCTAAATCAGCACAAATTGAGTGATAGCGCATAACTGGCGTTTGATTGGGAACATTGACAAAAAGCGGGTTATTGCCAACAATATCAATTTTACTGACTTTGCCATGAACTGGTTCATCGCTTACCTTTAGTTTGCCACCAAACGCATGATATATGCCCTGAAAACCAAGACAAATGCCTAGTATTGGTGTGCCTTTGCCGCCTTCATTGGCGATGATGTTGGCATTATGCCCGAAGTAATTGACATCTTCAGGAGAGCCGGGACCGGGGCTGATAACAATGCCATCATAGGCACTGACATCATTTAGGCTGGGGTGGTCGTTACGAATCACCTTGACCGTAGCCGCCTCTGCTTCAAGTAGATGCAATAAATTATGAGTAAAGGAATCGTAGTTGTCCACTAGGAGAATATTCATTCTTGCGATCCTAATTCTCTTAGTGTTTGTTGCATTGCGGCTAGTTTATTGGTTACTTCATTGTATTCTTTTTCGGCAACGGAATCAAAAACAACACCAGCCGATGTTTGGGCGTAGCAGTTGTCTTGATGACAAAATATACTGCGAATGGGTAGGCAAAAATCGCAATCACCAGATAAGCTAAACCGTCCGACGGCACCGCCATAAACACCGCGTGGGGTGGATTCATTACCATCGATAATTTTAATGGTTTCTAGCTTGGGTGCTCCCGTAACCACGCCACCGGGAAATATGGCAGCCAGCACGTCATAAGCACTTTTATTGGGTTGTTGAATACCAGTAATATTGGATACAATGTGTTGAACATGGCTAAATTTGATGATGTACATCAAGTCGGAAATTTTAACGGTTTGGGGAAGGCACACCCGTGATAAGTCGTTGCGATGTAAATCGACCAACATATTATGTTCGGCAATTTCTTTGAGATTGGTTAGCAGCTGTCGTGCCAGCTCGGTGTCTTCTGCGTCGCTTTTACCGCGGTGAATAGTACCAGCGGTAGGGGTGGTAAGCACTTGCCCTTGATTGCTTGAAATTAATATTTCGGGACTGGCACCAAAAATCTCTTCGACATCGTTTTTAACATAAAACATGTAAGGGCTGGGGTTAATTTGGCGTAGGCGGTTGTAAATGGCGATTTTATCTCCCTGAATGTCATACAGTGATTTAAAACCGACTTCGGATTGAAAAGAATACCCTTGTCGAATTTTTTCGCGCGTGGACTCAACCGCTTGTAAAAAGTTTTCTTTGGTTTCGCTGTGTCCTAAAAATTGAACACTTTTTAATGTATTGGGGATATCATAAGCACTTGCGGCTTTTAGTAGTGATTGTGCGAGTTCTAGCCGATTTTCGCCATACGTATAATAAGTGAGGGTTTGAGTTGTTGTATCAAACAGTAGCCCATCGGTATATAAGCACAACTGAAAAGGTTTAAACAAAGCATGTTCTTTTAGTTGTAAGCTTGGTTCAAAATAATTAACCGCTTCGTGCGAAAAATAACCGATAAGTCCGCCCTGATGCGGCGTACCAGCAAAATTAAAGGGGAATTGCTCTGCTATAAAGTGGTAGGCATTGGTGGTGTTATAGTCAACAGAAGCGGTATTGCTTTGCCCTGTTAGTTGTTCAATAGCGGCAGGTTTGCCTTGTATCGTAACGGTGTTTTGTCGTGCGCTAATTTTTGCCAACGGTGCGAACCCCAAACTAAAATAGCGATCTTGGTGCCGTGGATGTGAGAGTGATTCAAAATAATAACAATCATCACATTGCGATTTAACATAGGCAAACAGCCGATAAATATCAACATCATGGGCAATGACAGTCTCAATTGGCTCGGGACGAATAAAATCTAAACAAATATCAGCCATTGGTATTTTTAATACAATTTATACAAAGACGGGGTTATTGGTAATAGTGGCATTGCGGTCGGGACCAGTCGAAATAATATCAATTTTTGCTTGACAAAGTTCTTCGACAGTGGCAATAAACTGTTTTGCAGCGTCTGGTAAATCGCCTATATCGGTTGCATCGGCAAGCGATTGCGGTGCCCACCCTTGCATTGTTTTGTAAATTGGTTGGCAGTGCTGTAATTGTGATGCATCGGCTGGTGGCAATGACAGTGTTTTTCCGTTTAGTGTGTAGTCGGTACAAATTTTTATCTCTTGAAAAGTGTCGAGAACATCCATTTTAGTGATGATAAGATTCTTACATCCGTTTAATCGTAAAGCATGGCGGATAAGTGGAATATCTATCCAACCACAACGGCGAGGCCGTTGTGTGGTTGAGCCAAACTCACAACCGCGTTCGGCAAGTATTTTGCCATTATCATCCAGTAATTCGGTAGGGAATGGACCATTGCCCACTCGTGTGCAGTAGCTCTTTATAACGCCAAACACTTTGGGGGATAAATCAATCCCCAAACCGCTAACACTGGCGGCAACCAAACAACTAGCAGAGGTAGCGTACGGGTAGGTGCCTTGTTCGATATCCAGCAACGTACCTTGCGCACCTTCCAGTAAAATAACATCTTGTTGGTTTTTGGCATTTTCCAAGCGGTCGGCGATGTTATCGCAAAGATAAGGAGCCAGTGCCTCGGCCTGTTGACAAAGATCATCGTAAATGCGTTTTTCATCCAATGGTGCAACACCATGATACGCCAGTAAATGGTTATAGTACTGAATATTGGTTGTCAATAAGGCAGCACAATTACCATTGTATAAATCGTAAAAACGAATCGCCCGCCGTCCGATTTTGTCTTCGTGGGCGGGACCAATCCCACGTTTGGTCGTGCCAATTTGTCCTTTCACCTCACGTGCGTTATCTAGGGCGATATGGTATGGCAGGATTAATGTAGCATTACTCGCAACAAACAATCTATTGAGAATATCAAACCCTTGCGCTTCGAGTATGCTGATTTCTTTTTGTAAATCGGGCGGTGAAACAACCACACCATTGCCAATATAGCACTTGGCTTTAGGGTGTAATATGCCAGACGGCAACAAATGCAGCACATGTTTTTTGCCATCGACAATAAGCGTATGTCCGGCATTGTGTCCACCTTGAAAACGGGCGACATGGCTTGCCATTTCCGCCAAGCAATCAACGATTTTGCCTTTTCCTTCATCGCCCCATTGCAAACCGATGATGGCGGCGGTGGTTATTTTTCTTGTAGAATCCATTGATTATTCTTCTTTTTTATAAAGGGAGGGACAGTTGGATTTTCAATCATAAAATTAATTTTTCTACCCGAGCGTTGCAATGACTGAACCATTTGTAACCAATCATTATCATCACCCACCAACGGCACTGCAACGGACCTAACATCTGGCAACAATGGTGTTTTTTCTGCTAATAATCGTAAATCTAGGCTAAAGCCAACCGCTTCGTTATCATTGTCAGTGCGATAGCGGCCGCCATAAGCCACCACATCATCAGCATCATAAAGTTTAAAAACCAAACCGCTATGATAACCATGACTACCCAAATGCGAAAAATTGATTCTGACATTGGCACCGCTACTTTCGAGCTGTCGCGAAATAAAAAACAATTGCGAAAAAATGGCATCATCCACCGCATGGCTAAAAGACTGCACTTTATCGGGAGAAAAATGAGAATCATTAATTAACTGCTTAATTATGTTTATTTTGTCTTGGGCAATAACGCCATTGGCAGCATAAGCATCCAACGCTGCATTGTTGCGGTTTCCTATATGATATGCAATCTGTTCTTTGAGATGACTTGCATCGGCAAGCAGCGGCTCAAAAATAGTGGCATGTCCAATATCTACCAGCACATTGTCAATGCCAATAGAATGCAATACATCCAACACTGTCGAAATAATCTCCCAATCGCTATAAGGGGCATCCATGCCAAAAATCTCTGCACCCAGTTGCAGACCTTCGCGTGATTCCCAAGGTTGTGCGGGGCGTGTATAAAGCGTGGGACCACAATAACAATAACGCCGAATAGCCTCTTGTTGTGGATACGTCGAATCAAAACGAGCAATCTGCGGCGTATGGTCGGCACGAATCCCCAAAGTACGCTCTGACAATGTATCGGCTAGTTTAAACGTTTTAATATCCAAATCCTTCGTATAGCCAATTAATGTCTCGATATGCTCTACCAAAGGCGGAATAACCATCTTGTAGTTATGTTGCATCAACCAATTTAGGGCAATATGCCGACAATTCTCAATGCGATGTGCTAAAGCAGGCTGTGCATCATCAAGATATTCGGGTGTTAACAACGGATTCAACATAAGTTACATATTATACTACTCACAGAGTGAGCAAATAAAGCAAATACCACCGTCTTAATCGCTTTATATCCATAAATTGACCATAACACTATCCCTTATCGCTTATTCGCTAAAATTTTCTAAAGACAGATTTTATAGGTAGAATGCAAAGCATAATTCACGCCTTATAAAAATAAAACATTATTTACAATAGTAGCTAAAGCGAATATTGTAAATAATTATCCTGTAAAATCAGGTACTTTTAAAAAAAACTTCAAACCCATCCGCTAACACTATAAAAACTCATGGTAAACGCTATCACTGGCACCGTTATTTCACAAAAACAATGGTCCGACAAATTATTTTCAATTCGCATCAAAGCCACCATTAACCCATTTGAATCAGGTCAATTCGGTCGTATTGGTTTGGCATTAAACGCGGACGAAGCTCCTGTTATGCGTCCTTATTCCTTTGTTAGTACGCCCGATGATAACCACGTAGAATTTTATTACTCCATCGTTGAGGGCGGTTTATTAACACCTGTGCTACCCACCCTCAAAGCGGGCGATGAAATATTAATCAACGAAAAAGTCAACGGCTTTTTGGTATTATCCGAAATTCCCGAAGCCGAGCAACTATGGATGATTTCCACTGGAACTGGCATAGGACCATTTATATCCATATTAAAATCCCCCACCGTCTGGCAGCGATTTCGTCATATCGTACTGGTACATTCCGTCCGTTATGTTACCGACTTAAGCTATCGCGAAGAAATTGAAACATTCAACACAAAAGGCAGCGAAGGACAATTTCAGTATGTCCCCTTTGTATCGCGTGAAGTCACGGACTATTCAATACACGGTCGAATCCCCGACAATATACAAAACAAAGCACTATTTGAAAAAACAAGGCTATCCATATCGCCCGAAAAATCTCAATTTATGATGTGTGGCAACCCGGGCATGGTAAAAGACACCATCGCCATGCTAGAAGAACAAGGCTTTGTCCGCAATCGTCGCAGAAAACCCGGGCAGTTAACCATGGAAAACTATTGGTAAAAAACGAAAAAAGCAATCTATGAACAGTATAATAAACTCATGAAACAAAAAATATTCTTTTTTATTATCGGTGGTATTTTAGGGGTTATTGCTGGGGCTGGCGGTATGTTGATAGCCTTTCCCTTTGTCTTTCCGCCCCCCATATTAAACGAATCAATCCACGACATCGCCGCTGATACGCAAGAACTAAAGCAAGTAACGCTACGTGATGACATAGGGCAGGACGGTGGACATTGGGGGCGTGGCTCGATAAAAATTTACCAAAAAAGCGATGGTGATATTTATTTAGAAATGCAAGAAGACTTTATTGTAGGTCCCGGTCCTAACTTTTGGATATATCTAAACACCACAACAGACATCATAGACGAAGAAGCATTTTTAGCCGACACCGCTCGCATAAAAATCCAAAAACTCAAAAGTTTTGAAGGCTCGCAAGTCTATAAAATAAAAGCCTCACACTATAAACAAGCCAAATCCATCACCATTTGGTGCGACACCTTTAATCAATTCATCGCCTCTACCAACATTTAAAAGCACTAGGTTGGTATAAAAATAACACCCAACCAGATGATATAGTATTAGTAACGGAAGTCAAATAAAGGATATATTTTCAATACCAATAAACCAGTCAATTAATAATCTGTGATGTTGTGATGTTGTGATGGTGCTATACTTGACTATTATTGTTGATAAATAGGAGATTAAACACGATGAAAATACACGAATACCAAGGCAAGGAATTATTCCGCCAATACGACATTGCGGTACCGAATGGTATTGCTTGTATGTCTTTAGCCGAAGCCGAACAAGCAATAGATGCGATGCAAACAAATGTATGGGTGGTAAAGGCCCAAATTCATGCAGGCGGTCGTGGTAAAGGGGGCGGTGTCCTTGTAACCAAAACGGTAGAAGCCGCCAAAGCCGCAGCCCGTGATATTTTTGGTATGCGTTTGGTAACGCATCAAACGGGCAGCGGCGGACAAACAGTTCGGCGTTTGCTAATAGAAGGGGGTGCAGCCATTGCTGATGAGCTATATTTGGCTTTTGTGGTTGATCGTGGAAAGCAACAAGTGGTGTTAATGTTATCATCCGAAGGTGGAATGGACATTGAAGAAGTAGCCGCCAATACTCCTGATAAAATTCATAAGATATGGATAGAGCCGAAGATTGGCATTGACAAAGCCGCCATTGCAGCGTTGATGCGTGAGGTCGGTATTGCCAATGAAGCAATAGATGAAGCGGTGCAAATGGTGATTAAATTATACGATTTATTTTTAGAAAAAGATGCGTCATTGGTGGAAATTAACCCTTTGGTGATAACTGAAAATAAAACCGTGATGGCATTGGATTCAAAAATTACTTTTGACGATAATGCGCTGTACCGTCATCCTGACATTCAAGAATTAATTGACACAGACGAAGAAGATCCAACCGAGCTAGAAGCCGCCGAATATGATTTATCGTATATTTCGCTTGATGGCAATATAGGCTGTATGGTTAATGGGGCAGGGCTGGCAATGGCGACGATGGACATTATTAAACTCTATGGTGGCGACCCTGCTAACTTTTTGGATGTAGGTGGTGGTGCTGGCACTGAGCAAGTAAAAGCAGCTTTTAAACTGATGCTTAAAAACACCTCAACCAAAGCCATTCTCATCAATATTTTTGGTGGTATTATGCGGTGCGATGTCATTGCTGAAGGGGTTGTACAAGCGGTGCGTGAGGTTAATCTTTCGGTGCCGTTGGTTGTTCGCCTAGAAGGCACCAACGCCGCAGAGGGCAGGCAAATTTTAGCGTCCTCCGATTTTAAAATTATAACCGCCGATTCAATGGCAGACGCCGCCAGTAAAGTGGTTGCTGTTGCCTGTATAGTAAAGGAATAAGTCATGTCAATTTTAATTAATAAAGATAGCCGTGTTATTACACAAGGCATTACTGGTAAAACAGGGCAGTTTCATACGCGCCATTGTTTGGAATACGCCGAAGGAAAATCGTGTTTTTTAGCGGGCGTTACTCCTAACAAAGGCGGGCAAATATTTGAAGGCGTGCATATCTATAACACGGTGGCAGAAGCAAGGTTAGAAACCAACGCCAATACCTCTGTTATTTATGTACCACCGCCCTTTGCCGCAGCGGCGATTGAAGAAGCAGTCGAAGCTGGTATTGCATTGGTAATTTGTATTACCGAAGGCATACCTGTTTTGGACATGGTACGTGTTCGCGATATGATGCGAGACAGTACGACGCGTTTGGTAGGTCCTAATTGTCCTGGGGTTATAACGCCTGACGAAATAAAAATTGGTATTATGCCGGGTTATATTCATAAAAAAGGCAACATCGGTATTGTGTCGCGTTCGGGTACGTTAACTTACGAGGCAGTACATCAGGTAACACAAGTTGGTTTGGGGCAGTCTAGCTGTATTGGTATTGGTGGCGATCCGATTAATGGGCTCAAGCACCGTGATATTTTAGAATTATTTGAAAACGATGCCGATACATCTGCTGTTATTATGGTAGGTGAGATAGGGGGCAATGATGAAGAAGAAGCAGCAGAGTGGGCAAAGCATAACATGACCAAACCTGTGGTTGGTTTTATCGCTGGTGCAACTGCCCCAGCGGGCAAGCGCATGGGGCATGCTGGTGCTATTATTTCTGGTGGTCAGGGGACAGCCGCTGCCAAAATTGCCAAATTGGAATCGTGTGGTATTGCCACCACTCACAGCCCCGCAGAAATTGGTTCATTATTACTCCAAGTAATTGGTAAAAAATAAAGTTTTTTCAAAAGCGCCTCATCATTTTTGTTTTTATAAAAATGATGAGGTAAATAATGAGGGGTTGTTATGATAACGTTGGGCAACATTTGGCTGTGACTATTTGGATACTTTGAATACTATTGTTCACGCAAATCAGTTGCGAGGGCTAGAAAATAGTTTGTTTATAAGTAGGCTATTACTAACCGTAAAAAAAAGTCCCACAGAAATAGCCCATAATTTGTTGAACCACTGTCAACGATGGTCGCCTTTGAATGCCGGAGGTATCTTTCAACAAAGGAAAGACGCACAAAAGGCATTGCAGGTAGCAACCTATTTTCATATTATTGGTTCACGATTATAAGACCACTCTGCGGGAGTTATTATAATACGTCATTTTTCGACAAAATTCAAGCCTTGTCGTCAGATTCATCGGCTTCGGTATCAAAAGAGGATGGTATATTTTTTTGATGTTTGATACCGAGTTTTTTCATTTCTTGGGTTTGGTTTAGTAGATTACCTTGTCCTGTTGACAATTTTTTTATTGCTTTATCGTAGGTACTTTGCAAGCCGGTAATCGATTTATTCATACTTTCCATATCATCTAAAAAGCCACAAAATTTATCGTATAAGCGTCCACCACGGGTGGCTATTTCTTCGGCATTCTTTTGTTGTTTTTCTATCTTCCACAAATAAGTGACCATTTTTAACATGGCGAGTAAGGTGGTGGGCGATGCGAGAACAATGCCTTTTTGAGAGGCATTTTGTAGTAATTGGCGATCGTATTGAACAGCCGCATGAAAAGCCGATTCGATGGGTAAAAATATAAATACAAAATCGGGTGATCTGACTGTTTCAAGATTACTGTAATTTTTTCCTGCCAATTCATTGATATGTTTATTAATCGCTTGTAAGTGCAGTTTTATGGCTTGTTCGCGGGTAGCGTCATCGTCTGCATTAATAAAATCGTTATAAGCATTTAAAGAGACTTTGGAATCGACAATGAGCTGACGGTTTTCTGGTAGGTCGATAACACAATCTGGCAGGCGACGTTCGCCATCTTCATTTTTAAGTGCAACTTGTAGGCGATAATTCACATTTTTTTCTAGTCCGGAATCTTCCAACACTTTTTCGAGCATAAATTCGCCCCAATTACCCTGTTGTTTTTTATCGCCTCGTAGGGCGCGACTTAGGTTGTCGGCTCTTTGTGATACATTGCCAATATTGGATTGTAGTTGGTCGATATAAGTTTTTAGCGATGCCCGTTCTTTTGCGTTTTCTTGATTGGTATTTTGAATATCTTGCCGAAAAGTATTCAATTGAGTATGTAGGGGTCCCAACAATGTTTCCATCGTTTTTTTGTTATTTTGCACGAGGTGGCTGTCTTTTTCGGTGAGAATTTTATTAGCAATGTTTTCAAACTGTTCGGTCATTTCAGTTTTGTGGTCGGTTTTAAATCGTGTCAGTGAGGAAATGGTAGTGGCGGTTTGTTTTTTCTCTTCTTGTAAACGGGTGAGTAAAATTTCGTTTTGATGCAGGGTATTTTGTAACTGGGTGTTATGCGTTTGTACTTTTTGCCACTGTAAAAAAAAGTAAGCGCATAATCCTACGAAAATTAGGAGTAGGATAATTAAAATAATTGAGGTAGTTATCATATCGATTGTTTGGTTTATTAAATTGAAACTATTATACCGTGAGTTTTATTTAAAAACTTCTGTTCACGGCTTTCTTGTTATTGTTAACATGACCATCTGCACAGATTTTTTCGCTATGCTGGCTTGGTTTTTAAGGTAGAATAACATGGCTTAGGTAAGTGCAAAAAAAAGCCAATTTAAAATAATTAATATGATGAAAATATCAGGTGCAGAAATTATTATTCGAACATTGCAAGAAGAAGGTGTTGAACACGTCTTTGGTTATCCTGGTGGTGCCGTCTTACACATTTATGATGAAATTTTTAAGCAAAAGCAAGTTAAACACATACTGGTTCGGCATGAACAAGGTGCTGCCCATGCGGCAGATGGCTATGCCCGCAGTAGTGGCAAACCTGGTGTTTGCTTGGTTACATCTGGACCGGGTCTTACCAATGCAGTAACGGGTATTGCTACTGCGTTTATGGATTCGATTCCATTAATTATTATTTCAGGGCAGGTACCTAGCCATGCCATTGGTCAAGATGCCTTTCAGGAGGCAGATACAGTAGGCATTACGCGTTCTTGCACCAAATACAATGTATTGGTTACCAAAGTTGAAGACATAGCCCCTACCATTCGTCGTGCTTTTCACATTGCAATTACAGGTCGTCCCGGTCCTGTTTTGGTTGATATTCCCAAAGACATCACCGCTCAAATAACCGACTATAAACCCGATCGCTCTGCCATTGTATTGCGTTCTTACAACCCTTCTAAAATAGGGCACCAAGGTCAGATTAAACGCGCACTCAAAGTCATTAAAGAATCCAAGCGGTTAATGGTTTATACTGGTGGCGGCATTATATTAGGCAATGCCTCGAATGAACTCATTAAGTTGGTAAAAAAACTAAAAGCACCTATTACCAACACGTTAATGGGCTTGGGGAGTTTCCCGTCTGATAACAAGCAAAATTTAGGAATGCCGGGTATGCATGGCACTTACGAAACCAATATGGCGATGCAGCACTGTGATGTTTTATTGGCAATTGGTGTGCGTTTTGATGATCGCGTTATTGGTGACCCTGCTCATTTTGCCAAAGAAAAGCGCAAAATTATTCATATTGACATTGACCCTTCTTCCATTTCTAAGCGCGTTTTTGTGGACATTCCCATTGTCGGTGATGTTCTCACCATTTTAAAACAATTAAATTCTATTGCTGACAAATACACACCTGAAGCCCATGAGCAAAAACAATGGTGGCATCAAATTGAAAAATGGCGTAGTAAAGATTGCTTGAAATACAAAACCAATAAAAAAGTAATAAAACCGCAACAAGCAATAGAAACGCTGTACAAAGTAACCAAAGGCGATGCCTTTGTAACATCTGACGTTGGGCAGCACCAAATGTGGGCGGCACAATATTATCGCTTTAACAAACCACGCCGTTGGATTAACTCTGGTGGTTTGGGGACAATGGGTTTTGGACTCCCTGCTGCTATGGGTGTACAAATGGCGAACCCTAAGGCACAAGTGGCTTGTGTAACAGGCGAAGCGAGCATTATGATGTGTATTCAAGAGCTTTCTACTTGTACTCAGTACCGTTTGCCAATCAAGGTCATTAACCTCAATAATCGTTATATGGGGATGGTACGGCAATGGCAGCAATTTTTTCATGGTAGTCGTTATTCAGAATCCTATATGGACGCACTACCAGACTTTGTGAAACTAGCAGAAAGTTTTGGGCATATCGGCATACTCGTTGAAAAACCAGACGACCTAGAAGCCGCCATGCAAGAAGCATTTAACGAGAAAAAACGAACGGTATTTATGGACATTCTGACGGACCCAACCGAAAACGTCTATCCGATGATTGCGGCGGGCAAAGGATTATCTGAAATGATTTTGGCAGAGGATTTATAAAATGAGACGAGTATTATCTGTATTGGTTGAAAACCAGCCCGGGGCGTTATCAAGAGTATCAGGGCTATTTTCTGCCCGTGGTTACAACATCGAATCGTTAGCGGTGGCACCCACGCAAGACGAAACTTTATCATGTATGACCATTGTTACAGAAGATGACAGTGCAACCATTGAGCAAATTACCAAA
Source organism: Gammaproteobacteria bacterium (assembly GCA_965243565.1). GTDB lineage: Bacteria > Pseudomonadota > Gammaproteobacteria > Tethybacterales > Persebacteraceae > CBDEVH01. The sequence goes on from OZ251571.1 coordinate 446,273, forward strand.
AATTTAAACAAACTAGTTGAGGTTTTTCGTGTAAATGATTTAACCGAATCAAAATATTTAGAGCGCGAATTAATGGTTGTTAAGGTTAAAGCAACAGGCAGTTTACGCGATGAAATGAAACGTTTAGTTGATATTTTTCGTGCGACCATTATTAACGTTACCTCCGAGAGTTATATTATTCAAATTACCGGCGATAAAAAAAAGCTAGATGCTTTTTTAAAAGCGGCAAGCAATGAAAACATTATTGAAATTGCGCGTACAGGAGTTTGTGGAATTTCACGTATGTAATAATGCTTGAAATATAACGACTTATGGGAACTGACAATACAAACAAACTAATAAAAGACACAGACTTTATAACCTTTAGAGGGTTATTGATGGAACATCTAGGGGACTATAAAGATGACTTAGAGGGTATAGTGGAAGAACTTGTAACGGTTCAAAAAGAGGCTGCTCAAGTTTTTATAGACGCAGGATTGGAAGATTTCTTAACAGAAGAAATAATTAAAAACCACCTTGAATATCTTGTTAAAAATAGGTATTTGAAATTACAGCATGAGTTGTACAGTAAAAATAAAGAATACAACACCGAAGAGCAAATTAACGCCTTTCTTGTTGAGCGTGGAAGCATTGATAACCACAGGGTGGATGCAGAAATTCTAATTGCTAACTGTGATGGTGCGATTCGTAAAAACCCTGAAGATGCCGATGCCTATTTTAATCGAGGTGTAATTTTTGTTGACAAGGGGTATTTGGATTCCGCTATCAAAGACTTTGGCAAAGCCATTGAATTTAATCCGAGCGATTCCGAATCCTTTCATAACCGAGGCGTTATTTATGCCGAAAAAGGCAATTATGACTATGCTCTTAAAGACTACAATAAAGCGTTATTATTAAATCCTGATTATGTAGCCGCCTATTATAACCGCGGTATTGTTCATAAAAACAAAGAAAAATTTGAAGAAGCTGTTGCTGATTTTAGCCAAGCCATTGAGTTTAACCCAGACTATGCGGCAGCACACTTTAACCGCGGTATTTCGTATCAGAACATGGGGAAAATTGAAGAAGCGCTTACCAATTATAGCCAAGCCATCGTCATTAAATCTGATTATGCTGCTGCTTATTACAAGCGCGGTATTGTTTACAATGCCAAGAAAGATTACGAAGAAGCCATTTTTGATTACACCAAAGTCATCGAATTAAACCCTGAATATACCGATGCTTATAATAATCGTGGAGCAGTATACGGCACACTTGGCAAATTTGAAGAAGCGATTGCTGACTTTACAGTAACCATATTATTAAATCCAAAATACGTCCAAGCTTATTTAAATCGCGGTGTTGCCTACGAAGAAAGAAAAGAATTTAAACTAGCGCTAGCTGATTTTACCAAAGCGATACAACTCAATCCAGATAGCCCAAAGCCCTTATACAGACGTGCTATTACATTCATTAGTTCAGGTGAATTTAAAAGAGCGGTATTGGATTTAAACATTGTTCTGGCGCAAAGCCCCAATTACGCACAGGCATATTTAAATCGAGGCATAGCGCATGAAACTTTACAAGAAAACAAACGAGCGCTAGCCGATTATGGCGATGCGATAAAATCAAACCCTGATGATGTTGCGGCTTACATTCATCGAGGGCTTTTATTAAAGTCAATAAATGACTACAATAACGCGATAGTCGATTTAAATCATGTCATAACATTACAATCGAACAATATTCAAATGTACATCGATTTAGCACAGTGTTATCTGTCTATAAAAGATCTAAAAAATGCGATAAAAACCTATAATCTGGCAATTGAGCTAAATCCAGAACATGTCGATTTACACTATTTTCGTGGTGTATTTTATAAAAACAAAGATCAAACTGAAAAAGCATTGACAGACTTTGACGAAGCCACTCGATTAAACCCTGCTTATATTGCCGCTTATATAGACAAGGGTGATGTTTATTTATCGCAAAAAGATTATAAAAATGCCCATTTAAATTTTGCAGCAGTCATCAAACTAGATGCAGACAATACAAAGGCATTAAAAAAGCTAGAAGATATAGCCCAAGCCATTGGCAATATTGAATCCACTGAAAAATCGCCGACAAAGCCAATACCTCAGAGTTTTGAAGAAAACCTTGAAGTCATTATTGAAAAAAGTGGGCATGAAAACTTAACGACCAATCATCGCACTATAAAAGAACCGCGACCTGAACCAGCCGAGCCTGAACCAAAAGCAACAATCCAAGAACAAGCTGCCAAAGACAATGACAAAAATACGGAAACAGTCGAAACAAGCGATTTATCTGTAGAGACATCAACGCAGCCGCCCGAATTTAAAGAACCTGTACCAGACAGCCCTATTATTAGACTTTCCCCGGGAGTCAATATAATTTTAAATAAACCAGCGGCTAAAACTACTGGTGAGGCAGATACTAAAACAAGCGATGCCACGCCAACCGAGCAGTCGCAACAAAGCCTTCAATCACAGACAGCATCCGAACAAAGCACCAGCTCAGCAGCCAAAGATACCGTTCCAATGAGGTTATTGACTAAGTCTGCAAGTTCTGAACAAGATGTTGAAACAACCAGCAGCTCTAAAGAATCTGTAAAAGAACCTCTACACATTGTCAATGTATCCATACCCGAAGCAGCTGCCAATGACGCTATTGTCTCTACACTGACATCCGACGACAATCAACAAGTACAAGAATATCAGCAAAAAATAGCGACCTTAGAGCAGGCACTACAAGAAAGTCAAGCCGATTTAACCAAAGCGACCAAACGCCAAGTAAATTTATCGGTGAGTAATGATTACGATATTCTATTTGAAGAATACAACACTAAAGCCAAAACAAAAGAACGTTTAGAATTAGTTAGTTATATTTTATTAATTGCTGTATGTACGGCTTTTTTCGGTGGTATTTTAACCATATTTTTAGATTATCTTGAACTAACAACTTTTGGTATTTTTGATACAACCGCATTGGCAAGCCATATAGATCAACTACCCATGATATTTTTAATGATTATGTCTATTATTGTCATATACATTTTTCCATTTTTCTGGATGACTCGTTCTTTGCGACAAGAAAAATACAAATATTGGAAATTAGTTGAAAAAGTCCGCGAAAAAAATATGAACAATAAGCACTCAACTGGGTAGATATTAGCAGATTCACGAGATTAACCTTTGTTTTCCCAATGTGGGTATTGATACAGCGTTAAAAATGGCTTTGTCTGTTTGTTTTTGAGCGGTATTCATCGCTTGTATAATCGTTTTGTTATGCGCTAGCGATGCTGCGAGTTTGGTCGAATAATAACAACCTGTGCCATGAATCGAGTAGGGAAGTCTTGTGCAAGTTGTTTCCCAGCTGGGTGTGGTACTAGACGATGAAAATAAGGCATTGCGAATGGTTTTGCCCTTGCCATCAATATCCGTGACTATAATGTTTCGAACTCCCCAGCTATGCCATTTTTGAACGGCATTGTCAATGCGTTTTTCATTGCTAAATAAAAGCAATTCTTGTCGATTTGGTGTGGCGACCAATACATGGGGCAGATAATGCTTTTGTAAATACCGCCAATGTGTTTGGGCGATAAACCCTCCCCCTTGTGTGGGGGATAAAACAGGATCCCAAACCAGCGGTATAGTATGATTTTGTGCTTGTTGATAGTGGCTAATTGTGGTGGCTGCTTTACCGATAACCCCAACTTTTATGGCATTGGGCAAAGTTTGGGCAAAGCACTGCAATTGTGCATTTATTTTTTGTGAAGGCACGGGCCAATAGGCATCAACGCCCTCTAAATTTTGTGCAGTAATAGCGGTAATAACGGCTAGAGGCAGGCAGTTTGACGTACTTGCTGCGCGATAATCGCTAATCGTTCCAGCCCCACCAGTACCATCGGTCGCCGAAAAAATAAGCACTATAGGCAAGTGTTTTATCATTACAAATTAAGTTTTACGATAGAATCTATAGTATGGAAAACGAAACAGATTATTGCTCTTATATATGCCAAGTATGTGGTTGGATTTACAATGAACTAGAAGGCGCACCTGAAGACGGTATTCAAGCTAAAACCCGTTGGGCGGACATCCCTTTAAATTGGGTTTGTCCGGAATGTGGAGCGCGTAAAGAAGATTTTGAAATGGTTGAAATTTAACCTGCAACAATACGATATTATTGGTATTCAAAAACTTTTACTACTTTTTGAACACCACCGATATTTCGTGTTTTTTCGACCGCTATATCAGCGGTTTCAGTGGTAACCAGCCCCAATAAATAGACAATACCATTTTCGGTAACGATTTTTATATTAAGGCACGAAAAATTGGGAATTTGTAACGAACACAATGAAAATTTAACCTTCCCTGTAACTGATGTATCTGAAATTCGCGTTGCTAATGATGATGGTGAGGCGATATCAATACGGTCATAGACTTTTTTTACACTCAGTTGATTTTCGGCGATTTTAATGATTTTGTCTTTCATTTCTTGGGTTGGTGCTTGTCCTACTAATAGCACTTTACGGTTATAACTAACCACTCCAATATGAACTCGTGTGCCAAACTCTCGGCTTATTTGATAGATGGTTTTATTTTCAATCGCTTCATCTTCGATAAAAGACCCTGCAGTCCTAACGTCATTTGCCATTACACCACCGGTTGCACTACCTGCAATAATAGCGGGAGCACAGCCACTAACCAACAGCATACAAACAGCGCCGAAAAAGTAAACAAAGGGAGTTTTTAATTTATTCATAATATTTATTTTATTTTGTTCAATTACTATGCATTCTACCGTAATATTTTATTATAATGATTACTCAATGAAAATCGCTCCATTTTGTTTGTGACTACAGCACCTCAGATTATTTTGGCTTCTATATCGCCGTATCGAAAACATTTGCTGTCTCGTTTGCGCATACCCTTTATTTGTGCAAGCCCTCAAACCGACGAGACGCCTGTGATAGGTGAGCCTGCTGAAGCACGTGCGTTGCGATTAGCCGAAGAAAAAGCCTGTTCTTTATCGGCACAATACCCCTCTACTCTGATTTTAGGGGGTGATCAAACAATAGCATGCGGTAACGATTATTTCGACAAACCATTAACAACCGAAAACGCGGTGGCACAGCTTCTAATCATGCGTGGTAAATCGCTGTCATTTTATACCGCGTTGGCACTAAAAAACACAATAACAGGGTCATGTCAAAGCCGATTAACAACACACACTGTGCGACTACGCAATATTTCAGATGACGAAATCAGCAATTATGTACAAAAAGAGCCTGCATTAAACTGTGCAGGTGGTGCGCAAATAGAAGGCTTGGGCATTGCATTAATGGAAGACATTCAAGGCGGCGACCCAACCGCTTTAATGGGAATGTCATTAATTGACGTTACTTTTTTGTTACAAAAAAACGGCATTGCTATCCTTTAGTTCTTAAACAATATGCTCTATCACCCTCAACCTGACCCTGTCGCCTTAGAAATTTTTGGCTTAAGTATTCATTGGTATGGCTTGTTATATCTTATTGGATTAGCAATAGCGTCAATCATAGGTCATAAAATTATCCGTCATCAAAATTTTATTGCCATTCGTCATTTAGACGTTCATGATATTATTCTTGCCAGTGCGTTGGGGTTAATTTTAGGAGGACGTATTGGCTATATTTTATTTTATAACTTTCCTTTTTATATTGACAATCCATGGTTGGTTTTACAAGTATGGAAAGGTGGAATGTCATTTCATGGTGGTTTATTGGGTGGATTGGTTGCGATGTGGATAGTGGCTAGAAAACAAGCAAAAACCCACCACTATTACCCAACGCGTCGAACTTTTGTTACTTTATTGGACTTTGCTTTGGTGCTTACGCCACCGGGGCTTGCTTGTGGGAGAATTGGCAATTTTATTAATGGCGAACTCCCCGGCAGAGTCGCCAGTATGGATTTGCCATGGGCAATGATATTTGGTGATCCTGATAACTTACCCCGCCATCCATCTCCCCTGTACCAAATGCTAGTAGAAGGCTTTTTATTAGCCGCCATTATGCTCTTTTTAGTAAAAAAACCACGCCATGCTGGCTGGTTAACTGGGGTGTTTTTAATCGCTTATGGCGGTGGTCGATTTTTTACTGAATATTTTCGTGCACCTGACAGTCACTTAGGCTTACTGGTATTTGATTTATCGATGGGGCAGTTACTCACTATACCGATGATACTGCTTGGCATTGTTTTTATAAGGTATAAACATATAGCAGGGGCAAAACAACCGCTTGTTGATACACTGCCTCCTTGTGACAAAATGGAAGAGTCAGAGCAGTAGATTTTTATTATTACGCTTTAGTAATTTAACTCACCTGTTTCGTAACGTTTTGCCATTTCAGCCAATGCGATAGGCTTTAGCGTATTGGCTTGGTTAACACAGCCAAAGGCATCAAAGCGAGACTCGCACAGAGTTTGCATTTTATCCATCGCTGGTTTGTTAAATTTTCGTGGGTCAAACTCTGATGGATGGGTTTTGGCAATTTTGCGGTATTGTCCAATAACAGCCAATCGGCAGTCGGTATCGATGTTAATTTTTCGTACGCCATGTTTAATGCCATTGACGATTTCTTCGACAGGAACGCCAAAAGTCTGTGGCATATCACCGCCAAACTCAGTAAATATATCTTGTAATTCTTGTGGAACACTAGACGAACCATGCATTACCATATGTAATTTTGGTAATTTTTCGTGTATTTTTTTAATGACATCAATAGCAAGTATATTGCCATCTGGCTTGCGGGTAAATTTGTAAGCACCGTGTGATGTACCAATAGCAACGGCCAGAGCGTCAACTTGTGTTGTTCGAACAAAGGCATCTGCTTCATCGGGGTCGGTTAATAGTTGCTTATGTTCTAATTCGCCTTCAAAACCGTGTCCGTCTTCTGCTTCACCTTTACCGCTTTCGAGTGAGCCAAGACAGCCTAATTCGCCTTCTACCGATACACCCACCATGTGAGCCATGTCGGTTACTTGTTTGGTAACGGCAACATTGTAATCGTAATCAGCTGGTGTTTTGCCATCCTCTTTTAGTGAGCCGTCCATCATAACGCTAGTAAAGCCGTTGGTAACTGCCGATAGACAGGTCATGGGCTTATTGCCGTGGTCAAGGTGAATACAAATAGGAATATCAGGATACGCTTCGGCGGCGGCAAGCAATAGATGCCGCAAAAATACATCACCTGCATAGGCACGCGCCCCGCGACTTGCTTGCACAATAACAGGTGCTTTGCAGGCATCAGCCGCTTGCATAATTGCCTTTACCTGTTCAAGATTGTTCACATTAAATGCTGGAACGCCGTAGTTATTATCCCGAGCATGGTCCAATAATTGTCTTAAAGTTATGATAGCCATGAACGTAATTATAAAACAAAGCATTGGCTTTTTGTTGGTAAGTGTTCAATTTTGCTACTATTCGCGATACAATCCTTTTATGTTAATAGATATTCGTGCAAAAGAAATCGCCAACTGGCGTAAAAGTGCCCGTCATTTGGCAAATGCACTGGCTGACATTGAAGAAACAGCCATTGTCAACGATAAAATTGTGTTGGCATTGCACAAAGTGGCATTGGCACTTATAAGCAATAAGGCACAGTGGTGCAATGACATAGAGCAGATACTAGAAAAACAGCTCTCTATTGCGCGTTGTCGTGTGCTTATTTTTGACAATAAAACCGATAATTTATATAAAATAAGTAACCGCCTACCAGCCAAAGGGTTGATTGTTGAAACTGCGATAATAGACACATTAGAATATAAAGGTGCAAAATCGTATTTTTATCTACCGCTGAAAAAAAACAAGCAACTTTGCGGTATTTTGGTATTAGCAGAAAAAAAACCAAACGCATATCCGCATGATGCGTCAAACGATTTGGTACGCCGTTTGGGTGAGCTCATTATTGCCAAACTATGACAACCACGCCATCGCTTACGGTATTAATTGAGTCTTATATTGAATCATTACAGTTGATTCGGCGTTTATCTGCAAATACGGTTGTGGCTTATCAGCGCGATTTGGCAACGCTTAAAAGTGGCATTGACGGCATTGATCTCAACCGTGTGGACACATTGACAATACGGCGACTCATCACCGAGCAGCGACATTTGCACCCGTCATCATTGGCGCGGTTACTATCGGCTTGGCGGACATTCTTTGATTATTTAATTGACAATGACATTGTTGGTGCAAACCCTGTCAATACGATTAAAGCACCTAAAAAACCAGCGGTATTACCCCGTGCTTTAAACCCTGATGAAATAACGCATTTATTGCAAGTTCCCGCCATTGCTACGACATTGACCAACAAGAAATGGATAGCGATTCGAGACTGCAGTATTATGGAATTACTCTATTCTTCGGCATTGCGGCTATTTGAGTTGGTTCAGTTAAATATAATTGACATTGATTTAAAAAACCGAACCCTCACAGTGCACAAGGGCAAAGGCGGCAAAGGCAGGGTTGTCCCCATTGGTCAACATGCCGTAAGTGCATTAAAAGCGTGGTTACATTATCGTCAAATAGTGTGCATAGCACCGCATGAATCCGCTTTGTTTATCAGCCAGCTAAAAAAGCGACTATCGGCTCGTGCTATCCAAAAACGGCTTGAAAAATATGCACAAGCCACGCATTTAAATAAACCAGCCAGCCCGCATGTATTTAGACACTCTTGTGCTTCTCATTTTTTGCAATCCAGTGGTGATCTACGTGCTACGCAAGAGCTATTAGGGCATAAAGACATCAGTAGCACTCAAATTTACACTCGTTTAGACTTTCAACACTTGGCAAAAGTGTACGACAAAGCGCACCCCAGGGCTATTAATGCCATTAATAAAGAGTCAAAATAACCAACGTTATTTTGATGAAAATGGCTTGCTGTTTAGAGTTTAGAACTTAAGGGGCATTTTAGATCGATAATTGCAATAAAGATACATCTTGATAACCTTCGAGGATTAATTGAGCGCGAATACGCTCAGCGATGTTTTTATCAACATAAGGTCCTACCCATACGCGGTACAAGGTATTACCATCGGTTAAATTGCCGGGTTTTATAATGGTAGCATGCCCGTTAAGGATGACTTTGCCACGTAAATTTTCGGCAGTTTCTGCGTTGCGAAAAGCACCGATTTGTAAATAAAATTCAAAAGAATACAATGTTTCGGGGGATTGCGTATCATTGGCAGAAACCGGTTTAATCGTGCCATTTTTACCATTGATTAGTATATCGCGATAATCAGAATAATCAGATTGTTCATCGTCTTCATTGTCTTTGCCTGATATTGCATTTAGTTTGCGAGTAGGTGAGGAATCGATAAAAGGCAAGTGTAATTCGTTAATATAAGCCGCCAATACACCTGCTCCTAAAGTACCTGTGCTGACTCCCAGCAAGTAAAAAAACAAGCCTTTTAAAAAACCAAACCCTTTTTTTTGTTTTGCCATTATATTTTTTCGGGGAGTGGTATGCCCAGTAAATTTTCTCCACAGTTATCAATAACCTGCCAAACAGCCAATAATAAACTGAGTTTAGCCAGTGTATCGGGGTCGGTATTAGCATCGGTGCTGGGTGTTGGATTATTTGGATCTTGCTTTGGAAGAATTCTATTTTTTTCATAAAAGCGATGCACCAATCTGGCGAGATCGTGCAGATAAACGGTTAATAAGTGTGGTGCTCTATCGATTCCTGCCCTAGTAATCGCCTGCGAAAATCGAATTAAATGATCGCCCAACGCCAGAGCTTCTTTGTTATTGTAAAGCGAATCAAGTTTTATAGTATGTAATTGTTGCACACCTCCCCCCCAATTTTTAATGATATTGCATATACGGGCTTTGGCATATTGAATATAGTAAACAGGGTTATTGGTATCTTTTTTCATTGCTACGCTAATATCAAAATCAAGATGTTGGTCATTTTTACGACTGATAAAAAAGTAACGTGTGGCATCTAATCCCACCTGCTCGACCAACTCGCTAACGGTTATAAACGTCCCTGTGCGAGTAGACATTTTAATGCGATCAGTTGCATTGACAAGTGATACAAACTGAATAATTTGCGTTTCAATTTTTTCTTTAGCAAAGCCAAGAGCCATTGCGACAGCACTAATACGAGGGATATAACCATGATGATCCGCTCCTAATACATTAAGCAATTGATACGAAGGTGAGTCATTGCGCAATAATTTATTGTAATGATAGGCAATATCGGCAGCAAAATACGTCCATTCGCCATTGCTACGCTGCACCACTCTGTTTTTGTCATCACCAAAGTCGGTTGATTTAAACCATAAAGCGTTGTCTTTTTCTTCGAGATGATGTTTGTCTTGCATCATGGCAACCGCTTTTGTTACTTCATCTTTGTTGTGTAGCCATGTTTCTTGAAAAAAATCAACAGTAGTAGGATCAACGCCCAACGCTTGCATATCTTGGTGAATCACCTCTGACATCACAAGATTACACAAATCGTTTTGAATCGTTTTCTGTAGTGGTATGGCAGTGGCGTTCTTCCATGCTATGATTAACTCATTGGCGTTGTCATCTGCACTATCAGACTCTTGTAATGTATTTATTAATATGTCATCGGGTTTGTCGATGGTCAGAAAATAGTGGCTGAGTTTATTGGCAATGGGGATTAAATAATCACCTTGATAGCTGCCTTTTGGCATTGGGTATTGCCAGTATCTAAGCCATGTAGAAGCCGCCAATATAGACATTTGTCTGCCAGCGTCGTTAACATAATATTCGCGATTGACAGTATAACCGTTAAATTGTAGTAGCTTGGACAAACAGTCCCCATAGACGCAAGCTCGACCATGTCCAATGTGTAAAGGTCCGGTTGGATTGGCAGATATAAATTCTAATAATACAGTGGTACCACTGCCTTGTTCGGTTTTGCCATAATCATTTTTTGTATTTAATATTTCGTTCACCACTGCTATTTTAACTGCTGGTTTTAACGTAAAATTTATAAAGCCGGGGGCGGCGATACTCACTGAATCGATGCTATTAGGAACAGTAAGATGAGACAATAAACCATTGGCAATATCCAGTGGTTTTTGTCTTAATACTTTTGCCAACGACAGAGCAATGGGGCATGCGTAATCGCCATGAGCTTGTTGTTGGGGTTTTTCGACCGCTATTAAATGAGCAAAATCACCAGCCAGTGGTGATAGCCGCTTGCAAGCCTCTGTTAGTGCTAGTGTTAAAACGTGGTGTATGGTGCTAGGTAACATTATTTTTATAGGTTAATTATACGCCGTTATGGCGGTGTCCTTGTGTAACTGTGGCATGCAAAGTTGCAAAATCATCAATCGCTGGCAAACAATGTTGTTTGGTGCATACAACTGCATGAACGCCGCTTTTGGGGGTTGGCTTTTGCATCGATGATGGCAGTTCCTCTTGGTTATCAGCTAAGACATAGACCAAACAATCTGTTTGTGTATCGGTTTCTAGCTGCCACTGCCACTGCTTGCATAAGGCGACCTCGCCACATAAAAAAACAAGAGCAGGCGGTTGTAAGTGATAATGTAGGGACTCTAGTAACGATGCTGCAGCGGTGGACTGTTGCTCGATCATCTGCGAAAAAACATTAAGTGCTGCCTCGACCATAGTTGCATAAAGCGGGTTGGCAGTTAGCCAATACAATTTTTGCAACGCCACACAAGCGACACCATTACCGCTAGGAATAGCGGAATCTTCAAACGACTTAATACGGCGGATTAATGTCGATTGTGCCTCATCAGTAAAAAAGAATCCACCGTTAAAGCAATCCTCGTAGTTTTCATGTAATTCTAAGGCAAGCGTATTGGCATAAAAAAGCCACTCTGCCGAAAAATCTGCATGTAGCATTTCGACAGTTGCATCCAATAAAAAAGCACAATCATCAACAAACCCATTATCGCCCAATTGCTGTTGATGCGACACCGCAATGGTGCGATTCAAAATTCGCATTTGTGTAAACAATGCGCGTAGTGACGTTTTGGCAATGCTTAGCCATTCATCGTTTTTATAGTATCGTGAAGCCCGTATAAGTGCTTTTATCAGCAAGGCATTCCAAGCGCATAAAATTTTATTATCGATATCTGGTGCTTTGCGTTTTTGTCGTGCTGTCAGTAATTTTTGTTGTGCTGATTGCAGTTGGGTATTACAGTACGCAACAGAGCAATCCAATTGCTGAGCTGTTTGTATTAGGCTTTTTTTGTTTTGTAAATGCCATTTTTCATCGACATCGGGAGCGTCGTGTAGCCCCCACAGGTGCGAAACAATACGATATTCTTCATCATTGACAAGTGTTTTAATAACGGCAGCATCCCATAAATAATACGCCCCTTCGCCATCTGCGGTATCGGCATCCATTGAAGCGTAAAAACAACCTGTTTCATCACGCATAAAATCAACCAACCAGCGAATGGTTTTTTCAATCACAGCGGTATGCTGTGGTAGATTTGCTTCAGTAAGCAACAACAACAATAAGGCATTGTCATACAACATTTTTTCAAAATGAGGCACTGCCCACTCTTTGTCAACACAATATCGGTAAAACCCACCAGATAAATGGTCATAAAGCCCACGTTCACACATGGTATCAATGCTTACGATAACTTTTTGTAGCAATGCTTTATTGTTTTTTAGACGCGCTTGTTTTAGGCAAAAACCGAGTTCGACTGGATGTGGAAATTTAGGAGAACGACCCAAGCCAGCACCATCATCATCAAACAACCGTTCAAACTGTTCTATAGCGGAATCCAGCACAGCATTGGTTAATACTGACGGTTGGGGGTAGGCATCCAAGTGGTTTAAAAAAGTAAGCACGGCTTTATTTTTTTCGATAATCGCTTGACGGTCATGCGTCCATGCCAAGTGTACTTTTTGTAATAAATCAGTAAAAGAAGTTAAACCATGGCTTGGATATTTTGGAAAATAAGTACCACCAAAAAAAGGATAACCCTCTGGCGTTAAAAACATAGTAAGAGGCCAGCCCCCGCCACGGCGGGCAAACAAATAATGACTCGCTTGATAAATTTTATCAATATCAGGGCGTTCTTCTCTATCCACTTTTATATTAACAAAATGCTCATTCATAATGCGGGCGGTCTCATCATCTTCAAACGATTCATGAGCCATCACATGGCACCAATGACAAGCCGCATACCCAACCGACAACAAGATAGGTTTGTCTTGCTGCTTGGCTTGTGCCAACGCTTCATCGTCCCAAGGCTGCCAATGGACAGGGTTATCTTGGTGCTGATGCAGGTAAGGCGAGCGTGTATTACGCAGTCGGTTCAATGCAAATTTCCATTCCTTGGGCAATAGTGCCGCTTTTTTGAATCGTTACAAAAATTCCCAAATCAGTATGTTTACGTGCTTTATAAATCAGTTCAGGCACTTTTTTATCACGCTCTGCCGTTTGTGGATTCACCCATGTTGCAGCGCAGCGGGGAACGCCCGCTTGTGGTATTAACACGGCATCACCAACAGAAAAATGGTTTTTGATTGATTCTTCTGCCCATGCTTCCAACCCCGAAAAAACAATATTCGCCCGAAACCGCTCCACTTGTGAGACATCACCTAATAAGTCGGCAACTGTATTGCTATTGACGGCAGTTAAAATAGCAGCATCATCCCATAACGGTTTATTTTTGCTATCGACCAATGTTAATTGCGGAATATTCAGATAATCGGCAACCGCTTGTGCCAATATTGCTTTTTCGGCATTGTTATTGATATCTGCACGCCCCAGTTGTTTATCACGATGAAAAATCAACAACATATTATTGGTATCATCAAAAGTAGCGGTCAAATGGGCAAGCAATTCATATTTTTTGAGTGATACAAAATACTGCCATGGTCGCCATTTTTCTGTCCCTAAAAGCAGTTGGGTGGAATCGGCAAACGCCAGACCAAACCGCCTATCGTTGTCAATACCGCTGCCTTGGACTAAATTTACTTGAGTTAATGTCTCGCCTTTTAAACCTTTAATGGGATAGCGATGAAGTGATTCTATAATAACTGGCATAGCTAATAATTATACAAGTAAAAGCCAATGAACCGTGGGTTTGTTTTGCTAATGGTAGAATCACCGAATAAAAAGTAATACGGAGGTAGAACATGTCATTGAAAAACAAACAATACGATCTTTTTGTCATAGGCGGCGGCAGTGGTGGTGTGCGTGCAGCGCGCTTGGCGGCGGCACGAGGCAAAAAAGTGGCATTGGCAGAAAAATCAAAATTAGGTGGAACTTGTGTCAATGTTGGATGTGTGCCAAAAAAATTATTTTATTATGCTGCTGGTTTTGCCACAGACAGTGCGTTATCAAAGGCATATGGCTGGAGCAATGCCACCACTGGCACAATGCATTGGCAAACACTCATCGCTAATAAAAACACTGAAATAAATCGATTAAACAAAATTTACGAACAATTATTGGCAAATGCAGGTGTGGAATACATAAACGAACACGCCAGTTTAAAAGATAAAAACACCGTGCAAGTTGGTGACCAAATAGTTACTGCCGATCATATTTTATTGGCAAGCGGTGGTGTCCCTACACGGCTATCGATTCCGGGAGCGGAGTTGGCAGTTGTGTCAGATGACCTATTCTTTTTGCCCGAGCTACCCAAGCGTATCGTTATTATCGGCGGCGGTTATATTGCTTTAGAATTTGCTGGTATTTTCGCTGGTTTAGGTTCTGAAGTAACCATTACATACCGTGCCGACTTACCAATGCGAGGCTTGGACGAAGACATCCGTCAGTATTTGGCAGCAGGGCTACAAGCCCAAAACATTAACATCATTGCAAACAAACAACCTGCCGCTATCAGCGAACAAGCAGCTGGCAAAACGTTGACGATGCAAGACGGGCAAACCATTACTGCCGATTTAATAGTCAGTGCCATTGGTCGGCGTGCTAGCAGTGATGCTTTGAATCTGCAAGCTGCAGGTATTGAGGTACGCCCCAATGGTACGATACCTGTAAATGACTCCTACCAAACCAATTGTCCTTCGGTGTATGCGGTAGGCGATTTGCTTAACACCACTGCATTAACACCGGTTGCCATTGCCGAAGCGATGGTATTTATCGATAGAGTTTTTGACGGCAAAAGCGACTCTGCCATTGATTACGACAACATACCAACTGCTGTTTTTTCGCACCCTAGCTTTGCCACTGCCGGGCTTAGTGAGGCAGCGGCGATTAAACGCGGGTTACCCGTTGCCATCTACACCAGTGAGTTTCGTCCCATGAAAAGTAGTTTTGGTGGGTCGGACGAAAAAGCCCTGATGAAATTAATAGTCCATGAGCAAACCAACCGTATTATTGGTGCGCAAATGGTCGGTGAAGGAGCATCTGAAATCATGCAAGGCATTGCCATTGCCATTACTGCTGGTGCAACCAAACAAGACTTTGACAACACCATTGGCATTCACCCCAGTAGTGCTGAAGAATTTGTTACCTTGCGTGAACGCACGCGTTAGTTTAAAATAGCGACTATGAAAACAATAAACTTTACTCAAACATTAACTGCCTTATGTGCTGGGCGAGACCTTTGTGATGACGAAATGCGTTGGACAATGCAGCAAATTTTTTCGGGAGAATGGAGCACGGCTCAAATCAGTGCTATCATTGTTGCTCTTAAAATAAAAGGTGAAAAAACCAACGAAATTGCGGTTGCTGCCCAAGTCATGCGTCAATTAGCGATACCTGTACCACTCAGCGATGAAGAAAAAAACAATACCATAGACACCTGTGGTACTGGGGGAGACGGCACCAAAACATTTAACGTATCAACCACCGTATCCTTTGTGGTAGCGGCAGCGGGTGTGCGTGTTGCCAAGCATGGCAATCGTGCTATGTCGAGCTCAAGCGGCAGTTCGGACGTATTAGAAGCATTGGGCGTATCGCACACCAGCACACCCGAAAAAACAGCGGCATTAATTCGCGAAATTGGCATTGGTTTTATGTTTGCGCCCAACCATCACAGTGCGATGAAACACGCCGCCCCGGTCCGTAAAGAGCTAGGCATTCGCACTTTATTTAATTTATTAGGCCCCTTATCCAACCCCGCTGGTATTCGCCGTCAGGTAGTCGGTGTTTTTTCGCCTGATTTATTACTACCCTATGCCCAAACATTAATGAAACTAGGGTCCAAGCGAGTATGGGTAGTGCACGGCAGTGGTATGGACGAAATAAGCATTAGTGCTACCACTGACATTGCCGAATTAAAACAAGGCATAATAACACGCTTTACCATTGCCCCCGAAGACTTTGGTTTGGTGCGATCACCCGTTACAGCCATTCAAGTGGCATCAATTGACGACTCAAAAGCGATGATGTTATCTGTATTAAACGATGAAAAAGGTGCAGCTCGTGACATTGTCCTCATCAACGCTGCGGCTGCATTGGTGGTAGCAGATAAAGTTAGCACTCTACAAGAAGGCATTGAAATTGCCACTAATATTATTACCAGTGGCAAAGCCCGTCAAAAACTAGACCAATTTATTATCGCCACCAATGCTTGATATATTAGAACAAATCACCCAAGACAAACGTCAGCAAGTCAGCGCTCAAATAGCGCAAACCAGCTTAAAAAGCATCCGTGAGCAAGCAATAGCACAGCCTGCAACACGGGGTTTTGAAGCAGCACTGCGACACGCTAGCCAAAACAAGCGTTTTCCGGTCATTGCCGAAATCAAGCGAAAAAGTCCCAGCAAAGGCGTATTATGTGATCCTTTTGACGTTGTAGCCATTGCCAAAGCTTACGAGCAAAACGGGGCGGCTTGTCTATCTGTATTAACTGACGAGCCTTATTTTGGTGGAACTGCCGATGATTTAATCACTGCTAGAAACACCTGTAACTTACCTATTTTGCGTAAAGACTTTATGCTGTGTGATTGGCAAATATATGAATCACGAGCTTATGGTGCAGATGCCATATTACTCATTGTTGCTATCCTTGACAAAAAAACCATAGCTGAACTAGCCCAGATAGCCATATCATTGGGCATGAGTATATTGATAGAAGTACACAATCAAGCACAAATGGACATTGCATTATCTATACCCGATGGCATGATAGGCATTAACAACCGAAATTTAAAAACTTTTCAAACCGACTTGCAAACCACGGTACAATTATTACCACAAGCTCACGCCAAGCACCGTTTTGTCATATCCGAAAGTGGTATTTCTACCAGATCCGACATCAAACAAATGCAAAATGCGGGGGCAGATGCCTTTTTAATAGGCGAATCCGTTGTTAATAACCCGATCTGCGGCTTACAAAATTTATTTATTGAATAAAACGAAATTTTTCATTGAAAACAGCAAAAAACTCTCCCGCACCACAATGCAAACAAAAAGCACAGATGGAAATACTCTGGCGATTGGACTACTCAGTCGTTGCTTTTAGTTTGGTGTAATCAACACCAATGTCTTTGACTTTAGTGTAATCATCTCCAAGCCATAAAAAAGACAAATCAGTCAGTGTGCCATCAGCATGCATGTCGGCAACAATTTCGGCAATCGCCTCGTTTAGTTCTTTATCGCCTTTATCAATGGCGATTGCCAATGGCTCATAAAACAATGGAGGCTCAATAATACGAAGAGGAGCACCTTCATAAATAGCCTCGGTGATGCGATTTATGTTACTAACAATGGCATCGACAGAGGGGTCTTTACTGCTGATTTTTTCTAGGACAATGGAGGTTTCCATATGGGTGATTGAACCGGGCTTGATTCTAAATTTAAATTTAGGTCCTTTAGAAATTTTTAGCTTATGCGTAAGATATAAATAATTTGTGGTGTTGGGACTGGCAGCGATGATTTTTCCGTTTAAATCTTCTGGTTGTTGTGCTTTAGAATCTTGATGAACGCCAAGCCCAACAATTGTATAGTAATAAATTGCAGCAAAATCTAGCACTTTAGCGCGGTCGTTAGTCGGGGTCATTGTGTTAATAGCAATATCCCATTTATTTTGCCAATTTCCAGCAACAATAACACTCCATTTAGGGTGAACAAACTCTACTTTTACGCCCAATCGTTTTGCAATTTCCTTTGCAACATCAACATCAAACCCTTCTAATTGGTCGGTTTCTGGATTAATAAAAGACAGCGGATTAAAAGCATCATCATTGGCAACAACCATCGTTTTCGTTGACATAATACGGTCAAAAACCTCACCCGCAAAAGCGTGCGGCGTAACGGCTATAGTCATGCTGATGATACTAGCAAGAACGGATTTATAGTACATTAGACTACTCAGTATTTGCTTTTAGTTTGGTGTAATCAATACCGATATCTTTGACTTTAGAGAAATCATCTCCAAACCATAAAAAAGACAAATCAGTCAGTGTGCCATCAGCATGCATGTTGGCAACAATTTCGGCAATCGCCTCGCTTAGTTCCTTATCGCCTTTATCAATGGCGATTGATAAAGGCTCATGATACAATGGACGCTCAATGATTCGAATAGGAGCACCTTCATAAACAACCTCGTTAAGGAAACTTATGTTACTAAGAAAGGCATCGACAGAGGGGTCTTTATTGATGATTTTTTTTAGGGCTTCGGTCTCAGGCATCTTGACGATTGAACCGGGCTTGATTCTAAATTTAAATCTAGGTCCTTGAGCAAGTTCTAACTTATGCTGAAGATATAAATCACCTGTGGTATCGGCGGGGACTGCTACGTTTTTCCCGTTTAAGTCTTCTGGTTTTAGTGCTTTAGAATCTCGATGAACTCCAAGCACAATAATTGTATAGTAATATATAGCGGCAAAATCTAGCACTTTAGCGCGTTCTACGGTCGGGGTCATTGTGTTAATAGCAATATCCCATTTATTTTGCCAATTTCCAGCAACAATAGTACTCCATTCAGGGTGAACATACTCTAGTTTTATATCCCCCAATCGTTTTGCAATTTCCTTTGCAACATCAACATCAAACCCTTCTAATTGATTGGTTTCTGGATTCATAAAAGCCAGCGGCGGAAAATTATCGCTATTGGCAACAACCATCGTTTTCGTTGACATAATACGGTCATAAACCTCACCCGCAAAAGCGTGCGGCGTAACGGCTATAGCCATACTGATGATACTAGTAAGAACGGATTTATAGTACATGGTATTGTTTTCTAAATAGATGTGAAAGTTATATTAGCATATCATTGTAGCAGACGTAATTTTTTTAGCGAAGCGAAAAAAGTGAGGGAGTTAAGTCGTCTTAGAAATTTCGTGTGGAAAGTGTTTTACAACGCAACGAATAGGGTTGGGGGCTGCTTGTCCTAGTCCGCAAATAGAGGCATCTTGCATGGCACGGGATAAGTCTTCTAGTAATGAGATGTCCCATACTGCTGCTTCCATTAACTGGCTGGCTTTTTCCGTGCCTACACGACACGGTGTGCATTGCCCACAGGATTCATCGGCAAAAAAGCGCATCATGTTGATTGCGGCAGATTTTGCAGTGTCTTTGTCCGATAGTACAATGATAGCGGCAGAACCAATAAAGCAGTTGCTGTCAAATTGTTGTATGGTGTCAAAATCTAAAGGTACGTCGTTGGCAGATGCAGGTAGTATTCCGCCAGAAGCACCGCCGGGTAAGTAGGCATAAAATTGATGTCCAAGTAGCATTCCACCACAATATTCGTCAATGAGCTCTTTTATGGTTATGCCAGCGGGGGCGAGATGTACGCCGGGGTTGGCAACACGTCCTGATACGGAGAATGATCGCAACCCTTTTCTGCCGTTGCGTCCGGCTTGCGTAAAGAAAGCTTTGCCTTTTTGGAGGATTTCTGGTATCCAATGTAAGGTTTCCATATTGTGTTCTAGGGTGGGGCGGTTAAATACCCCGATTTCAGCAACGTAGGGTGGGCGTAAACGTGGCTCACCTCGCTTGCCTTCAATGGATTCGATCATGGAGGATTCTTCGCCGCATATATAAGCACCTGCTCCCCGCCGTAAGATGATGTTGGGTGAGGCAAAGCTGGCGTTGTCGCATAAAAGCGATAGCTCGTGTTCAAGGGCTTGGCGGCAACCGTGGTATTCGTCACGTAAATAGATATAGATTTGTTTAGCACCGACTACCCAAGCACTGATGAGCGCGCCTTCTATAAATTGGTGCGGTTTTTGTTCGAGGTAATAACGGTCTTTAAAGGTGCCGGGTTCGCCTTCGTCAATGTTAACGGCGAGTATTTTATCGCCTTGTTGCTGACGTACGATTTGCCATTTACGACCAACGGGAAAGCCTGCCCCACCTAAACCACGGAGTCCAGATTGGCTGATTTCGTCTATGATATTATCGACTGTATGCTCGCCGTTTAGGCAGGCTTGATAAATGCTATAGCCGCCTTGTTGTTTATAGTCTTGTAGTGTTTGCACAGCGGGTACAACGGCACGGGTTTGTTTATTGTCAATGGCGGTGTTGACGGAGTCAACAGTGGCGTTTTCGATGGCGTTTTGCCCGACTACAGCAACAGGAGCACAGGCACAACGCCCCACACAGGGTGCGGTTTTTATGCGAATATTATCGCCGTGTTGGCTTTTGAGGGTGTTTAGGAGCTCGTTGGCACCAGCCATTTCGCATGATAGTGAGTCGCATATGCGTACAGTAATAGAAGCAGGCGGTGTTTCGTTCTCACGGACGACATCAAAGTGGTGATAAAAAGTGGCGACTTCATAGACGGCTGCCATGGATAGATTCATTAGTTCCGCCAGTGCTGCTAAATGCCCAGCGTCTAAATAACCGTGTGCATCTTGCAAGCAGTGTAGGTTTTCGATGAGGTTATCTTTGGCAATAGAGGCTGTGCCTATCCATTGTGCTACCTGCACTCGATTGCTTTCGCTAACAATACGACCTTTGGGTTTGTTTTTTCCCTTTTGTCGTTTAAATTCTATTGGTTTTGTTTCACTCATAATTTTTATTTCTCGGTGAGATTATACCGATTTTACACGCCAATTAATTTTTATAAATATAAAAGTTTTATGGGTTGTATCGTTGATTATCAAGCGTGTGATTGATTGGTTATCAAACCTGTAGAATGGCTTCTATGTCTTCAAAAAAATCTTCTTTTTCTACGCTTCTTGATTTTCTGCCATATTTATGGCCCCCCGTTACTGACCCACAGCATAGTATGATTAAAAAACGCATTTTAATCAGTGTGTTTTTACTTGTTTTACAAAAAATAATAACGGTGCTTGTGCCTTTATTTTATGGTGAAGCGGTGGACATAGTGGCAAAGGAAAATTTTGTGTTTACGGGGTTGTTGGCGGTTTTAGGAGCGTATGCTGGGGCGCGCTTGCTTCAACAAGTTTTTGACGAACTAAAATATTTTGTGTTTGCTCGAGTGGCACAACAGGCTATACGCAATTTTGCATTAAAGGTCTATCGGCATTTGCATGCTTTGTCTTTGAGTTTTCATCTTGAGCGGCAAACGGGTGGTGTCTCACGCGTTATCGAACGCGGGACTAAAAGCATAGAATTTTTACTGACATTTTTATTGTTTAGTATTGCCCCTACGCTGTTAGAAATTATCTTGGTATGTGCTATTTTTGCAGTGTTATTTGGCTGGAAAATCTCATTAATTGCGTTTGTGATGATTGGCGGTTATGCGGTTTATACGATTGTCGTAACCGAATGGCGGATTAAATTCAGACGACAAATGAATGATTACGATAAAAAGGCGAATGCCCATGCGGTGGATAGCTTGCTTAATTATGAGACGGTTAAATATTTTAATGCAGAGGATATTGAGGCTGCGCGTTATAACCAACAAATGCAGCTTTATGAAAATGCAGCGGTTAAAAACCGCACATCGCTGTCATTGCTAAATATAGGACAAGGCGTTATTATTGGCACGGGTATTTTTATTATTATGTCAATGGCGGGTTATGGTGTAAGCGATGGCTCTTATTCGATTGGTTTATTTGCGGCTATTAATATGTATTTATTGCAGCTGTACCTACCGCTTAATTTTTTAGGCACGGTGTACCGCGAGATCAGACAAGCACTGACCGATATGGAGGAGATGTTTGTATTATTAAACCAACCGCAGGATATTATAGACAAACCAAATGCACCTGATATATCAATTAAACATGCTTGTGTGCGGTTTGATGATGTCTGTTTTTCTTATGGTAGAGGGCTTAATAATACGCTTGATAAGGTTTCTTTTACGGTTGAGGGGGGCGAAAAAATAGCAGTAGTAGGGGCATCAGGGGCAGGTAAGTCAACTATTACGAGATTACTTTATCGTTTTTATGATCCAAGTGCAGGGCGTATTTGCATTGATGATAATGATATTCGTGATTTTTCGCAGCAATCTGTACGGCGATTGATTGGGGTAGTGCCACAAGACACTGTTTTGTTTAATGATACGTTAAGGCATAATATTCTTTACGGAAATCCACAAGCAAGCGAGAAGGCTCTCAATGAGGCGATTCGTTCTGCTGAAATTGAAGATTTTATTGCATCACTCCCAGAAGGTTTAAATACAATGGTGGGCGAAAGAGGGCTAAAACTATCTGGGGGCGAAAAACAACGAGTCTCAATAGCACGGGTTATTTTAAAGCAGCCTGCTATTTATGTTTTTGACGAAGCAACCAGTGCGCTTGATTCTAATACCGAAAGATTGGTACAACAATCGTTGGATGCTATTTCAAAGTCGCGTACAACCATCACTATTGCCCATCGCTTGTCAACCATTATTCACGCCGATAAAATCATAGTATTAGATGAGGGTAAGATTGTGGAGGTTGGAACTCACGATAGTTTGCTTGAAAAAAACGAACGATATGCCGCCTTATGGAAGTATCAAAAAAAACAGCAAGATGTTCAATTAATCCAAGCAAGCGCGTAATTGCTTTGTCATTTGTCGCATTAATTTAAAATACAGTTCAGCACCCGCATTAATATCGGCTCCCAATGGGTCTAACAAGTAAATGTGCTGGGGATTGTCGATAATGGCATCCATCATTTTTCGGGGTAGTTGTGGTTCAATAAAAGCACAGCGGATGCCACTATCATTGATTAATTGGCGTATGGTCTGAATACGGTTTGCTGATGCAGGGATGGCAGTGCTGTGATATATCGCAATACCTTGTTGCAAATTGAAGTGTTTTTCAAAATATTGGTAGGCATCGTGTAGTACGACATAAGGTTTTTGTTGGTTGGGCGTGAGGGTACTGGCAAGTTCGGTGTGGAGTTTATTTAGACGGCTACGCAATGCGATGGCATTGTTTTTGTATAAGGTGGCGTGTTGGGGGTAGTGTTGAGTAACAATTTCTTGTATATGCCGAACGATGATTTTTGCATTATTAATGTCTAACCATAAATGCGGATCTATGGCACGTTTGTTATCATTGTGGTGGGCATCATCGTCATCATTATGCGTATGCAGTGTTCGCAATGGATACGTTTGTAACAATGCAAATTCGCTAATGCGATAGCCATTATTATTGAGAGCAGCAGGGATAAAAAATTCGTAATTATTGTCGATATAAAAAACGCTATCGGCAGTATGCAATAAGCGGCGTTGTGATGGCTTCAAGATCATGCGATGGGGCGATTTTTTGTCTTGTACCAACAAATGAACGGTATGTGTATCACCAATAATAGCTTGAACCAAAGAGTGCAATGGCTTTATGCTAACGACAATATCAGCTGTTTGTGCAGATAAATAAGGCGTAAATAGCACTAATAATAATAAAATTTGATGCTTGGCAACGTTTTTCATGGTGAAAATAAGTAAATAAAGATTAAAATAGAATCATTAATTATAATAGAATTGTTAACTATTTAAATGGTGCGTTAAAAAATTAGTGGTTTTTTTAAGATTTGTCTTGCATAAATCTCTCTAAAAATCTCTAATATCTCTAATATCTCTAATTATTCTGTTACAATTCTGGATTACTAAAGTTAAAAAAATTAAGCATATGGTATTGCCGAGTTTCTAATATATAAAAATAAATATAAAAATTATGAAAAATGCTATAAAAATTGCAAATAGAATTACAAATAGCTTAGGGGATTTTCTAAATAGGCTGTTAAATCGCATAGATAAAAGTCTAAGCACAGCGGGTTATATTTTGGTTGTGTTGTTGTTGCCCTTTGTCTTTTCTGCCTGTACAATAATTAACGAAAACTCTTCGGTATCAAGTGAGGTTGAGATAGTAGAACCTAATGTTATTGTTCCGATAGAGGTAAATGCCGATTCACTACCGGAAGCGGATAGGATAGTTTCGATTCAAGACATTAATGGTGACTTTTATAATGTTTTATTGGCAGCAAGTCAATTCTTTTCTGCCAATGTTTCGTTGAGCGACCTAGAAACAGACATTGTCACGTTTAATTTTCTAGCGACTGTAACAAGCACAGTCATTTTTGATGTTAACAATGTTCAGTTTACGGTCAGTAATGTTACTGTAGAACATTCAGTTAATCGCTATCATGTAACCCTAGTCATTGACTCTGTCACAAACACAGTTGGTGCTGATGTTGACATATCAGACGGTATTTTGCTGACCACGGAAACGGTTATTGTTCCAGTGGCAACGCTGACCAATGTCATTGTGGTAGATAATCCCGATCTTATGACGCTGACCATGACCACTGCGGTGCAAAGTGAAGTATCCGCAACAGTGATCATGTTGGTATTTACGAATACGGTAACCAATAACATCGATGAGATAGCAATGGAAACCAGCACGACAATAGATTACATAAACACCGTCGTAATTGCGACTGCAACCGTTACGAGTACGATGTTTATATCCAGCATCATTACTTTAGACGATGATTCTTTTACAGTAACAACATCTGACTTTGTGTTACCAGTAGATAAAATACTTGCTACTGTCAGTGTAACATTGGCTTCCACTGTCTCAAATATATCGATGACGGTGGTCAATGTTACTGGTGTTGTCTATAAAGATTCCAACAATGAGATTATTGTTAATGCGATTGATGTTATCAATATGGTTTATATTAACGAAAACAATGAGTTGCACGTTTTGACGGAAGAAATGCTGTCTCAAATTGCGTTGATGGGGGTAACTTTACCGACACTGCTACTGACTTTGGGCGAAGATTTAACCATTTCTCTACCTGTGGAAGTAACCAGTTATATTATTACAGTGGCACAAACAAACTTTTTTACGCAAACCAATACTATTACGAGCACCATCACGGTAGCGATGACAGACATCACTGTTACGACGACTACCACCACAGAAATCACCGAAATAGTAAACACAGTTGCGATGGAAACTGTGACTAGTGTTGTGAGTACAATAACCACGACCCAAACCGTATTAGCCATACTGACCAATTCCGTTACTAAAATGACCGCTGTAACTGAAGATGTGGAATTAACTTTATATGGTACTTATTTGACATTAGATACAAGTTATACGACTATAACCGTTGAATCCATCACGCAAAACTTTGGTATTACTGCTGGCTTGGACGAAAATGGGGATTTGTCCTATGCCATACTCCCGTATAGTTCAACGAAAAGTAGCATAAACTATGAAACAGATGAATACGACACGCAATGGGGTCTTGCGACCATCGGTGGTGCTGCGGCGTACAGTCGTGGTTATTTTGGTCAAGGTGTAACGGTTGCAGTGGTTGATTCAGGAGTGCTGACCACGCACAACGAGCTTAAAAACAACTTATTACCTGGTGTTGAATTTGATAATAATGGCTTTGTTGATAATTCGGTCATTGATCCAACTGATAGTGATGGACACGGCACCCATGTTGCGGGTATTATCGGTGCTCAATTAGACGGTACTGGTTTTCATGGAGTTGCGCCATCGGTTAAAATACTGCCCATTCAAGCGAGTCAAGAAGGAGACAATATTCTGTTCGGTGCACATACTGGATTAATATACGCGATTACCAATACCACCACCCCGGTTCAAATCATCAACAACAGTTGGGGTTCAAGCTATGCTGCCGAAGGAACATTAGATGGGGGTGAGAAAATCACAGTGGTTTCTGGCTTGCCTATTTTCAAATCATTTATTGATGATGATTCCTTTGTTGGTTTGACATCTTCTTTTGAGGATTATGCCAATGCTTTGGACAATAACGGTACCAATTTGGATAAGATAATCGTTTTTTCAGCTGGAAACAACTATTGGAATGATTTTTCCGGAAATATTTACTACACCCAAAATGACAACACCCTTACTATTACCAACAATGAATTTTTGGCTCAATACGAAGATGATGAATACGGTCTGGCAAGCACTTGGGGCGTTAATTTTCATTCAGCAGGGGGCTATGCGTTAGCACCATTCTATGAGACGAGTTTACTAGGAAATTACGTTGTTGTTGTCGCCACTGACCTCAACAACAACATCGCTACCTTTAGCAATTCATGTGGTGAGAGCATGCAATGGTGTATCGCTGCCCCCGGGGTTGATATTACTTCAGCACACAATGCCAACGACAATGAGACTTCTGTAAAAAGCGGCACATCTCAGGCGGCTCCGCATGTGTCTGGTGCATTGGCACTATTGCGCAGTCGTTTGCAAAACGTACCGATGAATATTGTATTAGAAATATTATTTGCGACTGCTGACGACCTTGGTCCGGTAGGCATTGATGCTGTGTATGGCAATGGCTTGTTGAACATCCAAGCCGCTATTACCGTTCAAGGCAGTATTGTGCTAAAAATAACCCCTGTAAACGAATACGACAGACAATTGGGCTTGGGCTTGGTCGGTGCACAACAAGCGTATGACGACGGTTATTTTGGTCAAGGTGTAACCATTGCAGTAGTGGCGAATGGTTTTAGAACGTCTCACAATGAATTTATCGACAGATTAGACATAGGTTCACGTCTTGATATCAATGGCGTATTTCAAGATTCAGATCTAAGCCTGGGCGATGGCACACAAGTGGCAGCGGTGATTGCGGCATCTAAAGACGATTTTGGCATACATGGTGTTGCACCATCATCAACGATACAACCCATACAGGTTCCTGCACCCGATATCAATAATAACGATTACAGCGGAAATCTACAGGGTGTGTTGTATGCAATGACCCTTGCAAATCACGCGCCGATTATTCAAGGCGGTTATTTAGGTGGCTTGCAAGATCATCTAGCAGGCTTTCCATCTCACCTTGGGTTACCAGGTGTCAAGCAATGGGGCAATGTTCAGATAACTTCAGATTTTTACTATTACCCAGCCTTTGAAGGTCTGCTTAACTATAATCATAAAGCAGCTCAATCAATTGAGAGCGCTGATGCCTATATACAACAATTTACCGATTTATCGGATAATATCTTTACCGATAGTGTTAAAAAAGACTTGGTGTTGGTCTATCCTTTGGGCGAAGAAGGCTGGCAACCGGGGGCAGAATATGTGGTAGGAGGTAACTCACCCATGACCGTTTCTATCGACAGTATAATCGCCTTTTATAAATGCGGACTTTTTTGCAGGGACAGTGTGGATGATAGTGATTTTGACCTTAACGTGCATAATGTTACCGACACTTCAGAAATAGGTGTTGCTTTGGCACCAATCTATGAAAGTGCTTTAGAAGGCAATTTTGTGGTGGTTGGTGCTGTTGACAGCGACAACGAACTAGCAATATTTAGCAATGTCTGTGGTGCTAAGGCAATTGATTGGTGTATGGTCGCCCCGGGGGTTGATATTTATTCCGCTGCCAACGACAGCGATATTGCCTATGCCTCGACCAGTAGCAACGACCAAGCCGCCGCCCATGTGTCGGGTGCATTGGCATTATTACGCAGTCGCTTTACCGAAGTACCGATGAGTGTGTTACTAGAAATTATTTTTGAGACAGCAGACGACATTGGCGATACAGGCGATGATGCCATATTTGGACAAGGTTTATTGAATATCTCAACAGCGATTAAAAGCACCAATGCAGTCGCATTAAAATTGCAGGAAGAAGGCATTGCAGATAAAGAATTATTAGCATCATTCGAAACAGCTGAATATTTAAATCAATCAGCGTTGAATAAATTAGGTGCTTCACGGGCTTATGCTGACGGCTACTTTGGTCAAGGTGTTACGGTGGCATTGGTCGGCAGTGGATTTTTAACCACCCATATTGATCTGACATCCAACCTATTGGTAGGTGCACAGGTTGATGCGGATGGTTTTGTGGACGGCGACCTTACAGTAACTGATGGTGCTGCATCTCATGTAGCGGGGATTATCGCTGCTGCTAAAAATGACAGTGGTATTCACGGTGTTGCCCCATCGGTATCATTACTACCGATTCAAGTGTCATTGAGTAGTCAGACCGATAATAATTACGAAACCAGTTTGCAAGGTGTGTTATATGCAATGACCCTTGCAAATCACGCGCCGATTATTCAAGGCGGTTATTTAGGGGGCTTGCAAGATCATCTAGCAAACTTTGCAGCTTACGATGGGTTCGCAGGTGCAGTCGAGCAATGGGGCAATGTTCAGATAACGTCAAATTTTGCCTATTACCCAGCCTTTGAAGGTCTGCTTAACTATAATCATAAAACAGATCAATCAATTGAGAGCGCTGCTGCCTATATACAACAATTTACCGATTTATCGGATAATATCCAGAGCAATGGGGTTAAAAAAGACTTGGTGTTGGTCTATCCTTTGGGCGAAGAAGGCTGGCAACCGGGGACAGAATATGTGGTAGAAATTAACTCACCCGCGACCCTTTCTATCGACGATTTAATCGACAATTATAAATGCGGACTTTTTTGCAGGAACAGTGAGGATTCTAGTGATTTTGACCTTGCATTGCATAATATTAGCGTCACTACAGCAATAGGTGTTGCTTTGGCACCAATCTATAAAAGTGCTTTAGAAGGCAATTTTGTGGTTGTTGGTGCTGTTGACAGCGATAACGAACTAGCAATATTTAGCAATGTCTGTGGTACTGAGGCAATTGATTGGTGTATGGTCGCCCCGGGTGTGGATATTAATTCATTGGGTAATAGTAGCGATTCTGCCACTACAACGATAAGTGGCAATGACCAAGCCGCCGCCCATGTGTCGGGTGCATTGGCATTATTACGCAGTCGCTTTACCGAAGTCCCGATGAGTGTGTTGTTAGAAATTATTTTTGAGACAGCAGACGACATCGGTGCGGCAGGCGATGATGCCATCTTTGGACAAGGCTTGCTCAATGCTGCTTCTGCCATTCAAACAACCGATTCTGCTGCTCTCCAATTGCAGGAAGAAGGCATTGCAGCTAAAGAATTATTAGCATCATTCGAAACAGCTGAATATTTAAATCAATCAGCGTTGGATAAATTAGGTGCTTCACGGGCTTATGCTGACGGCTACTTTGGTCAAGGTGTTACGGTGGCATTGGTCGGCAGTGGATTTTTAACCACCCATATTGATCTGACATCCAACCTATTGGTAGGTGCACAGGTTGATGCAGATGGTTTTGTAGACAACGACCTTACAGTAACTGATGGTGTTGCATCTCATGTAGCGGGGATTATCGCTGCTACTAAAAATGACAGTGGAATTCACGGTGTTGCCCCATCGGTATCATTACTACCGATTCAAGTGTCATTGAGTAGTCAGACCGATAATAATTACGAAACCAGTTTACAAGGGGTGTTATATGCTATGACCCTTGCAAATTACGCACCGATTATTCAAGGTGGCTTTTTAGGTGGCGTGCAAGATCATGAAGCAAATAAGGGGAATTACGACGGTGACGAAGCGAATATAGAGGAAGTAGTAATCAAGCAATGGGGCAATGTTCAGATAACGTCAAATTTAAACTATACTCCCGCCTTTCAAGGGGTGCTTGACATTGATCATTTTCATCCTGCAGCCGATGCGAGTGCTGCTGCCTATAAACAACAATTTACCGATTTATCGGATAATATCCAGAGCAATGGGGTTAAAAAAGACGTGGTATTGGTCTATCCTTTGGGCGAAGAAGGCTGGCAACCGGGTACACAATATGTGATAGAAAAAAATGACTCACCCATAATAACCGTTTCTAGCGAAGATTTAGCTGAAGGTGATGAAGGCATCGATGGCGACAACGCTGGTTATCATTGTGGAAATCTTTGTATTGCTGCTGGTGTTGTTCCGCTTGCGGTGGCGTTTAGGAGCAATTTGCTTGCTATTAGCGTCACTTCAGCAGCAGGTGTTGCTTTGGCACCAATCTATGAAAGTGCTTTAGAAGGTAATTTTGTGGTGGTTGGTGCTGTTGACAGCGATAACACACTAGCAACATTTAGCAATGTCTGTGGTGCTGAGGCAATTGATTGGTGTATGGTCGCCCCGGGTGTGGATATTAATTCATTGGATAATAGTAGCGATTCTGCCACTACAACGATAAGTGGCAATGACCAAGCCGCCGCCCATGTGTCGGGTGCATTGGCATTATTACGCAGTCGCTTTACCGAAGTACCGATGAGTGTGTTGTTAGAAATTATTTTTGAGACAGCAGACGACATCGGTGCGGCAGGCGATGATGCCATCTTTGGACAAGGCTTGCTCAATGCTGCTTCTGCCATTCAAACAACCGATTCTGCTGCTCTCCAATTGCAGGAAGAAGGCATTGCAGCTAAAGCATTCGAAACAGCTGAATATTTAAATCAATCGGCGTTGGATAAATTAGGTGCTTCACGGGCTTATGCTGACGGCTACTTTGGCCAAGGTGTTACGGTGGCATTGGTCGGCAGTGGATTTTTAACCACCCATATTGATCTGACATCCAACCTATTGGTAGGTGCACAGGTTGATGCGAATGGTTTTGTAGACAACAATCTTACAGTAACTGATGGTGCTGCATCTCATGTAGCGGGGATTATCGCTGCTACTAAAAATGACAGTGGAATTCACGGTGTTGCCCCATCGGTATCATTACTACCGATTCAAGTATCATTGAGTGATCAGTCCGATAATAATTACGAAACCAGTTTGCAAGGTGTGTTATATGCAATGACCCTTGCAAATCACGCACCGATTATTCAAGGTGGCTTTTTAGGTGGCGTGCAAGATCATCTAGCAGGCTTTGGAGTTTACAATGGGTTCGTAGGTGCAGTCGAGCCATGGGGCAATGTTCAGATAACGTCAAATTTTTACTATTACCCAGCCTTTGAAGGTCTGCTTAACCATAATCATAACGCAGATCAATCAAATGAGAGCGTTCATGCCTATATACAACAATTTACCGATTTATCGGCTAATATCTTTACCGATAGTGTTAAAAAAGACTTGGTGTTGGTCTATCCTTTGGGCGAAGAAGGCTGGCAACCGGGGGCAGAATATTTTATAAATTTTAAAGAAAATTTCGCCACTGACACGACCCTTTCTATCGACAGTTTACTCGCCAATTATAGATGCGGACTTTTTTGCAGGGACGATCAAGATAGTTCTTTTGCCATTTACCTGCATAATGTTAGCGTCACTTCACCAATAGGTGTTGCTTTGGCACCAATCTTTGAAAGTGCTTTAGAAGGCAATTTTGTGGTTGTTGGTGCTGTTGACAGCGATAACAATCTAGCAGAATTTAGCAATGTCTGTGGTACTGAGGCAATTGATTGGTGTATGGTCGCCCCGGGTGTGGATATTAATTCATTGGATAATAGTAGCGATTCTGCCACTACAACGATAAGTGGCAATGACCAAGCCGCCGCCCATGTGTCGGGTGCATTGGCATTATTACGCAGTCGCTTTACCGAAGTCCCGATGAGTGTGTTGTTAGAAATTATTTTTGAGACAGCAGACGACATCGGTGCGGCAGGCGATGATGCCATCTTTGGACAAGGCTTATTGAATATCGCAACAGCGATTCAAAGCACCAATTCAGTCGCATTGGCGTTACAACCAGATAGCGTTATTGTTCAAAATAATGTAATAAACGATAGTGAATTAAACGATGGTGATGCATTGTTGGTTAAAAGTTATTCAAAATTATCACCGATATTTTATGGATTAACCAAAGCACTGGATTCAAACTATGTAGCGGTTGAATATCTACCGGGTCGTTATTACAACATGCCGCTGTCTGATTTACTGGATATTGATGACTCTATCGAAACACAATTGCCGTCCACCGGTGGATTGGCAAAGGCGATGATAGACGGTGGTGATTTACAAACGATACCATTGTTGCCAAACTTTAGCATAGAGCAAAATCAAAATACAGGTCAAATGCTGAACTTTAATTATTCGAATGATGTCCTGCGTATTCGTTACGAAGTCTGTGGTGGTAGCGATTCCTGTAATGACCGTTCGTCTTTATTAGAAGGCTCTAACTTGGATAATTTAGACACATCATTGCCTTATTTTGTACAAGACAAACAGCGTGTTTATTCGGCATTGTCATTGTCAGAATCATGGGAGATATTTAGCGGTATTGGCTTGGGCGAAGAAGCCGAAGAAAGTAGTTACAGACAATATGGCGTACGTTGGGGTTCATTAGACAATACCCTGCTGGGTCAACTGTTTGCTGATTATAGCCAAATCCATGAAGAAGGTTCGGTATTAGGCGGGCAGATGAATGGCGGCTTGGGTGCAACGGGATCAAAAACGCATTTATTGCGTGTGGGCAGTCTGTATTCATTAACACCAAATTGGGATATTTTTGGACAATACAATTGGGGGACTGGTTCGGCATCGTCAATACCAAATAACAGCATGATTAAATCACTTGATTATAAAATTGATGCAATCAAATTTGGTTTGGTGGGAGAATCGGTATTTCGTAGCAACGACACGATGCGCTTAGGTTTTTCAAAAGCGGGTGGCATACGAGATGGTAAGATGACTATCTCACGCGGTGTCAATGTTAATAACAGTCTTGAGTATCGCACCGAAACCTTAAACTGGTCAGATGAAGCAGTTTATAGTTACTATCTCGGCTATGGCATGAATTTGAATAAATACGCAGAGCTTGGCTTTGGTTTAGAATATGTTGACACTGCAGCTGTTGGCAGTGAAGAATCAGCATCGTTCTTCTTGCGTTGGAGATTTTAAGGCATTGCAAAAACGCCACAAAACGGTATCCAACTCACAGCAGTATAAATTGTCGTAATTTTTAAAAGCGGTCGCTCACTCACCCGCCTACCCGTTGAAGGCGTTATGGTGCCGTAGTAAGTAGTAAGTAGCAAAAATCCAAACAAATTAAATGTAAGCGTTAAAAAATTCGTGGTTTTTTTATGGTTTGTATTGCATAATACTCTAATACCTCTAATATCTCTAATATCTCTAATATCTCTAATTATTCTGTTACAATTCTGGATTACTGAAGTTAAAAAAAATTAATCATATGGTATTGCCGAGTTTCTAATATATAAAAATAAATATAAAAATTATGAAAAATGCTATAAAAATTGCAAATAGAATTACAAATAGCTTAGGGGATTTTCTAAATAGGCTGTTAAATCGCATAGATAAAAGTCTAAGCACAGCGGGTTATATTTTGGTTGTGTTGTTGTTGCCCTTTGTCTTTTCTGCCTGTACATTAATTAACGAAAACTCTTCGGTATCAAGTGAGGTTGAGATAGTAGAACCTAATGTTATTGTTCCGATAGAGGTAAATGCCGATTCACTATCGGAAGCGGATAGGATAGTTTCGATTCAAGACATTAATGGTGACTTTTATAATGTTTTATTGGCAGCAAGTCAATTCTTTTCTGCCAATGTTTCGTTGAGCGACCTAGAAACAGACATTGTCACGTTTAATTTTCTAGCGACTGTAACAAGCACAGTCATTTTTGATGTTAACAATGTTCAGTTTACGGTCAGTAATGTTACTGTAGAACATTCAGTTAATCGCTATCATGTAGCCCTAGTCATTGACTCTATCACAAACACAGTTGGTGCTGATGTTGACATATCAGACGGTATTTTGCTGACCACGGAAACGGTTGGAATTGTTTCAGTGGCAACGCTGACCAATGTCATTGTGGTAGATAATCCCGATCTTATGACGCTGACCATGACCACTGCGGTGCAAAGTGAAGTATCCGCAACAGTGATTATGTTGGTATTTACGAATACGGTAACCAATAACATCGATGAGATAGCAATGGAAACCAGCACGACAATAGATTACATAAACACCGTCGTAATTGCGACTGCAACCGTTACGAGTACGATGTTTATATCCAGCACCATTACTTTAGACGATGATTCTTTTACAGTAACAACATCTGACTTTGTGTTACCAGAAGATAAAATGCTTGCTACTGTCAGTGTAACATTGGCTTCCACTGTCTCAAGTATATCGATGACGGTGGTTAATATCACTGGCGTTGTCTATAAAGATTCCAACAATGAGATTATTGTTAACGCGATTGATGTTATCAATATGGTTTATATTAACGAAAACAATGAGTTGCACGTTTTGACGGAAGAAATGCTGTCTCAAATTGCGTTGATGGGGGTAACTTTACCGACACTGCTACTGACTTTGGGCAACGATTTAACCATTTCTCTACCTGTGGAAGTAACCAGTTATATTATTACAGTGGCACAAACAAACTTTTTTACGCAAACCAATACTATTACGAGCACCATCACGGTAGCGATGACAGACATCACTGTTACGACGACTACCACCACAGAAATCACCGAAATAGTAAACACAGTTGCGATGGAAACTGTGACTAGTGTTGTGAGTACAATAACCACGACCCAAACCGTATTAGCCATACTGACCAATTCCGTTACTAAAATGACCGCTGTAACTGAAGATGTGGAATTAACTTTATATGGTACTTATTTGACATTAGATACAAGTTATACGACTATAACCGTTGAATCCATCACGCAAAACTTTGGTATTACTGCTGGCTTGGACGAAAATGGGGATTTGTCCTATGCCATACTCCCGTATAGTTCAACGAAAAGTAGCATAAACTATGAAACAGCTGAATACGACACGCAATGGGGTCTTGCGACCATCGGTGGTGCTGCGGCGTACAGTCGTGGTTATTTTGGTCAAGGTGTAACGGTTGCAGTGGTTGATTCAGGAGTGCTGACCACGCACAACGAGCTTAAAAACAACTTATTACCTGGTGTTGAATTTGATAATAATGGCTTTGTTGATAATTCGGTCATTGATCCAACTGATAGTGATGGACACGGCACCCATGTTGCGGGTATTATCGGTGCTCAATTAGACGGTACTGGTTTTCATGGAGTTGCGCCATCGGTTAAAATACTGCCCATTCAAGCGAGTCAAGAAGGAGACAATATTCTGTTCGGTGCACATACTGGATTAATATACGCGATTACCAATACCACCACCCCGGTTCAAATCATCAACAACAGTTGGGGTTCAAGCTATGCTGCCGAAGGAACATTAGATGGGGGTGAGAAAATCACAGTGGTTTCTGGCTTGCCTATTTTCAAATCATTTATTGATGATGATTCCTTTGTTGGTTTGACATCTTCTTTTGAGGATTATGCCAATGCTTTGGACAATAACGGTACCAATTTGGATAAGATAATCGTTTTTTCAGCTGGAAACAACTATTGGAATGATTTTTCCGGAAATATTTACTACACCCAAAATGACAATACCCTTACTATTACCAACAATGAATTTTTGGCTCAATACGAAGATGATGAATACGGTCTGGCAAGCACTTGGGGCGTTAATTTTCATTCAGCAGGGGGCTATGCGTTAGCACCATTCTATGAGACGAGTTTACTAGGAAATTACGTTGTTGTTGTCGCCACTGACCTCAACAACAACATCGCTACCTTTAGCAATTCATGTGGTGAGAGTATGCAATGGTGTATCGCTGCCCCCGGGGTTGATATTACTTCAGCACACAACGCCAACGACAATGAGACTTCTGTAAAAAGCGGCACATCTCAGGCGGCTCCGCATGTGTCTGGTGCATTGGCACTATTGCGCAGTCGTTTGCAAAACGTACCGATGAATATTGTATTAGAAATATTATTTGCGACTGCTGACGACCTTGGTCCGGTAGGCATTGATGCTGTGTATGGCAATGGCTTGTTGAACATCCAAGCCGCTATTACCGTTCAAGGCAGTATTGTGCTAAAAATAACCCCTGTAAACGAATACGACAGACAATTGGGCTTGGGCTTGGTCGGTGCACAACAAGCGTATGACGACGGTTATTTTGGTCAAGGTGTAACCATTGCAGTAGTGGCGAATGGTTTTAGAACGTCTCACAATGAATTTATCGACAGATTAGACATAGGTTCACGTCTTGATATCAATGGCGTATTTCAAGATTCAGATCTAAGCCTGGGAGATGGCACACAAGTGGCAGCGGTGATTGCGGCATCTAAAGACGATTTTGGCATACATGGTGTTGCACCATCATCAACGATACAACCCATACAGGTTCCTGCACCCGATATCAATAATAACGATTACAGCGGAAATCTACAGGGTGTGTTGTATGCAATGACCCTTGCAAATCACGCCCCGATTATTCAAGGCGGTTATTTAGGTGGCTTGCAAGATCATATAACAGGCTTTGCAGATTACTTAGATATTATAGGTGCAGTCAAGCAATGGGGTAATGTTCAGATAACGTCAAATTTTGACTATTACCCAGCCTTTAAAGATCTGCTTGAATATAATCATAAAGCAGATCAATCAAATGAGAGCACTGCTGCCTATATACAACAATTTACCGATTTATCGGATAATATCTTTACCGATAGTGTTAAAAAAGACTTGGTGTTGGTCTATCCTTTGGGCGAAGAAGGCTGGCAACCGGGGGCAGAATATTTTGTAGATTTTGCAGAAAATATCGACACTGACATAACCGTTTCTATCAAAGAGTTAATCGAAGATTATAGCTGCGGACTTTTTTGCCAGGATGAGGATGCTAATTCCCGGGACTGGGGGGGTGCAGGGTGCCTTGTTTAATCTTACCGACACTTCAGCAGCAGGTGTTGCTTTGGCACCAATCTTTGAAAGTGCTTTAGAAGGCAATTTTGTGGTGGTTGGTGCTGTTGACAGCGACAACGAACTAGCAATATTTAGCAATGTCTGTGGTACTGAGGCAATTGAGTGGTGTATGGTCGCCCCGGGGGTTGATATTTATTCCGCTGCCAACGACAGCGATATTGCCTATGCCTCGACCAGTAGCAACGACCAAGCCGCCGCCCATGTATCGGGTGCATTAGCATTATTACGCAGTCGCTTTACTGCAGTCCCGATGAGTGTGTTACTAGAAATTATTTTTGAGACAGCAGACGACATTGGCGATACAGGCGATGATGCCATATTTGGACAAGGTTTATTGAATATCTCAACAGCGATTAAAAGCACCAATGCAGTCGCATTAAAATTGCAAGAAGATGCCTTTGCATTTAAAGCATTCGAAACAGCTGAATATTTAAATCAATCGGCTTTAGAGTCCATTGGTGTTGCCTATGCTTATGCTGACGGCTACTTTGGTCAAGGTGTTACGGTGGCATTGGTCGGCAGTGGATTTTTAACCACCCATATTGATCTGACATCCAACCTATTGGTAGGTGCACAGGTTGATGCGGACGGTTTTGTGGACGGCGACCTTACATCAACTGATGGTGTTGCATCGCATGTAGCGGGGATTATCGCTGCTACTAAAAATGACAGTGGAATTCACGGTGTTGCCCCATCGGTATCATTACTACCGATTCAAGTGTCATTGAGTAGTCAGACCGACAATGATTACAAAACCAGTTTGCAAGGGGTGTTATATGCAATGACCCTTGCAAATCACGCGCCGATTATTCAAGGCGGTTATTTAGGGGGCTTGCAAGATCATCTAGCAGGCTTTGCAGCTTACGAAGGGTTACCAGGTGTCGAGCAATGGGGCAATGTTCAGATAACTTCAAATTTTGACTATTACCCAGCCTTTGAAGGTCTGCTTAACTATAATCATAAAGCAGATCAATCAATTGAGAGCGCTGATGCCTA
Organism: Gammaproteobacteria bacterium; assembly: GCA_965243565.1. GTDB lineage: Bacteria > Pseudomonadota > Gammaproteobacteria > Tethybacterales > Persebacteraceae > CBDEVH01. The sequence continues at coordinate 484,209 of OZ251571.1, forward strand.
TATACAACAATTTACCGATTTATCGGATAATATCCAGAGCAATGGGGTTAAAAAAGACTTGGTATTGGTCTATCCTTTGGGCGAAGAAGGCTGGCAACCGGGGGCAGAATATGTGGCAGGAGGTAACTCACCCACGACCGTTCCTATCGACACTTTAATCGACAACTATAGATGCGGACTTTTTTGCAGGGATGATGTGGATGATAGTGATTTTTCCCTTCTCGTGCATAATATTACCGACACTACAGCAATAGGTGTTGCTTTGGCACCAATCTATGAAAGTGCTTTAGAAGGCAATTTTGTGGTGGTTGGTGCTGTTGACAGCGATAACACACTAGCAACATTTAGCAATGTCTGTGGTACTGAGGCAATTGATTGGTGTATGGTCGCCCCGGGTGTGGATATTAATTCATTGGGTAATAGTAGCGATTCTGCCACTACAACGATAAGTGGCAATGACCAAGCCGCCGCCCATGTGTCGGGTGCATTGGCATTATTACGCAGTCGCTTTACCGAAGTACCGATGAGTGTGTTACTAGAAATTATTTTTGAGACAGCAGACGACATCGGCGATACAGGCGATGATGCCATATTTGGACAAGGCTTGCTCAATGCTGCTTCTGCCATTCAAACAACCGATTCAGCTGCTCTCCAATTGCAGGAAGAAGGCATTGCAGCTAAAGCATTCGAAACAGCTGAATATTTAAATCAATCGGCTTTAGAGTCCATTGGTGTTGCCTATGCTTATGCTGACGGCTACTTTGGTCAAGGTGTTACGGTGGCATTGGTCGGCAGTGGATTTTTAACCACCCATATTGATCTGACATCCAACCTATTGGTAGGTGCACAGGTTGATGCGAATGGTTTTGTGGACAACGACCTTACAGTAACTGATGGTGCTGCATCTCATGTAGCGGGGATTATCGCTGCTGCTAAAAATGACAGTGGAATTCACGGTGTTGCCCCATCGGTATCATTACTACCGATTCAAGTGGAATTGAGTGATCAGACCGACAATGATTACGAAACCAGTTTGCAAGGTGTGTTGTATGCAATGACCCTTGCAAATCACGCCCCGATTATTCAAGGCGGTTATTTAGGTGGTTTGCAAGATCATCTAGCAGGCTTTGCACTTTACTCCGATATTGTAGGTGCAGTCAAGCAATGGGGCAATGTTCAGATAACTTCAAATTTTGCCTATTACCCAGCCTTTAAAGATCTGCTTAACTATAATCATAAAGAAGATCAATCAAATGAGAGCACTGCTGCCTATAAACAACAATTTACCGATTTATCGGATAATATCTTTACCGATAGTGTTAAAAAAGACGTGGTGTTGGTCTATCCTTTGGGCGAAGAAGGTTGGCAACCGGGGGCAGAATATTTTGTAGATTTTGCAGAAAATATCGACACTGACATAACCGTTTCTATCAAAAAGTTAATCGAAGATTATAGCTGCGGACTTTTTTGCCTGGATCAGGAGGCTAATTACCGGGACTGGGGGGGGGAGGGTGCCTTGTTTAATCTTACCGACACTTCAGCAGCAGGTGTTGCTTTGGCACCAATCTATGAAAGTGCTTTAGAAGGCAATTTTGTGGTGGTTGGTGCTGTTGACAGCGATAACGAACTAGCAGAATTTAGCAATGTCTGTGGTACTGAGGCAATTGATTGGTGTATGGTCGCCCCGGGTGTGGATATTAATTCATTGGATAATAGTAGCGATTCAGCCACTACAACGATAAGTGGCAATGACCAAGCCGCCGCCCATGTGTCGGGTGCATTGGCATTATTACGCAGTCGCTTTACCGAAGTACCGATGAGTGTGTTGTTAGAAATTATTTTTGAGACAGCAGACGACATCGGTGCGGCAGGCGATGATGCCATCTTTGGACAAGGTTTGCTCAATGCTGCTTCTGCCATTCAAACAACCGATTCTGCTGCTCTCCAATTGCATGAAAAAGGCATTGCAGCTAAAGCATTCGAAACAGCTGAATATTTAAATCAATCGGCTTTAGAGTCCATTGGTGTTGCCTATGCTTATGCTGACGGCTACTTTGGTCAAGGTGTTACGGTGGCATTGGTCGGCAGTGGATTTTTAACCACCCATATTGATCTGACATCCAACCTATTGGTAGGTGCACAGGTTGATGCGGATGGTTTTGTGGACAACAATCTTACATCAACTGATGGCAATGCATCTCATGTAGCGGGGATTATCGCTGCTGCTAAAAATGACAGTGGAATTCACGGTGTTGCCCCATCGGTATCATTACTACCGATTCAAGTGTCATTGAGTGATCAGACCGTCAATGATTACAAAACCAGTTTTCAAGGTGTGCTATATGCAATGACCCTTGCAAATCACGCCCCGATTATTCAAGGCGGTTATTTAGGGGGCTTGCAAGATCATCTAGCAAACTTTGCATTCTACGACCCATCATTTGTTGATGCAGTCAAGCAATGGGGCAATGTTCAGATAACGTCAAATTTTGACTATTACCCAGCCTTTAAATCTCTACTTGACATTAATGCTTTTTATGATGAAACAGATGTTATTACTGATGCCTATATACAACAATTTACCGATTTATCGGCTAATATCTTTACCGATAGTGTTAAAAAAGACTTGGTGTTGGTCTATCCTTTGGGCGAAGAAGGCTGGCAACCGGGGGCAGAATATGTCTTAGATAATAACGACATGACCGTTACTATCGACAATTTAATATCGAATTATAAATGCGGGACTTTTTGCATTAAGAATAATAATTTTGTTAAACTGGTATGGAGTAATATTAACGCCACTTCAGCAGCAGGTGTTGCTTTGGCACCAATCTATGAAAGTGCTTTAGAAGGCAATTTTGTGGTGGTTGGTGCTGTTGACAGCGATAACGAACTAGCAGAATTTAGCAATGTCTGTGGTACTGAGGCAATTGATTGGTGTATGGTCGCCCCGGGTGTGGATATTAATTCATTGGATAATAGTAGCGATTCTGCCACTACAACGATAAGTGGCAATGACCAAGCCGCCGCCCATGTGTCGGGTGCATTGGCATTATTACGCAGTCGCTTTACCGAAGTACCGATGAGTGTGTTGTTAGAAATTATTTTTGAGACAGCAGACGACATCGGTGCGGCAGGCGATGATGCCATATTTGGACAAGGTTTATTGAATATCGCAACAGCGATTCAAAGCACCAATTCAGTCGCATTGGCGTTACAACCAGATAGCGTTATTGTTCAAAATAATGTAATAAACGATAGTGAATTAAACGATGGTGATGCATTGTTGGTTAAAAGTTATTCAAAATTATCACCGATATTTTATGGATTAACCAAAGCACTGGATTCAAACTATGTAGCGGTTGAATATCTACCGGGTCGTTATTACAACATGCCGCTGTCTGATTTACTGGATATTGATGACTCTATCGAAACACAATTGCCGTCCACCGGTGGATTGGCAAAGGCGATGATAGACGGTGGTGATTTACAAACGATACCATTGTTGCCAAACTTTAGCATAGAGCAAAATCAAAATACAGGTCAAATGCTGAACTTTAATTATTCGAATGATGTCCTGCGTATTCGTTACGAAGTCTGTGGTGGTAGCGATTCCTGTAATGACCGTTCGTCTTTATTAGAAGGCTCTAACTTGGATAATTTAGACACATCATTGCCTTATTTTGTACAAGACAAACAGCGTGTTTATTCGGCATTGTCATTGTCTGAATCATGGGAGATATTTAGCGGTATTGGCTTGGGCGAAGAAGCCGAAGAAAGTAGTTACAGACAATATGGCGTACGCTGGGGTTCATTAGACAATACCCTGCTGGGTCAACTGTTTGCTGATTATAGCCAAATCCATGAAGAAGGTTCGGTATTAGGCGGGCAGATGAATGGCGGCTTGGGTGCAACGGGATCAAAAACGCATTTATTGCGTGTGGGCAGTCTGTATTCATTAACACCAAATTGGGATATTTTTGGACAATACAATTGGGGGACTGGTTCGGCATCGTCAATACCAAATAACAGCATGATTAAATCACTTGATTATAAAATTGATGCAATCAAATTTGGTTTGGTGGGAGAATCGGTATTTCGTAGCAACGACACGATGCGCTTAGGTTTTTCAAAAGCGGGTGGCATACGAGATGGTAAGATGACTATCTCACGCGGTGTCAATGTTAATAACAGTCTTGAGTATCGCACCGAAACCTTAAACTGGTCAGATGAAGCAGTTTATAGTTACTATCTCGGCTATGGCATGAATTTGAATAAATACGCAGAGCTTGGCTTTGGTTTAGAATATGTTGACACTGCAGCTGTTGGCAGTGAAGAATCAGCATCGTTCTTCTTGCGTTGGAGATTTTAAGGCATTGCAAAAACGCCACAAAACGGTATCCAACTCACAGCAGTATAAATTGTCGTAATTTTTAAAAGCGGTCGCTCACTCACCCGCCTACCCGTTGAAGGCGTTATGGTGCCGTAGTAAGTAGTAAGTAGCAAAAATCCAAACAAATTAAATGTAAGCGTTAAAAAATTCGTGGTTTTTTTATGGTTTGTATTGCATTATGCTACAATGTAGCATAATGCAATATTGTAGCATAAACAAATAATGTCATCGTCTTCACCAACATCTATTGCGGCTGTTATAGCCGGTGTACAACGAATTTGCGTTCAAAAAAAACTGCGTTTTACCACTGTTCGACGAGAGGCACTAGAGCTCCTATTAAAAGAACAAAAAACATGTAAGGCATATACTTTGTTAGAGTGTCTTGGACAAAACAACAATCAACCAACGACTATTTATCGTGCTTTAGATTTTTTGCTGCAACATGGTTTTGCCCATAAAATTCATTCACAAAATGCGTATGTGGCTTGTCGGCATCCCGAAGATAATCATGATTGTTATTTTTTAATTTGTGAGCATTGCGGTGATGTCGATGAATGTTGTAATGAAAAAGCCAGTCGTGTCATCGATAACACAGCACAAAATAAAAAATTTAACTCAAAAGCAGCCTTTTTAGAAATTTTTGGGGAGTGTCAAAAATGTGTGAATCGTTAATTCGTACTGATAATATCCACCTCTATCGTGGCAAACAAAAAATATTAGATGATATTTCTTTATCGATTAACCCCAAAGATTTTATTACGGTGGTTGGTCCCAATGGTGCCGGTAAATCAACCTTGCTTAAATGTTTGTTGGGGCTTTTGCCTATTGAACAAGGACAGTTGTATCGCCAAAAAAAATTACGGATTGGTTACGTGCCTCAACGTATTATCCCTGAATTAACAATACCGTTGCGTTTGCGGCGTTTTTTAACGCTTAATAACAAACCAGACGCAGAGTCGGTTGAGACAGTGGCTGATTTAACCGGTATGACTGATCATCTTGACAAACCGCTGGCAGATTTATCAGGGGGAGAAATGCAACGTGCTTTATTGGCAAGGGCGTTAATTAATAAACCAATGTTATTGGCATTGGATGAGCCTGCTCAAAATTTAGATATTAATGGAGAGTTAGAGTTTTATCGCCTGCTCGAAAAAGTATATGAGCAGTGTTCAGTGGCAATTGTCATGGTGTCGCACGATTTGCGTTTTGTCATGAGGATTAGCCAACAAGTGGTATGCTTACATCGCCATATATGTTGCCGTGGTACGCCACAAATGGTTAGCCAAGATCCCGCGTTTGCGGCATTGTTTGGACCTGATATGGCACGGATGATGGCGGTCTATCAGCATGATCACGACCATGATCACCACACCCACTAATCTACCTACGAATGGATGATTTTTTAATCCGTGCGTTTGCAGCTGGCTTGGGGTTTGCTGCTATAGCCGGAATCTTGGGCTGTTTTGTGGTGTGGAGACGCATGGCGTATTTTAGCGATTCCTTGTCGCATAGTGCCTTGCTTGGCATTGCCTTGGGCTTGCAGTTTGGGTTGCCACTGACATTGACCATATTCTTGGTTTGTCTTGGCTTTGCGGTTGTGCTGATATGGATGCAACATCAACAAACGTTGGCAATGGATACGTTGTTGGGTATATTGGCACATTCGGCACTGGCGATAGGCATGATTGCAATTAGCTTGAGTAATACCACGATTGATCTACATGGCTTATTATTTGGCGATATTTTAACGGTTAATAATAACGATTTATGGTGGCTTTTTATTGGTGGTGCGGTGGTGCTAACGGCTTTAAAAATCTATTGGCAACCTTTATTGCTGTCCACCATTAGCCACGATTTGGCAATGGCAGAAGGTGAAAACACCGTTTGGTTGCGTACTTTAATTATTATTTTGATGACTATCACAGTGGCGGTTTCGATTCGTATTATGGGGGTGTTGTTAATCGCATCATTATTAATTATCCCCGCAGCAACAGCCCGCTTGCTTGCTCGCTCACCCGAAGCCATGGCAATAATAGCCATGGCTTTGGGGGCGTTGGCGGTGTTAATTGGCTTGTCTTTTTCACTATGGATAGACGTGCCATCGGGTCCGCTTATTGTAGGAGTGGCAGCCGCACACTTTGTGATGCTGTTAATGGGGCAATCATTATTGAGATGTTTTAAATAATGGTAAACTGTCTCTTGGATAAAATGATGATTTTGCTTAAAATACAAACTACGTAATAAGAACTAAAAATAAGGAACTAAACGATGGAAAAAAGACCTTTGGGCAATACCGATATCCAGGTTTCTAAAATTTGTTTGGGAACCATGACATGGGGCGAACAAAATACCCGTGATGAGGCTTTTATGCAGATGGATTATGCACTTGAGCATGGCGTAAACTTTTTTGATACTGCCGAAATTTACGCTATACCACCTACACCACAGAGCTACGGCAAAACCGAAACCATCGTTGGTGAGTGGTTTGCACAGTCGGGCAAACGTTCCGATGTCGTATTGGCAACCAAAATGGCGGGTCCGGGTCCGGATTGGATTCGCGGTGGTGCTGGTTTTTGTGTTGATGATATTAATACGGCTATCGAGGGTTCGCTAAAACGCTTGCAAACAGATACCATCGATTTGTATCAATTGCATTGGCCCCAACGGTCGGTTGCTTTATGGGGGCGGTTGAATTATTTAAATAAAACGTTTGATGTACAAGCCCAAGATAATCTTTATAATTTTTATAAAGCGTTGGCTGATGCTTGTCAAAGTGGAAAAATCCGTAGCATTGGCTTGTCAAACGAAACACCGTGGGGTGTAATGAAGTATCAACAGTTGGCAGCACAATTTAAGTTACCAATGATGGTGAGTATTCAGAATGCGTATTCATTGCTCAGGCGTGAGTTTGAGGTCGGGCTGGCAGAAATCGCACTTGCCGAAAGTGTGGGCTTGCTTGCCTATTCGCCGTTGGCGGGTGGTGTGCTTAGTGGCAAGTATCGCAATGGTGCTATGCCTGAAGGTTCTCGTTTTAAATTGTTTCCGACATTAATGGGGTATTACGATAACCCGCGTTCATTGTCCGCATTAGAGGCTTATAGCAAGCTGGCAGAAGAGCGAGAGATGACGCTAACACAGATGTCTCTGGCGTTTGTTAATGATCGTGCGTTTATGACTTCTAATATCATCGGTGCAACAACAATGGAACAACTTAGTGAAAACATTGCTTCTGCCGATATGGTGCTAGATGACAGTACGCTTGGCGCAATTGATGATCTGTTTAAATTGTATCCTAATCCGGGGTGTTATTAATGACAAGATATTACAAAAATAGTTCATAATTCAAGTAATAATAATCTTTATATCCAAATATCTTTAACACCACTAAACCATGAACTTTTTTGAAGCACAAGACGTTGCCCGGCGCAAAACGGTGATAATGGTTATTGGTTTTATAATGGCAGTGGCAATTATCATATTTTTGATGTATTGCGTGATTTATGTTTCTGCATTTTATATGTCGTGTTTTTTTGAAGGTTGTCCTGATGGACTTCTGCCCAATCTGCCCAATCTGCCCAATCTGCCCAATCTGCCCAATCTGCCCAATCCGCTCGATCCATTCGATGAATTATTATTCTATATGGTGTCGGCAGTATTGGTTGTTTTTTTCTGTGGTGCTTCTGTGGTGCATGTTATTTTATCGTCGAGATCGGGGGCGGGTTATGCCGTGATGAATTCAATAAATGCACGGTGCTTAAGCAGTAAGACCAAAAATATTTCGGAAAGACAATTATTGAATATCGTAGAAGAAATGGCAATTGCTTCAGGGGTAGCACTGCCCACTGTTTTTGTTATAGAAAAACCGAGTATTAACGCTTTTGTTACAGGGACTAATATTAATCATGTAATGATAGGAGTAACGAGCGAAGCGATTTATCAATTAACGCGAGAAGAAATGCAAGGGGTTATCGCACATGAATTTAGCCATATATTGAATGGTGATATGCTTATCAATACGCGGTTATCAGCGGTTATTTCTGGGATTGATTGCTTGTCAATAGTTGGCCAGCATATAATAGCATTGATTCCAAAAATCAATAGGTTAATGGTTGGTCAATTACAATTGATTATTATTTGTATCCAGGCCATCGGTGGTTTGTTCATTGCAGTAGGTTCGTTGGGGGCGTTTTTTGCCAGTCTAATACGGGCTGTCATTAGCCGTCAACGCGAATTGCTGGCAGATGCTGCTGCGGTTCAGTTTACTCGTAATAAGGCTATTGCGTCTGCTTTGGACCGTATTAGAACGCATAAGAATGGTGGTACGATAAAGAGTGGAGGCACGGCTAGTATTGCTCATTTGTTTTTTGCAAATGTTACGGCTAGCCGTATAACAAGTTTTATTGCTTCTCATCCGCCTTTAAAAAAACGCATTAAGAATATTATGCCAGAGTGGGACGGTGTAACGCCTTTGCGTTCTGTGTTACAGATTTCTCACAAAAAAAGCACACCGATTGCCGAAACTGTTATAAATAGAGGTCCTATTGCCTTGCCTAAAAAAGAAGTGCTTGAAAATATCGCACCAGCCGCCGCACCACTGGCACCCATAGCCCCCATAGCCCCCATAGCCCCATTGGTTGTCGCCAATGCGGTTGCACCAAAGGCTGCCACTCAAAACCAAAAAGCGTCTTCCAAAAAGCTATCTTCTAAATTGAGATTGGTAAAAGGTGTTATTGCACAGATTGGTGATGTGTCTATGGATAATCAAGCGGCGGTACAATTACATAAAAAAGTGCCAGCCATTGCGTTTGATATGCTTGATGATTCTTATTCTGTACGAGCGTTGGTCTATGCTTTTTTAATTGGCAAAGAAAATTGCACGTATGCGGATGTACGACTGAATTATTTAAAAGACAATGCAGATACGGGTGTTTATGATTTGGTGTTAAAACTACTGCCAAGTACACAAGCCATGCAACAAAAAGACCAACTGGCAATGCTACAAGAGGCTATTGTGCCGCTGCATAATATGTCGCTTTATCAATACGAATTATTTTTAGACAATATGGCTCATGTAACAATTGCTGATAATGTTGTTAGTATTTTTGAATGGAGCGTGCAGGCAATCATTGTTCATACAATGAATGATTATTATTTTCCCAAGCAAAAAATTACCAAAGCCAGTAATGACGATATGGCTTATGCGTTATCGGTACTCATCCGCTGTAATGAGGCAGTTTCTGCCCGTGCGTTGTTTAATAAAGCCACCGAAGAGTTGTCGTTATCGCTTGATTATTCCGATGTAGAGTTTGATTCCAAACGGTTGTTTGAGTGCATGCAAAGGCTGTCAAAACTAACATCGAGGAAAAAAGAAAAAATCAGTAGTGCTTTTATTTATGCGGTTATCAATAATCACACTATAGAAGAAAAAGAAGAAGTGTTGTTGCGTGTTTATTTCACGCTAATGGATTGCCCATTGCCGGCAATTTTTATCCCCAAAGAAAAAGAGATGGTATTCGATGAACTTTTTTAAAGCACAAGATGCTGCTCGGCGTAACACCTTATACGTACTTATAATGTATGTTGTCTGTGGTTTAATGTTATCTTATCTGTTGTATTGTGCCGTGTATATTGCTGATCATCTGTATCAAGGACGCTTTCAGGTAGATAATGAATGGACACCGAATGACATTGTCCCACCCATTAATATCCAATTGCTTGGTTACGTTGTTCTTGGTTTTTTTGGTTGTATCGCTGTTTGTTCATTGGTGCGCTGGCAGCAATTGTCTAAAGGCGGTGAGGTGATAGCAAATTCAATGGGTGGACGGCGTATTAGTAGTCATACCAAAGATCCACAAGAGCGACAGTTATTAAATATTGTCCAAGAAATGGCATTGGCTTCGGGAGTGCCTATGCCCGGTGTTTATCATATCCCTGATCAATCAATCAATGCTTTTGCTGCTGGTACTACTATTAACAATGCTGTTATTGGTGTTACAACGGGCTCCATGAACGCGTTTACACGAGAAGAAATGCAAGCCGTAATAGCCCATGAATTTAGCCACATATTAAATGGTGATATGCGCATGAATATCCGCATGATTGGTATAACTTTTGGGTTGAGCATACTAGGGATAATAGGGGCATTGCTGTTGCGTTCAGCGTTTTATTCTCGTCTTGCGTCTCGCTCTAGTTCTAATAGTAAGAATAACAGTAACGCTCCTATTATTGCTGCTGGTATAGTGCTTTGTATTATTGGCTATATTGGTGTCTTTTTTACCAATTTAATGCGGATGGTCATTAGCCGTCAGCGTGAGTATTTGGCAGATGCATCGGCAGTTCAATTTACCCGCAATAAATCTATTGCCGCTGCTTTGGACAGAATTTCTAAGTACGCTCCTGTTCACGACAATGCCATGGACAATGCCAGTGCGCTTGAGTTTTCACATCTATTTTTTGCCGAAGGTGTTAGCCGTAGCCTAAATAGTTTATTTGCCACTCATCCACCATTAGCAAGCCGTATTCGTCGAGTCATGCCCGAGTGGGATGGAAAAACCGACATTGCAACACTAAAACCACAGGTAATAGTGCCTGCCGCAAATCAAGCCAACACAACTCAAACCAATAATAAAATGCAAATGGTAAGTCAGCTTACCAATCAAATAGGGTCTATGGCTGTTGCAGCGAATGCTGTCAACGAATTTCATCAAAAAATGAATCCGAATGTTATCGCCTCACTACAAGAGTCGTATTCTGCCCGAGCGTTGATTTATACTTTTTTAATCGATGATGATAAAACGTATCGGGACCAGCAATTACAATATTTACAACAACATGCCGATGCTGGCGTGTATGATATGATAAAAAAATTACTGGAAGTAACTTCCGATATAAAACAAATCGATAAGCTAAATCTTGTCCGAGAAACAATGGAGCCTTTGCGAACATTGTCCAAAAAACAGTACGAACGGTTTTTAGATAATATTGCTCAGTTAACCATTGCTGATAATGCCATCAGCATATTTGAATGGAGTTTGCAGGCACTGGTTGTGCATGTGCTAAACGATAATTTTAATGCAAAGCAAAGAATCCCAAAAGCCAAGGATGATGATATGGCTTACGCTTTATCGATACTCATCAGCTGTGATGACAGTGTAGTGCCCGAGCAAGTGTTTGCCGATACCGTACAGGCGACGGCACTGTCATTAGACTATACAACCGCTCCTTTTAATGCACAGCAATTATTTAACAGTATGCAACGCCTATCAAAAATATCATCTACTAAAAAAGAAAAACTCGTACAAGCTTTTACTTATGCGGCAATGCACAACAATAAATTAGAAGAAAAAGAAGAGGTATTATTGCGTGCTTATTTGGCATTGATCGATTGCCCCTTGCCGCCTTCATCTAGTTCATTAAACACTAAATAAAACGCATTGCATAAGATTATTGATAAGACTATGACATACAAAAGACCTATAGACGATTTATACCAATACTACGGGAATGTGTGAATCTGTGTCGCATAAAAAAATTTAATGATTATCAATTTTTATGCGATAATGACATCACTGATAATTGCAATACAGAAAGATAAATAATATGGAAATAGGGATAGGTATTATAGTTGTAGTTGTTGTCGTGTTGCTATACGCGGTGGTAATCTACAATAAATTAATTGAGCTCAAAAACCGTGCTGCCAACGGGTTTTCGCAAATAGAGGTGCAGCTGAAGCGTCGCTATGACTTAATCCCCAATTTGGTAGAAGTTGCCAAAAGCTATATGACACATGAGCGTGAAACGCTTGAATCAGTCATTGCAGCTCGTGATTCGGCATCACAATTATTATCACAGTTTGCTGGTAATTTAACCGATGCAACAGCGGCAAGTGCATTTGCAGCGGCAGAAGGCTCTTTGGGTAGTATGCTTTCTGGCATGAAAATAGCAGTAGAGGCGTATCCTGATTTAAAAGCGTCTGCCAATATGCTACAGCTAAACGAAGAGATAACCAGCACTGAAAATAAAATTGGTTTTTCGCGTCAAGCCTATAACGATGGGGTTAACGAATACAATACCTATAAACAAAGCTTTCCGCAAATATTATTTGCAGGTATCTTTGGGCACCGTGTTGATATGTCTTTTCTTGAGTTTGCCGAAGCCGAAAAACTGCAAGAAGCACCAAAAGTTAGTTTTTAAAAATTTTAGTGTCTCTAAAAAAACACATTGTTTACCAATGTGTTTTTTTATTTAAAATACGCATAATTTATAATGCTGGCTTGAAAGTGTTTATTGCTAACCCCATATTATTGGTATATATGACAAACTCACCACAAAAACAAATGACATTTTAGTAAAAGCGCAACAACAGGTATTATTAGAAAATCAATCTAGTAACCTGTTTTTTTATGGATTATTTTAAATGTTCGTATTGTATTTGCAGCTGTGTCAGCTGTTTGGTAAAATAATTTTTAGCTGAATCGATGGCAGCTTGATTGGTGCCGCTAAACACAATATGACAATAAAATGTGCCGTTGTCATCACGTGGGTAGCTGCCAATTTCCACTGTCGGGAACTGCTTATCAATAATACTTAAGTCGTCCGAAAACAGGCTTTCGCCGCTTTGCACTTTAATGGTTTGAGAGTGTAGCAATGCTTGTTGCGGGAGTAATTTGCAAGCCGCTGTTGCCATCATCGTAAAAATATTTGGCACACCGGCTAATACAAAAATATTATCAATAAAAAAAGCAGGTGCACCGGGAAAATCGCTAATAATAATGCTGGCATTTTTAGCTGTTCTTGCCATACGGCGTCTGCTGGGCGTAAATTTAAGTTGCCGTTCGGCATAAAAGCGTTCTAGTATGGCAATGGCTTGTGCATTTTCGATTAATGGTTGTTTGACGGCTTTGGCTATAGAGGCACTGGTTATATCGTCATGGGTGGGTCCAATACCACCACTGGTAAATACATAGTCGTATTGCTGACGCAGGGCATTGACAGCAAGAATTATCGCTTGCTCTTCATCACGGATAATACGGACTTCTTTTATTGGAATGCCTTTTTCCCCCACTAGTTTGGTTAAGGACTCTAGGTTTTTTTCGACTGTACGCCCTGATAAAATTTCATTGCCAATGATGAGGAAGGCAGCCGTTTTTTGTGTCATAAGCCTCAATTATAGCAATGGATTTATACAAAAAACGAATGGTCCGCAAAACCATAAGGCACGGGCTTTATGGTTAATGTTCGTGCGATGGCGTTGCCGTAGTCAGCTCCACAAAAATACAATCCAGATGGCTTGGCAGTGGGGGAGGCGAGTTTTCTGTTTTTTTGCTGGAGTAAGTAAGTAATCCATTCAGGTGCTTGTCGCGCACGCCCGACATCGATAAGCGAGCCAACCATATTGCGTACCATATGATGTAAAAAGCCATTGCCACAAACTTGAAAATAAATATAGTCTTGATGTTTTTCAATATTAAATTTAACGATTTGGCGAATGGTGCTTTCTGATTGGCAAGAAGAAGCACGAAAAGCATTAAAATCATGTGTGCCAATTAAGCCATTTGCCGCTAATTGCATGGCTTTATCGTCTAATGCAACATGACAATGGGCAACATTTTTCCCTAGTAATGCCGAGGCACAGGGGCGATTGTAAAGCGTGTATTGGTAATAGCGATGAATACAACTATGACGCGCATGAAATTTTTCATCAACCAATTTTGCCCATAATACACGAATATCTGTAGGTAGATAATAACTAATGGCTTTTGTCCATTCGCTCATTTGACGAGTAACAGTGGTGTTAAAATGCACCGGCATTAAAGTGGCATGTACACCGCTATCAGTACGACCAGCAGAAAAGGCTACCGTTGGTTTGCCTGCCACAGTGCCAATGGCGGTTTGCAATATATCTTGGATGGTATTGCCACCTGCTTGCGATTGCCAGCCATAATAACGGTTGCCGTTAAACTCAATGCCTATTAGTATTTTCAATGGTTATGTAATGTTTTTTATCGCAATGCTTAAATCAGTAACAGATGCTGCATATTTAAAACTGCGGTTATAGCGAGTGAGTGCATAAAAATTAGGTGTGCCTATGCGGTATTCGTTGCCCAATTTGTTTTCGAGATCGATAAAAACATAGGGTACTGCTTCATTGTTGACAGATTCATCAATAAGCACCCCACGGTCGCGTAGCTCGTTTAGCTGATAAATTGGTTTGTAAGCACCATCGGCATTTTCTTTAATGAGGATTTGTGCCAGACTTTTGCTTACCCGAACGGGGTGGCTAACAGTGGTATTGGGAATCCAACCATGGTTTAGTAAAAAACGCCCGACACTGCCTATTGCATCAGGCACGGTAAAAAGATTGGTATAACCACTATTGTCAAAGTCAACAGAATGTTTTATAACGCTTTCAGGTAAAAATTGAGGAATCCCAAATGCACCAGCATATGAACCATGAATCGTTAATGGACTGATTTTTTGATTGTCGGTGTAGATCAAAAAATATTCGAGCTGTTTTTTAAATTCTTCACCACGAGAGGGGTGGTAAAACGCAAGGGTAGCAAGTGATTCGATAACGGGGAAGGTTCCGGTGTATTCGCCATACCGCGTTTCGACCCCGATGATTGCAGTAATAATAAATTTATCCACCCCAAAAGTGGCTTCGGCTTTTTCTAAATACGTTTTATTTTGTTCGTAAAATGTTGACCCTTTGGCGATGTATTTCGCCGTTAGTCGTTTTTTTCGGTATTCATTCCAATAGGTTTTTTTAGCGGGGTTGGTCGGTGTTCCGGTATATTTTAATACGGTTTTATTTTTTTTTATATGAGAAAAAAGGTATTTAATTTGTTCGGCATTAAGCCCATTTTTATCTTGCATTGACTGAATAAATGCCAAAACATTTGGGTTGTTTAATAGCGATTCGTCGCTCCAAGCCATCGTTGGCAGCAAACCACAGGCAACAATGCTTTTTATAAATTGACGACGCTGCATAACGTAATTAGTATTCCGCTGAAACGACAGCAATTTTTTTCTTTTTTACGTTTAATTTTTTGCTAGACTTTGATTTCGTAACAACTACAACCTCATTGTCAATAATATCAAGCAAAACAGTGTCGCCTTTATGAATTTTATTTTGTACTGTCGCAATGGCGATTGTTTCAAAAATACGCTCACGAATCAAACGCTTGACAGGGCGCGCTCCCATATCGTTAGAATTACCATCGCGTACCAAAGCATCTTTAAAGCGTTGGCTATAAGTGGTATTAATAGATTGATGCTGTTTGATGGAGGCTTTGGCAATGGTGAGTTGTTGCTCGATAATTTTTTGAATGGTTGCTGGTGACAACGGTTGAAAATGAATAATGGCATCTAAACGATTACGAAATTCGGGTGAAAAATTTCGATGAATCACCTCATCTCCTATTGCTATGGTGTCGTTTCTGTCAAAACCAGAACTGCCTCTAGCCATTTCAACCGATCCACTATTAGACGTTAAAATAATAATGGTATGACGAAAATTAACCAACCGCCCGTTGTTATCGGCCATTGTTCCGTAGTCCAATATTTGCAACAGAATATTCAGTATATCGGGGTGGGCTTTTTCTATTTCATCAAACAAAATAACGGAATTGGGATTATTCGAAACATTCTCGATTAGTTTGCCGCTTTGTTCATAACCGACATAGCCCGGGGGCGCACCAATTAGTCTTGATATCGAATGACGCTCCATATATTCAGACATGTCGTATCGCAATAAAGGAAACGATAATTTTTCGGCAAGTTGTTTTGCCATTTCTGTTTTGCCTACACCAGTAGGACCAACAAACAAAAAACCACCCACTACTTTGTCATTGTAACTATAACCTATTTGGTTAAAAACAACCGCACGGGCTAATTTTTTAGCCGCCTCTTTTTGGTCAAAAACAACATTACAAAGATGGTTTTCCATATCGGCTAGGTTGTTATAATCATCTAATTGAGCATGAGATGTTAGCCCTGCAATTGATCTTGCCGTACTGATAATCAACTGTTTATCGATAGGTTGAGAATGATTGTTATTGATATGGTTTGAACCGACATGGTCTAAAATATCAATGGCTTTATCTGGAAAGGTATATGCCGGTAAATAACGCTTTGCAGCATCAATGGTAGTGGTTACGGCATCCGTTGGATAGTTAATTTGATAATGCAGTTGTAATTGATGCACTGTATTTTCAACAATAGCCTGAAGCGTTTTTGCATCTGGTTCGCCAACAGTAATTTTGCAAAACCGTCGATTAAGCGCGCCGTCTTTTTCAAAATAACGACGGTATTCAGTTGATGTTGTTGCTCCAATATAGCGTAGAGCAGGGTTGTCTAAAAAGGGTTTGATAATATTGGCAATGTCGAGTGTGCCACCAGCGGCAGAGCCTGTGCCAATGAGTGTGTGAATTTCGTCAATGAACAATATATTGTTTTTTTGTACACTGTATTTCTCAATGATTTTTTTAATCCGCTGTTCAAGATCACCTCGATATTTTGTGCCAGCAATTATATCGGCAATGCTAATAGAAATAATTCGCGTATTTTGTAGCATGGCAGGGACATCGTCATTGGCAATGCGATGTGCCAATGCTTCGACAAGTGTTGTTTTGCCAACGCCGGGCTCGCCAACCAATAAAGGATTGTTTTTATATTTTCGACATAATATATTAATGAGTTCGGCAATATCGTCTTGCCTATTAATAGGCAATGGCAGTGTTTTGGCACGGGCTTGCGCAACCAAATCTTTGCCATCTTTTTCCTTTGGTTTTTCTTCGTTAATGGACTCTTCCGATAAACTGGCCAAGTAGGCAAGCGTATAAAGTCTGTCAACACCATATTTTTTTAAATAATGAGATGCAGCAGATCTGGGATCATCAAGAATAGCGATAATAATGTGTATACCATTGATTGACAAATTGCTTTTGTGTTCGCCCAACCGTCTAAACTGTTTCTTGGCACGTTGCAAAACATCGCGATACTCAATGCTGGTACGGACTGGTTGATTGGTATGACGGGTTGCCGTCTGTTTTTCTACTACTTCTGACAGTTTGATTTTTAGATGTTCGATGTCTGCCTGACACTCTTTGAGCATTTTTATTGCCGTGCGGTTTTCTTGCAATAGCACCAACAAAAGATGTTCTACCGTTATTAATTCAAAACGACGATGGTTGGCATCCAGATGTAATGCATTAATAGTATCTTCTAGTTCTTTGGAAGGCATAATAGTTACAGTATAATCCAGTTTTTGTTATAAGGATAATATTATATTTAAAAAGTTAGATATTTATATCATTTTTTATATTAGTTAGTCATAGTTTGACTGTTTACTACATAAATAATAAAATATATTGGAATCAAAAAATGAATAAGCACAGTTTTAAACAAGCAGTTCAAAAAGAAACCCCTTTATTATTACCGGGTGCGGTTAATGCGTATTGTGCAAAAATGGCAGAACGCAGTGGTTTTCACGCCCTCTATTTATCGGGTGGAGGTGTTGCCGCCACACTGGGTATGCCAGATTTGGCAGCAACCACTATGGACGAGGTCGCCAACGAATGTGCCAAAATTACCGCTGCCACCGATTTGCCTTTGTTGGTCGATATTGATACTGGTTTTGGTACATGGTTAAATATACAACGCACCATAAAAACACTGGCGCGGCTGGGTGTGGCTGCGGTTCATATTGAAGACCAAATTGCCGCAAAACGCTGTGGTCATCGCCCCAATAAGCAAATTGTCCCAACCGCTGAAATGTGTGACCGCTTAAGTGCCGCTGTCGATGCCCGCGAAAACCCTGGTTTTGTGATTATGGCACGTACCGATGCACTGGCAAGCGAGCCACGAGAACAGGTGATAGAGCGTTTACATGCCTACGCTGCGGCAGGTGCTGACATGGTTTTCTTAGAGGCTGCCAAAACACTCGATGATTACGATGTCGTCAAAAAAGCCATTGGTCTGCCATTATTGGCAAATATTACAGAGTTTGGTGCAACGCCTATGTTTACAGCAAAAGATCTCGCCAGTGTTGGTGTGGATATTATGCTGTTTCCATTATCGGCTTTCAGAGCGATGAATCAAGCCGCCCTTAATGTTTATCAGTCCATACGCAACAACGGACATCAACAAAAAGTGGTCGATACCATGCAAACGCGGGTGCAACTATACGATTTTCTAGGATACCAAAAAATTGAAGACAAAATGGATAATTTATTTAAGGAGATAAACGATGAGTAATACAACAAAGCCAATCAGCGGACTACGTGGTATCACCGCTGGCAAAACTGCTATTTGTACTTGCGGACATGAAGGCAAAGGGCTGGATTACCGTGGCTACAGTATTAATGATCTGGCTAAAAATGCGGTGTTTGAAGAAGTATCATGGTTGTTAATACATGGTGAGTTACCAACTGCCGAGCAATTGGCAAAATACAAAGCCAGTTTAAAGAGCAAAAGAAATGTCCCATCTGCTGTTCGACAAGTATTAGAAATAATCCCTGCCAATGCCCACCCTATGGATGTTTTGCGTACTGCTGGCTCATTATTGGGAGCAATTGAAGCAGAAGGTGATTTTTCTAATCAATACGATGTTGCTGAACGTTTAACGTCTTTCTTTTCTTCTGCATTGGGGTATTGGTATCGATTTTCTCATTTTAACGAGCGTATTGAAACCGAAATCGAAACCGATAGCCTTGCTGCCCACTTGCTAAAAATGATAACAGGCAAAGATGCTGATGTCGATATGATTCGTGCCATGGATATTTCGCTCATTTTGTATGCCGAGCACGAGTTTAATGCATCTACTTTTACCTCCCGAGTGATTACCGCTACTTTATCTGATTTTCATTCTGCCATTATTGGTGGTATCGGTGCATTGCGTGGTCCCCTACATGGCGGTGCGAACGAAGCCGCAATGGCACTCATTGAACGGTTTGATTCGCCCGAACAAGCAACACAAGGCGTGCAAGAACTACTTATTCAAAAAGCCAAAATTATGGGCTTTGGTCATGCGGTTTATAGTGTGTGCGATCCTCGTCATGAAATAATCAAAAAAATAGCACACGATTTATCACAAGGTCATAAACGCCAAAATCTATACCCTATTTCTGAAGCAATAGAAAAGGTTATGTGGGACGAGAAAAAATTATTTCCCAATTTAGACTTTTACAGTGCGGCGGCTTACTGCTATATGGGTATTTCGACGCCTTTGTTTACGCCTATCTTTGTTATAGCCAGAACAAGTGGTTGGTCGGCACATATCATTGAACAACGAGGTGATAATAAATTGATTCGCCCAACGGCAGAATACATCGGAGTAACATCGCGTCCGTTTATTGCCTTAGATCAACGATGATTTACCGAACCTGCTTTTAATGCCGCTTTTAAATTAGACTTATAATAAAATCAAGATTAGGGTTATTGGGTGCGCTCAAGTAAAGTATCAATTTTGTCGTTTAATGTTTGAATAGTCGCTAATGTGTTAGTAGCAAGGTAGCTGTTATCGGTGTCTTTTATTTTGTTAATAATTAATAAAGCCGCCATTATAGTTAGCCGCTCCCTATCGGGAATCCCCGTTTGTTCGCGTAGTAAATTAATTTCTTTAGCAAGAGTGGCAGCAATACGCTGAATATCGGCTTCTTCTTCTGGTTTGCAGAGGATAGAGATTGTCTGTTGCCCGACATTAATAATGATTTTTTTGTCTTTCATTTTGAAAGATTTTCAATATTTTTTAGAAGATCTTGTAAACGTTTTTTTGCTTCTTTGTTTTTTCCAAGTAATCGCTTGTTATCTGCTTGTAATTGAAGTTTTTCTCGATGCAGTCTATCGCAACGCGCTCGAAGTAATTCGATTTTTTGAAAGAGCGTCTTTAAAATTTCCATAAAACGTTATACCGCAGCACCATGCGGATTATCAACGAGGGTTGCTTCTGTTTCTTCAATAAAATCATCTCGCGTAAGTCCAAAATAAAGTGCAACCGGGCCCGCAACCAATACCGATGAATAAATACTAGAAAATATACCAATGGTTAATGCCAATGCAAAAAGGTAGAGTGCGTCACCACCAAAAAATAACATTGCCATAACCGCTAATTGTGTTGATCCATGGGTGATGATTGTCCTTGCCCATGTTTGGCTAATGGCACTGTCTAAAGTGGAAGCAGCTTGTCCTTCTGCTTTGCGTTGTTGGCGAAAATTTTCACGGACTCTGTCAAAAATAACAACTGATTCATTAACAGAATAACCAAGCACGGCCAGTATAGCAGCCAGAACAGGCAAGGTAAAGCTCCATTGAAACATCGAGAACAAGCCCAAGATGAAAATAACATCATGAAAATTAGCCACAATAGCCCCTATTGCCATACGCCACCGAAAACGAAAAGACAAATAAAGCGTAATGCCAAGCAAAACAAATACCAATGCCAATGCCCCTTTAATAAAAAGATCGTCTCCTACTTGCGGCCCAACATATTCGATACGGCGAATATTCGCACTGCTATCAATCGTGCGTAAGGCAGTGAGAATAATTAGACTTAAATCAGATCCATCTTTTGAAGGAGGGGCGGTAATAAGTACGATGCCGTCATCACTCACCTGAATTTGTGCTTCTTCTAGTTGGGCTTTGTTAATCGCTTGTCTTACTGCATTTGCCTTTGGTGCTTGTGAAAAAGTCGTTTCGACAATGGTGCCACCGGTAAAGTCAATGCCAAAATTAAGCCCTTGCGTTATCAGCGAACCGACACAAACCAATACAAAAAATGCGGACAAAATCCCCGTTTTTTTACGATATTTCATTAAAGGCAAAACCCGTTTTAAGTTAAGTAATCTAAAGCCAAGAAATAATTTTTTAGGTTTGTTACCGCGTTCGACCGCCAAATTAACAAAGCTACGAGATACCTGTACAGCAGAAAACATAGAAGTTAGTAAGCCCAAACACAATACCACCGCAAAACCTCGAATAGGTCCCGAGCCAAATACAAATAATGCCAAACCAGCAATAAAGGTTGTAACATTGGCATCTAAGATAGTGGTATAAGCTCGCCCATAACCATTTTTAATCGCCGTAAACGGGCTTGCCCCGGCATCGTACTCCTCTCGGATACGCTCGTTAATCAGTACATTTGCATCAATTGCCATGCCCAATGTTAAGGCAAATCCTGCCAGCCCGGGCAGCGTTAGTGTTGCTCCTGCTAGCCCCAGTAAGGCGGTTAAAATAACGATATTGACACACAATGCGCCAACCGAAATCACCCCAAAAGCAGCATAATAAAAAATAATAAAAAAAGCAATTGCGATAAAACCACCCAATACAGAATTTAAACCATTGGCGATGTTTTCTGCTCCTAATGATGGTCCTACCGTGCGTTCTTCGATAATTTCGAGCGGCGCAGCCAGTGCACCAGCACGTAGTAACAACGCCAAATTAGCCGCTTCGGCGGTATTCATTTGGCCGCTAATCATAAAGTTAGCAAATAACTCTTCGCGGATAGAAGGGGCACTAATAATTTCGGATTGCTCTTTGTCGTGTAACACAATTGCCAAACGATTGCCCACGTTTTTTCGGGTATAACGTTTCATGTTATTTGCCCCCGAACCATCTAAGGAAATAAATACAGCGGCTTGGTTATTGTTATCATAGCCGGGTCTGGCATCGGTGATGTTCTTGCCTTCTACTTCCACCCGCTTATTGAGCAATAATGGTTGCTCATCGTTGGTATAAAACAATTCGGTATTGGCCGGTACGTGGCCATTAATGGCTCTTCGTAAAACTGATTTTGAGTTGGTTTTACTTTCGTTAACACCACGCAATTCCAGTGCTGCTGTGCGTCCTAAAATATCACGTGCTTGGGCTGTGTCTTGAATCCCCGGTAATTGCACCACAATTTGGTCTTGTCCTTGTTGGGTAATTACCGGCTCGGCAACGCCCAGCTCATTAACGCGGTTTCGCAATGTTTGTAGGTTTTGCTCCATGGTTAGGCGAGAGATTTCTTCCTTTGCTGCCTCGGTTAGTAATAAGCGGGCAGGGGTTGTGCTTTCTTCGTTGGTTTCGATATTGGGATAAGTCTCTAAAATATAATCAACAATAGCATCTACATCCAATTGACTATCGGCGGTAATTAACAAAGATTGGTTGTCCAGTTCGATTTGTCCGCCCATCTTGGTAACTTCACTGCGAACATCATCAACAATCCCATCTAATTTTCTGTTTTCGGGAATAGTCAAGTCAATCTGTAATAAAAAGTAAACGCCACCTCGTAAGTCAAGTCCAAGTGCAATAGGATTGGCACCAATAGAGTGAAACCATTCGGGCGTATTGCTAATGGTGTTTAAAGCAACGACATAACTATTTTTATCTTGGTTAAGCTGTTTGTTTAGCAATGTCCGTGCTGCAATTTGTGCCTCGACATCGTCAAAGACAATATGCAATAAATCATCCGACCACGTGATTTTTGTAAAATCAATCTGAGACTCTTGTAACGCCCCCATCACTTTATTGGTTAGGGTATCTTGAGAACCCGTTGTTAAAGAACGAATTTGTACCGAAGGGGATTTTTCATATAGTGAGGGAAGGGCATATATAGCCGCCGCTATAATAAGAAATGCAACAAAAGTGTGTTTTATAAAATGGTAACGATTCATTATAACAACATCTTATTTAATGGTTCCTTTGGGCAATATCATCTGCACAGACTGTCGTTGGAAACGTATTTTGCTGTCTCCAAAATCAATAGACAAGGTGGTGTCATCAATCTCGATGATTGTACCCATCATCCCACTGTTGGTCATGACTTCGTCACCAACGGCAAGTGCCTCAATAAGTTTGCGATGCTCTTTCGCCTTTTTTTGTTGAGGGCGAATTAACATAAAATAAAACAGTACAAAAATTAGGATAAGTGGAACAAAGCTACTCAAGGAAGAGGCTTCGGTGTCAGCGGCTGATTGTGCGTAAGCGATAGGGATAAACATGTTTTTTACTCCGTAAAATTAAAAGAATCAAAAGTATACATTCTATAGAATTAAATAGAAAAAACAGCCTTCGAAAATATTAATCTTTTTAGTGATTCTCGATTTAAAACAGGAATTTGTTTTTTTATGGGTGATAATGTATATTTATCATAGAATATAAAATATCACCAAAGGAGTTCATAATATGGCATCAATAGCAGAGTACATGATAGTTATCGTCCCACTTATTATCTTTATAATAATTGTCGTGATGGGAGTGCGTATTGTTCCTCAAAACGAAGCCTATATTATTGAACGCCTAGGGCGGTATCACTGTGTCATCGAAGCAGGTTTAAATATAATCATTCCATTGATGGACAAGGTCTCTTATCGCCATTCTTTAAAAGAGTTTTCAATAGACGTATTGTCGCAACAAGCCATTACCAAAGACAACGTTGCTCTATCCATTGATGGTGTCTTGTACCTTCGTATTGTTGATCCCAAAAGTGCATCATACGGTATCGACAATTTATACCTTGCGATTACGCAATTAGCCCAAACAACCATGCGTGCTGAAATCGGCAAATTGTCTTTAGATTCCACCTTTGAGTCGCGTGATAACATCAATGCCAATGTCACCACCGCCATTGATGAAGCATCGGCAGCGTGGGGGACAAAAGTAATGCGTTATGAGGTAAAAGATATTTCGCCTCCAGGAACTATCCTAGAAGAAATGGAAAAGCAAATGTCGGCGGAGCGTGAAAGACGAGTCGCTGTTACTACGTCAGAAGGTTATCGTCAATCGCAAATAAATCAAGCAGAAGGCGACAAACAAGCCAAAATTTTACGTGCCCAAGGTACGGCGGAATCACTCACCATTGAAGCAGTTGCTCGTGCATCTGCCATTCGTACTATTTCAAAGGCTATTAATGAAGAAGGTGGCACATCGGCAGTATCACAACAACTGGCAGAGCAATACATCAACGCCTTTGAAAAACTAGCAAAAGAAAGCACCGTAACCATCGTGCCATCAGATACGGGTGATGTCTCTTCTGTGGTTGCCAAAGCGTATTCTGTTTTTGATAATATATCAACATCAACTAAAAACAAACTAACATGAGCATTACAACCTTATTTCTCATTATTGGCGGAGCACTAATTATTGCCGAAATTGTGGCGGATTTTTCTATTGTATGGTTGCTGTTATTAGGTGTCGCCGCTTTTTTAGTGAGTATCACGGACTACTTTTACGGGCTAACCCCTTACTCAGCATTGGGGTTTTATCTATTATTTACGGCAACTTTGGTCGTTGTACTGTACAAACCAGTCAAGCGTTATACGCGAAGAGGGCACAAAACACCAGCTCACGACATGATTGGTCGCCAAGTTACAGTAACAAAAGCCGTCAGTATGGAGATAGGTGGAATGGTTAATTTTTCGGGAACTTCGTGGAACGCAGTGTTGGCAGAAAACTGCCAAGAAGAAAAACAACCCGACACCACAGCAACCGTCGTTTCAGTAAAAGACATTACTCTTTATGTAGAATAACTTTATTATTCTTATATTTTAAGTGGTTGGTTTATAACGTGTAAAACGCAGACGAATACCAAATACCAAATAAAAAAAAGTTGCCAAAGATGGCAACTTTTTATTTTTGTTTTGTAAAAAAGCTGGGTTATAAACCGCGAACTTGATTGGCACAAGGACCTTTAGGACCTTCTCCAACTTCAAACTCAACTGCTTGACCATCTTTTAATACAGCAAACTGACCGTCGTCTGTTTGAATTTCTGAATAGTGGACAAAAAGATCTTTACCACCATCATCAGGCACAATAAAGCCAAAACCTTTTACTTTATTAAACCATTTAACTGTACCTTTACTCATAATAATTTACTTCCCATAGTGGTTTTGAATGAAATGACTATTTTCGCAACCACCATGGCGAAAACAGATTATAAAAGTGTAATTATAACGGTTAATTATTGTGTAAGAGTTATCATATAGAAATTTATTTTTTTTCATTCAACGCCCAATTATAAAAATCATCATCAATTGACACAATATTATCCAATTTATTTTTTAAATTCGGCTTGGCATATTTCTTTAAATGGGCAATAACGCCTGCATCATCGTTGCCAAAATCAACTTTAAACCATTGATATATACTAGAGACAGATAAAACCCCATCATCAATAGTCACTCCCCGTGGATGATTGATGTAATCACGTGCGCCGCTGGTGAGTAACTCATCGACATTGCTTGCAGTATAGGCAGTTGACGCTAGGTTAGGGCAACCAATTGATGCACAATTAACAGCATAATGCAAGCGAGGATCTTTGTATATCGGTCGTAAAATGCGATGCTCAATATCATTGAGTGTCAGCTCTTGCCCTGCCACTGTTAAAAACGGTAACGCCCAAGGACCGGGCGAAAAAAATCCAGATTTAATATCACGAATACTTTCAACAGGGTAATTTTGTAAGATGGTATCAATCGTTCCTGCATTGTAAAGATTAATCCAAAAAGCCAATTGTTCATTGCGGTTTAAATCATCAATTGGTGTTTTGCTTAGTAAATCAAGATAATTCGTCACGTTTTTTTTATCGCTCGGTGTTACTTTGGCATAGTCGATTAGTGCAATACCGTTTTCTTCTTTGCGATACTGATTTAAAAATGCACTCCATAACGAATGGTCAACCGACTGTGTGCTACTGGCATTGTTTTTTTGCCACCGCTCCCATAGTTCTGGTTTGGGTGCGGCGTGTGATGTGCCAAGCCACGTCAGTACTATCAAAACAACAAGGTAAAAAATAGAAGGTTTTTTGGTCAGTGTAAACATATATAATAATATCCTTTTAGGCAACGAGTATAAGTCAATGGTGCAATTTTACCTTGATAGGCATATAAGTCGTTAATTTCAAAGATTAAAACATCTATAATTACGGTCTTATGTTAACATTTCTATTAGACAATCTTATTTGGGTCATTCTCGCATCTAGTTCTTTTACAGGACTCCTCTGGACAATTAAACGTGATGGTGTATTGGCGTTATCGGCACAAGCCGCAATTATTCAAATCTCTAGAGAGGGAGGCACCTATTTAGACGTACGGTCTGTTGATGAATTTGCGTCAGGACATATCCCTCGTTCGCGTCATATCCCTGCTGACCAAATCATCACTCAAATTAGTAGTGTCGAAAGGCTCAGTAAAAAACCCATTGTCGTTATTTGTGCAAAAGGGCTAGCTGGTAAAGCAGTGGTTAAAAAACTGCGAGCCAAAGGTATCGAAAAAGTATATTACCTTGCAGGTGGCATGGCACTATGGAAAAATGAGCAATTGCCTTTAACTAAAAAGTAACCATAGCCAAGATACAACGAATCAAAAACAAGATAACAAAGGAAAATAATAAAAAATGAGTCAAGAAGAAAACGGTGCCGTTTTTCGTTTAGAAAATATGCTAATCAAAAACTTATCTCTCGAAATCCCCGAAAATATTGTTGTCCCTACTTTTAGCAAAGATAAAGAGCCAAATTTGCAAATGGAATTACGTAATAATTCCCGCCCTTTAAGCAACAGCGACTATACCGAAGTCGTATTAGAAGCAATCGTTCGTGTTAAAAGTGGCGAGGAAATTCAAATATTAATCGAAGTCACTCAATCAGGCATTTTTTATATCAAAGAAGAAGACGCCGAGAAAAGGCAATTATTATCGGGTGTATTAGCCCCCGAAATACTCTATCCTTATGTCAGTCAGATTATTTCCGACTTACTCGGAAAAGCAGGGGTGCCCAAAATATTTTTGCCACCATTTAACTTTAAAGCCATTTACGAAAAAAAGCGTCGCTCCATGCTCGAAAAATTAAAAAATGACGAGCAAACCAATCAAAATGCTTAACTATTATGCGCTTTTATAAGCTGGTAATACTCCTTGTTTTTGCTTGTTTTGGCACGGCACAAGCAGATGGTTTAATCACCACCAAGCCGACAATCCTATACGACGGACCATCAGTAAAAGCCCTAAAAAAATTTATCTTATCAGGGCATCATCCTCTTCGCCAAGTGGTACGTTTGGCTGGGTTTCAAAAAGTCAAAAGCTATCAAGGCGACCAAGGTTGGATAGTCGAAGCCGACTTGAAAAAAGCGCTTTATGTTGTCGTTACCAGCGATAATGCGGGTGTATATGCCGACCCCAATAACCAAACCACTCCTATATTTTATGCCAAGCGAGGCGTTGTACTCAAAGTCATCAAAGAATCCATAGGTAATTATATACAAATCGTTCATGCCGATGGCGAATCCGGTTATGTTATTGATTCTGATGTTTGGCGTAATTATTAATCACCACACTTAAAGCAAACCAATGAAAAGCATTTTTAGCGGACTTTTTCAAACACGCAAGCGTTTACAAGAAACCGCCGCAAATGACTATAACGGTTGGAAAGACAGATTAATAACTGCTGATGTTGGCGTTAAAGTGGCTACCGAAATAGTCGAAGAAGTCCGCTCCACAGTAGGTGAATCAACGCCCACCAATGCCAACTTTATAAAGATCATCGCCCGTCGCTTACGCCGTGTTGAGGCAATGATAGCAACCGCTAGTCATCAACCTTTTGTTATTTTGGTTATGGGCGTTAATGGCAGTGGCAAAACCACCACCATCGCCAAACTAAGCCACCAATTTACCCAATCCGGCAAAAAAGTACTATTGGCAGCAGGTGATACCTTTCGAGCCGCCGCCAGAGAACAGCTCGAACGGTGGGCAAGTCGTGTGGGTGGGCTCGAAATCGACAGTGCCACTGGTGATCCAGCATCGGTTGCGTTTTCTGCCGTTAAATCCGGTATCGCAAAAAACATGGACATTGTCATCATTGATACCGCAGGGCGGTTATCAACCCAACCGCATTTAATGGAAGAACTCTCTAAAATACGGCGGGCTGTCAATAAAGCACAGCCCCACGCCCCCCACGAACTTTTATTAATATTAGACTCGACCATTGGCCAAAACGCCATTGCTCAAGTCAAAGCATTTAAAGAAGCCGTTGGCGTTACTGGCTTAATAATTACCAAAATAGACGGATCGTCTAAAGGTGGTTTTTTGCTTCCTATTGCAGCCGAATACCCCATTCCAATACGCTATGCTGGCGTGGGCGAACAAATGGACGACTTAGCCCTATTTGATGCAGATGAATACGCCAATGCATTAATTGGTGGGCAAGGGGAGGAAATACCAACATGAAAATAGCCACATGGAATGTTAATTCTGTCCGTGCTCGTATTGAGCATGTCAAACAATGGCTGGAACAATCACAAGTCGATGTACTGCTACTGCAAGAAACAAAAACCACCGATGATAAGTTTCCCCTAGACGACATTCAATCAGTTGGTTATCAGCACTGTGCTATTTATGGGCAACCGAGCTATAACGGTGTGGCAATTATCAGCAAACACGAATTAACTGACGTCGTCTGCGGCATGCCAAAACGCCCTGATTTAACCGAAGCGCGAGTCATCAAAGCCACTGTCAACAACATCCGTGTGGTCAGTGTTTATGTCCCCAACGGACAAAGCTATGGCACCGAAAAATACCACTACAAATTAGACTGGCTAGAGGGTTTGACAGATTACAGCCAAACATTACAATCAGCTGCCACTGTCATTGGTGGCGACTATAACATCGCTCCTGCCAACGAAGACGTTTATGATATTGTCGATTGGGGCTACGATATACTCACCTCCGAAAAAGAACGACAAGCATGGAACAATCTACTTGCCAAAGGTTATTTTGACGCTTATCGTTTGTTAGCTCAAGATAAAAATCAAGATGGGTTTTCGTGGTGGGATTATCGTGCTGCCGCCTTTCGCCGAAACCGCGGAATGCGTATAGATATGTTATTGGTCAGCCCGACACTAGCCCCACACTGCACCGAATGCGCTCCCGACAAAACACCACGTCATTGGCAAAAACCATCCGACCATACCCCTGTGGTATTAAATTGTAACTATTAAAACACCGCCCTCTCGTATGAGGGTGGTAATTTTTTTTATGATTGAGTGCCGCCAACGGTAATTGAATCGATTTTAATCGTTGGTTGACCAACGCCAACCGGAACCCATTGCCCATCTTTGCCACAAGTGCCAACACCGGGGTCTAATGAAAAATCATTTCCGACCATGGAAATTGCAGGCATAATTGATGGTCCATTACCAATGATAGTTGCCCCTTTAACCGCCTTGCCTAATTTTCCGTTTTCAATCAAACGCGCTTTGGATGCCACAAAAACAAAATTGCCATTGGTAATATCAACCTCACCGCCATTAAAATCAGCGGCGTAAATGCCTTTTTTGACAGAACCGATAATCGCTTCCGGTGTATGTGGACCATTCGTCATAAATGTATTGGTCATACGTGGCATAGGGGGGTAGGCGTAGGACTCTCTGCGTCCATTGCCGGTGGGGGCAACATTCATTAAACGGGCATTGGTAACATCTTGCATATAGCCACACAAAACGCCGTTTTCAATCAGCGTCGTTGATTGCGTTTGTGTGCCCTCGTCATCACAACTTAGCGAACCACGGCGGTTATCAATATTACCTGCATCAATAACTGTTACATCATCTGCTGCTACTTTTTGTCCTACGCGCCCGCTAAAAGCAGAGAGCTGCTTGCGGTTAAAATCACCTTCTAAACCGTGTCCAATTGCCTCATGCAACAACACCCCCGCCCAGCCATTGCCCAGTACAACAGGCATACTCCCCGCTGGAGTTTCATCTGCATGCAGCTTTTCAATCGCATCTTTTATTGCCTTGGTACATAAAGAGTCCAAAATAGCATCGGTTAGTTGAATAAAATCAAACCGTCCGCCCCAGCCTGTGCCACCTACTTCGCGCGTAGAGCCTTCATGTACGATTACCTGCACAGAAATCCGTATCATCGGACGAAAATCAACCGCAACACCCTCATCAGGGCGTACAATCAGCACTGTATCATAGGCATTGACCACCGACGCAATCACATTTTCAACACTGTCATTACGGCGGCATATCGCATCTATCTTTTTTAAAATCGCAATTTTTTCGACGTCATCTGTTGTTGAGATTAATTTTTCAAAACGCGGAATCGGTGTGGTGTAGGTCGAAACTGGTGCGGCGGTTATATTTTCACCATGTTTTTTAGTGGTCGAAGCCACTGTTTTTAGTAAGTCAAGCGATTTTTTATTAATCATATCGCTACTGGCATAAGCGGTGGTGTCGCCCTTAACCGCACGTAAGCCAATGCCCTGGTCGATCGAAAAACTACCGCTTTTGACAATGCCTTCTTCTAGATTCCAGCTTTCGATGCGGTGCTTTTGTAAATAGACATCCGCCCAATCAATACCAACCATTGCGGTTGATAATTGTCGTTGAATGGTATCAATCGATATATCCGACTCCGCTAATAGAGCCGCTTCTGCTTGTTGAATATCTAAACTTAATGACATTATAAAATCCTTTAATTCGTTGTAAATAGGGCAACTATTCTAACAGTTATCCATCATTCAAAATCAGCTAAAATCACTTTTTATAAATTATAAATAATCGCATTATAAGTTAGCCCAATCACCAACAATGCGGTAACGCCTGCCAACCCTCGCATAATCCATCTTTCCCAGTGGCTTCCGCCAAAATGTGTCACCAACGCTTGTCCACCCCAACACCAAAGCGGATGTACAATGCACTGCACTGCAAAAAAAGTACAGCAAATAATCACCATTTGCCAAAACCACGGCTCATCCACTTGAGAAAACTGCGCATAAGCCGATGAAATCATTGCCCATGCTTTGGGGTTTAGTGGATGCACAATCAGCCCTGCGACAAAGCCCGGACACAAACTCGCTACGGTCGGTTTGCCAGATAGCTGCAAAGCGGCAATACGCCATGCCAACCAAAGCAAGTAAATACAGCTGGCGAGCCGCAATCCCAAATTAACAAATGGATTTGCCTCTAACAACGAAAGCACTCCCAACGCTAACACCACATTTAAAAACAACTTGCCAATGGTGATTCCTGCAATAAAAGGCAAACACTGCCGAACTCCCCACTTAGACCCAGCTGCCATTAAAATTAAATTAGCGGGTCCCGGCGTTCCAACCAGTAAAATCACAAAAATTAAAAACGTAAAAAAAATATCCAAAGACACGCATATAATTTTAACATGGCACACATAGAATTTATAAATTATAGTCAATGTATAATAACAAACAATGGCTACGCAAATAATTCGCAGTTTACAAGCACCGCCACGGCACAAAAATTTAGCCGCTACTATTGGTTGTTTTGACGGCTTGCATCAAGGGCACCAGACGCTACTTAGCAATATCTGTCAACAAGCCAGCCCTAGTACTGCCACCGCCGTTATCAGTTTTGAGCCACACCCTCAAAAAATATTACAACCCCAAAAACCATTGATAAAAATCAATACAATCCGTCAGCAATACGAACAAATCAACGCCCTAAAAATCGACTATTATTACCTAGTGCGTTTTTCAAAACAGCTCGCTGCCATCACTGCCGATGATTTTGCCACCCAACTATTTGAGCAATTAAAATGCCAATACCTTACTGTTGGCAAAGGCTTTGTATTTGGTAACGGTGGCAAAGGCAATATTCAAACGCTACAACAAAAAGCCGAGCAATACCAAGCCATTGTCCAAACTGCCCCATTACTACAGCAAAAAAACGGCACCATATCCAGCCAGAGAATCCGCGGGCTACTGGCGAGTGGTAGCTTTAGCGATGCCGCTCAGTTATTGGGCAGACCATACCAAATAAGCGGTAAAATCGCCTATGGCAAAGGTTTGGGGCGACAATGGAACTATCCGACTTGCAATATCCCACTGAAAAACAATCCCCCTTGTTTGGGTATATTTGCCGGTTGGGCAACCGTTAATGGCAGCCGTTATGCCGCCGCCATTAGCATTGGCACTCGTCCATCTGTCAATCAAGGGCAAGATATATTAGCCGAAGCGCATCTACTTGACTTTAACCAAAATATCTATCAGCAACGGTTAACCATTGAGCCGGTGCAAAAAATAAGAGACGAACATCACTTTGCCACCATTGATATGTTAAAAAGAGCCATTGCTGATGACATCGAAAAAACCAGAACAATATTAGGGCTAGCTGCCCAATGACCGCAATACACACGATTGAACAAATACGCCAAATAGAAGCGCACACGTTTAAACAATTTTCGTCATTTTCCATAATGGAACAAGCGGGCTGTGCCGTTGCCGCATTGGCACAAACAATGGTAAAACCAGCAGCGCGCATCATCGTTATAACAGGCACAGGCAATAATGGAGGAGATGGCTATATAGCCGCCCACACCTTACAACAAAACGGTTATAACGTTGCTGTCATCGGCATGGCAAAAACGAATACTCTGCCGCAAGATGCCCAAACGGCAGCCATGCAATGGTGTAAAAACAACACCGTCACTGTATTAACCAACCAAAAAAAATTACCCAAAGCAGATTTATACATAGATGCTTTACTGGGTATCGGTTTAAAAAACGCCGTCCGCAGTTGCTATCAGCCAATCATTGCCGCCATCAACAACAGCAATACCCCTGTGTTATCAATAGATATCCCCAGTGGCGTATGTGCAGATACAGGACGTGTATTGTCATGTGCCGTGTCTGCCACCGCCACCATCACTTTTTTTTCTGCCAAAGCCGGGCTATATACCGGCGAGGGTGTGGACTACGCTGGCAATATCCATCACTGCCCTTTGCTCAAAAATCACCCAATCGTTAGCGGTGGTAGGCTCATTAACACAAGCCCTGACATTCAATTTTTAAACCGCAAAAAAAACACCCATAAAGGGCACTATGGACACATCTATTTAATCGGTGGTGCCAGCGGTATGGTTGGTGCATTGGTATTGGCATCACGTGCTGCTGCCAGCATGGGAGCAGGTAAAACCACGGCTGTGGCAATGTCCACAGCTGTTGCCCTCGATTTTATTCATCCTGAAATAATGTGGGCAACTACCAGCAATCTCGACTTTGAAAATGCCGATGTTATAGCAATCGGCATGGGCTTGGGGCAATCCGACAAAGCTGTCGAATTACTAACAACGACGTTAGCCACAAAAAAAACGATACTACTAGATGCCGATGCGATAAACCTACTCGCCCAACACTCCCAATTAAAACAGCAATTACAGCAACGACAGTACCCTACTGTCTTAACACCCCACCCGACCGAAGCCGCACGGCTAATCGGTAGCAGTACCGAGCAAATCAACGCCAACCGCATCGCTGCTGCTCAAGACATCGCTTGCCAAACCAATGCCATCACTGTACTAAAAGGTGCAGGCACCATCATAGCCCAACCATCCGCACAATATTATATTTGTACCGCTGGCAATTCGGGGCTGGCTCGGGCTGGTAGTGGTGATGTATTGGCGGGTCTATTGGCGACTCTACTCGCCCAAACCATCTGCCCAATACAAGCCGTCTGTGCAGGCGTATGCTTACACGCCACCGCTGCCGATAACCTTGCCGCAAAAGATGGGCAAGTCGGCTTAAACATTAATCAAATCGCCCCCGAAGCCGCTCGTATTGCGGACGGCGTAGATAATTAAAAAATTAAGAAGTTAGAATAAACATCGGTTTAATCCAACGCATAAAAATAGTTAGATTAAAAAACTAGAAACGACTAAAACAACCCTGTTACCTCTGCATACGAAAGGCAAACTATACGGGAATGTTAAGCGTTGCCGTTTAGCACTTCGGCGAGTTCGCCGTTTTCGTACATTTCGCGCAATATGTCTGAACCACCGATAAATTCGCCATCAATATAAAGTTGCGGAATGGTGGGCCAGTTTGCGTAGTCTTTTACCCCTTGACGAACGTCAGGGTCTTCAAGCACATTAATGGCTAAAAAATCATTGGAGCCTAATTTTTTTAGTATTTCGACTACAAGCGATGAAAAGCCACATTGGGGAAACTGAGGAGTTCCCTTCATATACAATACAACGCGATGATTGGTAACTTGTTCAAATATTTTATCTTTTATGTCCATAGTGCGGTATTGTATCAAAAATACGGCGTAATTTTTCGTATCATCAATAGCTAACGGCGGGAATTAGCCAGTTTTTTGGTTTTATTATATAATGGTGAATTATTATCACAGCGACAGAGAGACTGACCTTATGAAAACCCCCATTTATTTTGATTATTCCGCAACGACACCAGTTGACAAACGTGTTGCTGAAAAAATGATGCAATATTTAACAATGGATGGCATTTTTGGCAACCCTGCTTCGCGTTCTCATCCGTTTGGTTGGGATGCTGAAAAAGGCGTAGAAGACGCAAGACAAATTGTCGCAGATGTTATTGGGGCGGATACTCGCGAGATCGTTTGGACTTCGGGTGCAACTGAATCCAATAATCTTGGCATTAAGGGAGCCGCACAGTTTTATAAAGAATCCAAAGGCAACCATCTTATTACCATGCAAACCGAGCATAAAGCGGTATTGGATGCGATGCGCGAGTTAGAGCGTATTGGTTTTGAGGTTTCTTACTTAGCACCTCAAGAAAACGGGCTAATTGACATGGATGTACTAAAATCTACTATCCGTGAGACAACCGTTTTAATTTCTATTATGTGGGTTAACAACGAAATCGGCGTTATTCAACCGATAAGTCAAATTGGTGCGTTGTGCAAAGAAAATAACATTATTTTTCATGTGGATGCAGCACAAGCACCCGGGCGTGTAAAGATAGACGTAAACGAAAACAACATTAGTTTGTTGTCGTTGTGTGCCCACAAAGCATATGGTCCCAAGGGTATTGGTGCATTGTATGTTCGCCGTAAGCCACGTATTCGCTTACAAGCCCAAATCCACGGTGGTGGTCACGAAAGAGGTTTTCGGTCTGGGACGTTGGCGACACACCAAATCGTTGGTATGGGTGAGGCTTTTCGTATTGCCGAAGAAGAACGCGAGGTTGAAAACGTTCGTATTTTGGGACTGCGCGAAAAACTGTTAAAAGGGGTTAACGATATGGAAGAAATCTATATCAATGGCGACTTAACAAACCGTGTGCCTCATAATCTTAATATTTCGTTTAATTTTGTCGAAGGTGAATCACTTATTATGGCAATTAAAGATGTTGCAGTTTCGTCAGGCTCTGCCTGCACATCCGCATCGCTTGAGCCTTCTTATGTATTGCGCGCTTTGGGTCGCAATGACGAATTAGCACATTCTTCTATCCGTTTTACTTTTGGTCGCTTTACGACAGAAGAAGAAATCGATTTTTTGATTGATTTATTGCATAATAAAATTAGCAAGTTGCGCGAGTTATCACCGTTGTGGGAGATGTATAAAGAAGGCATTGACTTAAGCACAGTCGAGTGGTCGGAGCATTAATCTCAATTTTTCCTACCGCTTAAATTTATACTAAGTTTATATTAATTTTTCGGGGTATGTTTGCCACTGTGCCGTGATTTCTAAACTTCGGTTAAATTCATAATAAAACGGTTTACCGGTGGCAATTTCGACAGCGTTAATCTCGTCATCCTCAATTTTTTCAAGGTATTTAACCAGCCCTCTTAAGGTGTTGCCATGTGCTACCAACAAAACGTTTTTTCCTTGTTTTAGTTGTGGCACAATGTTTTCTTCATAGGCGGCGATGATCCGCGGTAGCATACTTTCTAGACTTTCACCTGTTGGCATATCCACTCCGTTATAACGTTTGTCGGGTATGGTTTGTCGGGTTTCTAGTAATGGCGGTAGGGTGCTATAGCTGCGTCGCCACTGAAAGACTTGGTCTTCGCCGTATTCTTCGATTGCTTCTGCTTTATTTTTCCCTTGTAAATTGCCATAATGTCGTTCGTTAAATCGCCAGTCGTTTTGTTGGGGAATCCACATTAAATCCATTTCTTGTAGTACCAGCCAAGTGGTATTGATAGCACGTTGTAAGTAGGATGAAAAAGCAATATCGTAATGGGTAATACCAGCGGATAAAATGGCTTTGCCAGCGTTTTGTGCTTCGGTTATACCTGCTTCGGACAATGGAACATCCACCCACCCAGTAAAGCGATTTTGGATATTCCAAACGCTTTTACCATGTCTTATTAGCGTTAACTGCGAAAAAGGCATGAAAAATAAGCCGCCTTTATGGTGCTAGGTCAGCAGGTGAAACAAGCGTTTTTTTAACGTACGCTGATATTTTCTTCAGGGCAGCGGCTTCTATCTGACGTACTCGTTCAATGGAAACACCATAGATGGTTGACAATGTTTTTAATGTTGTGGGAGGATCCGAAAAATAGCGTGCTTTAATAATGTCTCGTTCGCGCTCGCTTACTTGGTTTAGAGAATCATGCACTGATTTATATTTTGTTTTTTCAATCAGCTGTGTCTCAGGATTTGCCTCAAGAGAATGATCAATAAGATAAGAATCTCCCGAAAAAGTATCGTCTTCATTGTTGGTAATTGGTAGCGTTTCGGTGGCGTATAAACGCAAACGCATATCATTAACCTCTTGCTCTTTAACATCCAGCTCTTTGGCAATCGCTTTGCTGTTAAGCAAACGGCCTCCGACTTGCTTTCTTAGTTTATTCATGTTAAAAAACAATTTGCGTTGGGCTTTGGTTGTTGCGACTTTAACAATACGCCAGTTACGAATAATAAACTCGTTAATTTCGGCACGAATCCAATACGTTGCAAACGTAGCCAAACGTGCTTTGTAGGTTGGGATAAATTTTTTGACGGCTTTTAGTAAGCCGATATTGCCTTCTTGAATAAGGTCTGTCTGTGATAGTCCATAGCCACTAAAAGATTTAGCCACATTAACGACCAAGCGAAGATTGGAAAAAGCCAGTTTTTTTGCGGCTTCGTTATTGCCATTATTTTGATACAGCAAAGCCAGATCTGTCTCTTCTTTTTCAGACAACAAGGCAATACTACGCACTGCATTAACATAAGCAGTGTAGTCGTCAGACAGTGCAGGTAGGTGGATGGCATCCATAGGGGATGCCAAAGATGTATTTGTTATAGTACTCATAATTTTTATTATTTTGCTTATTATCCCTAACGGTGTACTTGAGTATAAACTCAATATAGTGATTATATCATTACCAACAATTTTAATAAAGATGTTACGGCACTGCGTTCGTCTTAGTAGTTTTCGTTCTCTTTATTTAATCAACCCGTCGGTGTCTTATTTGTTTGCTGTGATTTATGTGATAATCTTGTATTGATGAATAAGCATAATATAGTTATATTGGGTGCTGGTGTTGTGGGTGTTTCTGCCGCCTGTCAAATGCTTGCCCGCGGTTGGAATGTAATATTAATCGACCAACAAGCAATGGCAATGGAAACATCGTATGGCAATTGCGGAATAGTCAGTGAAAGTGCTGCCGTGCCTTTTAACAACCCTACTTTGCCATCGCAAATCCCGTCGTTAATGTTTGGCAATAACCCAGCACTTAGTTGGCGGTTGACAGATGTTATTGCTAATTTTTCATGGTCGTTAAAGTACCTATCGCACTGTAGTTACGACTCTACAATCAAGCGGCTACAGCAGTTACATCCGCTTATCATTCGCGGGCGAGATTTACATTTGCAATGGTTAGAGCAATTGGGGTTACAAGATCATATTCGTCAACACGATTGGATAAAATTGTATCGTACCGAAAAAAGTTTTAAGCAAACCATGCTGCTACAATCGTTGTGGAAAAAAATGGCTATTCCACTCGATATTTTAGACAGCGAAGCCATCACGGAATTTTTACCGACGAATCCCTCTATTTATAAACGTGCCATAATGTTGAAAAAATCATTTGGCATTGCCGACCCGGGGGCGGTAGTGCGAGCCTATGGTAATCAATTTATTGCCGATGGTGGGCGTTTTATAATGCAACGGGTGATGGGGCTTGTTCGCAATAACAACGAATGGCAGATTAAACTAGACAATAACGAAATACGATCTGCCGAAAACGTGCTGATTGCGTTGGGACCTTGGAGTAAGGGATTTATGGACAGCATGGGTATTTCATTGCCGATGGCATTCGAGCGTGGATCGCACCGTCAATTTAAGATGGAACAAGCATTGCCAAGTGCTATATTTACCGACATTGATGGTGGTTATAGTGCGGCTTTACAAAAAGACAACATCTTGCGAATAACCAGCGGCGTTTACTTCGCTAGTTTAAACGCACCTCCTCCAACGGCGCAATTAAACGCTGCCGAAAAACATTTAAAACAAGGCATAAAAGGCATTGGTGATGTGATTGGCAAAGATTGGCATGGTGCGCGCCCAACCATGCCCGACAGCTTGCCGGTTATTGGGTCTTGTGCAAATAATCTGTGGATAGCCAGTGGTAGCCAGCACATTGGTTTGATGTGTGGCCCTTCAATGGGAGAATGTATAGCCCAGATTATCAACGACGAAAAGCCAACCGTCAATGCCGAAGGTTTTTCGCCTCGCCGTTTCGGCTTGGGCTAAGTGTCGATTTCTACCACTCTATCAAACCAACATGAGTAAAAAAAAGGCTATGGGCGTGTTGGCTGACTCTTATTTAATTTTTTGAACTATAAAAGCTCGGGAGAATCTAAAAAAATGGCAAATATCTCTATTAGATTTAGTCAAAAAAAGATATAATCACAGTCTTACAAAATTTTATATTAAAAATTTACAAAAATCGATGAAAAAAACATACAGTGTAAAAGCAGGCGATATCACTCGTGATTGGCTATTGTACGATGCTAGTGATGCCATATTAGGGCGTTTGGCAAGTATGGTGGCATTTCGTTTGCGTGGCAAAAACAAACCAATTTTTACGCCCCATCTTGATGTGGGTGATTTTATTGTTATCGTCAATGCCGAAAAAATTCGTGTTACTGGCAATAAAGAATTCGACAAAATATATTATCGTCATTCCGGTTATCCGGGTGGCCTCCGCGAGCAAACCTTGAAAGAGGTTCGTGAAAGGCATCCTGACCGTATTATCATGAGTGCCGTTCGTGGAATGTTACCAAAAGGTCCTTTAGGTCGACAAATGTTGTCAAAACTTAAAGTATATGCTGGTAGTGAGCATCCTCATTCAGCACAACAACCGCAACTACAATCTATTAAATAATGTCTAAGAAAAAAGAACAAAAGATTGAACAAAATTACGGAACAGGTCGTCGTAAAACGGCTGTTGCTCGTGTTTTTCTTCGTTCCGGGACAGGTATTTTTACTGTTAATCAAAAACCACTAGAGCAATTTTTTTCGCGCTTAAGTTCTCAAATTGTTGCCAAACAAGCGTTGGCACTAACCGAGCTCCTTGACAAATTTGATCTCTACGCCACTGTTCGTGGTGGGGGTGAAAACGGGCAAGCCGAAGCCATTCGCCATGGTTTGGCACGTGCTTTGGTCGAGTACAACAGCGAGCTCAAGCCTGCTTTAAGAACGGCTGGCTTAATGACACGTGACTCTCGTTCGGTCGAGCGTAAAAAACCAGGCTTACGCAAAGCACGTCGTTCTAGACAATACTCTAAGCGTTAATATGGCTAACGGAGAGGGTTGTCTTACGCCCTTTTCAGATAGCTCAGACAATGTCATTCGTGTTGCCATTGTTGGTGCAGCAGGCTATACTGGTTTAGAACTCGTTCGCCTGTTGGTGAACCACCCTAACGTTACCATTGTTGCTTTTTTTACTTCAAGCACAGCCGGTGATGCGGTTGTAACAAGACTGCCTTTTTTGCGTAACGATGCCCGCTACAAAAATGTTGTCTTCTCATCCATTGATTCTATTTTTGATTGTGACTGCGATGTCATGTTTTTTGCCACGCCCAATGGTGTTGCCATGAAAAACGCCGAGGCATTACTTGCAAAGAACAAAGTAATCATTGATTTAGGGGCAGATTTTCGTCTAAAAAACGCCGATACATACCGACAATGGTATGGCGAGCATACCGCTCAAAACTTGCTATCGCAAGCGGTTTATGGCTTGTCCGAAGCCATGCGTGATGATATTAAAAGCGCAAATTTAATCGCTTGTCCGGGTTGTTATGCAACTACCATCGAACTTGCGCTCATCCCTTTATTTGCCAATAACCTAATAAACGGCAATATTATTGTTGATGCAAAATCGGGCGTTAGTGGTGCTGGTAAAAAAGCAGATCGCCCCGAGCTACTAATGGCAGAAATGTACGGCAATTACAAAGCCTATGCTACGCAAGGGCATAGACATCTACCCGAAATCCAACAAACGCTCCAAATATTTGCAAAAACCCCATTGCCATCACTGACCTTTGTTCCGCATTTGTTGCCAATTGTGCGTGGCATCTATGCCAATTTGTACATCCCTATTACACCTCATGACGACATTCATACACTCATAAGTGACTATTGGGCAGATGCGCCATTTATTAACGTCTTGCCTTTGGGTAGTGTTGCCGAAATAACCAACGTTGCTCATAGCAATTATTTTGCGATGTCTTTGCACCCAATGTCGGAAAATATGCTAATGATATGTGCTACACTGGATAATCTCGTAAAAGGAGCAGCAGGGCAAGCGGTACAAAATATGAATATTCGATATAGATTGCCAGAGAAGGCAGGCTTGAACAACACCCAATTAAATTAACCATGCAATTGGCATGGTTCAACATACTAAAACGCATTTATATCTTTTTGCGTGATGGGCAGATGCCTTATTTCCTCGCACTGCTTTGTTTTGCTTTAGTCGGCTGGCTTGTTTTTTTGGTTGGCGGTAGTGGACAAACTGAAAGCTACAACAGCATGGAAGCCAAAGTTAAAATCTACAAAGATGATGTTCGTGTGTTTTCAAAAGAACTTGCCAACCGTAATGTCGAAATCAATCAATTACGAATAAAAAACAAACTGAACGAAAAAATTATCGAAAGCCTCCAAAGACGTTTTAACGCACTCGAAAAAAAATCACTCGAAAAAGAAGAAATAACCGAAACATATAAACGCATTTTATTAGGAAAACTATCGCAAGGCAGCGTTATTATTTACGGACTAGAGATAAACCCCACTGCCAATAACGACTGGAATATAAACGCCATATTGACACGATTTGAACGCAAAAAAAAGTTTAAAGGCAGTTTTTATTTCAATATCACCACCGAAGAAAAAGAAGGTAATCGCTTACAGTACCGCCTTCCTGAAGAAAAAAACATCGCCATCGAATTTGTTAATCACCTAGAAGTTGACGAAACCGTTAGCCTATCAGCCAGTGCTAGTATTGTCGAATTAAATCTGGTTGTACTAGACAATAAAGGCAAAGAAGTCGTCAGCGAAACCCTTATACTCGACGACGTTATAGAAGCCAGTGAAGAGTAAAACAGCCATACTATGCCACTAGCCATTATCAACAGCCGTGCGTTAATAGGAGTGCGTGCTACATCTGTTAATGTCGAAGTCCACATTAGCGGCGGTTTGCCTAAAGTAAACATTGTTGGCTTACCCGAAACCGAAGTCAGGGAATCGCGAGATCGGGTACGATCAGCAATACTTCACAATCGTTTTACCTTTCCACAAGGGCGAATCACGGTTAATTTAGCCCCTGCTAACCTACCAAAAGAAGGCGGGCGTTACGACCTACCCATTGCCATTGGTATTTTAATGGCAAGCAAGCAGCTGGCAAAAGTTGATACATCGCATTACGAATTTGCTGCCGAATTAGCACTAGACGGACGTATGCGCAGCTGTGGGGGATCTTTGCCTATGGTATTAGCCGCCTCTGCTGAAAACAAAATATTTATAATGGCACCTGAAGATGCCAAAATTGCCGCATTGGCAAATATTAAAGTATTAATGGCAAATTCATTGCTTGAAGTCTGTGCTCACTTACTCGGACAAAAAGAATTAGCCGTCGCCGTTCCCGATGTCAATTCTAAAAAAACCGAATACGCTTGCTTTAGCGAGGTAAAAGGGCAACCTTTGGTAAAACGTGCGTTAAAAGTTGCCGCTGCCGGTGGGCATAGCATGATAATGCTCGGCTCTCCTGGCAGTGGTAAAACCATGCTCGCCTCGCGTTTTGTCGGACTGATGCCTGCTTTAACCAACAAAGAAGCCCTAGAAACAGCCGCTGTCTATTCATTAATCAACCAAGACATTGATGCCACAAAATTCCGTGAACGTCCTTATAGAGCACCTCATCATTCTGCATCCGCCGCGGCTTTGGTCGGTGGTGGCAGCAAAGCCCAACCGGGGGAGATTTCTCTTGCACACAACGGCGTATTGTTTTTAGACGAATTTCCAGAATTTAATCGCAACGTTCTCGAAGCCCTAAGAGAACCGCTCGAAGTTGGATCGGTTATCGTATCGCGGGCAGCAGCACGGGCAGAATACCCCGCAGGGTTTCAGCTTATAGCCGCTATGAATCCTTGCCCATGTGGGTATTGGGGGCACAAGCAAAAACAGTGCCACTGCACGCCACAGCAAGTATTACGCTACCGCAATAAAATTTCAGGACCATTACTCGACAGAATAGACATTCATATGGAAGTCCCTACTTTAACGCAAGACGAAATCATCGAAACCACTACCAAAGC
Source organism: Gammaproteobacteria bacterium (assembly GCA_965243565.1). Taxonomy (GTDB): domain Bacteria; phylum Pseudomonadota; class Gammaproteobacteria; order Tethybacterales; family Persebacteraceae; genus CBDEVH01. The sequence goes on from OZ251571.1 coordinate 527,123, forward strand.
CGAAACCAGTGCCGACATACGTCAACAAACCGCCAGTGCAAGGCGATACCAAATCGACCGTCAAGGCTTATTAAACGCCCGTCTAACTGTGGTCGGCTTAGAACGATATTGTGGTATTGACGAAAAAGCACAACAGCTGATGCGACGTGCCACCGAGCAGCTAAACCTATCAGCCCGTGCGTATCATCGAATTTTAAAAATTTCTCGTACCATTGCCGACATCGAACAAGAAGAAGAAATTTCAGCGCAACACCTAGCCGAAGCCATTCAGCTACGTCGTTCTGTGTTTGTGCAAAACATTGCGTAAAACATGTTTCACATTGTATTGGTTAATCCAGAAATCCCCCCTAACACCGGTAACATCATCCGTCTATCAGCCAATATCGGTATGCACTTACATTTGGTTGAGCCTATGGGTTTTGTTATCAACGACAAGAATTTACGCCGTGCAGGCTTAGACTACCACGAAGCCGCTCATATAAAAATACACCCAAATTTAGAAACCGCTTATGCCCACTGTGGCAACGGCAGGCGATTTGCTCTAACTGGACAAGGCAAAACCCGTTACGACACCATCTCTTTTAAAAAAGATGATATATTTTTAATGGGATGTGAATCAATTGGTTTGTCTGAAGAAATTATCAACAGCATACCTCAATCGCAGCGGTTGTATATTCCTATGCAACAGGGCAGCCGTAGTTTTAATTTATCAAACGCCACTGCCATTATAACTCTAGAAGCATGGCGACAAAATAATTTTATTGGTGCGGCAGATGAAAACAATTATTAGTTTTGCCAAACAGTCGCACTCTTTTGAGCAACTGTTTCGAGTAACTGTTAACAACTTAACATCTGATAAATAATGGCATCGCTGAGCCCGCCTTGCACAATGTCAATATGGGGTAGGGTGCTACTTTTTAGTGCTGCCTTATAAATATCAATCGCCATTTCTATATTGGCAACGGTATCAGGGGGGAAATTATAAAGCCGCGAAATATCGCCAACCGCCATGTTTTTTAATTTTTTTTGCTCTTGTGTTAAAGCGGCTTGAGTAAGAGTACCCCTACACATATTTTTAAGTAAGGCAATACTGCCACCACTAGCGGTTAGGTGTTGCACATCACAGTCATTTTTAGCAGACTTTATCCATTGACAAAAAGCCTTTATATGATCGGCACTATTGGTAGGATCGTGAGCAGTACCCACTAAAAAACTGGATTGATTAATCAACTGGTTATTGCGAATGACAGCACAATCTGTCGAGCCGCCCCCAACATCTAGGTTAATAACAGTAGAGTTTTGGTACTGTTGCCCTGCCAACAAACCAATGATAGTGGCTTCTTCTTCGCCACTTAAGCAATAAACTGTTAGATCTGTATTGTTTTTTAATTGCTCAATAATTTTGGTAGAATTTTTGGCACTTCTTAACGCAGCGGTTGCTACCGCTCGTGTTTTTATCGGGGCAAAAGTACCAATAATTAATTGCATTGCAGCTATTGTTTTTTCGAGTCGGGTAATTGTTTTTACACTAAGGCTTTGTTGAGGGTGCGAAAAAACCTCCGCTCCCAATGGCAATGGAATGCGAATAAAAGTGTCAGTAATCCATTGGTTTTGTTGATCAGGATGGGCTATATGCAGTCGTGTGGCATTGGAGCCGATATCAATAACAGCGTATCGTTGTACTGCCGTTACTTTAGACATTAAATCTAAAGTGCATGACATCCCCGTCTTCAACAATATACTCTTTTCCTTCAAGCCGAATTTTGCCTGCTTCGCGTGCTTTGACTTCGGTGGCATGGTCTAAATAAACCTGCCAGTTAATAACTTCTGCTCGAATAAACCCACGTTCAAAATCTTCATGAATAGCCGCTGCTGCTCGTGGGGCAGTGGTATTTTTGCGGATGGTCCATGCCCTTGCTTCTTTTGGCCCCACTGTAAAATACGTCATCAATCCGAGTAAATCAAAAGCTTCACGTATCAGGCGACTCAAACCCGTTTCACGAATATTCATCGATTGTAAATATTCAATTTTTTCTTCTTCTGTCCAATCGACAATATCTGCTTCTGTTTGTACACAAATGGGAATCACCGGCACGCCTTCGTTTTTGGCATAAGCTTGTACTGCTTCTAAATGCGGGTTATCCTCGATACCGTTGTCCATACAGTTGGCAACATAAAACATTCGCTTTAAGGTAAGTAAGCACAGCGGTTTAATAACCGCTTGTTCTTTTTCGGTTAGTTCACATGACCGTGCGACTAATCCTGCCTTTAGATGGTTGTGTAGTTTTTCGGCAGCGGAAAAAATAACTTGTGCTTCCTTATCGCCAGATTTTGCTGTCTTTCTATGGCGATTCAATGTATTTTCTACTGTTGATAAATCTGCCATTACTAATTCTAGATTAATAACCTCAATATCATCAACGGGGTTAATACAATTATGCACATGTACAATATTGTCGTCTTCAAAGCACCGCACGACATGAATAATGCCATCTGTCTCACGAATATGAGATAAAAAGCGATTGCCTAGCCCAGCATTATCAGACGCTCCTTTAACCAAGCCCGCAATATCGACAAATTCAACCGGTGCAAAAATAATTTTTGCTGATGATGCGATTTTGGCAAGTTCTTTTAACCGAAAATCGATCAGTTCAACCATGCCGATATTCGGCTCTATGGTACAGAAAGGGTAATTTTCAGACTGTGCACCAGCATTGGTCAGTGCATTAAAAAGGGTGGATTTCCCCACGTTGGGAAGCCCAACAATACCGCAAGCAAGCCCCATAATTATTTATTTTCGCTATGTATATTTTTCATGGCATTATTATAATCGCCGTTGGCAATAAAATGCCAGCAATCTAATGCACGATTCAAACTATTATCGATTACTTCTTGCTCTAAAGACGAGGCAGCGGCAAGAACGTGGTCGGACACCGCACCAAAAGCAGGCTTACCGACACCAATACGCAACCGCCAATAATCTGCATTTCCAAGCCGTTGCGAAATATCACGCAAGCCATTATGCCCGGCATGACCGCCACCTTTTTTTAGTTTAACAATCCCCGCTGCCAAATCAACCTCGTCATGCACCACCAAAATTTCGGTAATCGGTATTTGATAAAACTGCACAGCAGCAAGCACGCTAAAACCACTGTTATTCATAAACGTCTGTGGCTTGAGTAAACGAATTTTTTGTGACGTAATCGCTTCATCGGCATCAAACTTTTTTTTATAGGCAAAATTGGTTTCGCTTATGGTTGCCAGCGAATCCAAAAACCAAAAACCAGCATTATGGCGAGTTTTAACATACTGATTGCCCGGATTGCCAAGCCCAACTACAAGCATTGTCATTTTTTTATATATCGAGTAGAAATTTTCTTTCCCAAGAAGAAACAACACGATGATAGTTATTCATCTCGGTTTTTTTACATGCGACGTACATATCGACAAAACGATGTCCAAAACTTTCACGTAACATCTTTGAATCATGCATTTTGTCTAACGCACTATCTAGTGTTATGGGGATACCACGTGGATGCTCCCAACCCGTTTCGGTTAATTCATCCGTCGCTTTTAAATCATCCTTAATGCCAATATACCCTGACAATAAAGTTGCGGCAATAGCCAAATAAGGATTGGCATCAGCCCCCGAAATCCTATTTTCAACACGAATCGCATTTGGATTATTGCCTTCAGGAACACGAAAACCAACCGTGCGATTATTAATCCCCCAATGAATATTGGTTGTAGGCCATTCCGCTGCAATACGTCTAAACGAATTAATATTGGGTAGATACATCGGCAGCAGCTCTGGTGTGTATTTTTGTAAGCCTGCAATATAAGACATAAACAACGGCGTATAGTTGCCATTCTCATCCGAAAAAAGATTATTGCCATCAGTGCGAGAATACAAACTCTGATGAATATGCATCGAACTACCCGGCTGATCCTCCACCGGATTTGCCATAAACGTTGCAACAATACCATGCAAAATAGCCGCCTCGCGTACACATCGTTTAAACATCAGCACTTGATCTGCCATAACCAACGGATCGCCATGCTGAAAATTAATTTCAAACTGTGCCACACCCTCCTCATGCACAAGTGTATCAACATTAAGCTCTTGTGCTTCGGCAAACTTATAAATATCCTCAATAAACACTTCATATTCATTTAAGGCATCAATATTAAAAGGTTGTTTTGAAAAACCAGGGCGTCCCGTCCTGCCCGGTGGCGGGCGTAAAGGATTATCGGGATTATTATCCCGTATCGAAATATAAAACTCTAACTCAGGGGCAATAATAGGCTGCCAGCCCTTTTGCTGAAAAGAACGCAACACCCGCTTTAAAATACTACGCGGTGCCCAGCGAATCAACCCGCCATTACAACTCACCGCATCACAAATAATTTGCCCTGTAGGCTCCTTTGCCCACGGCACAACAAAGCACGCATCTGCATCTGGGCGTAATTCCATATCACCATCAAGCGGATCGATAAGATCATCTTGTACTCCCCATTCCCCCGTTAGCGTTTGGGCGATGGCACTTTCAGGCAGTCGTACGGTATCAATCATAAAATTACGACATGGCACTATCTTACCGCGTAAAATTCCTGATAAATCTGGGATAAAAATCTCCACTTCAGAAATCTTACGGTCGTGCAACCACTTTTTAATAGGATGTGTATCTTTCATAATTTAACCATTTACATTATATAGAAGGTGATTCTATCAAATCGACTGTTTATAATAGACAACTATGCGCAATCAGCAAGAAAAATCAACAACCAAAACCGTACAGTATCGCTTAACAGGACGTGTTCAACAAGTTGGATTTCGCTACTATTTACAAGACATTGCCAAAAAACACGGCTTGGTAGGATGGACGCAAAACAACTTAGACGGCAGTATAAACTTTTGTTTTCAAGGCAGTGACGAAGCCGCAATTAACACAGCAGTACAAGCCGCCAAAAAAGGACCCGCCCTATCCAAAGTAAACAGCAACCAACAAGAACAACCCACCACCACCATCATTTATACAAACTTTACAATATTACGTTAATCATCACCTTGTCTATTCATTTATTAAATGAATCCAAAATAAGCCCTAATCAACTAAGCCCTAAGTAGGCAGCAAAAACCCTTTAACCGTCTCAACCAATGCCGTTACATTATCTGGCGGCGTGCGTTTATCAATACCATGTCCCAAATTAAAAATATGAAAATCGTTACCATCCAATTGTTGCAATGTTTTACGGGTTTGTTCAATAACCGTATTTTCATCGCTGAGTAAAACAGCAGGATCTAAATTACCCTGCATCGCAATCGCCCCATTGGTTAAAGTTTTAGCCGTTGCCAACGATGTCTGCCAATCCACGCCAATCGCATCACAACCGCAATTAGCCACCTTATTCCATGACAAAGCACACTGTCGCGAAAATACAATAACAGGTGCTTGCGTTTCTTCTTTTACACGTGCAACCACTTTTTTAATATAATTAAGCGAAAAAGTCTCATACTCGTTATTAGGCAAGATACCCCCCCAACTATCAAAAATCATCGCCACTTGGCAACCCGCTTGTATTTGTCCAATCAGCAACTCTGCTGTCGCTGTACATAACTTATCCAACAACTGATGCATCAGATCAGGGCGACTACGCAACATCATCCGTGTCTGCCAAAAATCGCCACCTCTTCCATCAATCATATAACAAGCAAGGGTAAAAGGTGCACCACAAAAACCAATCAACGGCACATCCGCAGGCAAATTATCACGCGTTAAACGGCACGCATTAAAAAGATACTCGTAAGAGGAGGTTGCAGGTACACGCAATCGCCCAATCGCATTTTCATCATGTACAGGTTTGGTAATACGCGGACCCTCACCCTCAACAAAACACAGCCCCACATCCATTGCATCAGGCACAATAAGAATATCCGAAAAAATAATAGACGCATCAAAACCAAACCGCCGAATCGGCTGCAACGTAACCTCACAAGCCGCCTCAGGGTTTTTAACCAAATTTAAAAAACTCCCCACCTCCTTGCGCACTGCAAGATACTCGGGCAAATAACGTCCGGCCTGTCGCATCAACCAAACAGGGCGACGATGCGTTCGCTCTTTGCGCAATGTTTTTAATAAAAGGCTATCGTGTAATTCTTGGCTCATAAATAAAATACTTAATCAATATCGTTAGCATTATACGCAAACCACCGATAATACTACAGTCACACCACTCTCACAAAAAAATGATAAAGGTAATCTTATCCAGAACATTTTTCTACTTTTTAGCAATATTTATTCTTTCCTCACCAAATTTTGTTTGAGGATTTGTTTGGTTATTTAGATTTTTCTCAAATAAATTATTTTTGTAGTTTATTGTCTGAAATGGTCAATAATAGAGTTTCAATAAGTGATTGTCCTCTTGACATCATCGTTTTTTTTGAGAAAATATAAATATAAATTCATGCAATCAATAACCAAAAATAAAATTAAACAATTAAACATTATTGTCTTTAAAAACTTGGTTGTTCACAACAAATGTACCTATAGGTAAACTTTTTATGGCAAGAGAACGCAAAAAAGTATATAATGAGGGCAATAAAACATTTTATGTTGATAAAGAAGTTGAAATTGATATTAAAGGTTTGGAGGAAAAAAATAAAGAAAAATTGAACGTAGCATTACTTAGGTATTTTTCTTTAATATCTTCGAATAGGGCTGTTACCAAAGATAAATATGGTCAAGAAGGAAGAATCAATAGTAAATTACGTATTACTGCGATTAAATTTAAGAGTATTAATAATGCACGCATTTATTGCCGCGAAGAAATTAAAGATGATGGTAAGTTAGAAATTACGCTATGCTGTTTATTGAAATCAAAGAAACAGACCAAAAATAACCAAGAAATAACAAATATTATTAATCGAGTGAAAAATTATGAATACTGAATTTAGTTTAAAACAAGAATTAGACAAACTTAATACACCTGAAAGGCAATTAGAAAATAGGGCTTATGCGCTGTTAGAGACTTATTTAGTACAAATTGAACAAGCGATGGAGCAACAGAAAATGACTAAAAAGGCGTTGGCAGAAAAGGTTAATGTTACTCCTAGCTACATTTCAAAAATATTTCAATCTGAAAAACTAATAAATTTTAAAATGCTTGTTCGCATGGAAAAAGCACTTGGATTAGACTTTATAGAGCAAGAACCAAAGCAAGAGAAAGTAAAAGACTTCAGTATTAAATTTTCATTTCAGAAGAAAACTAGTCCCGCATCAACACAAGCCTGAATTTCAGTACTGTCTTTCGGGTTTGACATACTGAGCTTTTTGCCAGTGCCTTTTAATGCTTTTAAATCAGCAACCGTATAGTTACGATTGGCAGGGCGACGTCCAAAATCATATATTTTTTTCATTATTCCTCCTTGAGATATTTGCGTAATTATTATTTAATTGTACAGTCAAATTTATAGTTTGTGTTTTTAAATAATTAGGGAAATCAGCGAGTGAGCTTTATTTTTTTCTTTCAGTTCATCTAAATAATCCGCCCATTGAGCTTGTATTAGATAAAACTGGCGGAGAGAGAGGGATTCGAACCCTCGATGGGAGGTTTAATCCCATACTCCCTTAGCAGGGGAGCGCCTTCAGCCGCTCGGCCACCTCTCCGGGTTTTTTATTTGTTGGTTATTAGAAGCTCTTTGTCTAGTTCAAATGCATCGTGCAGGGCTGAGACTGCTTTTTCTAATACACTTTCATCAACAATAACCGATATTTTAATCTCAGAAGTCGAAATCATAACAATATTTATACTATTTTCTGCCAAAACACGAAACATTTTACATGCAACGCCTGCGTGAGACTTCATGCCAATACCAACAAGCGATATTTTAGCAATTTCGCTACTGGTTATTACATCATTTGCTTGTACTTCTCGTGCACTTTTTTCGGCACGTTTTTTGGCGCGATGTATGTCATCACGTGGAACGGTGAATGAAAAATCAGTGCGACCTTCGCTACCAATATTTTGCACAATCATATCCACATTGATATTTTCTTTGGCAATGTCTTCTAGTAGGCGATAGGCAATGCCCGGGGTGTCTGGCACACCGGCAATAGTAACTTTTGCTTCAGAGCGGTTAATGGCTATGCCTGTGATGATGGGTTCTTCCATGGTTATATCATCCTCATAAGTTATCATTGTACCGCCAGCGTCATCATTTTCATAATCTATTAATGATGAAAGTACGCGTAACGGCACACGGTATTTTCCTGCAAATTCAACCGAGCGGGTTTGTAATACTTTTGATCCCAAAGATGCCATTTCGAGCATTTCTTCAAACATAATTGATTTTAAGCGACGCGCTTTGGGTTCGATTTTCGGGTCGGTTGTATAAATACCATCGACATCGGTAAATATTTGGCACTCGTCAGCGGACAAAGCTGCTGCCAATGCAACGGCAGTGGTGTCCGAGCCGCCACGTCCGAGTGTGGTGGTTGATTTGTCTGAAGTACGTCCTTGAAAACCGGGAACAACAACAACGGTTTGTGCCTCTAGTGCTGTTCGTATGTTGTCGGTACGGATATCAAGAATACGTGCTTTGCCATAATGTTCATTGGTTTGTATGCCAATTTGCTCTCCATTAAAGCTACAAGCATTGACACCAAGGTTGCGTAGTTCCATTGCCAACAGTCCAGCTGTAATTTGTTCGCCGGTTGATATAATAAAATCACGCTCGCGGGCATAGGAATTGTCTTTGCTAGGGTCAATATCGTTGCATAATTCGACTAAATGATCGGTGGTTCCTGCCATTGCCGACACCACCACCACTATTTGTTTGTGTCTTTGGTAGTGACAGGCCACCCGTTTGGCAACGGTGCGAATCCTATCGGTATTGGCTACCGATGTACCACCAAACTTTTGAACGATTAATCCCATGAGTCTGTGATTCTACCAAGAAACCATGTCATAGGGCAAAGAATACAATGTTATAACGTGTAATTTTTTTTTTTGTCTAATTTAAAATTAAATAGTAGAATCATTATCTCAACAATGGTTGTCATTTATTTTAGTTATTGGTATTTTATTAGTAGCATTTACATGAAATTATTCCCTAAAAAACAAGGTTTATATAACCCACAAGCAGAGCATGATGCTTGCGGTGTGGGTTGCATTGCCAACATTAAAAATAAAGCATCTCACCAACTGTTATTAGATGGTTTGCAAATACTCAAAAACATGGAACATCGCGGTGCATCGGGGGCGAATCCTACCACTGGTGATGGGGCAGGGGTGTTATTACAAATACCCGATTCCTTTTTTCGGTCACAAGTTAATAACTTACCGAAAGCCATTGGCAACGACAACGCCTATGGCGTTGGGTTTTTGTTTTTACCGCAGTCTGAATCATTACGCAATGGAGTTATAAAACTCATTGAAGCTGTCTTACACGAAGAAGGTTTGCCGGTATTGGCATGGCGTAATGTGCCAGTCACCACCCATGCGATTAATGCCGATGTTGCTGCTTGTGCGCCGTTTATGGCTCAACTCTTTATTGGCTGTGGCAATACAACAGTGGGAGACGATTTTGAACGCCATTTGTTTATAGCCCGCAAGCTAATTGAAAACCGCATTACCGACAATGTTGCTTTAAAAGTGTCTGAAGATGCGGGAGGTTTTTACGTCGCTTCGTTTTCTTCGCGCACCATTGTTTACAAAGGCATGTTTTTAGCCGACCAACTAGACGCTTACTATCCAGATTTATCTGATACCACCATGCAAACAGCCGTTGCGGTTGTGCATCAGCGGTACTCAACCAATACTTTTCCGGCATGGAGTTTGGCACACCCTTACCGTGTGATTGCGCACAATGGTGAGATTAACACCTTGCGTGGCAATGTTAATAACATGTTGGCTCGTCATCAATCCATCCATTCCCCATTGTTTGGTGACAATTTGAAAAAAATATTACCACTTATTAAGCAAGGGCAGTCTGATACTGCTTCACTTGACAATGCCATTGAACTTTTAATGATGTCGGGATACTCGTTGGCTTATGCGCTATCGATATTAATTCCTGAGGCGTGGGAGAGTAATAATAATATATCACAAGAATTGCGTGATTTTTATGCCTACCATGCACCGATAATGGAGCCGTGGGATGGTCCTGCTGGTGTGGTATTTACCAATGGTAAGCAAGTAGGAGCAGTGCTTGATCGCAATGGTTTGCGTCCCGGTCGTTATTGGCTAACAGATGACGATCGTTTTATTTTTGCCTCTGAAGCTGGAGTATTGCCAATGGATGACAATAAAATCACCGAAAAATGGCGCATTCAACCCGGTAAAAAATTACTACTTGATCTTGAGCAAGGCAAAATCATATCCAACGATGATATTAAATATCAGCTTAAACATCAAGCCCCGTATAAGCAATGGTTAGAACAATCGCAAACCAAAATCCCACCAAATAACGACTCTGTCAGTCGTCAAATGCAAGACGATACATTATTTGCCCAACAGCACCGTTTTGGCTATACCGAAGAAGACATTAAATTTATTCTCCGCCCGATGGTGTTGGACGCTGCCGAACCCATTGGTTCTATGGGCGATGACACACCGCAATCGGTATTATCCAGTCGCATGAAGCCGTTGTCTTCTTACTTTAGGCAAGAATTTGCCCAAGTAACCAACCCGCCGATAGATCCTATCCGTGAAGGTTTGGTAATGAGTCTTACCAGTTATATTGGTGGCAGAGCCAACCTATTATCACCACATGAGCCACCAACAACCAAGTGCTTATCAGTTGAAAGTCCTATTTTAACGCCCTCTCAATTCACCGCCATTAAATCAAACACAAACGTTACGAGCAAAACCATTGACATCAGTTATAACGAAGCAGACACGATGGCGAATGCTATTTTGCAATTATGCCAGACTGCCGCCACGGCAGTGCAATCTGGCGCTTTGATATTAATATTATCCGATACCAACACTGGTACCAACCGTATTGCGCCGCCGATGTTACTAGCCGTTGCAGCGGTACACCATAGTTTGGTTGCTGCAGGAATCCGCACCCAAACAGGCATTATTGCCGAAACTGGCAGCGTTCGCAGTGTTCATGATGTCGCTGTTTTGGTGGGTTATGGTGTCAATGGCATTTATCCTTATATTGCTTACGAAACTATTTTAGCCATGTCGTTGGATAACGCTGTTGATATTAATACTGAAAACCGCATTGATAATTACCGAAAAGCCTTAGGTAAGGGGCTAATGAAAGTCATGTCGAAAATGGGCATTGCCACTGTTATGTCATATTGTGGTGCACAAATATTCGAGGTCTTTGGTTTAAGCCAGTCTCTCATCGACAATTATTTTTGTGGAACGGTCTCGCATATTGGTGGCATGGACATTGACGACATTGAAAAAGAAACACGTTTTTGGCACGACCTTTCGACCAATCCGACCAATCCGCTATACCAAACTGCCCTTGATGCTGGTGGCGATTACGCCTATCGTACTCGTGGCGAAAACCACTTATGGACGCCAGAATCCATTGCTGCATTACAGCATTCCGTGCGTAAAAATGACTTTGGCAAATACGAGGAATATTCAAAGCACATTAACGAGCAAAGCAAAAAACTGATGACACTACGAGGATTACTTGTCATTAAAAAAGCAGATAAAGTCAATGCTGTGCCATTGGACGAAGTCGAATCGATTGCTGACATCGTTTGTCGTTTTTCGACTGGTGCCATGTCATTTGGTTCTATCTCTATGGAAGCACACAAAACACTTGCCATTGCGATGAATCGCATTGGTGGTCGTTCTAATACGGGTGAGGGTGGCGAAGAACCCCACCGTTTTATTCCACTTGCCAACGGTGATTCCGCTCGTTCGGCCATTAAACAAGTCGCTTCTGGTCGATTTGGTGTAACTGCCGAATACCTAGCCAATTCTGATTTAATGCAAATTAAAATTGCACAAGGAGCCAAGCCGGGCGAGGGCGGGCAGCTACCCGGCCACAAAGTTGACGAAGCCATTGGTAACGTGCGTTATTGTGTCCCGGGCGTGGGTTTAATATCACCACCACCGCATCACGATATTTATTCAATCGAAGACATTGCTCAACTCATTTACGATTTAAAATGTGCCAATCCAAAAGGCGAAGTCAGCGTAAAATTGGTTTCACGCAGTGGAGTAGGCACGGTTGCCGCTGGTGTTGCCAAAGCCAAATCTGACCATATCACCATCGCTGGGCACGATGGTGGCACAGGTGCATCGCCTTTGTCATCTATTAAGCACGCTGGTACGCCGTGGGAGTTAGGCTTAGCCGAAACTCAACAAACATTGGTATTAAACAATTTACGTGGTCGCATTAAACTACAAGTAGATGGACAAATAAAAACCGGTCGCGACGTTGTCATTGGTGCTTTATTTGGTGCAGACGAATTTGGTTTTGCGACAGCACCATTGGTTGCCGAAGGCTGTCTTATGATGCGCAAATGTCATCTTAATACTTGTCCGGTAGGCATTGCCACACAAAACCCAGAGCTTCGCAAAAAATTTGCAGGCAAGCCCGAGCATATTATTAATTATTTCTTTTTTGTTGCCGAAGAAATCCGTCGTTTACTTGCCGAAATGGGCTTTAGAAGTTTACAAGAAATCATCGGGCGTGTTGATTTACTTCAAGCATCCAACCACACTCACTGGAAAACCAAAAATATTGATTTACAACATCTATTGGCATCGCTTGACACTGATGGCAAAACAGCGCATTATCATTGTGAAAGCCAAAACCACCAATTACAAAACCACGCAATCGACTACCAATGGTTAGACAAAGTCTTGCCGGCTATTGAAAACAAGCAAGCCATAGAAATAACATCACCCATCAGTAATATTAATCGCACGGCAGGCACGGTTACTTCCAATGCCATTGCCAGTCGTTATGGGCATAGTGGTCTGCCTGACAACACCATTAAATTACGTTTAAACGGTATTGCTGGACAAAGCTTTGGTGCATTTGCCAGCCGTGGCATGACGATGATTCTATTGGGTGAGGCAAACGATTACTTTGGCAAAGGTTTATCTGGTGGTATATTGGTTGTCAAACCCCCGAGCAATCACCGCATTGATGCCAACAACATTATTGTTGGCAATACTGCTTTGTATGGTGCTATATGTGGCGAAGCGTATTGTCGTGGTGTAGCCGGTGAGCGTTTTGCTGTTCGTAATTCGGGTGTGCATGCGGTCGTGGAATCCTGCGGTGATCACGGTTGTGAATACATGACCGGTGGCACTGTTGTTGTCATAGGCAAAGTAGGTCGTAACTTTGCAGGAGGTATGAGTGGTGGCGTTGCCTACGTTTTAGACGAAAATGATGATTTCACACAAAACTGCAACCGTGAGATGGTAGAAATCGCTCCAATAGGCAACGAAAAAGTATTACACCGCAATACCACCGACAGTGACAATATTCAATCAATGCTCAAGAACCATTACGAGCTAACAGGCAGTCCAAAAGCAAAAATGATTCTTGACAACTTTGATTCTTACAAACCACAATTTGTTAAAATAATACCTTATGACTACCAACAAGCATTATTAAAACAATCTAAAAAAACGGCATAATAAACACAAATGCCATTCATATTTGATAGAATCGTGATAACTTTATTTTTAACACTTATTTTATTTAAAATTGTAAAAAAACCACTATGAACATCATACAAAAACTTGAGAAAAAAGAATTTGAATCACTCGGTAAAAACTACCCCGAATTTGCGTCTGGCGATCGTGTTTGTGTACGTACTTACGTTATTGACGGTACAACAAAGCGTATCCAATCGTTTGAAGGTGTTGTTATAGCCAAGCGTCGTAGCGGCATCAATGGTTCTTTTATTGTCCGCCGAACATCTTCCGGCGAGAACATGGAACGCACTTTCCAGTTATGTTCGCCATTTATTGAAAGCATCAAAGTTTTGCGTCATAGTGATGTTTGTAAATCAAAATTATATTATCTACGTCAACGTAGTGGTAAGTCGGCACGTATTCCTGAAAAGTTAGGCGTGAAACAAGCTGTTAAACCAAGATAATACAGCCATCCAAACACCTTTACTTTTTGTACATAGTATGTTATATTACAAGAGCATAAAGTAATAAATAGATAGGGAGAAAAAGACACTATGAATAGAAAAGTAGGTGCAGAAAGACTCATTGATGAGGTAGCCTTTTTATTTCATACGGGCAACTTATTCGCTGAGAAAAAAGATTTTTCTACCATGTTTCAAGCAGTTTTGGAACGTGCTATGTATGCTAGTGGTGCCGAAGGCGGCTCATTGTATCTCTATGACAAAAACAGTGAAAATTTAAAAATTGTTGTAATGGAAAATACCGTTCTGAAACTACATCAGGTGGTAGAAACCTTTGACCCAATAAAAATCAATGGTTTTATTCAAGTACCTATTTATGATGCTAACGGCGAATTCGACTTAAAAAGAGCCCCAGTAAGAGCCTTTGTACAAAAAGAAATTGTCTATGTTCCTGACCTATACACAGACAAAGAAAAGCTTGATGGTCTTGACTTTAAATTTACTTACGAATTTGACAAACAAAACAACTATAAAACGAAAAACATAGTCGTCTTTCCGCTCTTTGGTCAAAACAAAACAGTATTGGGTGCGTTTCAGTTAATCAACTGTGACATGGATACAATCAACAACGTATCACGGCAATTTTTTGATGTTCTCATGTGGCAAATCAGCATGTTACTTAACAGTGCTTTGTTGGTAAACGAATTAGAGCATTTATTAACCGCTTTGGTCGAAATGGTTGTAAAAGGCATTGATGAAAAATCCCCACATACAGCAGGGCATTGCCATCGTGTTACCGAATTAACCATGCAGATAGCCGAGGAAATGTGTAAAGTAAAAGAAGGTCCTTATGCTCACTTTGATCTCAGCACTGATGAAAAACGCGAATTAAAAATGTCGGCTATGTTACATGACATTGGCAAGATTATTACGCCCATGCATGTTATGGAAAAAGACACCAAACTTTACTCGCTATACGACAGAGTTGACTCCGTCAAAGAATCCATCGACGCATGGCAGCTATCTCAACGTGTACAGCAATTAGAAACCATCATCAAAGAAAACGGCTTACAAGACAAACTTGACGCTCTAAAAACCCCTGATATGTCTGCTGACATTAACTTTATTCATCAAGTCAACCGCGGTGAACTTTATCTTGACGACGACAAAATGGCTCAATTAATAGAAATTTCCAAACGTCAAATAAAATTACATGATGGCAGCCAAAGATCAGTTATCAATGAAGCAGACTTGGACAATTTAAAAATAATGAAAGGCACGCTCAACGCCGAAGAATGGAAAGTCATGCGGGATCACGTTAGCATCTCTGTGCGCTTATTATCCTCCATACCGTGGCCGAATAATTTACAGCGAGTCGTGGATTACGCTGGTGCTCACCACGAAAACCTAAATGGTACAGGTTACCCCAGTAATTTAAAACGGAACGACCTTGATTTATCTCAAATGATTCTTGGTTTTGCAGACAGATTCGAAGGCATGAGTGCTCCAGACCGTCCTTACAGAAAAGTCAAAATGACATTAAAACGGGTAATGGACATAATGGGCTTTATGGTTCAAGATGGTCATATTGACGAAGACATGTACCATTTCTTTAAAGAGAAGAATATACATCGTGCATACGCTAAAAAATACCTACCATCTGAACTAATCGATTGTTAGCTTAAAAACTAATGAGACACGGTTACAAAAAATAAATATTATTATGCTTTTATTCTTTGTAAAACAACATCCAAAGTTTGTAAAAAAGAATCGGCATTTTCGTAACCAATAATACGAATCCCTTCTAATTTTCTCCCAGCAGCATCTAGAAAAAATATGCCTGGTGGTCCAAATAAATCAAACTGTGCAAGCAATGCCTTGCTATCCTCTGTATTATCGGTTACATCCACCTTTATTAATTTCATGCCTTTTAGTTGTGCTTGTACGCGATTATCGCTTAAAGTGTAATATTCAAACTCTTTACACGAAACACACCAATCCGCATAAAACTCGATCATTATAGGAGTTGTACTATTTGCCAATTGCTGTTGTAGTCCATCTGGTGTTGTTACTACTTTAAAATTTAAAGTCTTTACTGCTGTATTATTAGTTGTTGGAGATAAAAATGGTACAGATGAAAAAGAAGCAAATGGATTCACCACATTAAAACCACCCATCAACAATACCGAACCAATAAGTAGGACAGCCCAAGCCATTGCTTTATAAATATACACCATAAAATTATCAACAGTGGATAAGCCACTTAGCGGCGCACCGATTAAACCAATAATGATTAACAAAAATCCATATAAAAGCGGTTCTATCCAATCTGGAATTAACGGTGCTGCTGTCCATACTGTCACACACAGTAACATCAATCCCAATATATGTTTAATCTTAGTCATCCACACGCCGGGCTTAGGCAGGATTTTATCGCCAAACAATCCCAACAGTAATAGCAAGGTGGACATGCCAAGCGCAAGTGCAAACAACGACACTGCACCAATAACCGTATTGCCGGTATTGGCGATATAAATTAACACCCCGACCAACGGTGCCGAAATACAAGGGCTAATAACGATAACTGACAAGCCGCCCATAAAAAACGCACCGATAATGCCACCCTTTTTATTCGCATTATCGTAAAAGCGATGAAAAATAGCCGGTGGTTTAATATCGTACAAGCCAAACATCGACAGTGCCAATAAAAAAAACACAACACTGATACCAATAATAAACGGAGGTGTTTGCACCTGTGTTGCCAATAACTGTCCGCTACTAGCAGCCAATACTCCGGTGATTGTAAATATACTCGTTACGCCTGCGACATAGCTTAGGGTCAGTGGCATTGCATTAGCGGCACGAGATTTATTATCTTTATTGGTACTGCCAATAATACCCAATAAAATGGGAATCATCGGTAATACACAAGGCGTTAAAGACAAACCGACTCCTAACGCAAAAAACAGAAGAATCACCAAAAAAATATTTTTTTCATTGATAGATTTAGCCAAATCACCGGCTTCATCTTTGGTATTATTGGTATTGACGGTGTTGGACTCTGTCGCACTAACATCGGAATTATCAAGCATTAAAGCCACGCTATTGAGGGCAGGTGGGTAGCATATCCCTGTTTCTTTGTCGCAGCCTTGAGAATACACCAATAAGGTTAAAGCACCGCTGCCGCTGACATTGGCAAGCAAAGTAACATCGTTAAAAAAGACAGTCGTTTTGCCAAAAAGCGGATCATCTAAAAATTCACCTTGCGGTATAATGACATTTTTTAGTTCAACAGACGATGACTGAATACTAATATTAAATTTATTCCGATACAAATAAATACCAGAAGGCATAAAATAGCGTATAGAAATAATATCATTAGTGGCAGATACATTAAAATTAAAGGCGTTTTCAATGGGCAGTGGTTCAAACCGTTGTGCCTGTGCATTTGGTATAACAGCCGATAACCCAATCAGCAAAACAGAGGCGTAAAAAAATAGCCTCATTAATAAAGGGGTAAATTTTAGTGACTTGGCACTATAGTTAGATAAAATAATATTAATCACAACGATTTGAATTAATGAATTTACACAATGAATTTACAATTAGTTATACTGCTACTTATTCTTGCATTTCCAATAACAGAATTATACCTGTTACTAAGTTGGATAGCCTCATCTCCTGTTGTCGCACTACTTTATACATTCTTTAGTATGGTGGTCGGTTACTTTTGTATATCGATTGCAAAAGTAGGATTTAGAGAAATCCCAAATTATTTAAAGCAGCACTCCAATCAAGGATTGCGTGGGGCTTTATTTTTTGGTAAATTATTTTTTATTGGAATATTATTCATGATACCGGGTTATTTAACCGACATAATAGCGGTGCTGATATTTTTCTTTGCCAAAGCGAATCCCTCCCAAAACAACGCTTCATTTCATTACAATAAACCATTTGATGCCGACGATTCTTCTGCTTATAGTGACACCACAAACCAGAGCGATGACGATGAAGCAAAAATAGTCGAAACCACTGCCGAAGTTGTTGAAAAAAATGACGCTCCTCGATAAAAAGCAAGTACAGCGAGCATTTTCTCGTTTTGCTCTCACTGACAACGACTTAACCAAAATTGCCGCCGAGCGTTTATTCGACAGAGTAGCCGATATGAAACTACAACCCACCACTGTAGTTGACATAGGGGGCAATGGTCAATACATAGCCCAGCAATACCCCACCAGCACCACCATCGCCATTGATTTCGCCTTAGCTGTTTTACAGCAACGCACCACTGCCCATTGTTGCCTTGCCGATGTGCAAAACTTACCATTGGCAACCGCCAGTGCCGATATAGTATGGTCAAACTTATGTATGGAATGGGTCGATATACACGCCACTATTACCGAAGCCGCCCGCATACTCAAACCCAATGGCTTATTGGCATTAACCACGTTGGGTCCGGACACCCTTAAAGAAATAAAAAGCCTTTTTCCCAACCAAAACCGAGTACACTCCTTTGTTGACATGCATTTATTAAGCGATGCTTTAGTCGTCAACGGTTTTGTTGAGCCCATCGCCGAAGCAGATCCGATTGAGCTAAGCTACTCCACGGCAGCGCGTGCCATGATGGACTGCAAGCAAATAGGTGCTGCCTGTGCTTTGCGAGACCGCGCACGAGGTTTAATGGGCAAAACGCAATGGCAACAAGCACTAAACAACTATCCCAAAACAACAATCAACGGTAAAAATTATGCGGTATCTACCTTTGAATTAATCTGCATAACCGCATGGCGAAAAGACAAAACCAGCGATTACGCGCCCATTGATTTTTATTAAGCACGTTATGATGTAGGAAATATCACGACATAAGATACAATAATGCAATAGCATAATTACCCAAGGAGACTAAAATAATAATAATGAATAAACCGACTATTAAAAAACTGATATTAGCCATAGTTATTCTTACTATTATTGCCATCGTCTATAGCCAATTTGGCGAATATGCAAGTTTGGACTACATAAAATCAAAACAAACCGCCTTTAAAGAATACTACGGCGACAACAAAGTATTGGTTATTGGTATTTTCTTTTTGTCTTACATCGCCGTTACTGCCTTATCGCTCCCTGGTGCTGCCCTCATGACACTACTAGCGGGAGCTTTATTTGGTGTTGTCATTGGTGTTGTAGTTGTATCCTTTGCCAGTAGCATCGGTGCAACCTGTGCATTTTTAGCCGCCCGTTTTTTATTGGGCGATTCACTACGTCAAAAATACGGTGAAAAAGACATGTTTATTCGCATTAACGAAGGCATTACAAAAGAAGGTGCATTTTATTTATTTGCCATGCGTTTAGTCCCTGCCTTTCCTTTCTTTTTGGTCAATTTACTCATGTCGTTAACCTCTATTCGGACATTTACTTTTTATTGGGCAAGTCAGTTGGGAATGTTCGCTGGTACTATTGTTTATGTATTCGCTGGTACCGAATTAGCAGACATAGAAAGTTTAGGCGACATTCTATCGCCGACTCTCATCGGCGCATTTGTTGCAATAGGCCTATTGCCTTTTATTGCTAAAAAAGCAGTTGCATTGCTACGCACCCGTAAAACACAACAACCCTAAGGAACTTTTAACATGGCAAAATATGATTACAACATGGTCGTTATAGGAGCTGGCTCAGCAGGATTGGTTACATCATATGTAGCAGCAGCTGCCAAAGCCAAAGTTGCATTAATCGAGCGTCATAAAATGGGAGGAGACTGTTTAAACACTGGTTGTGTACCGTCTAAAGCATTGATTCGTTCCTCTACCTTTATGCGTGATGTCAAACGTTCTTCGCAATTGGGGTTCCGCGAAGCCACTATTAATTATGATTTTTCTGACATTATGGAACGTGTGCAACGCGTTATACAAACCATTGAGCCTCATGACTCAATTGAGCGTTACACCAATTTAGGGGTTGAATGCCATACAGGTCAAGCCAAAGTTATCTCTGCGCACGAAGTCGAAGTCAATGGCAAAAAACTCAGCACCAGAACCATAGTTATTGCAGCAGGTGCGCGTCCTTTTGTGCCCCCCATACCCGGTCTAGAAAACGTTGACTATTACACCTCCGACACCATTTGGAACATTCGCGAAAAACCGGAGCGTATGGTTATTATTGGTGGTGGTCCCATTGGTTCAGAATTAGCCCAAGCCTTTGCCTACCTAGACGTACAAGTCACGCAAATCGAAGGTAGCCCACGTATATTGGTACGCGAAGACTCCGATGTTTCCGACATTGTTATGGATCACTTTCAGCACGCAGGCGTGAGCATGATGGTTAATTGTCGTGCGCAATCCATCCACAAAGACGAAAAAACAGGCGACAATGTCATCGTTGTCAAACAAGCAGACGACACGGAGGTTGAAGTTCCGTTTGATGCCTTATTACTTGCGGTGGGTCGCAAGCCCAATGCCGACCAAGTCGAAGGCTTAAAAGAAGTCGGTGTGGTTATTACGCCACGCGGTGCGATTGAAGTTAACAGCAAGCTACAAACAGCAGTACCCAATATCTATGCCTGTGGTGACATCATTGGTTCTTACCAATTCACCCATACAGCAGCCCATGCTGCCGTTACTGTCGCCATCAATGCATTATCGCCACTGCCATTTAAAAGCAGTGTTAATTGGTCAATTGTTCCGTGGTGCACCTTTACTCACCCCGAAGTCGCACGCGTTGGCTTAAACGAAGACGAAGCCAAAAAATCCAATATCGAATACGAAGTATCCAAATATGGCATTGACGACCTCGACAGAGCCATTGCCGATGAAGAAGCCACAGGCTTTGTAAAACTCATCACCTCACCCAAAGGCAAAATACTAGGCGTTACCATCGTTGGCGACCACGCTGGCGATTTAATTCACGAATACATCTTTGCCATGAAGAAAAAAGCACACATCAAAGAAGTATTATCGATGATTCACATTTACCCCACTTTGGCTGAGGCGAACCGCTTTGCTGCTGGCGTGTGGAGCAAATCACATTTGTCTGCTAAACTTTTATCAATAAGCGAAAAAATAAACAATTTTATGCGGGGATAAAAACAATAAGTCGGTGTAATATCCGTATTTAAGTACCCTTTCAAAATCCGTTCTGTTTTTTACTCGTTATGGCTATAACGTGGTGTGTTAATGATTAGACAAATTATATTTTTAATCTCAATATTGTCTGCCTATGCGTATTTATCATTAGGGCAGGGGGCATTGGGTGCCGTCATATTACAAACTGGTCCTGAATATGGCTTTAGTGATACCTTTTTAGGCTCGTTGGTTGCTGTCATGTACATAGGTTTCGTTGTTGGCAACATTGTCTTGCGTTATTTGCTCCCACGTGTTACTTACATCCGCACCTATGCGGTATCAGCCGCTGCCATGGCAATTTGTGTTTTGCTACTTCCATTGCTCCCATACGAAATTGCTTGGATAGTATTACGCTTTACATACGGTCTATTCTTTTTTACTGCCATCGTCTTATTTGACAGTTGGCTAAACGGCATAGCCACGCCTGAAAACCGCAGTCGTTTACTTGGGGTTGTATGGACATTTAATTTTATTGCTCATGGATTAAGCCAATACATATTACTCTTATCCGACTCAAATAAATTAATCGCCTTTTCAATTACAAGCATTGCTTTTGTATTATCGCTTATTTTCATGTGTATGACACGCGTACCCGAACCCGTTATAGGCGACAATTCCACCAGTATTGACATCACCATAAAATCCTCCTATAAAGTTGCGCCCATAGCCATGATGGGGCAGTTTTTTTTCGGCATGGTAACAGGTGCTACATGGTTATTTATTCGCTATGCCGAAGACTTGACCGACAACATCAGTCAAACATCTACTTTGGCGGTCCTCTTTTTTGGTAGTGGATTTTTACTACAATACCTTGTTGGTGCGATATCCGACAAAGTACGCGATCGCCGTATTGTTATGTCTGGTGTTTATTTAATATCTAGCATATCGGCAATTGGTTTATTTTTTGGTGAACACTTAAGCTACAATATTTTATTGTTTTTTGCCGTTGTTTTTGGCAGTAGCTTTGTTACTATTTATGCACTCAACGTAGCCTATGGGCAGGACTTTATCGAATCAGACAAACGGGCGAGTTATTCTGCTCGTATATTCCAAGCGTACGCAGCTGGTGCCATCTTTGGACCACTCATTGCTGGTGCATTAATGGAAAACTTAGGCACCATTTGGCTATTTGGTTTTATTGCTATCATTATGACAGGCATGTTAGTCATATCCATTACCGACAGAATACTGCCACGTTACATGCCAGTCAGACCTCAAGCATTTAACTTTGCCAGCAACTACTCTCCTGCCATCGTTACCGACCGTGAAATCTATAACGAACTCGACATTGGTCCTACCATAGAGCCGTCACCTGAACCAGCCAAAGCCTCGCAAGCAGCAGAAGGATTGGTATCCGTTGGTCCTATCGACTCCACCACTATTGGACAAACCAACCAATCCGAAGCCGAAGGCACCATTGATTACGTCGGTCCTATATTCCCTGATATGAGTGAAGAAGACATCAAAGAAGAGCCACTCCAAGCCTTTGACACCGTTGGTCCTATCGACTCCACCACTATTGGACAAACCAACCAATCCGAAGCCGAAGACACCATTAATTACATCGGTCCTATATTCCCTGATATGAGTGAAGAAGACATCAAAGAAAAACCAATCCAAGTTGGTCCCATCATCCCTGATAACCATACCATCAGAAGATGAATCCCAATCAATGTGTCGATCTTTGTCGTTTGATGCCAGCAACTAAAAACAGTATGCTCGTCAATGACAGGGCAATACAAAGAATAATTATTAAAACGCTCAAAAAAAATTGGTCGATAGTGGGATAATATCGCCTATTATGAGCGTAGATAAAAAAGACCTCCAAAAAATATGTCAGTTGGCAAAACTATCGTTAACCGATGACGAAGCCTGTTCGACTCTCGTATCGCTTAACGCTGTACTAACACTATTAGACGAGTTACAAAGTGCCGATGTCAGCAGTATTGACGAAATGGCGTATGTTCAAGGGCATGGTCAAACCTTACGTTATCGTGCTGCCACACCCGTTGAAGGTTTTTCACATGACGATCTGTTTAGCAATGCACCTCAAAGTGAAAACGACCATTTTATAGTCCCCAAAGTAATCGAATAAAAGCCATGAATGGGATTGAAAATAAAAGTATCAACCAGTTAAAATTACTCATTCAAAGCGGTGAGTTAACTGCCTTTGAACTAGCGCAATATTTTCGCAACCGTGCTGAACAATCCACCGATTTAAACGCCTATTTGCGTTTATGCGACATTGCCCCTACAGCCTCCGCAGCCCCTACAGCCCCTCAAGGTAGTTTAGGTGGCATTCCAATAGCCCACAAAGACATCTTTTGTGCCAAAGGCGAGATAACCAGTTGTGGTTCAAAAATATTAAGTAAATTTCGTTCACCTTACGACTCCACGGTAGTTGAAAAAGCCAAGCAAGCCGGCATGATAACCATCGGCCGCACCAATATGGACGAATTTGCCATGGGTTCATCTGGTGAGCATTCTGCCTTTGGTCTATCCAAAAACCCATGGGACACCAAACGCACCCCTGGTGGTAGTTCTAGCGGTTCTGCTGTTGCTGTTGCTGCGCGCACTGTTCCAGTTGCGACCGCAACCGATACCGGTGGCTCTATCCGCCAGCCCGCTGCATTTTGTGGTGTAACTGGTATCAAACCTACTTATGGGCGTGTTTCGCGGTGGGGCATGGTTGCTTTTGCATCTAGTTTTGATCAAGGCGGTGTTATAGCCAAAAGTGCCGAAGACTGTGCGTTATCATTATCGGCAATAGCAGGCTTTGACGAACGCGACTCCACCTCTGCCAACCGTCCTACTGAAGACTTTAGCCAAGGGCTATCGACGCCATTACAAGGCAAAAAAATTGGCATACCCAAAGAATTTTTTAGCGATGGTTTAAACAACGAAGTTGCCACCAAAGTAATGGACGCTGCCAAAACACTAGAAAAAAACGGTGCTACTTTGGTCGATATCTCATTGCCTGCCAGTCGTTACGCCGTCTCTGCCTATTACATATTAACGTGTGCCGAAGCCTCCAGTAATTTATCGCGCTATGACGGTGTACGTTATGGTGAGCGTGCCGAAAACGTCTCCACCCTAGACGACCTATACATACAATCACGCACACAAGGTTTTGGTGCCGAAGTCAAACGCCGCATACTCATTGGCACTTATGTACTATCATACGGTTACTACGATGCTTATTTCCGCAAAGCCATGCGTGTTCGCAAAATCATTGCTGACGACTTTACAGCGGCTTATAACAAATGCGATTTAATACTGGGTCCCACCACCCCTGACATTGCCTTTTTACTCGACTCCATTGCCGACGACGACCCAGTCAGTATGTATCTACAAGACATCTACACTGTCCCTAGTAATTTAGCCGGACTACCTGCCATGTCATTGCCCTGTGGTTTTGTCCGCAACATGCCAGTTGGGTTACAGTTAATAGGCAAAGCATTTGACGAAACCACTTTATTATCGGTCGCTCATCAATACCAGCAAATCACCGAATATCATCTACAAACACCCACCGCACAACAATAACAATATGACTTGGGAAACAGTAATAGGGCTTGAGATCCACGCACAGCTAGCAACCGAAAGCAAGATATTTTCGAAAGCCAGCATTACCTACTGCGAATCTCCTAACACACAAGTACGTGAGGTTGATTTTGGTTTG
Source organism: Gammaproteobacteria bacterium (assembly GCA_965243565.1). Taxonomy (GTDB): domain Bacteria; phylum Pseudomonadota; class Gammaproteobacteria; order Tethybacterales; family Persebacteraceae; genus CBDEVH01. The sequence goes on from OZ251571.1 coordinate 552,013, forward strand.
CCTGGTGCATTGCCTGTTATAAACAAAAAAGCAGTAGAATATGCCATACGCTTTGGTTTGGCAGTTGGTTCTTGTGTTAACGAACGTTCTGAGTTTGCCCGTAAAAACTATTTTTATCCAGACCTACCAAAAGGCTATCAAATAAGTCAATTTGAATACCCCATTGTTAGCGGTGGCGAATTATTCATAAAAACCAATGAATCCGCCCCCCCGATTCGCATTGGCATTACCCGAGCACACCTTGAAGAAGACGCTGGCAAACTCGTTCACGAAGGCTGGGCAAGCCATTGTGGAGTTGACCTAAACCGTGCTGGTACGCCATTACTTGAAATCGTATCCGAACCTGACATGACATCCATTGCTCAAGCCGTCGTTTACGCCACTAAAATACGCCAATTAGTAAGATGGCTTGAAATTTGTGATGGCAACATGCAAGAAGGCTCATTGAGAATCGATGCCAACATATCGGTTAACCGTCCCAATCAGCCTATGGGCACTCGTTGTGAAATTAAAAACTTAAACTCATTTCGGTTTTTAGAACAAGCCCTACACTTTGAACGCCAACGTCAAATAGAACTACTTGAAAATGGCGAAGCCATTGAACAACAAACCCGTCTATTTGACACTACCACAGGCGAAACCCGCAAAATGCGCAGCAAAGAAGATGCACACGACTATCGTTACTTTCCCGACCCTGACTTACCGCCCTTATTAATCGATAAAACATGGATAGAGCAAATCAAACAAAGCCTGCCACAGTTACCTGCTGCCTGTCATCAACAATTGGTCGAGCAATACCATCTATCAAGCTACGATGCCGACTTACTCACGGCAGACAAAGCCTTTTACGGTTACTTTGGCAAAGTCATAGAAGCATTAAACACCACTGCTCCCGAGCAAGTCAAAACAGTGGTAAATTGGCTATGTGGTGATTTTTCTGCTCTTTTAAACACGCATAAAATCGATATTACCGAAAGCCCCATATCTGCCATTTGCATGGCAGAACTCATCACTTGTATAAACAACGGCGAAATTTCGGGTAAAATAGCCAAAGCAGTCATTATTAAAATGTGGCAAACAGGCGACACTGCCAAAACCATTATTACTGCCGAAGGCTTGACACAAATAAGCGACGAAGCCACCATTGAAAAACTAGCCATTGACATCATTGCCAGCAATCCCAATCAAGCCGAGCAATACAAGCAAGGCAAAGACCGTCTATTTGGATTTTTTGTAGGTCAGATGATGAAAGCCACCAAAGGACAGGCTAACCCAAACCAAGTAAACACCATATTGAAAAAATTATTATCGCAATAATTAAAAAAGCAAAAAAGGGTAACACTATGTCAGAACAAGCACAGCGAGTACAACGCGGAAAACTATCGGTTAATCACCAACTTGACACACTCATCGAAGAAGAAATCCTACCTTCTATTGGCATTAGCGTTAACGCCTTTTGGTTAGGATTTGCAACCATTATCGCCAATTTAGGCAACAAAAACAGAGCACTCCTTGCCAAACGCGAAGACCTACAAAACAAGATTGACGAATGGAACAAAGCTCAAAATTCAACCCAAAATCTCAACCAAAACAACACAGCACAATACGAATCATTCTTGCGAGACATAGGCTATATTGTTCCTGAGGGTGAAGACTTTTCAATAGAAACCAGTCGCATTGATAAAGAAATAGCCACTGTTGCCGGACCGCAATTAGTTGTGCCAGCCAGCAATGCCCGATTTTGCTTAAACGCTGCCAACGCCCGTTGGGGCAGTTTATTTAGTGCGCTATACTCAACCGATGCCCTTGACAACGCCTTGGGCATTCAAACCAGCAAACCCTATAACCCGCAGCGTGGCAAGCAAGTCTTGGCTGTAGGAGTCACATTCCTTGACCAAGCCATTCCCCTCAAACAAGGGCAGCACCAACAAGTAACATCCTACGACATTGACCACTTACACCAAAAATCACGGTTAACCATGCAATTACAAGATGGCACCACCACCACGTTACAAGACGAAAAATCGTGGATTGCCTACAGCGAAGACACTGACAGCCAAAAATTATTATTTATCAACAACAACCTACACATAGAATGCACCATTAAAAAAGGCAAGCACAACCTATCCATTGCCCAATCTGGCATGAGTAATATTCTTTTAGAAGCCGCCATATCCACTATAATTGACCTAGAAGATTCCGTTGCTACCGTTGATGCTGAAGACAAAACAATCGTTTATAAAAATTGGTTAGGGCTAATCAAAGGCAATCTTAAAGCCACGGTTAAAAACAAAACCCGTGCACTCAATACCGACAAAACCTATACCTCGCTAACAGGCAAGCCGCTCACAATACCCGGTCGTAGCCTGTTACTCGTACGTACCGTAGGCCACTTAATGACAACCGACGCTGTCTTAGACGAAAACGGACAACAAGTGCCTGAAGGCATGTTAGATGCTTTGGTAACGGTAGCCTGTTCGGTGCATGACATCAAAGGCAATAGCCATTACCAAAACAGCCGTGCTGGTAGTATTTATATCGTCAAACCTAAAATGCACGGTCCTGAAGAAGCCGCACTAACGCACGAACTATTCAATCACGTTGAAAACATACTAGGACTAGAAGCAAACACCGTCAAAATAGGGTTAATGGACGAAGAGCGTCGCACATCTGTCAATTTAAAAGAATGTATTCGTGCATTAAAAACCCGCTTATTCTTTATTAATACAGGCTTTCTTGACAGAACAGGAGACGAAATTCACACCAGCATGGACACCGGTGCCATACTCCCCAAAGCCACTATTAAACAACAAAAATGGATAACCACCTACGAAGACCGTAACGTAACCATCGGTTTGCAATGTGGTCTAAAAGGGCGCGCTCAAATAGGCAAAGGCATGTGGGCAATGCCCGACAAAATGTACGACATGCTCGCCAGCAAAGCCGCACAATTACAGCAAGGTGCCAGTTGTGCGTGGGTACCATCGCCGCTTGCCGCCGTATTACACGCCACTCACTACCACGCTGTTCGAGTAAGCGACGTACAAGACTCATTAAAATCGCGCCCTTGTGGCAGCATAAGCGACTTACTAACACCCATGTTATTAGGCGCAACGCAGCTCAGCCCCGAGACAATTCAATCAGAACTCAACAACAACGCGCAAGGGCTATTAGGCTATGTTGTACGTTGGATAAATCAAGGAATCGGCTGTTCTAAAGTACCAGACATAAACAACATTGGGTTAATGGAAGACAGAGCCACCTTACGCATATCCAGCCAGCACATCACCAATTGGCTAGTACACGGTATATGTACAAAGCAACAAGTAATCGACACCCTTGAAAAAATGGCAGTCATTGTTGATGCACAAAACAGTGCCGACCCGTACTACACGCCAATGGCACCTGACACAAAAAACAGCATAGCCTTCAAAGCCGCCAGTGACTTAATATTTTTAGGCACCACTCAACCCAACGGCTATACTGAACCACTACTTCACCACTACCGTCGTCAGTACAAAGCCACGCAATCGCTATAACAAAGGGTTATCCCGAAACAAGCACTAAAGCAGTTTCAAAGCAGTTTGTATTTGGCTAAAAGTAAAAAGGGCTAAAACGTATTGTACTAAAAAATTAACCGACTCGTTTTAGATGTCGGGTTAATCGCAGCTCCAGTTTATTCCACAATCGTCGCAGTACTTCGACAATAATCAGATAAAAAATGGCAGCAATAATATAAACATTGTAATCAAAAGTACGCGAAAAAATCCGCCGAGTTTCGCCCATCACATCTAAAATTGTGATGATTGAGGCAATTGCAGACGCTTTAATCATCAAAACAATCTCATTGCCAAAAGGGCGTAAGGCGATAATCAATGCTTGCGGTAAAATTATTTTAAAAAATATCACAAATTTAGACAAGCCAAGTGAAAAACCAGCCTCCCATTGTTCTTTTGGTGTTGTCGTAATAGCACCACGTAAAATCTCTGCTTGATAGGCAGCCGTATGCAATGAAAAAGTAAACACTGCACAATAAAAAGCATCTCGAAAAAACCACCACAAATGGATATTTTTAAGTTCTTCACTAAACGAACCCAAGCCATAATAAACCAAAAACATTTGTGCAATAAGCGGCGTCCCTCTAAAAAAGTACATATAATAAAACGCACTACGTTCTAGCAGGCGATTAGACGACAAACGAGCAAAAGCAATCGGCACCGCCAAAACCGCCCCTATAGAAACAGACAAGCCGATTAACAACAAAGTAGTTGCTGCCCCGTGCAGTAATTTATTTAGATACGGCTGATAATCGGAAAACCCTGTTATTAAAAACCAGCCCAAAGTCAGTGCCATTAAAATCCACACTGACATAAAAGTAAAACCAATAATACGAATCAACACTATCGGTTTTGTCCTCGTGCAAAACGTTTTTCCAGCCACTCCAAACCATAAGAAGAAACAATCGCCAAAATTAAATAAAGCAAACAAGCAATACCAAAAAACAAAAATGGTTCTTTACTGACTCGCACAGCGATATTGGTTTGACGCAGTAAATCAGGCAAGCCAATCACTGATACAAGTGCGGTTTCCTTGAGTAAAATAAGCCATAAATTTGACAAGCCGGGCAACGCCAGCCGCAATAGTTGCGGCACTATAATCAATCGCATGGTACTGCCCCACGATAACCCCAGTGCATCACCAGCTTCGTACTGTCCTTTTTTTATACCTCGAAAAGCCGACATAAAAACTTCAGAAGAATAAGCCGAAAAGACAGTCCCCAATGCAATCATTCCCGCTACAAAATTATTAATTTCGAAGACCGGGTTTTCGACAAACAAACTTTGGACACTTGTAATTAAAATGGGAACACCATAATAAATAATAAGTAAGGTCAGTAATTCGGGCAACCCTCTAAAAACAGTGGTATAAATATTAGCCGCTGTAACAAGAGATGCCTCTTTGGTATTTTTAGCCAATGCGATCAAAAAACCCATCAAAAGCCCCAATGGTAAAGTCGCCAATGCCAGCGATACGGTAATCCATAAGCCGCTGATAACCTCATCGCCCCACCCACTATCACCGTATGATAATAAATCCCACATGATATTATTTATTCAACAATCACCATAAAAAAAGCGGGATAAAACACCCGCTTTTTTTTACAATCATTTAAAAATTGTAGAGACAACCAATTTAGTAAACTGGAAAATCAAAATACTTATCGTTAATTGCTTTGTATTTGCCGTTGATAATAATCGCTTGGATAGCAGCATTAATACGCTTGCGTAATTTATCGCGACCTTTTTTCAATGCGACACCAGCACCCTCGCCATTAATAGCAACATCAGGCGTTAGCGTACCCACTACTTTACAGCAAGCACCAGCATCACTATTCACCCAATCAGAAAGCACCACCACATCATCGATAACGGCATCAATACGACCATTCTCTAGATCCAATTTATACTCATCAGCTGTTGGATAAAAACGAAATTCGCTATCGTGAAACTTGGCTTCGGCATAATTTGAATGAGTAGTTGATGACTGTGCACCAATAATTTTACCTTTAAGGGCGGAAGAAGTATTATTAATACTAGAATTTTTGGCAATTGCGATAGCAGGTGGTGTATTGTAATACTTTTCGCTAAAGTCAACCTTTTGTTTGCGCTCTTCGGTAATTGACATAGAAGCGATAAGAAGATCATACTTACCAGCCAACAAAGCAGGAATTGCGCCATCCCAATCTTGGGTAACAAAAGTACAATCCACTTTCATCTCTTCGCACAATGCTTTGGCAATCTCCACATCAAAGCCAGCCAAAGTGCCATCTTCTTTGAGGTAGTTAAACGGAGGATACGCCCCTTCAGTACCGACAACAAGAGACTCGGCAAAAGCGATACTAGGCATTAGTGACAACGCCACCACACCCGCTAAAATTTGTTTACATATAGTTTTATTCATGAATTTTCCAGTTAAAGTATAAAAAAAAATAATAAGATTATTAATTTTACCACAGCAACCAGTTTATACCAAACCACCGATTTTTTTTTCAAATAACATTATGCGTTTGTATTATTATTAAATAAAATGTGGTAACATTCACTCAGTGCTTTATATCAGGCACAAATCCATAAACTATTTAGAAGAGGGAATTAATAATGAAGAAAATATTAGTAGCCGTATTGGCGACAGCTGCATTGGGGTTATCTGTACCCGCCAGCGCAAAAACAGTAATTCGTGTTCAATCTGTCATTCCGAGTAAGGCAGACGAAGTAACGATGTTAAAAGACTACGCCGCTAATGTTTATGCATTGACAAAAGGTGAAGTCGAAATTCAAGTCCTACCAGCAGGTGCTATCGTTGGTGTTAAAGAAACACTTGACGCCGTTGATAAAGGCTTAATCGAAGGTGGTTTTGCGTGGACGCATTATTGGTCTGGCAAGCATCCCGCTGCTGTTTTGTTTGGTTCACCAACAGCCGGTGCCGGTTTGGGTATTGACAACATCGCTTGGGTCTCATGGTATATGTGGGGTGGTGGTAAAGAACTCTACAATCGTTTATGGGACGAAATGGGCGTTAATATCAAAGGTTTGATGTTGCAACCTGTTGGTCCTGAAGCATTGGGTTGGTTTAAAGAGCCTATTAACAGCATGGCAGACTTTCGCAAATATCGTTTTCGTGCGCCTCCTGGCATCCCCGGTGAGACCTACAACGCAATTGGTGTAGCCGCAGTTGCAATGGGCGGTGGAGACATTCTTCCTGCACTCGAAAAAGGAACTATTGACGCTGCCGAGTGGTGCTGTCCTAAGCCTGATAGCGTATTTGGTTTTCAGAAAGTCTTAAAACATTACTATTTGCAAGGTTTGCATCAAGTCGTTGTTAACGCTGATATGTACATTAACAAAGACGTATGGAACAGTTTAACCGCCGACCAACAAAAAGCAATGGAAATAGCCGCAGACGCTTCATTAATGCGTGCAATGGCGTATCGCATCTATGAAAACGGCAAAGCCTTAAAAACGCTTACCGAAGACCACGGTGTTATTTTGCATGACACTCCTGCAGACTACTTCCCTGAGTACATGGGTGCAGTCGCACAGATAATGCAAAAATACAAAGATGAAAGCCCATTCTTCCTAGAAGTTTGGACATCTATGAGAGACTTTGCTGACATTGCTGTCCCATTTTGGGCAGGTGCGCAAACCACCAACGCCAACTTAGGCAACGCTTACGTTAACAGCAAAAAGAAGTAATCCTAAGACCATAAAAAAATGGTTAGTTGGTAACAGCTAACCATTTTTTTTTATAACGAAAACACTATTAAACTTATCAGATGCCCGAAGTCGAAAAAACAATTGACGATGTTGAATTAGTTGACGAACTCATTGCCGAAGGACGCGGCGGTGTACTTGAAAAACCTGCCGACATGGCAAGATGGATGGCAAACACCATCACCCATATTGATAAATTTTCTCTACGAGTAGGAAAAATTGTCTCATGGATAATCGTTCCTATATTTTTATCGATGGTTTACGAAATCATTGCTCGTAAATTTTTTATAGCACCCACACTATGGGCTTATGACGTAAGCCGTATGTTATACGGTGCAATGTTTATGCTCGGCTCGGCATACGCTTTAATGCGAGGCGTTCATATCCGTGCTGACTTCTTGTATCGCACACTTAACGTTCGTGTACAAGGTCTCATCGACTTTACTCTATACGCATTACTATTTATGCCTTCTATGTTAGCATTTTTATACATATCATCCGAATACGCCTTTGAAGCATGGCAACGTTCCGAACGTCTAGACGACACCGCATGGCGTCCATTAATCGCCCCTTTGCGTATAGCAATGGCATTCAGTGTATTATTATTAACCATACAAGGCGTATCTGAAACATTAAAATCATGGTATGCCTTCACCAAAGGTAAGTGGCCGCAATGAGCAACGAAACGTTGGGATTAATCCTTATAGGGTGCATGGTATTTGCCATCTTTGTAGGATTCCCCATATCCTTTACCTTAATATTTTTAGGTTTGGTCTTTGGTTATTTAGGCTTTGGCGAAGTCGTATTTTGGTTATTAACCTTACAATTTAACTCTGTCATGCTTGAGCAAACATTAGCGGCAGTACCGCTATTTGTCTTTATGGGCATAATGATGGAACAAGCGGGGCTTATGGAACGGCTATTTGAAGCCATACGCATTATGTTATCCCGTGTTCGTGGTGCTTTGTACCTAGCCGTCTTATTCGTATCCACCATCTTTGCTGCTGCTACTGGCATAGTAGGAGCATCCGTTACCATACTCGGCATTATGTCGGCAAAAACCATGAACCGTGCTGGATACGATGTACGTTTAGCAGCAGGCACCATCACGGCAGGAGGTACTTTGGGCATATTAATCCCCCCTTCCATTATGTTGGTTGTTATGGGGCCTGTACTTGAGGTCCCTGTAACCGATCTCTTTGCCGCCGCCATCATTCCCGGTATTATGTTGGCTGTTATGTACGCTTCCTATGCCGTCATACGCTGTATGATTGACCCAAGTTTAGGGCCAGCACTGCCTATTGACGAGCGAGTAAGTACAGCAACCGTATGGAGAGAATTTTTCTTAGGCTTGGTACCGCCCGCATTACTCGTATTCTCTGCACTAGGCAGTATTTTACTCGGCTTGGCAACACCAACCGAAGCCGCTGGTTGTGGTGCATTTGGTTCATTAATACTATCACTAGCGTACCGTCGTTTAACATGGAAAAAATTCAACTCTAGCCTAATAAAAACGCTCGAAATATCAGCTTTAATACTATTACTTGTAGCCGCCTCTAACTTCTTTGGTGCTGTATTTTCGCGGTTGGGTACACCGACCATGCTAACCGAGTTATTACTGACGCTAGATTGGCACCCAACTTTAATATTATTAATGATACTTTTATTTATATTCTTTTTAGGTTGGCCCCTTGAGTGGGTACCCATCGTATTAATAATTGTCCCTATATTACTTCCTTTGGTTGAGCAGCTTGGCTTTAATTTAACATGGTTTGGCATACTTGTTGCGGTCAATTTACAAACCGCTTGGCTCTCTCCCCCGGTTGCACTATCTGCCTACTTCTTAAAAGGTGTGGTTCCCGAATGGGACTTAAAAGACATCTATTACGGCATGATGCAATTTATGGTGATTCAGCTAATTGGCTTAGCCCTTATAATCATATTCCCACAAATAGCCCTATGGCTACCTGAATATCTATACAGTAATTAGCGAGCGATCAAGTAATGAGCGGATTTTTAAGTAGCGAATAAACGGCGGCTAACTCCAAACTCCAAACTCCAAATTTCAAAACCAACCATTAAAAATTTAGCTAAAACAGCCCTATTAGCCAGTAGTAGTGTGTTGGTATTTTGAGCACTGACAAAAATATAAGCGTGGCAAAGTCGGTGGTTAATGTTTTTTTAAGGCAGTAAATATTTGGCATGAAAAGCAATATGTTCACCAATAAAACTGGCAATAAAATAATAACTATGATCGTAGCCTTTTTGCATTCTTAAATTAACAGGATAATCCGCTTTATGACAGGCATCAAGCAATAAAGCAGGTTTAAGCTGACCTTCTAAAAAGTTATCGGCATCACCTTGATCGATTAACAATTCAAATTTTTTATTGGCATTTGCGGCACATGCAATCAATTCGCAGCTATCGTAGTGTTTCCATGTATTTTTATCGTCACCCAAATAAGTACTTAGAGCCTTTTCGCCCCATGGGCAATTAATAGGTGAGCAAATTGGCGAAAACGCCGAAACAGACTGATAACAATCGGGATTTTTAAGTGCCAACGTCAATGCGCCATGTCCGCCCATAGAATGTCCGCTAATCGATTGGCGAGACATATCCACCGCAAAATTATCGGCGATTACGTCAGGCAACTCAACAACAACATAATCATCCATCTTATAATGGCTTGACCAAGGTGCTTTAGTGGCAGACAGATAAAACCCAGCACCGCAACCCAAATCATAAGCATCATCATTAGCGACATCATCGCCTCTAGGGCTGGTATCTGGTGCGAGTAAGGCAATACCATGTTGGGCGGCATATTGTTGGGCACCGGCTTTACCAGAAAAATTTTCGTCTGTGCAAGTAAGCCCTGACAACCAAACCAAAACAGGCACTATTTGTGTTTGTGCTTGTGGTGGCAGATAAATGGCGGCAGTCATCTCACATTGATTGGTTGATGAATAATGTGAAAAACGGATATGTTCACCGCCAAAACAGCGGGTTTTTGAGATTTGATTAATGCCCATGATTAAAAAACAATGACGGAGCGAATAGACTTTCCTTCGTGCATTAAATCAAATGCGCGGTTAATATCTTGCAGCGGCATAGTATAAGAAACCATTTCATCAATTTTAATATCGCCTTGCATGTATTTTTCGACATAATCGGGCAATTGTGAACGTCCTTTAACGCCTCCAAAGGCGGTCCCTCGCCATACACGTCCGGTAACCAGCTGAAAAGGGCGGGTGGATATCTCTGCACCAGCCCCGGCAACGCCGATAATAGTGGACTCTCCCCACCCCTTATGACAGCATTCCAAAGCCGCGCGCATGGTCTGTGTGTGTCCGATACATTCAAAAGAATAATCGACACCACCATCGGTTAAATCGACAATAACATCCTGTATAGGTACATCATATTTTTTAGGATTAATGCAGTCAGTTGCACCAAGCATTTTAGCCATTTCAAACTTATCTTCGTTAATATCAACAGCGACAATGCGTGAAGCCTTTGCCATAACTGCTCCTTGTACAACGCTCAACCCGATACCACCCATGCCAAAAACGGCAACCGTTGACCCTGCCTCTACCTTTGCGGTATTTAAAACAGCGCCAATACCGGTGGTAACGCCACAACCCAACAAGCAAACTTTATCCAACGGTGCAGCCTTATTTATTTTAGCAACAGCAATTTCGGGCAATACGGTATATTCGGCAAAAGTAGAAGTCCCCATAAAATGATAAATAGGTTTTCCATTCATTGACAATCGAGAGCTGCCATCTGGCATTAAACCCTTGCCTTGTGTGGCACGAATCCTTTGACACAAATTGGTCTTATTCGATAGGCAAAACTTACAAGTTCCACACTCTGGGGTATAAAGCGGAATAACATGATCGCCCACTGCCACAGACGTAACACCCTCACCGACTTCTTCGACAACGCCGCCGCCCTCATGTCCAAGCACGGTAGGAAACAACCCTTCAGGATCTTCACCACTCAAGGTAAAAGCGTCGGTATGACAAACGCCAGTTGCAACAAGTCTGATTAAAACCTCGCCGCCTCTTGGCGGTGCCAGATCAATCTGTTCGATACTAAGTGGGGCATTTGGCTTCCATGCAACAGCGGCGAGAATTTTCATAATGATGTATCCTTTTGTAATTGGGTAAAAATGAGTGAACAAACAAAATTATACTAGACAAACCGTATTCAAGCAGCCCTCACTCAAATAACATAAGTGGGGGTAGGGGGGTGGGGGTAGAGTAGGGTGGTCGTGGCGGAGTGATGTGAATTAAAGCCCCATGTCATCTAATTGTTGATTGGCAATATCAAAAAAACCTTTATTCGATTTAGGATTAGCCGGGCTGGGGTGAATAATTTTGCCAATACGAACAGTGGACAAATTAGCAAAACACTGCTGTAATTTATTTTCGGCAAAATTTCCAATACCAACAAGCCATTGCGGTTGACAATACGCCACTATAAATTTTAAATACTCATCACAATACGCATACAAATCCACTGTTTCTTGCTGTTTAAGTTTATCTGGTGTGAGATTTTTTGCTTTGTTATCACGCCCATCTATAAACAGCAATGGGCAGTAATTTAGAACAAAAGCATCATAAAAAAAATTATTGGCGGTGCCATAACGATTGGCAAATAATTGCCATAAACGCTTGCCACTGACTTCGCTCTTTTTGCACAAAAACCCATCAATCGGGCGTTTGGGGTGCATATTGGTTGGGGGAGTAATGGTGCTACTAATCCCTAGCCAATCACGCACTTGTGCGACTTCACCAAATGGCACACCAGTTTGTGCCATGCCCCAAGGTCCCGGGTTAATACCCATAAATAACACTCTTTTAGACGGGGGTAGATTATGCAAATAGTGCGTTAGATACTTTAAATGTGCCGCCCAAGCATAATCCAGAGGATTATAGACATGAGTAACTGGAAGACTAAAATTTAACGCGTTGCAACGGCTGGACAGCTGTTGCGTTTTTTCAATAAGCGTCTTCATTTAAGGTATAATTTTTTAAAAGTTCATGGATTGTATGAGACGAGAAACCACGATAATTAAAAAAATTAGAAATAGACTGATAGCTATTTTCGCTGCCATTGGGAAAACGTTTTTCCATCATATTGGTAGCGCGTGTTAGCTCATCGTCAAAACCTTCTTCTTTTACGATTATATCAATAAGTTCTTGGCAAAGGTTGTGTTGGGACAAATTATAGTAGAGTTTTTTATCGCCAAATTTATCTATATTGCTACGAATATAAATAACACCAAAGCGTTTATCTGACAGCAGATCGATATCAATAAGATGTTCAATAGCAGCATCAATAGCACTACTGTCTATTTTTTTCAGTACCAGTTTACGTTTTATCTCGTGCTTAGAATGCTCGCGTTTTGCCAGCAGTTGACTTGCGAACTTTATCGCTTTTTTTATATTTTCATCAATACACATAAATTATAGTAAGGAATAGAGTAAATAGAAGGCAAAAAACAAAGTAAGATAACCAAAAACACGTTTCAGTAGGAGTGTTGGTAATATTTCTGTTGCCTTTGATCCAAACCATGAAGTTATTATACTAAAACAAGCAATAGAAACAGTAGCTGTAATATACACCATACCAATCATATCTTCCGAATAAGGCACTTTTGGTGTTGGCGTTATTACGTAACCAGCCGTTGCAGCCGTTGCAACAAACAGATTAATGGCCGAAGAGCTGCCAATGGCTTTTTTTATGGGCAACCCTAAGCGGTTTAAAAAAGGCACGTTAAGCACGCCGCCACCGATACCTATTAAAGAAGCAAAACAAGCAATCACTGATGCCATTGGCAAAACAATTAACTGATGAGGAAGTACAGATGAGGAAGTGTTGCTTTGACGATGATTTTGGACAAGCATTTGATAACTATTTTGTAATAAAAAGCAAGACAATATAACGGTGAGAATCATCGATGAAAGATAAGGCGCAACCAATGTAGCAGAAAAACCACCACCAACCGCTGCAATTACAAACAAACGAATATACGACCAAACTACATTGTTCTGACGATTATGAGAATAAACGCTGGTGATACTGGTAAAAACAATAATACTAGCGGAAGTTGCAACGGCAACATGTGTTGCAACAAGCGGATCAAACCCTGCCAAACGAGTAAAAATAAGCACTGTTAATGGCACTATAATAATACCGCCCCCAATACCCAGCAATCCAGAAAAAAAACCGCTAACTATTCCTATACAAGCATACAGTGCAAACTCTAACATTGGCTATTTTCGGATTCAATAAAGCTAGAGTTTTAAAAAGTAATTTTCGATAACCATAAAATCTTTTTTAGTAACGGGTGTAATCGAAAGTCGATTACCACGTTTTAGCAAAAGCATATCTGCAAGTGCTGGCATTTCACGAATGGCACGAAGCGATAAGATGGTTGGAAACTGTCGAACAAAAGCAACGCTAACGCACCACCATCGTGGTTTATCGGGAGATGATTTAGGATCGTAATAATGACTTTTTGGATCAAACTGCGTTGGGTCTGGTTCGGCTAATTTTGCCACTGTTGCTTCACCAACAATACCCGGGTTAGGGCAGCTAGAATGATAAAAAAAAATTCGGTCTCCCACCGTCATATCATTCATCATAAAATTACGGGCTTGATAATTCCGAATCCCATCCCAAAATTCGCAATTATCTTTTTGTAAATGATTAATCGAGTAAGTAGATGGTTCTGATTTAAAAAGCCAGTATTTCATGGTAGGTGTGAGTTAATAAAAAATTACTTTGTAATCTCGTCTAATTTAAGAGCAGTTAGACGCACACGACCTTCATCAGATTTAATAACTTTAACTTTAATGCTTTGTCCAATGGTTAGGTAATCGGTGATTTTGGTTACTCGTTCTTCTGCAATTTGAGAAATATGCAATAAACCATCACGACCGGGCATAAAGCTAACGATAGCGCCGACATTATCAAGGATATTTTCGACCTTACCTTCATAAATACGTCCGATTTCTAGGTCTGCTGTAATGGACTCGATTTTTTCTTGAGCCATTTGGCAGTTATCCTTACCACTACCGCTAATGGTAATAGTACCATCATCGGAGATGTCAATTTTAGTACCGGTAGATTCGGTAATACTACGAATAACAGAGCCACCTTTTCCGATAACTTCGCGGATTTTATTCACCGGGATTTTCATCTTTTGCATACGTGGTGCAAACTCTGATACATCTTCGCGTGGTGCTGATAGATGCTCATTCATAATATTTAATATATGTAAGCGTCCGGCATTGGCTTGGCTTAATGCTGCCTTCATAATATCTTCGTTAATACTGGTAATTTTCAAATCCATCTGCAATGCGGTAATACCGTCTTTACTTCCAGCGACTTTAAAGTCCATATCGCCCAAATGATCTTCATCACCCAAAATATCCGATAAAATCGAAAACTTATCATCTTCTTTGATAAGCCCCATGGCAATACCACTAATAGGAGTAGAGATAGGAATACCAGCATCCATCAATGCCAACGAACCACCACAAATAGAAGCCATAGAGCTAGAACCATTCGATTCAGTGATTTCAGAAACAACGCGAATAGCAAAATTAAAATCTTGGCGGGTAGGCATTGCTGCGGTCAAACCACGTTTTGCAAGATACCCATGTCCGATTTCTCGGCGTTTTGGAATACCAGTGCGTCCGGTTTCGCCGGTGGCAAAAGGGGGGAAATTATAATGCAACATAAAAGCGTCAAACTGTTCGCCATCGATAGCATCAAATTTTTGATCATCTTTTTCAGACCCCATGGTCGCTGTTACTAAGGCTTGGGTTTCGCCACGGGTAAACAAAGCCGAACCATGTACGCGTGGTAAAAAGCCCAAGCGGATATGAATATCACGGACTGTATCATTGCTACGTCCGTCAATACGTGGTTTGCCTTCTATAATACGATTACGCACGATAGTCGCTTCGATTTTTTTCAGTGATGAATTAATCAAGTTAACTTCAAGCGGGGTACTTTTCTCGTCCAAAACGGCTTCGGTACTTGCAGCCCGTACGATATCAAGCTCACGTGTACGTTCTTGTTTATCCGAGATATTATAAGCATTTTCGAGACCAGCGGTTGCAATTTCGGTTAGTTTGTTCTTTTTGTCATCAGGCAATGTTGGTTGTGTCCAATCCCAAGGTGTATTATTTACGGCATCTGCCAGTTGGCGAATAGCGGTAATGGTATTTTGTATTTCTCTATGTCCTTCCATTACAGCAGCCAACATAATATCTTCGGGCAATTCTTGTGCTTCGGACTCAACCATTAGCACGCCTTCTTGTGTACCGGCTATGACCAAATTAAGTTTTGACGTTTTCATTTCTTCGGTGGTTGGTGCAACCACAACATTACCGTCAATATAAGCGACTCGTGTGGCACCGATAGGGCCCTTAAAAGGAATACCTGATAAACACATGGCAGCAGATGCTCCTATCATTGCCGGAATATCAGCAGGGACATTGGGATTATACGAAATAACTGTCGCCAGCACTTGCACTTCGTTATAGAAAAAGTTAGGAAACAAAGGGCGTAACGAACGATCGATTAAGCGAGAAGTGAGAATTTCTTTTTCAGAAGGTCGTCCTTCACGTTTTAAAAAGCCACCGGGGATTCTGCCAGCAGCATAGTATTTTTCTTGGTAATCAACGGTAAGAGGCAAGAAAGTAGCTTCGCCCTTTGCTTTTTGTCGTCCTGTTACAGCAACCATGACCATTGTGCCATCAATTTCGACAATAACGGTAGCAGCAGCCTGTCTGCCGATTTCGCCATATTCAAGAGAGACAATTTGTTTGCCAAGGTTGAAAGACTGTTGATATTTTTTAATCATAATAATATTTTTTTCTTAAGTTAGTAGTATAAAGACGTTAATAAATCGTTCACTGCATTAGAGTAAACGGCTATTGAATATCGAATAAAAAGTAAAAATTACTTGCGTAAATCAAGCGAAGCCAACGCCAATATATGTTTTTCGGGGCTGGATTTTTTAAGATGCTTTAGTAAGCGTCTGCGTTGACTAACCAATTTGATTAAGCCATAACGGGAGTGGTTGTCTCCTTTATGAATAATCATGTGTTGAGTTAGTGACAAAATGCGTTGGGTTAGATTGACAATCTGTACACCAGAAGAACCGACATCGGAGTCGCTCAGCTGTTGGGTTTTTTTTGCACTGAGGATAGCCTCAGGCGATAAAGATGCTTTTTTTTGTTTTGCTTTTTTAACGTTCATAATTAGGTGATTTATTCTTGTATTTATCCTGTTCAATCAGACCCGAATTATACTACTTTATTTCGATAAAAATAATGCTAAATGATAAAAAACAGGCAATATTTATTTCAAACATTCTCGGCACAAAACAAATAAGTTTATAATGACACCTTAATATATTATGGAAAAATTCACTCAATTACAATCAATCGTTATTCCTTTAGACAGGGGCAACATTGACACCGACCAGATTATCCCGAAGCAATTTTTACGGTCGATACGCAAAACTGGCTTTGGTCAGTTTTTATTTGACGAATGGCGGTATCTAGACCAAGGCGATCTTGGCATGGACTGTCAAAATCGCCCTAAAAACAACGACTTTATTTTAAACGACCCTCGTTACCGAGACGCTAAAATACTACTAACCCAAGACAACTTTGGTTGTGGTTCATCGCGTGAGCACGCTGTATGGTCGCTTATGGAATACGGATTTCGTGTTATTTTGGCACCTTCATTTGGCGACATCTTTGCCAACAATTCAGCCAAAAACGGCATGTTATTAATCACCCTCCCAAAAAGCACCATTAACGACTTATTCACCCGCGTAAATGCTGGCAACAACCGACTGTCAATCGACCTTGCCGCTCAAACCATCACAGACATTACCGACACCCCCAACAGCACCAATGCCACCTCTGCTGCCCCCCTAACATTTGACATCAGCCAAGACATAAAAAACCGCTTAAGCAACGGCTTAGACGACATTGGTTTAACGCTACAACACAGCCACGCCATTCAAGCTTACGAACAAAAGCGTCGTCAAACCGAACCTTGGATATTTGCAGACTTCTCGTTATAAACGCGATACTGTTGATATAAAAAAAAACAATCACTCTTTTATACAAAACAAAAACACACAATGAAGACCTTTAACGTTGCAGTAGTTGGCGCCACTGGTGCTGTTGGTAAAGAACTAATCCAAACGCTTGAAACACGTCAGTTTCCCATTGACGAGCTCTACCCATTGGCATCATCACGCTCAGTGGGAAAAACCATACTCTTTAAAGGCTCTAGCATTAACATTGAAGACTTATCCACCTTTGACTTTTCCAAAATAGACATTGCATTATTCTCTGCTGGCAGTTCTATCAGTGAGCAACACGCACCGCGTGCCGCCGCTGCTGGCTGTATTGTTATTGACAACTCATCTCACTTTCGTTATCAAGCCGACATTGCCTTGGTCATACCCGAAGTCAACCCTCACGCCATTGCCAACTACAAACCCCGCAACATAATAGCCAACCCCAACTGTTCGACCATTCAAATGTTGGTGGCATTAAAACCGTTATACGACTACGCTGGTATAAGTAAAATCAACATCGCCACCTATCAAGCAGTATCAGGTGCGGGCAACAGTGCCATTGCCGAGCTCGCCAAGCAATCCATCGACAGGCTATCGGGCAATGCCATTGAAAGCAATTGTTTTACAGCCCCCATAGCCTTTAACGTCATACCTCACATTGACACCTTTCAAGAAAACGGCTACACCAAAGAAGAAATGAAAATGGTTTGGGAAACTCACAAAATCATGGGTGACGACACCATTCGTGTTAACCCGACAGCAGTACGTGTACCTGTCTTTTTTGGGCATAGTGAGGCAATACACATCGAAACAAAAAAACCACTTACAGCAGATGATGCCCGTGAGTTACTCGCCAATGCTGCTGGCATTTGTGTGATAGACGAGCTCGTTGATGGAGGCTATCCAACAGCCTCCGAACACGCCGCCGGCAACGACCAAGTATTCGTTGGTCGTATTCGTCAAGAACTCGGCACAACCAACGGCTTAAACCTATGGGTTGTAAGTGACAACATCCGCAAAGGTGCGGCACTAAACGCCATCCAAATCGCTGAAATGCTTGTTGTAAATTTTTGAACCGGGAGTTTTTTTTTTAAAAGGTGGCATAGCCACCTTTTAAAAAAAGCATACCCGTTAAAACAAAGTAAATACTAAAAAAACTCCCAAAAACCGAAGGCACTCTCTCTAACCATGCTACAATACCCCTGCTTATATTTAACACAATAACAAAAGAAAAACGCAATGAATAACATCCGTAAAAAACTCATATGGCTAGAGACAACCGCACTCGCTATTTTATTCACACTTTTTTTATCCGCCTGTACTATTAACTCTGCTGATTATAATGCCGTAGAGGTCATACCTGTCATACCTGCCGTTCCAGAAAGCTTTCAAGAGGTTGTTTTAACTCTCTCTTCCAACCCTTTAACCGTCAAATTAACCGACGTTGACGGCGACGAACAAACCTTAACCATTGATTTATCCAACGCTGATATAAGCATATCAATCGAAGATTTAATAACCGTTTATTTAACCGATGTTGACGACACTGATTCTTTCAACTTTTTATTAAGTTTTATGGGGCTATTTGTTACAACCTCAATCTACCATGAAGCGAATAATACAATCTATTCAGACGTCTTTGTAACTGTCATAAACAGCGAGACCCTAGTATTTGATGCAAACAGTTTTGACATAACCACCGAAGTCATTTATGAGCCAATAACAACGTTTTACGTGGTAAATTTAGAGCTCACTGCCGATATCACCATCGACAATATTGTTGAAAGCAGCACCCTCGAGTACGATGTAGCCGATTACAGCACTATTACACTTGAGACCCTCACCGTCACTCTTGACAGCACCCTCGCCCTACTCATTCCTGATGATAGCCTACTTATCGGAGATGCAAGTTATTCACTCACCGTTACCACATCAGTAACCGTTTATGGTCATACCGTTACACTGACAGAATCATCAGACATAGTCTATTTAGATTCTAACCAAGCCGTTATTACGCCATTGTATTTTCAAGATTCCTCTGGTGATATTCTTGCCTTATCACAAGCAATGGCAGATCAGCTCATCGCATTAGGCGTTACGCTAACCCCAATCACACTCGTATTTGACGGCAGCAACAGCTATACCGTTACCAGCTCTGTTTCCCAAGTGCAATATGACGACATCACCACCGTTTCCATTACCAATACGCTCTATAACACCACCGTCAATCTATATGCGGCTTATGGCTCGCTAACCCTAGCAACTGTCAGTCTGTCAGCCGATACCCTTGTTACGACACAGCAACACGGCATCACCATTGGCTTTGACGCTAACAGTCAGCTAGCCTACGGTATTTTTTCGCCCCCCAACTCAAAAACCACCCTTGACCACAACACCATTGAATACCAAAACCAATCAGGTCTAGCCGCCATCAACGCAATTGAAGCCTACCAACGCGGTTATTTTGGCGAAGGCGTTACCGTTGCGGTGGTTGACAGTGGCATAAACACCACCATTACCCAGCTAGCCGCCAACATTGTTGGGGGAGTCCGTTTCAATGGTTTTGTAGGTGGTACAGCCATATTTAGCACAATCTCCATCACCGACCCAACAGGACACGGCACGCAAGTAGCCGCCGTTATAGGTGCGGTAGTTGACGACACCACCATTCATGGCGTTGCCCCATTGGTCAAACTATTACCCGTACAAACCCAAGCGAGCAATACCCCTCCCAATGACACTTTAAACGCAGTTCACGGTTTTCATTATCTACTAACGACCCAAATAGCCAATGAGCATGTACAAATCATCAACAACAGTTGGGGTGCCGCCCGTGAAAAGCTCTACGGTACTTACGATGGCAACACTGTATTTTTTGAAATGCCTGCACGGCGTGTACTACTAAACGCCAATCCCAAATACGACTACTTGATTAACGCAACAACAGGTTACTTCACCACCTTTGGCAAAGCGGCAAGTAACAACGACGTTGTTGCTGTATTTGCTGCTGGCAATGACGGTTGGAACGCCGAAAACAACGAACTTGAGTTATGCGATGTTGCCGTACTAGCAGACGATGTATTTTGTGGTTACGAGCAAAGCAACGCCAACCTAACCATCAGCAATCTTGATTTATTTCTTGGTTTTGAAGCATTAGCGCATACGGTAGAGCTAGTCAAAAGCAACAACGGCACGAATATCACCCTAACCACTGAATTTTATGGCTATGGCGAGCTCGGCACATTAGACGTTGAGGCAAACAGCCCAAGTGCTTATAACTACGCCCCTTGGTACGCCCCTAGTTTGATTGGTAAATTTGTTGCAGTAGTAGCAACAGACACAAACGGCAATATAGCATCCTTTAGCAATGGTTGTGGTGATACCAAAGCATGGTGTCTAGCGGCACCCGGTGAAGACATTCAAACCATTGACAGTAACGATGCCTTAGCCTTAGCCAGTGGAACATCGATGGCAGCCGCTCATGTATCGGGAGCATTGGCAGTACTCAAAAGCCGCTTTCCGGCGATGCCAATGAGTGTTGTATTGGCTATTATCTTTGCCACAGCCGAAGACAAAGGCGCAACAGGCATAGACACCCTATACGGTCATGGTTTACTAGATTTAGGTGCAGCCATTGCGGTACAAGGCAGTGTTAAGCTTGCCCTACCATCAGGCGATACATCTGAACCTTTCGCAGTTATTAGTGATATTCTTGTTGGTGATATTTATCTAGCTGCCCCCAACGCCAAAAGCGGTATTGACCACAACACCACGGAATACCAAGCAAACGCTGGTTTGGGTGCCATCGGTGTTGCCGAAGCCTCTTCTCGTGGTTATTTTGGTCAAGGTGTCAGGGTGGCACTGGTCGATAGACACTTTTTGTATGATGGGGATCAAACAAATGGTAGTGTAAATCCTGTTGCTGATTTGACAAACAGTATTTATACCCCTGCAATTACTTTCAATCAAGATGCTGCTATTGGAATTTCCAGAGACAATTATGATCAAAACGAGCTAGCTCTCATCTCTCAATACGGCACTGCCCCTGCTGGTATTCTTGCTGCCAACGCCGGCAATGCCGATATTCAAGGCGTGGCACTATCGGTCAGTATGTTGCCAGTGGCTACTAGTTATGATGCCTATAATGACATTTTTTCTGACACGAGACGTTTTGTTGCTATTGAGTACCTACTAGCTGCAGATAACGCGGAATCTACACGTCAGCCAGAGCATGTTGTTGATATCATCAATAACAGTTGGTCGCATCGTTACTCGCATGAAGATAATACAGCCAACCGTTGGGGGCTATACACCGATAGCGATAACACCACGGTGACGGTGTTGCTCGACGATTTACCGGTTTACAAAGCGCTACTAGACAGTGGTGATTCCAGCAAAAATGACATTAGTCTAACCTATTTTGGCGAAGACCCTAATAATAACAAAAAGAACTTAACCTCATTCTTTGCCGATATGGCTACTGCCATTGCCGATGATGATATCGTTATGGTCATGGCAGGTGGAGAATCTGCTTGGAACGAAAACGGTTCGATTACTGGTTGTACAGGCGACCAAATAAGCTTTGATAACGATGCCCCAGACAGCTGCACCACTAGCAACATAACCCTAGCTGTTAGTGATATCGCCACCAACCTTAGCTTAAATGGTCTTGGTAATATTGATGCCAACGCTCCCGGTGCATGGGCATTAGCCCCCTTGTACGCCGAAGAGCTGATTGGTAAATATGTCGTGGTCATGGGCGTGGACCAATCCGATGCGAACCTACCACTAATAGACAGCAGCAACGGCTGTGGTATTGCCAAAGACTGGTGCCTAGTTGCACCGGCGCAAGATTTATCGGTATGGCGTGGTAACTATACGAGTGATTTCAATAACAACACCGTACAAGTAATCACGGACAGCGGTAACTACCTAGCAGCCCCACATGTATCGGGAGCGTTGGCATTGCTAAAAAGTCGCTTGCCATCGATGCCGATGAGTGTTGTTTTGGAAGTATTACTCGGCACCGCAGACGACTTAGGCGCATCTGGTGTTGATGATATTTACGGACATGGCATGGTCAATGTCAGTGCTGCCATCAACGCCCAAGGCGATGTTGTCTTTGCTTCTTATGATATAGGCTATATACCGGCGCCCAACGCCAAAAGCGGTATTGACCACAACACCACGGAATACCAAGCAAACGCTGGTTTGGGTGCCATCGGTGTTGCCGAAGCCTCTTCTCGTGGTTATTTTGGTCAAGGTGTCAGGGTGGCACTGGTCGATAGACACTTTTTGTATGATGGGGATAGTCAAACAAATGGTAGTGTAAATCCTGTTGCTGATTTGGCAAACAGTATTTATACCTCTGGAATTTATTTCGCTTTTGATGCTGATATTGAAATTTCCAGAGACATTAATTGTTGCATAACAAGCTAGCTCAATCTCTCAATACGGCACTGCCCCTGCTGGTATTCTTGCTGCCAACGCCGGCAATGCCGATATTCAAGGCGTGGCACTATCGGTCAGTATGTTGCCAGTGGCTACTAGTTTTGATTTCTATAATGACATTAATTGATCCTGATACGAGACGTTTTGTTGCTATTGAGTACCTACTAGCTGCAGATAACGCGATAAGTCACACGTCAGCCAGAGCATGTTGTTGATATCATCAATAACAGTTGGTCGCATCGTTACTCGCATGAAGATAATACCGCCAACCGTTGGGGGCTATACACCAATACCGATAACAACACGATAACGGTGTTGCTCAACGATTTACCGGTTTACAAAGCGCTACTAGACAGTGGTGATTCCAGCAAAAATGACATTGATCTAAGCCTTTTTTGGCAACCCTAATGATATTGTAAAAAGAACTTAACCGCATTCTTTGCCGATATCGGTGCTGGTATTGTTGATGATGATATCGTTATGGTCATGGCTGGTGGAGAATCTGGCTGGAACGAAAACGGTTCGATTACTGGTTGTACAGGCGACCAAATAAGCTTTAATAACAATGCCCCAGACAGCTGCGACACTAGCAACATAACCCTAGCTGTTAGTGATATCGCCACCAACCTTAGCTTAAATGGTCTTGGTAATATTGATGCCAACGCTCCCGGTGCATGGGCATTAGCCCCCTTGTACGCCGAAGAGCTGATTGGTAAATATGTCGTGGTCATGGGCGTGGACCAATCCGATGCGAACCTACCACTAATAGACAGCAGCAACGGCTGTGGTATTGCCAAAGACTGGTGCCTAGTTGCACCGGCGCAAGATTTATCGGTATGGCGTGGTGATTATTCGCTTGATGTCAATAACAACACCGTACAAGTAACCACGGACAGCGGTAACTACCTAGCAGCCCCACATGTATCAGGAGCGTTGGCATTGCTAAAAAGTCGCTTGCCATCGATGCCGATGAATATTGTTTTGGAATTATTACTCGGCACCGCCTACGACTTAGGCGCAGCTGGTGTTGATGATATTTACGGACATGGCATGGTCAATGTCAGTGCTGCCATCAACGCCCAAGGCGTTGTTGTCTTTGCTGATTATATGATATAAACTATATACCGGCGCCCAACGCCAAAAGCGGTATTGACCACAACACCACGGAATACCAAGCAAACGCTGGTTTGGGTGCCATCGGTGTTGCCGAAGCCTCTTCTCGTGGTTATTTTGGTCAAGGTGTCAGGGTGGCACTGGTCGATAGACACTTTTTGTATGATGGGGATGCGGTAGCCGGAGAGAACAATGGTAGTGTAAATCCTGTTGCTGATTTGGCAAACAGTATTTATACCCCTGCAATTTCTTTCAATGGTAATGCTGCTATTAGACTTTCCAGAGACAATAATACTTCAAATCCGAGCTAGCTCAAATCTCTCAATACGGCACTGCCCCTGCTGGTATTCTTGCTGCCAACGCCGGCAATGCCGATATTCAAGGCGTGGCACTATCGGTCAGTATGTTGCCAGTGGCTACTAGTTTTGATGCCCATAATGACTTTATTGATCCTGATACGAGACGTTTTGTTGCTATTGAGTACCTACTAGCTGCAGATAACGCGCAATCTACACGTCAGCCAGAGCATGTTGTTGATATCATCAATAACAGTTGGTCGCATCGTTTATCGCACGAAGAACTCACCGCCAACCGTTGGGGGCTATACACCGAGACCGATAACACCACGATAACGGTGTTGCTCAACGATTTACCGGTTTACAAAGCGCTACTAGACAGTGGTGATTCCAGCAAAAATGACATTAATCTAGCCTTTTTGGCATCAACACTAATGATGGGAAAAGAACTTAGCCTCATTCTTTGCCGATATGGCTACTGCCATTGCCGATGATGATATCGTTATGGTCATGGCAGGTGGAGAATCTGGCTGGAACGAAAACGGTTCGATTACTGGTTGTACAGGCGACCAAATAAGCTTTAATAACAATGGCCCGAACAGCTGCGACACTAGCAACATAACCCTAGCTGTTAGTGATATCGCCACCAACCTTAGCTTAAATGGTCTTGGTAATATTGATGCCAACGCTCCCGGTGCATGGGCATTAGCCCCCTTGTACGCCGAAGAACTCATTGGTAAATATGTCGTGGTCATGGGCGTGGACCAATCCGATGCGAACCTACCACTAATAGACAGCAGCAACGGCTGTGGTATTGCCAAAGACTGGTGCCTAGTTGCACCGGCGCAAGATTTATCGGTATGGCGTGGTGATTATTCGATTGATATCAATAACAACACCGTACAAGTAACCACGGACAGCGGTAACTACCTAGCAGCCCCACATGTATCAGGAGCGTTGGCATTGCTAAAAAGTCGCTTGCCATCGATGCCGATGAATACTGTTTTGGAATTATTACTCGGCACCGCCGACGACTTAGGCGCAGCTGGTGTTGATGATATTTACGGACATGGCATGGTCAATGTCAGTGCTGCCATCAACGCCCAAGGCGTTGTTGTCTTTGCTGATTATGATCAAAGCGACTCCAATGTTGTCAACGCCAACAATGTCAACAATGCTAACAACGCTTTGGTATTCAATAGTTTTTCGTCACTATCCAAATCGCTTGGTGGCTTAGCAGCCGAATTGGCGAATGTAGAAGTTGCAGTTGAATACTTAGAAGGGCGTTATTACAACATGGCATTAAGTGGTTTACTAGAAAGCGTTGCCACGGACTCACTACCAAGTATAGGCAACGGTGCAGACGACTTACTAACAGAAGCCACCCGTCAACAAACGATGTTAGGCAATTGGTACATAAACCAGCACAGTGCCAGCGGTCAGTTACTGAATCTAAACTACAGCAGCGACTATTTGCGTGCCTCGTATGAGCTATGTTCGTCATGCGATGATGTATCATCAAGTTGGGACGGTTATGGTCTAACAGAAACCAACAGTTATGTCCCGTACTTTTCGGAAACCGACCAACACGCACTATTAGGCATAAAGCCAATAGACGGCATGGAAGTATTCGCTGGTATAGGCTTTAGCGATGATGTATCATCAGGCAGCACTTACAGCCAATGGGGCATCCGTCTATCTGATAACGCTCAATTATCCCAAAACAATCGTTTGAGTTGGCACGCTGAATACGCCCAAATACAAGAGCAAGGCACGTTACTAGGCAACACATTAAACGGCGGTTTGGGCGTAGAAGAAGGCATGACACACCAAACAAAGTTAGGAGCATCACTAGGCATAAGCCGGCATTGGACAATCAATGGCGAGTTAGAAGTAGGGCAAGGCAGTAGTACTGGTGCATCAGGCAGTTTGGTATCGGAGTTAGACTATAACTACCAAGGTTACTATGCATCACTAGAAGGCACATCGTTATTTCAAACAAACGACCTAATGCGTTTTGGCATCAAACAATCCAGCACGGTAAACGACGGCTCATTAACATTAAACAAAAGCGTATTGATAGACGGCGTATTACAAAGCAACTCCGAAACAATTGATTGGAGCAACTCCCCAACCACCACCTACCAATGGGGCTACCGCATAACCAACAGTGCGACAACGAGCATGGGCTTTGCCATAGAACACACCACCAACAAAACCCTAGGCAGCGAGTCCGCAGCCTCGTGGTTAGTCAAGTGGTCATTCTAAACCGGGAGTTTTTTTAAAAGGTGGCATAGCCACCTTTTAAAAACGACCGCCCGAAAACCGAAGGCACGGCATATTGAAAATATGCCCCGTATGCTTTTGAAAAAAGCATACTCAGACCGGGAGATTTTTTAAAAGTTGGCATAGCCACCTTTTAAAAACGACATGCCCGGGAGATTTTTAAATGTCGAAAATCGACATTAAAAAAACGACCTGTCGAAAACCAAAGGCACGGCATATTGAAAATATGCACCGTGTGCTTTTTGCAAAAAAACACACACAGACGTTCAAACAAAGTGAATACTTAATAACCCCTCCAAAACCCCACAGCCCACCGTTATTTTTTTACTCCGTTCCTTCTTTTAAATGTCGAAAGCCGCCTTTTAAAAAATCTCCCGCCCCAATACCACAAATTAAAAACCCCTCCAAAACCCCAAATCTCTCATCAACGCCACAATTCCATCTTTCTGCACATTCTCCCCCCACTGCTCAATACACTCCTCCAGCGATTCCCTATCATCAATATCGCTTAACGTAGGTAAGTACTCAACACTTTCGCCAATTACACCAGCAGTGGTAAGTGTATTGATTAATTGCGTTAAAGTATTTTCTTCGCTGTATCGTACGTTTAACCAACATTCAGCCGCAATGGTTTGATTGCTAGAGAATAAATAAAATCCACCGTCTGTTGCTTTGCCAATGATTGTTTCTTTTTTTGTTTGGGCTGCTTCTAGTATGTATTGCTGTGGGAGTTGTGGGCAGTCAGTGCCGATTAAAATAACACGGTCGTGGTGCTGGCGTAATGTCGAATATACATGGTGCAGGCGATGGGCTAAGCTGTTGTCCCCCGTCCATAGTGTCGAAAATTGCTGCCAGCGTTGGTGATTGGTGGCTTGTTGCTCTGCCACTGCCCAATAGGCATGTAGTGATTCTAATGATGTTACCGCCGCTTGTAAGGTTATGGCGGTTTGTTTGACCGATTCTTCATATATGGCAATGGCTTGCCGCTTGCCTATTGTTTTTGCCAGTCTTGTTTTTACAGGGGATAGTTCCGGTGTTTTAACAAAGGCAGCGATGGCGATTTTTTGTTTCATTGTTTGGGACAGCTTTGGTTTTTGAGCAGGTCATTTTTTAAATATCGCTTTCCGACATTTAAAAGAAAGAACGGTGTAGCTTCGTTGACATGTAGTTCATTTTTTAAATATCGCTTTCCGACATTTAAAAGAAAGAACGGTGTAGCTTCGTTTACATGTAGTTCATTTTTTAAATGTCGCTTTCCGACATTTAAAAGAAAGAACGGTGTAGCTTCGCTGACATGTAGTTCATTTTTTAAATGTCGCTTTCCGACATTTAAAAGAAGGAACGGTGTAGCTTCGCTTACATGTAGTTCATTTTTTAAATGTCGATTTCCGACATTTAAAAGAAGGAACGGTTTAGCTTCGCTTACATGTAGTTCATTTTTTAAATGTCGATTTTCGACATTTAAAAGAAAGAACGGTTTATCCATTGTTTTATCCATAGGGTTTGAAATAGGAGTATGGTTTTTAACCAACCTTGCTGTGTATAGCGTCTGGCACTGGTAAGTACAGTAGATGCAACGCATTGTAATGCTATGCCGTTGGCACGTGCTTTTATGGTTAGTAAGTGGTCTTCGCCGTAGGCTGCGGTTTCTTCATAGCCGTTTAGATCAAAAAATAGGGTGGTGGATAGGGCAAAGGCTTGGTCGCCAAATGGATTGGAGAATAAAGCACAACGTAATTGGACTCCCCATTCGTTTAGTTTCATTTTTTTATCACCGTCGTAAAATTTCAAGCGAAAGTAGTGCAAGGCGTTGGGCTGTTTTTTTAATGATGTTTTTAAGGCGCACACACAATTGCTTGTTAGTTGCGTGTCAGCGTGAATAAACCATAAGTAATGATTGTTGGCAAGGGCGGCGCATTCGTTCATTTGTGCTGCTCTGCCTTGTTTTTTGCAATTAATCCAACGGGTATTGGTAAATTCTAAAAGCGTTTTTTGGGTATCGCTGGTTATTGGTGCTTGTGCCGCAAGGATTATTTCGTCATCAGGGCTTATTTGTGAGCGAAGGGCTGGTAATAAGGTTTGCCATGCGGTCTCAAAGGCACTAAGCGGAATTATAATGCTGATGGCTGGGTTTATGATTGGTGTGGTTACGACTGGTATGGCATGGCTCACTTTATCGAGGAGCTTGCCCATAATGGTTGTGGGTGGTGGCTAGGTAGTCGGCCTCGGCTGGGGTGTTGTCCCTGCCTAGTACGGCGTTGCGGTGCGGGAATCGCCCAAAATTCTGTATTAACTGGTGGTGCTTTTCGGCTTCTTGGAGTGAGCGTTGTAATATGGTTTGTAATTGTGGGTGTTCGTCAATGAGCTGTTGGTAACAAGTAAGGCATTGTTGTTGGTGGGTGATGTTCTCGCTGTGTTCGAGTGGTAGATAAAAAAACAAACGATGAGCGACTGGCATTTTTTTGTCGTTGCCATTGGCAATGCCGTTTAAAGTTATGCTTCTGGCTAGGGTGTCGCCACTGAATGCTTGAGGCGTTCCTCTAAGGGTTGCCCGTGTCATTTGATCGCATAAGATAATATGGGCGACTTTGCCGGTGTCTGATTCTTGCCAATGGTGTAGATCGCCTGCTACCGCTTGCGTTATGAGTGATGAGAATGTTTGTTGAAGGTCGTCGTCGTCTTTGGGGTTTGAACCAAACCATAAGCCCCATTTGTCTTGGGGAATGGTGTCGGTTTCGATGTCGCCAAACCAAAAATCCAAAACCGATTGTATTGCTTGTTGCATGTTTTTATTATATCATGCTTGAATGTCTGAGTATGCTGTTTTTCAAAAAGCATACGGGGCATATTTTCAATATGCCGTAGCTTCGGTTGACGGGCAGGTCATTATTCCCGGGTTATTAATCTGTGGTATTGGGACAGTCTGAGTGTGTTTTTTTGCAAAAAACACACGGGGCATGTTGAAAACATGCCGTAGCTTTGGTTTTCGGGCAGGTCGTTTTTTAAACGTTGGTTTTACCAACGTTTAAAAATCTCCCGGTTTAAAAAAAATACCCAGTCATGGCGTAGAATTGCGGGCGGTATAGTAAATAAAAATTATGGATAATTATTCAGCTAAAAATTATGATGAATCCCAATCTGTCGGCGTTGTTCGTCCACAAGTGGTTGGTTTTAACGTGCCTTTTGTCTGTGCGAATGGGGTTGTTTTGCCAACGTGGGAGCTATCCTACGAGACGTATGGCACGCTTAATGCCGACTGTAGTAATGCGGTGCTGGTTTGTCATGCTTTGTCAGGGTCGCAACATGCAGCGGGCTTTTATGAAGACGAGCCTAATAATATAGGCTGGTGGGATAATTTTATTGGTCCTAATAAACCGATTGATACCACCCGCTTTTTTGTGATTTCGCCTAATAATTTGGGGGGCTGTCATGGCTCTACAGGGCCTCGCCACCCACACCCCGATGATGGCAGACCGTATGGCTCACGTTTTCCTATTGTAACAGTGGAGGATTGGGTGCGTTCACAAAAAAAACTGATAGAGGTTTTAGGGATAAAAAAATTGTTTGCTGTTGTCGGCGGGAGCTTGGGCGGTATGCAAGCGTTACGCTGGGCTATTGATTATCCCAATGCGCTTTGTGCGAGTCTTATTATTGCAGCATCAGCACGGTTGTCGGCTTCTAATATCGCTTTTAACGAAATCGCACGGCATTCTATTACGGGTGACAAAAATTTTTCGCATGGTGATTTTTACGATTATAATGAAATCCCCGAACAAGGCTTGAGTGTGGCGCGAATGATCGGACATGTTACGTATTTGTCTAATAATTTAATGACCGAAAAATTTGGACGAGAACGACAAGAAGGACAAGGTAATAGTCCACAGTTTAATTATGATAGTGAGTTTCAAGTGGAGTCCTATTTGCGACATCAGGGCAAAAAATTCGCCAAAAAATTTGATGCAAATACGTATTTGTTAATGACGAAAGCACTGGATTATTTTGATCCAGCACAAGATGCCAATGGCGATTTGGTGCAAGCAGTGTCGCCTATTATGGCACCGTGTTTTTTGCTTTCTTTTTCGAGTGATTCGCGTTTTCCGCCCGACCATTCAAGGCATTTGGTAAAAGCGTTGTTAACCGCTAAAAAAGAGGTGTCGTATATGGAAATCGATTCTGGCTATGGACATGATTCATTTTTATTGGCGAATCCAACTTATCATGAGGCTGTTGCAGCGTATATGCAACAACTATGGGAGAGTGTAAATAGATGAATCGTTTGGATTTTCAGTGTATTGCCGATTTCATTAAACCGTCTGCCCGCATTCTCGATATGGGTTGTGCTAATGGTGATTTACTATTTTATTTAAAACAACAAAAAAATACAGTCGGCATTGGGGTGGATATTAATAATGATGGTTTAACGGCTTGTTTGTCTCGCGGTATTACCTGCGTCTATTCTAATATCGATAAAGATTTATCGCTTTTTGCGACACAGTCTTTTGATTATGTTATTTTGTCACAGACACTACAAAATATCAGTTGCTCGCCATTGTGGTTGCTGACCGAAATGCTACGCATCGGACAAACGGCTGTTGTGTCTATCCCTAATTTCGCCTTTTGGCAACATCGCTTGCATCTGTTCCGTGGTATTGCACCACGCGGTGGGGCGTTGCCCTATGAATGGTACGATACGCCAAATACACGTTATTGTAGTATTAATGATTTTGAAAAATTCTGCAATGACCAAGGTTTGCGTATTAATCGCCGTATTTATATTGATGGCAATAAAAGAATTAATAAATTGCCTAATTTATTGGCAACGGTTGGGCTTTACGAAATTACCAAAGCCGCCTCATAATGATTACCGAAAATAACGAGATTATTGCGGTTGTTGGCTTGGGCTATGTTGGCTTGCCGTTGGCACTGGCATTGGCAGAGTATTACACCGTGGTTGGAGTGGATACCAATCACAACCGAATTGCTGATTTAAAACAAGGTGTTGATAGTAATCACGAGATTGCCTCAAGCGTGATTGGTAGTGCCAAACAAATATCATATTCAACGGCTATTGCCGATGCCAAACATTGCACGGTTTTTATCGTTACCGCACCAACGCCAATTGATGCGGATTATCAGCCTGATTTAACGCTGCTAAAAGGGGCGACGAGTAGTGTGGCTACGGTGTTTAAAAAAGGCGATATGGTTGTTTTTGAATCAACGGTCTGCCCGGGTACTACCGATGATGTGTGTATTCCTATGATCGAAGCTGCAACTAATTTGCGGGTTAATGATGATTTTCATTGTGCGTATTCGCCCGAGCGATTGTCGCCAAGTGATAAACGGTTGCAAGAGCTGGTTAAAATTATTTCTGCGTCTAATGTCGATGGCTTGAAACGCATTAGAATGATTTACCAAAAAATAATAACGGCAGGGCTTTACGAAGCTCAATCGCTAAAAATAGCCGAAGCGGCTAAAATTACCGAGAATATTCAACGTGATGTTGATATTGCTATTACCAATGAATTGGCAATGCTGTTTAATCGCATGGGCATAGATAGTTCTGCTGTGTTTGATGCGGCAGCGAGTAAATGGAATTTTCGCCGATTTTATCCGGGTTTGGTTGGTGGGCATTGTATCGGGGTGGACCCATACTATTTATTGGAACACGCTCGTCAAAAGGGTTATGATGTACCGATATTAGAGGCAGCAAGGCAAGTCAATAACGCCGTTCCACACCATGTGGCAAAGGTGGCGTTGCAATTATTAAAAACAAACGATAAAGTAATACAAGATTGTAAAGTGCTTATTTTGGGTTATTCTTTTAAAGAAAATTGTAGCGATGTACGCAATACGCTGGTCGAAACGATTCGCCAAGATTTACAATTCGCAGGTTGCCAGCTGACTGTTTGCGATCCAGTGGCTGATGTTAAAGGCGCAAAAGAGCTTTATAATGTTGATATCAAAACGGATTTAAAAACAATATTGACAGAGTCGTTTGATTTAATTTTGTTTGCAGTGGCACATGATGATTTTAAAAATATCAATCCCGCTGTTACCAATGGGGTTTTGGTGGTCGATGTTAAAGGCATCGCTGCCCGCGCAGATTGGGTGTTATAATAATTTAATGTCATTAGACTATTTTTGAGATAATACGGAATAAGTAAAAAATACAAGGAGAAAAACGAATGAAAGTAAATGTTCCAGACAATGGTGAAAAAATAACCCTTAATGGCAAGGGTGGTTTAAATGTACCTAATAATCCTATTATTCCTTTTATAGAGGGTGATGGTATTGGCACGGATATTACACCAGTGATGAAAAAAGTGGTTGATGCCGCCGTTGAAAAAGCGTATGCAGGTAATAAAAAAATTGCATGGATGGAAGTGTTCGCCGGCGAAAAAGCAGTTGAGCTGTATGGTGAGGCTGTTTGGCTGCCCGAAGAGACATTGGCGTTGCTAAAAGAATACGTGGTTTCGATTAAAGGACCGATGACGACCCCAACAGGGCAAGGTATTCGCTCTTTGAATGTGAGTATTCGCCAAACCTTAGATTTATACGCTTGTGTACGCCCTGTGCGTTATTTTGATGGTATCCAATCGCCTCTGAAAGCACCACAAAATACCAATATGGTTATTTTTCGTGAAAATACCGAAGATATTTATGCCGGTATCGAATGGGAGACAGGCACAGATGATTGCCAAAAGGTGTTGGATTTTTTAATCCAGACGATGGGGGTGCAAAAAATTCGCTTTCCCGAAACTACCTCTATCGGTGTTAAGCCTGTTTCAATTTCAGGTTCAAAACGTCTCATAAGAAGAGCAATTGAGTACGCTATCGATAATAACCGTCAGTCTGTCGCATTGGTGCATAAGGGTAATATAATGAAGTTCACCGAAGGTGGTTTTATGAAATGGGGCTACGAATTGGCAGCAGAAGAGTTTGACGCAACGATTATTAATAACGGACCGTGGTGTGAAATTATTAATCCAAATAACGGTGAGAAAATCGTTATTAAAGATGTTATTGCCGATAATTTTTTGCAACAAATATTAATTAATCCCAAAGATTATGATGTGGTGGCGACTTTAAACCTAAATGGTGATTATATTTCGGATGCGTTGGCAGCACAAGTCGGCGGCATAGGAATCGCCCCCGGGGCTAATATTTCTGATAATTCTGCTGTTTTTGAAGCAACTCATGGCTCTGCCCCCAGACGTGCCGGACAAAATGTAGCAAATCCGGGATCGTTGTTGTTATCGGCAGAGATGATGTTGCGGCATTTGGCTTGGAACGAAGCCGCCGATGTTATCGTAACAGCAATGGCTTCGGTGATTGTCAATGGTTTTGTAACCTATGATCTTGCACGTGGCAACGAAGATAACGCCACTATTCTTTCTACATCTGATTTTGGTGACAAGATCATCAGCGTGATGTAAATAGGATAAGCAAATATGGCAAAAAACAAACTAAGCGATACTCTTAATTTATTACAAACCCCGTTTCCTATGCGTGGCGATTTGGCACGCCGTGAGCCAGAAATGCTAAAGCAATGGGAGGATAAAAATCTGTATGATAGGATAAGAGAATCCTCAAAAGGACGAAAGCGATTCGTATTGCATGATGGACCCCCTTATGCCAATGGTGATCTGCACATGGGACACGCGATTAATAAAGTTCTAAAAGATTTGATCGTACGGGGCAAGACGATGGCTGGCTATGATGCGCCTTATTTGCCGGGCTGGGATTGCCATGGATTACCGATAGAACATCAGGTCGAAAAAGCCGGTGGTAATCGCCGCGAGCCGATTGAGTTTCGCCGTCAATGTCGTGAGTTTGCGCAAACACAAATTGACTTACAGCGACAAGGGTTTAAACGCATGGGCGTTATGGGAGAGTGGGATACGCCTTATAAAACCATGTCCCCCCCAACCGAAGCTGGTATTGTTCGGACGTTGGCTAAGATTTATCAAAAAGATCTTATTTCACACCGATTAAAACCAGTGTTGTGGTGCAGTGTTTGTGAGTCGGCATTGGCAGAGGCCGAAATCGAATATGCCGATAAAGTATCACAAGCAATTGATGTGTTTTTTCAGGCGATTAATGCCGCTGATGTCTATCAACGTTTCGGTGTGCCAAGTAACAAAGACAAAGCAGTGGGGGCGGTTATTTGGACTACCACCGCATGGACTATTCCTGCTAATCGCGCTATTGTGGTGCATGCCGATATTAAATATAGTTTGCTCGAAGATGATAATCGATGCTATATTGTCGCACAAGATCTTGTTGATACAGTGAGCGCGCGCATGGCTTTGCAAAATCCACATGTTATTGCAACTGTTAATGGAGCGGATTTAGTGGGGGTTGTTTGTAAACATCCGCTTTATGATAGAGAGTCGCCTATTTTTAGCGGTGATCATGTTACCGCAGAGGCAGGGACGGGTTTGGTGCATACCGCCCCCGGACATGGTGAAGATGATTTTAATATCGGTGTGGCACACCAACTACCGTTGGAATCAGCGGTCGATAGAGTAGGGCGTTATGGCGATTCATTGGGCGAGCTAGCTGGGTTGACGGTTTGGAAAGCCGTACCGCTGGTTATCGAAAAACTACGCGAAAACGGTTGTTTACTGGCACAAGAAGATTATACCCATAGCTATCCTTTGTGTTGGCGACATAAATCACCGGTTATTTTTAGAACGGATTGGCAATGGTTTCTGGTAATGGATAAACCCAAAGATACCGGCAAAACACTACGCGAAGAATCGCTTGCCGCTATTGCCGAAACTAAGTTTTACCCTGAATGGGGGCAAAATCGCTTGCGGTCCATGATAGCCGCACGCCCTGATTGGTGTTTGTCACGGCAGCGGTTTTGGAATGTACCGATTCCGTTTTTTGTTCATCGCGAAAGCGGTAAACTACACCCCGATACAGTAATGATTGTCGAAAAAGTGGCAGATTTGGTCGAACAACAAGGCATTGAAGGGTGGTATGCCTCTGATACTTCGGATTGGCTAAGCACTAGCGATTCTGAACTATACGATAGAGTCACCGATGCGCTTGATGTATGGTTTGATTCTGGGTCGACTCATCAAACTGTTATGGGTTGGGATGGGCAAGACAACGATACCCGACCTGATATGTATCTTGAGGGTTCTGATCAACATCGCGGTTGGTTTCATTCGTCTTTGCTGACGGCTAATGCACTTTTTGGCATGGCTCCGTATCGACAAATATTAACACATGGCTTTGTGGTGGCTGGTGATGGTCGTAAAATGTCTAAGTCCGAAGGCAATGTGGTGTCGCCTAAAAAAGTGATAGAAACTTACGGTGCAGATATTCTACGGTTGTGGGTTGGTGCGTCAGATTATTCTAGCGAGATTACCATATCGGATGAAATTCTAAAGCGGAATGTCGAAATGTATCGCCGTATTCGCAATACGACACGTTTTTTATTGGCGAATATCGCAGATTATAATGCCAATGATGATTGCGTTGCAGCAGATGATTTACTTGAAATCGATGCCTATATGCTCGTAGTCTGTGAAAACTTACGCCAAGAAATAACCGCTCTTTACGAAAGACATGATTACCATACCATTACCGCTCGCCTGCAACATTTTTGTTCAATCGATTTGGGTAGTTTTTATTTGGATGTTTTAAAAGATAGGTTATATACCTGCCCTAAAAAATCCTACGCTAGGCGTTCTGCACAAACGGTTTTGCAACATATTGCCGAAGTGCTGATTAAATTGATGGCACCGATTTTATGCTTTACTGCCGATGAGGCATGGCGGGTGCTAATGAATGACGATAATGATAGCCCGTTGTTTTATACATGGACGATGCCATTGCCCCAACCCCAAGCCGCAAAAACATTACTAACAAAGTGGCAGCTGATTCGCGAGCATCGACATGCGGTTTTGACGGCTATCGAACAAGCTCGCAATAATGATGTAGTACGCTCTTCTTTAAATGCAGTGGTAACGCTACCGATACCAAAACAACAAGCGGTTGCCGATGCGTTGCTGTCTTTGGGAACTGATTTGCGTTATATTTATATTGTTTCGGCGGTTACAATCGATGAGCAATGCAGTGATATTATTGTTGATAAATCGACTGCCGAAAAATGCGAACGGTGCTGGCATCATGAAGCTGGTTTGGATGATAACGCCGTGTGCCAACGCTGTAATAACGCCCTAGCCAATAACGGTGTTGCACAACGTAGTACTGTTTAAATGCTTAAACGCAGTTATTACTTACTGTTTTCTGCCATTATTTTTATGGCGGATTATGCGACTAAGCAATGGGCATTAACGACTTTAAAAAATGAGCCTCCCGTTTCTGTCTTGCCGATATTACAATGGGCTTATGTCGAAAATAAAGGGGCTGCGTTTGGCATGTTTGCCGAAAGCAGTAGTGCAGGACTTTTATTATTAATGGTGGTAACGATTGTTATTACATTTGTTTTACTGTTGATGTTCTATCAAAGTCAATCCACTTTTTTAACCGTTGCTTTGTCGTTTATATTGGGTGGGGCATTGGGTAATTTGTACGATAGAATAAATGAAGGCTATGTTATTGATTTTATTGATGTGTATTGGCAACAGTATCATTGGCCCGCTTTTAATATTGCCGATATTGCTATTATCGGGGGTGCTTTCTTGTGTGCTATCGATTTGCTGTTTTTGCAAGATAAAAACAAAGTATGCGTTGATAGTGCTATAGAAACAAATGAAGCAAATGAAGCAAATACTTAATTTTTATATTTAAGCGGCATAAAAAAATCAAAGCATTCTAAAAACAATGTTTCACACCGCTGTTGTCGGTAAATGCGAACATGCCGTTAGTAAGTCATAAGCAATTGTATTGGCAGCACGCGCGATGTCATCGACAGTCGGCTTGTCTCCCCAAAGTATCACACTAGAGCCTACGGTTACGGCTGCGGCTGGTATGGCTGATAAATCAATGGTTATCATCTCCATCGAGACCCGACCAATAACACTACATAGTTGCTCGCAACACTGTACTACTAAATTGTTACAACGCGGATAACCATCGCCGTAACCAATAGAAACAATGCCAATTGTCATATCTTTTGGGGCAGTGAAGGTGCTGCCATAACCAACGGTTTGCCCTGTCTTGATGGTATAGATGGCTATTATTTCAGATTTTAATGTCATGACAGGAACAAGCCCAAACTCCAATCCAAACCCAAGCCCCTTTTTGGTTTTGTATTCTGGGGCAGGGCAAGCACCGTATAAGGCAATGCCTATACGCGCCCAATCGTCATCAATGTCGTGTAATAGAGTAGAGGCAGAGTTGCCAATGGATACAGCCAAATGAGGGTAAGATTGGCGTAGCTGGTTGAATGTGTCTAGTTGTGATTGCACGCTAGTGGTTTGCTGGCTAGTGGCATTAGCGTCAGCATCAGCATTGGCAAAATGCGTCGCCAATATCAGCTTGTCAATGGCAGGGTTTTGTTGTAATTGATTAATGACGCTAGGCACGTCTTGTGGTTTAAATCCCAGCCGATTCATGCCAGTGTTTACTTTAATATAAATGGTTAACGTACTGTCCGACGCCAATGATGTCAGTGGGCTGATTTGCCAATGACTATGAATAACAGGGGTGAGGCGGTACTGGGCAATGGCTTGTATATCGCTGCTTTTAAATATCCCTTGTAATAAGATGATGGGCAGTGTGCTATTGATGGTGCGGATTTCAATGGCATCGTTAATGTCAATGACCGCATAACCGTTACAGTG
The DNA here is from genome assembly GCA_965243565.1 of Gammaproteobacteria bacterium. Taxonomy (GTDB): domain Bacteria; phylum Pseudomonadota; class Gammaproteobacteria; order Tethybacterales; family Persebacteraceae; genus CBDEVH01. The sequence continues at coordinate 590,319 of OZ251571.1, forward strand.
GCGCGATAGTGCTTTGACAACGGTTGCCAAGCCGTGTCCATAAGCGTTGCTTTTGACGGTTGCCAATAGCTGGCGGGCGTGGGTTTGCTTGCGTATGGATTGCCAATTTTGTTGCAGTGCCTGCGTGCTAACGGCTTTAATTAAAGGGCGTGTCATTGCATTGATAGACCAAACGGCAATCGTCGCCGATTGGGGTGGCTGATTTTAATTTAAAACGTGGGGCGTGGCTTGGGTGTGTCGGCGATGGGAATAAAAACATGTCTCTGGCGGTTTCACCAAATAAACACGGCGCACAATAAACGATGAGCTCGTCAATTAAATCGGCTTGTAACATCGCCCCGTTTAGCTTACGCCCCGATTCAAGTAGTATTTCATTAATCTGCTTTTTTGCCAGTGTTTCCATGACTTGTTTTAAGTCGATTAGTTGCTTGGTATTGTCAGTATTGTTGGTCGTGGGCAATGCAATATGCTCGCCTTTAAAGTGCGCGGCTTGCGTAGTGCTTAGTGCGGTGGCGGTTATCCATAAAATATTGTCGTCACCAAACAATGCCATGTCGCTGGTGGCACGTGCTTGGGAATCAACCAAAACCCGCAAGGGTTGGCGGCTGGTGGTATGGTGGCGTACAGTGAGTTTTGGATTGTCGTAAATGGCGGTGCCAATGCCTGTCATGATGGCGCACGATAAAGCACGCCAATGATGAGCATCTTTGCGTGAGTCGTCATTGCTAATCCACTCGCTTAAGCCGTTTTTTAAGGCGGTCTTGCCGTCTAAAGACATGGCGATTTTACAACGCACCCATGGTCGCCCACGTCGTAGTCGTGATGCAAAACCAATGTTGAGTGCCATTGCTCGCTTGCCAATATCGCTATCGGTATCCGCAACTTTGGTGGTTATCGCTGCTGCTTGTAATTGTGCCACGCCTTTGCCAAAAGTGTCTGGGTTTGGGTCCAACATGGCAATCACCACTTTATTGGGCTTGGCTGCAATAATGGCGTTAATACACGGCGGTGTTTTGCCATGGCTGACACATGGCTCTAATGATATGTAAATATCCAATGACTTGTTGCTGCGCTCAATGCTGTTATTGGCTAAGTCATTTAATGCGTTGATTTCAGCATGAGCAGCGCCAGCGTAGTGGTGCCAACCTTGTGCAATAATGGTGTTGTCGCAAACGATAACGCAACCAACACGTGGATTGGGCGTGGTGGTGTATAGCCCGTTTTCGGCTAATTGCAAACAGTGCTTTAAAAAAAACGTTTCTTGCTCACTAAGTGGTGTACTAAGCGGTGTACTAAGCGGTGCGTTATTTTGGTTTGACATTCGTTAAATTATGAAGTAAAGCGGTAAAGTCATCAACTGTTTTTAAGTCCATATAAATCGAGGCATAACGAATATAAGCCATAACATTGTATTTTTTAAGTTCAACAAGAATACGCTCGCCTATTTTTGTTGAATCAATAATATGTCCGTCAATGGATGCCTGACAGTCTTCTTTAACCGCCATAACAATGTCGCTTAGTGGTACGCTGGCTCTATCGGGCTTGCGAATAGAAATAGAAATACTATTGGTGATTTTAATTTCGTCAAACTCAACAATAGTACCGTCTCTTTTACGAACTTTAAAAACCAATAGTGGTAATAACGTTGTTGGTTCACCTAGAATTTCGGTTGTTTTAAAGCTCGTTTGACAGTGATGGCACTTACGCAAACGTATGCGTGAGCCATTTTTACGTACTCTGGTGTCAATAACCTTTGTTTCCTTGTTATCACAGTTTTGGCACTTCATTCTACTGGTTTATGACGAACATAGCGAGGCGGTTATTGTTATGTGTAAATTGGACGGGTCTGGCAAAGTGCTTGTACTTCTTGGGCAATTTCTTGCAATACGGCAGGGTTGTCGTGCGCATCTAGTGCTCTTAAAATAAAGTCGGCTGTTTTTCGTGTATCGTCTGTTGTAAAACCACGAGATGTTATGGCAGGTGTGCCAACGCGAATACCACTGGTAATCATGGCTGGTTGTGGGTCGTTTGGAATACCGTTTTTGTTTAAGGTAATGTGGGCGTTGTCGAGTATTTCTTCGGCTATTTTGCCCGTTACGTTTTTGTTGCGTAAGTCAACCAACATTAAATGCGATTGCGTGCCGCCGGATACAATACGCAAACCACCTTGCATAAGGGCATCTGCCAAAACAGTGGCGTTTTCTAAAACGGCTTTTTGATAATCGCGAAATGACGGTTCCATCGCTTCTTTAAAGGCAACGGCTTTGCCCGCAATAACGTGCATTAATGGTCCGCCCTGCATACCGGGGAAAACCATCGAATTAATTTTTTTAGCACATTCGGCATCGCCCATTACCATACCACCGCGTGGACCACGTAATGTTTTGTGGGTGGTGGTGGTGATGAATTGAGCATGACCAACTGGGCTAGGGTACAAACCCGCCGCAATCAAACCAGCATAATGCGCAATGTCAGCAAGCAAGTAAGCACCAACCGCATCAGCAATTTGTCGAAAACGAGGAAAATCTATATGCAATGAATAAGCCGACGCACCACAAATAATTAATTTGGGTTTGTGTGCTTTTGCCAGTGTCTCTACTTGGTCGTAGTCAATGACTTCATCAGCGTTTAAGCCATAACCAATCGCATTGTATATCTTGCCGCTTAAGTTGACGGCGGCACCGTGTGTTAAATGACCACCGTCAGAGATATTCATCCCTAAAATAGTATCGCCCGGTTGTAGCACCGCATTAAAAACGGCTTGGTTGGCTTGAGATCCTGAATGTGGCTGCACATTGACAAAGTCCACACCAAATAATTTTTTTGCTCTGTCAATGGCGAGCGCTTCGGCGACATCGACATGCTTACAACCACCGTAGTAACGACGACCCGGATAGCCTTCGGCATATTTGTTGGTCAGTACAGAGCCTTGCGCTTCCATAACAGCAGGGCTGGTAAAGTTTTCAGAAGCGATTAATTCAATATGGTTTTCTTGACGTTGGGATTCAGCATTAATGGCTGCTTGTAAATCTGGATCAACAGTGGCTATTGTGCGGGTTTTGTCAAACATGGGACTCCTAAGAAATAAATGGTTGAAAAATAAAATTAAAAGTTAATTTTATCATCAACCACCAAATCTTTTTTGAAAACAAGCCAGTGAATCTATAAAACAGCGTGTTTTTTTTGATAGAGTCACGCCTATAGTGCGTCAAGGAGAGGTACCGAAGCGGTCATAACGGAGCTGACTCGAAATCAGATGGTCGGAGCAATCCGGCACGCGGGTTCGAATCCCGCCTTCTCCGCCCCAACTATTCAAAGCATTCTAATAATACTCTAACCATGAGTATTAAAAATATAACTTCAAAAAGACAGTGATACTACCCAACCCTTAAAATATAAGGGTTGGTTGTCTGCTCTTGATTAATCAGTGCTAATACTGTCGGATAAGCCAGCCGATTTTTTAACAAAATCAAGTGGTTTTTTCCAGTCAAAATTACGATAGACCGCACCTAAGTGAGCAAAGGGTGGAGATTGAGCAAAGAGCTGAAATGTCAAGCGGTGCCCAGCATAGTCCGAGTTTAATAGGTCGCGGGCAAATGCCAGTAGTTTTCTTCTGTCTTCGCTACGCCAGTCGTCGTTGATGCCATAAAATTTGTCCATCCATTCTTTTGTTTCAGGAGCTTCAAAGGTGGCGGAGTCGGGGGTCACGCAAATTTGTCCACCGCAGAGTTCACGCGCAATGTGCATCATCGCTGGTAATTGCGTTATAGCGGCTACTCTGCCTGTGTATAGCAGCGATTGGTTGGGCATGAGTAATCCGCCGGGCGATGGTTGCGCTAGCGTAATGGCAGCGGTGAGGTGGGCGTTGATTGTTTCACGCCAGACTGCCAAGGCGGCTAGTTTTTCTTGTACGGCTTGCTGTTTTTCTAGTCCGGTTTGACGGATGTTAAACAAAGCAGCACCAATCATCATATCGGCTAGTTTAAGCGTTCTTTGCACATAGGCAAAGGCGGAGTAACGGTGTAGTGTCGAACGGATAAAGGTGGCAGCAGCGGTATGGCGGTGAAATAAAACGTTTTCCCACGGTATTAAGACGTTGTCAAATACAAGCAATGTATCGATTTCGTCAAAGCGGGTTGATAATGGGTAGTCTTTTGGGTTTTTTGCGGCAAAACCAGCACGGCATATAAATTTCAGGTTAGGGCTGGATAAATCACAGATAAAACCAACGGCGTAATCGCTGAGTTTTTCATTGCCCCAATTGGCAATGGTGGGTTTGGTAAAGGCTTGGTTAGAATAAGCCGCCGCAGTTTCGTATTTGGCTCCCCGTACGATAATGCCAGCATCGGTTGTTTTGATAACGTGTAATAACATGTCTGGGTCCTGGTCTTGAGGGGACAAAGAACGGTCGCCTTTGGGGTCGGTGTTGGCAGATACATGAAATGGATCGTTGTGCAAGACGTGTCCAATGTGGTTGCGAATGTTGGTGGAAAATTGTGGGTCTACTTTGTTGAGAACGTCTTGACCGTCGTATAAAGACCACATTTCGCCAACGGTTTCGTCACCTACTCGTGTTACAACACCACCAATGGTGTCCATAACGGTGTCGGTGGCGTGCCGCTTTTTCCACCAGTCGTCTTGTGTTTTGGGTAGTATATTGCCGATGGCGTTTTCTTCGCCGTCTTGTACCACAGTCATGATTGATTTGGTGGCTTCGTCGTGCTGCATGTCGTATATTTGAGCACGGATGTCAACGACAGGTTTAAATAAAGGGTGTGTTGTTACGTCTTTTACACGTTCCCCGTTTATATAGACTTTACGTCCGTCTTGAATGGATTCTCGATATTGTTGTCCTGTTCTTATCATAAATAATATCCTTTTTTAGTGTGGTTATTCGTCACCCGGTACGCCATAGCTGGGGGCGGTGGCTGGGTTAATGGCACGGGTTACATAGTCTTGCATTTGTGGTTCGTAATTTTGCCACAGCTGACGCAATTTTTGTATTGGGTCGATGTCGTCCCAGTCGACTCGTAAGTCAACCAATGGCCATGGGTGTTGGTGGCTAACCAATAGGGCAGCAGAGTGGACATCGCCCATTTCACCACCGGCTTCGTATAGACCGGATTCCAATGCACAGAGCAAGCGTTCAGGAAGGCTAAGCGATGTGTTTTGTTCAAAATTATTGACCATGATAGAGGGTAGGTTGGGGCTTGCCAATAAATTACCAGCAGCGACGCAGTTGATACCAATGGCTGTGGCATTGGTGCCGAGTGTGTTGTCGCCCGAAAATACTGCCGCTAGTCCTTTGTTGTCGATGGCTATGATTTGTCGGTATTGGCTAAAGATTTGGACTTGCCCGTTTATGACAGCGTTGAGAGCATCAGGGCTGTTGCTGCCGCTTGCCATTTTGTCAAGTACGTCATTGCCGATGGAGGGCAATGTGATGTTTTGGGTGGATATCGCCCCCACCCCCGCCCGTACCCACGGACAACGGCTGCCTACGGCAATGCTTGAGGTGGTGATTGCTACACCGAACATATTGGTTTTTTCACATCGTCCGCAAACTGAAAAAGTCATTTTTTAGTGTCTCCTGTCATTCGTGCCAAATAAGCGGCAAATTCGTGTCCTTCACGCTCTAACCAACAAAGAGGACCGGGTTTGGCAAGCGATGATGTCATCCCTGAACGCATGCCTTCTACAACAAATTTATCTTCTTTGTTGACGTCTCGTAAAAATTTTATTATTTTATCAATAAATTTTTGAATATTAGGCTGGTTGTCCATGACTTCAGGGGCTAATGCCGCACCAAAACGAATATGGACTTGATCGGTGCCTTTGGGCTGTAAAGATAAATACCATAGGTGGTCGGGTGCCAATGAGTACATGTGAGATGGATACGCTGTTACCAAAACAGAGGTGTGGCGTTTGTCGCCTTTGAGTGTTGTATTGGTGGGATGGGCAACACCGAGTAAAGCGGTTTTCTTTTTGGTAAAGGTTTGTAGGGTAAAGTGACGATATACTTTTTGAGCAAAGCCTGTGTCTTGTACCGAAAAATGCCCCCCCAAAGTTTTGCGGTGGGCAACAGGCAGATGATAGCCTTCCATAAAATTTTCGGTTAGATTTTTCCAGTTGGTGTTCCAAACATGGTCTTCGGATATTATTTGACGGTAGTGTTGCATGCCGTAGTCGGCAATGTATGGCATGAGGTGTTTCATGTGCTGCGCTACGGATTTTGCTTTTTTGTTTAAGCTAAGATAGACCCAGCCTGCCCATGTTTCGCAACGAATCTCAGGGAGTTTCATGGTGGACATATCAAAGCCGTCTCGAGTTTTCATAAATGGTGCGGCGGTTAATTGACCTTGAGTGTCGTAGGTCCATGCGTGGTAGGGGCAAACAATGCTCTTGCAATTGCCACTGCCGTCAACAAGCTTCATCATGCGGTGTAAACAGACATTAGAAAAAGCCCGTAAAGTATCATCGGACTGACGAATGATAAAAATAGGGTGCTGTGCGATTGTAAAGGTAAAGTAATCGCCTGCGTTGTTTGCGGCATCTGCCCTACCAGCACAAATCCATTCTTTGGTAAAAATTCGTTTTTGTTCAAGTTCCAACCATGAGTCAGAAGTATAGAGTTCGGGGGGCATCGCAAACGCCTTTTCAATAGGTTGCTTGGCAATCTGCTGTAAGTTGTTAACCAATGTTTTTAAGGATGTCATAGAGTTAGAAGTTTTGCTTAGGCTATAACCGCTGTTGCTTCAATTTCTACAACCCATTCAGGACGCGCCAAAGCGTTAATAACAATACCAGTAGAACAAGGAAAAACACCTTGTAAGTGATCTCCCATCTCGCGATAAACGGCTTCTCGGTAACGGATGTCGGTTAAATAAACGACAATGCGACAAATATCGTTCATGCTGCCGCCTGCTTCTTCGATGAGCATTTTAATATTTTCCATCGTCTTGCGGGTTTGTAAGGCTGGGTTGTCATTGTGCAAAGATTGTCTTGTGTCTAAGTCTTGTGATACTTGTCCACGCAAAAAAATCGTGGTGCCTGTTGCTACAACGGCTTGGCATAAGTCGTTGTTAATGCTTTGTTCGGGGTAGGTGTCTTTTGTGTTAAAAGGACGGATGCGTGTGTGATGACTCATGATATTCTTGGCTTTATTTGGTATAAGTAATAAATATTATTATAATGCCTAAACAGGCTGATGTTGATGAATATACTAAAAATAATTAATAAGAAAATATTTGATGTTTTTGAATTTTTGATTTTGGCTGTAGGAGAGAATAAAGGTCAATAGATGGCAACATATTATAAGTATATAGTCGCAGCGTTGGTATTAATAATAGGAATATCAACGCCTTTTTTAGCGAATTATTACTCCAAACCCTGTGTCCTCGCCTATAAGGAACAAAACTACCCAAAAGCATTAAGGCATTGTCAAACAAGAGCACAATATGGTGATGTTGATTCCAATTATACTTTGGGCTTAATTTATTTTAATAATCAGAACTATGAACAGGATGAATTTGAAAGCTTATCCGAAAAAGAGCAAGAGAGTATTAAAAACCGCAATCTAAAAGAAGCCGCTCATTTTTTTCTTAAAGCCGCTCGTGAAGGGCATAGTGAGGCGCAATATCAAATAGCCTTACTTTATAAAGAGGGTAGAGGCATAGAACAAAATTATTCTATAGCGGCGGAATTGTTTACTAATTTGGCTGCTCAAAACGTGTATTTTGCACAGTATGAATTAGGCGTGTTGTACCATAATGGCTGGGGGGTAGAGCTTGATTATTCTCAAGCAAATGCACTGATGAAATCGGCAGCCGAAAATGGCGTTGTGGATGCAATCTATACCAACGGTTTATGGGCAATGCAAGGTGATGGCGTGCCAAAAGACAACAAAGTCGCGCTTTTATGGTTGCATAAGGCAGTCATTAAAGGTCATGACGAGGCACAAAAGAATATTGAAGAAATCTACTCTAATGCAGATGGGGTTGAGGTGAGTAACCCCACGGCTTTGCGGTGGTACCATCGATCGGCTAAAAATGGCTATCTCATTTCCCAATATAAATTGGGTGATGTTTATGCACGGGGCAATGTCTATGTAAAAAAAGACGTTAAAAAAGCACTATACTGGTACCAAAAAGCAGCAGACAATAATTATCCGAAGGCGCAAAATGAACTGGGTAAACGATATTCTTTGGGTAAAGGTGTCGAGCAAAATCATTCCGATGCAGTGTCATGGTTTCGCAAAGCGGCTAAAAATGATCTTGCAGTGGCACAATATAACCTAGGGAAGGCTTATTTTACAGGTAAAGGCGTTGCCAAAGATTTTACAACTGCGATGCAGTGGTACCAAAAAGCAGCAGACAATAATTATCCGAAAGCACAGAATGAAGTTGCGTGGTCGTATAAAACGGGTCAGGGGGTGTTTAAAAAAGACGCACTAAAAGCACTATACTGGTATAAAAAAGCAGCAGCCAATGGTAATGTAATGGCACAAAATGAGTTGGCATGGGTGTATAAAAATGGTGATGGTGTGGAAAAAAATATCCAAAATGCCTATGTTTGGTTTGCTGTTGCCGCTAGTGGTGGAGATGAAAATGCACTCTACAACAAAGACAGAGAAGCCGACAATTTTACAGCAGCACAATTAAAAACGCTAGAACAAAAAGTAAGAAGGCAACTGAAAAAAATCAGTAAAAATAAACCAAAATAAACCAACGCACAAGCGTTTGCTTTATTGCTCGACGGGCGTAAGAGTGGTGCGTGTAAAACTTGTCTGGTGTTTGCTTATAATGAGGGGATGAAAATTTCCACCCGCTTTTATGCAATAGCGCCGTTGCTGTTAATTCTCGCTAGCTTGGGCTGGGCGGGTAATCCTATTGCCGGGCTTAAATTAAGTGGTAATACATCGCCTATGATTATTACTTTGTTACGGTGGGGTGTTGTGGCTATTTTACTGTGGCTGTCTGTGCATGTTTCTATCCGCAAAGCGTGGGGCGAGGTTAGGCAACGGCGCGCATGGGTAATGGGTATGGGGGCAAGTATTGCTTTTTTTAATGCACTGTTTTATCTGGCAACTAATTTTACAACGGCGGTTAATATAGGGATTATTCAAGCGGTTATTCCTGTTTTTATTTTATTATTGTCTTTTGTCCTTTTTGCTAAAAAAGTCAGCGTGCAACAAATGGGGGGCGTGCTGTTAACGGTGTTGGGGGTTTTGTGTGTGGTTGCTCAAGGCAATCTAGCGCTTTTGTTGACAATACAGGTTAATAAAGGTGATTGGATAATGCTTTCTGCGTGTATTTTTTATGCGATTTATACCGTCGGTCTGGGAAGCCGCCCCAATGTCAATGGCTTTGTTATGATGTGGTTTATAGCGGTTGGGGCTTTTATTGCGACTGTGCCATTGGTGTTGATAGAGTATGCAATGGGATATACGCAGCTGCCAAGTGGGGCGGGGTGGTGGTTAATGTTGTATATTATATTGATTCCATCGTATTTATCACAGGTGTTTTTTATGCGAGGTGTGGATCTCATTGGGCCCTCACGAGCAGGGCTTTATGCCAATGCAGTGCCAATTTTTACCCCATTGTTGGGGATTGTCATTTTAAAAGAAAGTTTTTATTGGTATCATATAGTAGCGGTGGCTTTGGTTTTTTTCGGAATTTGTATTTTTGAATATTTTAAAAATACTGCAAAGCAGTAATCTTATTTTATGGTGGTGCTAAAAAGTTTAATTTTCCAATTGTATTCGTATGCACCATTGGTATTGGTATTGGCAACAATGGGTTGGGCGGGTAATGTCATTATTGGGTTGTTGTTGGTGGGCAACGCTTCTGCCATGCTTTTTATTAGTATTCGCTGGGCGTTGCTGGCTGTATTTTTAGGGGCGATTTTATATCGACAAAAATTACCAGTGGTGACTATTATAAAAGACAATAAATGGTGGTTGGTTGGTATGGGGACAAGTATTGCGTTGTTTGATGGTTTTTTTTATTTGGCAACTAATTTTACTTCCGCTATTAATATCGGTATTTTGCAGGGCAGTGTGACAATTTTTATATTGATTGGTGCTTTTTTGTTTTTTGCCCAACCGATTAAATGGTTGCAAATTGTAGGGTGTGCTCTTAGTTTTTTTGGAGTGGTTTATATTGTTACTAGCGGTGATTGGCAATCGCTGGCTATAGTGGGTGTTAATAGAGGTGATTTTTTGATGTTGTTGGGCTGTGTCTTTTATGCCGTTTATACGTTGGGTTTGCGTAAACGCCCTGCTATTAATGGTTTTGTGTTGTTGTGGTTTATCGCTGTATTTGCTTTTGTCGCAACTTTGCCAATGGCAATTATTGAGTATGCGTTGGGATATACTCAATTTCCCAACGCACAAGGATGGTGGATTATGGTCTATGCTGTGTTGGTGCCAGCGTATTTGTCACAGGTGTTTTTTATGCGAGGGGTGGATTTGGTTGGTGTACAGCGAGCAGGGTTGTACATTAATATGGTGCCAATATTGTCGGCTTTTATGAGTGTGCTTTTTTTAAATGAGGTGTTTCAAACGTTTCATTTTATAGCGTTACTGTTAATAATCAGTGGTATTTTATTGTCTGAATCATCAACAAAATCGATTAATTAAACAGCCGCTCTGGCAATACAGGCGACGGTAACATGGGTAGCGCCGGCTTTTTTTAAGGTTAGTGCTATTTCGTTTAAGGTGGCGCCGCTGGTCATAACGTCGTCGAAAACCAAAACGCTTTTGGACTCGAGGGTCTGCGTGGCTTGCCAAGTTTGATCAACTTGAAAACAGTTTTTAATGTTGAGGTAACGCTTTTTTCTTGTAGAAATTTGGGCTTGTGGTGATGTGTTTTTTATGCGTTTTATAATATGAGGGTGAGAGTCAACAGATAACTGTTTTAGAATTTCGTGGCTTTGGTTAAAGCCACGTTCTTTGATGCGTTGCCCATGTAATGGTACAGGTATAGTCAAATCGCATTTTGGAAATCGTGGGATTAGTTTTGCCAATGTTTGGGCAAGCTGCCATTGTCGGTGATATTTAAATTTTATGATTAGATTGTCTAGTGGTGGATTGTATATATACGGCGCTATAATTTTGTCAAATACAGGTGGTTGTTTTAGACAGTTAGCACAGTGTCCATCACTATCGGGTGCCCCGCAAGCCAAACAACCGTATTGGTTTTGTAACTGTTGAATGTCGTCATAACAGGCTTGACAAATACTAAGTGATATGGTTGCTATCGAGATATGCGCTGCGCACAGAGTGCATTGGAATAATGGCATTTATTTGATGATGATTACCAATACATGCAGGGGCCCATGCATACCAAGTACCATTGTTTGTTCGATGTCTGCCGTGCGTGAGGGACCACATAAAAAATTACAAATGCTGGGGAGTGGTTGGTCGATACTGGTTAAAATATCGCCAATGCAGGAGTGTATGTCTTGTTGCCTGACAACGGCGATATGGTAAGGAGGCAATAACGATAGGGTGGTGGTGTGAGCTGTGTTGTTGGTAATTAACATGGCGCCCGTATTGGCATCGGCTGCCACAATAGTCGTAATGCCACAGCTGTCTTTTTCGGCTACCGCACGGTACTCTGCTTGAATATTGACGGTGTCCCATGCCAAAGCGGTGAGGGATTCTTCGCAAACTATGGTGGGTGTTAAGTGGTTGTTTTTTAGATAATTGGCAACGGCTTGGGGTAAGTCAGTGATTGAGAAAATGACCATTAATTCGGCGTGGTTGTTTTTGACGGCTTGACTAAAGGCATCGCAATGGTTGATGGGGTGGGTGGGCGATGACCATTGGGGAATCTGCGATGCAACGACAGGGCTTGCTGGCTGATTTCCGATAAGACGCGATAATATGGCTTGTTTGTCGTCTTGCATGTTAATTATTTAATAGATTGCCATAGGCGACTGAAGGTTGGACCATGCGAAAACTTGAAGTCGCGATGGCGAAACCAATTTTTAAAAATAGGCAAAGAACAAATAACCCCTGATGATGGAGCGCATTTTTTAATTGACCATAGTGCTAGGCTTGTCAATAGGCGATAGGCTCGTGGATGCCTTGCAGTAAAACTCCACAAAGTAATGGCGGTGCGTTGCCAAAAGGAATCTAGTTTGAGCTTGACTTGTTCATCACGTAAGCGACGAATGAGTGTTGGCAATGGTATTTTTACAGGACAAACTACGTCGCATGCGTTGCATAGTGTGGCGGCGTGGGGAAGGTCGGGCGTGTTGTCTACCCCTAACAGAGTACCGCTTATTACTTGTCCCATTGGTCCCATATAGACCATGCCGTATGATTGTCCACCAATGCTTTGATAGACCGGACAATGATTTAGACAAGCACCACAACGAATACAACGTAACATTTCTTTGTATTCGTTATGACGTAAGGCACTGCGTCCATTGTCTAATAAAATCACATAGCGGTGTTGATTGTCGTTGTTATTGCCGCTGGTAATGCTAACGTAATTGCTTATTTTCTGCCCCGTTGCAGAATGCGTGAGTAATGTTAGCATCGGTGCCAAGTTGCTTATAGAGGGCAAAATTTTGTCAATACATGCTAGAGTTACATGGACAGCGGGGAGGGTGGTTGTCATTCTGCCATTACCTTCGTTGGTAACGATAACGCTTGAGCCGGTGTCGGCAAGTAAAAAATTTGCACCGGAAATTCCCATATCGGCGGCTAGAAATTTTTTCCGTAAATGCCGACGTGCCGCACGGGTTAGTTGGGTGGCGTCGTCGTCAATAGTGCAACCAATGGGCTCAAATAGTTTGGCGATTGATTCTCGCGATTTGTGCATCGCTGGTGCGATAATGTGCGATGGTTTTTCTTTGGCTATTTGAATAATATACTCACCCAAATCGGTTTCGGTAACGTCGATGTTTGCGGCTTCTAGTGCGTCATTAAGAAATACTTCTTCTGATGCCATACTTTTGGATTTAACGACATTTTTGACGTTGTGCCGTTGGGCAATTTCTAAAATTAATAAATTGGCTTTTTTGGCATCACTCGCCCATAAAACAGTGGTGCCGATTTTTTCGGCATTGTCGCTAAATTGTTGTAATAATTCTGGCATGTGGGCAATGCCATAATCACGTATTTGCTGCCCAAAATCACGTAATGATTCAAATTCTGTTTTATCAAAAGCCTCAATCGCATCAGCCCGATGCCCCACAAATTTTTGCTTGGTGTTGGACAATGCTTTTTGTAATTGCTGGTCTTCTAGGGCAACTGCAATATTTTTATGAAAATTAACGTAACTGGTTTGCATGGTTTATATATAGGATTCGTCTAATAATTGCGCCCAATGATAGCACTCGATATTTATTTTTTGCCGCAATAATAAGCCCTCAATATGAAGCAAGCAGCCTACGTCACCAGCAACGACGGCTTGTGCTTGTGAATTGACGATATGCGTGCATTTTTTCATGCCAATATCGCAGGAGATGTCGGGAAATTTTAACGAGAAAAAACCACCAAAGCCGCAGCATTCTTCGGCCTCTTGCATTTCAATAATGTCAATACCTCTATTGCGTAATAGCTGGCGGGGCGCGTCTTTTATGTTAAGTTTGCGTAAGCCGTTACATGAATCATGAAAGGTTATTTTTTTGCTGATTTGTGTTTTAGAAGTGTAGCCCACCATTTGTAAAAATTCAGAGAGTTCGAGACAACGGTTTTGAAAGGCTTTTAGAGTGGGGGGCGGCAACGGTGCAAATGCCTCAGTCAGCGAATGGCGAAAAGTAGCACAACAAGAGCCAGATGGGATAACAATATAATCACAATCATCATAGGCGTTAATGTAGGTATTGGCAATGGCTTTGGTTTGTTCTATATAACCGCTGTTAAAGGCGATTTGTCCGCAACAACTTTGTGGCTTGTAAACGACATCAGCCCCTGTGCTACGTAATATATTGAGCGTTGCCACGCCTATTTCAGGACGCATGGCATCAATAAGACAGCCAACAAACAGACCAACTCTATACGGCATAATAGATTATTTGATACTCCTAAGTAAAAAACGTCAGTTTACATAAAATTATAATAGTGATTGCATGGGTTTAATTGCATAAATATCGCTAAAATTAGATTATTAGCCTAATAAACCACTATAATTAAGTTATTATTATATTACACTAAATAACAGGTCTTATGAATCCAATTTTGCGCTCTTTACTTTTTTGGGCTTTAATTTTTACTTTTGTCGTCATGCTCATCTCGCAGTTGCGAGGAGACGAAGAAACCAACACAATAAGCTACTCTGATTTCATGGCAAATGCCAAAGCAGGGCGTTTTGTCAAGATAAAAGTTGATCGCTCCAACACCCAACTCCATGGTCAAGACGAAATCGGTAATCTCGTTACAGCTAATTATCCGCCTGATATATTTATGGTGCCTGACTTACGTCAAGCCGGTGTATTGGTTGAAGCTGAACCCCAAGAAGAGCAGTCTTTATTGGTCTCTATTTTTATTTCATGGTTTCCGATGTTGCTACTCATTGGTATTTGGTTGTTTTTTATGCGTCAAATGCAAGGTGGCGGCAAGGGAGGGGCTTTTTCCTTTGGAAAAAATACCGCAAAAATATTGTCTGAAAGTGAAAATAAAATAACATTTTCCGATGTCGCAGGGTGCGAAGAGGCAAAAGAAGAAGTTGGCGAAATCGTTAGTTTCTTGAAAAGTCCTTCTAAATTTCGCAAATTAGGTGCAAAAATACCACGTGGTGTTTTAATGGTCGGTAGCCCGGGAACTGGTAAAACATTACTCGCAAGAGCCATCGCTGGCGAAGCAGAAGTTCCATTTTTTAGCGTATCTGGTTCAGATTTTGTCGAAATGTTTGTGGGTGTCGGGGCAGCGCGGGTGCGTGATATGTTCGAACAAGCCAAAAAGAACGAATCCTGCATTATTTTTATAGACGAAATTGATGCTGTTGGCCGCCAACGTGGCACCGGCTTAGGCGGGGGTAATGACGAACGCGAACAAACCTTAAACCAATTATTGGTTGAAATGGATGGATTTTCTGAAAATGTTAATATCATCATTATTGCTGCAACCAATCGCCCTGACGTACTTGATCCTGCCTTATTACGCCCGGGACGATTCGACAGACAAGTAGTGGTGCCATTGCCAGATATCCGTGGTCGTGAAGAAATTTTAAATGTTCACATGCGTAAAGTACCAATAGAAAAATCAGTTGAAGCCCGCGTAATAGCCCGTGGAACACCAGGGTTTGCAGGTGCCGATTTGGCTAATTTGGTTAACGAAGCGGCATTAAGAGCAGGGCGCGAAAAAAGTAAAACGGTTTCCATGAAGCATTTTGAATACGCCAAAGAAAAAATCCTAATGGGGGCTGAACGTCGTTCGATGGTCATGCCCGAACATGAGCGGTTAAACACCGCTTACCATGAATCAGGACATGCCGTTGTGGCACGGTCGCTCGAAAACACCGATCCCGTGCATAAGGTTACGATTATCCCACGTGGGCGAGCTTTGGGTGTTACCATGCAATTACCAACCGAAGATCGTTATTGCATGACCGATAAACTAATACTAGATAACATTTGTGTGCTTTTTGGTGGGCGTGCTGCCGAAGAAATCTTTATGCTACAAATGACAACGGGTGCGTCTAACGATTTTGAACGAGCCACCAATATGGCACGCCGAATGGTTACCCAATGGGGAATGAGTGATAGTATGGGGACGATGGTCTATGGCGAAGAAGAGGGCGAAGTCTTTTTAGGTAGGTCTGTTACCACACATAAACAAATGTCCGAAGCAACCATGCGCGAAGTCGATAATGAAATACGAAAAATTATCAATGAACAATACGATAAAGCACATAAAATTCTTGAAAGTAAACGTGATAAGGTCGAAGCCATGACCAAAGCCTTGCTGGATTGGGAGACCATTGATGAAAAGCAAATTAACGAAATCATGGAAGGGAAACCCCCAACTCCACCCGATGATTTACCATCCCCTAACGCCAGTAAAAGTGAGACTGATATTGATGATTCCGACAAAAAAGACAAGGTAAAACCACCAGTCGGGCAAAAAGGAACCAAAGCCGCTTAACCTTTGTTGTGGACTCGCTATGTATTGGCAGTGCAGTAACGTAAAATTTACGTTTGAACGCCCACTGATAATGGGGATATTAAATGTAACCCCTGATTCTTTTTCTGATGGTGGTGCTTATAATAGTGTTGATAATGCCGTCAAGCATGCCTGCCAACTAACCGAGGCAGGGGCTGATATTATCGATGTTGGTGGTGAATCAACTCGTCCTGGTGCCAAAATAGTCAATATAGAAGAAGAAAAACGCCGTGTTCTGCCTGTTGTCGAAAAACTAGCAAAGCAGGGTATAACCGTCTCTTTAGATACCATGAAACCTGCATTAATGCGTATTGCCCATGATTACGGTGCTAAAATTATCAATGATGTTAATGGTTTTTCAACCACTGATTCTATTGAAGCAGTTAGCAATCATAATTGCGGTCTTGTTATAATGCACATGCAAGGGCAACCTCAAACAATGCAAAACAAACCACACTACAATAATGTTATAAATGATATAGCGCAATTTATTAATGTGCAAACAACGAAACTAATAAATGCGGGTATTGATAAAAATAGGCTTTGTGTGGATCCGGGTATAGGGTTTGGCAAGACCTTTGAACACAACGCACAAATACTGACTAACCCCAGTGCGTTAACAAAGCAATTTCCATTGCTTATTGGTGTTTCGCGTAAGTCTTTTTTTATATCTGTTACTGGTGATCGTCCTGCTGCCAAGCGTGATGTCGCTAGTGCAGTGGCTGCCGCTATCATGGCACTGCGTGGTGCTCATGTTTTTAGAGTACACAATGTTGGCATGACTTTGGACGCTTTAAAAACAGCGGCTTTACTATCACCTAGCTGGAATGAGAATTTGGCTTTATAACATGGATAATAAACGTCGTTATTTTGGAACTGATGGAGTGCGTGGGCGGGTTGGCGAAGAGCCGATGACGCCTGATTTTTTGGTGCGATTTGGTTTTGCTATTGGACAAATATTTGGTAATCAGGGTAAAAACGAAATACTGATTGGCAAAGATACAAGGCTGTCGGGCTATATGGTTGAATCTGCTCTTGAGGCTGGTTTGTCTGCTGCTGGGGTTAATACCTTGCTTTCTGGTCCTATACCGACATCGGCAGTGTCGTATTTAACCCAAGCATTACGCTTGTCGGCGGGCATTGTTGTAAGTGCTTCACATAACCCTTATTTTGATAATGGCGTAAAAATATTTGACAGTGATGGTTGTAAGATTTCTGACGAAATGGAACTGGCAATCGAAAACGCGATGAATGACACTAAAATTCTATTTAATAACAACACCGGTCGCGCGAATCGTTTAGATACATCAGCTGATAGATACATTGAGTTTTGCAAAAGAACAATCCCGTCATCGATTAATTTACACGGTATACGTATTGTTGCTGATTGTGCCAATGGCGCTGCCTACTATGTGGCACCAGAATTGTTTCACGAATTAGGAGCCGATGTTGTTGCTATAGGGAATAAACCAGATGGCTTAAATATTAATGTTGATTCTGGCGTTATGGCACCCAACGCTGCCATAAAAAAAGTAGTTGAAACCCAAGCCGATATAGGAATCGTATTGGATGGCGACGCCGACCGTTTATATATTATTGACGAAAAAGGAGTGTGCCATACGGGTGATGCTATTTTGTATCTTATCGTTCAAGAATTACGAAAACGCAATAAAAAAGTGACCGGTGTTGTGGGTACAATTTTATCTAATATTGCCCTAGAAAACGCCATGAAACAGCTGGGGGTTGATTTTTATCGGGCAGGTGTAGGTGATAGACAAGTATTTCACCAGATGATAAAGCGTGACTGGTTTATAGGCGGAGAAACATCAGGGCATATTATTATGCGTAAGTTTCATCAAACTGGTGATGGGATAATTGCCGCATTGCAAGTGCTGCGCGCCATGAAAAGTCAAGAAAAATCATTGTCTGAATTATTAGCCGATTTTCATATCGCCCCACAAACAACTAAAAATATTGTTGTTAAAAACCCTCAATTGGTACTTCATCAATTGCCAATTATCAATAAAATTAATCAAGTGCAAGCAGAATTAGATGACACAATGCGCTTGATTGTTCGTGCGTCAGGTACAGAAAATAAAATTCGTATAATGGTAGAGGGTGATGATACAACAAGCGCCGCAGCAATCATTGTAATGATCGAACAAACAATAAAAGAAGTTTTAAGCAGCAGGGCTTTTTGAACAATTAACTGATTTTTTGCGGGTTTGGCGTACATGTCGCAACATGTTTTTGGGAATGTCCTTAGATTTTGGATAGATCTGTTCAATCAGTTTTATGGCTTCGCAGTGGTTTTCTTTTTTATTGTATAAAAAGAATAAATCTTTCACCGAACTATTGCGTGCTATTGGGTTTACACGGACGGATGCAAGTAAATTTTCTTCGTATTTGGGATGTAGCTTGCCATCAATTAAAGAAACAAGTACGGCTTTTAGTGCAAAAAATACCGCTTTATGATCTTTGTTGGCTAAATTAGAGCCTTCAATATCAAAGTTCTCTAGCCATAGCAATTCATCTTTGAGCTCTTCTTCGCTTAGTTTTCCGGAATTAATCTTGTGTGATGCCGTAATAATGCGAATATGAACGTTGTTCTCTCGGGCACGCTCAATAATTTCTTCCCAAGATTCATCCATTTTAAAACCATTTAATGCGGCGGATTGAATGGTATTAATGGCTTGGGTAATGGTTCCGTGTTGTTGTTGTTTGGTCCATAAATCTGTAATTTGACCTTCGGTACCAATATTGGTGTCCAACCAGTCTCTTAGGCTGCTCGAAAATATAATGCGGTCTTGTTTGCCATCGCGATTAACACGCCTAAAAAATCCCATTAAATCTGAACCATATCTAGGGTGCTTATAAAACCGTTGTCTTTGTGGGTGATAATAAATAGGACGTGTGGTTGAATCAATTAATTCGCGAATTTTGGCTATTTTGTTATTTTTGTCGTTTGGCTTGCCTTTTGGTGGGCCGTCTGGAAGTAATGGTGAATACAAACGCTTGCCATAAACCAAGCCTTGGTCGTTATAAACTTCTAGGTCGGGACGCACACCCTCAACATAATGCAGATAACCAACGGGTAAGTCTAAGTCGTCAAATAAAAACAAAGCAGCATTGGCCTCAACAGTGTTTAGTTTTGCCATTGCTAAGTCATGTGCCCAGCGGTACTCACGCCGATAGTTAATCTCCCAATGAGCAAAAATAGACGCACCAACAACCACCAAAAGAACCCCAGCAGTAATGTGCTCTTTTGCTTTTAATGTTAGTTTTTTTGGAAGGCGGTCAACACACCATGCAGTACCAATTGCCAACCAAATTGCCATTATGCCGTAAGCGAGGATGTGGTAGACTTTAAAAGCAGCAAGCCATATAAATTCGGCTTTAAAGTCGAGTAAATAAATCAATAAAACACTACTAGTAAACCAACTGACTGCCAAACTTGCCCACATCCAATTGTAGCGAGTGCGTATCATAATGACAAAACCAATAGCAACCAGTGCAAAACCAATGGGGGTGAATTGCCATAGCATTTCATCGCCTAAAAATTCTGTAAATTTTATTTTATCACTTAGCCCAACGCCTGATTGGTTGTCAACACCAGCATAACCAGAACGATTAAAATAAAACCAAAAACGATCCCAACCTTCAATTGGACCATAAAAACTAGCAGGGGTAATGGTGTAAGAACGCCATATCATCCACAAATATGGAGGAACAGCCCCTAACAAGAAAAAAGTAACGGCACGATGTACGTTAAAGATGATGTTTTTCCACTGTGATAAAACGATGAGAAGTAACCCTGATGTCCCTAGCCCTAGTATTGGGTAGTGGTTTGCCACGCCCAAACCATAGACAAAAGCAATGATGCATAATAGGCGTATATGAGTCCGGTTTGATTTGCCAATATGAGAGCTATAATAGATGCACAAAGCCAATATAATAAAGAAAAACATGGCAGCCAAGGTATAGACCTCCGCAATAATGGCTTGTGACCAGAAAGTCCGAGATGCACCGTAAGCCAAACCAGCCATATAGCCAAACAACCGACCTCGCACCAACATAATGACAATGGAATAAATGGAGACACAGGCAATAGCACCGACAAAACCACTAAAAAAATGACCTTTAAAAGCGGGCGTGCCCAATGGTAAGAGGTGGAAGAAAATACCACCTAAAAATGTATGGATGGGGTAGCCCGGAGGGTGCGCTACGCCAAAAAACTTTAAATTGGCAATAAATAAACCGTCGTCTTCGAGCGTGACCAAACGGGGAGTGGTAATGGCATATAACAACAACACAAGGGCAAAGACTACCAACATGTGTATTCTTTCATCACGCCAATTACGTGGAATAAGCTGGTAAGGTTTTAGTGCAGTAAGAAAAAAATCAGCAGGCCATAAAGACCGCCGCTCTTTGGGGATATACGATTCTAGTGCGCTCTCTGCCTGCTTGTCATTGCTATTGTTGGGAGCAGTGTTTGCTGCGGTGGTTGTATCAGGTTTTGATGTCTGATGAGTGGTATTTTCAGTATTTTTTTTAGTTGAATTTTTTTTACGATACCGAGGACGAATGTTCGACATAAGTGAGATTAATTTTTAGTTGCTGAATATAAAAAGGGGATTACCCTCGAAAATAACTATTGGTTCGCCGAATTTTTTTCTGTAATTGAATAATGCCAAATAGCAACGCTTCTGCGGTTGGTGGGCAACCGGGTACATAAATATCAACGGGTACGATTCTGTCACAGCCTCTGACGACTGAATAAGAATAGTGGTAATAGCCGCCGCCATTGGCGCAAGAGCCCATAGATATAACCCAACGCGGTTCGCTCATTTGGTCGTAAACTTTGCGTAAAGCAGGTGCCATTTTGTTACAAAGTGTACCGGCGATAATCATGACATCTGATTGTCTAGGGCTAGGGCGAAAAATAATGCCAAAGCGGTCTAAGTCGTAGCGAGACGCACCGGCTTGCATCATCTCGACAGCACAACAAGCCAAACCAAATGTCATGGGCCACATCGAGCCAGTACGAGCGGCATTGATTAAATCGTCTAGTTTAGTGGTTACAAATCCACGGCTTTCTAGGTTTGGTGCGATGGCTTCTAGTGGTGTTTCTAGTGACCGTCGCGTATAGTTTGAATTTTTGATTATTCCCATTCTAGTGCCCCTTTTTTCCATTCATAAATAAAACCAATCACTAAAATGGCTAAAAATATCATCATCGCGACAAAACCAGCAGTGCCTAAAACCCCACTTTTTAACACGACCGCCCAAGGAAAAAGAAAAGCAATTTCTAAATCGAATAGAATAAACAAAATGGCAACCAAATAGTAGCGAACGTCGAATTTCATGCGGGCATCTTCAAACGCTTCAAAACCACATTCGTAGGGGGAATTTTTATGGGCATCAGGCGCACTAGGGCCAAGTACCATCCCCAATAAAATTGGCGCAATGCCTATACCACCTGCTACAAAAATGAACAGTAAGATAGGAAAATACTCGCTTAAAAATGAATCGCTAATCATGCAATGTTTTGATTTAAAATCACCCCAAATTATAACATTTTTTATAAGGCGACATGTGGGTTTGAATACGCTAAAATCAAAGTAAAGTCATAAAAAACGGTCATTCATACGTTCTTAAATAAAACTTCAAATTTACTCTTTGCCTTTTCCTCGTTATAAAGAGGCATTCTGACTAATTAATAAATTCTGGTGGATAATTTATTATACTCATACAAACGCCAATTCTTGCCTATTCCACCAAGTAAAGCTGCTTGACTTGATCGCCCCCGCATGTATATGTAAGTGCTTTAACGATAAAAACGCGGATAGTTTTACTTATGATTAAATATCATAATATGGATACCTTTATTTCAACTTTATCATCTGCTGGAGCGATTTATTATGTTTTTTTTCTCATTATAAATAAATACTTAAATCCCCTTAAATAAAAATTATGTTTTCTTGCTCTGTAATGCCAAATTCCAGTATTTGAAGTTTGATTATGTCTTGTTACAGAAATCATATCAACTGTTTCAAAATGTCTAATTAGTCTGTTGTAAAGTAAAAAGCCAGTAGGTGTAAATTTTCTTTTTATCCACTGATCACCAATTAACCATGCTACAATTTTTTCGTTCTTTAATATTCTTTTTATTTCAATAGCAACATTTTCTAATTCATCAAAAAATTCATCGGTTTCACAAGAAATTTTACCAATGCAATTTTTATTGTCTGAATAATTGATATTATCTGAATAAGGCGAGTCAATAAAAACAAAATCCGCGACGTTATCATTTAATGGTAATTTTCTTGCATCAGATTGTTCAACCTCTTTTCTAACAATGTTCAAATCAAAACATTTAACTTTTCTATTTAACTCAGTAGCAACATCACAAGTAGTTCCACTTCCGCACATTGGGTCAACAACTAAGTCATTTTCTTTTGTATATCGTTGTAATAAATTCCAAATAATAAAAGCAGGTGTAACTCCACTGTATTTATTATTCCCGTGAGGTTTGTTTCCATAATTCTGTGTTGGAAAATCCCAAAGGGTTGTTGATTCAATTATTAATTCTTGTTCTTTCATTGCGACTTCAAAATTTTCATTAAATCATCAATAAATTTATCAAATGATTTCACTTTATTACTTTCTTCTATTTTTATTTCACTTAAAACATAACTCCCGTCCAAATCCATCTCAATAATTGCCCGACCTTTTTTTGGGGGTTCTTTATTTGTCAATGTTCCATCTTCATCTGGTGTTACAAAATAAACCTTTATATGCTTGGTTAGTTGTTGAGAAGATAATTTTAGTTTCCAATAACCACTTTGTGCTATTCTTTCACGCAAAGTCACCTTGCTTGATAGAACAGCTATTACCCTATATGACGTTGGTTCATAAATAATAATGTCAACATCAGGTAAATGATAACCAAATTCACCATAATCTATCAACAAATTTCTTTTAATATTCGCCAACTCTTCAGGTAAATTTGTTTCTATACTTCTTTCAATTCTATTGCCATCTACTATCTTTAATCCTAAACAATTTACCTCACGCTCAATAATATAAACAATCAGTTTCTCAAGATTTTTACCCTTAAAAGCTCTCCATGATTGTTCATGATCGCCCTCACCAAAACCATTCTTATGCAACGGTTTAGCATCAATTAATACTTGGCTCACATATTTATAAGCATTTTTTTTGTACTTTTGCTGATACTCGTTATAAATCAAGCACAAGTCTTCAAATGTAAATTTATTCATAATCAATTTTTTTCCATTATTAATATGTATTCAGTTGGATATATAAGTATCTTTTTATTGTTAGATGCTTTTGTGAACCTTCCTGTTTTAGGATCTCTTGTTGAAGGTAACATTTTAGATGGTATTTTTCTGTGAATAATTTTGTGAGTTTTAAATCCAATGTTTTCAAATTGTTCTTTAAAAACTTCTGCGTTTAAAATTTCAACACCCTTTAGTTTAGTGTTACCAATAACAATCGCTACTTTCCCTCCTTTTTTCAACACTCTTTTCATTTCAATAAAACACTCTAACATATCAGCAAAATAATTACCCACTTCCATTGAAGTTTTATTATTCCCTAGTTTAGCCATAATATCATCGGCTGTTCCACTCAAAAAGTTGATTTTTTTTCTTTCACGCGAAAAACTTCCAATAAATTTTTTTCTAAAATCAGATAGTTCTTTTAAATATCCAAACCATAATGAAGATAATTGATGTAAATCAGCATATTCATAAGAAGTTACATATGGTGGACTGGTTACAATCAAAGATGCTTTATTTATTTCGCATGGCAAATTTCTTGCGTCATTATTTTTTACTATGCGATATTTAGAAATATTGTTTTTAATATTATTGTCTAACAAATCGTCAAATTCTTTGAATTTTTTTATCATTCTTTTTACTTGCCACTCAAACTTATAGAGCGGGTCTATCTCATTTTTATTAAAATCCCGCGTGGGTTTTACGCTTTTTTGTAACCAGATTGAGCAAGATTTCAATATTTGAGCAAAAGCCACTAAGAAAAAATCTCTAATATCTGTATTTTCAATTTCAAGAATAGAGTCTAATATTATTATCAATTTATTTTTTATATGTGGTTTAAACCAGTAATCAATTCTTTCGTTTATAGGAACTCGTTCTTTTGCATTTTCAAGTTCTTTTTCAAAACCATCACTGAATTTATGTTGTAATTTGGAACTTAAATTCGAATATTCGCTTACAAGAAGATTATATATATTTGGTGTTGTTTTTACTTTTGATAGTAAAACTGCTATTTCATTTATATCTGTCCCAATGCCTATTCTTTGATTAATAATCGCTTCTATGATTGTTGTTCCGCTTCCCATAAAAGGATCAATTACAATATCCCCTTTTTCGCTATATTCATTAATTATTCTTGAGGCTAATTGTGGAATAAATTTAGCAGGATAAGTATAAAAACCATGGGTAATGTACGATGTGTCTTTTATGGTCTTATCCGCAAACGCCCAGTCATGTTCAATTGGAATCGTGGATAGTGAATTTTTTTCTACTGGAATTGAATTTTGCATTGTTTCTCTTTCTGCTTGTGTTTCATTGTTACACATAACGCCCGTAGCACTAGCCTCCCACTCGCTTAATGTGATCTAATAATTGCGGGTTTTTAATATCTTCAAAATATTATAACAAGAGCATCAGCAAATGAGTTTTTTTGGGTGGATTTCCAAGACATTTTAGTTTCTTTTGTTGGGTGTTTAGATAATTTTTATTTTACCAGATTACTCGCATTGGGGATTATACAAAGGTCTTAAGTAATGAGCGGTATAGACTATTGGAAATTAAAGTAGTTCGTATTCGGTTTTTAATAGTTTAAGTAATCCGCCGTAGTCGCCATTGGACATGATGAGTATGTCATCGCCTGTTTGTGCTTGTGCTTTTATTTGCTCAATGGTAGCGGCTACCGAGGTTTCAATAAAAACGGGTTGTTGGCAGGGCTGTAGTGCTTTTTTTATCCAATCGTTGTCACAGGTGGCGATAACGACATCGGCACCGGCTAGAGAATCGGCTATCTCATTCATAAAATAACCGGATTTCATGGTGTTGGAGCGTGGCTCAAATACAGCAATAACACGACTGTTTTTGGCTTGATTTTCTTTTAAAGCGGCAATTGTTTTGTTCATGGCGGTTGGGTGATGGGCAAAATCGTCCCAAAAACGCATGCCTTGATGGCTAAATATATGTTGTAACCGCCGTAGGGGAGGGATAAAGTTTGCAATTTTTGTATCTAGTTGGCGAATGTCCATACCGAGTGTTTCTAGGGCAATAACTGCCGCTAAAAGATTGTCGCGATTAGCCGCCCCTAATAGTGGTGGGTTGCAGCTGCATTTTAATTGCTTGTTGTCATAAATAGCGAGTGTTTGTGAGCTGGCATCCCATTGCCAATGCCAGTGCTTGGTGTCTGCCATCCATTTAATGGGGCTGTAGTGGCCTTTGCTAAAAACGGCTTCTATGTTTTTATCGCCTGCTGGTGCAATGATGGTGCCATTGTCGGCAACGGTGCGACAGAGGTAATGAAATTGTAGATTAATAGCATCAATGTCGGCATAAATATCGGCATGATCAAATTCTAAATTGTTAATGATGGCGATGTGTGGGTGGTAGTGTAAAAATTTTGGTCGTTTGTCAAAATAGGCACTGTCGTATTCGTCGGCTTCGATGACAAAAATATCGGAGTTGTCCGATAGCCTTGAACTGACTCCAAAGTTAGGCGCGATGCCACCCATTAAAAAACTGGGGTGTTGGCTGTATTGTTCTAATAAATAAGTGAGTAGGGTGGTGGTGGTGGTTTTGCCATGCGTGCCTGCCACGGCAATGACTTTTTTGTTAAATAAAATGGTGTCGTATAGCCATTGAGGTCCAGAAATAAATGGTCGTTGCTGATGTAGTATCGATTCCAATAAAGGGTTGCCCCGTGATATGGCGTTGCCAATGATGTATAAATCGGCGGGTCTGTTGCTGCAGCTGTCGAAATATCCGGTGTATAAAGGGCAGTTTAGTGCCTGTACTGCATCGCCCATTGGTGGGTAAAAATAGTTGTCACTGCCCGAAATGGAGAATCCTTTTTGTTGTGCCAAGCGTGCTAGCCCAGCCATAAAAGAACCGGCAATTCCTAAAAAATGTAAGTGTGCCATTGCTAAAATTAATTATTTAAACAACGGTTTAACGTTTGTTTCGTCTTGCATGGTTTGTAAATAAAGTGCGTGTTCAGATAGTTCGGCATCGCTTGCTAATTTAACTTTCACCGTTTTGGCGGTATAATTGGTGAGTTTGTTTTTTGTTTGTGATAAGTCCATTGTCGCTTGTTTGCGTGTCATTAAAAAATACAGTTGGGCGAGCAGACGCGTGTCAACAATGGCACTGTGGGCATTTTGTCGTTGCTGCAAATCAACGCCAAAGTGTCTGCATAAAGCATCAAGGTTATGGCTTTTAATGTCGTTGTTTTTTCGTGACCATGCGAGGGTGCAATTAATCGAATTGGTTGTTTGTTGCAGGTCTGGTAGGTCTAACCGTTTTAATTCAGCATTAATAAATTCTACGTCAAAGTTTGCATTGTGAATGTACAGATGAGCGTCTTGTAAAAAATCGACGACTTGTCCGCCAATGGATGCAAATACGGGTTGGTCGGCTAAAAACTCACTGGTGAGTTTGTGTATTTGTAGTGCAGCGGCGTCGCTTTCGCGTTCGGGGTTGATATACAAATGTAAAAAACCGCCTTCTTCAGGGGGGATTGGCGTGTTGTCTTCATAGGCGATGGCCGCAATTTCGACAATACGGTGGCCTTCTTCTGGTTTTAAACCAGTGGTTTCGGTGTCTAAAAAAATACGTTTCATAAAAAATTATAGGTTTTGAATCTGCATGCTGGCGGCTTGTGAGGCTAAAAAATCAGCCCGTTCATTGCCGTCGTTGCCGTCGTGTCCGCGTACCCATTGCCAGTCGATGTGAATGTCGGCATTGTTAAATTTGCTATTAATGCTGTCGAGTCGCTGCCAGAGGTCAACATTTTTAACGGCAGACCCGTCTTTTTTATGAAAGTTTTGCCGCCGCCAAGCAGGTAGCCATTTTTGAATGCCATAGGATACATATTGCGAATCGGTGTAGATGCGTATCGGACACATTTTTGTTATTGCTTCTAGGGCGTTAATGACTGCTAACATTTCCATGCGGTTGTTGGTGGTTACCGCTTCGCTGCCATAGAGTTCACGGCTTTTGTCGCCATAGTACAAAATGGCAGCCCAGCCGCCTTTGCCCGGGTTGCCTTTGCAAGATCCATCGGTATAGATTGTTACGAATGGTTTGTTCATTGGCTATATTTTACTCTTTTTGATAGTGGTTGTTTTTTCGATGGCTTGGTTTGTTACAGCCACGGCAAATCTTTTTTTGTCTTTTATCGGTTTGAAAGTAGGTTTAATCGGTCGCATGGAATGCTTGCGTTTAATGGTTTTTATCATATAAATCCCACCAGTAAGGGGCCACCACCGTTGACCGGCTTTTTCTATCCAGCGCAACCATCGTTGTCGGTAGAGTAATTTCCAAGGTGGTAAAAAGCCAATATAGCGGCTTGCTTGTGGATTCATCTCTAATAGAGTAAGCCAGTCTTGCAGGCGAGGTGCGGCAATCCAATTTTTCTTCCATGGTGTTTTATTGGATAGTTTCAATAGACTCCACGGGTTAAATCCGACAATGATTAATTGTCCTTCATAGCGAAGCACCCGAATGGCTTCACGCAATAAACCGTGTGGATTGTCTGATTGGTCTAAAGCGTGAGTTAGCAACACACAGTCGATTGAATTATCGACAAACGGTAGTTGCGTCCAGTCGGCACAAATTTTTTCGCCGTCTCTATCAATAACAAGGCAATGGCGTATTGATGAGATGGAAATAATGTTGGCATTGCAGCCCATTTGCAGCCCCAATTCGCCAATGATGGAGGGTAATAATTCTCGATAAACCGTATGCTGCTTATAGATAATCCACCGCCCAATACTGCTATTAAACCAAGGTGCGTCAAAGCCATGTGGAAATTGTTTTTTCATCAATGGTGATTATATCTTTACCCGATTGCTTATCTGATTAAAAAATACATGAAATGCTGATTTTGTGAAAATGATGGGGCATATTGCCTTGTATAAACGTATTGTGTAAAACACACAAACCTTGAAGCGTTTACCCTATTAAACGGCTAAAATAAACGGCTAAAAATGGTAAAATTAGCCTTTATAAACCCCTCATAGATTGATAAGTGACTGACCAATTATTTCCACCTAAATTTGCCAAACACGTAATAGAAGTTAGTTTGGAATATAGCATGAAGAGTGCTTATATCGACTATGCTATGAGCGTTATTGTTGGTAGAGCCTTACCCGATGTTCGAGATGGATTAAAACCTGTTCATCGTCGCACTTTATACGCCATGAGCGAGATGGGCAATGACTGGAATAAACCTTTTAAAAAATCTGCCAGAGTGGTTGGTGATGTTCTCGGTAAATATCATCCCCATGGGCAAGATGCTGTTTATGATGCGCTGGTGCGTATGGCACAAAGTTTCAGCATGCGCGTGCCACTGGTACAAGGACAAGGTAACTTTGGTTCAATAGACGGCGATAATCCTGCTGCTATGCGTTATACTGAGGTGCGTTTGGCGAGAATTACACATTCGTTACTAGATGATCTCGATAAAGATACCGTTGATTTTACCCCCAATTACGATGGAGCCGAGCACGAACCAACGGTTATGCCAGCGCAGTTTCCCAATCTATTGGTTAATGGTACTTCGGGTATTGCTGTGGGCATGGCAACCAACATCCCACCGCATAATATTTCTGAAGTAATCGACGCTTGCAGCCACCTTATTGCCAATCCCGATGCCAGTATCGATGATCTCATGCAGTTTATCCCTGCGCCTGATTTTCCCACGAGTGCTTATATTTATGGTGCAAGCGGTGCACGAGATGCTTATCTAACTGGTCGTGGGCGTGTTGTCATGCGTGCCAAAACGCATATTGAAGATATCGACAAAAACCAAACGCGACAGGCTATTATCATTGACGAGCTACCTTACCAAGTAAACAAAGCCAATGTAATCATTCGCATTGCCGAACTCGTGCGTGATAAAAAAATCGACGGAATTAGCGATTTACGCGATGAATCCGACCGTCAAGGTATACGTGTTGTTATTGAACTGCGGCGAGGTATTAACGTCGATGTCATGCTGAATAATCTTTTTAAAGAAACCTCTTTACAAGAGAGCTTTTCGGTTAATATGGTTGCCTTAATCGATGGGGCTCCCAAGCAACTAAACTTGCTTGAAATTCTCAATGCATTTATTCGCTTTAGGCGTGAAGTCGTTGTTCGTCGTGCTTTATTTAACTTACGCAAAGCCCGAAACCGTGCCCATCTGCTCGAAGGTTTTGCTGTTGCTGTTGCCAATGTGGACGAAATCGTCGATCTCATTAAAAAGTCCAATTCGCCTGCCGAAGCCGAAGCCGCATTGCTTGCCAAACAATGGCGTGCCGAATCCGTACAAGCGATGCTATCGCGTTTGGAATCGCCCGAATTAATTCGTCCTGACGATATTGCCAGCGGTGGACTTATATTAAGTAATGGCAGTCCTTTTTATTGTTTTTCACTCGCACAAGCAAAGGCGATTTTAGATTTACGTTTGGCACGATTGACCGCTATGGAGCGCGATAAAATACAAACTGATTACACCAATATCGTACAAATTATTGTTGATTTACTGATATTACTTGCTGACAACAAAAAGATTGATGCAGTCATCTTAGACGAATTAACCGACATTAAAAAGCAATTTGGCGAAGAGCGTCGCAGTGAGATTATCGAAGATGAAGGCACTATCGACAACGAACAACTGATTCCACGTGAAGACATGGTTGTTACTTTTTCGCACCGAGGCTATGTTAAACGCCAAGCGGTATCTGATTACCGTACCCAAAGGCGAGGCGGTCGTGGTAAGCAGGCTGCCACCACGCGTGAAGATGATTTCCTCAGCCAGATATTTGTTGCTAGTACGCACGATTATCTGCTTATTCTCGATAATCGCGGACGTGTCCACTGGAAAAAAGTCTATGAACTACCGCTGGCATCACGTACTAGTAAGGGCAGACCAATCGCTGGCTTATTAGACCTGATTAACGACGAAAAAATACAAACTGTATTGCCACTTGCTAATTTTGAAGGCGAGCGATACGTGGTTATGGTAACCGAAAAAGGCACGATTAAAAAAACACATGTCGAAGCTTTTTCTCGCCCCCGCAAAAAAGGTATTGCTGCTATCAATCTTGATGACGATGATTCGTTGGTCAGTGCTGCTATTACAACCACCTGCGATAGTATTTTATTATTATCCGACCATGGCAAAGCAGTGCATTTTAAAGAAAGTGACTTACGTACAATGGGTAGGGCTGCCAGAGGCGTGCGCGGCATGAAGATAAAAGATAAGTCCAAAATAGTCTCTATGATTGTTTTTTCGCCCAACAACCAAGAAAAAGGCGATAACATACTAATTGCCACACAAAAAGGGATGGGCAAACGTACCAATGTTAGCGAGTTTCAGGTTAAAGGGCGTGGTGGTCTGGGCGTTATTTCTTTGCGTGTGACCGATAAAACGGGCAATGTTATTGGCGCTTGCTTAACCAATGCTGCCGATGATGTTATGCTTATTACCGATGGTGGCGTGCTGGTTCGTACGTCCATGCAGTCTATTCGCCGTGCTGGTAGAGCCACACAGGGAGTACGCCTTATTAACCTTGATGACGGCACCAGTTTGGTTAGTATTGCCAGAATTGTCGAAGTTAAAAACGAAGATGATGATATTGATGGCATTGATGATACTGACGATAGTTTGGTCTAACAAAAAATGTCAGCTGTGATAGTTAGTATAGTTGTTCCAACTTATCTTGAAGCAGAAAATATTCCGCATCTTTGCCGTAAAATTGATCAAGAACTCACCGCTGCATCGTTGTCATACGAAATTATTATTTCTGATGACGATTCTCAAGATGGTACGGTTGACATCTGTAACAGTTTACGCGATGACGAAAATCTACCAGTAACGTTATTACACCGTACTCAAAATCGTGGCTTATCACCTGCTGTTGTTGATGGAATTGCTATAGCCAAAGGCGATGTAATAGTCGTTATGGATGCTGATTTATCGCATCCCCCGCAAAAAATACCCGAAATTGCCCGTTTATTAATCAGCGGCGAAGCGCGTTTTGTTGTTGGCTCACGTTATGTGGAAGGTGGCAGAATCGATGATAACTGGCCGTTATGGCGGCGTTTAAACTCACTGGCGGCGACGCTGCCTGCGCGTTATATCGTGCCTCTGGCCGACCCAATGTCTGGCTTTTTTGGTTTGTGTCGCAAAGATGTTCCTGCCGCAGAAGATTTGTCTCCCATCGGCTATAAAATTGGTTTAGAGCTTTGCGTTAAAGGATGTTTTACCAAAGCCGAAGTTGCCGAAGTCTCTATTAGTTTTAGCGATCGTCTGCACGGTGCCAGCAAGATGAATTTTCGCGAACAGCTGAACTACTTGCGACATTTACGGCGGTTGTATCACTATCGTTTTCCCCGTCCAATGGAGATATTCCAATTTATAATAGTTGGTGGCTGTGGATTAATAGTCGATTTAATAACGTATGGTCTATTGCTCGTATTGGGGTTGCCGCACTTGCTTGCCCGTGGTCTCGCCTATTGGCCTGCTGTTACCTTCAATTGGTTTTTTAATCGCATTATGACTTTTAAAGAACGCCCAAAAACCCCGCCTTTAAAACAATGGGTTACCTACGCTGGCAGCAGTGGAGTTGGGTTTTTGCTAAATTGGGGGACTTACGCATTACTCACCACCACTATGGAATTTTTTGAAACTTATCTTGTGCTTGCACTGTTTGTAGGTGTGCTTGTTGGAATGGTATTTAATTTTTTGATGGCAAGTAATATCATATTTAAACAATAACCATTTTTGTCAAAATGGTGCTTCCCATTAAATCCGACCAATTAGAAACAATCGTTAGCGGTATCCGCTGTAGTATCCCCATTGTTTTAGGCTATTTGCCCATTGGTTTTGCCACTGGTATTGTCGGCGGGCAAGCCGGGCTGTCTGCTCTTGAAATAATCTGCTTATCATTGCTACTGTATGCTGGGTCTGCTCAATTTGTTTTTGCCACATTATTGGGGGCAGGGGCGGGGCTGCAAACTATTGTTGTCACTGTTTTTTTGGTGAATTTTCGTTATTTTTTGTATTCCACCGTTTTGGCACAAAAACTAAAAAAAATCGCTCTGCGGTATCGCATTGCCATTGGCGCACAGCTAACTGACGAAAGTTTTTCTGTCAGTTGTGCCGTTCATCCGCATAATTTTGCCCGAGCAAGAGGGATGATTGCACTGAACGCAACGTCTTATTTTTCGTGGGTGATTGGCTCAATCATGGGGGCGATTATAGGCAGGCAACCCATTATGGAAAATCTTGGTGCAGAGTTTTTATTGGTTACAATGTTTGCAGCTTTACTAATGATTAACATAAATGGTAATTGCCATAAAATAAAACAGATTGTTGTTTTGCTGATTGCTGCTGTTTTAATAGTCGGTCTTGAATTATGGCATTCTCATCCATTAAATATCGTTGTTGTTACCGTCGTTGCCGCCACTTTGGCAGTGATGGTTTTGGCAAACGATACCGTAGAGATAGATAAATAATGGAAGTCCGTGCCGAAATACTAATTTTAATACTGCTTTGTATGGCGGTTACCGTTATCCCTCGCATTATGCCAATGGTGTTGGTTAATAAACTAAAATTACCCAAGTGGTTTTTATTGTGGCTAGAATATGTACCAGTTGCTGTGTTGTCAGCACTATTTTTTAAAGAAGTTTTATTGCTAAACGGCGAGATGCGGGCATGGGATGATCCATTTTTAATTGCTGGTTTGCTTGCTTTGGGTATCGCCTTTATTGTGCGTAATATATTCCTTACCGTATTAATCGGTATGGGTTGTTATGTCCTTATTAAATATTTATTAAATTAATAAAGAGCGGCAGGCTCTTTATTTTAAATAATTTATTCTGCTAAGTCTTCTAGGGGAGGACAGCTGCAAACCAAGTTTCTATCACCAAAGGCGGCGTCAATACGGGCAATGGGTGGCCAATATTTGTCGTTTTTAACCCATGGCAGTGGGTAGACTGCTTGACTACGCGAATAAGGGTAGTTCCAGTCATCGCTCACGACCTCTTGTGCGGTGTGTGGGGCATTAACCAAAGGGTTGTTATCCTTTGGCCAGTCATTGGCTTCGATTTTTTCGACTTCATTGGCTATTTGTAGTAGTGCATCGCAGAATCGATCGATTTCTCCTTTGCACTCGGATTCGGTTGGCTCAATCATCATCGCACCAGCAACAGGCCATGATACGGTGGGTGCATGAAAACCAAAGTCCATTAAACGCTTGGCAATGTCATCGACTGTGATGTTGGCTCTTTTTTTGTAATCACGCATATCAACAATGCATTCATGTGCCACAAAACCACCATCACCAATAAAATAAGGGGTGAATTTTTTTGATAGTCGGTTGGATAGGTAATTGGCATTAAGGAGCGCGGTGAGTGTTGCTCTACGCAAACCGCTTTTACCCATTAACCGAATATACAACCATGGAATAATGTTAATGAGTGCAGACCCATAAGGTGCTTGCGAAATAACGCCGCAACTTTTGCCAGATGCTGATGGCTCCATGGGATGATCAGGAAGGTAGTCAATAAGGTGCCCACTAACGACTATGGGACCCATGCCCGGACCGCCACCACCGTGTGGAATACAAAATGTTTTGTGTAGGTTAATGTGCATAACATCAGGGCCACATTTGCCGGGCTGACAGACACCAACCAATGCGTTTAAGTTGGCACCGTCCATATAGACTTGTCCGCCGATTTTGTGAACGCTGTCACAGATTTGTCGTAGTGCACTGCCAAAGACGCCGCAGGTTGAAGGATAAGTGAGCATGAGGGCAGCAACATTGTCACCGTGTTCGCTTAGTTTTTGTTGAAGGCTGTCTAGTGAGACTTGTCCAACGTTGTCGATTTCGAGGGCGATGACTTTCATGCCTGCCATAACGGCACTGGCGGCGTTGGTGCCGTGTGCTGATTTGGGAATTAGGCAGATGTTGCGGTGTGATTCGCCTTTGTCTTTTAGATAGGAGCGAATGGTTAATAAGCCGGCGTATTCGCCTTGAGCACCAGCATTGGGCTGTAGGCTAGCGGCGTCAAAGCCCGTTATTTTGCATAATAAACTGGCTAAGTCGTTGTGTAATAAACGGTAGCCTTCGGTTTGATCTGCAGGGGCAAAAGGGTGAATATTGGTGAATTGAGGCCATGAGATTGGTTCCATTTCAATAGCAGCGTTTAGCTTCATCGTGCATGAACCAAGTGGAATCATCGAGCGGTTTAATGAGATGTCTTTTTCGGCAAGCGATCTTAAGTAACGCAACATTTTTTGTTCGGTATGATGCGTGTTAAAACTGGGGTGCATTAAAAATTTTGAATTGCGTTTTAGTGATAACGGTATGGCGTTGTTTTCAATAATGTTTTCAAATTCAATGGCATCGTTAACAAAGGAATCTAAAACAGCGGTGATGTTTTTGGTGTTGGTGGTTTCGTCAACACTAATGCCAACGCCATCGGCGGCTTGGTAGAGGTTGACGCCTTTTTCGAGTGCAGATTGAATAATCTTGGCAGCATCGTCGGTTTTAATAAAGAGCGAACCAAAATAATGCTTTTGAGTGGCTATATAACCAAGCGATTTTAGCCCACTGGCTAGTTTTTCGGTTAAGTGTTGCACTCTTAAGGCAATGGCGTGGATGCGTTTGGGTCCGTGATATACCGCAAAAGCGGCCGTCAACATGGCGGGTAGTGCTTGTGCTGTGCAGATATTACTTGTGGCTTTTTCGCGGCGAATGTGTTGCTCGCGTGATTGTAGTGATAAGCGATACGCAACATTGCCGTGCTTGTCTTTAGAGACACCGACAATACGTCCGGGTACTCGCATTTTAAATTTTTCGCGGAAGGCGATAAATCCCGGATGAGGACCGCCTGCTCCCATTGGCAAACCAAATCGTTGTGCAGAACCAACCGCTACATCGGCACCCATTTCACCGGGTGTTTTTATGAGGCTTAGGGCAAGTAAGTCGGTTGTGCAAGCGACCAATATGTTTTTGGCTTGTAATTGGTTTATTAATCCGCTGTAGTCTGCGATTTTACCATCGGCACCGGGGTAGGATATTAACGCTCCAAATGCGTTGTCAACGGTGGTGAAGTCTTCGGTATCAATGACTTTTATTTTAATACCGAGTGGTTCGGCACGGGTTTGAA
Source organism: Gammaproteobacteria bacterium (assembly GCA_965243565.1). GTDB lineage: Bacteria > Pseudomonadota > Gammaproteobacteria > Tethybacterales > Persebacteraceae > CBDEVH01. Next base: position 625,890 of record OZ251571.1, read on the forward strand.
TGACGGCGATGGTTTGTGGAAACGAATTTTTATCGATTAAAAAAGTATCGGCTTCAGATTTACATTCTCTAAAGAATAATCCCATTGCTTCTGCCGCTGCGGTGGATTCGTCCAATAACGATGCGCCTGCCATTGGCATTCCGGTCATGTCGGCTACCATGGTCTGAAAATTCATCAACATTTCGAGTCGCCCTTGTGCGATTTCGGGTTGATACGGTGTGTAGGCGGTGTACCATGCAGGGTCTTCAAATAGTTTGCGGTGAATAATGGCGGGCATATCCGAGCCGTAATAGCCCAAGCCTATCATGTTGGTGAGGGTTTTATTGCGCTTGGCAAAACTATATAAAATAGATTGCACGCGGCGTTCGGGAATACCCTCGCCAATATCGGGTGCTTCAGATCGAATGTCGGCAGGGATTGCCTGCATCATGTCTTCAAGTTCGTTAAGCCCAAGTGTTTTGAGCATTTCATATTCTTCAGATTTTGATAAGCCGCAATGACGGTCGGCAAAGACGCATAAATCTAGTAGTTTATTGGACATGGCGGTTACGATTCTAAGCCGCTTATGTATTCTTCGTAAGCGGCTTTGTCCATAAATGAATCTAAATTAGGGTCTGCTATAGCAGACATTTTCCATAACCAACCATCCGTCTCGGCTGATGTGTTTACCAGCTCTGGTGCATCTTCGATAGCGAGGTTAATGTCAGTAATAGTGCCTTCAAAAGGGCAATAGATGTCGCTGGCGGCTTTGACTGATTCGATGACGGCACAGTTGTCGCCTTTGTTATAGACCTTGTCTTTGTCGGGCATTTCGACCATCACAACATCACCTAGTAGTGATTGTGCAAAGTCGCTGATGCCAATAATATAAGAGTCGCCATCGGCTTCAATCCATTCGTGGGTAGTGGTGTATTTTTTTGTCATATTTTTTTCCTGCAATTATTTGGTATGTTTGTAATTATGTGGAACAAAGGGTAGTGATGTCTTGTGGCAAGGGATGAATTTTCCTCGAACACTGGCTGTTAAGGGGATATCAATATAAGCGGTATCAACATAACCCATGGCAATAGGAACGCCTAAACTTGGAGAGTGACAGCCGCTGGTAACTTTACCAACATGAGTGTCTCCTGCAAATAACGGTGATTGTGCACGGACTGGTATTTTGCCTTCTGGTAATAACCCTATTAACTTTTTGTCAGTCCCATTGGCTTGTTGTGTGCGTATTTTGTCAGCCCCTCGGTAGTCGGTGCTGTCGCGTCTGTGCTTGGCAATAGCCCATAGCAAGCCGGCTTCGATGGGGCTTGTTGTGTCGTTGAGATCATTGCCATACAAGCATAAACCTGCCTCAAGCCGTAGGGAATCACGCGCACCCAAACCCGCTGGTAGTACGTCATCGTATGCCATAAAAAGATCAATAATAGCATTGACTTGTGTATTGGCAACGGCGATTTCAAAGCCGTCTTCGCCTGTATAACCACAACGGTTAATACGACATTCTGTGCCGTTGATGAGACACCATATTCCTTGCATAAATGCGAGCGATGAGGTGGCGGGGGCGATGGTGTTCATAATTGATTCTGCGAGTGGCCCCTGCAAAGCAAAAAGGGCGTAGTCGTCAAGAATTTTTAGATGGGTATTATTATTCAACGCCGTTTTGATATGGTCAATATCAACTGCTTTACGAGAGGCATTAACCACCATATAATAACCGCGTTTCCCGTCATTAGAAATAATGCAATCATCAACGATGCCGCCGCCGTCGTTGAGTATAAATGTGTATTTTGAAGCACCTTCGGCAATGCTGGTAATGTCGGCAGGGACAATGGCATTGAGTAAATGTGCCGAACTGGTATCAATAATAAGCTGTCCCATGTGGGATACATCAAACACTGACGCTTTTTGACGGGTGTGTAGGTGTTCTGCCAATAACCCTCCTTTTTTGTAGCTAAGGGGTAGGTCATAACCAAAAAAATCGACTATTTTTGCGTCCCATTTTTGGTGAAAATTATATAAGGCTGTTTTCATTTGTTTTTGTCTGTGTAAGACGACTATTTTACCATATTTACCGAAAACGGTGGGAATGGAGCAAAGGGCTTATTGTGGCTGATTGTTTTCCCAGTCGCAAAGTTTTTTATCATGGTTAATGCACGATCGAAACAAACGGGTAAGTGGGGGCGAAGATAAGCAGTCGCAGTTGGGAGCCCCTTTTGTCTGTGTGGGATGAATGGTGCGTATTTCAAAAGAATAACGCGTGAGTGAGGTTTTGTTTGGCACCGATGAATGCAATTGAGCTGCCGAAAAAGCGAGTAAATCATTGCAGTCTATTTTTACCAAATGTGATGGGGTAGTGGGGGTTTCTGTGGCAAATGGTACTGAAGGGTAAGTGGCGGCTTTGCCGGTTGCTTGGGTTTGCTTACGGTGTGCTAAAAATTCCTCAAATGACCAATCACCTGTTGTATTTTTCAATGGTTTTTGCCAGTAATCGGGAAAAAATTGCATGGTCCGTCCGTTTGCCAGTGGGTAAATGGGTGCCCACCAGTTAATTTGTGTTTGAATGCCCGTGCCCCAGGTGTCACGGTGGACTTTAACCAACGAGCGAAAACCGCCTTGATGAGTGGATATAGGTGGTGCGATACGCAGCCCTAAAGTGTCCCAATACAAATCTTTATGGTCAATGCCAAAAGACTGTAACCAATTAATAAATAATCCTCGATAAAAAGGCGTGTTAAAAGAATCTTGTGCTTTTTTTGCTCGTAGTAAGAAGTCGTCTTTTGGGTATAAGCGGTGAGCAATGGTTGGGTTGTCACATTCAAATATGTTACAACATAAATCACGGGCGGCGGCAATAAGGGTGTTTTCACTGCTTGAAAATTGTATTATCTTGCCAGTAAAAACCGCCGTGCTTAGCTGAAGATAATTGATTTTTTTATTAATTATATTGGTGTTGATTAATCTCATGTTCGTTTTTTTATTTAAACACGTTGATAACGCCCACCACTGACTGCCACTACTTTTCCGCTCATTTCGAGATTGAGGATTTCGGGTAGTAGGATATTCATGGCAATGCCAGTTTTCAAGGCAATGTCATCTACACTAGTGGGTTCATAATTAATAAATGACAGTAAACGTCCTTCAACAACAATGGTTTCAGAAATTTTGTCTTCTTGATACGATGAATGCGATTGCTTTTTATTTTCAATATTAAGCGTGTTATAAATGTCATGAACGTTTTCTGTTAGTACCGCTCCTTGGCGAATCAAGCGATGACAACCTTGATGTAATGGTGAATTAATGGAGCCGGGCACCGCAAAGACTTCACGGCCTTGCTCAATAGCGTGTGCGGCAGTGCTAAGCGAGCCGCTTTTTAAGGTGGCTTCCATTACCAAACAAGCACGTGAAAGCCCGCTGATAATGCGGTTACGACACGGAAAATGATGTGGTAATGGTTGCGTGCCTAAAGAAAATTCACTGATGATTAAGCCTTTTTCGATGATTTCGTCGTACAGTATCGAATTACTGCGAGGGTAGCGTTTGTCAATGCCGGTACCAATAACAGCAATGGTTTTGCTATTGCCCGCCAATGCCCCCCGATGAGCAGCAGCGTCAATGCCTTGTGCTAAACCACTGATAATGGTAATGCCGTTTTCGGATAGTGATTGCGAAAATATTTTGGTGTTGTGAATGCCGGCACTAGAGGCATTGCGACTGCCAACAATGGCAATGAGCGTGTCGTTTAATAAAGCCAAATTGCCACGACAATAAAGCAATGGCGGTGGGGACGCAATTTCAAGTAGTAACGGCGGGTAGTCAGGGACACCAAGCGTAAGGATGTTACAAAATTGTTGTTCTTGCCAACGCATGGCATCTGTAACTTGTTTGTCAGTGTTTTGCCCCACAATAGCCTGTGCTACTTTACTCGGGACCACTTGTTGTAATGCTGATAATGAGGCATTACAAGCAGCACCGGGGCTTTCAAAATACTTGAGTAATCGGTTTAAATAGTTATTGCCTAGCCCCGATATAAAGGACAATCTTAACCAATAGCGTAAATCAAAAATGTCAGACATTATTTAAATCTGTAGAATAAAGCTTGTAAGCAGATTAACCGATGACTACCAACAATAACTGATAATTCTACTATGAATACCGATAATACTACATTGCCATTGCGTTTTTATCCAGATAGTATATTACGCCAAAAGTGTGAGCCTATTGTTCGGGTGGATGATGATATTGTATTGTTAGCACGGCAAATGCGAGCCACCATGATAACCGAACAAGGCGTTGGTTTGGCGGCACCACAAGTGGGTAAACGGTTGCGGTTGTTTGTGGCAGATGTTTCTGACAAGCAGAACCAACCACTGGTTATTATTAACCCTGTTATTAGGCATACCGAGGGCGAAATAACCTTTCAAGAGGGGTGTTTGTCGGTGCCGGATGTCCGAGCATCGGTTAATAGAGCACGCGCCATAACAGTGAGTGGGCTTTCTTTGGCTGAAGAAGAAATAACCATCAATGCCGAAGATTTTTTGGCAGTTTGTATCCAACACGAAATAGATCACTTAGACGGAATTTTGTTTTTTGATCATATTACTATGCTTAAACGAGGCCGTTTATTGCAAAAATATAAAAAAGAAAGAGCGCAAGCCGACAGTTGATGAAACTTGCATTTTTAGGCACTGGGCAATATGCCGCACTGGTTCTGCAACAATTGGTAGCGGTGCATTCTATAAAAATCGTTATTACTCAACCACCAAAGCCTGCTGGTAAAAAACTAAAACTCACCCCCTCACCAGTTGAAACCACTGCCACAGCAAACAAGCTACATGTTTGTCATAACTTAGACATTGCTCAAATAAAAAAACATAACCCCACCGCCATTATTGTTTGTGACTATGGGGTGATGATACCTGCCGCTATTTTAAATAGCACGGCGGTGCCTATTTTAAATATTCATCCATCGCTATTGCCACGCTGGCGTGGGGCAGCCCCGATTGAAAGGGCGTTGTTGGCTGGTGATAAAACAACAGGTGTTTGCCTAATGAAAGTCATCTTGCGTTTGGATGCAGGCGATATACTGCACCAAAGCCAGCCACTGAATATTGCCCCAGAACACGATTACGATAAGCTACGAGATGAACTCGCTATAAGCGGTAGTGCGCTGCTATTGGAGTATTTGCAATCGCCCAGTAGTTATCCACCAATACCGCAAGATGAACGAGCCGCTTGTTATGCCGCTAAAATCACCAGCGATGACAAACAATTGGATTTTAGCCAAAACGCTTTTTTAGTTGCCAGACAGGTGCAAGCATTTGCTTATAAGCCCGGAGCCTATTGTTATATAGCGGGATTGCGCATTAAAATATTAAAAGCAAAGGCAGTGCCAGATAACAATGGTGCTGCTGTTGGTGTGTTATTAAAGGCGACTAAAAGCGATTTGCTGATCGCTTGTGGACAGGGGGCTTTAAGTATTCAATTACTGCAACGCCCTTCTAAAAATGCGATGCAAACAGAACCGTTTTTAATCGGTTTTCCATTGCAACATCAATTGGGGCAGTGTATTATTGACACTGCCTAGCGATTCGCTGAATTTATTTATTGAAAAATTCAATAAAATGCTTATAATACTTATATAAGGAATTATTTTTTTAAAAAGGAGAATTAAAAATCCATGTCATTTTTTTCAAACAGAAGTAACAGAAGTAACAGCAGTATTTCATTGCCACCCAGAGTAGCCAACGCACGGCTTGGAGTCGAAACAACCAATCGCGTATTGCGCAATACCTATATGCTATTAGCGATTTCGATGATACCCACTATCCTTGGTGCTATTGTCGGTTCTATTTACTCACTTATGGCGGTTATAGGATTGTGGTCATTCGCCGTGTTTTTTGTGGCATTGTTTGGGCTGCAATCAGTGATTATAAAAAACAAAGACAAGGCTAGTGGTGTTGGTTGGATGTTGGTTTTTACCTTTGTTATGGGGTATTTTATGGGGCCTATCATCAATATAGCATTGGGTTTTAGCAATGGTGGTGCTTTGATTGCAACAGCCGCTGGTGGTACTGCTGCCATATTTTTTGGGATTGCCGCTTATGCCACTGTTACCAAACGCGATTTTTCAAGTATGGGCATGGGTAAAATGCTTTTTATCGGTATGTGGATGCTATTTGCAACCAGTGTGGTTAATATAATGGTCGGATCAAGTGTCATCGCTTTGGCGGTTTCATCTTTATTTATTTTTATTGCCTCGGGGTTTATTTTATTCACGATTAACCGTGTCGTCCGTGGTGGTGAAGACAACTACATTATGGCGTCTCTTACCATTTATATCATGCTACTGAATTTGTTTCAGAGTCTTTTACATTTGTTGATGATTTTTGCAGGCGGCAGAGACTAATCACTGTAGTAATCACTGTAGTAATCACTATAGTAATTAGTAAGTAACCAATGATATTTTAAACCAATTGAAAAAAAGGAGGTTTGAATGGGTAAACTATTAGATAGATTACAACAATCACCTGTTATATGCGCCGAAGGCTATTTGTTTGAGCTAGAGCGACGTGGCTACTTGCAAGCGGGTGCTTTTGTTCCTGAAGTTGTTTTAGAATACCCCGATGCCGTTGTTCAGCTGCACCGCGAGTTTTTGCGTGCGGGCAGTGATGTCATGGTCGCTTTTACCTACTACGCGCATCGCGAAAAAATGCGTATCATCGGCAAAGAGCATCTGATAGAACCATTGCAAAAAAATGCTTTGGCATTGGCTAAGCAAGTGGCTGCCGAAGATGCCACAGGTGCAACCTTGGTTGCTGGTAATATTTGTAATACCAATATTTATAATCCAGATGACAAATCTACCCATGTCGAAATACGCAAAATGTTTGACGAACAAGTACAATGGGCGGCGGATGCTGGTGCTGACTTTATTTTGCTTGAGACTTTATCGTGGCACAAAGAAGCAATGATAGGACTAGAATCCGCCGTAGCAACCGGCTTAGAAGTAGTGGTTAATGTTGTTACCCATTCAACCGGTTTATTGCGTGATGGCATAAGTGCTGCGGAATCTTGCAAAATACTGGCTGATAATGGTGCCGCCGTTGTTGGCATGAATTGCTGTCGCGGCCCTGCAACAATGTTGCCGCAGTTACTTGAAGTTCGTCAAGCCGTTGATTGTCCTGTTTCGGGAATCCCCGTGCCGTACCGTACAACTGACGATCATCCATCAATGCAATCACTGGTTGATACGCACCCGCAATGTTGCGTCCCTGAGGGCGAGCGGTCATTCCCTGTGGCTTTGGATCCTTTTGTTTGCTCACGATTCGAAATCGCAAAATTTACCAAGCAATGTATCGAAAACAATATTAATTTTATTGGTGTTTGCTGTGGTGGTGCACCTCATCATGTTCGTGCGATGGCAGAAGCCCTTGGCAGAACCCCCGAAGCCAGCCGTTTTTCGGCTGATATGTCAAAGCATTATTCTTTGGGAACCAATCAAACGCTAAAACAAGAAAACCAAGAATTTTCTGGCGATCTTTAATTTTTTAGGTGAAGCTCAACAGATTATTGTTGTTGGGCGTAGTCGCTTAACCAACAAAGCGTATTGATGAGCCTCATTTGTGCGACTGTGCTACAGTGGCTACTGAGTAAATCTGGATTAATAACAACAACCGCAAGGCATTGAGCACGAGAGAGTGCAACATTTAAACGGTTTCTACTGAATAAAAATTCAACATTGTGTTGTAATGATTTGGTGTTAGACGTTACCATAGAAATAAAAACAATCGGGGCTTCTTGCCCCTGAAACTTATCAACCGTGCCGATTCTGGCATTTGGTAACATTGTTTTTAGTAAATTTACCTGCATGTTATAAGGCGTTACAATTAAAATATCATCTTCGGTAATGACTCTTGTGTTGCCGTTTTCGTCGGTGAATGCTTTGCCAATAACTTGCTTGTAATGCTGGGTAATGATAGCGGCTTCTTCGGGGCTTTTTTGGGCACAGTTATCATGTTGGGCATTGATAACTGTGATACCTTGATTTTTTAGAATATTGCTCTGTAAATCAAGCCGCCGTTGTCCGGTTACGGTATTGGCTAATAGTCTGCTGTCATAAAAAGCATCGGAAATAAACTGGCAGACACTTGGATGAAGCCGATAAGTTTTTTCTAAAAAGATGCCCCGTTCTGGAGGGATTGTTTTGCACTCGCTGAGCAGATATTCTAATACGGAAGTTCCGGCTTCGTCTGGGTGAGTGCCTTGTATGGGCTGACCCAGCTGCATATTGTCGCCGACTAAAATAATGTTACGGGCAGCGGTGCCCATTGCGACGACATTGGCAGTTGCGACTTGTCCTGCTTCGTCAATAAAAAGGTAATCCAAAATCGGATTTTTAACGTCAGAGGTAAATAAAGGGTGGGCAAAAGTCCATGCCGTTCCCGCAATGCAATGGGCATCGGTGTTTATATCAGCGGTGCGAAATTCGCTTGTAAAAAAAGTGCTGTCATACAATGAGTCGTCATTGCTTTTGCTGGCTTTTTTTACACCCGTAAAATCAACGCCTTTGGTGACTGCAACGGTTTCGATTTTTTGTAGTAAATTATGAATGGCTTTGTGCGAGTTAGAGGTAATGCCGATGGTTTTGCCTTGTTTTATTAAATCTACAATAATATGGCTACAGCTGTGGGTTTTTCCTGTCCCCGGTGGTCCTTGAATAATCAAATAACTATTGTTAAGGTTGGCAATGGCATAACAAGCATCACCAATGGCATGACCGCTTGTTATGCCATTAATACGCGGTGGGTTTTTTGCCAATAACTCAGTAATTGCAAGGCTAGGGGTATTGCTTTTGTCAAGTAAATGGTCGGCATAGTCATAAATAGAGTCACGCAATGTTGCGCTATTAATAGGAGCGGGTAGGCAGATAGAAAGAAAATTTGCCAATGGTGGTTGGCGGTTGCCGCGTTTTATTTCTATGGTGCGTTTTTTGTCATCAAGGTGAGTAATGGTGCCAACAGCTTCCAAAGTGGTGGCATTTAAAACACTTAATCCTACTTTAAATTTATGGTCTTGCTCGGGAAAATGATAGCAATAAATACTAGAATATTTTTCACTTTTTTTATTTTGTAATTGCATGTTTGCCAAACAACCACTGTAATCTATTAATTCATGGTCGAGTTTGTTTTGTAAATTAAACAAATCCCACCATTGCGGTTTTGCTTCGCGGTTGTGAAACTCTAATAAACCGGAAATTTTTTGATTTATTGCTGTATTTTTTTGGTTGGCACTTAGTTTTTTTTGATAATTTTCGTATTGAATTTCCCATTCTTTTTTTTCATCATTGAGTTGTGGTGTAGTCGTTTTGTTGGCGGTGGGCGTAAAGAATGCAATAGCCGCAGGCTTGAGGCTAAGTAACCAGTCGCGTAGTTTTAAGGTCGAAACACAGTCAACTTTATTGTATTGGGCAATGTCGTCCAATAAAGTATCATCGCCCGTATCACGCCATTGGTTATACATAACAACGCTATCACCTGCGCTGGTGATTGCATCGTCTCTTTTTTGCATATAAAATGTTTCAAGATTTTTGATGGAATAAGCGGGTTCAGATGTTTGAATAGACTCGCGTACCGTATAGTATAAATCGACAAATTTTTGTTGGCGTAATAAATTATCGAGTGCTTCTTCGCATACGGCATATTGGCTAGCCAAGCGTTTTAATGCGGTGGTTTCGTAGTGGTTGTAGTGGTAAATATAAGCGTTTGGATAGTCTCGTAAATGGTTTACGGTAAATTGCATAAAGGCTTTGAATGCTTCTTTTTCTTCGGCTTGATTATGCCCCCAAAACGTGACAAATTGCTCGTTGTTATTTATTATAAAATAAACACCAAATAGATATTCTAATTTGGTGTCACTAAATGGATCGCCTTCCATATCAAAAAATAAATCGCCTGCGGTCGGGTGAGGGATTCGCGAAAACCCTTTGTTTTCTATCGCTTCGAGAATTTCTACTTTGTTTTCGCCGCTCATGGCTTTATGATGTTGCAATGTTGCTTGCCGATGAAGCCGTTGAAAAATATCTGAATTAAAATTGCCAATATTGGATTGTGCTGATGTCATCGCCAAGCCATTAATGCTGTGTATATTGGCTTGTTGTAGTTTGTCTATTTGCTGTCTTGTTATATTGGCAAGGATCGATAAATGGTCGTCTTTTTGCCATTGAGCAGTGCAATGATTTTCCCATTTACAAAACTTGCAAAATTGGCAAGGTGTGGGGTAGGCATCGGTAGGTAGATTATTAACGTGTTGTTCAAATCGCTGTTTAATCTGTTTGTAGTAATAATAAAAATCACTTGTTTTATAGGATTTTTTTACCCCATTGCCCAAAAACAAATACATATTTTGTGGCTTTAAATTTTGGATGGTGCTTAAAAAATCCGAATACATACACAGCTGAATAATATGCTTGGGGTTTGGCGTTTTTGCTAGTTTGGTGTCCAATACTTCATAACTAAAATTGCCCAGCTGTGAGGGGGTATCGCATTTTAAAAGAAAATCAGCATCGCCACGCCAAGGATGATTGTAAAAAACGGCTTGAAAAACAACGTCAGCACCGTCATCAATGGCTTTTTTAGTTTGTTCTACCCGTTCTGCAAATGGTAATTTTTGGGAAATCTCAACAACCTGTTTGCCGCTGTCTTTTAACTGTTGTAAATAAGCGGCTTCGTGGTTTAGCCCTTTTTTTTGCAATAACTGATTGGCGTTATCATCTTGTTTTTTTTCCAGCGGTTGGCTAGCACTAAGAATGTCTAAAACTGCAATATAATCGCAGGCATAAAAAGCAGTTAAGTCTGATGGCGAATACCGCCAGTCTCCATTTTTTAAGTGGTGCATAATAAAAAAGCGTCAGGCGGTTGGGCGTGGTGCAGTGTAATCTAGTAATTTTTTAGTCATGCCATTAAAGACGTGCTAAAACTGCATTGCCCATTGCTATGCAACCGATTGCATTTGATTGTGTCGTCGCTATATCGGCAGTTCGGCAACCATCGGCTAGTGTTTGCCGTACTGCCGCTTCAATACGGTCCGCCGTTGCCGCCATATCAAATGAATAACGCAACAGCATCGCCAGCGATAAAATAGTCGCCAATGGATTCGCTTTGTCTTGTCCAGCAATATCGGGGGCAGAACCGTGTACAGGCTCATATAAGCCACCGCCTTGCTCGTTTAAAGAAGCCGAAGGCAACATACCAATAGAGCCCGTTAACATTGCGGCTGCATCCGATAAAATATCGCCAAATACATTGCCGGTTACAATCACATCAAACTGCTTGGGGTTGCGTACTAGCTGCATCGCTGCATTGTCAACATACATATGAGATAACTCAACATCGGGGTAGTCATGGCTTAGTTCGTTGACGATTTCACGCCAAAACATTCCGACTTCAAGGACATTGGCTTTATCAACCGAACACAGCCGTTTATCGCGTTGCATTGCTGCTTCAAAAGCACGACGGGCAACGCGAATAATTTCATGTTCGTTATAAGCCATAGTATTGGCAGCACATCGTACTCCATCAATCGTTTTAATATAACGCGGCTCGCCAAAATACAAATCGCCCAATAACTCACGAACAATTAAAATATCAAGGTCCCGCACAAATTCTGGTTTTAATGTGGATGCATCTACCAATTCTGCATAGCAAATAGCCGGACGCAAATTAGCAAAAACCCCCATCAGTGCGCGTAAACGCAATAGCCCTTTTTCGGGCTTTTGTTCATTGGCTAGGTGGTCATATTGCGGTGCCCCAACAGCACCCAACAGTACTGCATCTGCTTTTTTTACGGCGGCTTCGGTATCGGCAGGCAAGGGGTCGCCAGTTGCATCAATAGCGACACCGCCAATCAAGGCATCGTCAATAGTAATATCGTCGCCAGCCACAGCGAGCAGCACCCGCTTTGCTTGTTCAATAACCTCGGTGCCTATGCCATCACCGGGTAATAGTAGTAATTGTTTTTTCATGGTTTATATAGAGTGATTGGTTATCAAAATCTATTAATTATACTATCCCAAACCCACTATCTCGTTTGGGAAATTTTCATTTTAAGCGGTATTTTCCTTATCCGTGATTGCGTCGTCGTTTTACGTTGTGCTATGCGTCATAATAATATTAACCGTTTTTTATGCCAGTGCTGTGCAAAGATAGCGAATAATGGTTTTTTGATATGGCAATGGGGCTATATAATGATAGGATTAATGAGCAATAAGGATTTATCACTTAATAATTATCAGCGTCCGTGCCTAGATGTGCCAGCGGATAACATGCTGTTGCATTCTTGTTGTGCTCCTTGTGTGGGCGAGGTTGTTGATGCTTTGTTAGCGTCTAAAGTAGATGTTACGGTGTTTTTTTATAATCCCAATATTCATCCGCAGCAAGAATATTTGATTCGCAAGGAAGAGAATATTAAATTTTGCGAAAAGCGAGGTGTGCCGTTTATAGATGCAGATTACGATGTCGATAATTGGTTTGATCGTATTCGAGGGCTCGAGAACGAGCCAGAGCGGGGCAAGCGTTGTACGGCTTGTTTTGATATGCGCTTTGAAAGAACGGCTTTGTACGCCCATGAAAATGGTTTTTCTGCTATTACGAGTTCGTTGGCGATTTCACGGTGGAAGGACATGAACCAAATTAATGGGTGTGGCGAGCGAGCAGCAGCCCGATGGGATGATATGGTGTATTGGACGTATAATTGGCGTAAGCAGGGAGGGAGCTCACGGATGATTGAATTGTCTAAACAAGAAAATTTTTACCAACAAGAGTATTGTGGTTGTGTTTATTCGTTGCGTGATACCAATCGATGGCGACGACAGAGTGGACGACAAAAAATCGAACGCGGCGTTAAGTTTTATGGAAGAGAAGATTTGCCTAGCCCAATGCGTATTGAATAGGCAAAATAATCGTTATGTCATCGTATAAAAATATATTGTTTATGGGGCGGTTTAAATACCACCGATCATTGTTGGATGTTGTTGAAGCGGCTAAAGTTTTACGCGAAGAGGGTGCCAGCGTCTATTTTGACGAGACCATTATGCAGGCGGCTGATGATGAAACACAACAGGCTATCGCCAAATATCAAATTGCTGATGGCACTGCTATGCAAGAAAAACCAGATTTATGTGTTGTGTTAGGTGGAGATGGTACTTTTTTGGGAGCAGCACGTAAATATGCCCCACAAGGGTGTAAATTGGTTGGTATTAATTTGGGTTATCTCGGTTTTTTAACTGATATTGCACATGAAAATATGGTTAATGCGTTGCTTGAAGTTTATCATGGTAAGGGTTGGGAAGAAAGTCGATACATGCTGTCGGTGGATGTTAATGGCGGCTTGGTTGGTAGTAAAGAAAACGCGGTTAATGATGTGGTTATTAGCCGTGGGCAATCGGGGGTTTTGTTGCGTTTGCGTGTTTCGGTTAATGGGGCTTATGTTTATGAGTTACGGGCTGATGGTTTAATTGTTTCAACGCCGTCAGGGTCAACGGCGTATGCTTTGTCGGCAGGTGGCCCTATTATTTCACCCAATCTTAATGCGGTGCTTTTGGTGCCGCTTTGTCCTCATGCTTTGTCGCATCGCCCCTTGGTTATTAATGCGGATTATCCAATTCGGATTGATGTATTAGAGGCGAATAAGTCTGCTTTACATATTGATGGACATATTGATTTTGGATTAGATTCTGGGGATTGGGTTGAAATTACTCGTGATAGCGTGCCTTTTAATATTTGTCACCCTCCTAACTACGATTATTACCAAACATTACGTAAGAAACTGGCGTGGGGGAGCTAAATGCTAGAGCAATTGACATTGCGCAATTTTGTTTTTTCAAAAAACTTAGTTCTTAATTTTTCGGCAGGTTTTTGCGTTTTAACAGGTGATAGCGGTGCAGGAAAGTCGCTATTGGTTAATGCTTTGTCAACATTGTTGGGGGCTAAGTTATCGCCTAACTTGGTAGCAGATACAAATAGTGCCGAGATAGAGGCATTGTTTGCGGTGGCAAGTGGTAGTACGGCTGCGACTTGGCTTGCTGACAATGAATTAACAGATGAAGAAAATGAAGGGTTGTTAATAGTGCGTCGTACTATTGGCAGTGGTGGCAAACGATCGTCATCTTTTGTTAACGGGCGACAGGTTGCGTTGTCGCAATTGTCTGAAGTGGTGGCAATGGTAATGGAGATTTGCGGGCAGCAGTCTCATTATTCTTTGCGCTTAGCACCCGCTCAACGAGAGATTCTCGATGGGTTTGCCAATGCCAATAACAAACAAGTGGCGATGTTATATAAGACGTACCAAGCAAGCCACAAGCAATGGCAACAGGCGTTGATACAACAAAAAGAAGCGGATGCGCAACAGACACTATTAACGCAGTCACTTGTTGAACTGCAAACATTGGATTTTTCGCAGGAAAAATGGACACAGATGGATACAACGTTATCACAAATAACACATTCGTCTGATTTGATTCAAGGTTGCCAACGAGCGTTGCAACAGTTGGATGGTGATGATTTTAATATTCAATCGATGTTGGCTTCGGTGAAGAATGAAATGGAATTGTTGGTGCGTATTGATGAACGGCTAAACAATGTGGTAACAACATTAAACGATATTATGGCGTTGTCTAATGATGTAACGCATGACGTTTCACGTTATGCGGAGTCGATACAGTTTGATTTTCAAACGCAGGATGAAATTAATACGTATGTTGCACAATGTCATCATTTGGCGAGAAAATACGGCGTTTCATCGCCGGCTTTGTTGGGGGAATATCAAAATGAGGTTGAGGCGGCATTGGCGGCATTGCCTACCGCACAGCAGTGCGATAGATTAGGAGCGTTGGCGCAGTCGCATCGAGATAATTTATTAGAGGCGTGCCAAGAACTAACGGATAAACGGCAAAGGGCAGCACAGCTGTTGAGCGATTCGATTAATGTTTTGCTAAAAAAACTGGCAATGGCAAAGGCTGAGTTTGCGGTGATGTTAGAGGCATTGTCTGAACCAACGGCAACTGGGTACGAGCATGTTTCGTTTAATATTCGAACACGCGCAACAATGGCAATGGGGAGTATTGGTGAGGTGGCATCGGGGGGAGAACTGTCGCGTATTGGTTTGGCAATTTCCTTGTCATCGGGTGAGGTGGTTGATAAGTCAGTATCAATTTTTGACGAGGTTGATAGCGGTGTGAGTGGGGCTATTGCCAGTGAAATTGGACAGTTGTTGCAGATGTTGGGGAAAACCCGCCAAGTAATTTGTGTTACGCATTTGCCACAAGTGGCGGCTTATGCCGATGCACATTGGTTGGTAGTGGGCGGTAATGCGTTAACGGTTAATGTGTTAGATGGCGATAATCGTGTCGAAGAGATTGCCCGCTTGCATAGTGGTAGCAAAATTACCGAGGCAGCACGGCAACATGCAAAAGAAATGTTAGCAGATGCTCACCTTTGATTGTTCTCGTTAAAGTGGTTTATTAACCATAACATATCGTCGGCAGGGTCTATCTGCCATTGGTATGATGTTTTAGTGATAGGGTGCAATAGGCGTAAATCGACCGCTTGTAACATTTGGCGGTTGATCTCAAATGGCAGCGGTCGGGCACGTTTTTTATAAATGGCATCGCCAACAATGGGGAAGCAGTGGTGTTCTAGGTGCAGGCGTATTTGGTGGGTACGCCCTGTTTTTAGCTGACATTTTAACAACGAAAAACCACGCCATTTTTGTTGTACCTGAAAATAAGTAATTGCTTCTTTGCCTTGTCCTAGTCTTATTGCCATTTTCATGGGGTTGTGTCGGCTTTTGCCAATTGGTTGCTTGATAATGCCAGTGGGTTCGGGGGTGCCAAAAACAATGGCAAGATACTCACGGTGGATGCTGCGTACTTCAAATTGTTTTATTAAATTATTTTGTGCTTTTTCTGTTTTAGCAACGACCATTAAGCCACAGGTGTCTTTGTCTAAACGGTGGACAATGCCGCCACGGGCTAAATTTTCGGCATTGGAATGGTGATATAACAATGCTGATTGTAGGGTGCCGTGTTGATTGCCGTGTCCGGGGTGCGTGACAATGCCAGCTGGTTTGTTAATGACGATAATGGCATCGTCTTCATAGACGATGTCTAAAGGGATGTTTTCGGCAACACAGTTGGTGATGACGTTATTTTGGTGTAATGAATCATTTTTTATGGATAATAGTTGTCCACTCATTATTTTTTTAGAGCATTTGAGACAGGGGACACTATCAACCGTTACATCGCCTTGGGTAATAATGGCTTGTAAATGGTTGCGAGATATATCAGGGTACAGTAGCGATAGTATTTTATCAAGCCGAGAATTGCTGTCAATGTCATTAAAATGAATGTCGTTTAGTGTTATGTTGGTATAATCGCTCGTCATGAAGAGTACAATTTTAATCCTAGTAGTAGTTTTGGTTGTTGGTATTTCTGGTTGCGCCAGTGCGCCAGAAGAAATAAAGACAGCAGCTGAATTATATGACGAAGCAACAGAATTAGTAAATGCTGCCGATTATATAGCAGCAAATAAAAAATACGAAGAGCTGATTTCAACATATCCAACTTCTAATTATTCAAAACAGGCATTGATTGACCAAATAGCCAGTAATTTAACCCGTAAAGAACACGCTAAAGTGATTGAAGTTTCTGATTTGTTTATGAATTTGTATCCAGATAGTGACCATGTTGAGTACTCTTTATACATGAAGGGCGTTTCTTATTTTAGGGAAGATAGAGGTATTTTTGACAAAATTGGCCAGCAAGAAATATCTAATAGAGATTTAAAATTGCAAAAAAAGGCGTTTGAAATTTTTAGAGAGTTGAATAATCGCTTTCCCAATGGTAAATTTGCTGAAGATGCTATTTATCGAATGCGCCATCTAGTCAATAGTATTGCACGAGGGGAGATTTTGATTGCCGAATTTTATCTCAAAAGAGAGGCTTATAGTGCGGTTATTCATCGTGCCAATAAAGTGTTGGTGGAGTTTCCTGATAGCAACACAACCGAAAGAGCTTTAGAACTACTTATTATTGCGTATGACACGTTGGGATCGCAGAGTAATTCTAGTGATATACGCAAAATAATGGCTTTAAATTTTCCTGATAACCATACACTACAATCTACAAAATAATTTTGGCAATAAACGTTTTGGTAACGATTTCTTTATAAACAACCGACCACATTGCCAAATGGCTGTGTACGATAAAAAAATATACCACGGAAAAAACAATGGGTAAGGTTACCACTGCTAAATTTTCAGGTAGTAATGATGTTTTGTGAATAGCAATACCAGAAAGTAACATAACCAAAATAGAGCTAACATAAATTTTATATTTATATTGTTCGATTACTTCGATGGCATGGTCTTCGCGCAAATAACGCCCATCACTATGGGCAGGAATACGAATGCCAATTTTGCATATATAAGACCATATCCATAAACATAACAGGACAAGCCCAATAAGTAGAATAGACAATCCCCCGCTTTTATGTGTATGTGGGTTTATGGGGAGAATGCCGGTATATTCTTGAGATTCTTGATTGGTTTCGATAATGGTATCAAGAATGGCTGGAAGTAAGCTGGCAATACTAAGAGCGATAAAAGTAAGAAAGATGATTCCTATATTAACAAATATAAAAAAATCAATGTGATGACGAATCCAACTAAAATATTCGGTGTAACTAATGCCCTTGTCGATCATGTTGCTAGCAATCGTGTACATGCCCAATGAATTACAAAATAAAAATAAAAACAGATATAAAAACGTAATATAAAAGGGTTGGTTAGTGTGATACGACTGGTAAAGCAGGATGAAAAAAAAAATTGAGGGCAGGGCATAAAAAAAAGAAACAAATAGCTTGGTTATAAAAAGTACTAAGAATTCTTTGTAGTAACTATAGTTGTTTTCGGTCATGGTGATTAAAACGGCTTAATAACGACTAAGCAAACAATGATGATTAAACAAAGCGTGGGAATTTCGTTGTAAATTTTAAAAAATTTAGCACTGCGTAAAGCTTGCTTGTTCCGTAATTTTTTTATGTAAAGCCCACAACTAAAGTGAAAACCAATCAGTAAAAAAACAAAAAATAATTTTAAACTAAGCCAAGTACCGCTAAAGCCATAACTCCACAATATAAAACCAAAAACAATGCTGAGTATCATTGCCGGATACATAATGTAGTAATACAAGCGACGTTCCATTGTAATGAAACGCTCGTGCCCTATGGCATCAGTGCAAGTAACATGATAGACAAAGAGGCGAGGCAAATATAATAAGCCTGCAAACCAAGATATAACAAAAATAATATGTAACGCTTTAAACCATAACATAGCAGAGGGCTATTTTAGCAGACGACGGCGTGTTAACAATGTAGCACTGTATAAACCGATTACGGCAAATAATACTAGAACAATGATGTGTATGACATCGGTGACAACAAACTCCCCTATTAGTGCGTGTCGCGCCAAAACAATGCTATGGGTGAGCGGCAATAAGTGAGAAACCCATTGCAGTGGTACGGGCAATACCGATATAGGAAAAAAAGCACCGCTTAACATCATCATTGGCGTTATAAACAAGGTGAAGTAATACGAAAAAAATTCGTAACTGTTTGCCAAGGCATTAATTGTCAAAGCCAAACCCGAAAAAGCGACTGCCGTTAATGCCAATACCAAAATGACAATGGGCAAATACAATAGGGTGGTTAGGTTGAGAAATGTTAACACTAGTAAAATAGCACTGCCTGCCATGATGCCTTTAATGGTTGCCCATAACCACTCGCCTAACAATATATCGTCCAAAGTCATGGGGGTGTTTAGTACGCCTTCCCATGTGCGTTGTACATGCATCCGCGAAAAAGCAGAATAGAGCCCTTCAAAACTAGTGCTATTCATCGTACCATAACAAAGCACGCCACCAGCGATGTATTGTAAGTAGTTTCCAGATCCAATTTGATTGCCAACCAATGCACCAACTCCAATGCCAAACCCAAATAAAAATATAACGGGATCGGCGATGTGCGCCACCAAAGAAGGTAGGATTAATTGCTTCCATACCAAATAATTACGATGAGTAAAGCGCAACAAGCGGCGGCTAAACTGCGGTAGGTGGAGTGGGGTGTTCACTCGCGTAAGTCTTTTCCAGTAATCGCCAAAAATACATCTTCTAAACTGGCAGGGCGGCTAATATAGCGTCTTTGTGACTGTTGTAACGCATGTATTAAAGGATCTGGATTGTTCGTGTAACAATACGCCATTTGTCCAAATAATTCGTGTCGAGTGTAAAGATTGGAATGCGCACGAAGCCATGCTCCAATATCATCGCTATAAATTTCTATCACGTGTTTTTCGACCTGGTTTTGGATGAGTGATGTAGGGGTGCCTTCTGAAATTATTTTACCATTGTCCATAATATAAAGGCGGTCACATAGACGCTCTGCTTCTTCCATAAAGTGAGTGGTCAGTAGCAATGTTTTGCCATCAGCGCGTAAATTACGTAATCGTTCCCAAATTAATAGTCGGGCTTGTGGATCTAAGCCAGTGGTAGGTTCATCTAAAAAAATAAATTGAGGATTATTAACCAAGGCTCTTGCCAAGGTCAGTCGGCGTTTCATGCCACCAGACAGTGTTGGGACTTTTGCCTTTGAGCGAGCGGTTAAGCCAGCAAATTCAAGTAAATCGACAATCGTTTCATCGCTAATGGCAATATCAAAATAACGGCTATAAATTTTTAAATTATCAATGCAATTAAAATCAGGGTCGAGATAATCCATTTGCGGCACTACGCCGATAAGGAGCCGAGCATCTAGTGTTTGGGTAGGGATATCATAACCCAATAAATTAATGGTGCCGTTGTCGTATCTGGTTTTACCCAAGCATATATCAAGGGTGGTGCTTTTGCCGGCACCATTGGGACCTAAAATGCCAACGCATTCGCCTTTTTTAATGTTAAATGATATGCCTCGAACTGCCTCGTGTTGCCCAAATGCTTTGTACAATTTATCAACGGATAACGCTAACGAGGCATCGTTCAAATTATAAACCAGCCGCTTGTAAGGTGTTGGTAATGAGCGTGGCAATAGTCATGGGGCCAACACCACCGGGAACGGGGGTAATAGCACCAGCAATATTTTTTGCCTGATTAAAATCAACATCACCGGTAATGCCACCTTCGGGTAGGCGGTTAATGCCAACGTCTATAATGGTCGCACCGGGCATTATCATATCGGCTGTTACCATATTGGCGATGCCAACGGCAGC
Organism: Gammaproteobacteria bacterium; assembly: GCA_965243565.1. GTDB lineage: Bacteria > Pseudomonadota > Gammaproteobacteria > Tethybacterales > Persebacteraceae > CBDEVH01. Next base: position 646,197 of record OZ251571.1, read on the forward strand.
AACTAAAATATCAGCTTTGCTTGCTATTGCTGCTAAGTTTTTTGTTTTTGAATTGCAAACAGTGACGGTTGCACCGGCATTAATAAGCATTAATGCCATGGGCTTGCCGACAATGTGACTACGCCCTAAAATAACGGCATTAGCCCCTTTAATAGAGGTATTAGCCTCTCGCAGTAGAGTCATACAGCCATGTGGTGTGCAAGGTCTGAGTGCAGGAATATCAGCCACAAGTTTGCCCATGTTAATGGCGTGGAAACCATCAACGTCTTTTTCAGGGATAATTGCCTCTAATACCAATTGGCTGTTAATATGCGCCGGCAAGGGCAGTTGCACCAAAATGCCATGGACAGTTGGATCATTATTGAGTTGGCTTATTTTGTCAAGCACTACTGCTTCTGATGTTTCTGCGGGTAATTCGATATGGGTTGAAATAATGCCAGTTTTGTTACATGCATTTACTTTGTTGCGAACATAAACTGCTGATGCGGCGTTGTCGCCTACAATCATAACGGCTAATCCTGGTTTTTGGCTGGCTTGGCTAACTCTTTCTTTAGCAGCCATTAGAATTTTTTCGGAGATGGATTTTCCGTCAATAATCATTGCACTCATGGTTAAATAATCCTTTCTTTTTATTAACTATTAATTATCCCATATTTTGTTGAGTGATTGTTGGTAATAACCTTTGTTAGAAGTAATTTTTCGTTAATATATTTATATTAGATCTTTGCCTAATCCACCTCAACAGGAGGGTAAGTCTGGTAAGACAAGAGATTACCCTACGTTCATCTAGTTGGTTGCTATATGGTTGATAAGAACCTTTGGACTACTCAAACAACATCACGGGGACGAATTAAACGCATTTATCAATGGAACATCGTCGTATTCATCTGAAAATGAAATTTATGATTATTATTGGACTGACGTTGAAAACTTATCCATCTAATTTTTCGGACTCATAATTTTTTGCTTTTGTACTAATCCTTTTTCTTTTCTTACTTTATTGATGACTGTTGAGTTTAGCAGTAACAGTTAGTTAGAAAATAATCATGTATTTATTCCAATATCTTATAAAAAAATAATTTTACAAATATTTAGAAACGGTTATTGATTTTCAGATATAATCTTACCCATAAGATTTTATATGCAAAAAGACAAAATAACGATATCACAACTGGAAGTTCTTGTCGCAATTTGCGATAATAACTTAAATATTACCGCTGCTGCCAATAGTCTTGGGATAGCACAGCCATCGGTTAGTAAAAAAATAATTTCGCTGGAAGAATCATTGGGTGCGTCAATGTTTTATCGAAATGGTAAACGCTTGCAATACGAAACAGAAATGTGCCGACAAATTGTTGAACAAGCTAGAAAAGTATTATTGGCGTTTAACGATTTAGATACGATTAAACACATGCCTATTGCTGATAACGAAATGATGGGCGAATTATGTATTGGAACGACTCATACTCAAGCAAGATATGTGCTGCCTAATATTTTAAAAAAGTTTCAGACGGAATACCCTAAAGTATCGCTTAATATTGCTCAAGGAAAACCATCCGAGTTAGTTACATGGCTTGGACAGGGCAAAATTGACTTTGCCATTTGTACCGAAAAATTGGAAACCAATAACAATTTTAAAACCATTATTTCATATACATGGAATCGTGCTATGGTGGTACCAAAAGATCACCAGTTTGCGTCAATAACCACTCCTATTAGTCTAAAGCAGTTGGCAGAACAACCCATTGTTACCTACGCTAAAGGGTTTACTGGGCGAGAGGCTTTTGAGGAGGTTTTTACCGATAATAATTTAGTGCCTAAAATTAAAATTTCGACCAGTGATGCGGATATTATTAAGACTTATGTGCGGTTGGGTTTTGGTGTGGGTGTCATGGCAGAAATGGCATATGAAAAAGATTTAGATAGTGATTTAGCAATTCATTCGCTAGGACATTTGTTTCCTAAGATGAATGTTCGTTTGGCATACCAACGTACTAGATACTTATCGTCAAAAATGCAACGATTTATTGATCTTTTTGATCAGTGGGCAAAAGATAGATAATTTTAAATTGCGATTATATCGCAGATATTTACGGTAAAATCTCGTTTTTAAAGTAAAATATACTTTTGCATTAACGACTATAAAAGAAGAAGTAACATGACCAAAAAGAAAGACGATACTATCGCGGCAGCTGCGGTAGAAACGAGCGCAGAAGCAGTTGAAACCAAACCTACGGAACAAGGTGCTGAGCAACCAGCAGAACCACCTAAAAACCCCCTAGAAAGAGAAGTAATATTGCATATTTCGGCGCAAGTGGTTGACGCCCAAGTTGATAAACTTTTAGATATGCGTGGAAAAAACGTCAGTATGGCGGGTTTTCGTCCGGGTAAAGTACCTAAAAGCGTACTTCATCGTAATTACGGCAAAGCAGCGTTGGGTGATGTCCTAAACGATGAGGGTGGCAAGGCACTACAACAGCATGTTGAGCAATCTGGAGAATACCCTGCTGCTCAACCGCATGTGCATCCGTCTTTGGTGGCAGGCGAGCAAGGTTATGAAATAAAATGTCATTACGAAGTCTTACCAAACATTGAAGAACCTGATTTTTCTGAGAAAAAACTCACCGTTCCCTCTTTGTCAATTACCGACAAAGAAGTTGGTGAAATGATAGAAATTTTACGCGAACAAAGAGGCGATTTGACAGCAAAACAAGGCGATACAGCATCTGATGATACCGATTTTGTTGTGTTTGATTTTACAACAAAGTTAAAAGACAAAGATGAAATTATCGAACAGGGCGAAGACCGTCGCTTAAGATTAAATGCCCCTAATTTATTGCCCGAAATTACAAAAACACTGAGTACTGCTAAAAAAGGTGATACGTTTAAAGTCGATATTAAATTGCCCAATCATCATCCTAAAAAAGAGCTGCAATCACAAGAGGCGGTTATGGATATTACCGTTAAAGCGATTGAAGTACTCGATAAGCCAGCACTCGACGAAAAATTTTATTCTGAATTTGGTGTAGAGGATGGCGATGCTGAATCTTTTAGGAATATGGTAAAAGAGCATCTGGACCGTGAAGTCGCTATGCGCTTACAACAGGTAACCAAACGGGCAGCATTAAATAAACTGCTTGAATCAACACCACCATTCCCATTGCCAATGTCAATGTGGGTGTCCGAAGTCCGTAATTTACAGCAACAATATGCACAATCTGGCGAAACTTCACCGCCTAATATGGACGCTTTAATGGCAGAAGCACAACAACGTGTTATGCTAGGCTTGGTGTTATCGGCATGGAAAAAACGCAGTGGTGTGCAAGTAGCATCTGAAGAAGTGGATATGCAGATTGACGAAATGATAGCACTGCACGAAGACGAAGAACAATCAAGAGCACAGATTCGTGGCAATGAAAAACAAATGGAAATGGTGCATCTAGCTGTTATTGAAAACAAAGTGTGCCAATGGGTTAAAGACAATGTTGAATTAACCGAAGAACCTATTGCCTTACAAACACTACTTGAACAAGCAGTTTAACCAATATGACTGACGATATTAAAAATTTATCGTATGTGCCGATGGTTATTGAGCAAACCTCGCGAGGGGAGCGTGCTTACGACATCTATTCGCGCTTACTAAAAGATCGTATTATCTTTTTAGTGGGCGAAATCAACGACCATGTTGCCAATACTGTCATTGCCCAAATGTTATTTTTAGACGCTGAAAACCCAGAAAGAGATATACACCTTTATATTAATTCTGGTGGTGGATCGGTGGTGTCTGGCATGGCTATTTTTGATACCATGCAGTATGTTAAAAGCAATATATCAACTATTTGCGTTGGGCAAGCCAGTAGCATGGCCGCTATTTTATTGGCTGCCGGCGAGTGTGGTAAACGACGTTTATTGCCCAATTGTCGGGTTATGATTCATCAGCCTTTGGGGGGGATGTCTGGACAAGCCAGCGATATTGAAATCCATGCACGAGAAATGCTTTTGGTCAAAGATAAATTAAACACACTGTTGTCAGAATTAACAGGGCAGACCATTAAAAAAATAACAAAAGATACTGAACGTGATAACTTTTTTTCGGCAAAAGAATCCGTTGATTATGGTTTAGCCGATATCGTTATTAAGCCAAATAAAGAAAGAAAAAAATGTGGCAAAGCAAGAAGATAACATAGACGAACCAAGTTGTTCATTTTGCGGTCGCTGGCGTAGCGATGTCAGCAGTATGGTCAAAGGAGCAGATGCTTATATTTGTGATGTTTGCATCGATTTTTGCCAAGAAGAACTAAAACGTTATTCGGAAAATAGTGATGATGAACAAACTAATCAAGATGCAAATCTGCCCAAGCCGTCTGCCATAAAAAAGGGTCTGGACGACTATGTTATTGGTCAAGAAATGGTCAAGAAAATACTATCGGTTTCGGTTTATAATCATTACAAACGCCAAAAATACAAAAGTATTTTGAGTGAGGTCGAACTATCAAAAGCCAATGTGTTATTGGTCGGGCAAACTGGTAGCGGCAAAACATTATTTGCCCAAACATTGGCGCGTATTCTCGATGTGCCGCTTGCAATTGTTGATGCGACTACGTTAACCGAAGCCGGGTATGTGGGTGAGGATGTCGAAAATATTATCCAACGCTTATTACAGCGTTGTGGTGGTGATGTTTCCTTGGTTACTCGTGGTATTATTTACATTGACGAAATCGATAAAATCGCCAGAAAGTCCGAAAACACCTCTATTACGCGTGATGTATCGGGCGAAGGCGTTCAGCAGGCATTGCTAAAACTCATTGAAGGAACGGTTGCTTCGGTGCCACCCAATGGTGGGCGTAAGCACCCACAACAAGAGTGTGTACAAATCGATACCACCGAAATCTTATTTATTTGTGGTGGAGCGTTTGGTGGTCTAAATGATATTGTTAAACGTCGCACTAAAAAGAAAGTGGTTGGCTTTGATAAAAGCAATGAAACACAACCCAAAGACAGCTCTACTATTTCTGATCAAATACTACCCGAAGATTTTATTGAATATGGGCTAATACCTGAATTGGTTGGGCGGTTGCCTATTGTCGGGCAATTGGCTTCACTTAATAAAGAATCGCTTACTAATATATTTACCAAGCCCCGTAATGCCCTTGCCAAACAATTCATGGAAATTTTTTCAATGGAAGGTGTTTCGCTGAATTTTTCACAAGATGGCGTATTGGCGATTGTCGAAAAAGCACTAAAACGAGGCACGGGTGCGCGTGGCTTACGCTCTATCACTGAAGAAATACTAATGGATACCATGTATTTATTGCCGGACATGAAATCTATCGTCGAAGTCATTGTAGATGAAACCGCTGTGGATAATCGCCGTCCTATTATTGTTTCAAAATCAGGTGTGAAAAAACGTCTACCTGTTAAAAGTAGCAACGCGGCTTAAATGCTGATACAAAATAAAGCCTTATTTTTTGGCGCTCTATCAATGGGGCTAGTGCTGGTTGTATCAAATTATCTAGTCCAGTTTCCTGTTGGTGATTGGCTTACGTTGGCGGCTTTTACCTATCCTATCGCCTTTTTGGTCACCGACTGTGTCAATCGCATTGCTGGTATCAGAACAGCTGCAAAAGTCGCTGTTTTTGGTTTTGTTTTTGGTGTGCCATTGTCATTTTTATTTAATATCGTAACAGCAGCAGATGGGTCATGGTTTGATTCTGGCCGCATTGCACTGGCTTCTGGTGTTGCTTTTGCTTGTGCCCAAATGGTTGATATTTTAATTTTTTCACGGGTACGTAACCATTCATCTTGGTGGTTGCCTCCTGTGTTATCGTCGGCGCCTGCCTCTGTTCTCGATACCAGTCTGTTCTTCTTTTTAGCGTTTGTTGGGGCGGATTTTCCTTGGGTTACTTTGGCTATTGGTGATCTCGCTATAAAAGCGTTGATGGTTCTTGTCTTATTGTTTCCGTATCGCTTGTTTATGCATCGTTTAAGTGCGGCATAAATAATCCAAATATGATAAAAGATTTACAAAAATTAATGGAGGACATACGCGCCCAGTTCAGGCAATTTGTTCCTTCAGATGTATGCAATACTATTCAAGATAACATTCAATCGTTTGGTGAATCTTCCTTGTCAAAAATGAATGTAGTGAGTCGCAGTGAATACGATAGTCAAAATAAAGCATTGGACGATATCGCCGCTAAGATTGAACAAATCAGTCAAAAGATAGAAGTGCTTGAAAAAAAATAATTTTTTCAAAAAAAATATCGCTCTAAAAAAATTACTTCTTATTAAACAGAAAAAATGCCAACGGCATTTTTCTGTTTTTGTTCTGTTTTAGCAAAGATGGATATTGGTTTTTAAAAAAGTAAAGGCAATGCAGACATTGCCTTTACTTGAAATAAATTGAGTTAAAACTATGTTTTATTTTTTGAAGTTGACTTCGATAACTTCAGGATAGTGGTAAAACGCACTGGTTCCTTTATCGATGATAAAGCCAACACCAAAGTTAAAGATGTTGTTTCGTGTTTCAACGTTGACAACGCCGTCGGTCTCTGGGTCGCCCTCGGAAGGTGAGACGGTAACGGATACGTCTTCAAAGCCACGTTTTTTGCAAGTAACAGTAATGGATTTTTCGCTACGAGAAATATACCTTGCATCAGGTGTAGATACGGATTTTAAAAAACCTTCTCCATCACGGTAAATTTTGCAATGGGCAGCGTCAACATTGGATACGATTTCGACTTTATCGTAAATTCCGTTTTTCATGGTAGCACAACCAGATAAAGCGATAATGGCAGCTGTGGAAACAGCTAATTTTAAAAATTTGGGCATAGAAACTCCTTTCAAATCTACAATATACCTGTACAAGTGCAAACAAATAAGCATTAGAATTATAGCATAATTTAATTTATAACGGCGTAAGGTTGCTGTAAAAAAAACTGTGTAAGGAGTACTATTTGCTTCATATTATTAGATAATGAGAGTTATGAAAACAAAAATTGGACAACAAACCCCGAAATTGCCTTATGATTACGATAGAGCATTAAATATGCATGCATTGGGACCAGGAGAGCCCGCGTTATCTGAGTGGAAATCCGCTGGCTTGGAAATACCAGATATGGAAGAAGTGCGTCGTTATCGGCTTGAAAACGTGCGTGCGGAGTTGAAAAAAAACAATATTGCGGCGGCGGTTTTGTTTGACCCTCTTAATATACGTTATGCGAGCGATTCTACCAATATGCAATTATGGATTACGCATAATGCTGCTCGCTATTGTTTTGTTGCAGCAGAAGGACCAATGATAGTGTTTGACTATCATGGTTGTGAGCATTTATCGGCGCATAACCCGTTAATTGATGAGGTGCGATCCGGTATTTCATGGTTTTATTTTTCTTCGGGTGAACGCTTAGAAAATAACGCGAAAAAATGGGCCGCTGAAGTTGCCGATTTAATCCGTTTGTATGGAGGGGGTAATCACCGCGTTGCCATCGATAAAATAAACCCCGCTGGTACTCATTTTTTACATGAGTTAGGAATCAATGTTGTCTGTGGAGAAAAAATCATGGAACAAGCACGTATGGTTAAATGTACTGAAGAAATTAAAGCGATGCGTTGTGCTATTCACGCTTGCGATACAGCAATTGATGTCATGCGTGACAATGCCAAGGTGGGCGTTACTGAAAACCGCTTATGGTCTTATTTGCATGCAGAAAACATAGCCCGCGGTGGTGAATGGATAGAAACACGTATACTGGCAGCAGGACCACGAACCAATCCATGGTTTCAAGAAAGTTCGTCTCGTCCAATACAAGCAGGTGAGTTAATGGCGTTTGATACCGATTTAATTGGTGCTTATGGCATGTGTGTTGATATTTCACGGACATGGCTTATCGGTGCAGACAAGCCCACTATAGCCCAAAAAACGCTTTATGATATGGCTTTGGAACAAGTACACGAGAACATGACGCTTATTCGTTCGGGCATTACATGGCGCGAATTATCCGAAATATCCATACAATATTGTAACCAAACTTATCATCATTACTCTTGTCTATATCATGGTGTGGGTTTATGCGACGAATACCCTTCTGTGCCGCTTTTTCATGAATGGAAAGATGGCGATAACGAAAACGGTGTAAAAGAGGGTATGCTACTATGCGTGGAATCGTATATAGGCAGAAAAGATGGCGGTGAAGGAGTTAAATACGAACAACAAGTTTTGGTTACTAAAACTGGTATTGAATTACTAACGCCATATCCTGACGATTTACTTATTTAATTGCCAGCATCATCATCGACTGGCAAAAAATAAAATTTTGCTACTTATGCGTTGTTGGTTTCTGCCACGGGTTCCGTTACGGTTTCTTTTTTGATCATTCGAAAGACAGGTTTGATGTTTTTTAAGTCTTCGGCAGACATGTGGCAAGATATTTCATGGCCATCGTCAAAGTAATGAACAGGGGGTAATTCCTTGTCGCAGATGTCGCCTACTTTGCGAGGGCAACGGCTCGAAAAAGGGCAGCCCGGTGGAGGATTAAGCGGCGACGGTAGTTCGCCTTCGAGTATGATTTCTTCTTTTTCGATACGATGATCCGCGATGGGTACTGCCGATAATAAGGCTTCGGTATAGGGGTGATAAGGGGGCGAAAATACATCATTTGTAATCCCTTGTTCCATAATTCTACCCAAATACATAACGACAATATGGTCTGCCAAATAACGCACCAACGATAAATCATGACTGATAAAGAGTAATGTGGTGTCGTGCGATGCTTGAATGTCTAAAAGTAAGTCGATAACAGCGGCTTGTACTGAAACGTCTAAAGCTGAGACGGGTTCGTCGGCGACAATAAGTTTTGAGTTTCCAGCGAAAGCACGGGCAATACCAATACGTTGTTTTTGTCCGCCTGATAGTTGTGATGGCTTATAGGTTTTGTAAGATCGTGGGAGTTTAACCAAATCGAGTAGCCTTTCGACTTTGGCTTCGACTTCTGCTTTATTAGAAATGCCTAGTTTACGGATGGAACGTTCGATTTGCTTACCAACAGTATGTGTTGGGTTTAAAGTATCGTTGGGGTTCTGAAAAACCATCTGAATATTTGAAATGAGTTCTTCATCGCGTTTTTCGACAGGCAGAACGGTTAGATCATCGTCTCCCATTACAATAGATCCACCGGATCCTTCTTCAAGCCCCATTAGGACTTTGGCAAAGGTGGATTTACCACATCCAGATTCACCAACAATAGCGACAATTTGTTTTTTTCGGGCTTCAAAGCTTAAGTCTTGTACGGCTTTAACCTTTTTGCCGCTACCACCGAATAACCCTACTGATGGTAATTCATAATACTTTTTCATGTCTTTAACGCGGACTAATGAATCACTAATTTCGACTTTTTCGCGTATTTTTACATCAGGAGTATAAGCATCCCAATCGATTTCTTGCCATTTGCAGCAACGCACAGAATAGGCATTGTTGTCGAATTGTTCGATGGGAATTAATGAAGAGCTGCATCGTGCTTCATCAAAAAAATCACATCGTGGCGAAAAGTAACACCCTTTTGGGCGATCGGTTGCCAAAGGTAATTGACCGCGAATAGGGGATAAAGGACGGCTGTTTTTATCAGCCGTCATGTTTGGAATACACCCAAATAAACCGTGTGTATAAGGATGTTTGGCGTTTCTAAAAATTTCTTCGACTGGGCTTTCTTCGATAATTTGCCCTGAATACATGACAGCCACACGTTCACAAGTTTTTAATATGAGCCCCATATTGTGTGAGACGTAAATCATGGCAGTGCCGTATTTTTTACTAATAGATTTGACGATGTTAACGATGGCGGCTTCGACTGTTACATCAAGTGCGGTGGTTGGTTCGTCTAATAAAAGTAGTTTGGGGTTGGACAGCAAAGCCATTGCAATAACAACACGTTGCTGCTGACCGCCAGATAACTGGTGTGGGTAAGATGACATGATTCGCTGTGGATCTGGTAGGCGAACATCTTCTAAAATTTGTTCAGCACGTTTAATAGATTCAGATTCGGATATGTCTTCGTGGTAAAGTGGAACTTCAATCAATTGCCTGCCAACGGTTAGGCAAGGATTCAAAGCCGAAAAAGGCTCTTGGTATATAATGGCTATATCGGAGCCACGAATTTGGCGTAAACGAGCGGGTGGAATTTTTGCCATGTCTTCACCCATGAATTTAATAGTACCGCCACTAATATTACCGTTGGTACCCATGTAGTTCATGATAGCATAGGCTACGGTTGATTTTCCGCAGCCGGATTCTCCTACCAAACCAATGCTCTCTCCGGGGTTGAGGGTTAAGTTGAAATCTAAAACAGCAGGGACTTCACCTTTGCGAGTGTAGTACGATACATTTAGATTTTCAATCTCAAGTAAGGGTGCTGTTTTGTCAATATCCTCCATAAAAAAATTCCTATACTTTTTGTGTGATTTCACGAATACCATCAGCCAATAGGTTTAAGCCCAATACCAGTGATGATATGGCCAAACAAGGGTAGATGGTCATGTGTGGGAAAATAAGTGCCATTTGGCGGTTTTCGTTAACCATGCCACCCCAATCGGGAGTCGGTGGTGGAAAGCCTAAACCTAAAAAGCCTAAGACACCAAGTAATATGGTGGTATAACCCATGCGTAAGCAAAAATCAACAATAAGAGGTGATTTTGCATTTGGAAGGATTTCGACAAATAAAATGTAGGGGATGTTTTCTCCTCTTGTTTTTGCTGCGCCGATAAAATCGCGGTTGCGAATCGTCAGGACTTCGCCACGAACAATACGAAAGATAGCAGGTGCCGATGCAAAGGTAACAGCAATGACAATACTAATACCAGAGGCACCTAATTCACCAATAATGAGAATTAATAATAACAAGACAGGAAAGGCAAGGATGACATTGGCAAAGAACGAAATAATATCATCGGTAATTTTGCCATAATACCCTGCCATCAAGCCAAATACAATACCTACCGCATAAGCGCTAGATGTTGCCAAGAAAGCCCAAACAATAACAGTACGAGTACCATGGATAATACGCGAGAGTATATCGCGACCGATGAAGTCGCTGCCTAAATACATGGTGCCACCTTCAACAATGGTGCCAGGTACCGCTGATGCTTTTAAACCAATGAGTGGATCAAATGGTGAAATAAAATCGGCGAGTGCTGCAACAAGAATCCAAAAAAGACAAATGGAAAAACCAATAAAGCCGATACGGCTTTCTCGGATTCTTAAGGCCCCTTTAATTAAATTAATGGCTATCATTGAAAACGTATCCTTGGGTTCAAATAAGAGTAAAGTACATCTGCGACTAACTGAGTAATAACAACGACCACTACAGCAACCATAGCACAGGCTTCGATAAGAAATGGGTCACTACTATCGGCGGCTTCCCATAGCAAAGAACCAAAGCCTTTGTAGGCAAAAAAGTATTCAACGACAATAACGCCTGAAAGCAACCAAGGAATTTGTAGCATAATAACCGTTACTGGTGTAATGAGTGCATTGCGTAGCGCATGTTTAATAATAACTTGGTTGTAGGGCAGCCCTTTTAGAATAGCTGTACGAATATACGGTGATTGCATGACTTGCGCCATTGAGGCTCGGGTAATGCGAGCGATATAGCCACTGCCATAGAGCACCAATACGGTAACGGGGAGAATCATCTCAAGGAAGTTAAACCCTAGTATCATAGAACTAGTGCCGGGTAACCAACCCAACCAAAAAACAAATATGGCAACAAAAAACACCGCACTGGCGAATTCTGGTACGGAGGTAGTGGTAATTGCAATGAGTGAGAAGAATCTATCTTGCCATGTGCCTTCGCGCATGCCCGCCATAACGCCCAATACCAAAGACAGCGGCACCATAATAAGCATAACCAACCCAATTAAAATGCCAGTATTGGATAGTCTTGGCCATAAAACATCAGAGACATCGCGTTTAAAGCGATAGGAATAGCCAAAGTCTCCACCAGCAAACTTGACTAGCCATTTAATATAACGAGTCACAAAGGAAATACCGACAGGATTTAAGGTATAGACCTCGTCGTCATTCATAGATGATATTTTTTTATCAGGATAAACCACCCCAGCTGGGGCTGGGTGGAGAACTAGATATTTATCTTTGTTAACCGAATAAAGCGAATAGCCTTTTGCTTCGTAGGTGCTTTTTTCGGATTCTTCAATTTGTTGATAATACTCTTCGCGTGCTAGCCATGCGGCACGTTGTGCCGCTGTCGAGAACTGACCAATGGCCTTAAGCGCTACGCCTTCAGGATTGGTTTCTAGGATCGCAAAGACCGCTAAAGACATTGTCACCATGGTAAGAACCATCAATGTGAAACGCCGCAATAAAGTTAATAACATTTATTTATATTTATTAAAGGGAAAAAGTAAATAAAAAAAAACCGCTGAAAAACAACGGTTTTTTTAATTTAAAGTTACTTGTCCATCCAAACACGATGAAATGGATAAAATTCAGACTGATGTTTTGGAAAGTTTTTGACATAATTTTTCCCGCCAGTGTAAAGTTTAATCCAGAAAGGCTGACACATAACAGCGTTGTCAACCAACTCTTGTTCACAGGTTCTAAGGTGCTTAGAGGCAGCATTTGCATCAGGAGATGCGGCAGCGGCTTCAAGGGCAGCGTCATAGGAGGCACTCTTGAAGTGTGCTTCGTTCCACTTGGCTGTAGAATGATATGCCAATTTATGTAACATAACAGCAACAGGTCGGTGAGTCCAGAAGGTTAAACCAAAATGCGATTTATCCCAGACTTCCCAATAAGCACTCTGTGGTAGAACCTCTAACTGAAGGTTAATGCCAGCTAGTGCACACTGCTGTTGTAGTACCTGACAAGCGTCTTGCTCCCAAGAGCCTTGTGTATTACCTAAGGTGATTTTAATTTCCTTGCCCTTCATGCCTGCTTGCTCAATGAGCTGTGCGGCTTTTTTAAGGTCTTGCTTGGGTTTATTACCCAAATCGTAGTAATCAGGTTGGAAAGGTGCGGTATGATGGTTTTCGGCAGCTGAGCCGTTTCCACCGTAGGCAGAAGCCAAAATTCCTGCGTTATCAGCTGCTGCAATAATAGCCTGACGCACGAGTTTGTCGGTTTTTTCAATGTTAAAGCGCATAACTGGTGTTTGAGCAGTAACGGAATCAAGCAATTGTGTGTTGGGTGTTTGACGGACGGTTTCTAACTGTCTTGGTCCAATTTTGTAGATCCAGTCTAACTGACCCGAAGCCAAAGCCGATAGCGGTGCTTGCTCGTCTTCGCCTAAGTCAACAAAATGGACAGCGTCTAGAAATGCATCACCCTGACCATCAATACCACCCCAATAGCCATCGCGACGGACAATTTTAGCACCTTCACCAACACGGTAAAAGTCGAGTTTGAAAGCGCCTGTACCAATGCCATTTTTTGTTAAATCAGCACCAGTGTCGTCAAAAGAGTGGTGGACTATTTGGGTTGGATAGGCATACAAACGGTGAGCGACAGTAACGTCGGCGTTTACCAAATGTAATCTGACTTGATGATTGTTGATTTTCTCAACACCAGACAAAACACCATTGCCCCACTCACTGTTATTAATGGATTGGTTACCATCAACACGCCAGCGGTTAAAATTATGAACAACGTCATCTGCGTTGAATTCGTCACCATTGCTCCATTTAATACCTTTGCGTAAGAATAAATCGAATGTTTTGCCGTCATCGGATACTTTCCAACTTTCTGCCAAATAACCTTGAGCGACTGAATCGTCACTGTAGTAGGTTAAATATTCGGTGATACCACGTGATACATTCGAGCCTTCAATCCAGCTGAAGTTTTGTGGATCTTTTAGTTCTTGTAATGGTGTATCAAGACGTAATGTGCCGCCTTTTCTAACATGACCGTCAGCGAATGCTTTTGGTGTAACGCCTGCAAAACCGTAAACGGCAGCAGTAGACATGCCCAGGGCACTAGCCATTTTCATAAAGTCACGGCGAGAGATGTCTTTTCTTTCGTACTGGTCAATAATGTCTGGTAGGTGAATATTCTTTTTACTGAATGATTTCACCAACTCTAAATGATGTTTTTTAGCCATATAAGCTTCCTCCTTTTTTTATAAATACTGAGTGAAAATATCACCCAGTCCTAATGCTATGGACTGTAATATATCATAAAAATAATAAAAGTCCAACCTAGATGATATTTTGTCGGCTACTCAATTTATGATAAAAAATAATAAATTGCCGTTATTTGTGATGATTTTTATCTATAAAAAACAGTCAAATAGCGTATAGTATTGTCTCATGGAAAGTATGGTGTCGCTGTATTCATTGTCGGCTGTTGATGGTCGTTATCACGAAAAAGTGACTGCATTATGTCCTTATTTTAGTGAAGCCGCGTTAATACGTTATCGCATTGAAATCGAGGTTTCATGGTTAAAAGTAATGGTTCAACACCATACCGAAAACGCATTGGATGCAAAAACCAACAACGCATTGGATGTTTTGTTTGCCAAAGCGGGGGACGAAGCCACCGCCTGTCGTGTGAAAGCCATCGAAAAACAGACTAGACACGATGTTAAAGCGGTGGAGTATTGGATAGGCGAGCAATTGGATGCAATCGATTTATCGGCTTTAAAGCCATGGGTGCATTTTGCTTGCACTTCTTGGGATATTAACAACATTGCTTATACCAAACAGTCCGTAGATGCCGTAAAAAACGTATTGATACCACAATTAGAAACACTGCAAAACCAATTGGGCGATATGGCAATTGCCTTTGCCGATGTGCCGATGTTGTCGCGTACTCATGGACAGCCTGCCTCACCAACGACCATGGGAAAAGAGCTCGCCAATGTGGTGTATCGATTGGCACCACGGCTTATTCAATTACGCAATATCCAACTGCCGGGCAAGTTTAACGGGGCAGTGGGCAACTACAACGCACATGTCGTGGCGTATCCTAATTTTGATTGGCAAACTGTTACGGCTGATTTTGTATCTTCGTGGGGGTTGCGTCCTTCTGCTTATACGACACAAATAGAACCATACGACGATTTAACCGAATTATTTGATTTGCTTCGCCGTATTAATACGATTTTAATCGATTTTTGTCGTGATTGTTGGAGTTATATTGCCAGCGATTATTTTATTCAACAATCGCAAGGTGGGCTCGAAACAGGTTCTTCAACGATGCCACATAAAATTAACCCCATTGATTTTGAAAACGCTGAGGGTAATTTGGGCATTGCCAATGCTTTGTTGTCGCATTTGGCAGATAAACTACCTATTTCACGATGGCAGCGCGATTTAACAGATTCGACAGTATTGCGTAGTGTTGGTACTGCTATGGGTCATCTCTATTTGGCGTGGCAAGGCGTTTGTCAGGGGCTTGGTAAGTTATCGGTTAACCAACCAAAATTGCAGGCGGATTTAAACAATAATTATCAAGTATTGACCGAAGCCATACAAACGGTACTACGCGCACAGGGTTGTACTGATGCTTACGAGCAATTAAAATTGTTTTCTCGTGGTAAATCTATTGATAAAGATTCCATTCGTGAGTTTGTTCAATCTTCCGATATTACCGAACCAGCCAAACAACAATTACTATCTCTTACTCCCGATCGCTATACCGGTTTGGCGAGTGATCTTGCAAAGGCAATTAAAAAGCATGTCAATTGAATTTTTAGATAGACGCAATACCAATAGCGATAAATGGGAGTTGTATCGCGATTCGGATATTATCCCGCTGTGGGTGGCTGATACCGATGCCAAAGTCGCACCGGCGATTACCGAGGCGATTCACCGCCGCGCTGATCATCCGATATATGGCTACGGCACCACGCCTGATTATTTAATTGATAATATTCTGCATTATTTTGAACGCCGTTGGCAGTGGAAACTGCAAAAAGAATGGTTGGTGTTATCGCCGGGACTTGGAGTGGCGATTCACAATACAACACGGATGATCAGTGGTGATCAACCGACAGGTATCATGACACCATCACCTATTTATCATGCATTTCGTCTAACCACTGGGTTTTTTCATCAGAATCGGCAAGACATGGTAATGACTTTAAACGACGAAGGGCGTTGGCAATTATCCATACAGGCAATGACTGCTGCATACACAGCAAACAGCCGTTTGTTTCATCTGTGCAATCCGCATAACCCCAATGGTAAAGTCTATACGCAGCAAGAACTTGAAGCCATTGCTGACTTTTGTATTCAACATGATTTAATCATCTGCTCGGACGAGGTCCATGCGGATATTATTTTAGACGATAATACAAAGCATGTGCCCATTGCATCATTGTCGCCAGAGATTGCCAAACGCACCATTACCATGCAAAGCCCGAGTAAGTCGTTTAATATAGCAGGGCTCAATTTTTCGGTCATTATTATCCCTGACCCCAGTTTAAGACAACGCTATATAAAAGCAACGCAGGGACATATTAGCGGACATCTCAATGTGTTTGGCATAGAGGCAGCCAGTGCGGCATGGAGTGGCAAAGCCGATGATTGGTTGATATCCATGAATGACGTACTGCGTCAAAATCGAGATACATTAAAAACCGCCATTGATGGTTTGTCGGGTATAACAATGTCTCACTTACAATCGACCTATCTGGCATGGCTTAATATAAAGCAATTAAACCTAACAGACCCACCTGCTTTTTTTGCTGAATGTGGACTTGGGATGTCGGCAGGTGAGATTTTTGGCGACAACGATTATATGCGTCTTAATTTGGGTTGTTCGCCCGAATTACTGTGCGAAGTCATTGTCCGACTAACCAGTGCTTGCAACAAATGCAAGCAAAAATTAAAATAAATAGACAAAATGGTTACAATTTATAAAATAGTTAATTACTTTATTATCATAACCAATATAAAGGCATTGTGATGGCACATAGCACTATAGTACTTGCTCACTATACATTAAAGGAAGCATTAAAAAATAAAATTTTAACCATTTCCGTTGTCATGGCGATTATCGGCATTACCGTTGCGACGTTTATTGGTGACTATGCATTAATCGATTCCGAACGCACCGAAGTTGTCTTCTTAGCGTCTTTTTATCGCTATTGTGCAGTGTTTTCGGCTATTTTGCTGGTGGTATCGACAATGGTACGTGAATTTTCTGACAAGTGCTTGGAGTTGTATTTGTCGCTACCTATTTCGCGAACTACTTATTTCGTGGGCAAATTAATAGGCTTTTTATGGGCATGCGTGGTCATCGCTGCTGTGTATTCTGCCACTTTGTTATTATTTGCTGATGCCGCACAGGTCGGCATTTGGTTTTTGTCGTTGGTGGCTGAATTATCAATTATGGCAACATTGAGTTTCTTTTGTGTCATGACATTCAACCAACAAACTCCGGCATCGGTTATGGCGGCTGTTTTATTTTATTTTTTGTGTCGTGCCATTGATGACGTTGTACTGATTAGCCAAAGCGAAATACTGCTACATACAACTGGTATTGATTATCTTAGTAACCTTGTCAGTGTTCTTGTATTTATACTGCCGAGTCTTGGACAATTTACGCAGTCTAGTTGGCTACTGTATAACGATTTTGTCGCCAGCGAGCATGTCCCATTATTACTGGCTGAAACGGTTATTTACATTACTTTAATAAGTGGTGCTGCTTTAATCGATTTTATTCGTAAAAATATCTAATCCGTGCGTTTTCGTTTATTTGTTGAGGAAGAATACAAACCATTGAGCACAGTGCCCAAGCCACTGTATTTATTTTTGACATTGGCATTGTTGGCACAGTTTGTTTTTCATTGGTCTAGCGTAGCACCGAAAGCGGTCCCCATTACCGAATATGGCACGCCGCCAACTCATAATGCCGTACGATTATTGTCATTTGCCGATTATGAATTGGCGTCCAAATTTCTTGTATTGCGCTTACAGGCATTTGATAACCAACCCGGTATCTCGATTCGTTTTCAAGAATTAGATTATTTTGAGCTGGGCGATTGGCTAGATTTGGTGGTGAAATTGGACGAAAGAAGCGAATATCCTCATTTTTTGATGGCAAAATTGTATTCTGACGTATTTGAAAGAAACCGCGAATACATTGCTCTGGAATGGGTGCGCCGTCACTTTGCCAACCGTCCCAATGAGCGATGGGAATGGATGCTCCATAGTACTAATTACATGAAACATTTTATTAAAGATGACGAATTGGCATTGATATACGCCCGCGAATTACGCGAAAAAACCGATCCAAAAAAAGTTCCGTCATGGGTACGCCAAGTCGAAGTATTTATGATAGAAAATGCAGGGCAGTTTGAATCCGCTGCTGCTATTTTAGCCAAAGAGTTGGAATCAGGGCAAATCACCGAACCACAAGAATTTATTTTTTCGTTATCGCGGTTGGAATCTTTGGTTACCAAAATGTTAGAAAGCGGAAAAATTAAAAACGAAACCGATTGGAATGAAAAGATAAAGAAGATTGAATCGCTTAAATCAAAATTTTTATCGCAACAATCCTTGTAGAATAATACGGTCTTGCGACTATTCAAGTAAAATGACGAAATCAAAGAACAAAATGAATACCGTAATATTAAAACCAGAAAACGAGGGAGATTTATCTCCCATTAACGCTTATAAGGCAGCGGGGGGGTACGCAGTCCTAGAGCGCGTATTGCGTGAGCAGACCGACCCTGCTACCTTATTGAGCGAAATAAAAGCATCGGCATTGCGTGGTCGCGGTGGCGCTGGTTTTCCGACTGGACTTAAGTGGAGTTTTATTCCACGTGGTTTGCCAACCGATATTTATTTGGTTTGCAATGCAGACGAAGGCGAGCCCGGTACCTTTAAAGACCGTGAAATCATGTTGCGTAATCCGCATGTTCTTATTGAAGGAATGGTATTAGCCGCTTATATCATGGGGGCAACTCGAGGATATATTTATATTCACGCTGAAATTTGGGAAGTTTACGAGCACATGGAACAAATGCTTGAGGACGCTAGGCAGGCTGGGTATTTGGGCGAAAATCTACTGGAAAGTACTTTTTCTTTTGATTTATTTAACCACCATGGTTATGGAGCGTATATTTGCGGTGAAGAAACCGCTTTGTTGGAATCACTTGAGGGCAAAAAAGGAAATCCGCGTTTTAAACCGCCATTTCCTGCCAGCTATGGGTTGTACGGCAAGCCAACGACCGTAAACAACGTCGAAACATTTTGTTGTATTCCGTATATTCTTCAGCAAGGAGGTTCAAATTTTCTTGATTTAGGACTGCCCAATAACGGTGGCACCAAAATATTTTCAGTATCAGGGCATGTTAAAAAACCAGGCAATTACGAAATTCCTTTGGGTACGCCTTTTCGGGATTTACTTGAAATGGCAGGTGGTATGCGTAGCGACCGCCCTCTTAAAGCCGTTATTCCCGGTGGTTCATCAGTCCCTATTTTGCCAGCAGAGGTGATGATGAACACCAATATGGATTATGATTCCATAGGCAAAGCGGGCTCTATGTTAGGGGCAGGATCGGTTATTGTCATTGACGACAGCGTTTGTATGGTCAGTGCTTTACAACGCTTATCGTATTTTTACTATGAAGAATCATGTGGGCAATGCACGCCTTGTCGTGAGGGCACAGGCTGGCTTTATCGCATTGTCAAAAGAATCGAAGAAGGCAATGGCAGGATAGACGACTTAGATGTTTTAACACGTGTTAGTCGAAATATTGACGGTTCAACTATTTGTGCGTTAGGAGCGGCAGCAGCAACACCAGTGGCGAGCTTTATTCGTCATTTTCGTACAGAATTTGAGCAGCATATTAACGATGGAAAATGCCCAATGCCGGATTGTTTTATTACATAATGGAGTTTATAAATGGCGGTTAATCTAACAATTGATGGAATTCAAGTCAGCGTAAAAGGGGGTTCTACGGTGATGGATGCAGTGCAGCAGTGTGGTGTTTTTGTGCCACATTTTTGTTATCACCCCAAACTATCCATTGCTGCTAATTGCCGTATGTGTATGGTCGATGTCGAAAAAGCACCAAAAGCACTGCCTGCTTGTGCGACACCAGTTGCCGATGGCATGGTGATTCGTACCAATTCGGAACGTGCTAAAACGGCTCAGCAAAACGTTATGGAATTTTTGCTCATCAATCATCCTTTGGATTGTCCTATTTGCGATCAAGGTGGCGAATGTCAATTACAAGATTTAGCCGTTGGCTACGGGGTATCGCGTTCTCGCTATGAAGAAGAAAAACGTGTTGTTTTCGAAAAGCAATTGGGACCTTTGATTTCTACCGACATGACTCGTTGTATCCATTGCACGCGTTGTGTACGTTTTGGTAGAGAGGTCGCTGGCATTATGGAGCTTGGTATGGTTGGGCGTGGCGAACACGCTGAAATCATGCCGTTTATCGAGAAAACAGTGGATTCCGAATTATCAGGTAATATGATTGATGTTTGTCCAGTTGGGGCTTTAACCTCTAAGCCATTTCGTTATTCCGCACGTACATGGGAACTAAGCCGCAAAAACATCATTGCCACTCATGATTCATGGGGTAGCCACTTACAAGCGCAAGTTAAATCCAATGCCATTAAACGCATCGTTCCGCAAAAAAGTGAGGCAATAAAAGAAGATTGGATTAGCGACAGAGACCGTTTTTCTTACGAGGGTTTGTACGTTGAAGATAGAGCAGTAGAGCCACTAGAACGTGGTAATAATGATATTTCTTTGAAAAAAATAGCATGGAAAACCGCGATTGATAACTTCAAAAAACATTTGATTGCGTGTTGCGACAAACACGGTGCCGATAAAATTGGCTTTTTTGTATCACCTAGAGCAACCCAAGAAGAATCTTTTTTATTACAAAAAATAGCTCGCGATTTAGGCTGTGAGAACATTGATAGCCGTTTGTGGCAACGCGATTTTAGCGTTTCAATTAAACCGGGTTTGGGTATTGCTAGCAGTGATTTGGTCAATCTTAGAACTGTTTTGTTTATTGGTGCCGACCCTGCCCGTGAGCTGCCTTTATTACCGGCGTATTTTCGCCAGTGTAAAGCCAAAGTTAAAATTGGATCAATCGCATCAATTGATGTTAGCCATCAGTTAAATCTTAAGTGGTCAATGATTGAATCAACTAATAGTATCATTGAAAAACTTATAACGATGGTCAATGCGTTGGGTGGCTCATTGCCTTTTACTACCATCGAAAAACAAAAAAATCACGAAGAGCAGAATCTTTTTTCAGATACATCTGCCAAAAAAACAACGGATATAGATCCCACTATTGTCACACTGCTTGAAAGCCTACAGAAAAATAAAAAAGCAGCAGTTATTTGGTTGGGTGATGCTGTCCGTGCTTCATCACAATACGGTGTGATACTCGCATTGGCAAAAGTAGTGGCAGAGTTATGTGGCTGTCATATCGGTTTGCTATCCGATGGTGCCAATGGTGTAGGTAATGCGATGGTTGGTGCTGTTCCTAAAAAAAGTAAAATCAATACAGCTAGTCTTTTACGTTCAGAGCTTAAAGGTGTGGTGTTGTTTCGGTGCGAGCCTTCCGATTTTGCCGAAAATTCTTTGGTAATTGAGTCATTAAAAAATGCCGATTTTTCATGTGCCATTACATCGCATACCAGTGAGGTTAATGCGGTGGTTGACATGGTATTGCCAACGGCTGATTTGGGCGAAAACGAAGGCACTTATGTTAATGGCTTCGGCAATAAAGAAACATTTTATGCAGCAGTAGAGCCTTATAAAAACGCAAAACCCGCATGGAAAATTCTACGCTTATTGGGTGAAGCCATTCATGGAAAGAAATACCAATACAACTCTATTTCCGATATTCATCAAGTCATTTCAAAGATTACCCCTCCTAAATTGCCCAAAGACAAAGTGAAATACAAAGCTACAAAATCAAAAAACCTAACTGTTTATGGTGGGCAAGCCAGTTATGGCGCTGATATGCTGGTACGTCGTGCCAGTGCTTTACAAGCCACTGCTATTTCGCAGGCAATGAAACAGCTAAAACTTAACCCGAGCGATATGAAAGAACTCAAACTAAACGATGGTGACAAGGTCCAAATACTTGATACGTCGTTGTTACCATTGGCCGTAGTTGCAGACAAACGTTTGGCAAAAGGAATGATTCGTTATTTGCCATCTATGTTGTCGTCCCAAACAACGGTTAAAATAAATAAAGTCGAAACGGAGCAAGTAATAAAATAGCCATGATAATTGGAGACTGGTTACAAAAATCACTGACTCCTTTTATGGGAGCTTACGCTGAATGGGTTGGAATATTTGCCGATACCATGATAAAAAT
The DNA here is from genome assembly GCA_965243565.1 of Gammaproteobacteria bacterium. Lineage (GTDB taxonomy): Bacteria > Pseudomonadota > Gammaproteobacteria > Tethybacterales > Persebacteraceae > CBDEVH01. Next base: position 668,513 of record OZ251571.1, read on the forward strand.
TGTCATATTAATACTGCCTTTAATGCTTTGTGTGGCTTATTTAACCTATGCTGAACGCCGTGTTATTGGTGCCATGCAATTACGCATAGGCCCTAATCGGGTTGGTCCATTAGGGTTGTTACAACCATTGGCTGATGCTTTAAAACTATTATTTAAAGAAGTTATATTACCCACTGATTCCAATCGATTTTTATTTTTAATTGCGCCTGCTGTTTCATTACTATCAGCATTAATTGCGTGGGCTGTTATTCCATTCTCGCCAGAAGTCGTTATGGCAGACATTAACGCAGGTTTGTTATTTGTATTAGCCGCTACTTCAGTCGGTGTTTATGGTGTTATTATTGCTGGCTGGGCATCTAATTCAAAATATGCATTTTTAGGGTGTTTGCGCTCTTCTGCCCAAATTGTATCGTATGAAATCGCAATGGGCTTTGCATTGGTTACCGTGCTAATGGTTTCAGGTAGTTTGAATTTATCGACGATTATCGAGGGGCAAAGTGGTAGTACTTTTTTATCATGGTATTGTGTGCCGCTGTTTCCTATGTTTGTTGTCTATTTTATATCGGGTGTCGCCGAAACTAATCGTGCACCATTTGATGTAGCCGAAGGCGAATCAGAAATTGTTGCTGGGTTTCATGTCGAATATTCTGGTATGGCTTTTGCTATTTTCTTTTTAGCCGAATACGCCAACATGATATTAATTGCGGCACTCACCGCTATTCTGTTCTTAGGTGGCTGGTTACCACCGTTTGATTTTGCGCCGTTTAATCTGGTGCCAGGGTTTATTTGGTTTTTTGCAAAAATTATCTTTTTGCTGTTTTGTTTTTTGTGGTTTCGAGCAACATTTCCACGTTATCGTTATGATCAAATCATGCGTTTAGGCTGGAAAATATTTATTCCATTAACCATTATTTGGTTGGTTGTTGTTGGGCTGTGGATGCAAACGCCGCTGTGGCTTTGGAAATAACTTGTGCTGCGTTAATTTAAACCAATATCACGCCGAAACTCTAAACCGTCTGCCTGTACATAAGAATCAATGGCGTTGTTAACCGCTTCTGCCGCAGATTGAACGCTATTGCTCATACAACCAATTGCCAACACGCGTGATTTTTTAAGCGTTTGATATTGATCGTTATTGTGACTCACACAAGCCCCCATAAACAGTGATAAATTTGATTTGCCTATAGCTGCTTTATTAACATTAAAAGTAATGGCAGTAGGGCTGGCAAAAGGGTAGTGGCTTGCTACTATATATTTAATAACGCTGGCTTGCTGATAAAATTGTACTGATTTTTCTGATAACGTTTGTTCCCACTGACTAATGAGTAACTGCGAAAATGATGAACGCAGTAACATCAGGACATTTAATGATTCTGGATCACCAAAACGGCTGTTAAATTCCATAAAACGAATGCCGTTCGCGGTTTTAAAAAAACCACCATTTAACACCCCGTTAAACGGTATGCCATCGGCTTGCATTTTGTTTATCAGGCTCTGCATAATACAACGGCAGGATTCAATGTCGTCATCCGTTAAAAAGGGTAGTTTGCCATTGGCTTGGGTATAACAGCCCATTCCGCCCGTTCCCGGACCGGTATCACCATCGTAGCGAAAAGGGTAATCGTAGGTGGTGGGGGCTAATATTAAATTTTTGCCATCAGTCAACCCCATGATTGTAAACTCTTCACCTTCTAGCTTTTCACAAAGCAATATTTTTTCGCTCGGTTTTTCTGCTAATAATTGCAAAATATAGTCTTTGCACTCTTTGTAGTTAGTGAGATGAATGGGCATGACTTTAACGCCTTTGCCACCAGTTAGCCCTTGTGGTTTAACCACGATCATTGACTGCGTTTTTTGGAAGTGGTTGACAGCGTCATCTACCGCATTGGCATCATCAATAATCATATAAAAAGGAGTGGCTTGTGGTGCCACTTGTTTTACGTATTCTATTGAATAAATTTTATCCCATTCGATTTTGGCTGCTTGCTTTGTTGCACCAACGGTGGCAAAACCAGCGGCTAATAAGGCATCGACAACACCATTGGCAAGCGGTTCATCACTACTAATAAAGGCAAAATCAATTGCTTGTTCTTTTGCAAAATTAACCACGGTCTTGCAATCTTTGCTCGAACCAATACAAAATTGTCCACCTGATTGCTCAACATAAGCAATAATGGTAGGGTTTGCATGGTCAATTACCGCACAAACAATCGCGTCATCAGCAAGTTTCATGGCAAAAGCCGCTTCGCGCCCACCTGCACCGACTATTAAAAATTTATTTTTCATAGTCGAAATTATACGCAAGCGAGTGGCAAGATGAACGGCTTGTATTGCCTTGTTCATAATACAAAGTAATTAATGATATATTTGCATTAATCGGTAAACAAAGAGTGCTTTTTTATTGGCATAGCTTATATAATAGCAAAAAAAAGCTGTGACTTTTTTATTATAGAACAAACAAAGGAGACAAGTAAAGATGATTACGCCTGCACAGTTAGAATCATTTGAAAAAAATGGTTATCTTATTATTTCCAATGTTGTTGATTCAATAACTCTTGCTAATGTACGGACTTCGTATGCCAAACGTGTTGCTAATCTGCTTTGCCATTATCAAAAAAATGGCTGTGGCAATGGTACTTCGGGTGATTTTGAACAAGACATGCAACACCTTTTAAGCGTAGCACCGCAGGCCTATCAGCATTTGGATATATCATTGCCTATGCTGGATACTTTGGACGAAGTAGGGGAGGAATGGAAAGACGTTTTGGGTGATGAATGGCAAGAAATCGCTGGTTTTTTTGCTGATGAATCAATTTACTCACTTATTACCCACCCAAATATTATTAATATCGCTCAGCAGTTTTTGGGCGATGAACTTATTGCCAGTCCGGTACAACATACCCGTATAAAACCACCGCAGCACCTGATTTCTGAGACCGCTCAAATTGATGCGAATACAGCGCGCACTTTATGGCATCAAGACGAAGCAGTGGTGAGCGAGCAAGCCTATGGCGTTGATATTTTAACGGTGTGGATTGCCATTACCGATGCTACTGTTGAAAACGGTTGTATGGAAGCGTTGGCGGGGTCGCACCTTGTAGTGGATAAAGCAAACGAGGCACAAATCAAATCAAATTACGGTTTGACTACCCACTGTCCGGGCAAGGGAAAATTAGTAGGTGAAATTTATATCGATGAATCGCTTGTGCCACTCGATAAATGTGTGCCATTAATTGCCAAAGCGGGTGATATCGTGCTGTTGCATCGGCGTACGATTCACGGTGCTGGTGCTAATACTTCCAAAAACATGCGGTGGAGCTTTGACCTACGTTATCAAGACAGATCACAACCGACAGGGCGTGATTGCTTTCCTAGTTGTACGGTAAGCAGTAAAACTCCAGCAATCATCACCAGCGGGCAGCAATACTTTCAACAATGGCAAGATACCCGCAACGAAATTTTAGCAGGCACTAGACAAACTGTTTTTAACAAACGTTGGAATAAATATTCAAGCACCTCACTTTGTGCATAGAAGAAAGAAAAAATATGACGGAAATAGTATCTTTTATAGAAATGAAAAATGGCACGAAAGCCGATTACGAACTACTACAAAAATTAGAAGAGGAGTTTGCTATAACACTGCCTGATAGGCTGCTTGAAACATTACGGCGATTAGAACACACACTGGGCGGGTATAAAATAAGCCGTTTAGAACATTCTTTACAATCCGCCACCCATGCTTATAACAATGGCGAAAACGAAGAAATGATTGTTGCAGCCTTATTGCATGATATTGGTGATGAGCTTGCCCCTTTTTCGCATAGCGAAATGGCAGCGGCGATACTCCGCCCTTATGTCTCTGAAAAAACGTATTGGCTGATTAAACATCACGGTGTTTTTCAGATGTATTATTACGCCCATCATCTGGGCGAAAACCCAAATGCTCGAGATGAATTTATCGATAATCCTTGGTTTGATGAAGCCGTTAGATTTTGTGAACAATACGACCAAAATTGTTTTGATCCTGCTTTTGAACATAAGCCGATTGAATTTTTTGAACCGATGGTGCGTTCGGTGTTTGGACGCACTGCATGGGCATCGCATACCGAGGCTTAGGTGTAACAGGTCACTTTTTTTGCAGATAGACTTATCTTATGAAAAATTGCGAGACTGGCGGGTATAGCATAGACGATGGATAGCCCTGCCGGCGGCTTTTGCCTTATTTTCGTAATTTGTGAGAGGTGTTTGTTGTGCGGTTATTTGGTAAAAACAGTCATTATTGGCAAATACTTCTGTTATCTGTTCGGCGTAGTTTTGCCAATCCGTCACGCATAAAATATAAGCATTGTCTTTTAATTTGTCTGCCATTTCCTGAATAAAACTCGGGCGAATTAAACGTCGTTTATGGTGGCGAGATTTTCGCCATGGATCGGGGAAAAATATATGAAAACCGCTGATACTGGCTGTGGGAATCTCTTTGGAAATAGCCAACATTGCATCCATGTGAGCAATGGTTACATTATTAATATCTTCTTCTACTAACTTTTTAACCAAAGCACCGACGCCGGGCGTGTGTACATCAAACGCTAGATAATGATAATTGGGGTTTGCTTTGGCTATAATGGCGGTGGCTTCGCCATAACCAAAGCCAATTTCAATATACAGTGGCTTGTTGGTTTGGTTGATAGTGGTCAGCTCGCACTGTGTTTTTACAACATATTGCTGAGCATGGGTTTGTAAAAAGCGTTTTTGTGCTTCGGTAATTCGCCCTTGCCTTAAAACATAGCTGCGAATAATGGGTGGCTTATCCACTCACCAAGCCGTCAGTTGGTGAAGAAGGTTGTGCCTCCATTTGATTACGGTGTGGCATACGCCCTGCCAAATACGCTTGTCTACCTGCTATAACGGCGTGCTTCATTGCAGTTGCCATTTGTTCTGGTTTTTGTGCATGTGCCACAGCGGTATTCATTAATACACCATCGCAACCCAATTCCATGGCAATAGTGGCGTCGGATGCCGTTCCCACTCCTGCATCTACAATCACCGGAATGTCGGCATTGTCAATGATTAAACGCAAATTATGAGGATTTATAATGCCCATACCAGAGCCAATTAACGATGCCAATGGCATAATAGCAACGCAACCCATGGCTTCTAGTTGCTTGGCAATAATTGGGTCATCACTGGTGTAAACCATGACCTGAAAACCATCGGCAATAAGCACCTTTGCTGCCTCTAGGGTTTGTACGACATCGGGGTATAAGCTGGTTTTATCGCCCAATACTTCTAATTTAACCAATGACGCACCGTCTAGCAGCTCACGCGCTAACTGTAACGTGCGTACTGCTGATTTTGCATCAAAACAACCTGCTGTATTGGGTAGAATGGTAAATTGCTCGGGCGGCAAGTAACTAAGTAAAGACTCTCCATCATCTTGTCCAATATTGGTGCGGCGTATTGCCACTGTAATTATTTGACTATCGCTGGCATTCACCGCTGCCCGAGTTTGGTTAAAATCCTTGTATTTTCCCGTCCCTAGTAATAAACGAGAATCATAAGATTTTCCTGCTATTGTCAATTTTGTATTGCTCATTATTTATCCACCACCCACTGCTGTTACAATTTCTATTATATCTCCTTGCTCTAACAGAACGGTGGTATGCCGACTTTTAGAGATAATTTCACCGTTTTTTTCGATGGCAATTTTTTTATTTTGTAGATCTAACTCTGCAATTAAATCAAGAATAGACTTTGATTTTGTCGATTCTTTTAATTTCCCATTAAGTGTGTAGGTGTACATAAAAAATAACTTAGCCGTTAATACCACTAATGGATTTTACATCTAAAAATTCTTCCAGTCCCCACTGTCCGCCCTCGCGTCCATTGCCGGATAACCCTTTGCCACCAAAAGGTGACTCTCTACCGCGAGAAGTACCGTTGACTTCGACCATGCCAGAATTTAGCTGTCGGACGATATGGTTTGCACGTTGGATATTGGCTGTTTGCAAATAATTGGTTAATCCATAATCCGTATCATTTGCCATTGCCACTGCTTCTTCTTCGTTTTCAAAAGGAGTGATGCACAGCACAGGACCAAAAATTTCTTCTTTAGATACGGTCATATCAGGTGATACATCCGCAAAGATAGTTGGCTTAACAAAATAACCTTTGTCTAAACCGTCTGGCTTGCCAATGCCACCAAAAACCAATTTTGCTCCTTCATCAATACCTTGCTGAATAAGGCTTTGTATTTTATTGAATTGGAGCTCGGACACCACTGGACCAATATGCTTGCCGCTATTGTCTGCTTTATCAACCGTTGTTTTTTTAGCCGTTTCTATTGCTGTGGCGACGGCTTTGTCGTAAATGCTTTTTTCTACCAACATGCGTGTTGGAGCATTACAAGACTGCCCTGAATTATTAAAACAATGCCGAACACCACGTACCACGGCATCGTCATCAGAATCGGCAAATATAAGATTAGCACCCTTACCGCCAAGTTCTAAACACACCCGTTTAATCCCCTCTGCGGCTGCTTTCATAATTAACCTACCAGCACGAGTAGAACCTGTAAACGAGACCATTGCAATATCACAATGGCTAGATAAATCACTGCCAACACCAACACCATCGCCGTTAATCAAGTTAAACACACCTGCTGGCAATCCGATTTCATCAATCATCTCTGCCAATAACATAGATGACAAAGGTGACGTTTCGGACGGCTTTAATATCATCGTACAACCCGCAGCAATGGCAGGTGCGACCTTTAGCATGACTTGATTCATTGGCCAATTCCACGGCGTAATTAACGCCACCACACCAATTGCTTCATAGCAAATCGTGTCAGTGCCGTTTCCATTGCCATTTGGCAGCTGTTTTTCAAATAAAAAACTCTTCAGCGTTCGAATCGTTTGCTCTAAATGTGCTACCCCAGCCGCCGCTTGTGAAGAAATTGCCATATCAATGGGAGCACCCATTTCCATAGAAATAATTTGCCCCATCTCGTTTAAACGTCGTTTATAGACCGCTAATAGTTTTTCCAACATTGCCAACCTATCATCAACTGACGAGTTTTTCCACATCGGTAGTGCTCGTTTGGCTGCTGCAACCGCATTATTGGTATCGTCCGTATTACCCAAAGTAATCGTTGCGATTGATTCTTCGGTAGAAGGATTAATAACCTCGCACAAGGTAGTCGATTGAGGTTTGACCCAAGCCCCATCAATATAAAAATTATTTTTTTCTAGCATAGTCTGTAAATTTAAAAGATAAAATTAGAGTATTAATTATATACTTTATAATCCTCAAAAAATGTAAATTAAGACAAGCCACATGACTAAAAAATTATTGTGCTGTGTTTTTGGTGCATGAGATATGGTGGCACTAACAGCAGTTGGTTTTATCCGTTACTTGTTAATGGGGGGATAGTTCGCATCGTCTCGAATTGGGTATTACGAATTGATTCGTTTGTATTGAGTGATTTTGTGCAAATTTTTGAATAAATGAATAAATGAATAATTATAATTCAAAGATTATTAGCCTTAATAATAGGGTAAAATCAGTTAAATATAATATTAATTTTTAGGAGAATTTTTAATGAGTATTACCAATCAATGTGAAATAGTTATTATTGGCGCCGGTATCCATGGTTTATCGACTGCATGGCACCTTGCTAAAACGCGCGGTCGTGGAGACGACATTATTGTGATTGATAAATCTAACCCTGGTGCAGGTGCGAGTGGTATTGCCTGTGGCGTTGTTCGTAATAATTATTTTCAGTCGGCTATGCGTGAATTAATGGCACACAGTGTGCAAATTTGGGAAGACAATGCCGACGATTTAAACTATCACAGCGTAGGTTATTTGCAAATTTCACATGATGGCATGTTGTCGGATGTCGAAAAAATTTATAAAGAGCAACAAGCAATAGGTTACGATTCCAGTTTTATTGTTGGTGCAAAAGAATCCGATGATTACATGAAAAGTATTTATTCCGATTGGCAGGCACCCGGTGTTACATCGGTATTACACGAAAAACGTGGTGGTTATGCCAATAATATGCGATCTGTTAAAGGCTTGGTTAAAAAACTCAATCAATACGGTGTTCAAGTGCAAGTTGGCACGACGGTTAAAGGATTTGAGCGCGACAGCGGTTCTAATGCGGTTCGTACAGTGATTACCGACAAAGGCAACATTACATGCTCGCAGGTTGTTGTTGCTACAGGTCCTTGGGTAAAAACTTTTTGGGATTATTTAGACTTACCAAACACCATTACCGTCAAAGCGGGTGATGTGGTCAATGACAATGTGGCAATGTGGCGTTATTGGGCATTGCAAGAAGGCACTCTAGGAGTAAAGCCTGATTTTCTAAGAAATAATAAAGGAGAAATGCCGCCTGTTACGCATTTGGACAGTAACCAACCGTTAATTGTGGATGGTGAGATGCTTACCGATAATTGGGGCATTTACTATAAGCCAGATCCTTATTTTAATGGCGTTCAGGGCGGTGCTGCTCCTTACGAAATTACCCGTTCTGCGGACGAAGTTCAAGTTGATCCATATGGAGCAGAGTCGCCGGAGTTTATTGTGGGTGAGAACTTTGCCAAAATGTGGACAGGGGCTTTGGCATTTGCTCAAAGTCGATTTGAAGGAAAACGTCCTTTGTTTAACGAAGAGCCATCGGGCGGTATTGGTTGTTTTACTGCTGATAGCTTCCCTATCTTTGATAGATTTTGTGACAACGTTTACTTTATTGCTGATTCAAATCATGGCTATAAAATGCTTGGTGTTGGTGCATTGGTGGCACAAGAATTATTAGGACATGAAGAATCTTTGCTTCGTCCATTTCGTTTCTCGCGTTATGCCAATGGTCAATTGCACGAAACAAGCAGTAGCCCGTTTCCTTGGAGTTAATCTTTTAAACAGTACACACTGTAATTGTATGCTTAGGTGAGTAGAATTACAGTGCCGTTAACAGAGCCATTAACAAAGCAAATAGTTCCACGTTTACTAACCGCCGATGCTTTTCGTGCATTTGGCGAGATTATTTGCATACCCGACAATGCTGTGGCTATTGATATAAATAGCGACACCTGTTTGCGTTATGATGGCTTAGGGCATATCGATGTTGAAGGTGAATCAGGGATAAGTATATTTAAGGCACAAGCACGGCAGTCACCCTTTAATATCGAATTACTCGAAAGGCATCCATTGGGCAGTCAAGCCTTTGTGCCATTGGGCGAGGTTAACTATATTGTGGTGGTTGCTCCCGATAAAAATAATATGCCAGATTGGAATAATCTACAGGCATTTTATACGACTCAAGGCATTAACTTTTATAGGAATATATGGCATCACCCGTTAATAACCACTGAAAAACAAAGCGATTTTTTAGTCATTGACCGCCTTAGCAGCAATAAAGGAAATAACCTAGAAGAAGCCAGCAACACCCCTATACAAATTATTTTTTAATCAGTCATTTTCTAGCTGCCATAGTGGTTTTGATGAAAAAAAATCAGCAAAGCGGTGGTATAATTTACGCTATGCTTTTTAAAAAGGAGATGCGTGTGAAAAAAACAATTTTGGCAATTACATTGGTGGCTTTTTGTGCGCCTACACTAGCCGATGATCAAAATAAATACGACTGTGAGATTGCAGAAGCCGATCAATTTGCAGAGGAAGCCTCTAATCCAATTCTTGGGATAATGATTCTTCCAATTAAAATGCTGATTGCTACTACATGGATACCTCGTTGCTTAGCGCAACCTACTGTTAAATTAATTAAAAGGATTGAAGACCACAGCGTTGGTAAATAAAACCTTTTATTAATTATTACCTTATTTTATTGCCTTACTTTATTAAGTAAGGTAAATTAATAATAAAAACAGTTTCTTTTGTAGGGGAGTTAGTCCTCTTCACCTTTTAAAATGTTGCATATAAAGCAACAATCTTCCCACATTTTCCTTTTTTCGAGAGGGTTTCTTAATAGATAGGCTGGGTGATACGTAGCAATAAGCGGAATTCCTTTATAATCGTGTAACTTTTGTCGGAGCTGGCTGATAGATGTTTCATCTTGCAATAAATGGGTGGTTGCAGTTTTTCCTAGAGCAACAATTAATTTTGGTTGTGCTAGCTCGATTTGTCGTTCTAAATAAGGCATACACTGTGTGACTTCAGCAGTGGTTGGTACGCGGTTATTTGGCGGGCGACATTTTACGATATTGCTAATGTATATTGACTGTCGGCGTGATAATTTAATAGAATACAAAATTTCATCTAATAATTTTCCGGCTTCGCCAACAAAAGGCTCACCTTTAATATCTTCTTCGCGTCCGGGACCTTCTCCAACAATAAATACATCGGGTTGTTGATTGCCAACACCAAATACAGTGTTTTGTCGTTGCTGATGCAACTCACAGAGCGTACAATTTTTAACTTTTTCTCGCAATGGCAGCCATTGTAGTTTTTTTATCGATACAGTGGGATTGATTGTCTTATTTAAAACGGAGACTTTTTTTTGAATATATTGTTCTTGTTGCAAGCGGGCTTTCTCTCGCCAAATTGGAGATATGCCGAGTTCTTTGTAAAATTCAGGACGCATTATTTTTTAATTGTTGGCGTTCTTTGATTGTTTTTGCGATTTTTTTACGTGCGTAAATGGGCTGAGCATCAATAGGTGGCGTAAATTGTTCTGTATGATACATATTGATGGCAGTGGTGGCGATGTGTTTGGCATTTGTCCATTCTATATGACCGAGTGTTGCTTTTCCAAGCAAATGCGGCGACTTTTTAAAACCACTGCCACAAGCATGTAATATATTTTTTTGTGGTGGTGGTGACGTGTTATTGGCTATTGTGGTCGGATTTTTGTCTAACACCCAATCTAGTTGCTCACGTTTACAAGTTCCCCAATAGACGTGGTCTTTATGGGCGGGATATGCTATTTTTACCAGTGTCGCATTGTTGTCAAAATTAGCGTTGGCAAGTGCGCAAAATGCAGGCACGGCTATTAATTGTTTTTTGTTGGCATAAGCAAAACTTCGGGCAATAGCGCAAATTAGCCTTAATGCCGAAAATTTACCGGGACCTGCATTAAATGCAAAAACATCAATTTGTGGGAGTGTTATTTGGGCGGTAAGTAATGCATCGCTGATAAGAGGCAGTGCGACAGTGGCGTGGTAGTTCGCTATTATTTTCTTGTAAATAATAGCCGATTCTGTATTTAAATCGGCAACAATGGCACAGGAAAAGGTTTCGTTGCAACTGTCAATTGCCAATAAAGTTGTCATTCTGATTGGGCTTGATAACGCATTTAATAGACAGCACAATGGCTATTGACAATCAATAAATTTTGATCGGTCCATTGCTTGCGCGCTTTTAGTATTGCTTTATAGCGGACAAATTGAGTCGGACGATGTTTTAAAATATCAGCCAAAGGTTGCAATACAAAGGCACGTTTATTAATTCTAGGATGAGGGATTTGCAATAGTCGGTGTTTTATAACGGCGTTGCCGTGGTAAAGATAATCAAGGTCTAAATAACGTGGGGCGTTTTTTTTTCGTATTTTTTTTTGTATTTTTAATTCAATGCGACGAATCGACGCATGTAATTGTTTGGGCGAGCGTATTGATTGCAGCTCTGCTACCGCATTAAAATAATATCTTTGCTTTCCCGGGCAACCTAAGGGTTCGGTTTGGTAAATGGGAGAAAAACCACTTAAATAGCAAGAAGGGATTTTTGCAAGTTCTGCTTTTGCGGTTTTTAGTTTTTTAAAAGATTGTCCTCGGTTGCTGCCCAAACCAATATAGAGTCGGGTCATGCTGGTTTTTTCTTTTTTCGAGCGGGCAGCATGGATATCATTCGTTTTTTTTCTGCGGCATTGGCTTCAACGTATTGTGCCCACCAGCTAGCGGTTTGAGCAGCACCTTCATCACGACGGCAGGTGGCAAAAGCCAGTGCTCTGTCAAAATATTGGCGGTTGCTAATTGAATAGGCGTTGCGTTGACTAAATACCGTTTTCATGCGGACTTGTAAAAAATAAATATCTTTTATGCGAGAGATAATTTGCTTGGGAATAATTTTATTATCAAAAAATGAGGTTTGGTGAATGGCTTGTTCCATTGCTTCATAATCAGTTGATGATGTTGCTGTCAATTCTTGCCAAAGGGCAAATGTTTCGTCCCAAAACAGTGCAGCAAGAATAAAAGTGAGTGAATGCTCTCGTTTTTCGGCATATCGTCTATCGTTTTCGGCAGTAACCGAAAAGAAAAATCCATTTTCTCTTTCTAGGGCAGGCAATACGTATTGGACAATGCCATAGTTTTGCCATTTTTTTAAAATTCTGGCACTGGCACCAGAATTAAAGACTTTGATAAATTCATCAAATAATCGGGCGGAGGCAACATCTGTTAGTAAATGGGCTTGTGAATGAAAGGTGTTAATAATTTTTTTATCGATTTCTAGTCCAATTTTTTCAGACAAGCGAATGGCACGCAAAATGCGAACTGAATCTTCTTCCATGCGTACTTGAGGCTTACCTAGCATAATTAATTGACGCGATTTAATATCCTTTATGCCATTAACATAATCAATAATTTTTTCATCAAATGGATTGTAGAGTAGGGCATTGGCGGTAAAGTCGCGTCGCCATGCGTCTTCGAAAGCAGTGCCGTAAGTGGTTTTTTTGTTTTTGCTGTCACCGCGAAAAGTCGTAATTTCTAAAATATTATTTTTGTGGGCTTGATTGTGTTGTGCTGGATAAATATGTACGATGGGAAAACGTCTGCCAATAATACGTGCTCGCCTTTTAAAGATACTTTTGATCTCTTCAGGTAGGGCATTGGTGGCAATATCAATGTCTTTAAATTTAAAGTTAAGCAGTGCATCGCGGACCGCTCCACCTACCACATAGGCTTCGTACCCATTACTTTGTAAGGTTTCGATGGTTTTTAAAGCATGTTTAGAGAGCATCTCTCGGCTTATGTTGTAGCGTAGGCTCGACACAACACGCGGTTTTTTTGAAGTAAGCCATTTTTTAATAGGGAGTATCATACGTTATAAACTTGATGACAAATGTCAACCAACCGTGGAAAAAAGGGTTCAATCGCATTAATCGCATTGTCTTTAATGGACTGTGCGTGCTTGGCTGGATCAATAGACGGCATTGTAGCATATGTCATTTTTTTTGCTTTCATATCTTGTTCATAATCTTGTATGTCATTGGCAATTTGAAAAAGCAAACCAAACAAATGTCCGAATTTTTCGATGGCGATTTTTTCTTGTTGGGTGCAGTCGTCTTTGCATAGTATTGCCAATTGTAATGCACATTGAAACAATGCCCCTGTTTTTAAGTGATGCATATGGGTGATTTCGGCAGCGGATTTTGCGCTGTTGGTAATATCAATTGCTTGTCCTCCCCCCATGCCTTGATGTCCTGCTGCAACCCCTAATAAGTGGGTGGCGTAGATGGGTAAGTCGGTATTGCTAATGGTGGTAAAAGCCAATGATTGCAAGCAATCTCCTGCCAACAGTGCCATTGCCTCGCCATATTTTTTGTGACACGATGGTTTATTGCGTCGCATATCATCGTTGTCCATACAGGGTAAGTCATCGTGAACAAGCGAATAACAGTGAATGAGTTCCAACGAGCAGGCAGCGTTTAAAGAGCGTTGGTTAACACCACAAACGGCAAGTATGATGGCGGGACGTAACCGTTTGCCACCATCTAAAACGGCATAACGCATCGCATTATTGAGTTCGGTGGTGGGCGAGGGTAGTATAGATTCTAAGTGAAATTCAACTTGAATGGTAATGTCACGTAACCATTCATAAAAAAGATTAGTCGCTGTTGTCATCCTTTAATGGCTTTAGGTCATTTTGTTCTAGTTTTTTAATCTCCATTTTTGCTGATTCAAGTTGGTCTTTACAAGTTTGAATTAGTAGCACGCCTTGTCGATACGACTTAACCATGTCATCTAAAGGAAGATTATCGTTTTCAATATGATGCACCAATTCGTCTAATTGTTGCATGGCATCTTCAAAACTGGGAGTTTGTTTTTTCATAAAATTTGATTAATTAGTTAAACTGCGTTATTATATAGGTTATGAGGCATCTATCATTCAAAGATAATATAATTGGTTTGTTGGACAACGGTTTGAAAACACTGTTTACCCCTGCGGTGGCACAGCGAGAACGCCCTGATAAGGCGTTTGCAGAAGGCGAAATGAGCGAGTCCATGCGCATGGAGTCCATGCGTTTAATGCGGGTTAACCATTGTGGTGAAATCTGTGCACAAGCGTTGTATCAAGGACAAGCATTATTTTCTCGTGATGAAAGCATCAAAGAACACATGAAAGAAGCAGCTGATGAGGAAATTGATCATCTCGCATGGACATCGACTCGCATTCGCGAATTAGGTGGTAACGAAAGTATTTTAAACCCACTGTGGTATGGTGGATCATTTGTTTTAGGAGCGGTGGCAGGTTTGGTTTCTGATAAAGTTAGTCTTGGTTTTGTCGCTGAAACCGAAAATCAAGTATCGGCTCACCTAGAAAGCCATCTCGAAAAACTACCGATTACCGATGTGAAAAGCCGTTCTATTGTAGAACAAATGAATATCGATGAAAAACAACACGCGAGTAATGCCATTGAAAAAGGGGGAATCGATTTGCCACCACCAGTTAAGGGTGTCATGCATTGCTTTGGTAAAATCATGACCAAAGCCAGTTATTATTGGTAAATTTACGTTTTTTGATACAGCCACTTTAGCACTGCGTTTTGAAAAGATTTAGCATTACGAGTGCTGCTGTTTTTGTTAAAAATGACCAATAAATAAGGATTATTTTTTTTATCCCGAAAAAAACCAGCAATCGCTTTGCTATTAACTAAACTACCCGTTTTAAAGCGTGCCATGCCTTTGCTAATCCCCTCGCTAGGGCGTTTTTTTAATGTACCATCAAGTCCCAAAATAGGAAAAGAAGCAATAATTTCTTCGCGGTACGGGTGTTGCCAAACGAGTTTTAAAGCACGTCCCATGTTTTTAGGGGTAATGCGTGTTAGGCGAGAAAGTCCGCTGCCATTGTCGATGACTGTTTGATTATCGATAGTGTGTTTTTTTAACCATTGCTGCATGGCTTCGCGTGCGTTTTCAATAGAGCGGGTTTGTGCATTGTCTGCTAGCGATAGAAACAAGTGACGTGCGATGACATTGTTGCTGTATTTATTCATTAAAGTGGTTACTTGTGATAGCGTTTGTGATTCGTGTGAATCAATAACAGTAGCTGTTTCAGGGGTTTTTCCTTGTTGGTAAACACCATTAAAATGCCCACCCATTTCTCGCCATATCGCTGTAAAATAACCGCCGATATAATCGACATGCTTTAAAGCTGCCAGACGTAAGGATTGTTTTTTACATCGAAATGGATAACCACCCGATAATTTAAGCGTAATCGAGTTTTCTTCTACGTAGTAGCGTTCATTTAAATTGCGTCGCCAGCTGCGACACTGTCCGTTTCCGGGCTTTATATTATTATTAAGTATAAATTGGTCATTGGGCGGGACAGTATAAGCAATCACGTTCTTGCCATCGTTGGTTAACACGACTTCGAGCGATTTGAAGTTAACCAACATGGCATTGGCACCTACGTTATAAGTGCGAAATTCAGCACCATCAAATTCTTCGGGTGAGTGAAAGGGCAGTTGATAGTAACTATCATCAATAATCAGATTGCCATTAATGGTTTTGATGCCATGACGGTATAGCGATCGAATGATATATTCAAATTTTTCTGCTGTAATGTAAGGATCGCCACCTCCAATTAAATATAAATTGCCATTGAGCGTATTGTTTTTAACAACACCATCGATAGCGATGCGGGTCTGCCATGTATAGTTGGGCGAATGTGTATCAATAGCAGCAGCAGCAGTGACTATTTTAATAACCGAAGCTGGGTTAAATGCTGTCGTGCGGTTAACCGATGCCAAAACTTCGTTGTTGTCTAAACGCATAATAAGAATACCTGAATTTTTTTTAGCAACATGAAACCGTTTCATGAGTTTTTGTAATTCTGTAGGCAAAACATCAGAATCATCTGCATAAGTGGGCGTCGTCAAACCCATTGTTAATAAAAATACTAGCAATAATAATTTAACACGGAAAAACAAGGTATTAAGCATGCTGTTTTCGCAATCTATCATAGAGTTGTAAAATCGCATAATCAGCCGCCGCTTGTCGAATTGTTGCTCTATCGCCTGTAAAAAACTGCGTCATTGACTGTATGTCATCGTCAATAGCAATGGCAAAACAAACGTTCCCAACTGGTTTATGGGCAGTGCCGCCATCGGGTCCGGCAATGCCAGTAATGGCAATGGTGGTATTAATACAAGGTGCCAGCTGCAATGCTCCTTGGCACATCGCAATGGCTGTATTTTCGCTGACTGCACCGTCGTTATTGAGGGTACTACTGGGCACCGATAATAAGGTTGTTTTCATCACATTATGATAAGCAACAACGCTCCCATAAAACCATTTTGATGCGCCTGCATTATTGGTGAGCATTGTCGCCAATAAACCTGCTGTGCAGGATTCTGCAGTGACAATCGTATGTCCGTGCAAAGTGGCAAGTGATGCAATTTTTAAAATTGTATTATTGTGTGTAACAAGCATATGATTTTATAAGGAGCGTATTATATCACCCATAATTACTATGCCTTTTTATGTAAAGCACGTATAATTTGGGCATGTCTGGTAATCGTTTTGGTCGTGTTTTTTGTGTGACTACTTTTGGCGAAAGCCATGGCACTGCTATTGGTTGTGTTATTGACGGTTGTCCACCACAATTACTCATTGACGAGGCGGCTATTCAAGCTGATTTAGACCGTCGTCGTCCGGGTACATCAAAAAACGTAACGCAACGCAAAGAGCCTGACCGTGTTGAAATTTTATCAGGTGTTTTTGAGGGCAAGACGACCGGTACACCTATTGCACTGCTTATCAGAAACGAAGATGCCAAATCTAAAGATTACAGTAAAATAGCGTCGTTATATCGTCCCGGACATGCCGACTATACCTACGACAAAAAATACGGTATCCGCGACTATCGCGGTGGCGGGCGTTCTTCAGCCCGTGAGACCGCCGCCAGAGTAGGTGCTGGTGCTATTGCCAAACAAATTCTCAAAAATGTTGGCATACGTATTCAGGCACGGTTAGCACAAATGGATGACATTATTATTGCCGATACCGATTGGGACGAAACAAATAATAACCCATTTTTTGCTTCTGATGCGACTGCCGTTGCCCAACTTGAAAATCGTATTACCGAATTACGCCGTCAAGGCGATTCTTGCGGAGCACTTATTGAAACCCGTGTAACCGGTGTGCCAGCAGGGTGGGGCAACCCTGTTTTTGACCGTTTGGATGCCGATATTGCCAAAGCCTTAATGGGTATTAATGCCGTTAAAGGCGTTGAAATCGGGGCGGGCTTTAAAGCCGTTGCCATGCATGGCAGCGAGCACAACGACACCATTAACAAAAAAGGCTTTACCAGCAATCATGCAGGTGGTATTTTAGGTGGTATTTCGAGTGGACAAACAATCACCGCAAACTTAGTTGTCAAACCCACTTCTAGTATCACTCAACCTCAAGCGACCATTAATACCGATGGTGACGAAACCCAAATCAGCACCTCTGGTCGTCATGATCCTTGTGTGGGTATTCGTGCTGTCCCTATTGTCGAAGCCATGATGGCGTTGGTGCTGGTTGATAGTTATATGTTACATAGGGCACAGTGCGGATGAAAATTGTAGAAGAATTTCGTCTGGGCTTGCGATACGCTTTAACCGGAAAACATGACAAATTTGTATCTTTTGTATCTCTTATGTCGTCTTTGGGCATTGCACTCGGCACAGCCGCATTAATTGTGGTGCTATCAGTGATGGGGGGGTTTCATCAAGAACTACAAAATCGCATATTAAGCGTGGCATCGCATATTGAAGCCTCATCAACCAAAGCCGAAGGTTTTGACGATTGGCAAGCAGTGTCTAGTGCCTATAGCAAACACCCTCGTGTTGTTGATAGTGCCCCACAAGTGCAACATCAAGCCCTATTATTAAACGGCAGATCCTCACGTGGCGTGTTGATTCGTGGCATCTTGCCTGATAAAGAAAAAAATGTCAGCCAAATAGAAAACTACATCATAGACGGTAGTTTAAACGATATATCCTCTGATAGTTTTAAATTACTATTAGGTAAGCAACTGGCTCAAAAACTTAATGTAGAAGTCGGCGATAAAGTACGAGTTGTTGCCCCGCAAGGCGTATTATCGGTCGCTGGTTTTTATCCTCGCATGCGGCAAATGGAAGTCGGTGCTATCTTTAGTGCAGGCTTGTATCAATTTGATCTAGGCATTGCCTATATGCATATTGAAGACGCTAAGCGTCTATATAACCTAAAGGGTCCGAACGTCATCCGTCTAAAATTAGACGATTTATTTGCTGCCCCTTCGGTTTATCGTGATCTAAGAAGTGTGAGTAAAAATACTTATCTTTATGACTGGACATCGAGTCATGGTGGTCTGTTTCAGGCATTGGTATTTGAAAAACGTATGATGTTTCTTGTGTTAACCCTTATTATCGCAGTGGCTGCGTTTAACATCGTATCAGCGTTGGTAACAATGGTACGCAGCAAACGGGGCGAAATAGCCATTATGCGTGCTTTTGGAGCGACCAGCGGTACGATTATGCGGATATTTTTATTTCAAGGTGTTATTATTGGTCTATTTGGCACTGCCTTAGGGCTTATCATTGGTATCCCTGTTGCTGCCAATGCTGGCGCAATAATCAATTGGGTTGAAACACAACTGGGCTTAAGTTTGTTTCCTGCTTCTATTTATCATTTTGATCAACTCCCCTCCATCATCAGCGTCAACGACGTGGTTTTGGTGGCGATGGTAGCCTTTACGTTAACCTTATTGGCAACGCTATACCCATCATGGCATGGCAGTCGTATCAAGCCGGCAGAAGCATTGCGTTATGAATAATCCTATTATTACGTGTGCCAATGTAAACAAACATTTTAAAGGAGCCGGCGGTGATATACCTATTTTAAATGATGTTAATTTATCAATTGAAATGGGCGAATCGATTTCGATAGTTGGGGCATCAGGATCGGGTAAAACAACGTTGCTTAACCTATTAGGTGGCTTGGACACTATACAAAGCGGGCGAATCGAAGTAGCAGGGCGTAATTGGCAAGAACTATCAGGCAATAAAGCCGCACAATGGCGCAATAAGAATTTGGGATTTGTTTTTCAATTTCATTTATTACTACCTGAACTTAATGTATTAGAAAATGTTGCTTTGCCATTACTATTACGCAATATTAAACGCAGTGAGGCAATTGCAAAAGCGCATAAAATGTTAGATACATTGGAATTAGGTACACATATTTATAAAACACCTGATAAAATATCGGGAGGAGAGCGGCAAAGAGTAGCGATAGGACGTGCTTTGATTGGGAATCCACGTTGTATAATTGCTGATGAACCAACTGGAAATCTTGATGGAAAAAATGCAAAAAATGTTTTTGATAAAATGCTGAATATGATAAAACTAGAACAAACTTCATTGATACTCGTCACCCATGATGAAAAGTTGGCAGCCAAAACGGATCGTCGTTTAACCTTAGAATACGGAAAATTACTCTCATTATGAAAAATATATTATTTGTTTGTACTGGCAATCATCGCCGTTCCCCCATCGCCGAACATATACTAAAAAAATTGGCGAAAGACTGTAATAACAACGACTTAAACATTGGTTCTGCTGGTGTTAACCACTGGTATTTAGGTATTATGACAGATGTACGCTCATGCATTGCTGCTCAGAAAATCGGCTATATAATACCAGAAAAAACAGCATTACTGATTACTGAAGAAGATTTTATAAAAAGTGATGTCATTTATGCCATGTGCCATGCTTGCATGAACTCTATTACTTTACTTTGTCCTGAAGAACATAAGCATAAAATAAAGTTATTTCTACTAGAAACCACTGGCGTTGACGAAGAAGTATTAGACACCAATTATTCTAGCATGGAAGATTTTATCGATATGGCAAAAACGATAGAAAAAGGCTGTTTAGAAATTATTCGAAAAATCGACTAAACGTTTTTTAGAATAATCCGCTTTGTTTATTACTCCTTTTTAGAAGGAGGTTGGGTGAAAAAATTAGCAAAATTAAGTGGTGAAAAGTTTATCGCATTTTTAAAATTATTTTGTGCTCCCATGTAATTTTCGAGTCCTTGAAAAACATATTGTTCCATCATTTGGCGTATAAAAGTGGCTTGAGTCATGGCAAGATTTTCCATTGCTTTATTGTCTATAGTGTTGCCAAATCGTTCGCTAAAATCTTGGTGTGACTTGTGAAAATGCGGTAAACACTGCTCTATAAGTATACGCATAGGGCCTCGCATAGGGCCATGCATAATCATAATCATATTGCGTAAACTTTGTTCGGTAAAAACAGGTTGTCCAACAACATCACACGCAAACAATAAATTTATCAAAGTGGATTCGGTAACATCCTCATTGCTTTTGGTAACTACTCTAAAATCTTCACCATCAATCACCAATGCTTTGAGCTCTTCAAGGGTAATATAGCGACTGTCTTTACTATCGTAAAGGCGACGATTTAGATATTTTTTAATAATTCGGGTATCAGAGGTTTTTTTTGTCATGATTATTTCCAGTTACAATGGAGTTGATGCGGTTATCCAAAATATTAATTTGGTTACTAATATTTTGAACGCGTTTGCTATAGGCATCAAACGTTTTAGGATCTAAAAAATGCTTATCGCAATACGTATTAATTGATTCGCGTAGTTTTTCAATCAACAGTAAAACACGTGGGGCTAAAATAGGACCAAATGCATCGCTAATAATAACCGTCCAATCCATTTGATTGATTAATGTTGAAAAACTCTTCAGCAAAGCGGCATCACCTTCGATTTTAATATTATTAGGCAGTGACACAATACGCACTTTAACATCGCCCCGAATTTGTGGGGCAACCACTTCCACTTTTCCAGAGGCATCAATACGCCAAACTGATTTTAGGCGAATTGGTTTAAATTCGATGGAAATTGTTTTATCGGCAAAAGGAGACAACAATTTTGCCCCATTAATATTGTCATTAATGGCTTTTGTTAGTACACGTGTTATCAACATCGCATAATTATATAGCACCAAGATTAATAACGCATAAATAATAGAATAAACGGTCGGGATAGCGAGATTCGAACTCACGACCTCTTGCTCCCGAAGCAAGCACGCTACCAGACTGCGCCACACCCCGAAGCCGCATATTTTATCCGAATTAAACAATAATAACATACAATAACGCTATGTCTTTAACTATCATCATATTAGCAGCCGGTCAGGGCCGTCGTTTAAATTGCACAACCCCCAAACCGCTCTTACCACTGGCTGGCACGCCAATGCTAGGGCACTTATTAAAAACCGTGCAGCCACTTCGCCCAGATCAAATAATTGTAGTCGTTCCGACAAACCCTGCTGTTAGCGATTATGTGAAAAATCACACGCCAGACGCCAC
The DNA here is from genome assembly GCA_965243565.1 of Gammaproteobacteria bacterium. Classification (GTDB taxonomy): domain Bacteria; phylum Pseudomonadota; class Gammaproteobacteria; order Tethybacterales; family Persebacteraceae; genus CBDEVH01. The sequence continues at coordinate 690,123 of OZ251571.1, forward strand.
ATGCGTTATTCAAAAACAAGCAAATGGCACTGCCGATGCAGTCAGTTGTGCGATAAAGGCAAACCAACAAAAAGACGCCACCACTTTAATTTTATGTGCCGATGCCCCATTAATTACTGTTAAAAAAATGCGAAAGCTAATAACACAAGGAAACAAAGGCGTCGCTTTACTTACCTTTATCACCGATGACCCAACCGGTTATGGGCGTATAGTGAGCGATGCAAAAAATCAAGTCAGTGCCATTGTTGAGCACCGTGATGCCAATGTCGACCAGCTAAGCATAAACCAGGTTTATGCTGGCGTAATGGCAGCCCCCGCACCATTATTAAAACAATTATTATCGCGTATAGACAATAACAATGCTGCGGCTGAAAAATACCTAACCGACATCGCTTTACTCGCCAATCAAAAAGGCTTGCCTGTGCGTGCTATTGACGCACCACTGGCCGACTGTCTTGGCGTCAATACTATGGCAGACTTGGTACAATTAGAAGGGCTATACCAAGAACAATTAGCCGATAAACTCATGGAAAAAGGAGTGCGTTTATGTGACCCATCGCGTTTGGATATTCGTGGCAAACTCACCATCAAAGGCAAAGACATCGTTATCGATGTCAATGTCTTATTTGAAGGAAATGTCAGCATAGCCGCCAATTGTTATATCGGTGCGAACTGCATCATACGCAACTGCACCATCGCCCAAAACACCATTATCGAACCATTTTCACACCTAGACGGTGCCACGATTGGTAAAAACTGCAAAATAGGACCATACGCACGTTTGCGACCGCAAACAACTCTACACAATAGCGTGCATATCGGTAATTTTGTTGAAATCAAAAAAAGCACCCTACACGACAATGTAAAAGCATCACACCTATCTTATTTGGGAGATGCAACTTTGGGCAAACGTGTCAATGTGGGGGCAGGCACCATCACCTGCAATTACGATGGCAAAACAAAACACCCCACCATTATTGGTGACGATGTATTTATAGGCTCTGACACTCAAATTATTGCGCCGGTAAAAGTAGGCAAAGGAGTATTAATTGGTGCTGGTAGCACCATTACCAAAGATATACCAGACAAAGTATTGGCATTCTCTCGCGTCCCTCAAAAACACCACCCTCTAAAAGGCAAACAATAATATGTGTGGAATAGTCGTTGGCATAGCCAAAAGAAACATCGCTAATATTTTATTAGAAGGGCTTTGCCGCTTAGAATACCGTGGTTATGATTCCGCTGGTATGGCGGTTATCGACTCCAACAGCACGCTACACTGCCAGCGTTGCACTGGCAAGGTATCACAGCTCGAAAAAAAATTAAATAAAAACCCGTTAAACGGCAACATTGGCATCGCACACACCCGTTGGGCAACACACGGCATACCATCTGACACCAACGCTCATCCACAAATATCCGATCATATTGCCGTAGTACACAACGGCATTATCGAAAACTATCAAGCATTAAAAAAAGACTTAATTAAAAAAGGTTACACCTTTACATCCGACACCGACACCGAAACCATCGCCCATTTAATCCACGCAAACTACGCCAAAGAACAAAACCTATTAAAAGCCTTTAAAAAAACGCTAAAAAAATTAGAAGGTGCATACGCCATTGCCGTTATATCGCAATACGAACCCAATACAGCACTAGCCGTGCGGCATAATTGCCCGTTGGTCATAGGCAAAGGCATAGATGAAATGTATGCCTCATCCGACGCACTGGCACTGCGACAAGTAACCGATTCATTCGCTTACCCATGCGATGACGACATCATCCATTTACAACATGATAAATGTATCGCCTATGACAGTAAAAGCGGACGCAAAAAAAGCATTAACTTTGAAAAAGTCGCCATCGACTCATTCAATACTGAAAAAAACAATTACCGCCACTTTATGGCAAAAGAAATTCACGAACAACCACAAGTCGTCAAAAACACTACTGCCGCTTACTTAGGCAAGGAAAAAATCTTACCCGAAGCCTTTGGCATACAAAGCCAAGAATTATTAAAATCCGTCAAAGCCATCACGATGGTCGCTTGTGGCAGCAGTTACTTTGCCACTCTCGTAGCCAAGCAATGGATAGAATCATGGTTATCCATACCGTGTAACGTCGAAATCGCCAGCGAATTTTTATACCGTGATAACCACGTACTAGACGATTGTTTATTTGTTGTAATATCACAATCTGGCGAAACAGCCGACACACTCGCCGCACTACGAAAAGCCAAAAAGCAAAAATATATCGGCTGCTTTGGTATCTGCAACATACCCAACAGCTCACTCACCCGAGAAGTTGATTGCATTATGATAACGCAAGCCGGTTACGAAATAAGCGTAGCCTCTACAAAGGCATTTGTATCGCAGCTAGTCGCATTGCAGCTACTTGTATTAGGCATAGGGCACTATCAAAAAATGAACGCCACCATTGCCAAAAATGCCGTTAAAGCACTACACCAATTACCCGACTTAATTCAAAAAATACTAAACCTTGAAAGCAGCATACAAACCATGGCACAAGCCATAGTTAACAACGACAACATGCTATTTTTAGGGCGTGGCATACACTTTGCCATTGCCTGCGAAGGTGCTTTAAAAATGAAAGAAATATCCTATATTCACGCCGAAGCCTATCCATCTGGCGAGCTAAAACATGGACCACTGGCATTGGTCAGTGAGCAAATGCCGGTTATAGCCATTGCCCCTAACAACACCCTATTACAAAAATTACAATCCAACCTAAAAGAAGTTACCGCCCGCGGTGGCAAACTTTACGTTATAACCGAAAAAGACGTATCCGGCTTAGACAACATACAAGGCATAATACGCATACCAAAAGTAGCCGACAGCATAATGCCCATGTGTTACACCGTGCCATTACAACTACTCGCCTACCATGTTGCCGTTATTCGTGGTAATGACGTTGACCAGCCGCGTAACTTAGCCAAATCGGTAACGGTGGAATAGTTTTGAAGAGTAATTATTTTTTAATTGATATATTTATGAGTTTAAAATGACGCAAAAAATAACCTTACAACAATTAGAATCCTTCCTATGGGAAACGGCTGATATTTTAAGAGGCAATATGGATGCCTCTGAATTCAAAGATTACATTTTTGGCATGTTATTTTTAAAACGTTTATCCGATGCCTTTGAAGAAGCGCAAGAAGATGTTATTGAACACTACCGCTCAACCGGCAAATCGCAAAGCGATGCCGAACGCTTAGCATCGGCAGAAGACGAATACGACAAAACTTTCTATGTTCCTGAACGGGCAAGATGGTCGAACCTCAAAGACCTAAAGCACGACATTGGCACAGAGCTGAACAAGGCGACAGAAGCAATAGAGGAATATAACCCATCATTAGAAGGCGTGTTGATTTCCATTGACTTTAATATCAAGAACAAACTATCCGATAAGAAACTCCAAGACCTTCTATCTCACTTCTCAAAGTACCGTTTACGCACCGCAGACTTTGACTCTCCTGACCTACTTGGTGGTGCATATGAATATCTGATTAAACAATTTGCAGACTCTGCAGGTAAAAAAGGCGGTGAGTTCTATACCCCGAGCGAAGTCGTGTGGTTGTTGGTTTCACTGCTTAAACCCACCGCAGGCATGAAAATATACGACCCCACAGCAGGGTCGGGCGGTATGTTGATACAAACCCGCAACTACCTCATTAAACAACAACAGAACGCCAAAAACTTGTCTTTGTATGGTCAAGAAATGAATCTAAATACATGGGCAATCTGCAAGATGAGTATGTTTTTGCACGGTGTATTCAATGCAGACATTCGCAAAGGCGACACCTTAGGTGACCCGCAACACACCCAAGGCGGTGAGTTAATGTCCTTTGACCGAGTGATTGCAAATCCTCCCTTCTCGCTAAAGAAGTGGGGCAAGGAAGAGGCAGATAATGATCCCTATGGTCGTTATCCCTATGGCACTCCTCCAAAGGATTCGGGCGACCTTGCCTTTATTCAGCACATGATTGCCTCGCTTAATGCTGATGGCAAGATGGGCGTTGTCGTTCCTCATGGTGTGTTATTCAGAGGTGCAAGCGAGAAAGCCATTCGCCAAGGCATACTCGAAGATGATTTATTAGAAGCAGTGGTTGGTCTGCCATCATCACTGTTTTATGGCACAGGCATTCCCGCTGCACTTCTTATCATCAACAAAAACAAACCCGCAGAGCGTAAGAACAAAGTTCTATTCATCAATAGTGAATTGGAATATCAAGAAGGTAAGAACCAAAACAAACTGCGAGATGAAAATATTCAGCACATCCTGAATGTGTATGACGCATACGCAGATGAAAAACGCTATTCCAAAGTCATCTCGATGGATGAGATACGGCAGAACGACTACAACCTCAACATCCGCCGATACGCAGACACCTCACCACCGCCCGAGCAGTTTGATGTGAAGGCAATACTCAGAGGCGGCATTCCTGTTTCAGAAATTGAAGACGATTATATTCAAGAAACCTTGAACGACATAAATGTATTATCTGTATTTGTACGCAGAGACAATGAATATTACGACTTCAAACCCGAGATTAAAACCAAAGAACAGATACGAGACCACCTTGGTAATGCAGACCCATCCGTCATTAGCCAATTCGAGCGATGGTGGGACAAGTATCGGGTCTCCCTGCACGAACTGGATGCAGAGGTGAAACAGTCAGAAGAGGTGATGCGGGGTTATCTGAAGGAACTTGGGTATGAGTAGTGTAGTTCCTGCAGGGTGGAGCAATTCTCCACTTCAAGACATTTGTTTCTTTCAAGAAGGTCCGGGACTAAGAAACTGGCAATATCGAGATAGCGGAACAAAGTTTATTAATATTCGGTGCATCCAAGGTGGGGATATAAATACATCTGTTGCGCAACATCTATCTGACGAAGAAGTTAAGGAAAAGTATGGTCACTTCTTACTAAATGAAGGCGATTACGTTTTATCCAGTTCAGGGACTATTGGAAGATTGGCGCTTGTAAAAAAGCATCATCTACCTCTGTTGCTTAATACTAGCGTAATAAGATTTAGAAGCATCGATGAAACTCGACTAGATGGTTTGTTTCTGAGGCATTTTCTTCAAAGTATGGGTTTGGTTTTGAGCAATTCTTCGATAAAATTAGCGAACAAAGTCAAGGTAGCGCCCAAGTCAACTTCGGACCTACCCACTTAAAAGTACTTGATGCGTTACTCCCACCCCTCCCCGAACAAAAGAAAATCGCATCCATTCTCACCTCTGTTGATGAGGTGATTGAAAAAACCCAATCGCAAATCGACAAACTCCAAGATCTGAAAAAAGGAACGATGAACGAGTTGTTGACCAAAGGGATTGGTCACACAGAGTTCAAAGACAGTGAGTTGGGGAGAGTTCCTGAGGGGTGGGAAAACTTAACGGTTCAAGACGCCTTTGAATTGGGTCGAGGCAGGGTGATTAGCAAAGAAGAAATACGAGATAATTCGGGTAAATATCCCGTCTACTCCTCGCAATCTACTAACAATGGGAAGATGGGAAATATAAACACATACGATTTCGATGGAGAGTAGGGAAAAACAAAATGAAAAACTTGGACGACAGATGGCGCATATGCGGGAACCGTTTTCTATAGAAATGGTAATAGATTTTAGTTGCACCAATGTTTGCGGAACCGTACGCGATAAAAATTCCCATCAAGTTGATATGAAATTTGTTTCGGAATATTTATCAACTGTCGCTAAAAACCATGTTTCGTATGTCGGCAACCCGAAACTCATGAATGGGATTTTTGGAGAAATTAAATTTCTCTCCCCACCCCTCCCAGAACAAAAGAAAATCGCATCCATTCTCACCTCTGTGGATTGAGATTATTGAGAAAAAGAAAGCAAAGCTCCAACAAACCCAATCGCTCAAGAAGTCCCTTATGCAAGACCTCCTAACAGGCAAAGTCCGAGTGTCGGTGAACTGATATGGCATCAGACGAATTTAACAAAGTAGAACTCCCCGCATTGAACCAACTCCAGTCTTTGGGGTGGTTGTATGTTGAGGGTGCAAAACTATCCCCCGATGAATCCGATGAACGCAGTTCTCTCAAAGAGGTGGTGCTTGAAAAGCGACTGACTCAAAGTCTCAAACGCATCAACCCTTGGATTAATGAAGAGAACCTTCGCAAGGTGGTGCGGAATTTAACCAAGACCCTCTACCCAAACCTTATCGAAGCAAACCAAGCGATATGGACGCAAATCAACCAGTGCATCTCTGTGATGCAAGACTTGGGTAAGGGTAATAAAGGTCAGACTGTCCATATCATTGACTTCGAAAACCTCGAGAATAACGAATTTCTTTGTACCAATCAATTCAAAGTATCAGGGGTTAATCAAAACATCATTCCCGACATTCTGTGTTTTGTGAATGGACTCCCGCTTGCCGTGATTGAGTGCAAATCCCCCTACATCACGAATCCAATGGAAGCAGGCATTGACCAACTGCTTCGATACGCTAACCGCAGAACCCCAGAGCATAATGAGGGAGCAGAGAAACTCTTTTATTATAACCAAATGATGATTTCCACTCATCGTGATAAAGCAAGGGTTGGCACTATTACCTCTCGCATGGAGCATTATCTGGAATGGAAAGATCCTTATCCTCTAACGGTTGAAAAGGTTGGGGCAGCAGAAGGTAGTCAAGATGTATTGATTGCAGGATTATTCACTAAAACCAACTTCCTCGACATCTTGCAAAATTTTACTGTGTTTGAGCCTGTTGATGGACGCATTATTAAAAAGATACCGCGATATCAGCAGTTCCGTGCAGTGCATAAAACGATTGAGCGACTGAAAACAGGAACCACGCCAAAAGATAAGTCGGGTGTCATCTGGCACACTCAAGGGTCAGGAAAATCCTTAACTATGGTGTTTCTCACCATCAAGATGCGTAGAGACCCAGAACTGCGTGACTATAAATTGGTGTTCCTAACCGACCGCACACAACTCGATAACCAGTTAACCAGCACTTTTACCAATACGCAGGGTGAGACTATTCACCATGCAAACTCAGTCAAAGACTTAAAAGAACTTCTTGCAAAAGACTCGTCCGACATCATCACCGCAATGGTGCAAAAATTTCAAGAAAACGCCGACGGCTTTGAATTTCCCGTACTCAATGAGTCCGATAAAATCATCGTTCTGGCAGATGAAGCACACCGCACTCAATATGGCAACATTGGGGCAGCAATAAACACTGCGCTGCCAAATGCACCTCGTATTGCATTTACTGGCACGCCACTTATTAAGAGCCAAAAAACCACAAGTACCTTTGGCTCTTACATCGACACTTACACCATCGAGCAGGCAGTCAAAGACGGTGCAACGGTTCAAATACTGTATGAGGGTCGTGAACCGTCTGTGCGGGTAACAGGTGATAGTCTGGATAGTTTGTTTGATGAATATTTTAAAGATCGCACAGCTGAAGAAAAAGCAGCAATCAAGAAGAAATTCGGAACGAATCAGGCAGTTCTAGAAGCGCCTCAACGCATTCGCAGAGTGTGCATGGATATTGTCAAACATTACTGTGAACATATCCAACCCAATGGTTTCAAAGCAATGATTGTTACCTCATCTCGCAATGCGGCAGTCATCTATAAGGAACAACTCGATAAACTGGACGCACCGCAATCAGTGGCGATTATTTCTGGTAATCACAACGATGAAAAACGCTATTGGCAGCATACCGATAGCACCAAACACAAAAAACAGATTGAGGATTTTAAAAAACCTTTCGGTGTCGGTAAAGGTCAGTCTGATTTGTCCATCCTTGTTGTTAAAGACATGTTGCTGACAGGGTTCGATGCACCTATTGCGCAGGTGATGTATCTGGACCGCAAACTATCTGATCATAGCTTGTTGCAAGCAATCGCAAGGGTTAACCGCACTAATAAGAATAAATTCAGAGGGTATATTGTCGATTACTACGGATTGTCTGATTACCTAACCGAAGCGTTGGAGATGTTTTCTACCGATGACATTAAAGGTGCGTTGGTTCATCTGAAGGAAGAACTGCCCAAACTCAAAAATGCACACACCCGTGTCATTAGTCACTTTCAAGGTTTGGACTTAGATGACTTCGATGCCTGCATCCTATCATTAGATGACGAGGTTAAAAGACAGTGCTTTCAAACTGACTTTCAGATTTTTGCAAAGCAAATAGACATTATTCTTCCTGACCCTGTAGTAACCCCATTTCTTCATGACTTAAAACGACTAGTTAAGATATCTATTGGTGCAAAGAACCGCTATCGATATGTACTACTCGATATTTCAGGTGCAGGTGAAAAGGTTCGTGAGCTCATCGAGGAACATATTTATTCAACAGGTGTTAATCCCAAAATACCACCTATTGATTTGTTGGCAGGAAATTTTAAAGTGGCTCTTGAGCAACATAAATCGTCACAGTCAAAAGCATCCGAGATTGAGAACGCAATCAAACATCACATCAAAATCAACATTGATGAGGATCCTGAATATTATAAAAAACTCTCAGAGCGTTTGAAAGACATCATTCGTGAAAATGAAGAAAATTGGGATGAGTTGGTTCAACTACTTTTGAGCTTGAGAGAGAGCATTGAAACTGACCATGAAAAACAGGCAGGTGACTTGGGTCTTTCGGAAACCGAACTGTCTTTCTACAATATCCTCATTGCAGAACTTAGGGGGTGAAGCAGGACAGTTGAGGGAGCAAAAGCACAACAAGTGAAGGAGGTTGTTCAATCGCTTGTTCGACATGTTGGATGAGGCAACGCAGATTGTTGATTTCTTCAACAAGTGGGATGAACAAAAACGGGTTAAAAAAGAAATTAAACGAATCATAATTGATGTTTTTGGTGAGTCATTTGTGAAACCTGTAAGTGAGCGTTTCATGGAATTAGCAAAAGTAAAGTTCAATAATGGGCAATTCAATTAATGGAAGGGTTTGGATTTCAAGTTGAGGTGACCAGAACAGATCGAAAAAAATCTGCATCTATTCACCTTGATGGCAAACTCGTAAAAGTCACCGTCCCGAAGTCTTTGTCTGATAATCGTGTCCGAGACCTCATAACCAAACGCACTTTGTGGATTAAGACAAAACTCAAAGAACAGTCCTTGAGACCAGTTTCAAAACCAAAGGAATATGTCAGTGGAGAAGCAGTCCCCTATCTTGGCAAAAACTACCGACTCAAGGTAGTATCAGGAGATGCTGCATCCATAAAAATGAAAAATGGTTATTTGATTGCAACCTTTCCTGAGGGTGCATCAAACCAACAAAAGCACATCAAATCTCTTTTGGAAGACTGGTATCAGGAACATGCACAAATATGTTTGAGACAGAAGACTGAGAGATTTTCTAAGATAGTGGGCGTAACCCCAAAAACTGTTTCAGTCAAAAATTACAAATCACGGTGGGGTTCATGTTCAAGTAATGGCGAACTAAGCTACAACTGGAGAATTATCCTCGCACCTCACCGTATCGTTGATTATGTGGTTGTGCATGAACTGTGTCATTTATTGGAACACAATCATTCACCTCGATACTGGAAGCATGTAGAACGTCATGTTCCTGATTGGAAAGAGTGCAGGGATTGGTTGAAGAATCAAAATTTGATGAAAGAATTATAAAGTGACTACCCATTTACCAACGGTAATATTTTAACCAACGGTAAGCCTTTAACTTCTTCATAGTTATCTTTTTTTCGCCGTTATTTAATCCCTGCTATTTGTTTATCGTGTAATCTTGCAAGTAGCAAGATACTGCATATTGCACCGAGTAACGCTAGAGCCATGTCGGATTGTGTGTCCCATATATCGCCTTGAGTTCCTAAAAATGCTTCTGCAGATTCTCCTGTAGAAATAGCAACCCACCACTCTAATAGTTCATAAAACGCGCTAAAGCCCAAGCAAAAGCAGACGATGAAAAAGTTCAACCATTTCTTGCCATTTATAATGCTTTTTCTTATCAAAATTTCCCTTGCGATTATTGCAGGAATGAATCCTTGAGCAAAATGCCCAATTTTGTCGTAATTATTTCTTTGCCAGTCAAATGCTTCTTTTAACCAGTCAAACAAAGGCACTTGCGCATAGGTGTAATGCCCGCCTATCATTAAAATAATACAGTGCAGTAAAATTAAAGAGTAGGCGAGAGAAGTGAGTTTAAACGTGTCGTAAGTAAGTGCTAAAACAGCAAGACCGATTAATGCGGGCAATACTTCTAAAAACCACGTGAAGTAATCGTTTGGATTAATGGCAGACCATGTTAAGCACAGAAAAAATACGGCTAACCAAGTAAGTTTCATATTGTTTTTTTTAATAAATTATGATGGCATATTCAACGGCTTGATTTTAAATAATAAAACCACAATAGTGTTTTATTATTTAATCTTCGCTTGCATCATCTTCATCTTCGTCAACGTTTGGTTTTGCGTTTGCTTGTTCGATAGCGGTTTTTATTATCGATACATAATCGGTTTTACCGCTGCCTAATAAGGGGATTTTTTTGACGAGGGTTATTTCGCGTGGTATCCATAAGTTGGGCAGTCCTTGTTTGCTGAATAATTCACCTATTTCTTTGCGTGTTATTTCGCCAGTGGTTATTAAAATAACTTTTTCACCTCGACGTTCGTCGGGGATGCCAACAACCGCAATGTTGTGTTGTTCCCAGTGTAATTTTATGGTCGATTCAATTCGATTTAAAGGCACGATTTCGCCTGCTACTTTAATAAATCGCTTTTGCCGCCCGACAATGGATATATAACCCATCGCGTCAATACTAACTATATCCCCCGTGTTATACCAGTTGTCTTTTAGCGGTTGTATAACACCCGGATTATCAGCAAAATAATAACCTAACATATTATTTTTGCCGCGTACCCACAGGCATTTTCCATGATCGATTCCATCTATTTTTTCGAGGTGAGTTTCTATGCCGGGTAGCGTCATGCCGACGGTGTTTTTGCGATGACGTATTAATGAATTAACAGCAATGACAGGGGCGGTTTCGGTGGTGCCGTAGCCTTCTAAAATACGAATGCCAAAATTAGTCATCCATAGTTCTCGGGTTGAATTTTCTAGCTTTTCAGCACCAGCAAAGACTTGTTTTAAACTGGAAAAGGCAGCATCGTGCGCGTATTTTCCATAGTTTTTTAAAAAGGTATTGGTGCTAAAAAAGACGGTCGCATTGGTTGAATAAATGGCTTCGGGGATTAATCGATAATGCAAAGGCGAGGGGTAATTCCATGTTTGCATACCACTTGCCACCGGTAAAATAACGCCCGCAATAAGCCCAAAAGCATGAAAAACAGGCAACGTATTTAACATGCTGTCTTGATGTGTTGCCGATACTCGTACAAGTATTTGCGTGCAGTTATAAATTAAATTGTTATGGCTAAGTACAACGCCTTTGGGCAAACCTTCGGAACCAGAGGTGAATAATATACAGCCCGGATTGTCGCTGGGTGTTTTATAACCGGGCAGTTGCTTGCCAGAATAGCCGCTTAGTTTGGAGGCAGTAAGGGCGGATAGTTTGTCTTTTAGGGTGACGGTTTCGCGTAAGTCTTCAAGGTAAACGATTTTAATGCCACAGTGCTTTAAAGTGTCTGTAATAATATCGGCATCAGGCAAGCGTTGCATCAGTGCTTTGGCGGTGAATATTAATTTAATTTGGGCAGTGTTACAGGTTGATAATAATTGGGTTGAGCCACTGGTTGGGTTGAGTAGAGTGGGCACCAAGCCATAAAATGCAGAGCCATAAAAACCAACGGTTGCACCAACTGACGACGGTAATAATAAGCCGATATTCTTGTTGTCGGGCTGATCTGTTTGGGATTGAATGAGTGCCATTTTTTTGCCAAGCACCCATGCAGCAAGATAAGTTTGTATGTAAGTGAGTTTTTTGTAGGGGTATATATCGGCAAAAAGTATTCTGTTTTTGCCATGCATTTGCATGTTTTCAATAAAATAGCGTGTTAAGTTAGGTTGTGGTTTTTTGCCTTTTATAATTTGCTCTTCGAGTATGCGTTCGATTTTTTTGCTAGTCCATCGCCTTTTTTGTTTGGCACTCGTTAGGGTGTCAGGGGCTGTTATGTTTTGTGTTTTTCCGATGGTGATGGTTACTTTAGGAAAAGCCAATCGGGGGAATTTATGTTGTAAATAAGAAAATTTACTATTTTGTAAACCATCAATAGTAATGGGTAATATTTTATTTTTACAAACTTTGTCTAATAACAATGCAGCACCATCGTAAACATGACTAAATGTGCCAGTCGTGGTGACACGTCCTTCAGGAAAAATCATTGGGCGATATAGGCTACTGTCGGGGCTGTCTTGTTTTTTACGAAAGTCTTTTATCAGTGTGCGTAAAGCACGAGGATTGAATGAATCTATTTTATAGATGTGTGCCAAACGGCTACCAATTGATTTGGCAAATGGGTAGTTGTCAAATTCAGATGTAACGACAAATACCATGCGGTATTTTTGGTCTTCTAAAAATATCGATAATAATGGTCCGTCTAAAGTTGATACATGGTTACAAACAATAAGCGGTGTTTCATTGGGATTTAAATTTTCTAAGCCATGAATTTCAACACGGTACAAACGTGTTAGTACTTTTTTTAATATGGCTTGCAGGGTTTCGCGAGGTAGTATAAACAGACTCCAAGTAAGGGCTACCATTAATATCCCCGCACCAAAAATTAATATGATTGATGTGGCATTGTCTAAAAGTAAATGAATAGATGCTGCTAATAGCGATGCCAATACAATTAAACAAGCATTCCATACGTTGTAAACAGCAATGACTCTAGCACGTGATGAGTCGTCACAAAGTGTTTGTATAGAAGTCAGTATAGGGATAACATAAAAGACCATTGCCGTTGATAAAATAACCAACAGAAAGGCAAAGGCATAGGGAAAGTCGGGAGCGTTATTTTTAAAGGTTAATGCCATCAGTAGCAGGGCGACAATGCCTGCGAGTAAATTTTTTATGCTGTAGCGGGTGCTGATATTATTGTGTAATGTTTTCAGGCATAAAACGCCACCAATAATCGCTCCTAAAAATAAACACGCAAGTAATATTAGGTGGTAGTTTTGACCTGCTTGAGGAATCTCTGATAATATTATTGTGCTAATTCCCCAGAAAAAACTGCCACAAATAATTAAATTAAAAACAAATGTGTGATTGTATACTTGCGATAAATTGGTTGTAAACGATTTCCATGGCGATAAAACTTTTTCTACTTCTTGTGGAATGCTTTTGCTGATAGGAACAAATAAAGCAGCAACAAAGCCCAATATCGCATTGCCTATCAATAGAATACATAACAATACAAAATAAGACGAATCACTGCCCGCAGCAGACCCTACGAATACGCCTATTAAAATAGCGGCAAATGTCGAGCTGGTAAATATACTGTTGCCTTTAATGAGTTGTTTTCTTTCTAGTAATTCGGGTAAAAATGAAAATTTCAAGGGGCCAAAAAATGCAGATTGCACACCGGTTAAAAATAAGCATATTAATACTATTATTAAATTTTGTTGCATAATGCCTATGCACGCAATCGTCATAATAACCAATTCGGAAAATTTAATAATGAGTAGTAATTGGTATTTATTTCTTTTGTCTATTATCTCGCCTGAGAAAATAGAAAATAGAAAAAACGGAATAATAAAAATGACGGCTGATAATTGAATAATGCTGCCGCTGTTGTCAACTTGTAAATGTCCAGATATCAGCTGAGCAATTAAGGTAAAACGAAAAAGATTGTCGTTTAATGCCCCTAAAAATTGAGCAACGAACAGTGGGAGGAATTTTTTAGAAAGAACCATTAGTTTTTATTCTCTGTTGTAATAGGGGGCAATGTAAGTACAACACGCCCAATTGATTTATCATCAATATCAACCGCTTCGATTTTAATATTGTTAATGAAAACACAAAACTTACCATTGGGTAAATCTTGGATATATTCTAATAAAAAGCCATTTAAAGTATTGGCTTGGGTGGTGGGGAAGTCAATACGCGAATCTAGTACATTGAGCTGACTAAGCGCAATATGTGTAGGAATATCCACCATATTTTTATCTATCCATCGAACATCGGGTAGTTTTTCTTCGCCGATAATGGCTGCCGAAAAATTATTAAAAGTAATTGTACCAATAACGCCACCGCTACCATCGATAATCATCCCCATTACATGCTTGTTTTGTCGCATGGCTTGTAATTGTTTTACGGCAGTGGCTGCTGCCGGTACAAAAACAACTGGCTTGGCAATTTCTAGTAAGTCAACTGGTGTTAGATGGTTTTCATGGATTTTTTTCATGGCATCAAGCGTATAAATAACGCCTTTTACATCGTCTAAATTACCGTAGTAAATGGGCAGCTTGGAAAAAGTTGATTCCTTAATGACCCGACTTATCGTGTCAATATCATCTTGTAAGTTTATCCCTTTAATATTTTGTCGAGGTGTCATTATTTTTTCAACCGACATCTCTTGAAACTCAAGGGTTTTTTCTACCATTAAAAATTGGTGTTTCTTTTTAAAGCTATTTTTGCGACGAGCAATGCGTAACATGGAAAGTACTTCGTGTTTTTCCAATGGTTTTTCAGAGTGCGATGCGTTAATGTCATCTTTTTGCTGTAATGTTTTTAAAAGCAATCCAGCAAATATATTAACAAAGTTAATAATAGGCGATAAAAATTTGATTAAGTACTTTAGCCCAGTCGCACTAAAAAGTGAAATAGGTTGGGCGTAACGTACACCCAATAGCTTTGGTGTGATTTCGCTACAAATTAAAATAATGAAAGTAACAATCAAAGAGGCAAATAATAAAGCTTTGTCGCCTTCACCCCAAAAATGCACGGCAATGGCGGTTGCAGATGCTGCACAAGTGACATTGGCGAGCGTATTACAAATTAGCAATGCCGATAATAAACGACTGGTATGTGATAAAAGCTCAAGCATGGTCTTGGCATTTTTATTATTTTCATTCGCGCTAATTTGTAGGCGGTGCTTATCTTGAGACAATATAGCAGCCTCAAGCATTGAAAAAAATGCAGAAAATATTAACCCTATCCCAAAAAGGACAGTGTAATGTACTAGCGAAGAACCAAACAATTTGATTTTAGAGTGAAATAGTTAGCCGTGCACGGTATGAGAAAAAACAGATACTATTACGCTAGTAAATAATGATTTGTAAAATAAACAGTGTATTTTCATTTGTATTACAATTTATTATATCGGATTTTACGGAAAAATAAAACTTGTTCTCATTATTAAATTAAAACGGATTAACGAGGCTACCCAATATTACTGCCTGTCGCCTTTGCGTAAAAAAGAAATTATGAATTATGCAAAGGTCTAAAATAAATAAGAGGTTTTTTTTCTGTGCTACAATCATAAAGGAAAAAGTCAGACAAGGGCTAATTAAAATAAAATATTGAAAATAATGGAATCTTTACAAGAAAAAATGAGTGTCTTATTACTGAAATCAGGAGCGAAATTGACCGCTTTTGTGGATTCAAGTAATTAGATAACTTTTGCGCAAATATGTCTAATATGAAAGGTTGGTTTGGAGAAAAACAGTTGCAATTTGGTTTCTGGGTGATGTTGAATAAAAATAAGTATAAGCGTTTGCATAATTTAATTGTTCCAACCGCCAATGGTAAAACGCAGATTGATCATGTGTATATGTCACAAGTTGGTATATTTGTAATAGAAACAAAGAATTTTGAAGGTTGGATATTCGCAGACGAAAAAAGTAAACAATGGATGCAAATGTTTCCTAATAGGAAAAAATTTAAATTTCAAAATCCACTTCACCAAAACTACAAACATACCAAAGCAATAAGCGATGTATTAGCGATTGACCATAAATTGGTCCATTCCATCGTGGTATTTGCAGGTGAAGGGGTGTTTAAAACAAAAGTCCCTCCCAATGTATTTCGTTCTGTTGGTGATGCGGCAAGATATATTAAAAAATTTAATGAGGTTGTTTTTTCTGATGAGCAATTACGGCAAATTAAAAATAATCTGGATTCACGGCATGATATGCAAGCGTCTAACAGTGAGCATGTACATGAGTTGATAAACCGTTACGGACAAACTGATAATTGCCCTAAATGTGGGAGTATTATGGTTGCAAAGATGTCTAAACAGGGAAAATATAAGGGTAATACTTTTATGGCGTGTTCTGGCTATCCCAAGTGTAGATATATTCTTAACGACGCTATAAAAAAATAACATTCTGACTGCTATGAAAGACAATTTTCTATGAAAAACTATCTAAAGTGTTTATTTATCGTGTTTTTTACGATTGGGGTGTCCGCACAATCGCTGCCTGATTTTTCCTTTGTTACCGTTACAGGAACGGCACAAAAGAGTTTTCCTCCTGATGAAGTGGAAATTAGCTTTAAGATATTGGCTTTTCATCAAGGCGCAGATCAAGCGATGCGTATTGTGTCCAAGCGTGGTGCGGATGTAATCGAATTGGCAAAAAAATTTAACATTGATAAAAACAATATTTCTTCATATAGCATTAACAAAAACACCAAAAGAGGGCGAAAACAAGGCACTGGAAACCAGCAAGTAGCCATTATCGGTTATGACATCCAACAAAGCTTTAAAATAAAAATGGAAGATATTGTTCATTATCCTGAATTAGTCGATGCTTTGCTTAGTATGTCCAACGTAACAAATATTAATTCTAAATTTGATATTTCAAATAAAAAGCAAATTTTATATGATTTGGTTATTGAGGCGAGTGCCGATGCCAAGCGGCGTGCCGACAACTTAGCCAATGGGTTGCATGTTCGTGTTGTATCGGTGCATTCTATTAGTGAAGACCGTGACATCAACCATTATTTAGCAAAATTTGGTATTGGAACCGAACGGCATATTGACAATGTGCGCGCCCACAGCGGTTTTGCTTCTAATTTCTTTGTCCCAAAAACCATCGATTTGAAAAAAACCGTCAATGTTATTTTTAAAATCAGCCCTCATAAATAAGTGGTAGTATCAAGTAACGCCTCAAATTATTAAGTTTTTCAGATTCGACTAACTACTTCCGTCCCAAACTTCAGTGTTGGGGTAAAACGCTTGCCAAGCAAACCAAAAGACCAAAACAGAGGGGATGGGTTTTCCGTCTTGATTGGTGATGACGTGGTGACGAGATTTTTTTGTGTAGTGAATATTTATTTTTTTATCGCCTACGGTGTCTTGTAATTTATTAACATGGTCAAATAGATGGACGGGGTAGGCGCGAGCTTGGTTGTTAATAATAACGCCAATCACCCATGTTTTGTTTGAAAAATCATCTCGATTTTTGGTTACAGGGAACATCACGTCATCATTGGAAAAATAACTGGCATACGCATTCACACGGTAATCGCGTTGGTAACCTGTGTCGGTGGATAATACTTGGCTATCGGGGTATTGTTTTTGCCATGCCGCCCATGTGGTGTGTATGCTGGGTAGCCATGTTAGTGTAGAACCAACAGCACTACCGCTAATGGCTTTCATTCCTAGTTGTGACCATAGTGATTCGGTTTCTTTGTCATAAAGCAAAACATCGCTATTGTAGAGCAAACCAGATACTCCAAATTGGCGAGTTTGACCATCTACTAGCCGATCAAAGACCATAGAGGTGCCGCATAAAGGGCAGTAAGTAACAGCAAAGTCGTGTCCTGCCATGCTGTCGTTAACGATTTCGTGCCATATTAATATGCGAGTAGGGTAGGCGCGGGCTTGTTTTTTATCGGGGCTAAGAATGCCAATGACGATATCGTCGTCGCGTAAAAAGTCGACTTCATCAACTGCCACAAATTTAGGATTGTTAATGGCGGGTATGCCGTCACGTGGTGGTCCTCCTTGAAAGATGTCGTGAGTAGCAATAGTGGAATTGGATAAGTCAAAACCGTTTTTGTTTGGCGTATCAACAGCCCATGCACTATGTGCTAATAGCACGATGAAGAGGCTTGTCAATAGAGGATTTTTTGCTTTATGACTTATAGCGTGTAAGAAATTAGAGATGGTCATAGTCGATAATGAGAGGGGCATGGTCAGAAAAACGCTGATCTTTATATATATGAGTGCTTTTGGCAGTAGCAGCAATGGCAGCTGTGGCAAGTTGATAGTCAATACGCCAACCGACGTTTTTTTCCCATGCGCGTCCGCGGTTTGACCACCAAGTATATTCGCCATCATTGTTGTTGAGTTGTCTAAAAACATCAACCCAGCCTGCTTGCTCTTGTAGTTTGCTCATCCACTCACGTTCTGCGGGTAAGAAGCCCGAATTTTTTTGATTTCCACGCCAGTTGCAAATATCTTTGTTGGTATGGGCGATGTTGATGTCGCCACAAATGACAAATTGACGTTGGGTTTGTTGGGATTCGGTTTGATAGTCTTGTAGGCGTTGATAAAATGTATCCATTAGCTGCCATTTTATGGTTTGTCGTTCGTCGCCACTTGAACCCGATGGCATATACAGTGAGACCACGCTAAAGTGTGGAAAATCCACTCGAATAAATCGCCCTTCGCTGTCCATAATGGGGTGTTCGTAGGTAGTCGTAACGGCATTTGGTGCTTGACGACAGTATATGCCAACACCGCTATAGCCCGGACGCTCGGCACAAGCAAAGTATCCTTGTAGCCCGACTGGGTTTGTCATATCTGGCGTAATGTCTTTTGGTTGTGCTTTTAGTTCTTGTAGGCAGACGATATCTGCATTTATTTGGCTAAGCCATTGGGCAAGCCCTTTGCGGTAAGCCGCACGAATGCCATTGAGGTTAAGTGAAATAATACGTAGCATGGGGTGTATTGTATCAATATTCAAATTTCTAAAGAAAATAAAAATTTGAATGGGTTATATGTCTATTGTCGTTATAATTTCGGTCTAATGAAAAAATATTCTTGGATTCCTAATAATTGTCGCCAGACCATCGATTCTTTAAGTCAGCAGTACGCAAAAATGACTACAACGCAAATGGATAACACACTCCATGACTTGATTGCTGAAAATAAAGATATTCACGAAAACCAATGCATTAATCTAAATCCTGCTACTAATATAATGAACCCAAAGGCAGAAGCATTGTTGGCTGCTGGTTTGGGCTCACGCCCATCGTTGGGCTATCCCGGTGATAAATACGAAATGGGTTTAGAGGCAATTGAAAAAATTGAGGTATTAACTGCCCAATTAGCGTGTGAGGTTTTTAATGCACGTTATGCCGAAATTCGTTTGGGGTCGGGGACACTGGCTAATTTGTATGCGTTTATGGCAACCACAAAGCCAGGTGATTCTATTATTGTGCCATCACCGGACATTGGCGGGCATGTAACGCACCATGCCCAAGGTGCTGCGGGGTTGTATGGGTTAAAAGTCCATTACGCTCCGATTGATAAAAATGGTTATTCTATTGATTGTAATGCGTTAGAGCAACAAGTAAAAAAAATTCGTCCTGCCTTGTTAACAGTAGGTGGTAGTTTAAATTTACTACCACATCCAGTGCAGCAAATGCGTAAAATAGCCGATGATAATAATTGCTATTTGCATTTTGATGCGGCACATATGTGTGGGCTTATTGCCGGTAAGGTATGGCAGCAACCACTGGCTGAAGGGGCGCATTTAATGTCATTTAGTACGTATAAAAGTTTGGGCGGTCCACCATCTGGTTTGCTGCTAACCAATGATGACGAATTGGCGCAACGAATCGACCATATTGCTTTTCCTGGTTTAACGGCTAATTTTGATGTCGCAAAGTCGGCTGCGTTGGCTATGTGTCTTTTGGATTGGAAGGAATTTGGGAAAGACTATGCAGAAATGATGCTCTATAACGCCCGTGCATTGGCGTCTGAATTAATACGTTTTAAGATGCCTGTTTTTTTTGCTGATCAGGGCGTAACAACGTCGCATCAATTTGCCCTCGAAGCCGCACCGTATGGTGGTGGTCAGCAAGCCGCAAAACTATTACGCTGTGCCAATATCCTTAGTTGTGGTATTGGTTTACCGCTGCCAGCGGTTGATAACGACATGAATGGCTTGCGTTTTGGTACTCCTGAAATTACCCGTTTGGGCATGGAGCCCGATGATATGATAACAGTGGCATCCTTTGTTCAACGTGCTTTAAATGGCGAAAATCCTGACGCTGTTGGGCAAGATGTTTCGGCGTTTCGGCAAAAATTTTGTCGGTTGTCGTATATAAGATAATAGTTATACTAGTTATATTAATAATAGAAGTGATGACAAAATAATGTTACAGGCGTTTTTGGGTTCGGCGGTAACAGTTGGTCCTCGTACAAGTAATGCGTATGAAGTTTATTTTGTGCAGTGGCAATCTGCCCCATCACCACAAGAAACAGAACTGCTATTGCGTGTAGTGGGTGGTGTAGAGACGTTTGCAAGTACCACTGGTTTTTTACTGTTGCCACGTACGGGTACTATTTCGCCTTGGTCATCCAAAGCCACCGATATAACCAAGCGTTGTGGACTGCATAATTTGCAGCGTGTTGAATGCGGTCATTGGTTTAATAGCGATGATGAAGCGTATGTACTATCGCTTTATGACAGAATGACACAGACCTATTTAAAAGATGAACAAATAGTGCAGTGGTCAGATTTATTTGTGGCTTCGCAACAACCGACAGAACAATCAGAGCAAATTGATTTTTCCCAAGATGGCTTTGCAGTGCTATCGCAACTAAACGATGAACAAGGGTTTGCACTGTCCGATGATGAAATACATCATTTGCTTAATTTTTATAGCAACGAGCAACGCATGGCACAGATGGCGGAACTAATGATGTTTGCACAGGCAAATTCTGAACATTGTCGTCATAAAATATTTACTGCACCATGGCAGGGTGGGGCAAGTGATAGCGATAACGCATCGCTGATGTCAATGATTAAAAAAACCCACGCCCATACGCCACAAGCCACTGTATTGGCTTATACCGATAATTCGGCAATGATAGAATCAGCGGCAACACAAACGTTTGACATTAATGCAAGCGGGTTTTATGAAAATCAATTCGTTCAAATGCACACTGTCATGAAGGCAGAAACGCACAACCACCCCACTGCCATCGAGCCTTTTGCAGGGGCTGCTACTGGCAATGGTGGTGAGATTCGAGACGAAGCCGCTGCTGGTCGTGGTGCTACCACTCGTGCTGGGTTTGCGGGGTTTATGGTATCTGATTTAGGGTTATTGTCCGCCCCAACGCAAGCAATAGATGCACCACCTGAACATGTGGCAACGCCGTTGGATATTATGATTAAAGCACCTTTGGGCGCATCATTGTATAACAATGAATTTGGTCGTCCCACTCTCAGCGGTTTTTTTCGGAGCTATCAACAAGCAACTGCTGGTCGTTTGTATGGCTACCACAAACCTGTTATGTTGGCAGGTGGTATTGGGCAAATCCGTGCAAATAATGTGGGTAAAAAACCATTGCCAGTTGGTGCAAAAATAATACAACTAGGCGGTATTGGTTTTCGTATTGGAATCGGTGGTGGTGCTGCGTCCAGCCGTGTAGATGGAGGTGATGTTCGTCTTGACTTTAATTCAGTGCAGCGAGACAATGCCGAAATGCAACGCCGAGCACAGTGTGTTGTTGACCATTGTAGTCGGCACCAAAATAATCCGATATTGTCCTTGCACGATGTTGGTGCTGGTGGGCTTGCCAATGCAATAATCGAATTGGTAAACGATGCTAATCGTGGTGCTCACATTGACTTACAAGCAATCCCAGTGGCAGAAAAAAATATGACCGCTGCCGAAATCTGGTGCAATGAATCGCAAGAACGTTATATTTTGAGTCTATTGGACACGTCTATTGCCGATTTTAAGAAATGGTGCGAGCGCGAAAGTTGCCCATTTGCGGTATTGGGTAGCGTAACACAAGAGCAGCATATAGTGGTAGAGGACAATGGCAACAAGGTAGTCGATATGCCACTGAAAGTATTGTTTGATACTACGCCAGTGCCGGCATTACAGTGGTTGGATAGTCCACAGCCGCCACAACCGCCAGTGCCACCACTATTTACTTATGATGATTTGAGCCATGCCGTGCGTGATTTACTGCAACATCCAACCATTGCCAATAAGCGGTTTTTAATTAATATTGGTGATAGAAGCGTCGGCGGTCTGACAGCACGTGACCAAATGATAGGGGCGTGGCAAATCGCCGTGGCAGATTGTGGCATTGTCCATCATGATTTTTCTGGCTATGGTGGTAACGCCTTGGCACTTGGCGAATGCCCTGTTATAGCAACGCAATCAGTCGAAACCAGTGTGCGAATGGCAGTAACCGAAGCCTTGCTAAACCTTGCCAGTGCAGATTGTAGCGTTCAGCCGATTAAACTATCGATGAATTGGATGGCAAATTGTGCGGATGAAACTCGTCATAATGAATTACGCCGTGCTGTACAAGCAGCGACTGATTTTTGTATGCAAATGAATGCCAGTATTATTGTCGGTAAAGATTCATTATCGATGAAGATGAAAGGGCGCGCCACTGACAACATCATTGAATCTCCAGTAACAGCAGTCGTTACTGCTGTTGGATCAATGTACGATGTTTGTCGTCATTGGACGCCCCAGCTCAGTGGCAGCGACAGTACTTATTTACTACGTTTGGCATTGAGCAAACACCAACGCGTGGCTTGCTCGATGGCAAGCACCATCGGTATATTTTCAGCGAGCACAGCAGTGCCCGATGTTGAGTCTCAATCGTTAAAAAATCTACTACAACTACTGGGCGAATGCCGAGAGCAAAATTACGTGCTTGCTTATCACGATGTTTCGGATGGCGGTGCGTTGGTCACTTTGTTTGAAATGGCGTTGAGTGCGCGTTGTGGTTTGGATATTTTTGTCGATGCTTTGGCATTTGAATCTGCCGAAACCGATAACGATCATGGTGATAATTGGTTGCTAAAAGCCGCACAAATATTATTTTGTGAAGAGCCTAGCTGTATTGTTGAAGTGGACCAATCCAACGTGGCAGATTTAATGCAACGCTGTATAGACTATGGCATATCTGCACAAACCATTGCCCGTCCACAAAACAAAGACCTATCATTGCGGGTGTATGGCGGTGGTAAAACACTATTATGCGAATCACTTAACACGTTATGGCAAGCGTGGGACAATACCAGTTATGAGATTTGTAAGCGGCGAGACAATCCCGATTGTGCCGAACAGGAACATCAACGAGATTTTTCTAACGACACCGGTTTGTTTGCAACAATACCAAAGCAGTTAATGGATTTTCCTGCCATTAACACATGTCGTCCCAAAGTGGCTATTTTTCGAGAACAAGGCATCAACGGTAATCGAGAAATGGCAGCCGCCTTTACCCAAGCGGGGTTTGATGCAGTTGACATCACCACGACCGACTTGCTACATGGGCATAAACAATTAGACGATTCATATCAAGGCATTGCCTTGTGTGGTGGTTTTTCGTTTGGTGATGTACTAGGAAGCGGGCGAGGGTGGGCGTTATCAATTTTACACCATCAACATTTGTCCAAAATGTTTGCCTCATTTTTTGCCAATCCCAACACTTTTGCATTGGGTGTATGTAATGGCTGTCAGACATTATCGCATTTACAATCCTTAATGCCGCAATCTGATAACTGGCACTTTCCCAATTTTAAACACAATGTATCCAGACGTTTTGAAGCACGATTATCCATGGTGGAAATTGCCAAAAGCGATTCACCGTGGTTGCAAGGTATGGCAGGCTTGCAATACCCTATCGTGGTATCGCATGGCGAAGGGCAAGCCGTGTTTTGCGATACCACTACTACACACAGCAAAAACGAAGCGGCAACCGTGTTGCATTATATCGACAACAAAGGCAATGCCACTGAAGCATATCCGTATAACCCCAATGGCTCAGTGCGTGGGCAAAACGGTTTTTGTTCACCCGATGGCCGCATTTTATTAATGATGCCTCACCCAGAAAGGGTATTTCGTGCATCACAATTATCGTGGAATCCGCAGGCTATCAATAGGCAATATTCGCCATGGATGCGATTGTTTATTAATAGTCGTCAATTTATTACCTAGTTAAATTATTGATTTTTAGTTATAATATTTACTATGATTAACAAACAAATAAACGTCGCATCGGTGCAACTTTCCTTGTTGCCATCGCGACAAGACAACCTAGACAAAGCCGAAAAAATGATATGTCGTGCTTGTGATGAAGGTGCTAATATTGTATTATTACCCGAACTTTTTGAACGCCAATACTTTTGTAAAACACAAATACCAGAGCATCTGCAATTGGCTGAAACACTTGCCGATAGCGTTGCAGTCAAACGCTTACAAGCCGTTGCCAAGCGATGCAATGTGGTCTTGCCAGTTAGTTTTTACGAGCGTGATGGCTTGGCGTTGTTTAATTCCATTGCCATTATCGATGCAGACGGCAGTGTCTTAGGAGTGTATAGAAAATCACATCTTCCCGATGGTCCGGGCTATCAAGAAAAGTTTTATTTTTCGCCCGGCAACACAGGGTTTCGTGTGTGGCAAACCAAATTCGCAACAATAGGCGTGGGCATTTGCTGGGACCAGTGGTTTCCTGAAGCAGCCCGTTCGATGGCGTTAATGGGAGCAGAAATTCTATTTTATCCCTCTGCCATTGGCACCGAACCGCATATGCCAGAATACGATTCATCCGCCCATTGGCAAACCGCAATGTGTGGACATGCCGCTTGTAATTTAATGCCGGTGGTGGCTGCCAATCGAGTGGGAGACGAGCAACAGCAAGATGCTTTGGGCAATAACGTTACCCAATCATTTTATGGTGAGTCATTTATTTGCGATAATACAGGGCAGATATTAACCAATGCTGGTAATAACGATGATACCGTTTTGGTGCAATCATTCGACCTAAACAAATTAGCAAAGCAACGCACAGAATGGGGGTTATTTCGTGATCGTCGCCCATCACTCTACAACCGCATAAACGCCCTTTAATTCACTATTCCAAAGGTTTTATTCCATGATAACAAAAACAAAACACTATCAAAAACTAGATTCAGCGCACTATCTACACCCTTTTACCAACACCAAAGAGCTAGCCGACAATGCACTTATTATCGAAAAAGCCGACAATGTTTATTTATGGGATACCGATGGCAATCAAATATTAGATGGCATGTCAGGTTTGTGGTGCGTGAATATTGGTTATGGTCGACACGAACTAGCCAATGCTGCCTTTGCGCAAATGCAGGAGCTACCCTATTACAATAGTTTTTTTAAAAGTGCGACTCCCAAATCTATTGAATTGGCAGCGGCATTAACCGAAATCGCTCCAGATGGTTTTAACCATGTCTTTTTTACGGGGTCGGGGTCGGAATCCAACGATACAATTATTCGTATGATTCGCCACTATTGGAGTGTACAAGGTTACCCTGACCGCAATGTCATTATCTCGCGGCATAATTCATATCACGGTAGCACGGTGGCATCTGCTTCATTGGGTGGCATGGCTGCAATGCATGCACAAGGTGGCTTGCCTATCCCCAATATTGAGCATATACGCCAGCCGTATTATTTTGGTGAAGGGCAAGGGCATACCGAAGAAGAATTTGGATTACTTTGTGCCAAAGCGTTGGCAGATAAAATTGAAGAAGTCGGTGCGCACCGTGTGGCTGCCTTTATTGGTGAGCCTGTACAGGGGGCAGGTGGTGTTATTATCCCTCCTAGTAATTACTGGCAAGCCATTCAAGCCATTTGTGATAAGCACAATATCCCAATCGTTGCCGACGAGGTAATCTGTGGTTTTGGGCGTTTGGGGACATGGTTTGGTAGCGATAAACTAAACATTCGTCCCAAGCTAATGCCCATTGCCAAAGGACTCACTTCGGGTTATTTACCGATGGGTGGCGTTTTGGTACATGATGACATTGCCGATGTATTAATCAATCAAGGCGAAGAATTTGTACATGGCTTTACTTATAGCGGACACCCCACTTGTGCAGCGGTGGCACTAGAAAACTTACGGATTCTCCGTGAAGAAAAAATAATCGAAAATGTGAATGATGTCATTGGACCTTATTTTGCTGAGCAATGGCAAAAATTAGGGCAGCACGAAAAAGTGGCAGAATCACGTTGCATTGGCATGGTCGGTGCACTAGAATTAACATCAGGCTACAGCGGTTCGACGTGCCGTGATTTATGTATTCAAAACCATTTGGTTATGCGTGCCATTGGCAATACGATGATTGCATCTCCCGCACTGGTAATGACAAAATCACAAATTGATGAATTGGTGCAAAAAGCAACGTCTGCACTAGATGCATTGCCACATCAATAATTTATTGTCAGCCGTTTTATAACGGCTGATGTTCATTAGGTAATCGGGCAATAAAATTGTAGTTGCATCGTAAAACTTTTGATTCTCCCAACAGGCTTTTATAGCGGTTGTTGTTGGGTAATGCAATGCAAGCCACCACCACCACGTACAATATCGATGGCGTTAACGGTTGCGATTTTTCGATTGGGAAAAGTCTCTTGCATAATAGCCAAAGCAGTGTTGTCGTGCTTAACGCCAAATTGTGGCATGACAATACCACCATTGGCAAAATAAAAATTGACATAAGAGGCAATGAGATTATTGCCTTTATTGTCAAAAAGGCAAGGGTCGGGTAGGGTGATTAAATTAAATGGCTTGCCGCTGTATTTAGCAGATTTTAAAATCGTATGGTTTTGCGTCAAGACAACATCATCGGGGTTTTCCATCAGCATAATGGTATCGGTATCGCTAAAACAGGCAACGTTATCAACATGGCCATCGGTTTCATCGTCTTTATCATCGCCTTCAATCCATACAAATTGGTGCATGCCTAAGTATTCGGTTAGTAAGGTTTCTATATCGGATTGGTTTAATCGTGGGTTGCGGTTTTTGTGCAAGAGGCATTGCTTGGTGGTTAGTAAAACGCCATTGCCGTTGCTGTGAATGCTGCCGCCTTCTAAAACCAAAGGGGCTAAAAAACGAGGATAGGCAAGCGATTTTAAAATAATGCCAGCGATGGCATCGTCGTTATCCCACGGTGCATATTTACGCCCCCATGCATTAAAAATCCAATCGATTCCAGCGATTTCGCCATGACTATTTTTAACAAAAGTAGGACCAGAATCGCGCATCCACGCATCATCGATTTCGGCAGGAAACAATTCAACTTGCGCACTTAATATTTTTTTTGCACCGTTAATATCGCGCGGATGAATAACCACTTTCACTGGTTCAAAGTCGTTTATGGCATGAATGGCATTGCTATAGGCAATGCGTGCTTCGTTTATAAAACCATAGTGTGCTGCATTGCGAGTGGGCCAAGCCACCCAACAAGCGGCGTGGTCTTCCCATTCGGCGGGCATAGAAAAACCGAGTTGTTTGGGTGTCATCATGGCATGGCATTATACCGACTTCACGGCGAAGATACTTTTGTCGTAATTATGCTAGGCTCGATTTTAATAAATGATAAAATTAACATTTATTAAAATGCTAAAAAATACCATAGTGACCGACAATATTAAAACAGCCATAACAAAACTTCGTCAACAAATTGAAGCGGCGAATCATGCCTATTATAACGAAGACGCTCCGTTAATGGACGATGCGACTTATGATAAATTGTTTATAAAACTACAAACATTAGAGGCACAAATAAGCGACACTGAAGCGACTTCACCCACTCAACGAGTAGGCGGCAAAGCGTCATCACGGTTTGCTCCTTGTGAACATGCCAGCCCGATGCGGTCGCTTGGCAATGCCTTTAACGCCAATGCAGTGCATGATTTTTCTAATCGTATTAATAAATTATTAAAATCTGAAAGTTGTTCCTATACAGCAGAGCTAAAACTAGACGGCATAGCACTTAATCTATTTTATAAAAAAGGGCAATTATCAGTAGCGGCGACTCGCGGTGATGGGCAAGTCGGTGAAAATGTAACTGCCAATGCCTTGACAATTGCATCGATTCCCACGTCTATTGCCAATGCACCGAACGCGTTTGAAGTACGGGGTGAATTGGTTATGCACAACAACGATTTTATGACATTGAATCAAAAGCAAATCGACAATGACAATAAAATATTTGCCAATCCACGCAATGCTGCTGCCGGTAGCCTTAGACAGTTAGATGCTGCCGTTACTGCTAGCCGTCCTTTGCGGTTTTATGCGCACGGTGTTGGCGTTGGTAAAAATGAGGTTGCAACCTCACAACAGTTAATGATGAAATGGCTGGGCAACGCTGGTTTTGATGTTGCATCGCCATTAATTACCACTGATAATATTGATGAATTATTGGCGTTTCATACCAAGATAGAAGCCAAGCGTATTGAATTGCCTTTTAGTATCGATGGCGTTGTTTATAAAGTCAATGATTTTGCCAAGCAAGAATCCATCGGCTATGTGGCACGTGCACCACGTTTTGCGATTGCGCATAAATTTTCTGCCGAAAGAGCAGTGACTAAAATTAATGGCATTGATGTGCAATTGGGTAGAACTGGTGTACTAACACCGGTGGCACGTCTTGAACCTATTACTGTAGGCGGTGTGGTGGTTACCAATGCGACCTTACATAATCTTGAACTAATCCACGAAAAAGACATTCGCTTGTTTGATTATGTCGAAGTTCGACGAGCAGGGGATGTTATTCCCGAAGTGATTCGCCCACTACTCGACAAAAGACAGAGCGATAACCCTTTATGGCAGATGCCGACTCAATGCCCATCGTGTAACGGGCAGGTGGTTAAAAGCAGCAAAGTATATCGTTGCGAAAACGCACACTGCAGCGGACGCACGTTGGCGTTAATAATGCATTTTGTTTCAAGGGAAGCGATGGATATTGATGGTGTTGGTGGTTCATTGGTCGAAAAATTGCTAAAAGCAAAATTGATTAAAACAGTAGCAGACCTATACGCCTTAAAAAAAGAAGATTTATTGGGCTTGGATTTCATTGCAGATTTGTCTGCTGATAATATTTTAAAAGCCATAGAAAACAGCAAGCAAACAACGTTGCCTCGGTTTTTATTTGCGTTGGGTATTCCTTTTGTTGGCGTTAGTAGTGCCAAAACATTGGCGGATTTTTTTGGCTCACTCGACGCTTTAATAAATGCACCGCTGCCGATTTATGTTTATATAGACGATGTCGGAATAGAAACCGCCAACGCCTTACAGTTGTATTTTGCAGATGAAAATAATCGCCAAATAATCGCGCAGTGTCAAGCATTGGGGGTGGTGTGGCAAGAAGAACAATACACAAAAGGGCAACGCCCGCGTTTGTTGTCAACATTTTTGCAAGGTATTACTCAATTTAAAATGTACGAGCCAACACCGTTTGCAACGCTTAGCAAAGGCTTTGCCAAAAAAGCAATGACCCATCTTTGTCTGCATTACAGTAGTTGGGACGATATTAAACAACAAATCGCTTCTGCCACTGCCACTGTAACGGACGAATCCCCCTTGTTTGGTGAAAGTAAAATACAAGATGAATGGTTAGGTAAAATACAAACTATGTTGGTAGAGCCGCGTTTTGTTGAAGTGGTTGATTGTCTTGAAAACATGGGCTTTGTTTGGCAAAGACAATTGGCAGCAAAAACCGCGAAAGCATTAGACGGAAAAACATTTGTTTTGACAGGTGCTTTGCCTGATTTATCGAGGCAAGATGCGAAAAAAAAGATAGAATCAGAAGGTGGAAAAGTAGTGAGTGCGGTATCGGCAAGCATCGATTACCTAGTGGTAGGGGACAAACCGGGCAGCAAACTACAGCAAGCACAAAAACTGGGCATTACTGTTTTATCAGCAGACGAATTTTTAGATTTATTTTTAGGAAAAAAACAATGAGTAATTTAATCATAACCGACATGGAGCATTGCACGCCAACAATACAAGACAGAGCTGCGCTATCAACGATTATATCTGACACGATGATGGCACAAGCCTATGCAACAATATCGCAATGGTCGGGTTATGCGGCATCACCATTGCATTGCCTACCTGCTTTTGCCAACACCTGCAAGGTGGCAGAAGTTGTTTATAAAGACGAGGCAGATCGTTTTGGTTTGGCATCGTTTAAAGGGTTGGG
Source organism: Gammaproteobacteria bacterium (assembly GCA_965243565.1). Classification (GTDB taxonomy): domain Bacteria; phylum Pseudomonadota; class Gammaproteobacteria; order Tethybacterales; family Persebacteraceae; genus CBDEVH01. The sequence continues at coordinate 720,237 of OZ251571.1, forward strand.
AGCAGCTTATGTAGTGCACCAACAAGCACAGCAACAAGCGCAGAGCGGCAACTCGGTTAAAGATTTTATAGTGGCGTCGGCAACCGATGGCAATCATGGGCGGTCGCTTGCATGGGGTGCACAACAAGCAGGCTGTCAGGCAAAAATATTTGTTCATTCCGAAGTCAGCGATAACCGTGTTAATGCCATTGCCCAATATGGTGCACAGGTCATTCGTATCAACGGTAATTATGATGATAGCGTTAGAGAATGTGCGAAACAAGCCGCCGAAAACGGCTGGTTGATAATCTCCGATACCTCATGGCACGGTTATACAGAATTGCCAAAAACTGTCATGGCAGGCTACACCGTATTAACTCAAGAATTAGCCAAGCAAATGAGCACACCACCAACCCATGTATTTTTACAAGCGGGTGTTGGTTCTTTTGCGGGGGCAATGGTGGTGGGTTTATGGCGTGTGTTTGGTGTGCTGCCTAAAATTATTATTGTGGAATCCGATTTAACACCGTGTTTGCTTGAAAGCGCGCGCAACCATACTTTAACATCGGTTGATATTCTTGAAGAAACTGTCATGGCAGGTTTATCGTGTGGCGAACCTTCATTATTAGGCTGGGAAATCTTATCGAAAACAGCGAGTCATTTTATAACTATCCCCGATACTGCGGTAGGGGCGTTTATGCGTGATTTTGCCACTGGTGTATTGGGGCATAAAATTGTTGCTGGCGAATGTGCCGTGGCAGGTGCTATTGCATTACAAGCGGTAACTGGTAATGCACAATGGAGTGAACAGTTGGGTTTGAATCAAGAATCACGCGTATTGCTTTTTGGTTCAGAAGGCATGACCGATGAAACCATTTATAAAACGCTCATTGAGAATGCTCAATGAACGATAACAGCAAGCCAAATTATGCACGGCGATGTCAGCAGTTACAAACATTAATGCGACAAAGAGGAATCGATGTTGTCTTATTAACAACCGAGCCTGAATTTTTATATTTTTGTGGATTTGCAACACCGTTTTGGAAAAGCCCAACACGCAGTTGGTTTTTATTACTTCGACAAAGTGGTGCGCCTATTGCAATAGTGCCAACCATTGGTGAGTCGCTGATTAACCGTTGTTATATCGAAAAAGCGTATGGTAGGCAGTCGCCACATCCAAGCGATGAAGGCATTGAACTATTGGCATCGCAACTAACAAATGGCAATAACAACACAACTTTAACAATTGGTATTATGCAAGGGCGGCAAAGTTATCTGCGACTCCCACAGTCGGACTATCAGCAATTACAAACCTGCTTACCAATGGCAAAGTGGGTGGACGTAACGCCCGAAGTCCACGCCATACGCCATCGCAAAGAAGCGGTTGAAATCCAAAAGATAAAACAAGTCTGCGAAATCGTTTGTGATGCATTTGACAACATAGACAACTGGCTTACAGTGGGCATGACATCACGCGAAATACATCGCCGTTTTAAAATCGACTGCCTAGCACGTGGCGTTGACGATGTTGCTTATTTGGTCGGCGGCTTGGGCAACGGTGGCTATCGAGATATTATCTCACCACCCGATGACACACTAGCACAAGTAGGCGATGTATTAATGCTCGATGTCGGCTGTGTGATTGATGGTTATTTTTGTGATTTTGACAGAAATTTTGTAATAGGGCAAAGCAACAAAACACTACAAAAAGCATACCAATCGCTGTGGCAATCAACCGAAGTCGGCTTGCAAACCGCCAAGCATGGCATGAAATGTAGCGATGTTTTTGCCGCTATGTATGATGTCCTAGCAACAGCAGGCTATACCAATAACACTCCAACCGCCACAACGCCAAGGTTTGGGCATGGCTTGGGCATCGAACTAACCGAAACACCGTCGCTAACATCGTGGGACAACACCGTACTAGAAACGGGAATGGTCATAACGCTAGAACCATCACTTGATTATGGCGATGGCTTTGTTATGGTGCATGAAGAAAACATCGCCATTGAAGCCAATGGCTGTCAATTACTTACTCGGCGCGCACCACAGCAGTTTCCTATATTAACAGGGGGGTTATAATGACAAGACAATTCGAGCAATTTTCATACGAAAAAATAAGCAAAAAATTAAAAAACATAGGACTCGTTGTCCTAAAAACCGATGAAACCATCGAAGACGAAAGCAGGCGTTATTTTGCCAATAAAGACGTCAGCCTATTGCATACCCGCATTGAGGTAGAAGATGAAATAAACGAAGAATCGTTATTATCAATGGAAAATCAGTTACAACAATCTTTGTCTTTTTTTCCGCAAGGCAAAGCATTTGATGTCATTGCCTATGCTTGTACCTCGGGGGCTACCATCATTGGCGAAGATGTGGTGGACACCACCATTAAAAAATATGCCAATACGCGTTTTGTTACCAACCCATTAACCGCTGTACGTGCCAAACTAAAAGCATTGGGTATTAAACGTCTGGTCTATCTTGCACCGTATATCTCTAGCGTTTCAGACACCATGTGTGACCGTTTAGAAACAGATGGCATTAGCATTGTAGCCGCTGGTACTTTTAGCGAATCGCTTGATTCGTTAGTAACACAAATCAGTAGCGACAGCATTATCGCTGCTGTCAAAAAACTAGCCAAAGATAAAAACGCCGATGCGGTATTTATTGCATGCACCAGCTTGAAAACCGAACAAGTTATTATTGATTGCGAACAAGCCTTAAAAATACCCGTACTCACCAGCTGTGCGACCATGTTTTGGCATATTGAACAATGTATAAACGCATAAAAAATAGAAAATACAGATGATAGAATATGATTACATCATCATTGGTGCAGGCAGTGCAGGCAGTTTGCTTGCCAACCGATTAAGCAAAAATCCCAACCATCAAGTTTTGGTACTCGAAGCCGGCGGTAGTGGGCGAGGCAATATATGGCTTAAAATTCCAGCAGGTTATCTTTATACAATGGGCAATCCCAAAACCGATTGGTGCTACAAACTACAAGCCAACCCCCATTTAGACGGACGCAGTATTAATTATCCACGTGGTAAAGTATTAGGCGGATCTTCTGCGTTGAACGGCATGATATACATACGCGGACAAGCACAAGATTACGAGCGTTGGGTAAAAGACGGTTGTAACGGTTGGGGCTGGAACGACGTACTACCTTATTTTATTCAGCACGAAAACAACACCATACTAAAAAACAAATTACACGGCAACAATGGCGAAGTGGCAGTACAACCCGTTACCAGTGATTGGCTTATTTTAGATAAATTTCTCGAAGCCGCCGTTAAAGACGGCATTCCCCAAGTCGATGACTTTAACAGCGGTGATAACTTTGGCATTGGTTATTATCATGTTAATCAACAAAGAGGCGTTAGGCAAACGATGGCAGATGCTTTTTTAAAACCGATAATGTCACGCCCTAACTTACATGTAAAAACACAAGCCGAAGTCAGTCGCTTGCACATCGATAACAAACGTGTGGTGGCAGTAGAATACATCAGTCAAGGACAATGCAAAAAAGTAGGTGTAGCAGGCGAAGTAGTATTATCGGCAGGCGGTATAGGATCTCCTCATATTCTGCAATGCTCGGGCATAGGCGACCCGGACATTTTAAAACCATTGGGCATAGAGGTAACGCACCCGCTACAAGGGGTCGGTAAAAACCTACAAGACCACCTGCAAATTCGCGTTTCTTATAAATTATTAGGTATTCCAACCCTCAACGAAATGTCGCATAAACTCCACAAAAAAATGCAAATGGCATTGGAATATGCTCTTTATAGACGCGGTCCGTTGGCATCTGCACCCAGCCAATTAGGGGCATTTGCCTTTAGTTCTGACGAACACGCCACAGCCAATCTACAATATCACGTGCAACCCCTTAGTTTGGATTCCTTTGGCTCGCCCTTGCATAAATTTCCCGGTTTTACCGCTTCGGTATGTGACTTACGCCCACTTAGCCGTGGAACAGTACACCCAGCCAGTAGCAACACCTTACAAGCCCCTCTTATTGACACGCAATTTTTAGCCCATAAAGAAGACCAAAAAACCGCCATACAAGCCATACGCCACGCACGGCAATTATGCCAATCATCGGTATTGGCTCAATACAACCCCACCGAAATAGCACCGGGTGCCGACTATCAAAGCCGTGAAGACCTAATCAAAGCAGCAGGCAAATACTCTACAACCATCTTCCACCCCATTGGCACTTGTAAAATGGGCATCGATGATAACTCGGTGGTAGACACAAGCTTAAAAGTACAAGGCTTACAAGGCTTGCGTGTGGTCGATGCCTCGATAATGCCAACAATAATATCAGGCAACACCAACGCCCCCACCGTCATGATAGCCGAAAAAGCCGCGGCTATGATGTTGGAATAAACCAACCCTAACATCATAAATTATGCTGAAAAACATCCGTTTTTTGCTATCATAACGCCATGAAAAAATTTATTTATTTTATACTATTATTGAGTGTTCATCTACCCGCTCTGTCAGAAGATTGTAATTTCAAATCAGCAATTTGTTTTGGCATCAATTGGGAAACTGCCACTATTGAAGAAGTACAAAAGGTTGATGTTAATGCTAAGGATACAATCGGTAATACGCCATTGCATGCTGCCGCAAGATATAATACAACGCCTGAAGTGCTTGCTGTATTAGTAGAAAACGGAGCGGATGTTAATGCTAAGGATATAATCGGGTTGACCCCCGTGCATTATGCTGCAAGTAGTAATACAAACCCTGAAACCCTTGCTTTTTTAGTAGAAAACGGAGCGGATGTTAATGCTAAGGATATAATCGGTTTGACCCCCGTGCATTATGCTGCAAGTAGTAATACAAACCCTGAAACCCTTGCTTTTTTAGTAGAAAACGGAGCGGATGTTAATGCTAAGGATACAATCGGTTTGACCCCCTTGTATAGTGCTGCAAGTAGTAATGCAAACCCTGAAATACTTGCTTTTTTAGTAGAAAACGGAGCGGATGTTAATGCTAAGGATACAAACGGTTTGACGCCCTTACATTATGCTGCAAGTAGTAATACAAACCCTGAAATATTTGCTTTTTTAGTAGAAAACGGAGCGGATGTTAATGCTAAGGATACAAACGGTTTGACGCCCTTACATAGTGCTGCAAGTAGTAATACAAACCCTGAAGTACTTGCTGTATTAGTAGAAAACGGAGCGGATGTTAATGCTAAGGATACAATCGGTAATACGCCATTGCATAATGCCGCAATCAATAATACAAACTCTGAAGCCCTTGCTTTTTTAATAGAAAACGGAGCGGATGTTAATGCTAAGGATATAATCGGGTTGACCCCCGTGCATTATGCTGCAAGTAGTAATACAAACCCTGAAACCCTTGCTTTTTTAGTAGAAAACGGAGCGGATGTTAATGCTAAGGATACAATCGGTTTGACCCCCTTGTATAGTGCTGCAAGTAGTAATGCAAACCCTGAAATACTTGCTTTTTTAGTAGAAAACGGAGCGGATGTTAATGCTAAGGATATAATCGGTTTAACCCCCTTGCATTATGCTGCAAGTAGTAATACAAACCCTGAAATATTTGCTTTTTTAGTAGAAAACGGAGCGGATGTTAATGCTAAGGATACAAACGGTTTGACGCCCTTACATAGTGCTGCAAGTAGTAATACAAACCCTGAAGTACTTGCTTTTTTAGTAAAAAGCGGTGCGGATATCAGTGCTAGAAATACAGATGATTGGACGCCCTTGCGTTTTGCCGCAAGATATAATACAAACCCTGAAGTACTTGCTTTTTTAATAGACAACGGTGCGGACATTAGTGCTGGAGATAAATTTGATTCAACGCTCTTGCATTATGCTGCAGGTGGTAATACAAACCCTGAAATACTAGCAATATTACTAGAAAACGGAGCGGATATTAATGCTCGGGACAAATTTGGTTGGACCCCCTTGCACAGTGCGGCAATCAATAATACAAACCCTGAAGTACTTGCTTTTTTAATAGACAACGGTGCAGATATAAAATCTAGAGATACAAACAACAGGACATCCTTACATAGTGCGGCAATCAATAATACAAACCCTGAAGTACTAGCAGTATTAGTAAAAAACGGGGCAGACATAAGAACTAGGGATACAGGCGGTAATACGCCCTTACATTATGTTGTAAGAAATAATATAAATCCTGAAATACTTGCAGTGTTAGTGCAAAGTGGTGCGGATATTAATGCCAAGAATACAAACGATAGAACGCCCTTGCATAATGCTGCAAGTAAAAATACAAACCCTGAAGTACTAGCAATATTACTAGAAAACGGAGCGGATATTAGAACCAGTGACACGCACGGCAATACGCCATTGCATGCTGCCGCAATCAATAATACAAACCCTGAAGTGCTAGCAGTGTTACTAGAAAACGGTGCAGATATTAGTGCTAAAAATACAAACGGTTCGATGCCTCTACATTATGCGGCAGGTGGCAATACAAACCCTGAAGTACTAGCAATATTAGTGCAAAACGGAGCGGATATTAATGCTAGAGACATAGACGGTGATACGCCATTGCATGTTACCGCAGGTGGAAATACAACATCTGAAATATTTACTTTCTTAGTAGAAAACGGAGCGGATACTAATGCCAAGAATACAGGCGGTGATACACCCTTGCATTATGCTGCAAAAAATAATGCAAACCCTGAAATTGTTATTCTTTTATTAGACAACGGTGCAGATGCCAATGCGAAAAATGAGGCAGGTAAAACAGCATTGGATATTGGTATGGAAAATCCAAATTTTGTTAATTCCAAAGCCTATTGGAAATTAAAGGAAGCTCGGAATGAGTGATTCCATAGCAAAACGTTTCCGCTTTTTGTGCTATCATCACGCCATGAAAAAATTTATTTATTTAATTTTGTTATTGAGCGTTCATCTACCTGCCTTGTCAGAAGATTGCAACTTCAAATCAGCACTTTGCTTTGGCATCAATTGGAAAACTGCCACTATTGAAGAAGTACAAAAGGTTGATGTTAATGCTAGTGAAAAAGATGGTTCGACACCCTTACATTTTGCTGCAAGATATAATACAAATCCTGAAGTGCTTGCTTTGTTATTAGAGAACGGAGCGGATATTAATGCTAGGGACAAATCTGGTGATACGCCTTTGCATGGTGCAGGATATAATACAAATCCCGAAGTGCTAGCAGTATTAGTAGCAAACGGAGCGGATATTAATGCTAAGGACAAATATTATGGTGATACGCCCTTGCACAGTGCGGCAATCAATAATACAAACCCTGAAATACTTGCTTTTTTAGTAGAAAACGGAGCGGATATTAATGCTAGGAACGAATTTGGTTTTACGCCTTTGCATTATGCTGCAAGTAGTAATGCAAACCCTGAAATACTTGCTTTTTTAGTAGAAAACGGAGCGGATGTTAATGCTAAGGATACAATCGGTACCCCCTTACATTATGCTGCAGGTAATACAAACCCTGAAGTGCTTTCTTTTTTATTAGAGAACGGAGCGGATGTTAATGCTAAGGATACAAACGGTTTAACACCCTTGCATTATGCTGCAAGTAGTAATAAAAATCCTGAAATACTTGCAGTGTTAGCTTTTTTATTAGAGAACGGTGCGGACATTAGTGCTAGTAGTAAATATGGTTATACGCCCTTACATCGTGCTGCAGGATATAATATAAATCCTGAAGTGCTTTCTTTTTTATTAGAGAACGGAGCGGATATTAATGCTCGGGACAAATCTGGTTGGACCCCCTTGCATAGTGCTGCAAGACATGATACAAATCCTGGAATATTTTCAGTGTTAGTAAAAAACGGAGCGGATATTAATGCTAGGAACGAACGTGGTAGAACGCCCTTGCATATTGTTGCTGCAAAATATAATACAAATCCTGAAATACTTGCAATGTTAGCAGTGTTAGTAGAAAACGGAGCGGATATTAATATTAATGCTAGGGACGAACGTGGTAGAACGCCCTTGCATATTGCTGCAAGATATAATACAAACCCTGAAGCCCTTTATTTTTTAGTAGAAAACGGTGCGGATATTAATGCTAGGAATAAAGATGGTTATACACCCTTGCATATTGCTGCAAGATATAATACAAATCCTGAAATACTTGCAGTGTTAGTAGAAAACGGAGCGGATGTTAATGCTAAGAATATAGTCGGGTTGACCCCCTTGCATTATGCTACAAGTGGTAATACAAATCCTGAAATACTTGCAGTGTTAGTAGAAAACGGAGCGGATATTAATGCTAGGAACGAACTTGGTTGGACCCCCTTGCATAATGCTGCAAGATATAATGCAAATCCTGAAATACTTGCAATGTTAGCAGTGTTAGTAGAGAACGGAGCGGATATTAATGCTAGGGACAAATCTGGTTATACACCCTTGCATATTGTTGCAGAAAATAATACAAACCCTGAAATACTTGCTTTTTTGATAAAAAACGGAGCGGATATTAATGCTAGGAACGAACGTGGTAGAACGCCCTTGCATAATGCTGCAAGATATAATACAAATCCTGAAATTGTTATTTTTTTACTAGAAAACGGTGCAGATGCAAATGCAAAGGATAAAGATGGTAAAACAGCACTGGATATTGGCACGGAAAATCCAAATTTTGTTAAATCCAAAGCGTATTGGAAATTAAATGATGCTAAGTATAAGTAATTTCATAGCAAAATATTTCCGCTTTTTTGTACTATCATAACGCCATGAAAAAATTGATTTATTTTATTATTGAGTGTTCATCTACCTGCTTTATCAGAAGATTGCGACATTAGAGAAGTAGTGCTTTGTTTTGGCATTAATTGGGAAATTGCCACTATTGAGGAAATACAAAAGGTTAATGCTAGTGGCAAAGATGGTTTAACACCCTTGCATTATGCTGCAAGATATAATACAAATCCTGAAGTACGTACTTTTTTATTAGAAAATGGTGCAGATATAGATGCGAAGAATGGGGCGGGTCAAACAGCATTGGATGCTGGCACGTTAATTTTAATTTTTGCTAATTCCAAATCGTATTGGGCGTTGTATGCTTGGCAGAAGTGCAAAGAACTTCCGCTTTTTTGTCCCATTATAGAGTGGGTGGTGATATGGTAGAAAATAACAATACGTATTTAATATAAACTGTTTAAATGGGATAATATGGTTGTATAACTTATCTGCCTAATCAATTAAAAGCCATGACATTAAATATAAGAAGAACCATTGTTAATATTCAAACCACGTATGAAGAGGGCGGGCGAGCAGTACCTGTGCCAACTCAATTAATCAGTGCATTGGCGATTATTAAAAATCCATGGGTTGGCAGAGGTTTTGTTGATAATTTACGCCCTGAAATTCAAGCGGTTTGTCCCGAACTTGGTCAATTATTGACGGATCTTATCCTCAAAGAAACGGGCGATAAGTTAGAGGGTTACGGCAAGGCGTCGTTGGTGGGGATGGGTGGCGAAATCGAACACGGTCAAGCTTTAACGCATTCATTGTGGTTTGGTAATAAATACCGTAATGCTGTTGGTGCTAAGTCGTATTTGGCTTTTGCCAATACGAGAGGTGGTGCAGGTGCTGCGTTGATGATTCCTTTAATGGATAAGCATGATGTGGGTCGCCGCTCACATTATCAAACTATTAATGTGAATGTGCAAGATGCCCCGGCGGATGATGAGATTGTGGTGGCTTTGGGTGCGTCTATTGGTGGTAATCCGCATCATCGCATTGGCGATCGGTATCAGGACCTAAAAGAGATGGGGCAGAGCGTTGATAACCCTGCCGGTGTATAAGGGGCAGTAAAGCCAACTGCCTTTTATACTTTCTGCTTGTTTTTATTTTAAACGAATGGTGGTGTTGGTATCGGCGGGTGCGCTTGTTTGATTAAACCAACGGGCGGTAATGGTTTTGGTTTTGCTGTAAAACAGTACACCTTGTTTGCCATAAGTGTGTAGGTCGCCGTAAAAAGAACCTTTCCAACCAGTGAATGAGAAAAACGGCAAAGCGACAGGGATGGGAATATTAATGCCGACTTGACCGGATTCTATGCTGTTTTGAAATTGTCTTGCCGCCGCACCGCTGGCAGTGAATATAGAAGTGCCGTTGCCATAGGGGTTGGCATTAACCAAATTGATGGCTTCGTCTAGGGTGTCGGCAGCCATTGTAATAAGCACGGGCCCAAAAATTTCTTGTTGGTAAATGGACATATCAGGCGTAACGTTGGCAAATAATGTAGGACCTATCCAATTGCCATCGGGGTAGTCTTTGACTTTTTGCTTGCTGCCGTCTAATAGACATTGGGCACCTTGTTTTTTGCCTTCTGCGATTAAGTCTTTGATTTTTTGTAGGGCTTTGGGGTTGATAACAGGTCCAAAATCGGCTTTTTTATCCGACCATATCCCTGGTTTCATTTTTTTCATAGCAGCAACAATATCGGGTATCCATTTTTTTGATTCTCCTACGAATACAGCGGCACTGATTGCCATACAACGCTGACCGGCAGCACCGCAGGAAGCACCAACAAGGGCACTAATGGTTTGTTGTTTATTGGCATCGGGCATGATGACCATGTGGTTTTTAGCACCTGCCAATGCTTGTACGCGCTTTAAGTTGTCGCAGCCTTTGCGATAGACGTGCTGCCCTACAGGGACAGAACCAACAAAGGAGATTGCTTTAATGGTGGGGTGTTCTAGTAATTGGTTAACTTGGTCTGCTGATCCGTGTACAACTTGTAATACGCCTTTTGGGCAGCCTGCTTCCATAAATAATTCGGCTAAACGCATGGCGGTTAGCGGTGTTTGTTCGGATGGTTTTAGGACAAAACTATTGCCGCAGGCAATGGCGAGTGGAAACATCCATAGTGGAATCATGGCGGGGAAGTTAAACGGGCAAATGCCAGCACATACGCCTAAAGGTTGGCGTAAGCTGTATGTGTCGACTGCAGTGGCAACATTCTCGACAATTTCACCCATAACGAGGGTGGGCAGTGAGCAGGCAAATTCGACAACTTCGATTCCTCTAAATACATCGCCTTTGGCATCTTCTAGTGTCTTGCCGTTTTCTTGTGCGACTATTTTTGCAAGTTCGAGATGGTGTTGTTTGAGTAAGTGTTGATATTGCAACATGAGTCGCATACGAGCGGGTACGCTTTTATTTTTCCATTGCTCTTGGGCGGTTTGGGCAGTGGCGATGGCTTTGTCAATTTCGGCAGCGGTGGCAAGTGGCACCATTGCCAATGTTTTTTGAGTGGCGGGGTTAATAACGGGTAATTGTTGCTTGCTTTTGCTGGTAACGAATTTTCCATTAATGAGTAATGGTATTGATTTTGGCATGGTTTAGATAAATCCTATGAGAATATTGGAAGGTGATTATATCAGTAATGTTCACTTGTATAATGGGTGGGTTTTATTTTATTTGAGAATGGTTTGATTATAGTGAATTTACGACAGCAACAACGCCCGAATATGCCGATGAAAGCAATTCTTTTTGGCGTGGTGGGAGCGTTGTTTTTTACGCTTAACGATACTGCTTTTAAGTGGTTTTCTGAAGATTATACTATTGTACAAATTATCTTTATGCGGTGTTTGTTGGCTTTAATAGTGTCTGCTATTTGGGTAAAGTTGCAGGGCGGATTAAAAACGCTACATCTAAAACATCCTTGGATTGTATTGTTGTCATTGGTAGCCAATGTAACGGCGTGGTATTGTTTTTATACAGGTTTATCAATGTTACCCTTAACGTTGACTGTCTGCATTTTCTTTTTAACGCCGGTGGTTACTTCTGTATTGGCTATTATAGTCTTGGGCGAAATTCCATCAAAAAAGCAGTTTATTGCTTTGTTTTCTGGGTTTTTAGGTGTGGTCATTATTACCAATCCGTTTTCATCGGTTCAATCATTTGATTCTATTGCCATTGCTTATATTTTGTGTAGTGTATTGATGTGGTCTATTATGGCAGTGGTTACGCGTGCTTTGGTGTCTGTTATGACGATAGGCGCAACGTTGCTATATAACAATATTGCTTTTGTAATATTTTCATCTGTATCATTGCAATGGGCGGTGTGGAAGCCTATGGACACCGTCTCATTGATAGGGTTGTTATTACTCGGAATATTGGGTGTTACAGCACAAGCCTGTATATTTAAAGCGTATCGTTCGGCAGATACCAGTATTGCAGCTACTTCGGAATATACGGCTTTGATTTGGGCAACTTTATTTGGCTATTTGATATGGGATGAAAGAATATCCGGTACTATGATTATAGGGATTGCATTTATTATTGTCGGTGGGTTAATCATCATCGATTTGAAAAAAGTGATGAGAATCATCCGCGGTTTTTAATCTGTCTTTGGTGCAATAGACTAGACATAGCAGCGAGTTTTACGATGTTGGAGGTGTGTCGGTGTTATGGCGGGCAAGCAAGCTGCGAATATACCCAAAATAACCATAGGCAATATAAAGCAATAGCAACGCAAAGAGGAGTTGCATATAGTAGTCTGCCGCCGCATAAATAATGACCAGTGCTAATATGATGATAAGCCCAAAGCGAAATGGCAGGCGTTTTTTAAATTTGATGGCTTTTAGGCTCGGGTAACGCAAACCACTGACCATGGTAACAGCAGCAATTAAGGTTAAAGTAGCAGTTAAAATAGGGGATAATTCCATATCGGTTTCTGAAAAAGAAGCGATGTAACTGATGATGAATAGAGCAGCGGCAGGGCAAGGTAAGCCAATAAAGTATCGCTTATCAAGGTTGCTGGTAATGGAATTAAAACGTGCTAAACGCATGGCAACAGCCGCACAAAAAATAAAACTAACAGCAAAACCAACTTTGTCTAATTCGTGTAGGTTTGACTGAAATAGTATGAGAGCAGGGGCAGCACCAAAAGAAACAACATCGGAAAGAGAGTCAAATTCGACACCAAATTTACTTTCGGTACGAGTAATACGGGCGATAAAACCATCACAGCTGTCGAGTATTGCCGAAAAAATAATGGCGATACAAGCGGCTTTAATATCGCCTTCTAAAACACGGATAATGGCATAAAAGCCAAAAAATAACGCAGCAATTGTAAATAAATTAGGTAATATATACAATGAGTTGCGTGGTTTTATTCTCATTTTATTGAAATTCGGCTAGTGTATGCACTCCAGCATTAACTTTGTTTGAAATAGAGACTAACACACGGCAGGTGGGCGGTAAGTATATATCAACACGCGAGCCGAATCGTATAAAGCCGTATTTTTTACCAGCGATTAATTCGTCTCCTACGTTGGCGTAACAAAGTACCCGTCTTGCGAGTAGTCCTGCAATTTGCATACAATCGACTTTGCCGTGTGGGCTGTCAATGACAATAAGATGACGTTCGTTGTCTGATGATGCTTTGTCAAGTGCGGCGTTAAAAAATTTGCCTGCAAAACGTTCGGAATGAAGTACTTTTCCATTAACGGGGCTATGATTGGCATGAACATTAAAAACGTTCATAAAAATACTTATTTTTGTTTTCATTTCTCCGTCAATAGGAGAAGGGGCAGCCCCTACAAAAATAACACGTCCATCGGCAGGTGATAAAATTTCTTTATCAACAGTTATTAAAGGGCGCACGGGTTGTCGGAAAAACTGAACAGCAAAAGCAACCCCGACCCAAGCAATAGCAGATAGGTAGATATTAACAAAAAGTAAGATAACAGCAACAACAAATGCTACCCCTGTTATTTCCCATCCTTCACGAGCAATTTTCATTTAATTTTTCTCCTTGTCAACAAGACGATTTTTGTTAATCCAAGGCATCATCGCCCGTAAGCGTTTGCCAACGACTTCGATCTCATGTTCGTCAATATGCCGTCTGGCAGCTTTCATAACGGGTGAACGCATGCGACATTCTGTAATAAATTCTCTGGCAAATTTTCCGTCTTGAATTTCGCTGAGGATTTTTTTCATTTTGGCACGGGTTTGATCCGTTACAATACGCTTGCCCTGACTGATACTGCCGTATTCGGCGGTATTGGAGATTGAATAATGGACATTGGACAAACCGCCTTCATACATTAAGTCAACAATAAGTTTGAGCTCATGTAGGCATTCAAAATAAGCCATTTCGGGGGCATAACCGGCTTCGGTTAGAGTTTCAAAACCTGCTGTCACGAGTTCGATTAAGCCACCACATAAGACAACTTGCTCACCAAATAAATCGGTTTCGGCTTCGTCACGAAAAGTGGTTTCGATAATGCCAGCACGACCGCCACCAATGGCTGCGGCATAAGCCATGGCAATTTCGCGGGCTTTTTTACTTTTGTCCTGTGCAACGGCAATAAGACAAGGTACACCACCACCGCTAACATAGGTTGATCGCACCAAATGACCGGGACCTTTGGGGGCAATCATAATAATGTCTAAATCGGCACGGGGTTCGACTAAGCCAAAGTGAATATTAAAGCCGTGGGCAAAGGCAACGGCTGCGCCTTTTTTGGCATGAGGCGCAATAGCATTTTCATAGACTTCGGCGTGGGTTTCGTCGGGTAGTAAAATCATAATGATGTCGGCTTTTTTAACAGCGGCTTCGACTTCCATAACGGTTAAGCCAGATTTTTTGGCTTTTTTCCAAGAAACACCATCTTTGCGTAAGCCAACAATAACTTTATTACCGCTTTCTTGTAGGTTGTTGGCATGGGCATGTCCTTGCGAACCATAACCAAGAATGGTAATGGTCTTTTTATTGATGAGTTTTAAATTGGCGTCTTTGTTGTAGTATATTTTCATAGGTGGCTCCGAGAATAATTTATAAACGGTTGGTGATTAAAAACTGTATTCTAACTTATATTGTAATCGTTGGATGGTTTTTTCTTTTCCGAGTTGCATAGCAACGCTGGCAATGTCTGGAGAATCGCTTCGACCGCTTAATAAAAAGCGCATGGGCATACCCAAATGTTGAAATTTTAACTGATGTGTTTTAACGGTGGTTTTTATGCAGTTTTTTATTGCTGCAGCCTCCCATTGCGGTAATTGTTGTAATTGTTGTGTTAAATATTCAAATGCCACACGGTTATCGTTGTTGAGGTGAGTCGCCAATACTGCTTTGTCTATAGTGGGTGAGGTATAAAAATAGTGTATTTCATGGGCGATGTCATAAAACTGATTTAAGCGAGGGCGAATGAGTTCCAGTATATCTTGATTGTTAAATGAATAGATGTTTAGTAGTGTCAACAATGAATGCAGCGTTTCTTTTAATGATTGATCGATTGGCACCGCTAGCCTGTCGTTGATGTTTTTTATTATGTCATCAATTTGATTTTGAGAGGCGTTGCCCAAATCGTTCGGGCTATTGAATAACCCATCTAATCCATCTATTAAGGTAATAGGAGTATTTCGTTCTATGTCTTTTGCGTTTTTTATAATAGATGCGCTTGCTGCTTGGTGTATTTGTGGCAGTTTAATTGTGTGTAAATGCTCACGATTAACCCAATTTAGTTTTTCTCTATCAAACCGTGCGGGAGATTGTGATATGGCATTGAAATTAAATTGGTTGATTAAAAATCGAGAATCAAAGATTTCAGTATCGCCATGTGACCACGACAACCTTGCTAGATAATTTATGAGAGCCTCAGGGACAATACCATCCTGCCGATAAATATCGACATCAACAGCGGCGTTTCTTTTAGACATTCGCTCATATTTAATATCGGTATTGTCGGTGTCATTTTGTACCGCACTTAATATCATTGGTAAATGCGCAAAAACAGGCATTTTATCGGGCGTCTCTACCAATAAAGCATTAAAGATGTGCCATTGACGGTAGGTGTTCATGACGTGGTCATCACCTCTAATAATGTGGCTAATCTTCATGTCAATATCATCACAAACAGCCGCAAAGTTATAGGTGGGTGTGCCGTCCGATCGAGCGATGATAAAGTCGTCTAGTTCTTTGTTGTCAATAATCAATTCGCCTTTAATGGCGTCTATAAATTGCGTTTTACCTGTCAGTGGTATTTTAAAACGAATACATGGTTTAATGCCCGTGGGCGGATTACTGGTATTGTCTCGCCAGTAGCGGTTGTATTGTGGTTTTTCGCCTCTATCAGTTTGCTCTTGTCGCATTTTATCGAGTTCTACAGCGGTGGTATAGCAATAATAGGCGTGATTTTGTTCTAATAGCTGTTGAATAACGGTTTGATGACGGCTGCGATTGGCTGATTGAAAAACAGGCGGGGCATCGGGGACTATGCCGACCCATTCCATAGCATCAATAATCGCTTGGCTGTGTTTGTCAAGTGAGCGTTCGGTATCAGTGTCTTCGATTCGCAATATAAATTGCCCCTGGTGTTGCTTTGCAAACGCCCAAGAAAACAGAGCTGTTCGTAAGCCGCCAATGTGTAGATAGCCGGTTGGGCTGGGGGCAAATCGTGTAATAACAGGAGACATTAAAACTTAAGTGGTTATTGTTTTTAGTCCGCTCATATAGGGGCGTAGCATTTCGGGGACTGTAATACTACCGTCTTTATTTTGGTAGTTTTCCATGACCGCAATCATGGCACGACCAACAGCAACCCCTGAACCGTTTAATGTATGAATTAATTCATTTTTACCTTGTTCGTTTTTAAAACGTGATTTCATGCGACGTGCTTGAAAATCTTCACAATTACTACAAGAAGATATTTCTCTATAAGCATCTTGCCCGGGTAACCATACTTCGATGTCGTATGTTTTTGCCGCAGAAAAACCAACGTCTTGACTGCACAGTGAGACAACACGATAAGGTAAATCAAGACATTGCAAAACAGATTCGGCACTTTTTAATAAGTCTTCAAGCGAATCATAAGAGCTATCGGGCATGGTAAGATGAACGAGCTCGACTTTTTCAAATTGATGTTGGCGTAGCATACCGCGGGTATCGCGCCCGTAAGAGCCAGCTTCACGGCGAAAGCAGGGGGTATGACAAACAAAACGCATGGGCAAATCTTCTATATTAACAATGGTATTGCTCAATACATTGGTTACAACAACTTCGGCGGTTGGAATAAGATATAGTTGATCTCTTTCACAAAAAAACAGGTCTTTTTCAAATTTTGGTAATTGCCCGGTGCCAGTTAGTGCTTCAGAGTTTGCCATAAAAGGCAAGTAAACTTCTCTATAGCCATTTTTTGTAATATGGTGGTCAAGCATAAATTGAGCAAGTGCTCTATGCAACCTTGCCAATCCACCACTGAGTGCCATAAAACGACTACTGGCAATTTTACTGCTGAGTGAAAAATCTAACATTGCAAGATTTTCGCCAATACTGGTATGGTCTAATGGCGTAAAATCAAAAGTGGTGGGTTTACCGTGCTTTTTTACTTCGATATTGTCGTCTTCACAATGACCCAAAGGAACACTGCTGTGTAGTAGGTTGGGGATATCAAGATAAAAATCGTGTAGTGATTTTTGAATCAGCGGTAGTTGTTTTTCTATCTGTTTTAATTCGGTGTTAATGGCTTCGACTTGGCTGATTATTGCACTGGCATCACCTTGTTCACGTTTGATAACGCTGACTTCTTTTGACTTTTTATTGCGGTCGGCACGAAGGTTTTCTTCACGGCTTTGATGGATTTTACGCTGGGATTCAAGTTCGAGTAGTTTGTCGGTGTCCAGCTGATAGTTGCGTTTGGCAAGATTATCGCGAACAACGGTTAAATCGTTGAGTAAAGTTTGGGGGTTTATCATGATGTGGGGTTTTTATTAGAAATGAGCTCCAAATAGGCGCTTTCAAGTGATGTTTCATTGGGATACAGTTGTCGCATTTCTTGAGGTGATCCAATAAATTGTATTTTTCCATCGTGTAATATTGCCATGCGAGAACAGACTTCTTCGATGTCGGATAATGAATGAGAGGTAAAAAACAAAGTGGCACCGCGCTCGGATAATTTTTTAAACTGTCTTTTGACGAGTGCACGGGCTTTTGGGTCAAGCCCACTCATGGGTTCATCAAGAATATAAAAGTCTCTTTTTGCCATAAAACAGCCGATAAGTCCTAATTTTTGAGTCATTCCTTTTGAAAACGACCGAACCGGTTTAGACAAAGCTCTGCTGTCAAGATCAACTTGTTCTAGCATCGAAAGCGCTTCTTTTTTATCGTATTTTTCGTTTTGCAATGTCAGAATAAACCGCAAAAATTGCTCACCGGTTAAATGAAAAGGGGGGATAAACCGTTCGGGTAAAAAAGCCAATTTTTTACGCGCTTCTGTTTTTGTTGATAAAGTGCCAAAAATTTTAATCTCGCCACTTTCATGGTGACAAAAATCGAGCAAGCATTTTATAAAAGTGCTTTTACCAGCACCATTAACACCAGCAAAACCAAATGATTCATTTTGTTCAATGCTAAATTCTAAGTTTTTTAATACCGGCGTATTGAGGTAGGTTTTGCAAAGTTTATTGACTTCTAGTACTTTCATATTGATATTTCCTTCGTTTAAATAGCTCTAGCAGAAGCAAATTCAAACAATTTAAGTATAGTGTCAGGGAATATTCCAAACCATAAAGTAAGTAGACCAAACAGCGATAATAAAATCAGTTGACTCATCTTTAGTGTAATAGCGGTTTCTTCGGTTTTTTCAAAAAACATAAAACGTATGATACGTAAATAATAAAACGCCCCAACCACGGAAAGCATTACAGCAATAACTGCCACTATGTTATTGCCTTCGGCAATAATTGCTTTTAGCACCAACAATTTGGCAATAAAACCAATGGTCGGAGGAATGCCTGCCATTGACAACATAAGGATAGTAACAGCAGATGCCATCCAGATATTGCGTGATGCCAGCCCTGCCATGTCTGAAATATGAGGGCCTTGGTTTGGGTCTTTTTCGCCAATATAAAGCACTGCTCCAAATGCACCAATGGTCATTAGGGCATAGGCAGAAACATAAAATGATGATGCCATGATGTCGTTGCTAGCAACACCCAAAACAAGAAATCCACTATGGGCAATTGCAGAATAAGCCAACATGCGTTTTAGACTGGTTTGCGCAATGGCGGTAATATTACCCAAGGCAAGTGAGGCAATGGCAAGGATGGTAAGCATTGTCTGCCAGTCGCTAAACAAAGAGGGCAATGAAAAAGGCAATACACTCAAAAGCAATGATAACACCGCAATTTTAGGTGCGGAAGCTATAAAAATAGTAATCGGCGTTGGCGATGCATGGTAAACATCGGGCAGCCACATATGAAAAGGAACAACACCGAGTTTAAATGCTATTCCAGCAATCATAAATACCATGCCAATAATGAGTATATAGCGTAATTGGGAATCTTTGGGCAAGGCATCGCTTGCTGTTTGAATGTCGATAATGGATAAATTGCCTGTTGCGCCGTAAATCATGGAAATACCGTATAAGAACAAGCCAGAGGCGAGGGCACCCAATACAAAGTATTTTAAAGCGGCTTCAGAAGCGGCGGCGGAGTTTCTTTTAATGGCGATTAATGCATAGAGCGTCAGCGACATAATTTCTAGCCCTAAGTATAGAATAAGGAAATGAGCCGCCGAAATTAATACACTCATGCCCAAGCTCGAAAACAATATAAGCGTTAGAAAATCACCGTTTAATAAGTCATTTTTTTTGAGAGACTCTGTCGAAAAAGCAAGACACGCTGCAACAGAAAGTAAAGCACCGGCTTTGAGCAATGAATTTAAGGGAGAACTTAAAAACAATCCATTTAATGCCAATGTAGAATCGTCATGCACCCCACTGAGTGAGATGAAGGCAGCAACAATCAACGCGCCGACCGAAAACCAATGTAAATAAATTATTTTATCGCTTGGCAAAAACAAAGCACTGAGCATGACAGTGCAGGCTACAGTGAATAGAATAATTTCTATATTGGCGGCAGAAATTATTAATGATTCCATTAGTTCAGTTTTCCTTTGCTAACATGCAGCAATAATTCGTTTACAGAAACTTCAACGACTTCGATAAATGGAGCGGGGTAAATACCCATCCATAAAACGAAAAATGCAAAAATACAAAGTAGGGTTAATTCGCGTTTATCAACGTCTTTAAGTGCTTTAACTGATTTATTTTGAACATCGCCAAAAATAACGCGCTTGTACATCCATAACGAATAGGCTGCCCCTGTTAATAACGTTGTGGCACATGCCAGACCAATCCATAAATTAGATTTTACTGCCGACATAATGACCATAAATTCGCCGACAAAACCACTGGTAGCAGGCAGCCCAGCATTTGCCATGACAAATAACAATAAAAAAGACGAATATTTGGGCATGGTATTAACAACGCCGCCGTAATCGCTAATATTTCGAGTATGCATACGATCATAAAGCACACCGACACAAAAGAACATCGCCCCCGATACAAAGCCGTGTGACAGCATTTGCATAATACCACCAACAACCCCTAGGGTGTCGAACAAAAAGATACCCAAAGTAACAAAGCCCATGTGTGCAATCGACGAATAGGCGATGAGCTTTTTCATGTCGGTTTGTGCCAGTGCCACTAAACCGATATAAACAATGGCAATGAGCGACAAAGCAATAATAATATTGGCATATTCCATGCTGGCATCAGGCGTAATTGGTAAGGATAATCGCAAAAAGCCATACGCACCTAGTTTGAGCATAACGGCAGCCAGTACAATCGAACCACCAGTCGGTGCTTCAACGTGTGCATCGGGCAGCCATGTATGTAGTGGTGTCATTGGGATTTTAACCGCAAAGGCAGCAAAGAAGGCAAAAAATATGAGGGTTTGTTCAACGAGATTAAGAGGTAGCTGGTGAAAGTCGAGTATGGAAAAAGTATCACTTTTGTTGTATAAATAGAGCAATGCGATGAGCATTAACAATGAACCAGCCAGCGTGTAAAGAAAAAATTTAATAGAGGCATAGACCCGTCTTTCGCCACCCCAAATACCAATAACAATAAATAGAGGAATCAGCGTTGCTTCCCAAAAAATATAAAACAAAATGGAATCCAATGCCGAGAATACACCAGTTGTAAGCCCCGACATAATTAAAAAGGCGGCTAAATAACCCGCTACTTTTTGTTGAATAACTCGCCAACAAGCCGCCAATACCAAAACGGTGGTGAGTGTGTTGAGTAACACCATCAACAAAGACAAGCCATCAATGCCAAGTGAATAATAAATATTAAAAGACGATATCCATAAGACGTTTTCGGTAAATTGAAAATCAGCAGTGGCGGTGTTAAAATTGATATAAAGACAGGTCGATAATATAAAAGTCAGTGTGGCAATGGCGATGCTATAGGCTTTTAATCGATAGGGGCACATTTTATAGTGCGCACCGATTAAAATACCAATTCCACTGATGATTGGAAGCCAAATTAAAATTGATAATAAACCGATCATTTGATTATAAAAAACGCCAAAATAGTAAGAGAACAACGGCAAAAAACATAGCAAAAGCGTAGTGGTAAATAACCCCTGATTGTAGAATTCTTAATTTATGTGCACCGCGTCCGACTAAGCGAGCAAACCCAACCACACAGTTGTCAATGATATTGTTGTCGATTTTTTGCCATAAAAAAGTACCCAGTTTTTTTACACCATTCGCAAAAAACCACGCATTAAATTCATCCATCCAATATTTATTAATCAGCACATTGTACAGTGGACCTTTGGCAAAAGCTCGTGTCCGATTAGGATAGTCACTATAAAGCCAAAAAGCCGTGGCAATACCTAGAATACCCGCCCAAAATGCAGGATTGCTATACGCATGGGATAGCATGGTGGTTGCGCTGTTTTCAGCATGATGTGCCACCGCTGCTACGGTATCATGGGTTTCAAGGACGGTAATAGCGGTATCAAAGTAGCCACCAAATACCATTGGTGCAAGTAAGGCACCACCAATAACAACGCTGGGAATCGCCAATAAGATAAGTGGCAACGTTACGACAAAAGAAGGTTCTTTAATATGGCTATAAGTTTCGTCGGACATGCGTGGCGTGCCGTGAAAGGTTAATATGAGTAGGCGAAACGAATAAAGTGCAGTTACAAAAGCACCGATAATCAATAAGACGTAGGAGACATCGGAAAAAGGCAGAGTCGATTCTTTTACTGATTCAATAATTACATCTTTAGAAAAGAAGCCCGAAAAAGGTGGCACGCCAACCAATGCCAAAGAACCTAAAATACCGGTGATATATGTAATGGGAAGTACTCGTCTTAAGCCTCCCATTTTACGCATGTCTTGTTCATGGTGCATGGCGATAATAACCGCGCCTGCACCCAAAAAGAGCAAGGCTTTAAAGAAGGCATGGGTGAATAAGTGAAACACTGCTGCAGAATAAGCAGAAGCTCCTAACGCTGCTGTCATGTAACCGAGTTGAGACAGTGTGGAGTAAGCGACGACACGTTTGATGTCGTTTTGAACAAGGCCCAATAAGCCCATAAAAAAGGCAGTTATTGTGCCGATGACTAATACCACCGTTAAGGCTGTTTCGGATAATTCAAATAACGGCGACATTCTGGCTACCATAAAGATACCAGCAGTAACCATTGTGGCAGCATGGATAAGTGCTGATATAGGAGTTGGGCCTTCCATCGAATCTGGCAACCATACATGCAACGGAAATTGTGCTGATTTGCCCATTGCACCAATAAACAATAAGATACATAAGATGGTCATGGTGTCCCAACCTTCGACAACAATGGGGATTGGGGTGGTGGCTATGCTGCCAAATACAGTGTGATAATCAAGGCTGCCATAAACGGCAAGTACCAAGCCAATGCCGAGCAAAAAGCCTAAATCGCCAATGCGATTGACTAAAAATGCTTTTAAGTTCGCATGAATGGCAGTTGGGCGAGTGTACCAAAAACCAATGAGTAGGTATGAAACCAAACCTACTGCTTCCCAACCAAAAAACAGCTGCAAAAAGTTATTTGACATAACCAGCATTAGCATGGAAAAGGTAAACAAAGAAATATAAGAGAAAAAGCGACAATAACCATCGTCATGTTGCATGTAACCAATGGTGTAAATGTGTACCATGAGCGAAACAAAGGTAACGGTGAGCATCATCATGACAGTCAGTGAATCAACCAAAAAACCAATGTTAATGGTGAGGTCGCCAAGGCTTCCCCATACGTACCAATTAAAGTTATAAACAGTGTTATTGCCGATAACGTCATTGGCGACAATGGCGGAGAGAATAAAAGCGATTGCAACACCTAAAATAGTTGCCCAATGTGCGAGAGTTCGGTTTTTATTGTGGATAGAAGCAAAGGCTGCAATAAGACACCCTGCCAATGGAGCCAGAACAATGCTGTAAATAAGATTTTCCATTAACTAACCTTTGTAGGTATCCCAGTCGTTAACATGAATACTGCGTTTATTACGAAACGCACCAATAATAATAGCTAAGCCAATAGCTGATTCGGCAGCGGCGACTGTCAGAATAAAGAAAACGAAAATTTGTCCGTGAATATCTGGGAAAAAATACGAAAAAGAAAGGAAATTTAAATTGATAGCCAATAGCATTATTTCAACAGACATGAGTATGATAAGGATGTTTTTACGGTTTAAGAATATCCCCGTAACGCCAATGACAAATAAAATGGCCCCCAGTGTTAGATAATGAAAAAGACTTATCATTATGTATTTTCTTTTTCGGTGACATCGATGACGTCGTCAGCGGTGAGTGTAGGTGCTTTTTCAACTGGCATAGAAACAATTCTAACCCTGTCTTTTACTTTGGCTTGTACTTGTTTAGAGGCATCTATGCCTTTAATTGATCGATGACGCAAAGTCAGTGCGACACTGGCAACAATGGCAATCAATAACAAAACGGCGGCAAGCTCAAAAGGATAGACATAGTCGGTGTAAAGGATATTACCAATAGCACGGGTATTGCCAATATCATCGGCAATAGTGGCGGTAACATTGCTGGCATTATTGGCAAAGTGGATTAAAAAGTCATCATGACCGATGACGGTGATGATTTGATAAACCATAAGGATCGCAACGAACAAACCAACGGGCGCGTATTTCCAAAAATTTTGGCGTAATTTTTCAACATTAACGTCAAGCATCATCAGCACAAATAAAAACAAGACCATGACTGCCCCCACATAAACTAATACCAGTGCAATGGCAAGGAATTCTGCACGCAATAACAGCCAAATACAGGCGGAACTAATAAATGCCAATACAAGATAAAGTGCTGAATAGACTGAATTAGAAGACAAAATAACGCCCAATGCCGCAAAAATGGATAGCGACGAAAAAAAGTAAAAGACAAGTGTTTGAAATTCAATCATTCTTTAAAAATATGGTGAGCGTAATTTTACCATTGAGAAGCCTGTATAAGCAGTTTTATAGGAGTTTTTACTGTCAATATTACGAAATAAATTTTCGTATTATCCTTATCTAAGATGTGCTATAAATACAAGTGTTATATTAAAATTCAATTGAAGAAAGACAAGATAATGAAAGTAGAAATTATTAGAGCATTACAAGATAACTACATCTATCTTATAGAAGACGCAAAAGGGCATGTTGTTGTTGTTGATCCGGGTGAAAGTGCGCCCGTATTATCTGCTTTGGAGGGGCGTACTTTATCGGCTATATTACTCACACATCATCATTTTGACCACTGTGATGGTGTAGCGCAGCTGCGTCAATATTATCCCGATGCGATTATCTATGCACCTGAGGGCTGTGGTTTTGATAATGTGGTGCTTTGTCGTGGAGGAGATAATATAAAAATTCTCGGGCTCGACAGTCTATCATTTACCGTTATTCATACGCCCGGACACACATTAGAGCATATTGTTTATTATGGCAATGAGATGCTTTTTTCGGGTGATACTTTATTTGTTGGTGGCTGTGGTCGTGTGTTTGAAGGGACAATGCAGCAAATGCATGAATCACTCATGGCATTAAATACTTTGCCAGCTGCTACGCAATTTTATTGTGGGCATGAATATACCGTCAATAATCTACTTTTTGCGACAGCCGTCGAGCCGCAAAATGCCATTATTACCAAAAAAATACAACAGGTGCGGGACAATCTATCAAAATCTATGCCTTCTGTCCCAAGCACGATTACCAATGAACGTCAAATCAATCCTTTTTTACGAACACAACATGATGATGTTATTGCGGCGGCTAGCAAATACAAAGGATATCCGTTGACAAATGAAGTCAGCGTTTTTGTTGCCCTACGTCAATGGAAGAATAATTTTTAATGCTAAATGATTTTATTATTCCCGATATTGAATTACCTCAAGGGATACATCTTTTATTCACCACCCGCTTAGGAGGTGTCAGTGATTCACCTTTTCATTCATTAAATTTATCCAATCGTATTGATGATGATATTTCTGCTGTTGAAGAAAACCGATTACGCCTGTCTCAACAACTCCCTCAAGCCCCGCAATGGTTATATCAAGCACACGGTGATCGTGTTCTATGTGCTCAAGATATTAAACAAAGCGATACCGAAGTCGCCGATGCCGTTTATACCGCCCAAAGCAATGTGGTTTGTGCGATACAAACCGCCGATTGTTTACCTATTATGCTTTTTTCACAAGACGGTAAGTGTGTTGCGGCTGTGCATGCGGGGTGGCGTGGTTTAGTCGCAGGAGTAATTCAAAATACCGTAAAAGCAATGTCTCAAATCATCGAATCTCCTTTGTATGCTTATATTGGTCCACATATCCACGCTAAAAATTATGAAATAAAAGTGGATGTCTATAAACAATTAAATATATCTGATGACATCAATACGGCTTTTGTTGCCAATACACATAGACAGTCATGGCAAGTGGACTTATCCAAAATAGCCACCTATCATTTAAATAATTGTCATGTTAATGTAGTTGGTATTAGCCAGTATTGCACCTATGAGAATAATCGCTTGTTTTATTCGGTAAGACGTAATTCTATAACTGGCAGACAAGCGGGTTTAATTTATAGGCATTAACCAAAGTATTCACGCCATAAAAAAAAGGGCAGATAAAAAAATCTGCCCTAAGAGGAAAAGAGATAGAAATTATGACTCTAATTTCTTACCAGTTTCAGACAAGCCAGTACCAGCGCTATGAGGTTTTTTGAATGGGGTGTTGACAACTTCAGCGTCAACGAGCCCGCCACCATAACAATCAGGCATTGCGACTTTCATCTTGGTTCCTATTTGAGCACTTTCGGTAGGAACAAAGGCAAAAGCAATGTTTGATTCCTGTGATGGTGAGAACCAAGCAGAAGTCAAATAACCGATTAACTGTGAGCCAGATTCGTCAAAAACATGATAAAAATCAGAAGGATACCAGGTGATTGAATCACCACCTAAGCGAATACCGCAGAGCTTATGGGAAACACCCTCTTCTTTAATTGCTTGCAAAGCACTTTTACCAATAAAATCTTCTTTGGTAAAATCAACTTGCCAGCCAAGACCGACTTCAAATGGATTGACTTCTTGGTCCATGTCTTGACCCCAAGACAAAATACCGGCTTCAATACGACGGTGATGGCCTGGTGCGATAACACAAAGGTTGAACTCTTTACCTGCTTCGAGTACAGCATTCCACATGTCTTCTGCATGAACTGTTGCATCGTACAAATAAATTTCATAACCGGCTTCAGCAGAGAAACCAGAACGTGAAATAATAACTTTGCGACCGCCAATAGTGGCTTCAAGTAAACCGTAGTAAGGAACGGTGTCAATGGCGTCTCCAACTAATGCACGCATTAGACCAAGTGATTTAGGCCCTTGAATTTGCACAGGAGCAACGTCAATTTCATGAATTTCGACATCGAACTGACGGAAAGCGTTAACGCCTTGTAGCCACATTTCAAGATCGGAATCAGACAATGAGAACCAAAATTCGTCTTCTGCAGGACGCAACAGAACAGGGTCATTTAAAATACCACCGTATTGGTTACATAAAATAACATAACGTGCTTTCATTACTTCACAGCAGCTGGCGCGACGAGTAATAACCATATCTACAAATTTTTCGGCGTCAGGCCCTTTAACTTGGATTTGGCGTTCAACGGCAACATTCCACATAGTAACGTGTTCGGTCAGATATTTGTATTCTTCCATCAAGCCACCATCTTCAGGTTTGATATAGGCACGTGGATGATAAATGCGATTGTAAACAGAATGACACCAGGCACCGGCTGCTTGTGATAAGTGCCAGTATGGGCCTTTACGAATACGTTGGTCAATTAAGATGCGTGATCCTTCAGCGGTTAATCCTTCTTCACCAGGATTTTCGCGGGAATCACCACTTTGTCTCAATTGAATAGGGACATTGCGTTGTTTTAATGCTGAGCGGTCTTGAGGCCAAGTTTCTCTAGCATCGTTAAGGTTTTTTATTGACATAAGAGTCTCCTTTTAGTTGGTTGATGGTTATGAGCTTTTTTCAGTTGTAACATTCATTGTTTTGGCTGAAAGAAGAGAGATAGTTTCTACTGTAGAACCAAACAGATAGAAATGTAAATAAATAGGAAAACCATAATCTCTGACGCTCAAGCGAGCTGATAATTCAGAGGTTAGACCTTCCGGTGAATAATTCATGAGTTTAAGCGATTTTCCGAACTGTCTTTTTATAAAAGTCATCGAACGACCAATGCCGCAAATTGCCGAAAAACGCAATAATTTAGCAGCGTTAACTCGTCCTGCTAAACCGACTCTGATGGGCACACCAAAATCTTGTTCCTTTGCCCAATTAAGAAAATCTAAAAACGGGCGAGCGGTAAAGCAAAATTGTGTTACGATATAACAATCTAAATTGGAGGCTTTTGCCACTGCAATTTTTTCAATAAGCGAACGCCGCATCAACTCACGAGATTGATCTGGGTGTTCTTCTGGGTGCCCGGCAAAACCAACTCGACGTATATCGTGCTTTTGAAATAAACCTGTTTGAAGTAATTGCATGGAATCGGTAAAGTCACCAACGGGGCTGGATTCACCACCGGCCAATAATAAAAATTCTGTTACGCCAATAGCCGAAAAAGCAGCGACAATACGTTCTAATTCAATCGGATCATTAACGTTGCGAGCAGCAATATGGGGAATAGGTTTTAGGTTGGCTTCAATAAGTTTAGAAGAAATGCTGATTTTTTCGTGCAAATCCATCACCCCCCGAAAATGAGGGATATAAACGCGGGTTTCTTCTGGTATTAATTTCCGCCATTTATCAAAGTTTTTCATATCTGCCGCAATAATTTCAATGCTATAACCATCGATTAAATTGGTGGTGTTGGTAACAACAGAAGGGGCAGGTTCTTGTGTGGGAAGATTTTCACGCGAGCGTAATAGCAACATCTCAAGACATTCCCAAACCAACAAACGCCCTTTGGAAAGATCGCTTGCATCGTCTTGTTTGATAACATGGCTAATCCAAGCGCCATGCATTGCTGATATAATCATAAAAGTACCCGACAAAGTACGCTCTTCAATATTTTGCGCCCCAACTTCTTGGAGGATTTGACGCAAATAACTAGACACATTGGAATTTAACCGTTGGTTATAAATATCACGCAGACGACGCAGACTGTCATCATGTTCTGCTTGAACCCAAAACGACAACCATACTGAAGAAGTTTTATCGTCGGCTTGGTCATCAGCAAGCACGCTCTCAATAACTGACCACAGTTTAGAACGAGGACTAGCAGCGGGATCATTTGTGCCCGTCAAAACTCGTTTATGCATAATCACTAGCAAATGTCTCATGGTTTGTTCCAGAAGATTTTCTTTGCTATCGAAATGATGGTTAATTGAACCTTGAGAAATTTCGGCTAGTTTGCTAATACTGATAATCGTTGTATCACTATAGCCAAATTTATAAATTGAATCAATTGTTGCTTCAATAATCTTTTCTTTGGTTGAATTGTGCTGCTTCATAATTAAATTATATACTAATATTAGTTTTTTTGTTCAAATAGTATAAATTAATTGAATGAAAAAACTAATAAATATAAAATATTGAATGATTGTTTTATATTAGGGTGAAACGATGGAACTAAAATTGAAAACAGCATTGCCTAATAAATAGTGAAATAGTGCTATTTGTGAATTTTTGCTGGTATTCACGGCCATTTTTTAGTTCTGTGGGGTATTATTTACCGAATAACATCTTACAAATCAACTCAATCAGTAGAGGCTACTGGTGGTAATCGTTAATACTTAACTGTTTTTTTAATGCGTATTAATTTATTTCTATAAGGTGCTGAGCCGTTATTTATAAATTAATACGTTCTTTTTTTAGGGGGGAAGGTCTCGACTGTCAGCGGTTTGTCTTGGACAGGGCGGTAGTCAAGGCGGTTGCCTTCATCAAAGTAAAGCGTGTGGGCAATCCAGTTTGCATCGTCACGTTCTTGGTAGTCGTCGCGCGCATGAGCACCACGGCTCTCGGTTCTGGCAATGGCAGAGTGAAGTGTTGCAGCCGCCACCAATAGTAAGTTTTCTAGCTCTAGGGCTTCAATGCGGGCAGTGTTAAATACTTTGCTATGGTCTTTTATGCAAGCATCATTAATGCGAGTGGTGCATTGTTGAAATTTTTCTAACCCTATTTTCATGTTTTCTCCGGTTCTAAATACACCGAAGTAGTTTTGTACGATTTCACGCATTTCTTGGCGAATATTTTCTGGTGATTCACCGCTACTTTTATTCCACCGCTCTACTCTTTGCACGGCTTTTGCTTCACTGTCTTCGGATAGTTCACCTATGGTGCTGTGGTTTATTTCTTGAATAATGTGCTTGCCAGCGGCCCTACCAAATACAATGAGGTCGAGTAATGAGTTGCTGCCCAAACGGTTCGATCCGTGAACCGAGACGCTGGCGCATTCGCCAATGGCGTATAAATTTGGAATAATGCTGTCTTGACCGTTGGTGTAATTGACGACTTGCCCAAAGCGATTGGTTGGAATACCGCCCATCATGTAATGCACGGTTGGGACAACTGGAATCGGATCACGAGTAGGGTCAACGCCCGCAAATTTTAGGGCAATTTCGCGAATAGAAGGCAGACGCTGTTCAATAATGTCTTCTCCGAGATGATCGAGTTTTAGTTGAAGATAGTCTTTTTTCTCACCGCAACCTCTGCCCTGTAGTATCTCTAGTGCCATTGCTCGGGCAACAACATCACGACCGGCTAAATCTTTGGCGTTGGGGGCGTAGCGTTCCATGAATCGTTCGCCTTCGCCATTAACCAGATAACCGCCTTCACCACGCACACCTTCGGTGATTAAGACGCCAGCATTGGCAACGCCAGTGGGGTGAAATTGCCAAAATTCCATATCTTGTAGGGGCAATCCTGCACGTAATACCATGCCCAAACCATCGCCGGTATTGGAAAACGCATTGGTGGTGTGCTGATAAATACGACCGCCACCGCCAGTTGCCAACACAACGGCTTTTGCCATAAATGAAAATAATTCACCGCTTTCTATCTCAAGTGCAATTACACCGCATATAGCGCCTTCTTTGTTGTAAATAAAATCAGTCGCAAAGTATTCGTCAAAAAAGTGTGCGCCTGATTTTATACTTTGTTGGTATAAGGTATGTAACATGGCATGACCAGTACGGTCGGCTGCTGCACATGTACGTGAGGCTTGTGCACCACCATAGTTTTGTGACATGCCACCAAAAGGGCGTTGGTAAATCTTGCCATTGTCGAGTCGAGAAAACGGCATGCCCATGTGTTCTAATTCGTATATAGCAGCAGGGGCTTCGCGACACATGTATTCAATGGCGTCTTGGTCACCAAGATAATCAGATCCTTTAACAGTATCGTACATGTGCCAATGCCAGTTGTCGGGCGTTACATTGCCCAAAGCAGCACTGATACCACCTTGAGCCGCAACAGTGTGCGAACGGGTAGGGAAGAGCTTAGTGATAACTGCTGTGCGTAATCCGCCACCAGCAAGTTCGACAGCAGCACGCAGTCCTGCTCCACCACCACCGATAACGATGGCGTCAAATGTACGTTGAGTTAATTCCATTTTTAATTTTCTTTATAGCAGTATAACCATTGCCCAAAGTAAGCAAATAAACAAATAAACAAAAATGCCAACGGTTTTTAATAAGCGTATTCCGTTCCATTTTATGTAGTCCATATAAATGTCGCGCATGCCAATATAGGCGTGTGTTACCAATGAAAATATAAATAATAATACGGCAATGCGCACCTCTATTAAATTAATAAATACTTGCCATTCCTCAAACCCTTTGGGGCAATAACAAGAGAGGGCAATGAGGAATACAATGGCACTCAAAACCATGAGAACCGCACTAATGCGTTGTACCATCCAGTCTTTTAGACCGTAGTGCGCACCGACTGGATTTTTCTTGTTTACCATATTAGTATTAGAGCTAGAAAGGTGAGTAATAGACTGGCAACAATAACGATGACGGATGAAAAACGAGCGGATTTTAGCGATATGCCGATGTGTAAATCAAGCAGTAAAAAACGAATGCCCGCGCATAAATGGTGAAAAAACGCCCAACTAAATAACAATTGAACGAGCTTGGCAAAAGGATGTGCTAGGCATTCTTGTAAGTCTTTATAGGATTCTTCACTACCAATACTTAATTGCAAACAAAACAAGGCAATGGGCAGGGCAAGTACCAGTAAAACACCACTAACACGATGAAAAATAGAGACAATGCCGGGCAAGGGCAGGCGTATTTGCAATAAATTTAAATGGCGAATGGGTTTGTTCATTGGAAATTATTCATAATGTGAATCAATGTCTTCGTGGGTTTGTATTATGCCTGCATCACCTTCGTCATTAATGGCTTTGATAATAGCGGGGACAATTCTTTGGCGTAAGCGGGTGTCAATTTGAAATGGTAGGATGTAATTTGGTCCAAATTCTGTGTGTAATGGGTTAATGTTGAGTTCAGCCGCTAATTCTTCGGACAAGGGTTCTTTTGCCAAATCGGAAAGGGCTTTAATACAAGCTATATACATAGGCAATGAAAACCGATTGGTGCGCGAATCTAAAGCGGCTCTAAATAAATAAGGAAAGCAAAGCGAGTTGTTAACCTGATTGGGTAAGTCAGAACGACCAGTGGCGATGATTACATCGGGACGCATTTGTTTGGCGATTGCCGGCATAATTTCAGGGATAGGGTTTGCCATTGCCATAATAATAGGATTTTTGCGCATTTTTTTAATCATATGCGGTTTAATGACATCACCTCCCGAAACACCAATAATGACATCAGAAACTTGTATTGCGTCTTCGAGTGTTTGTATGCTGGTGTCTCGAACAAAGCTCATTTTATGGGCTTCGATTTTGTGAGATCGATTGGTGCTGAGTATGCCTTTGGAATCAAACATTAATATTTGACGTTTTTTAAGCTTGAAAAAACCAATCGCCATACGTGTAATGGCAATGGCAGCAGCGCCTGCTCCTAGTACCAATATGCGAATATTATCAGGTTTTTTATTTTGTAATTCAAGGGCGTTGCGCAGAGCAGCACAGGTTACCGCAGCTGTGCCGTGCTGGTCATCGTGCATAACGGGTATGTCCAAACGCCGACGCAAACGGTGTTCAATAACAAAGCATTCAGGTGCTCGGATGTCCTCAAGGTTAATGGCACCAAAGGTGGGTGATATATTGGCAACGGTCTCAATAAACATTTCGGGGGATGAGGCGTTAATTTCAATATCAAATGCGTCAATGCCTGCAAATTTTTTGAAAAGCATTGCCTTACCTTCCATGACTGGTTTGCTGGCAGCCGGACCAATATTACCCAAACCCAATACCGCCGTACCGTTGGTTATAACGGCAACAAGATTGCCTTTTCCAGTGTAATCATAAACAGCTCTGGGGTTTTTCTCGATTTCGAGACAGGGAGATGCCACACCGGGTGAATAAGCCAGTGATAAATCATCTTGTGAGTTTGCCGGTTTGGTAAGTTGGGTGGCTATTTTTCCGGGTTGCGGGTAGCGATGGTAATCCAACGCACGTTCGGTAAGAGATATTTTTTTTTCGGTCATAAATTTTTAAGGTAATAAATGTGCGACTGCGTCTCGTTCTTGTTGCAATTCTTTCTCGGATAATTTCATTTTTTCTTCACTAAATTCGTTAATGGGTAAGTTTTGTACAATGCTAAACCGTGAATCGTTATCACAATGTTGTACAGGATAGGAGTAAACCAAGCCTTTTTCTATGCCGTATTCACCTTGACTTATAATGCCCATACTAACAGAATCATCACTTGCAGTAGTGCTGTATAACCAATCGCGCATATGATCAATAGCGGCTGATGCAGCCGATGCAGCACTCGAAGCACCGCGCGCGCTAATAACAGCTGCCCCACGTTGTTGTACAGCGGGGATCATGGTTTCTTTGTACCATGTTTCGCAAACAACGCTAAGTGCGGATTGCCCATTGACAGTGGTGTGATGTATATCGGGGTATTGTGTTGCCGAATGGTTGCCCCAGATAGTCATGCGTTTAATGGCACTTAAGGGCTGCCCAGTGTTATCGGTAATTTGCGATAACGCACGGTTATGATCTAGGCGAGTCATCGCCGAAAAAGCACTATCAGGTAGATTGGGTGCATTGTGTCTTGCGATTAAGCAGTTGGTATTGGCAGGGTTACCAACCACAATAACACGCGTGGTTTTTTTTGCAGCACTGTTAATGGCTTTGCCTTGTGCCGAAAAAATAGAGGCATTGGCGGCGAGTAAGTCGTTTCTTTCCATTCCTGCACTGCGTGGTTGTGCACCGACCAAAAAAATAATATCGGCATCGGCAAAGGCTTCTTCAGCGACACTGGTTTTAATGATATTACCGAGTGTCGGAAAAGCACAATCACGTAATTCCATTTCGAGTCCGTTGAGTGCAGGTAGTGCTTTCTCGATTTCGAGCATTTGAATATCAACTGTTTTGTCACCTGCCAACGCGCCAGAAGCGATTCTAAAGAGTAGGGCATATCCGATTTGCCCTGCGGCGCCTGTAATTGCAATCTTTGTTCTCATTTAATGTGTGTCCTTGTGTTGCTGATGTAGAGTGATACTTTATCTTTTTTTTGTTAATAAATCAAGTATGATTGACAGAATTTATAAAGCGTGAGAGAATCGAGGCATATTTACGGGGTCGTAGCTCAGTTGGTAGAGTGCAGCGTTCGCAATGCTGAGGTCAGGGGTTCGATCCCCCTCGGCTCCACCGTCAACATTAGATTAATTGGCTCTTTCCAGATATTCACCAGTTTCTGTATTGACCTTGATTTTTTCGCCGATATTAACAAATGGCGGAACCATCACTGTTATACCGGTTTCAACAGTGGCAGGTTTATAGGATGAACTAGCGGTTGCGCCTTTAATTTGTGGCTCGGTATCCGAAATCGTTAGTACGACCGACGTTGGCAGTGAGGCAGCAATAACACGTTCATCGTATAAATTGACATCCAATGTAATATCGGGCAATAAATATCCTTCGCGACCTTCAAAAAAATCGTTGGGTAAGGTAATTTGCTCAAAATTTTCTTGGTCCATTAGTATATGTCCTTCATCGCTAGAATAAAGGTATAACATGGCACGGGATTCTAAAAAAGGACGTTCGACTTTTTCATCGGTGCGTAAGCGAAAACTATTTTTGTTATCGCTTTCTATATCTCTTACTTCAACTTGCATATAAGCACCACCTCGTCCACCCACGTGCACGTGCCGTGCTTTAACCACCCGCCATAATTTACCTTCAACTTCGATAAGAGAGCCGTTTTTTATTTCTGTTGCATTTATTTTGCTCATATTTTTTATTATTTTTAACTAATTATATAGATAATATAGGGCTATATTCTGTAAAATTACACAAACACTATTATACCGTTATATTTTGTGAATAAAGTGGTATATATTTTTTGCAAAAGACTTATCAAACATCAGAAATTAAATAACGACTTATGGAAATAGAACACACATTATTGAAGGACATAGCTATACTTTCGTGTTTTGTGCTTGTTTTATTGACAATCACAAGTTTAATAAAACTGCCTCCAATTGTTGGCTATTTTGCCGCTGGTCTTACAGTCGGTCCCAGTGGTTTTGCTATATTTTCCAACAACGAAATAACCATCGCTATTGCCGAACTAGGCATTATATTTTTGATGTTTACGTTGGGACTAAAATTTAGTATTAATAGTCTGTTTGCAATGCGACGATTCGTGCTGGGGCTCGGAGTATTACAGGTATTTGTTACTATGATAATATTTTTTATTCCTGCGTATTATTTTACCGAATCAATACTAAGCGCATCGCTTATCGGGTTTGTCGCCGCTATGTCTTCAACCGCATTAGTCAGTCAAATACTTATTCAGGACAATGCGCTGGTATCGCCTACTGGTCGCCGCGCAATGGGGGTATTATTACTTCAAGACTTAATCGTTTTTCCTCTGGTTGCTCTTTATTCATCGGGAAATGAAGCAGACGGATTGATGTTTTTATTTGACAATCTTATTCTTTTGCTGAAAGCATGCGTATTTTTAGCGATTACTTATTTCTTTGGTGGTTGGTTAATCAAAAAGAGCTTGGATAGGGCTGTAAAAGGAAATTACAAAGAAGTTTTTGCCATTAAACTGGTCTCTATAATTCTTATTACCGCTTGGGCGGCAAAGGCATTGGGTTTACCAGACATGTTTGGTGCATTTTTAGCAGGCATACTGCTGGCTGATTCAACCCACAAATTTGGTGTGGAAAATGTGGTTGAACCTATGCGGCAACTCACGTTGGGATTCTTCTTTATTTATGTAGGGATGTTATTAGTACCGGACCAAATAGTGTTCAGTGGGCTTGAAATTATTTATCTAACTATACTCGTGTTGTTGGTTAAAATTATTGTATTACGTGTCTGTTTAATATTCTTTCGTACGCACACTTTTGTCTCGTGGGATACAGCTTTCCTACTGGCTGGTTGTGGCGAATTAGGTCTTATTTTGTTATCGGTAGGACATAATTCCGGAATTATTAATATTTCAACGTTACAAATTTTATTATCGGTTAATATCTTGGCAATGTTACTGACTCCTTTTATTTACAGAAAAATGGCTCCTTTTATTCAAAAAATTTCAGCAAAAGATGATTGGGCACGTAGTTCAAATCTAGTGTATAAAAACATCAATTTTATAGGTGGAATGCGTAACCATGTTATTGTAGGTGGTTTTGGGCGGACCGGACAATCCGTGATTAAGCTGTTAGGTAAGGTTAATATTCCCTGTATAGCAATTGAACGTGATTTTGCCGTCATCGAAGCGATTGGCTTAGAGACGAACCTCAATGCAGGTGCTATTCACGGACAATATGAAAGCCAAAGCGCGTTGATAAGTGTCGGTATTTTACGAGCCAAAGCGCTGGTGTTACCAAATTATGATTCGAGTTGTACCATTACGGCGATTGAAACCGCCCGAAAAATGAACCCTAATATCATGATTATCGTGGCAATCCCTTCGGCATATTTGGCAAAAAGTTTAATTGATGCAGGTGCCGATAAGGTATTGGTGCGACCTCTTGAAATGGGATTTTCTTTTGTTTATGAGTGTATTAGTAAGATAAAAGAAAATTTAGCTGAAAGAAAAGAAACCAGAGAAACCTTTCATGACCTCATGTATGAAACTCGAGAACTTAAAAATGAGGAGTTTCTTGGTTATTATGCAGGATCCTATGAAGAAGATATTCCAAGGGTATTTATGGGTTGTAAGATAGGAGCTGAATTTGACTCTTCTTACCTATATGATGAAATCAATGATATTAAAATAACCACCTGGAAAAGAGGTGAGAATAGCTTATTAAATAAGGACGATGTTTCAATTAAAGAAGGTGATACTTTGGTTCTAAGTGGTAATATCATCAATTTAATAAGAGCCAGAGAAAAATTAACACAATAACAATGCATTGGCTAAAGCATATAATAATAGTAGAACAATCTTTTTGATTAATTATGACGACTAAAAAAATAAAAAAAAGTAATGAAGAGTGGCAGAAAAATTTAACGCCATTACAATATAAAGTAACCCGCAAAAAAGGGACAGAACCATCATTTACTGGGCAATTTCATGATTGCAAAAAAGCAGGTACGTATAACTGTATCTGTTGTGATGCACCACTGTTTTCATCCGAAACCAAATTTGATTCTGGTACAGGCTGGCCTTCTTTTTACGAACCAATGAATACGCATGCCATACAAGAAGAAAGCGATTTTTCGTTATTTGGGCGCCGTACCGAAGTCATATGCTCGCAGTGTGATGCCCACTTAGGGCACGTATTTGACGATGGTCCTAAGCCTACTGGTAAACGTTATTGCATTAATTCTGCATCTCTGTCACTAGACGAAAATGAATAAACCCGGTTTCATAAACAAGATATTTCCATTTTTAGGCATGGTGGGGTTCTTCCTTACATGGCTCTTTACCGATATTTACATCGCCACTATGACACTAATGGCTATCCTAACACTGCAAATAGTGATAATGCTAATACTAAAACAAAAAATTCAAAAAGTAACGTGGGCTACTTTTTTGCTGGTGGTTATTTTAGGCAGCATGACAGTGTATTTTCGAGAAAAAGCATTCATTCAAATGAAAACAACCGTCGTTTATTCGATATTTGCATTTATATTATTGGTATCTGATTTTATATTTAAGCGCAATCTCGTAAAAATGACACTACGACAATTATTTGTGGCACCTGATTTTGCTTATCGACGTATATCAAGCTTCTTGGCTGTTCATTTTTTTGTATTGGCAACGGTTAATTGGTATATCGCCACTTATTATTCTGAAGCTATCTGGTTTTATGTCAAAACATTTGCTTTTCCCGCCTCTACTATGGTGATTATCGTCATGCTAACTATGCCGGTCTATTACCGTTATGCCAAAGATGAGCAATAACAATATCGTTGAATTTGTTCGCGAACGGCTAATGACTTTTAACCCTAGCCATTTGGCGGTTCATGACGACAGCCATGAACATGCGGGACATAAGGAAGCACATAACGGCATGCATTTAAGCATTGAAATAAAATCAGAACAATTTAAAAATATGAAAATGCTCGCCATACATCGTTTAATTTATCAAACAATTGGGCAGTTAAATACACTTGGTGTACATGCATTAGCGATTGATGTAAGTACTGACTATTAAATCAAAACAAAAAAGGAAAATAATGAAAAAACAACAATTATTAATAAGCGCACTGTTGACAATGACTCTATTGGGATGTAATTCAGAAGAAGATTCATCCAAAACAGCAGAAGCAGACAAAAGTGAAAACACACAAGCTGTAAGTAGTTCAAAAACAATCGCAAAAATTAATGGTGTTGCTATTCCTGAATCCCGCTTAAACATCTATTCAAATGGCCAGCCCGTTACAGATGAAAACAGAGGAAAGATGCTTGAAAACATGATTACCAGTGAATTAATCGCAAGTCACGCTAAGCAACAAAATTATCATCTTCGCGAAGAAGTACAACAAGAAATAATCGTTACCGAACAATCGGTTTTAGGGCGTGCATTCACCCAAGATTTTTTAGCAAACAATATTATTGATCAATCTTTAATTGAAGCAGAATACCAAAAAATACTCGATGAAAATGCGGATAAAATCGAATACAAAACATCACATATATTGGTTGATAACGAAGCACTTGCCAAAGATTTATTAAAACAAATAACAAAAGATGCGACCAAATTTGCTGATTTGGCAAAAGAACATTCAACCGATCCGGGCTCATCTGTTACTGGGGGCGATCTCGGCTGGTTAACCACAGAACGTTTGGTGCCTCAATTTGCCGCTGCTATGGAAAAATTGAAAGCAGGTGATTTATCCGCTGAACCAGTTAAAACTGATTACGGTTGGCATGTTATTCGTGTCGATGGAACACGAACCGTTCAACCATCTGAATTAAATGAGCAATTACGAGTTCAAATCGAACAAAACTTACAAGCAAAACAATTTATTGACCTTATTGATGAACTAACTCAAAAAGCGACAATAGAAATTATAGACGCAACAAATTAATCATGCGTGGCTAAAACATACTTAATAATTGGCGGTATTTGTGGCAATTGGGAAGCCTTTGAAGCATTATTATTAATTGCAAAACAAGCACAAATACCGCCTGAAAACTTTATTATAACGGGTGATTTAATCGCTTACTGTGCAGATGGGGCACAGGTTGGTGACTATTGTCGCCAGCATTTAACCAATGCCATTATTGTGCGTGGTAACTGTGAACGAACTGTGTCAGAAGATAGTGAAGACTGTGGTTGTGGGTTTTTAGAAACGTCGGTCTGCGCATTGGTAGCTGATAAATGGTTTACACACGCTAAAAACACAGTATCGGCAGCAACAAAAGCATGGATGAAAAATCTGCCCAGTAGAACAACAGTACAAATAGGGGGCAAACGTTTGGCGGTATTTCATGCAACGAGTAATAGTGACAACACATTTATATTTGCATCGACCACCAACAAAGAAAAAGAGGCGAGCCTTGATTCGCTACAATGCGATGGTGCGATTGTTGGGCACAGTGGTCTGCCATTTACCTCAAAACTAACGGACAATCGTCTTTGGCATAATAGTGGGGCACTGGGTATGCCTGCCAACGACGGTACGCCACGAACGTGGTATTCGTTATGGCATGTCGCAGACGATGACTCTACTATTACTATTTCGCACACCGCATTAAATTACAATGCGAGTAAGACAGTTTTGCGTATGCAGGAATTTGCATTGCCAAAAGAGTACCAACAGACATTACAAACTGGTTTGTGGGCAGATTTATCGATATTGCCACCAAGCGAACGCCAACAGCAAGGGGTTTTTATAAAAGAACAATCGTTTATTTGGACGTAATTTTTTATTTAGTTTTTGTTTTTTTACTGCTAACTTATTTGTCTTTATCAACATCTAAAGCACAACTTGGAGAATTAAAGCGTTTACAAAATTCTTCATGAGCAGTAAGTTCAAGATCTAATTTAGCCTGATCTTCTTCAGTAAGGACAGAAATATCTTTCCAATGCTTATCAAAAGCATCTTCTACAGCTCCCTTTCTCATACCGCGGTGAAGATGTTTATCAGCAAAAACAATAGCTCTAGCTTCAATATCGCATAACTTATTAAAAACTCTATTGTTCTTGCGACCTCTATTAATCCACCATTCATCATAAGTAACACAGCCTATATTTGCTACTTGCCTGGTATCTTGAATACCAGTAACATTAAGCATTTCATGAGCTACATGATGATGAAACCATTTGTTTTTCTTAATACCTATTTTAATAGATAGATTACTCCATCTACCATTATTCCATCCTTCATTAATTCTAATAGAAGTAACATTAAAAGGAAAATCTAAAATATAAATAGGAATGCTAGACCAAGAAGAATCTCAAGAAACCTTAATAACCTCTCTACCAACAAGCTGATTATAATCTTTTGCAAACATATTAGCAGCACTTAAAGTTTTCGGCTTTAAACTACGATACTTATCTGTTTTACAATTATCAGTATTGATATAAAAAATTTAAAACATCAGAAACTGGTTTTCCGTAAACCCTGTTACCGATTTGATATTCACCCTCAGCACCAGGTATAACAGCTAAGAGATACGATTTCTCAGATTTTAAAGCAGATTTAGCTTCAGTGGAAAAACCTCGACCATCATTAGCTAAAGCAGGAGAAGCAACAAAAGCAATAGCTAAAATATGAAGTACAATTTTTTTCATTTGAGTAAGCTCCGTCATTAAAAAATAAAATAGGTTTATTTTTTAATGAAAGTCAAACTCTTTTTATGAATAGATTAACTAGGACAACGTTCTGCCGAAAGCACTTTTCCTGCTGTGTTATGTTGTACCCAAATAGCACAACCATGAGTTGCAGGGTCAAATTGAGGCACGCTAATTTTTTGTTTGGATGCGTTGACAAATGCAAAGTTAGTAACAACATTATGACTGTTGAGTTTTTTGCCTTTGTTTTCGCCAGAAGTAACAAGGGTTTCTGTACTTAATAGGTATATGGCGTAATTGAGAGAATAGTTGTCACGAATTTTGCCGTCAATACTGGCAATTATTCCTTTTTGAGCCGAATTTTTAAAAGAAATTTTAATGGCAGAAGAATTTTGTGATTCACTGCGGGCAGTTTTAATTAAAGAATCAATGCTGTTTTCTTCTGAGCCAACTGTTTGATAATTTCCATTGACAATGATTTGCGGTGTATAGACACTTCGGGTATCGCGAATTTTTTTATTATATCTCGTTTGTCTCTCCGTATACTTTCGTGAAGAAAAAGGATCTTTCCATACACCAGCACTACCATAAACCAAATCATCCCAATAATCAACATGAAATTCAAGTGCAATAACATTTTTATCTTGAGAGTATTTTTCGTATAATAATTTTTCAGCAGCGGGGCATGAATAACAGCCTTGTGATGTAAATAATTCCACCAGTATGTTTGACTTATCTGCATAGGCAAAAGATGGGATAAAAATGAGGAGAGCGAGTAATAATTTTTGCATAGGTATATAAAAGATTGAAATAAATGGTTATAGTGTATATTATAACTAAACTTCATTAAAACACATACTATAAGGAATTTATTATGATTAAAAAGAAATACAACAGTCTTAACTTAGAGCAATTTATGAGTGGACTAGAGCGTCGAAATCCAAATGAAC
Source organism: Gammaproteobacteria bacterium (assembly GCA_965243565.1). Lineage (GTDB taxonomy): Bacteria > Pseudomonadota > Gammaproteobacteria > Tethybacterales > Persebacteraceae > CBDEVH01. Next base: position 761,888 of record OZ251571.1, read on the forward strand.
CTGAGTTTCATCAATCTGTTCACGAGGTCGCGCAATCGGTTATTCCTTATATTAAAAAAAATAACAAGAAATATGGCGAATCGATTATTCTTGAACGAATTACAGAGCCTGAAAAAATATATATATTTCGCGTTATTTGGGAAGACGACATGGGCAATATGCGTGTTAACCGCGGTTACCGTGTGCAATTTAATAATGCACTAGGTCCTTATAAAGGTGGTTTGCGCTTTCATCCTTCGGTCAATTTGGGTGTTTTAAAGTTTTTGGCATTTGAACAAACTTTTAAAAATGCTCTAACTACATTGCCTTTGGGTGCTGCCAAAGGTGGGTCTGATTTTAATCCACATGGAAAGTCTGATAAAGAAATTCTACGTTTTTGTAAGTCGTTTATGTTGGCGTTATTTCAACATATAGGACCTAACTTGGATGTTCCTGCAGGTGATATTGGTGTCGGCGAACGAGAAATTGGTTATTTATTCGGGCAGTATAAACGTATTACTGGCGAATTTGTGTCCGGCGTATTAACTGGTAAATCGCTTAATTCTGGTGGTAGTTTAATCAGAAAAGAGGCGACGGGTTACGGGGCTGTTTATTTTGCCAATGAGATGCTCAAACAGCATAAGAATGAATTGGCAGGAAAAGTTTGCACCGTTTCTGGTAGTGGTAATGTTGCCCAATACTGCGCGAAAAAAATTATCAGTTTGGGGGGTAAGGTTGTAACATTGTCTGATTCAAGTGGCTTTATTTATGACAAAGATGGAATAGATCAAGAAAAACTTGATTACGTTATAGATTTAAAAACGGTTAGACGAGGCAGAATTTCAGAGTATGTTAAGCAATACAAATCGGCTAAATTTTTTGAAAACAAACGCGTTTGGGAAATTCCTTGCGACTTGGCTTTTCCGTGTGCTACTCAAAACGAATTGGATATTAATGATGCTAAAAAGTTGCTAAAAAATAAATGTATTGCTGTTATTGAAGGCAGTAATATGCCAACTACAGCAGCAGCGATGGAACTTATTAGAGACAATATACTATTTGCCCCTGCCAAAGCAGCAAATGCTGGTGGTGTTGCTATTTCTGGTTTAGAGATGAGCCAAAATAGTTTGCGCTTGTCATGGGATATAGACGAAATGGAAAATCGCCTGTTGACAATTATGCAAAAAATACACGAGCAATGTGTTGTCTATAGCAGACGGAAAAAAGGCAAAATAGATTATGTGGATGGTGCTAATATAGCGGGTTTTGAACGTGTCGCTAACGCGATGATGTCACAAGGCGTTTAAAAGTAAAATAGCCCATTTTTTAAAATTTATCAAAGACCGCTTTTGCGGTCTTTGCTTATCTATCGCGTTTTAGTGATAATTCTGCTAGGGTAATGAGAGCATCTTTATCGGGGGAATTTTGTAATGGGGCGAGGGCATCAATTGCCTTTTTGGTTATTTTTTTTGCAATTTCGTAAACAGCGTTCATTGCATCGGTGCTGTAAATTTGTTGCATAATTTCTTCAAAAGAGTCAACGCTATTGCCTTGCCATTGCTCTAAAATATGGGCTTTATTGGCTCCATCAAGCCGTGATAGCATAATTATTATGGGTAGCGTCATTTTATTTTCGGAAAAATCGATGCCAATTTTTTTCCCGGTATTTTGAGTAGTGCCTTGATAATCCAAGCAATCATCAATTATTTGAAAAACCATTCCCAAATAATGACCGTACTCTGCCATTGCTTTGTCATTGACTTCAGCAATAGCGGAAGCAGCAGCGGCAGCGGTTTTAAATAAATTAGCGGTTTTATATTCAATGATAGTAAAGTAATCATCTTGACTAATAGTTTGTTTATCACGATTAAGCAATTGAAATAATTCGCCTTCGGTTAGTTTATTGGTGGCAGTTGCAACGTTTTTGAGTAGTTGTATATTGCCAATGTCGGCAAAAATTTGTGAGGCACGAGAGTATAAAAAATCACCTGCTAAAATAGCAGCGGTACTGCCATAAACACAAGCGGCGGCTGGTAGGTGTCGCCGTATTTTTGCTTGGTCAACAACGTCATCATGTAGCAAGCTGGCGGTATGAATAAACTCAATGCCAACGGCAATTTTATTGGATATGTCAGAGTCAATATGATAATGATTACAAGCCAAAACGGCAACCAATGCGCGCAGTCTTTTACCTCCAGTAAAATACTCTTTTTCCTTCATATCCGTTATTAAAGAGACTTCAGTATGAAGATTTTCAAACATGGTTTGTTTGATTGTTTCAAATTTGTAATCAAAGGTATGAAGAAAATCAGATAAATCGCTCATTGTAATATGCTCATGTTGTCACGATGTACCATTTCTTCTTCGTGTGCGTATCCGAGAATACTGGCAATGTCTTTGCTTTTTACGCCACATAATTGTTTGGCATCATTAGAATTATAATTAATGAGGGCATGACCGATGACATTGCCTTGCCTTGACATGATTTTAATGGCGTCACCTCGAGCAAAATTTCCTTCAATACTTTGTATGCCTGCAGTTAGTAAACTTCTTTTTTTAATAACAATGGCATTTACCGCACCATCATCAAGAATCACTTTGCCTCGTGTAAGCAAGCCACTGGCTAGCCATTGCTTTCGTGCAGAGAGGCGTGGAATATCGGCTCTTAAAAAACTACCTATGTCTTTATCACCTGTCAGAGCGGATTCGATGCAATTTTTTACCTCACCGTTAATGATGAGTGTATGCGCGCCACTGCGTGCTGCCATTCGCGCCGCATATATTTTACTTTGCATGCCACCCAAGCCACAGTCACTTTTGCTACTATCAACATAGGTTAAAAGCGTTGAATCGTTTGCCGAGGTATCACCAACAATACAATCGGGTGTTGATTTGTCTTTGTAAATGCCATTGACATTGGTTAGTAATAATAGCAAATCTGCCTCTAGTAAATTGGATATTTGAGCGGCTAGATAATCATTATTTTCAAAACAAACTGCATCAGTTGAAATAACATCATTTTCGTTTATAACGGGGATGATGGAATATTTTAAAAAATGCCGTAAGGTGGCTCTTGCGTTTAAATAAATCGTGCGATTAGCCATTTCCTCTGCGGTTAGTAATACTTGAGCGGCGTGTAGGTTGTGCCGAGAAAAAGCATTTTCATAAGCGTTTATTAGCCGCATTTGCCCAACTGCCGCTGCTACTTGTAAGCAGGTTCTATCGTTGGGACGACCTTTTTGTTTTAAGCATGAAACACCTGCTGCAACTGAGCCTGAAGAAACAATAACAATTTCTTTTCCAGTTATTTTGCAAGCAGCAATTTGTTCGCAAAGATGATTGATATAAGTGGTATTTAATTGTTGCTTGTCATTGATTAGCAAACTGCTACCAATTTTAATAACAATTTTTTTTGCTTTTTTTAATTCTTTTCGCATAACTTATGCATGAGTTGATGAACGGTCTCACTGACATTGATATTGCCCGCTGCTGAAATTAATATGACATTATCAAAATAAGGGCACTGTTCTTCAACTTGTTGTTTTTTAATTTTACTTTCTTCATCTGATATCAAATCGGTTTTATTCAGTAATAACCATCGGTTTTTAGAAGGTAATTCTTCAATAGACGACTGGTTTAGCTCATTGTTTATCGTATGACAATCTTCTATTAAACTGTCAGAGCTGATGTCGGCAATTTGGCAAAGAAATTTTGTTCGCGACAAATGTCGTAAAAATTGATTGCCCAAACCGGCACCGTCAGATGCACCTGAAATGAGTCCGGGTATATCTGCCACGACCAGGCGTTGATAAGAGTTTTCGATAGAAACAACGCCTAATTGAGGTGCTAGGGTTGTAAAAGGGTAACTGGCTATTTTTGGTTTGGCGGCTGATATGGCGTTTAAAAAAGTGGACTTTCCAGCATTGGGTAAGCCCAATAAACCGACATCTGCCATAACGGTTAATTCTAGATGAAATATCCGTTCGATGCCTTGTTCACCTGGTGTGCTTTTGCGGGGTGCACGATTGGTGGATGTTTTAAAATAAGCATTGCCAAAACCACCATGCCCGCCGCTTGCTAGTAATACAGGTTCGTTTTCTTCGGTTAAATCGGCATGTAAATAATTTGTTTCAGCATCAAAAATACGCGTTCCGAGCGGCAGCTGGACGTAAACATTGTCAGCATTGGCACCGTGCTTGTCTTTGCTCATGCCACGCATACCATTGCTGGCAAAAACTTTACGGCGAAATCGGAATTCAGAAAGGGTGCTTACGGCTGGTGTGGCGATTGCAAAGACACTGCCACCATTGCCACCATTGCCACCATTTGGACCGCCATTGGGGCGTGATTTTTCTCTTAAAAAACTAATAATGCCGTTGCCACCGTTACCACCAGTAACAATGATATTAAGTTCATCGATAAATGTATGGTTGCGCATATACAGCCGTTGCGCTTATGTTTTTAGGAGTTTTCTTTAACGTCTACAAAAGAGCGAAGCATTCTGCCATGCTTAGAAAAACTTACTACGCCGTCTATTAGACTGTATAAAGTATGGTCGCGACCAATACCGACATTAACGCCGGGGTGAAACTTGGTTCCACGCTGTCTTACAAGAATGGATCCTGCACTAACGACTTGACCACCAAAGCGTTTTACGCCAAGATATTTAGGATTCGAATCGCGTCCATTTTTAGATGAACCGCCTGCTTTTTTCTGTGCCATAGTGAGTCTCCAATAAGTTAGCTGTTGTCTTGGATTTTTTCAATCCGTAATTCGGTAAGGCTCTGACGATGCCCTTGTGTTCTGCGGCTTGCTTTGCGTCTCCGCATTTTAAAAATGCGTAATTTTTTACCCAGAGGGTGAGATACAACAGTGGCTACAACGCTAATATTTTTTAGGCTATCACCAATTATAATTTCGCCGTCATCAGATTCCGCAAAAATAACATCATCAAATGTAATAGTGCTTCCTGTTTCATTTTTTAAACGGTTAGACACAATGATATCGCCTTCTTTTACGCGAAATTGCTTGGTGTTGGCATTTAGGGTTACATACATTAAACTACTCATAATAAGCCTCAAAAATTGTAAAAATCAAATTTGGATGCGGAGGTAGGATTTGAACCTACGACCTTCAGGTTATGAGCCTGACGAGCTACCAGTCTGCTCCACTCCGCAAGCGAGATTCTACAGTAAAGTAGATCAAATACAATCTACTATCTAACAATAATTTGAGCGTTTTGCCAATATTATTGCTGTTATTCTGTTTGTTCTTGTTGTTTGGCAAATTATTAGTGATGCGTTTTCTATTCTATCAACATTCAGGTAGTAGATAGCGTATTAAACTGAACAGAGTTAGCCAAAAATAACGCATTTGCGGAAAGAATTTTTTCTTTTTTATCGACGGTAATTAATACGATAATGATAAGTAAATCCTTGTGTTAAATCGCTTTAAAATGAAATCATTTGCTCTAATCTGTCATGTATAATAACGCCGTTGGGTCGTTAGCTCAGTCGGTAGAGCAGCGGACTTTTAATCCGTTGGTCCAGGGTTCGAACCCCTGACGGCCTACCAAACATTTAATACAAATAATAAGTTATAGATTCTGTATGAGTATATTAGAAAAAGCAAAAAAGCGTCAGATTACGACTGATGGGGCTTATGCAGGGTGTGTTACTCCCAATGAGGCAAGTGAACTTTGTTTGCAGAATCAAGCGGTACTGATTGATGTGCGTACCATTGCTGAAATCACCTATGTTGGTCGTGTGCCTTGGGGCGATCATATCGAATGGCTGATGTATCCAGCGATGGATACCAATAGCAAATTTGTTGATGAACTACAGCAATCCGTATCCAAAGACAAGCCGTTGCTATTTTTATGTCGTAGTGGCGTTCGTTCGCACTACGCTGCCTGTGTTGCTTCGCAAGCGGGATACGAATCTTATAATATTCTCGAAGGTTTTGAGGGGCAGATAGACAAAGAAGGGCATCGAAATAAAATCGATGGCTGGCGATTTAGAGATTTACCTTGGATTCAAACCTAATTACTTTTTAAATGCTTAGTTTGATTACTGTTACCAAAAATAGGCGTCAATATTTAGCCAATCAAATAAAAAATGGCATTGTCTTTTTAGTGGCTTGCCCAAAAGTCGTTCAGACCAAAGATGTTTTTTATTCTCCTTATATTCCAAATTATTCCCACTACTACTTAAGTGGCTGTGATGAACCCAATACGGCTTTGCTGATGTTGGTTCAAGATGGCATTGCTATTGAGACAGTGTTATTTTGTCGTGAATACGATAAAACGGCTATGCAATGGGATGGCGATTATCTTACCGCCGACAATGCCTTTGAAAAAACAGGCATAATGGGAGTGGGTATTAATGCCCTAGCGGACTATTTAACAAGGCATATACAAAGTGAAAAAACAGTGTATTGTTTGCCGGGCGATAACCAGCAGTGGGATCATTGGATTGGAGATAAATTTTCACAAAAACGTCTCAATAATCGCAATCAAAAAATTAAACTGGCTGAAATAGTAGATGTATCAATAATAATCGATTCCATGCGGCTTATTAAAGATGAATATGAATTAAATCAAATACAAAAATCCTGTCATATTGCTTGTCAAGCACTGGAAGATGTCATGATAAATGCCAAACAAATGCGTATGGAATACGAGGCAGAGGCGTTGTTGTCGTATCATTATCAAAAAAATGGCGGTATGCATGCTTTTCCGGCTATTGTAGCGAGTGGTAGCAATGCGTGTTGCCTACACTATACTGCCAATAATATGGCGATTAGTCCCAGTCATTTGGTATTGATAGATACGGGTTGTAGAGTAGGGCATTATTGCAGTGATATAACACGCACTTTCCCGATTAATGGGGTGTGGACTGGTGCCGTAAGAGATGTTTATGAATTGGTGCTTGGCACACAAAAAAAGGCAATTACAGCGGCTCAAGTTGGCATGGAATGGGAATCATTAAATAAATTGGCAATAGAATCATTGGTAGATGGGCTGGTCCAATTAAAAATCTGCACAGGGTCTGTAGATGAAATAATAGAAAAGAAAACGTACCGAAAATTTTACATGCATAGTATTGGGCACAGCTTGGGGTTGGATGTGCACGACGTAGGGGTGTGTCAACAATTAAGTGCTGGTATGGTGATTACTATTGAGCCCGGTCTTTACATCCCTGATGATGACGATGTGTCTAAAAATTTTCGAGGTATTGGCTTGCGAATTGAAGACGATGTATTGATTAATAAACTTGACAACACGGTATTAACATCATTCTTAGTAAAGGAAATTGATGATATTACTCAATTAATGTCATAATAAATATAAATACTATGGAACAGATTGACATTGGCATTATTGGTAGCAGCTTGGCAGGGCTAACACTTGCTGCTATGTTACAAGAAGAAGATTTGGACTATTCTATCGCTATTTTTGATAAAACATTTAACGCCACCAATGCGGACGGAAAATCGATTGTTCTAGGAAAAACCGCTGCACATTCTTTAAAAGAATTAAATGTGTTTCCTACCAATAGCCGTCCTATTAACAACACTTTTATTGGTTTTGGCAATGGCAAAAACCGCTCGTTAATGCCTGACAATGAAGTTAACGAAATGGGCTATGCCGTAAATATTAATACGATAAAAGACAATTTGCTAAAAAAATGTGATGGCGTACAAAAAATAGACTGCACCGTTAAAAAAATAGATGATATTAACGATTATTGCTTGATAACAACCGATAAAGACAAGCAATACGCTTGTCGATTCCTAATTATTGCCTGCCAATTGCCTTTTGAAGTGTCAGAATTTAACTATTTTCGTTATCAATACAAGCAAAAGGTTGTTTCATTGGTAGCCGAAATACCAACTTGGTCTGCCAGCAACGCCATGCAAAGTTATAACGCCAGTGGTGTAACTGTCATTGTGCCTAGAACTGATGATAAGGTCGGTGTTATTTGTTGCTTATCACCCTCTACTGCCGAACATATTGCGCAAATGACAGACGATCAATTCAAAAATTACCTATCTCAAGAATTAAAACAAAATTTTTCATGGATGGGACAACGTCATTTTTACACCCCCACATTAAAAACGGCTTATTGTCTAGGCAAAAGAAACAAAGTTTTATTGGGGCAGGGGGCAACCAGTCTGCACCCCATAGGGGCACAAAGTTTGGGGTTGGGTATAGGTGATGCGCGAGTGCTGACGCAACTTATTGCAGTGGATAAAATCACTGCCCGCGCTGCATTGCACTATGATAAAATCCGTCTTAAGGTGCATAGACAATCTGTTATTTTTACGAGTATTTTGGCATTGGGGCCGCATATGAAATTTTCAATTTTTCATCACTTAGGGCAAACTATATCAAAACCATTGGAATCAAATAACGTTCGTCGTTTCCTTATTAATCATTTGTCATAAAGGCTACTGTTTTTTATTAAAATGTCATTGTCAGCAACCATTCAATCAATACACGCTAGAGAAGTTTTGGATTCCAGAGGCAATCCTACCATCGAAGCAGAAGTGCATTTGGACAATGCTATTTGTGCTCGATTCATCGCACCTTCTGGTGCATCGACTGGTGAATACGAATCTGTTGAAAAAAGAGATGGAGGCACCCGTTATTTAGGTAAGGGTGTTAACAATGCTATAAAATCTGTTGTAGATGAGATTTTACCTGCATTAAAGGGCATGAAAGTAGATTGCCAACGCAGTATTGATGACAAACTTATTGCGTTGGATGGTAGTAGCAATAAAGAGCGGCTGGGCGGTAATTCGCTTATTGCTGTGTCGGTTGCGGTTAAAAAAGCGGCTGTTATGACCAATAATTGCCCATTGTATGCAGGGTTTGGTCACAATCCCAATGCTTTACCCGTTCCTCTCATGAATATCATCAACGGTGGGGCACACGCCCTTAATAATTTGGACATTCAAGAATACATGATCGTACCCCATGGTTTTACTCAATTTCCTGAGGCGTTACAAGCGGGGACAGAAGTCTTTCATACCTTGCGTCAATTGTTAAATAAAGAAGGCTACTCTACCGCGGTAGGAGACGAAGGTGGTTTTGCCCCGTCGCTTGATGGTTCAACGAAGGCGTTGGATTTTATACTATCGGCAATTGAGCAAGCAGGTTATCGTCCACAAGAGCAAATTAGCATTGCACTGGATTGTGCCGCCAGTGAGTTCTATGATCATAATAAAAATCTATACTGCCTACCGGCTGAAAATTTTACAGGCGATGCCGAAGCAATGATTGATCTCTTATCGAATTGGGTACAAAAGTACCCAATTATCAGTCTAGAAGATGCTTGTGATGAAAACGATTGGGACGGTTGGGCACAGCTGACTCAACGTTTAGGCAAGTCCGTTCAATTGGTAGGAGACGATTTATTTGTGACCAATCCCACTATTTTACAAAAAGGCATTGATGCGGGTATTGCCAATGCTTTATTGGTTAAAGCCAATCAAATAGGCACAGTAACCGAAATGCAAGATGCCGTTGAAATGGCCCATGCTGCGGGGTATAACTCTATTATGTCTCATCGTTCGGGTGAAAGTGAAAATGCCGAAATAGCCGATATGGCGGTTGCATTGAGCTGCGGGCAAATTAAAATAGGCGCGCCTTGTCGTGGAGAGCGAATTGCAAAGTACAATCAACTATTGCGCATTGCCGATGCACTAGGTGAGACGGCGACTTATATAGGTAATACGGTCTTTTCATCTTATCAAAAAGACAATGGTCATTAAATATTGTATTATTATCTTGTTTGTTGCTTCTATTGCATGGTTGCAATATATTTTGCACCTTAAAGAAGCCGATGGCTACATAAAAATAGCATTGTTACAGCAAGAAATCGCAAAAATTGAAGAAAGCAACAGCATACGTCACCACCAAAATAAAATACTTATCTCTAATTTAGAGAAAATTCAGCATAACCCACACTATTTTGAAACAGTTGCTCGTAAAATTTTATTTATGATAAAAGAAGATGAAGTCTATGTATCAACAGAATAATCTACTTTATTAATTTTATTAGGAAATTAATAACAATATAAAAAGGAAAAAAATGAGCACTAAACAGCAACGGATAGACGTTATTAATAATAATTGGGCTACTGACCTTCGTTGGAAAAACGTAAAAAGACCTTATACAGCAGAAGATGTTATCCGATTACAAGGTTCATTTGTACCAGCGTGTTCGATGGCTGAGCGTGGTGCAAATAAATTGTGGGATAAAATTAACGGTTCTGCTAAAAAAGGATATGTTAATTGCATGGGTGCTATTACTGCAGGACAAGCCATGCAGCAAGCCAAAGCAGGAATCGAAGCAATTTACCTATCGGGTTGGCAAGTTGCTGCTGATGGCAATACATCCGAAACCATGTATCCCGACCAATCATTGTACGCTTATGATTCTGTGCCAACCATGGTAAGACGCATTAATAACACCCTTAAGCGTGCTGATGAAATCCAATGGGCGCAAGGTATCGACCAAAATGACGAACGCTTTGTGGACTACTTTTTACCGATCGTCGCCGATGCCGAAGCAGGCTTTGGTGGTGTGCTAAATGCCTTTGAACTCATGAAAAATATGATTGTCAATGGGGCTGCTGCTGCTCACTTTGAAGACCAACTTGCCGCTGCTAAAAAATGCGGTCATATGGGAGGGAAAGTATTGGTACCAACGCAAGAAGCCGTGCAAAAGCTAATTGCCGCTCGTCTTGCTGCTGATGTTTGCGGTGTGCCAACCGTTATATTGGCACGTACCGATGCCGAAGCCGCTCGTTTATTAACATCGGATGTTGATGACAATGACAGGCCGTTTTTAACTGGCAAGCGAACAGCAGAAGGTTTCTATGAAACCAAAAAAGGTTTAGAGCAGGCTATATCACGTGGTGTTGCTTATGCTCCTTATGCCGATCTAGTGTGGTGTGAAACTGGTACGCCGGATGTTGGCTTTGCCCGCGAATTTGCTCAAGCAATACACGAAAAACACCCCGAACAGATGCTTGCTTATAACTGTTCGCCTTCATTTAACTGGAAGAAAAATTTGGATGACAAAGCCATTGCTTCTTTTCAAAATGACATTGCAGAATTAGGCTATTGTTATCAATTTATTACCCTAGCCGGTATTCATAGTATGTGGTACAACATGTTTGACTTGGCTTATGATTATGCAAGAGGTGAAGGCATGAAGCATTATGTCGAAAAGGTGCAAGAGCAAGAGTTTAAATCTGCCAATAAAGGCTATTCCTTTGTTGCTCATCAACAAGAAGTCGGTGCAGGCTATTTTGATGACGTAACAACTGTCATTCAAGGCGGTCAATCTTCTGTTACTGCTATGTCGGGTTCAACTGAAGAAGAACAATTTTAATTCTTTATTCATTTTTAGGTTTTAAAAATGGCAATGTTTTTTCGCAATGACTAAAGAGCATAATCAAAGTACTCAACCATTGCCAGAAGACATTGCTTTATTAATTCTTCAGGGCTTTGAATCACATTATTCATTATTTGCAAAGATTGCATTAAAGGCAAAAAAAAACTTTGAAAAATGTTTGTGGTCAGAACAAGAGGCGATCTCTAAAAAACGATTAAGACTTTACGATAAAAAAGTTGATGACGCGCTACGAAAGGTAAAACAGAACTATAATTTTGATATTTTTGATGAAAAATTATGGGTAAAAACAAAGACTTGTTACGTAAACATAATATCTTCTCACAGTCAACCTGAATTGGCAGAAACATTTTATAATTCATTTTTTTGCCGCTTATTTGTCAATCAAGCTTACTATAACAATAATTATATTTTCTTAAGACCGACGATTTCAACCTCGTATATTGATATTGATGATCCCGTGATCTTTAGTGAATATACCAATGTCAAAACATTGCCTGCAACACTGTTATCTATTATTCAATCCTTAGAATTTAAAGTACCTTTTGAAGATTTACAACGCGATGTTCATGAACTTTGCCGAAAAATTATCAGTCAGTTAGATTTATCAGATGAACAAGGCATCGAAATTCAATATATTCGTGAGTTATTTTTAAGACAAAAGGGGGCGTATTTAATCGGGAGAATAAAACTTGAGACCACCAAGACCAATGCGTTGGCAATTGCTTTTTTAAATGAACCGCATCGCAATATTTACGTGGATGCAGTGGTTACCGATAACAACAGTTTGGCTAATATTTTTAGTTTTGCTCGTTCTTATTTCTTTATTTATACACAGTTTCCCGGTGCTGTGGTTGATTTTATTCAAAGTATCTTGCCTTTTTCAACCGCTGCCGATATTTACAGTGCAATTGGTTTGCATAAACATGGTAAAAACCTGCTGTATCGTCTTTTTGTAAAGCAATCGCATGTTTCAAGCGAAAAGCTAAAGCGTAGCCCAGGCATTCGTGGTATGGTAATGACCGTATTTGGTGGCGAATCCTATCCTTATGTGTATAAAATAATTAACGATAATTTCGCTCCGCCAAAAATGGTTACCCATAAAATTGTCAGGGAAAAATATCAGTTTGTAAAGCGACATGCCAAACTAGGGCGTATGGCTGATACATGGGAATTTTCTAATGTGGTTTTTCCTCGTCACAAAATCTCCGAGGATTTTTTAGAAGAAATGGGCGAATGCATACCATCTCAGCTGATTATTAAAAATAAAGAAATTATCATCCGTCATTTGTACATGGAAAACAAAATGATGCCGCTCAATCTGTATTTGGAACGAGCGAACGAGGAACAAACCATCGTTATCTCTCGTGATTTTTGTCAAGCGATTGTCGATTTAATTCAAGGTGGTATTTTTCCTGGCGATATGTTGACTAAAAATTTTGGCGTAACTGGGCAAAATCGCGTGATTTTTTATGATTATGATGAAATAACAACGATGGATATTCCTGTCTTTAGACTGATTCCCGAGCCCAAAACCATCGAAGAAGAGTATGCCTCTGAGCCATGGTATTCCATTGGTAAAGACGATGTTTTCCCGGAAGAGTTTACCCAATTTATGGCAACCAATAAAATTTTGAGGAGGATTTTTACAACGGAATTTAAAAAACTAACGGATTACCTTTATTGGAAAGAAATCCAAGACAATTATAAAAAAAATATTACCAAGCATTACTATCCATACGAACAAAAATTTCGTTTATAAAATCGCTATAATCCCTACCATAGCGTGAAAATCATTCATTTTATGGTGCTTTTTTGGTAGAATATACATTCTGCAAAAAGACAGTTCAAGATGATAGTAGATTTTTCAAATCTTTGTGCCCATAGGGAAAAAATTTCTGATTTATTGGTTCTAGAAAACCTGCAAAGAATTAACCAATTATTTGCGTTGCAATCTCAAACACTGGTTCATTTCCAAATCAGTGGTAGTCAAGAACAAGGTGGGTATGGTGTGGTGGATGTCAGTTTATCAACAACCTTGCAAGTGACATGCCAACGTTGCATGAATGAATTTCCTTTTGCAATTAATTCAACGCGTCAGTACTTACTTGAAGGAGATCAGACTGATAAATCGTTATCGATAGTAGGGAACATGGAAATACTCGAAAAAGATAAAATTGATATAGAAGAGTTTATTTCTGATGAATTATTGCTTTGTTTGCCTATCAGCATTATGCATGACAAAGAGCAATGTCCTTCAGCCAAATATATGGATAGTTAATTTACCCTTTAATACACAGGAGTTTAAAAATGGCAGTACAACAAAATAAAAAATCACCTTCACGCCGTAACATGCGTCGCTCACACGACAGCATTGCTTTAGGTACTATTTCAACCGAAAAAACCAATGGAGACAGACATTTACGTCATCATATTAGTGCCAATGGTTATTATCGTGGTAAGAAAATTATTGAGACTGCAAAACCAGAAGAAGAAAACGCTGAGTAAACCTGAATGTCTTTAAACATTGCAGTTGATATTATGAGCGGAGACAAACCGCCCGAGCATCGACTTAATGCAGTACTAAAATGCAAGCAGAAACATCCCAATGTTGAATTCACACTGGTTGGGGACAAACTACTTATTGAAAATCAACTAGGCAAAGACGTTCATAAATTTACCATTGAGCACAGCGATGCTGTGGTGCGTATGGACGAACTACCATCGCGTGCCATTCGGCGGCGCAATACTTCTATGCGAGGTGTTTTGCAACTGGTAAAAGAAGGCAAAGCACAAGCGGCGGTTAGTGCGGGTAATACAGGGGCGTTAATGGGATTGGGTGTTCTTATTTTAAGACTACTCAAGGGAATCGAGCGTCCTGCCATTGCTTCTTTTATTCCCTGTAGTAGTGCCAAACAAAAAAACGACTCTTTTTGCTTACTTGATATGGGAGCAAACTCAAGTTGCAAACCCGAAATGTTATACGAATTTGCACTTATGGGAACGGCTTTATCGCAAGCCATTAAAAAAATACCAAACCCCACAGTCGCCTTGCTTAATATTGGTGAAGAAGATTTCAAAGGCAGTGATTTACTACATAAAAGTGCCAAATTATTAAACGCAGATAAATCAATCAACTTTACGGGTTATATTGAAGGATCAAATATGTTTAAAGGTACTGCTGATGTCGTGGTAACCGATGGTTTTACAGGCAATGTGGTGCTTAAGGTAACCGAGGGCTTGGCTACGATGATTTTACAGATGATTAAAGACGCCTTTACTAAAAACAAATTGTCACGCAGCTGCGCGTTTTTTGCTATGCCGGTACTCAACAAACTCAAATACCGCATGGATTCGCGTGCTTACAATGGGGCTTGTTTATTGGGATTAAACGGGATTATTGTTAAAAGTCATGGCAATGCCGATGAAGTTGCATTTAGTGCAGCGGTAGAATACGCTATTTCCTCTGCCAAACAAGATTTACCACAAACAATTGCGCAATTACTTAATGAAAAAATTGAGTTGCGCGAGACTATTATCGCAGAAGCTTAAACGAAATAACAACGATTGTGTCATACGCAAAAATTATTGGATTAGGTGGATATCTTCCCGATAATGTCGTTAGCAATAACGATTTAATAAAACTTAAATCTTTAGACACATCTGACGATTGGATTCAAAGCCGAACTGGTATACGTCAACGACATATTGCCCCCGAAGGCGTATTGGCAAGCGACTTAGCACTGCCGGCAGCAAAGCAAGCTCTAGAAGTGGCTGGACTTTCTGCGTCGAATTTAGATATGATTATTTTTGCAACAACCACGCCCGACAGGATTTATCCAGCAACTGCCTGTTTGTTACAACGCAAATTAAAAGCAGGTCCATGCCCAGCGTTTGATATTCAAGCCGTTTGTAGTGGTTTTTTGTACGCCTTAGCAACGGCTGAAGGCTTTATCATGTCTGGTCGTGCCAAAAAAATATTGGTTGTAGGTAGTGAAGTTTATTCGCACATTTTAGATTGGGATGATAGAGGTACGTGTGTTTTATTTGGCGATGGTGCAGGTGCTGCTGTTGTTGCGGCATCGGATACTGCTGGTATTCAAAACATTGTCATCAATGCCGATGGTAATTATGCAGATAACCTAACGGTTAATGCACATTTATCCAACGGTGAGATCAGCGGCTATCCCTTTACCAAAATGAATGGAGCAAGCATCTA
Organism: Gammaproteobacteria bacterium; assembly: GCA_965243565.1. Lineage (GTDB taxonomy): Bacteria > Pseudomonadota > Gammaproteobacteria > Tethybacterales > Persebacteraceae > CBDEVH01. The sequence goes on from OZ251571.1 coordinate 777,512, forward strand.
CCGTTTTGCGGTTGAAAAAATGACAGAATCAACGCTCGAAGTACTGGATGGTGAACAAGCCGATTGGTTGGTTTTGCATCAAGCCAATGAACGAATTATCGATGCAGTGAGTCAACGTCTAAATATAGACCCTGCCAAAGTCATTAAAACGGTCAATAATCAAGGCAATACTTCTGCGGCTTCTATACCGTTGGCATTATCATCTCATCAAGACAAATTTTCTGCTGGCGATCGCATAGCGATTGCGGCTGTTGGTGGTGGTATTACATGGGGTGCTGCCAGTATTATATGGTAAAGGTTTAAAAAATCATGTCTGAAACAGCTTTTGTATTTGCTGGCCAAGGCTCACAATCGACAGGAATGCTATCGGCTTATCATAAACATCCCTTGTTGATGGAGGTTGTGGCAGAAGTCTCTAACGCCATTGATACCGATATTGAATCTATTATCGAAAATGATGGCGATGCATTAAATCAAACCATCAACACACAACCTTGCATGTTGGCGATGGGCGTTGGCGTTTATCGCATGCTCGAAAACAAATTACAAGCAACCGTTTTTGCCGGGCATAGCTTGGGTGAATACAGTGCATTGGTTTGTGCGGGTAGTTTGTCATTGGCAGAAGCTGCAAAATTGGTGCGTCAACGTGCGTATCTTATGCAATCGACAGTCAATAATGGTGGTATGGCAGCAATATTAGGATTGGATGCCGATAGCATTAATGAAATTTGCACAGCAGCACGTAACGATGGTGAGTTTATTTGGGCTGCGAACTACAATACCGAAAAACAAATCGTAGTAGCAGGTATCAAAAGTTCCATCGAAAAATACATTGATGTCTTTAAACAAAAGGGGGCAAGACGCGTCGTAGTGTTGCCAATGAGCGTGCCTTCACATTGTCCTTTATTGCAAGAGGCGGCGAATCAGTTTAAAGAAGCGATGAAACAAATAACATTGTCTCAACCGCAAGTAACCATATTGCACACTGGGCAAATTGAAAAACCAAGTGATTCATTTGCCAACGATTTAATAAATACAATGGCAAATCAACTAATATTACCGGTTAATTGGTTATTGATACTGCAACAATTAAAAAAACGTGGTGTCGAACAGGTTTTTGAAGTCGGACCGGGTAAAATACTAACAGGATTAGGCAAAGACAGCGGAATACCACACAAGGCTTTAAACAACACCGATGCCATCCATGCGATTTTAAACAGTTGAATTAAACCTTTAATCTCTATAAAATAGACACCATAATGGAGTTACAATAAATGGATTTAAAAAATAAAACAGCGTTGGTTACTGGTGCAAGCCGTGGTATTGGCAAAGCCATTTTACAATCATTGGGTGAGGCAGGTGCACAGGTAATCGGCACTGCTACTTCTGATGTGGGGGTTAATGCCATTGAAGCGGCAACGCAGGCGATTGGTGGCAAAGGGCTGTTGTATAATGCGGGGCAAGACGGCAGTCTTACCGCTTTAATGAATACGATTAATAAAGAATTTGGCGGCGTGGATATTCTTGTTGCCAATGCTGGCATTACCGACGATGGATTGGCTATGCGGCTAAAGCAAGAACAATGGCAAAGCGTTATTGACATTAACTTAACGGCGGTATTTGCATTAATTCAAGCCAACCTTCGCGCGATGGCTAAAAAAAGGCACGGCAGAATAATTGCCATATCCTCTATTGTGGCATCAATAGGCAATGTTGGACAATCCAATTACTGTGCTGCCAAAGCAGGGCTTGATGCTTGTTGTCGATCAATAGCCAAAGAAATGGCAACGCGTGGCATCACCGTTAATACAGTGGCACCTGGTTTTATTGAAACCGATATGACCAACAAATTACCAGATGCAGTTAAAGACTATTTTTTAAATAATATTCCCATGAATCGTGCTGGCACGCCTGATGATATTGCATCTTTGGTTAAATTTTTATCGTCAGATGCAGCGTCCTATATAACAGGGCAAACACTGCATGTTAATGGCGGTATGTACATGAACTAAGGAGAAAATAATGACATATATTGTTTTAGAGAGTTGTATTCGTTGCAAACATACGGATTGTGTAGAAGTTTGCCCTGTCGATTGTTTTCATGAAGGTCCTAACATGTTGGTTATCGACCCTGAAGAATGTATTGACTGTTCATTGTGCGTTCCAGAATGCCCAGTTAATGCCATTGTTTCCGAAGACGATGTACCAGAAGGCAAAGAAGCGTTAATTGAATTAAACCGAGAACTCTCCGAGAAATGGCCTGAATTAGTTGAACGCAAAGATCCACTGGCAGATGCGGAGCAATGGAAAGATGTCGAGGATAAATTACAGTATCTCGAACGATAAATAATAATAAATGTCAATTGATGATATTGTTGCAACATTACAGCATAACAATCACGATTTTTGTATAGTTGATAATTTTTCAACCGCTCATCAGTTAAAACAAAGATTTAATAACACCCAACAATTGCCGCCCATTGTGGTGCTGTCGCAATTACTAATTGCGTTCCAGCAGTTGGGCGATTCATCCATTAAACAGTGCTTGGCAGTTTCTGCTTTGGGTATTTTGGCATCAAATAAAAACCCTAAAAATCGCTTAATTTGGATAATCTATCAATACTTACAACAAGTTAGCAAGGTCTCAAACACAATTGTTTTGCAACAACGCGTGGCATTGGCAGAGCAATTGGCAGATTTATTTATAGCGATTGATGAAAATAGTTTACAAGAATATAAAACATCCGATACCGCTCATTTTTCTAGTCCATTTAGTGATTGTAAAAATGACTTTGAAGTAAACCTAGCCAATGCCTTATGGACTATACTAGCAGAAGAAGGCGAAGTTTTATGCAAACAAAAAGCATTGCAACAATTATCAAAAGCACTTAATGATAACAACATAGTTGCAGCAGTGGTTTATTCTGATTCTGCTTCGGTTATCGAAGAAGCGTTTTTTAAAAGCCTACAAGTAAAAACCATTACAATATTAAAAAGCAATCTACCACAAGCGATTGATTCCACCGATTTATTTTACCAAGAAGGTAAGGGCGACACACTTACCAATACCGCCCAAAAATCGTTACAAGCAATTTATATCTTTTTAAACGACAAAAGCGAATACGATAAAATGGGGATTGTTGTTTATGACAGATTGTTGGCAAGACGTTTGCGAGCAATGGCTGAAAATCAAGGTATTTTAATACAAGATACCATTGGTTGGCGAGCCGAGACATTGGCTTATGGTAGTGCTTTACTATTGTTTTTAAAAATGGCAATTGAGCCTTTTAGTGTCTCTAATATTACAATCTATCTACAGTCACCTTTTTTTGCAGGTGATATTGGGCTTGTTCGTGCTGAAAAGGAATGGCGGTATGACTTGGTCCACTCTGTTAATACTCCCACTGGTTATGATTTTTTGATTAACCAACAATGGAAAAGCCAAACACTAAATGAAAAATTTCGTTATTTTAATGATTGCAATCAGAATAATTTCAACGATACGGCTACATTAAAACAATGGTTGGATTGGTTGTTTTTATCTTCTGCTCCGATGTTAAATGCTTGGCAAAATGATGGGTTGGCGCAAAAACTCAAACAAAAAATTTACAATGGTGTTAACGATATTAAAATAGCAATGACTGCTGTTGAATTTCATCACTATATGAAGCATTTTTTAGCTCACGAAACCATTGTAGATAGAGAAATCGATAGCCCAATTGTTTTTGTTTCCCCAAATAATAAGCGAACTTTTCACACCTTAATGTTGCTGGGCTGTGTCGATGACAATAATAATAACAATGCATCTCAATGGCTTTCAGAATCAGAGCGACAATCACTGGGCTTGCAATCGTGGGGCGATGCAAAAAAAGCAACACACGACTATCTAGCACATTGTTTTGCAAGCCATACAAGACTATGCTATATTTGGCTAGGACAAAATGCGGTGGGTGAAAATAACAGAGTCCATCCCTTATGGGCGGATTTTTCTGAAATAGCAAAAAATAACGGGCAGCATGTGACATTGCCCGATGATAACGATGACGCAATGGATGTGAAATCACCACCATCAGAAGCAACGAATAAAACAAGAACCAAAGCAGAAGGTCGGGTTAATTATTTACCTGCTACATTGCCATTGTCATCCGCTACGGATTTAATGAAATGTCCGTATCGTTTTTATGTTAATCAGTATTTAAATTTATCGTGTTTAGAAACAGGCAATGCGGCAACATTATCGCCCGCTATGCTTGGCAAAATAATGCATGTAATTTTAGAAAAATTCCTTATCGAATCAAAAGCCATCTTTGATAAAGAACAGTTAAAAACACTTTGGCAAAAAATCGTGTCTGAAAAAATGGTGGGTAATCACCCCATTCTAAATTTATACGCCACTTATTGGCGGGCAAACGGCGAACAGTTTATAGAATGGGAACACAAACGCCGCGAAGAAGGTAGCAGCACCCAAAAAACGGAATATCCCATTACTTTTACATGGCAGGCACGTCAATCACAAACCATTTTCAAAGCCCGATTAGACCGATTGGATTATAACGATAGCACGGGCAATACCATTATCGACTACAAAAGCAGTTTATCATTTACTCTAGAAGCACTAGAAAATGGTGAATTTCCACAATTATCACTTTATGACTTTTTTTTAGGTTTAGATAATGTCGTAAAAAACAATGAAAAAATAGTAGTAATGCCGTTTAAAGATAAAATTGTAACCGTTGATAAATCAAGCACGCAGCGCGTGGTCGCACGGCTGCGACAAGTGCTCTATGCCATTGAAGCAGGGCATGCTATGCCGGCAAATGGAATTAACGACAACTGTCGTCAATGTTCGGCGATTGGTATTTGCCGTAAGAAACAATGACACTAAGTTACATTGAGCATAGCGTCAAGTAAAATAGAGCTATGTGCGGAATAATCGGTGTTATTGGTGGCAATGCAGCAAAGAAAATTAACTTTGGTCTATCCTTTTTGCAACACCGAGGGCAGGATGCCACTGGCATAGCCACATTGTTAGGCAATAAATTGCTTATAGACAAAGGCTTTGGCACTGCTGATGCAGTTTTTAATAATGAACGTTTGGATGCCTTAGTGGGTGATGCTGGTATAGGTCATGTACGTTATGCTACGTCGGGTAGGGCATCGGTATTGTCTGAAATCCAGCCATTTTATGTGAATCAACCATTTGGCATGGCATTGGCGCATAATGGTAATTTGGTTAATCAAACCGAATTGCGAAACTGGCTACAAAATAAAACACAACGCCACATTAACAGCCATTCCGATTCTGATTTACTGATTAATATCTTTGCTCATTTTTTAAGTGAAATCTCCAATGGCAAGCCATTTGAAGTTAATATGCTTTTTGATGCAGTGGAAAAAGTACTAGAACAATGCAAAGGATCGATGTCAGTGGTCATATTGATTGCAGGTTACGGTTTACTTTCCTTTAGAGACCCCAACGGTATTCGCCCATTGTTAATTGGTCACAATGAAAAAAAAGAATGGTTAATTGCTTCCGAAAGCGTTTCGTTTCGTGCATTATCAATAAATTCGTACCGCGATGTGGCACCGGGTGAGGCCATCTTTATTGATTTAAAAGGCAATAAACATCAACGATTATGTTCAAAAAAAACCACCAATCGTCCTTGTATTTTTGAATACATTTATATCGCTCGACCTGATTCTACTTTGGATGGCATTTCAGTTTATAAATCACGCATTAATATGGGTAAAAAATTGGCTCAAACCATTAAACGAGATTATGCCTATTTGCAAATAGACAGTATTATTCCTATCCCTGATTCTGGGCGAGTCGCCGCACTTGAAGTAGCACAACAACTATTATTGCCTTTTAGAGAAGGGCTGGTTAAAAACCGCATCTCACAAAGAACATTCATCACTTCAGGACAAGAGTTACGAAAACTATCCGTGAGAAAAAAACTAAGCGTTATCGAATCAGAATTTGCCAATAAAAACATAATGCTAGTAGATGATTCGATTGTTCGTGGTACTACTGCACAGCAATTGGTTATACTCGCACGGGAAGCGGGGGCTAAAAATGTCTATTTTGCGAGTGCCTCTCCTCCTGTACGTTTTCCTAATTTTTATGGAATCAATATTCCCACCCGCAATGAATTAATTGCAAGTGATAAGTCCATTAAAGAAATTGCACTGTATTTGAACGCGGATGAAGTCATTTATTTGTCTTTAGAAGATTTAACTGCTGCAGTTGGCGAAGAGAACGAAGCGATAGAACATTTTGAGGTCTCTTGTTTTGACGGAAAATATCCTGTTGGTAATATCACCGAAGAATACCTGCAGCAGCTAGAACAAAATATAACATTGGAGCATTCAGATGATGCCGCCGTCAGTCAAAGAATCTTACCACTGCCTTTGCACAAACAATAACCATGCTATTTACAAAAACACCCTCAACCGATTTACAAGAGAATTCAGAGCCTATTTTTTGCAATTCTAGTTTTGTTTTTAATTCAGCAGAACAAGCCGCGAAAAATTTTAACGAAAATAATAGCAAAACATTTATTTATTCTCGTTTTAGTAACCCCAACACATCAATATTTGCCGATAGAGTGGCGGCGTTAGAAGGTGGACAATACGCATTAACAACTGCAAGCGGCATGTCCGCTATATTGTCTTTAATAATGGGAGTTTGCGAAGCAGGCGACAGAATACTATGTGCTGGCAATGTTTTTGGCTCTACCGTACAACTATTATCCAAGCAATTAATGAAATTTAATATTACGACAGATTTTATTTTTGAGAATAGTTCGGCGGCATGGCAAGCAAAACTCAATGAATACGACGATATCAAACTGGTTTTTCTCGAAACGCCTTCTAACCCAATGCAGACGGTTATCGATATTGCTGCTATTGCGTCGATGGTGCATGAACGTAATATTATTTTGGCAGTTGATAATTGCTTTTGCCCGTATTTGCAAAAGCCTCTGGAATTTGGGGCAGATATAGTCGTAGGTTCTGGCACCAAGTATATTGATGGACAAGGGCGAATGTTGTCAGGGTACATTGTGGGTAGTCGAGCCATTGTCGAAGATAAGATTTTTCCATTTATTCGTTGTAGTGGTGTTGCCTTATCCCCCTTTAATGCGTGGATTATGCACAAAAGTATCGAGACTTTGCCGTTACGCATAGAAAAGCATTCACAATCAGCCCATGCTATTGCGCAATGGTTAGAAGGTTTAGATGGCGTATCTGCAGTGTATTACACAGGATTAAATTCACACCCCAATCATCAACTGGCGATGAAACAACAATCATCGATGGGAGGTGGCGTTTTAACTTTCGTTATTAATGGCGATAAACAACAAGCTTTTCGTTTTATTGATAGTTTAAAACTCTTTACGATTACCGCTAATTTTGGCGATAATCGCTCATTGGTAACGCACCCTGCTACAACGACTCACTTGCGAGTGCCCGAAGACGACAGAAAAAAAATAGGGCTAAGCGATAGCGTTATCAGGCTATCCATTGGTTTAGAGCCAGTAGAATTACTACAACAAGACATTGAGCAATCCCTCAATACTGTATTTTTCTAAAAACTTTGCGGTTACTCTCGAAAAGGTTGTGTGTGGATTTATATTGGAAATGATGTAAGTGACAAAGGTTTTAAAAATACTTAAAGTCGACCAGTAGCATTTTTTCCATTTTACCAATGGCAGAGTTCTTAGTAATAAAACAAATGATTCGATCTTGGTCTTTTATAACCAAGTTGTTGTGAATAAACAAGGGTTTGTCGTCTCGAATAAAAATACCCAAAAACAAACCTTGAGGCCACTTGATTTCGCCTACTTCTTTGCCAATGAGTTTGGAGGATTTTTCATCACCTTGAATAGTGGCTTCAAACGCTTCGGCGTTGCCATGTCGCAATGAGTGAACCGAATTAATAGTGCCTAAGCGCACGTGCTCTAATACGGTGTTAACGGTAATTTGAGAGGGAGAAATAATAACGCCATAGTTGTCTTCAAGAATATCAACATAAGCATCATGATTGACAATGACCATGGTTCTTTTTGCACCTAAACGTCTGGCTAGCATGGTAGATAAAAGGTTTTGAGCATCTTGTTTGGTCAATGCACAAAAAATATCGGTTTGTTCAATGCCCTCAGATTTTAATAAAAATTCGTCTGTTGGAATACTTTTGAGTACCAAAGTTTTGTTTAAAACTTGTGCCATTTCGCTACAGCGTTGAACATTGGGTTCGATTACTTTAACGTTATGTTTTTGTTCGAGCGCTTTTGCTACTGCCAAGGCGATATCGGTACCACCGGCAATAATAATATTGTGATTTTGCTTTTGCTTGCCTACAAAACAAGCAATACTTTTGCTAAGATCTTCCGATTGTATAATAATATAAATCTCATCTTCAACATAAACATACGTTTGTGAATCGATTTGTTCGAGGTAATTGCCATCGCGATAAATAGCGACAATATAAAAAGGAAAATCGGTAATTTCGTCATGTAGTTGTTTGACATTATAGGCAACGTGAGCGGCCTCAGATGTGATTTTTAAGCAAGTAAGTGTAACCCTACCATTGGCAAAACGGTCAATAGACAAACACCCCGGATTATTAATAATATTACATATATTTTCGGCAATGACGTGTTCGGGGTTAAATGCATGCGTTATATCAAACCCTTCGGGCGACATTAGTCTTTCATCTAATAGCTTTTCGTGCGACACTCGGGCAATGGTTACGACCCCCGGTGATAAAAGTGAGCAGAGTTTGGAAGCCGCAAGATTGGTTTGGTTGGACTCGGTTAGGGAAATAACAATATCCATGTCATGAATTTCAACCGATTGTAATAACTCGGGATCGGTAGCATCGCCATGTTGTGCTTGTAAATCTTTTTGTGTATTTTGTAACTGAATAATACGTTCCATGCTTTTATCGAGAATCGTTACATTACAACGATTTTCAATTAAGCGAGTGGCTATTTCCTCACCTGTATCACCTGCTCCAATCACTAAAATATTCATGATATGATTATCGACATTCGCCGTTACCTAAAACAATGTATTTTTCTGTTGTCAAACCTTTTATCCCCACTGGTCCTCTGGCGTGTAAGCGGTTGGTAGAAATACCGATTTCACTACCTAGACCGTATTCTCCACCATCAGCAAAACCTGTTGATGCATTCATAATGACAGAACTGGAATCGACCTCTCGCAAAAAACGCCAACTCTGTTGAGAGTTATTGGTAACAATGGCATCGGTGTGCCCTGATCCGAATGTATTAATATGAGTTATCGCTTGACATAGTGAAGGCACTATTTTAACACTTATTATGGGTGATAAGTACTCGGTTTGCCAATCTTCGTCTGATGCGGTATCTATGGTGATGGAATGTTTATTAAGCAATGCGCAAGTATCGGTGCACCCTCGTAGCATTACGCCTTTATTTTGTAAGACAGTGGCAAGACGGGGGAGAATGGCATTGGCAATGTCGGTATGCACCAATAAACTCTCAGCCGCGTTGCACACGGCATACCGCCGAGTTTTAGAATTAACCACAATATCCAGTGCCATGTCTATATCGGCATCGGCATCGATATAGACATGGCAATTGCCATCTAGATGTTTTAAAACTGGAATTTTTGTTTCATTACAAACGCGTTCGATTAGTTGACGACCACCACGTGGAATAATCATATCAAAAATATCATCTCTGCCAAGTAGATAGCTGACGATGTCGCGATTGTAATTGTCTAAAACATAAACCATATCACTAGCATTATGCTCTTTAAGTGCTTGCTGTAGGCTGGCATAAATAGCAGAATTAGAATACTTTGCCTCACTACCACCGCGTAAAAATATTGCATTGCCTGATTTAATTGCCAAACTAGCAGCATCGGCAGTAACATTAGGGCGCGATTCATAAATCATTAACAACACGCCCAAAGGAATGCGCATTTTTCCTACACGAATGCCACTGGGCATTGTTTGTAAGTGATTAATCTCACCAATAGGGTCGGGCAAATCAATAATTTGATTTATTGCAACAATCGTGCTGTCGATTTGGGCGTTTTGAAAAGTCAATCTTTCGCGCAATGAATCGGAAACATCAGCAGAATTATCTATATCTTTTTGATTCGCGGTGCAGATTTCGGCACGATTAGTATTTAAATTATGAGCAAAACTTGCAAGAATTTTATTTTTGGATTGGGTATTGATACTAATTAAATTTTTAGAATAATTTTTTGTTCTTTCTAAAATATTTTCAATGTTGCCACGCTCCACAAGAAAGGTATTAATTTGTTCCTCAGTGTTGTATGCTTTGATTCTGCTGTATGCCTTATCTTTTAGTCTTAAATACCTATCTTTAACCAGGAATGTGAGGTGGCTAGTAATTGTTTCTTTTGTTAAGAAATCCTCTAATCCTGCCTCTACGAAATCCGCCCTAGATTCTTCATCATTTTCAAGTTCGGTAACTATACTATCTAAGTCATCCTCTAAATCGCCTAAGTAATCAACCAACAAACCTCTAAAGGTTATAAAGTCTGTGGATTTTTTATTTGCCTCTGTAGGCATTTTATTTTTTATGCTTTGAAATTCGTCAGTGCTCACACATTTACTCTCTAAACATTGGATGTCGTATCTTATCACCATTACCCAGTATCACCAAGGTGGTGACCAGCTGCGTCATTAATGTGATGGTGGTACTGACGGCAACGCCCTTACAAACGCGGTCGGTAAAGGCTGCATGGCGTAGTAATTTTATTAAGTCATTTTCTGAAAAATGAGAAACTCGATTCTGTAAATTTCTTAAATTGGCCCCCCACATATTTGGTGTTTCACCTGTTTTTAAACTCAACAAATTAATAATAATATGGTTAATCCCCCACATAATAATAGGCTCTGCCGTTCCGGTTGTGTTTAAAATACGCAAAACATAAAGGCTACGAGGCAAATCACCTATGACAATGGCATTGATTAAATCATAGACATCATAAAGCGCACCATCCGCTAGTGTTTTGCGCATAGTATTAATATCGACTTCTTCTTGTACATCATTAAAATCGAGTTTTTGAATCGACTGCTTGGCAGCCAATAAATTACCTTCAGACTGTATACATAGCCAGTGTATGGCATCATCGGACATTTTAATATTAAATTGCTTTGCCCAACGGTTTATCCATATTTTGGACTGCTTTGCCGATAGTTGAGCGGCATTAATACCCACTGAATTTTCTAGTAATTTTTTAAACCATGCGGTTTTTTTGGATTTATCATCCCACTCTTGAATATTAATAAGCAGTGTATCAGGGGATTCGGTATTTTCTATTTGATCGAGTAAACTAGCCAACGCCTTTTGCGTACTTTTATTAGAACCAGTGCCTGTACTATCCGTGCCCAATGATTTTTCTATAATAATTTCGATGCACTTACTATCGTTATTGGCAAATAACCCATCACTACTAATTGGCTGAAAGTTAGCAGCGTATAGTTCTTTCCAATAATGGCGTTCGATATTATCCTTGCTAAAACAACTGTAAATAAAAGCCCTTGCTTCTTCTGCTAGTTGTATCTCATTGCCATAGAGTAAGCAGCAGGGCGGTAACTGCTGTGTTTTTTGCACAAACTCCAGTGGTGTGTAAGTGGTTGGCATTATTAATAAGTCAGGAATTAAAGCGAATTTCGTAAATTACTTTTTTAATAGCGGCTTTTCTAAGATTGTCTAAAGTTTTTTCTCTTTGTATCTCATTCGCATGAAACCTACCTTCGTCATGATCTAGAATGCGATAACGAGAAACCTTTTGTTCTTCTTGTTCGCCAATTTTATAAACGAGAGTATAGCTGATTTTATAAGTTGAAACCGTGCCATCTGAATTAAGCGAATTAATTTCAATTTTGTGGGTTTCATTTAAAACCACTTCGAGAGCGTCATCATTGATGTTAATGTTACTTTTTTTCAGTAATGTCGCCGTACTTCGCCGCAATGGAAGTTGTGAGGCAACAAGATTAACCTTATGAAAATTGTTCTGTTCGTCCTCTAATACATTGGAAGCATCATCGTTATTTGAAGCGCAAGCATTGATTAATATAAAACTGAATAATATAAATAATTTTTTAAGCATGGTAATCAATAATCAATTAAGCGAATTTTCAATCTGACCATACGGCGTATTCATTGCCATTGGGATCGTAAAAATGAAACCGTCTCCCACCCGGAAAAGGAAAAATAGCCTGTACGATTTTGCCATTGGCTTGGGTGATTTTATCTCGCGTTGTTTCAAGTTGTTCACTATAAAAAACGGTTAAGGCACTACCATTGGCAGTTGTACTGCATAAGTCAGACAAATAAAACCCACCATCAATACCAGCCCCATAAAAAGCGATATACGACTCACTATAATCGGTAAATTTCCAGTTAAATACGGTCGAAAAAAATTGTTTAGTCGCAGCAAAATCTTTGGCAGGTAGTTCGATGTAATCAATTTTTTCGTGTCGGTCAGTCATATTGTTATTATTAGTAAAAGTATAAGCCGTATTATATAGAATTTTGAAAGTGCGACTTTAGCAATTTATTGATAGGAGCGCAAATTCCAACACATTGCCATTGCTTGGGCGATAACCAATGATGCCCATCAATAGAGGGTGCATTTGTTAAAGCAATGGTGTAAACAGTAATCGTTAAACTAAAATGGGTTAATTCATGCTTAATTTTTTGTGGTCTATGAAACAATTTGGCACAATCATTTTCTAAGTCATTTGCATCGTTTATTATTTTTTGCCAATTGCTTATTAACTGTCGTTTGGTTGCTGCTTCAGGCAATAACCACAGACTTGCCCATATACCTTTGGCGGGTCTTTTGTAAAGCAAAACGCGTTGCTCATGCTTTAAACACAGCATTACAATATTTTTTAATTTCTTGGTTTTTTTGGGAGAGGCAACAGGGTAGGCGTTGACTTGTTTATTTTTTAGTGCAATACAATAGTTGCCAACAGGACATTGGCTACAAAGCGGTTGCGTTTGCAAGCAAACCATTGCGCCTAAATCCATCAGCCCTTGTGTGTAAGGGCGAATATCCTTTTTATCGGGTAGCGACTCTTTTGCTTTTTGCCACAATAATAGTGTTGCACTATTACTTTTAATCGGCTCGTCTATGGCGAATAATCTGGCAAATAACCGCTTAACATTGCCGTCTAGTATGGCGTGTCTTTGACCATAGGCAAAAACCATAATAGCGGCTGCTGTGCTTTCACCAATGCCTGGCAGTGTCTGCCATTGCTCCAACGTTTGAGGAATACCATTATGTTGAATAATCCGAGCTGATTTTTGTAAGTTTCGTGCTCGTGCATAATAACCCAAGCCACTCCAAGCCGCCAAAACATCATCTTCATTTGCATTTGCCACTGCGTCAATAGTAGGAAAACGCTGTAAAAAATTTTGGTAGTAGGGGATAACTGTTGTAACTTGCGTTTGCTGTAGCATAATTTCAGATATCCAAACACGATAGGCAGTGGGGTTATACTGCCACGGCAGTGTGCTTCTACCCGATTTTTTTTGCCATTTAACGATGGTGGTTGATAGTTTGTTAGACACAGGAACAAGAATCAATGATAAAAAATTGGAGCGGGTGATGGGAATCGAACCCACGCCCTCAGCTTGGGAAGCTGATGTTCTACCATTGAACTACACCCGCAATCTGTGATGATTCTAGCATTATTTCAACTTCCTTTTTGTAAATGTTTAGTGACATCATTTCTTTAAATTAATGAAGCATTCTAATGGATATGGCGTTTCTAAATAAATACCTTTTGAAGATAAAGAAAATAATTTGTGTTCTTTGGATATGCAGAGTGTTACAATGTGGCACTAATTCATAATTTAAATATAAGGAGGAAGTATGAAAAAAATAACATCAATAATTGGAGCAGTTGCTCTATCTATGGCACCTGTTAGTGCTTTTGCAGCAGACAGCAGTTCACCTATTGTAATCCCAACTCATAACTGGTCAAGCCAAGTGGTAATGGCACATGTAATTGGCGGTATCTTTGAAAGCATGGGCAGCAATGTCGAATACGTTCCAGCCGATAGCCAAGCCGTCTATGAAGCAATTCGTAATGGTGATGTAACTATCTCGCACGAAGTCTGGCAGTCTACCTTTGGTGCTTCTTTTTACAATGCAATGGAAGCAGGCGGTGTCATCGATGCAGGTACACACGCAGCAGCAACACTCGAAGAAATGGGCGTTCCAGGATATGTAATTGAGAAAAATCTTTGCCCAGGTTTGCCAAATTGGGAAGCCCTAAAAAACTGTCCCGAAGTTTTTGCAACACCTGATTCAGGTGGCAAGGGTCGTTGGCTTGAAGGTCCTCAAAGCTGGCATGGTGATTTAATGCCTGTGCGTTTAGAGGCGTTGGGTTTGGCTGATACTTATGAAGTTAAATTTGCAGGTTCTGCTGACGCAATTTGGGCAGAGTTGTCTTCCGCCAAAAAAGAAGGTCGTGGGATCATCACCTTTAACTGGACACCTAACTTTACCGATGCCGATGGCTTTGTCTTTCTTGAGTTCCCAGAATTCTTTGACGGATGTCGTAAAGCAGACGGTGGTGACGGAAGTTGTGGCTCACCAAAAGGCTGGTTAAAGAAGGCAGCAAATTATAAGTTCCCTAAAACACATCCTAAGGCTTATAAGATGTTCAGTAAATTGTCATTCACAACCACGCAAATTGGTCAAATGGCAGCATTGGTTGACGTTGATAAAATGTCACACGCAGATGCCGCTAAAAAATGGCTTGGTGATAATGAATCTGTTTGGAAGCCTTTTACTGAGTAAATTGTTTTTAGCAGATTTATAATTCTGAAAAACAAATAAAATCCCCGTTCAAGGTTTGAGCGGGGATTTTATTTTATCGCACTGATTAGACAATAATAAATAATGATGAATAAGACAACCACAGGCAATGAAAAAAAAGCAGTGATTCAATGCAAATCTGTTTACAAAATATTTGGTGAGCAAGGTGATAAATTAGTTCGTGAAATGAATGGCAATATTGATGTTGCCAAATTAAAAGACAATGATTGTATTATTGGTGTTAATAGTGCAAGTTTTGAGGTACACAGTGGTGAGATATTGATAATTATGGGCTTATCTGGTTCGGGTAAATCCACATTATTACGTTGTATTTCTCGCTTAACCGAGCCAAGCGCCGGAGAAATTCTTATTGATGGGCAAGACATATTGGCCATGAACAACAAAGAATTAATTCAGTTACGCCGTAATAAAATGGGCATGGTGTTTCAAAGTTTCGCACTTTTGCCACATAAGACCGTTTTAGAAAATATTGCTTTTCCGTTGCAAATAAAAGGCGTAAGTACCAGCGACAGCATTACAAGAGCGATGAATATGATTGAATTGGTGGGACTAGACGGGCGCGGAAATTATTTTCCACGTCAGCTATCGGGAGGACAACAGCAGCGGGTAGGCATAGCGCGTTCATTGGCAGTAGAGCCAGATATTTGGTTTTTGGATGAACCATTTTCGGCATTAGATCCATTGATTCGCAAAGAGATGCAAAACGAATTTTTGCGTTTGCAAAGTGTTTTACAGAAAACTATTTTGTTTGTAACCCATGACTTTGACGAAGCATTGCGACTTGCAGATAGAATAGCCATTATGAAAGATGGTGTGATTGAGCAAATGGATAAACCCGCCAATATTATATTAAATCCAGCAACCGAATATGTTTCGCGATTCACGCGTGAAGTCCCACGTGAAAAAGTATTAACCTGCGAAAACGTTATGGAATCGATAGAAGGCATAGACCAATACAGCGATATTAAAGTGTCTAAAAATGAAATTGTCGAAGATGTTGTCGAACAAGTCCTTAACGAAGATCTGCCTGTTATGGTCGTTGATGAATCTAACCAAACGATTGGTGTTTTAAGAAGTAAGAATATTATTCACATGCTATTTGGCAAAGAAAACATTCAAAAATCATAAAATAAATTTATGAATTACTTATCAACTATTCCCAAGAAAGCACAATTTTTAATTGTGCTTGCAGTATTTTTCTTGCTGTACTTTGGTATTAGTCCATCAGAAACCAATATTCTTTGGCGTTTGCCTGCTTGGTTGGCATGGTTGCCCACTTCTGTAAACGATGGAGCAACCTACTTAATGCGAGAATGGCTTCCTATTGATGTCTATGATCCGGACATTGAAGAGTACGAAAAATCACCTTTGGTTAAAGAAGTAACCCGTTCGTTTTCGCGGGGGTTGTTATTTTGTATTGATCTAATACGCGAATTACTACTTGGCGGTAATAAAACAATCGTGGCATTTACCAGCTGGGATTTTGCCCAAGAAAACAAATGGGCACGTTGGCCCGCACTACCATGGACGGTTGTGGTGGCGTGTGCTACTATTCTAGGGTATGCCCTTAATGGTAAAAAATTAGCATTATTGGCTTTTACCGCATTGGTTTATATTGCTGTTTTTGGTCAATGGGCGCCGTCAATGCAAACCCTATCGTTTGTGCTTATTGCTGCACCAATTTCGTTTTTAATTGGTTTGAGTTTGGGTGTTCTGGCGTATCGCAATAAAAAGTTTGAAATCGGCGTACAACCTTTGCTTAACATAGCGCAGACTATGCCGCATTTTTCTTATCTTGTGCCGACAACTGTGTTTTTTGGTTTGGGTGATCATGCTGGTGTAATCGCCACCGTTATTTTTGCCACGCCACCGATGGTACGCTTAACATTATTGGGATTAAAACGAGTCCCCAACGAGGTGGTTGAAGCCGGCATGATGAATGGCTGTAGTTTGTCCCAGCAACTTTTTCGAGTATTATTACCAACGGCACGCCGTGATATTTTAATCGGGGTTAATCAAGTCATCATGCAATGTTTGGCAATGGCGGTTATTGCTTCATTTATTGGTGCAAAAGGGCTAGGCTATAACTTACTATTGGCACTCAATGGCTTACGTATTGGGCTGGCGTTAGAGCTGGGTATTTGTATTGTGCTAATTGCGGTGGTGCTTGATAAGCTATCACTGGCTTGGGCAGATAAACAAGTTGACTACTTTTCGAATCTTAATTTTTACCAGCGTAATAAATATAAAATAATGATGTTTATTGCGCTGGTTATCGGCTCTATCCTAGCGTATACAGGTTCTTTTATATTTAAAGACGGTATTAATTATTTATATATTATTGATCATAACAAAGGGTTAACCACCGAACATATTTGGCAATCAGGAATCGATTGGATTGTCGAAAATT
The DNA here is from genome assembly GCA_965243565.1 of Gammaproteobacteria bacterium. Lineage (GTDB taxonomy): Bacteria > Pseudomonadota > Gammaproteobacteria > Tethybacterales > Persebacteraceae > CBDEVH01. The sequence continues at coordinate 794,802 of OZ251571.1, forward strand.
GGTATCAAAGCCTAAGAGTATTTAATGAAGGATTAATCGTTAATGTTTTGGTTCCGATGGAAAATTCTTATTTAAATATGCCGGTCGCTGCCACCTTTGCTTTGGTATTGGGTATTGCTTATATTATTGGCGGTATTCGCTCGGTCATAACAGTCGCCTGCTTGCTGTTGTTTATCGCTCTTACGGAATGGTGGGACAGGGCACTTATTACCGCTTACATGACAAGTTTTGCTGTTATAGTATCGGTAACCATTGGTTTAACCGTGGGTTCATTGTGCGCACAAAATGCAACGGCTAGCCGTGTTATTCTGTTGGTTTGTGATACTTTTCAGACATTCCCATCATTTATTTATTTAATTCCAGTTATTATGTTGTTTGGCGTTACCGATACTTCTGTGTTAATTGCGGTGATAATTTATGCGACCATCCCCGCCACTCGCTACACGGTAGAAGGGTTGCGTAGCGTGCCTATATCGTTACAAGAAGCAGGCACGATGTCGGGTGTATCTCGATTGCAACGCTGGCTAAAAATTGAATTACCACTTGCCTTTCCGCACATTATGTTAGGCATTAACCAAACCGTTATATTTGCTCTGTTTATGGTCATCATTGGGGCAATGATTGGCACCGATGATCTAGGACAATTAATATTAAAATCGCTATCAGATAAGGAAGGAATAGGCAATGGCTTAATGCTTGGTTTGTGTGTGGCGTTTATTGGCTTAACCGTTGACCATCTCATACAAACATGGTCCACCAAACGCAAAATATTATTAGGTATTGCTTAAAGCAATGGCTCTTATCAATACATCCACGCCGTCTAATACATCCATATCCTCGGTATTTGCTCGTATTGATGCGCGTTCGGGCGTACTAACACCTGGGTTGCCAGTATTACCAGCAGGAGTTGAGCGATACCCCATTGCTGGTGGCGGTTCACACTCACTCTATGTGATGGCAGGTGATGAAATTACGATTGTTGACCGCGAAGGTTTACAACCCGTTGATATAATATTTTTTTCACCAGATGGCAGATCTGATGCAGCGATGCTCGGGTTAAAAGGGGGGCGAGACGCATCTGATATTCATCAAACAATGGCAAGTGATGCAAGTGGTAAAAAAGTATTAACTGCACTTGCTAAAAGCGGATTTGATATAACGCGAGCCGATGTTATTCGTTTATTTGCCGAAGGTTCACGTGCAGGCGAAGCCAGTATTTTTCATGCGGCAAGCGATGGCTTATTAATTACCTGTGTGGTGGGGGGGGCGATGAAACCAGACACACAAAACACCCTCACTGAAATCGCCCTGTATATTCAGCGTGTCCAATCCGATACCAATACCAATGGTAATACTGATAAGCGTTTGCCACCTTCGCCATTGGCAGATCCATTACAAGACTACAATATAAACCCGGGCATGGCAAAAGCCTATACCGTAAAAGCCGGTGAGTATATTCAAATACTCGATGTCCAGGGACGGGAATGTTCAGATTTTCAGGCATTGTCGTTACGTGCATTAGACAAAGGGCTAGAAAGAAGAATAGATTCAGCTACGACACGGTCACTAATGGGGATGTTATATCCAAAACCCGGCATATTTTCAAAATACTTCTCATCCGATCAAGAAGCGTTAATCGAAATAGTGCAAGACACTTGCGGCCAACATGATACCTTTAACTTGGCATGTACAGCGCGTTACTACGAAGACATGGGTTACCCCGGGCACGTCAATTGCACGGATAACATGAATAAAGACTTGGCACAATTTGGCATTAAACCACGCGGTGGTTGGTCCTCCATTAACTTTTTCTTTAACACCATGCTAGACGATAATCATACACTGGGTATGGACGACCCTTGGTCACGCCCGGGTGACTACGTCTTATTGCGTGCATTAACCGATTTGGTCTGTGTCTCAACTGCATGTCCGTGTGATATTGACTCAGCCAATGGCTGGAATCCAACCGATATACAAGTAAGGGTATATGAAAAAGACGAAGACTTTAAACGTACCATTGCTTGGCGAAAAACAGCAGAAGACGATATGCAAGAAACAAAACAAACAGGTTTTCACGATGGCTTTGCGAAGCACACCCGTGACTTTACAGAATACAACGGCTATTGGTTAGCCAATGCCATGAGCAACTATGGTGCAGTTGCCGAATATTGGGCATGTCGTGAAAAAGTAGCAGTGATGGATTTATCGCCATTACGTAAATACGAAATCATAGGACCCGATGCCACTGAACTTATGCAATGGTGCGTTACCCGTGATGTTAAAAAATTATCAGATGGACAAGTCGTTTATACTGCCATGTGTTACGAACACGGTGGCATGATAGACGACGGCACTATTTATCGATTAGGCGAAACCAATTACCGTTGGGTTGGTGGTAACGACACCAGTGGGTTATGGTTGCGTGAGCAAGCCGAAAAAAAAGGATATAACGTCTGGGTGCGTAACTCTACCGACCAGCTCTGTAACATTGCAGTGCAAGGTCCTCACTCGCAAGACTTACTAAAAAACATATTGTGGACGCCACCACAACGCTCAACCGTAGAAGAACTGCCATGGTTTCGTTTTACTGTTGCTCGTTTGGGAGATTTTCATGGGGCTATCTGTGTACTGAGCAGAACTGGCTATAGTGGCGAGTTAGGCTATGAATTATTTTGCCATCCCAAAGATGCACAACTGTTTTTTGATGCTGTATGGGAAGCAGGGCAGGCTTACGGTATTGCGCCATTGGGCTTGGCTGCATTGGATATGCTACGCATTGAAGCCGGATTAGTATTTGCCGGCTATGAATTTTGTGACCAGACCAACCCATTTGAAGCAGGCATTGGCTTTACTGTCGCACTCAAAACCACCGATGACTTTATAGGGCGTAGCGTACTAGAAGAGCGTAAAGCGCACCCACAACGCCAATTGGTTGGATTAGACATACAAAGCGGTATTGTCCCAGCAAATGGCGATTGTATTCGTGTAGGACGCGCCCAAGTTGGCGAAATAACCTCGGCGACCAAATCCCCCATACTCGGCAAAACCATCGCCCTAGCACGCCTAGATGTGGCACATGCCCAAATCGGTAGCGGTGTTGAAGTAGGGCAGTTAGACGGGCAACAAAAACGCCTCAGTGCAACTATTACTGCATTTCCACACTTTGACCCTAAAAAAGAACGCGTTCGCGGTAATTATCCAGCACCGCTGTAAATTACGGCATAATGCTTAGTAATGCTTAGTAATGGTTAAATGTTAGTTATCAGCCGATCATTAAAAAAACGACATGTCCATAGGAGAGAATGTAAGCGAAATGAAAATACTTGTGCTACAGCATATTAGAATTGAAGATCCGGGCTATCTAAAAGATTTAATGCTCGCAGATGGAATCGAGTTGGTAACAATCGAGCTTGATGAGGGGGAAAAAATCCCCACAGATTTAGACAATTTTGATGCCATGCTATGTATGGGCGGTCCCATGGACACATGGATGCAAGAAGATTATCCATGGCTGGCAGAAGAAAGAGAAAAAATAAAATATTTCGTTCAAATTCTCGAAAAACCATTTTTGGGTTTTTGTTTGGGAGCACAGTTATTGGGTGAAGCCGTTGGCGGACAAGTTGTGCGTTCTACCAGCCCTGAGATTGGTGTGTTAGACGTTAATTTAGCGACCGCCAAAAGCCAAGATAATTTATTTTCCAATTTTCCCGCCGTCATTAAGTCGTTACAATGGCATTCTTACGAAGTACAAGGCTTAGACAACCATTCACAAGTAACGTTAATAGCCTCATCGCCCGAAACAAAATACCAAATATTCCGTTATAAAGAACATGCCTACGGCATACAGTTTCATATAGAAGTGCGTCCAACGACGGTACAACAATGGGCAAATGTCCCCGAATACAAACAAGCATTAGAAGACACACTGGGAGAAGGTGCCTTAAGCGAATTTGACTTTGCCGCCCAACAGCACATGCCCGCAATGAACGCATTATGCAAAGAACTATACACACAGTTTAAGCGACTGTTATAAATAGAATAAAAAGGAAGATTATAAGGTTGTTGGTCTTCTAATCAAAAGTAACCCCTCAAAAAAATTAAGACCTGTCTGTGCTAATTGCCATGCGATGAATCATTGTATGGCAAAAGAGTTAGCATTTTGGATAATGGGATAATAGAATAATGAATTAAAGAAAATAATTAAAAATAAGAATTGAATTTTTTTAACAATCCAATGTTTGGTGTCGTTCCCAATCGGTGAGGTGACGGCAGTAGTCTGTCCAATCTTCATTGCGAAGTTTGGTATAAGAAGCAATGGTTTCTTTGCCAAAGGCATCGCTTAATACGCTGTTTTTGTCCATCTCGCGTAGTGCGTCTAGCAGATTGAGTGGCAGTTTTTTTGCTTTTACTTTATGTCCATCGGTATACATGTTAATGTCCAATCGCTTGCCCGGATCACGTTTGTTGGCAACGCCGTCTATGCCTGCGGCAATTAAGCCGGCTTGCATTAAGTAAGGATTGGTCGCCCCGTCCATTAAGCGAAACTCAAAACGCCCTTTGTCAGGTATTCGTACCATGTGCGTGCGGTTGTTACCACCATAGGTGATGGTGTTGGGTGCCCATGTTGCACCAGATAAAGTGCGTGGGGCGTTAATGCGTTTATAGCTGTTAACGGTAGGGTTAAACCAAGCACATAAGGCACTGGCAGAATGCATCACGCCACCTAAGAAGTGATATGCCATAGGTGATAATCCGTCTTCGTCTTTGCCTGCAAATAGGTTTTTTTGTCCACTTTTATTCCATACGGATAGGTGGCAATGGCAACCGTTGCCGGTAAGGTTGACAAATGGCTTGGGCATAAAAGTTGCACGTAGGCCGTGTTCTTCGGCGATGCTTTTCACCATGAATTTAAAAAACATATGACGGTCGGCGGTTACCAAAGCATCGGCGTAATCCCAATTCATTTCAAATTGTCCGTTGCCGTCTTCATGATCGTTTTGGTAAGGCTTCCATTCCAGTTGTATCATGGCATCACAAATGCTTTTGATTACATCGTAACGCCGCATTAATGCAGATTGGTCGTAACAAGGTTTAGATTGTGTATCGCGTCCATCGGCAATGGCGGTGCCATCAGCATTGACTAAAAAATATTCACATTCGACTCCAGTCATTGGTCGCCAGTTTAAATCTGCCGCCAGTTTTAATTGATTTTTGAGCATAACGCGTGGTGAGGCTTTAACAGGTTTGCCGTCCATCCATAAATCTGCCGCCAGCCAGCCTACTTCAGGCTTCCACGGTAGTTGAATAAGCGAGCTTTCGTCGGGTACGGCAAACATATCAGGGTGTGCTGGTGTCATGTCGAGCCATGTGGCAAACCCTGCAAACCCCGCACCGTTTTTTTGCATATCGGCAATTGCCGATGTCGGCACCAGTTTAGCGCGTGCGTTTCCAAATAAATCAGCAAAACTAATTAAAAAATATTTAATGCCTTTTGCTTTTGCAATTTTTTGTAATGTCATATTGTCTTCCTCTATAAATTGTTACTGATTATTTAATTATATAACACATTGCTGTCTATTGTATTGCAATTCAAATTGTTGCTTATTTGTGAAAATATTTTTATTATTAATTATCAATGTTATTTTTGCTTAAAACTTCTAAGATAGGCATATTCTGTTATTTTTATAATGATAAACGCAAAAAATCATCATATATGGTGATTGTCTATGAGTTTAATTTGTGATAATATTAAATTATTAACGAAGGAGGGTTTTATAAATACCAATATTGTGCATTAACAGTAATAACAAATTTTTGCTGTTAGTAATAATTTAATTGGTATTTGTAAGATAATTTTTAATCAAAAGAGAGAGAGATAATAATGAAAAAAACCGATTTAGAGAATCACGTTGATCAGGCAGGTCGTGCCGAAATGATCAAACAAGTGCGTGCTCAAATTAATGCCTTAGGTATAGAGTATATTTACTATCAGTTTGTATCAGTGACTGGTAGGATTGTTGGTAAGGGTATTCCTTCCGACCATTGGGAACGTACAGCAAAAAGCGGTTTTCAGTTGGTTTATGGTGCAACAGCAAATTTATATACCGACCGTCATGGTGATTACATTGGTTATGGTCCTGAAGCGTCAGAGCTAGTAGGTATTCCTGACCCCGAAACATTTGTGCAATTACCATGGGACAAACGCATTGCGCGTATATTTTGTACTTGCTTTCGTAACCGTGAAGAAGATGTTGATCCGGGAGGTTCATTAACTTCTGATTGTCGTGGTAATTTACGCCGTCATCATGCAGCTTTCCAAAAAAAGCATAAGTTGCAACTAAGATGCGGTACCGAGCCCGAAATGATGTGGCTTAAGCGTGGTGAAAACGGATTGCCCGCTGGTGGTTATACCAAACCAAACTGTTATCATATTGATCAATTTGAAATGCTCCGCCCTGTAACGCTAAAGGTGCTAGAGTACTCACGTGCGATGGGACTAGATATGGTTCAGGGTGATCACGAAGACGCCCCCGGACAATTAGAATTAAACTTTATGTACGATGATGTTTTGCGCAATGCCGACCGTTTAACAACGTATCGCCAAATTTGCGCACAAGTTGCTCGTGAATTTGATTTAATCGCTTGCTTTATGCCTAAGCCATTTATGGGTGTATCGGCTTCGGGTTGTCACCATAACGTATCGTTGTGGAAGGGCGGCAAAGACGTTGTTAATATGTTGGGCAATACCCAAAAATCACTCCCCGGCATGAAAGGCGTATTTTCGTATTCAGAAGGTGGCGAAAATATGTTTATGCCTGATGCGAAGAGTGGTAAAAAACCGGGCAAAACAGGCTTAATGGCAATTGGTGGTGTGATGCATCATTTACCAGCACTAACGGCTTTGGGGTGTTCTACTGTAAACTCATATCGTCGTTTGTGGGATACTGGCTTTTGGGCTCCTGTCTATGCCGATTGGGGATATCAAAACCGCACTTGTGGTATGCGTGTATCAGCTCCAGGGCGTTTTGAATATCGTGCAGTCGATTCAGCGGTTAATCCGTACTTAATGGGCAGTAGTATTTTAGCCTCATTTGATGATGGAATAGTCAATAAGATGGATCCGGGCGAGCCAGAATCACGCAACATTTACGATGCCGTGCGCGGTGGCAAACAAGTTGCAAAACTACCATTAACATTGGGTGAGGCTTTAGAACGTCTGGATAAAGATGAAGTGGTTAAAGGTGCTTTGCCAGATGATATGCTACGAGTCTTTATGCATTACAAGCGCAACGAGTGGGAAAGTTTCCTTTCATCCGTTACCGATTGGGATTTGGAAACCTACTGGGATTGCTTACCATAAGTAGTGGCTGTAATTGCTTATTAAATAAAAATTTAAATTAAAAACAGTCAAGGAGAAAATATATTATGTGCGGATTAGCAGGATTAATTCACCGTGGTAAGAGCTCGAGCATTGGCAACGAAATGATGCAAATGCTCCAAGCACTAAAACACCGCGGCCCCGATTCAACTGGGTTTGCTTTGTATGGTAGTGGTCAAGAAGAAGTAACCGTTTTGCGGATTAAATTTGCCGAACAGGCAGATATGCAACATGGTTTTAGTATTCACCAAGAAGTACAAGCACGAAAAGATGAAATGAAAAAACGATTGAGCGAACGAGGTGTAGAAGTAGTTTCTATTGAAGACTGCACTGAATATTCTAGTCGTGTTTGTATAAGATGTGATGGCAGTAAGCAACTCATTGATTATCTTGAAGACATTAAAGACGTCGAAGTGCTATCAGTTGGGCGAACATTAGAGCTCATTAAAGACTTAGGCGATGCTTCAGTGGTTGGCAATCAATACGGTATTAGTAACTTCAATGGCACTCATGCCATTGGTCATACACGCATGGCAACCGAATCTGCCGTTGATATTAGTTCGGCTCACCCTTATTGGGCGTATCCATTCAGTGATATATCGGTAGTACACAACGGTCAGTTAACCAACTATTGGAATATGCGCCGAGCAATGGAGCGTCTTGGACATCGTTTTCTTTCTAATTGCGACAGCGAATTAATCGCCGTTTATGTTGCCGAACGCATGGATAAAGGAGACGATCTTGAAACCGCTATGCGTCGCTCGATTGACGAACTAGACGGTGTATTTACTTATTTTATTGCCACCAGTGATTCTTTGGGAATGGCAAAAGATGTGATGGCAGCAAAGCCGATGGTATTGTATGAAGGTGAAGACTTCATAGCAATGGCATCTGAAGAAGTGGCTATACGCAGTATATTCCCACATGAAATCGACACTTACGACCCTTACGATGGAGAGGTATTAGCATGGAAAATCAATTAAGCGAAAGAATGTTCACTGAGAAATTAGCTGGACGTTCACAACAAATGTTTTTTACTCCTGAAGAGGAGGAAAATTACTTATACCCTAACTCAGACGAAGTTGACTTTAATAAAGCGGTAGAGTTTGATGCAGTTGACATGAATGCAAGCGAAATCAATAAAAAAATTCGCTCATTAATGGCAGATGGAGTAGGCACTATAACGCTCAACAACCCAGGGGCAAAGCACTCTATAGCGGCGGGTATTCTCAACCGTTTAAAACTAAACATCAATGGTAGCTTAGGTTATTTTGGTTGCGGTTTAATCGATGGACCTGTCATTAATATCAGTGGTCGAGTAGGTTGGTCATGTGGTGAAAACATGATGTCTGGCGTTATTGAAATAGCCAAAAATGCTGGCTCTACCTTTGGTGCCGCCATACGTGGTGGTGATTTGGTATGTCGTGGCGATGTTGGCGGTCGTACTGGTATATGTATGAAAGGCGGCACCATCATAGTTGGCGGTCGTACTGGTGCATTTACTGGCTTTATGATGCAGCGTGGTCGCATGATTATCATGGGCGATGCTGGTAAAAACCTTGGCGACACCATGTACGATGGTATGATGTTTGTCGGTGGCAAAATATCCAGTTTGGGTGTGGATGCGACATATGCTGATTTAAATGAATCCGATGTTAATTGGTTAAAAGGAAAATTGGATTTATACGGCATGGACACCAGCAACGTTGAAAACATGAGTAAAATTGTATCGGGTAAACAATTGTGGAATTACGACAATTTAGAGCCTTCTGAGAAAAAGTTGGTTCTTTAAAGAATAGGAAAAAATTATTATGACAGATGAAAAAATAATCCCCATAGATCAAGAAAACAGTGCTAATGAATCGCGTCATTCATTAGGCAAGAGTTATGTATTTACCCCCGATGTAATTAACGACATCCACATTAAGGCGGAACTTGGTCGTTACCGTATGCGTGGTTTTTCGCTTTTTAAGCCAATCCCTACATGGGACGATCTCACCTTCTTACCGGGCACGTTAACTCGCTTTGTTATTGAAGGTTACCGCGAAAAATGCTTAACCAAAACAATATTAGGCCCCCGTGCTAAGCGTCCACTAGAACTTGACATACCTGTTTACATAACTGGCATGAGCTTTGGTGCGTTGTCTTATGAAGCAAAAATGGCATTGGCACGTGGTGCAACAATGGCAGGCAGTGCTACATGCTCTGGTGAAGGCGGCATGATACCTGACGAACGTCGTTACTCTACCAAGTGGTTTTATCAGTGTATTCAATCACGTTATGGCTTTAACCCACACCATTTACAGCTAGCCGATGCTTGTGAGTTTTTTATTGGGCAAGGCTGTAAAGTTGGCTTGGGTGGACACTTAATGGGACAAAAAGTAACCGATCAAGTTGCCGAAATGCGCTCGTTACCAGCAGGTATTGATCAACGCTCACCCGCCCGTCACCCTGATTGGTTGGGTCCCGATGATTTGGCTCTAAAAATTGAAGAAATTCGCGAAGCCACTAACTGGGAAATCCCGATTCAGCTAAAACTAGGTGCTGCGCGTGTATATGACGATGTACGAATGGCTGCTAAAACCGACCCCGATATGATTTATATCGATGGTATGGAAGGCGGAACAGGTGCAGGTCCTCACTTAGCAACCGAAGAAACAGGCGTACCCGGCATAGCTGCCATACGTCAAGCCCGCAAAGCCTTAGATGACGTTGGTAAAACAGGCGAAATAAGTCTAATTTATGCTGGTGGTATTCGTAATGGTGGTGATGTTGCCAAAGCAATAGCACTCGGTGCGGATGCAGTTGCCATTGGTCACTCTGCTTTAATTGCTCTAAATTGTAACAAGGACATTCCCGAAGCTAATTTTGAGCGTGAAATGGGTGTATCAGCAGGACAATGTTACCATTGTCATACTGGTCGTTGCCCAGTCGGTATTGCGACTCAAGACCCAGCTTTGCGTAGTCGCTTAAACCCCGATGCAGCCGCCGAGCGGATATATAACTTTTTGCACACACTCACCATCGAATGTCAAATGATGGCGCGTGCTTGTGGAAAAACCAATGTCCATAGCCTAGAGCCAGAAGATTTAGCCGCTCTAACAATGGAAGCATCCGCAATGGCACAAGTTCCGCTAGCAGGCACACAACACACCGTTGGTCGTCCTGATATGACGCGTTATTAATAGATAAAAAAAGATAGGAGAAAACAATGGAATCAAGAAGTAACGAACCACAACACGTAGGCTATCGCTATGACGTTAACCTAGTTGCCGATCCTGAAAAAATCACACCATATTTGAAAAAGTACATCGAAACAATGGGGTGGAAGGATTTAAACTGGTTAGAAGACATTCACATGGGTTACGAAGAAGACCGCCCAGCGGTATTTGACCGTAACATCAACGGTTGGGTTACAGTGCCAGACAACATCGATCTACCAGACACTCAACAAGAACGCGATATGATTGCACGTGAGCTTTTGGTTAAATTCCAAATGTCCCGCCGTCATCCACTCGTTGACCTTAAAAAAGAGTACAGTAAACTATAATTAGTATAGGGTTTAAATTAAAACAATCCAAGCATTTGCTTGGATTGTTTTAATTTAATTATCCGCGTTTAGTGAATAGCTTTTGCCAATGGCGCGCAATGGTAATTCCAGTTTTATCTCTTCGACCTCGTTAATTATCCATGCGGTAAAGGTATTGCTATTGGGACCGGGAAACGCACTATAAATATCAGGATACGGGTAAGTACGGGCGGCTTTGTCCACCTTTTCTACCAAATCAACGGCAGCATCACCTTGTATATCCAATAACAGTTTAGGCTCACTGCCATACCATCGTCTATCGGGAAGGTCTTTTTCAATGCGTAAGGCAGTGTTGCCATGACGTAAACGCCACCCTATAACCTCATAAACTGTATAGCTATCGCTATTTTTTGCTTTGGTCGCCACCCATGTATGGTCGGCAACCACGCCACGCCATCCCCACAACTTAGCGGCATAAATTTGTACGATTGCTTGAGGATTTTTTTCGGGTAATGGGGCAATATTGGCAGATTCTCGAGAAGAACCTCGAAAATTTTTTTGAGCGCAGCTCTTAATCGTAAGTACACCAGCCACAAAAAAACAGATACCAAGTATAGTAATAATTTTTTTTTCTCTCATTTCGTCTATATCTATTCTACACCGATTTTTATAGCTATAAAAAAACCTTCAATCGTCATTCCTGCCTAAGCGTAAATTGTTGAGAGTATAATCTAACCGTATATTTTTTATTCAATAACCGCTTTTTTATTCAAAATTCCATTCTTACAATGCTTGCAGAGTTAGGACAAATCTTAATCATTATTGCATTGATTTTTGCAATATTACAAGGCACTATACCGTTATTGGGCGTTATACAAAAAAAACCTATCTGGATGTTTGTTGGCATGAGTTTTGCCCGTGGGCAGTTTATATTTTTATTCATCAGCCTGCTGACACTAGGCTATTTATTTTATTTAAATGATTTTTCGGTTTTGTATGTAGCGCAAAACTCCAACTCTTTACTGCCTATTCAATACCGACTATCGGCGGTATGGGGCGGACACGAAGGGTCTTTATTGCTGTGGATATTCATGCTGTCATTGTGGACAGTAGCAGTGACTCGATTTGCTCGTCATATTCCTATCACCATGCGGGCGCGCATTATTGGGGTATTGGGTTTGGTCAGTATTGGCTTTTTATTATTCATGATTTTAACTTCGAATCCATTCGAGCGACTCTTACCAGCCGCCGCTGAAGGACGAGATTTAAACCCTTTACTGCAAGATCCGGGGCTTATATTTCATCCACCTATGTTGTACATGGGGTATGTTGGGTTTTCGGTATCCTTTGCCTTTGCCATTGCTGCCTTGCTTTCAGGGCGGATGGATTCGGCATGGACACGTTGGGCACGCCCTTGGGCATTGGTCGCATGGGCATTTTTAACCGTTGGTATATTAATGGGCAGTTGGTGGGCGTACTACGAGCTCGGTTGGGGCGGCTGGTGGTTTTGGGACCCTGTAGAAAACGCTTCATTTATGCCGTGGTTATTAGGCACAGCACTATTACATTCTTTGGCAGTAACCGAAGCCCGTGGTATTTTTAAACCATGGACTGCGTTATTGGCAATATTAACATTTTCATTGTGTTTATTGGGGGCATTTTTAGTGAGATCCGGTGTATTAACTTCAGTACACGCCTTTGCCACAGACCCAGAGCGCGGTTTGTTTATATTAATATTACTCTTTATTACAGTTTCTGTCTCGTTGGGGTTATACGCATGGCGAGCACCGCGATTATCAGGTGTCGGGCAATTCACATTGGTATCTCGCGAAAGTGGTATTTTGCTCAATAACATACTGATGGGAGCCGCTGCTTTTTGTGTACTGTTGGGCACTCTTTATCCTTTAATCCTAGACGGATTAAACGCCGGTAAAATATCGGTAGGACCGCCTTATTTCAATAAAGTTTTTGTGCCACTCGCTGGTGCTTCTGCCTTATTTGCTGCCATTGGTGGTGTCAGCCGCTGGAAAAAAGACAAAGCAGGACGCATTGCCTCTAAACTATGGATAGCGTTCATTGCTGCGGTGTTTTGTGCCGCACTATTGCCTTTGTTTTTCCACGACACTTACAGCGTTGGCGCATTATTGGGACTAATGTTGGCGTTTTGGGTTTTCTTTTCATCGCTGACAGCAGTCATTGACAGATGGTTATCACCAGCACGGGCAAACGCTGGTTTTTTGGGGATGATCTGCGCCCATATTGGTGTGGCAGTCTTTGTCGCAGGCGTTACCATTGTTACGGCTTATGGATGGCAAAAAGACATTGCACTTGTTGTGGGTAAAAGTATTGAGTATAAATCGGTTAATGTTGAATTACTAAACCTATCTCGACAGCAAGCAGAAAACTATGAAGCACTCATTGGCAGCATACGAATCAGCCGTAACGGCGAACAAATCGCACTACTTAAACCAGAAAAAAGACGTTACACAGCACAACCAGATAATCTACTGACCGAAGCTGGCATAAAAGCCACTTGGCATGGAGACTGGTATATATCTTTGGGAGATGCATTGGACGAAGGTGGTTGGAGTGCGCGCATGCAATACAAGCCATTCGTGCGGTTTATTTGGGGTGGGGCACTGCTCATGGCATTGGGCGGGCTATTAGCCGCTGCTGATAGACGTTACCGCCGCAAAAGTAAAATAATCCCATGACACGTTATTTGATTCCGCTTATTCTATTCAGTGGTTTGGCAGTATTTTTATTGCTAGGCTTGGATTTGGACCCTCGACGCGTACCATCTCCATTTATAGACAAACCCGCACCGTCTTTTTCCCTGCCACAGCTCGATAAAACCGATAACACAATACACCACAAAGACTTTTTAGGCAAAGCATGGGTGCTCAATGTATGGGCATCATGGTGTGCCGCTTGTCTTGATGAGCATCCACTATTGCTAAAACTACCCAAAAGCGTAAATTTAGTGGGCTTAAACTACAAAGACAACACCCAAGATGCCAAACAATGGTTAGGGCAATGGGGCAATCCTTATACGGTATCGCTGGCTGATACCGATGGCAAAACTGGTTTGAACTGGGGCGTGTATGGTGTGCCTGAAACCTTTGTTATTGATGCTGCTGGTATTATTCGTTACAAGCACATCGGACCCTTACAACAAGATGATATTTCGCAAAAAATATTGCCATTGTTACAACGTTTAGAGGCACAATAATGCTGTTGCGTTTTGGGATAATTTTATTACTAATGATTGGCAACATATACGCCGATGGCATTGAAATCATTGAATTTAAAGACAAACAATTAGAACAACGCTACCACGTATTAATACAAGAATTACGATGTTTGGTTTGCCAAAATCAACCCCTTGCCGACTCAAGTGCAGGGCTGGCAAAAGACATGCGTGCCGTTGTTTACGAGATGATAAACGAAGGCAAAACCAATGATGAAATTGTGCAATTCATGGTTGATAGATACGGTAACTTTGTGCGGTATGAACCACCCTTTAACATTGCAACCGCAGTATTATGGATTATGCCATTCGCCATTGTTCTGCTGTTAATACTCTGCTTACCAAAATTTATTCGGCGACAACAAAAACCAACGCTTAGCCTTGACGAACGCCAACAAGCAAAAAAATACCTAGAGTAATCTGATATGCCACAATTATTATTCATTCTTACTATTATTGGTTTGATACTATTTGCCTTACTACTGGTATTGCCCACTCTATTGCTACCCAATAAACTAAAAGAAAAAGGTGCCTACGACAAAGAACAGCAAGACAACATACTAGCAGGACGAGAACGCATGAAAGCCCTGCAAGAATCCGTTGCCGCTGGCGAATTTACCCAACAAGAAGCCGACGACTACAAATTGGAAATAGAAAAAACATTATTAGGAGATATAAACGTTGACACTAAAAAATCTCAAAAAAATGAAGCGAATTTAAAAGCGGATTGGGGCATTACTCTTGTAACAGTCTTATCGCTGGTATTCATCACCCCTATTTTTTATATTACTGTGGGATCGCCATCGGCAATAGAACCACCAACCACCAAGCAAAATAACAATGACGCACAGGCAACTTTAGAAGCCAGTATGAAAAAAATTGAAGAACGACTGCAACAAGACCCCAATGACATTGAAGCACTGCTATGGATGGGGAAATTACAAATGTTGACAGGGCAACATCAAAAAGCCGCTGATTACTTTAAACGGGCATTGGTTGTGGATGATAGCACTGCCGATATATACGCCGCTTACGCTGATGCGTTAATGCTCAATACAGCAAGCGAAAATAACGCAGAAATTGAAAAAATACTGGAAAAAGGGCTTGATATTAACCCATCTCACCCCATATTACTGTGGTTAGCAGGCATTCATGCCGAAACCAACGGTGATGTAGAAACCGCTATTGGCTATTGGGAAAAAGCACATGCCAACATGGCGGACACACCTGAAAATCAACAAGAAATCGCCATCATCATTGCCGATGCCAAACATCAGCTACAAATGCAAAAAAGCACCACTGATTTTGATACCAATACCAATGCCACTGCCATTACCGACAATACCGACAGCAGCAGTAATACCAACAACAGCAAAAGCGATGTTGTAGTCATTGTCAAATCTGATAAAAAAAGCCATACAGCGACCAATGGCGTTCTATTTGTATTTGCCAAAGCCATTGATACCAATGCACCCGCAATACCATTGGCGGTAAGCCGTCAAACGTTTAATGGCAATGCCGATGGCTTTCCCATTACCGTTGTATTAAATGATGATTTGGCGATGGTACCAAGTATAAAAATGAGCGACTTTGCGGAATATAAAATCATTGCGCGTTTATCTAAAACAGGCAACGCCAAAGCCAGTAGTGGTGATATTGAAGGCTTGGTTAACAACGCCATCGCTGGCAGCCGTATTACTGTTTATATGGACAACATCATACCGTAAAGCTTAGCCTCTACGCCTACGCCTACATAAAAAACGATTAATGGGCAGTTTTTGACCATAGATGAATAATAACGACTCCTCCGATAATCATCAACATCCCAATAATAGCCGCTAAATCGGGTATTTGTTTATAGACAATGGCAGCCACGCCAACAATCAGCACTATTCCCATACCCGACCAAATCGCATAAGCGATGCCTATGGGCATGTGCTTTAAAGACAATGTTAGAAAATAAATAGCCACTGCATACGCAAAAACAACAGCTACAGTAGGCACTAACTTAGTAAACTCCTCTGTTGCTTTCAAGCAACTGGTACCAATCACCTCAAAAATAATAGCAAGAATAAGATAATACATCGTATTGTCATTATACGGCAGTTACGATTAGCATTATTTAAATTGTAGACTCATGTGATGGTGAGTAAAAAATCAGTTGCATAACTATGCTTGCAATAGTCTCCAACTTGTTATAATACGGGCTTTCTAGGGTACTGCCGCTATAGCTCAGCCCGGTAGAGCAGCTGATTTGTAATCAGTTGGTCGGGAGTTCAAATCTCTCTAGCGGCACCGCAGTGTTAGGATGCGTTTTTTTGTTTTAGTCGTAAAACGGTTTGTAGGTCTTTGTCACCGCGTCCTGATAGGTTTACCAATATTGTTTCATCTTTACCACGTATGATAGCCTCTTTTTTGGCTTGGGCAATGGCGTGGGCTGATTCCAATGCTGGGATAATGCCTTCTAAGCGGCATAAATCATGAAGAGCATCAAGGGCTTCGGTGTCGTTAATGGATACGTATTGTGCACGTCCGCTGGTTTTTAGGTGAGCGTGTTCGGGTCCAACTCCAGGGTAGTCTAGCCCCGCTGATATTGAGCTGGTATGGCATATTTGTCCGTCGTCATCTTGTACTAAAAAGCTATAAGAACCGTGTAATACGCCGGGCGAACCATACGATAGTGGTGCGGCGTGTTCGCCGTTTTCGTTGCCGTGTCCACCGGCTTCGACGCCTATAAGTGCGGTGTCGGTTTCATCAATAAAGCGGTGAAATATACCCATTGCATTAGAGCCGCCACCAACACAGGCAATGATGACATTGGGTTGATTCCCGACTTGCGTTTGCATTTGCAAAAAGGCTTCGGTTCCTATAATGGAATTAAAGTCTCTTACGATGAGAGGGTAGGGGTGCGGACCGGCGACTGAGCCAATGACATAAAAGGTGTTGTCCACATTGGTTACCCAGTCACGCAATGCTTCGTTTAGGGCATCTTTTAATGTTTTTGTGCCACTCGCTACAGGCTGGACAGTCGCACCCAATAACTGCATTCTTTCTACATTGGGGGCTTGACGTGCGATGTCTTCTTCGCCCATATAAACAACGCATTCTAAATTTTCACGGGCGCAAATGGTGGCAGTAGCAACGCCGTGTTGCCCAGCACCAGTTTCGGCGATAATTCTGTTTTTATTGAGTTTTTTAGCCAATAATACCTGACCAATGGCGTTGTTGATTTTGTGCGATCCGGTGTGATTTAAGTCTTCACGTTTTAAGTATATTTTTGCACCACCATAGTGTTTGGTTAGGCGTTCGGCAAAATACAAAGGGCTAGGTCGTCCTACGTAATTTTTGTAAATGTCGTGGAGGTTGGCTTTAAATTCTTCGTCATTTCTAAAGTATTCGTATGATTCGCTTAGTTGCTGAATGGCACTATAAAGCGTTTCTGCAACAAAAATGCCACCAAAATCACCATAATAGCCTTCTGCATTGGGAAAATTATATTTTTTATCTTGCATGGTTTTACCTTATTACTTCTGTTATGAATTGCTGCATTTTATCGAAATTTTTTTGTCGTTTATTTGATTCTTGCGCTATTTTACTAGAAACATCTACGCCCCACGGTTGACATTGTTTAATAGCCTCATTGACATTATCAGGATTCAACCCACCAGCAATTATAATTGGTTTAGATATATTTTTAGGGATAATAGCCCAGTTAAAAGTAGTGCCAGTACCGCCGTATATTCCTTTTTTATAAGTATCGAGCAATAGCGCACAGGCGTTTGGGTAGTTTTTTTCGGCGTCAATGATGTCTTGGGTGTTTTTTACACGGATGGCTTTAATATACGGTTTATTAAACTGGTCGCAAAAATCAGGCGTTTCGTCTCCGTGAAACTGTAAGTAATGCGGTTGTACTGTGTTTATTATATTGTTTACTTCTGTGCTGTCATGGTTGACACAGAGTGCAACAGTGCTTATAAAGGGCGGTAGTTCGCGCACTATATCAGCGGCGGCGGTAGTATCAATTACAACGGGTGAGTCCGCAAAAAACACAAAACCGATGGCATCAACACCCAATAAGGCTGCTTGTTTGGCATCTTTTTTATTGGTGATTCCGCAAAATTTAATTCTATATTTTTTTTGGTACATATCTTTTTTTAATATATTTAGTGATATAACGGCTTAGAGGATAACCTAAATAATAAAAAACAACGGCTAGTATCATCCCACTGAAAAGTCCACCATATAGAATTGTCATATAAAAATCAAGCAATAAATTACCGGCTGCATTGCCTGACATCAATAAATCAATTTCGCCATTAATTATATTGGTAAATAATGGGATAAATATTTCAGAAAAATCATTCAACGATAGGTTGGTATTATCGGCATTGCCAATATTAAGAAGTGCGCCAATTTGATAACAGAGATAAAAGATAGGTGCATAAGTGAGTGGATTAGAAATCCACACACAAAGTATGGCAATTGGAATATTGGCAAACCCTATCCAACACATTATAATAGCGGGCACCATCTGAAAAGGCATGGGCAATAACGCACAAAAAATCCCAATAGCCAAGCCGCGGCTAAGCGGTTTTTGTTGAAGGGATAATAAATCTTTATGAACAAATTTTTTTAGTAAAGTTGATTTTTTAATTATTCGTTTAAATTTATGTTCGAGTATCAATAACCGTAGAATAATTTTAATAGTTAGATTTTTCATCTGTATTATTTTTGTTTTGGTCTAAACGTTTTAATAACGGTTTCATCGGTGGTTATGTAAGATGCACCAATTAAATCAAGACAATAAGGAATCGCCGCAAATAATCCATCTAATGTTTCGGCAATTGCTTTGGGTTGTCCGGGTAAATTGATAATAAGGGTTTTATCAACTACCACTGCAGTTTGTCTCGACAATATAGCAGTGGGAACATATTGCAAACTGATTTGTCGCATTTGTTCGCCAAAGCCGGGCATTTCTTTACCGCCCAATGACAGGGTTGCTTCGGGCGTAACATCACGCACAGCAGGACCTGTGCCGCCGGTCGTTAGTATCAGCCCGCATTGTTCGGTATTAATCAAGTCGATTAATGTATTTTGAATCCCATTAAAATCATCATTGATGAGGCGTTCTTTGGATTTCCAGTCACAGTTTAAAGCGGTGGTTAGCCACTGCTTTAATGTGGGTATGCCTTTGTCTTCATAAATATTTGCGCTGGCACGGTCAGATATAGAGACCAATCCAATGGTTATTATAGTTGCTGACATTATTTTTTTTTGATTAGAAAATGATAGCCTTCATCATCGTTTTTTATGTTTAATAATAAATGTCCGGCTTGGCTAATAAAGGCGGGTATGTCGTCAACCGACCCCGGGTCGGTGCTATAAATAGATAGTGTGTTGCCCGATTGCATTTGCATCAGTGCTTTTTTAGTGCGTAATACAGGCAGGGGGCAACGCAATCCTTTTAAATCAACAGTCATATCAGCGGCGGCGGTATTCATAACTCTAATTATACTGCTTCGCTACCGCTGACAAGGTCAATTAGTCGTGCGATATTTTAAAAGTAAAGGACGTACAACCATATTGAGTTCGGTTATAGAAATAGGTCCTATATGTTTGTAGCGTACGATTCCATCTTTATCGATAAAGTAAGTTTCGGGTATGCCAAATGTCTTAATGGCGTTGCCAAAAATATCGCCGTCATCGCTAATAATTAAAGTATAAGGGTTGCCATGTTGTTTTAACCATGCTTTGGCATCTTTTTGGGTGTCTTGATGGTTAATACCGATGATGGGGTAACCCTCACTTGCCAAACGTTTTAGGGCAGGGTGTTCGGCAGTGCAAGCACGGCACCACGATGCCCATGTGTTAAGCAACCAATACTTGCCTTGCATGTCTTGTGGCGTAAATACTTGCGTTTTATCGTGAAAATGCGATAACTGAAAATCAGGTAGTGGGGCGTTTGTTTCAATGTGATGCTGCTTATTGGTAAAAAAAATAGCAAGAGAAATAATTAACAGTAAAGAAACAGCAACAACAGCAACTATAATTATTTTATTTGATTTCATTACTGTTTTGTTTTTCAAGGGCTTCTTTTACTTCGGGGGGAATGTAATTTTCATCGTGCTTGGCTAAAATTTCATCGGCAATAAAAATCCCTTTACTATTTAAACTGCCTTTGGCAACAACGCCTTGTCCTTCACGAAACAAATCGGGCAATACACCTTCAAATTGGACCGACACGGATTCGTTGAAGTCTGTTACTAGAAACTGCACGCGTATGCCTTGTTGTCGTTTAAATGAATCAGTCTGCACCATGCCTCCCAATCTAAACGATTGTTCGGGAATATTCTCGCCACTTTTTATTTGAGTGGGCGTTAAAAAATAGAGCAGATTGTCTTGAAAAGCGGTAATTGCCAATACGGCAGACAAAGTAATGCCAAGGCTAAGACAAAACACTACCAATAATCGTTTTTTTTGTTTAGCGGTCATTGTTTTTTTTAATTGCTCTCCAGCGTCGCCAATGTACTATAAACACCGTGCCAAATAAGACAAGCATAATGCCATAACTTGACAAAATATAGCTGCTGTATTTTCCAAATTCAAATAAAGCGATGAGTTTATCCATGATTTTTTTTGTATAATTTTTTGTGGAGTTGGCTTTGCATTGCCATAAGAATAATAGTTGCAAAAAAGAGTTTAAACGAGAGCATCATTAATAATAAAGGCTTTAACATGCTGGGATGAATCGATGGTTTGCTGAATTTTAAAATACTAGCAGGTTGGTGTAGGGATGTCCACCAATCGACCGAATAATGAATAATGGGGATGTTAATAAACCCAATAATGAGCAAAATTGCATTGACTTGATTGCGTGTTGGGTTATCTTGAAAACTGTTTTGTAGGGCGATAAATCCGATATAAATAAACAATAAAATGAGTTCGGATGTTAGTCGTGCATCCCACTCCCACCATGTTCCCCACATTGGTTTGCCCCAAATACTACCGGTTACCAGTGTTAAAAAGGTAAATAAAACACCAAGTGGGGCGGCGCATCGAATATAAACACTGCTTAATTTAAAATTCCATATTAAGCCAATAACGCCAACAATGGTCATTGATGTATAAACAAAAAGAGACATCCATGCCGCCGGCACATGTACAAAAATAATACGATACCCTTCGCCTTGTTGGTAATCGGGTGGAGCAATCCACAATGACCAATACAATCCAATGGTAAAGGTGATTAACCAGCTGGCAATAAGCCACGGCAGCACCGCATTGGCAAAACGGTTAAACGTTGGCGGTGAGGCTAGTTTATGTAACCAATTCCACATTATCGGCTCTGGTAGCTAAGACGTAAAACAGAAGCGGTTGCCATAGGCAAAACGGTGAGCAAAAACACACCGATACTGCTAAGCAAAAGCACCGCAGAAGAAACTTGCAGATTGTCGTTATGGCCCGTGATAATGGCAGTCGAAAATATAAGCGTAGGGATAGAAAGCGGCAGTATTAAAATTAATGTGAGTAGGCTATTGCTTTTTCCAACCGTTAGTGCGGCACCAAATGAGGTGAGAATACTGATAATAATAGTGGTTAGCGGTAGCGTAAATAATAAGGCAACAAGACTTTTATCGGGCAAAAACAGCAGAAACGAAGCCAGTGGTGCAATCAGTAATAATGGTATACCCGTTTGTAGCCAATGTGCGGTTATCTTAGCCAATACCACTATAGTTAATGGCTTGGGGCTTAACAAAAGTTGTTCCATATAGCCATTTTCGACATCGCTACGAAATAAATTATCATGAGCGAGTAGGGCAGCCAATACAGTGCTTGCCCACAACACCCCGGGTGCGACCTGCGAAAGCGTATTATTAGATACATTGATCACCACCGAAAAAATAAGTATGACCAAAATAAAGAACGAAATTGGTAACATCCATAATATGGGTTGCCTAAAGCCAATGAGAATTTCACGCTTGAGTAGTAAATAAAAAAATGAGGCTAAAGTGTTCATTGTGGATTTTGCGGCTGTTTTGCACTGCATTGAACAAAATGAGTGGCGGACATGGGCAAATCAGATTCGTTGTGCATACTAGTAATAATTATACCGCCAGATTCTAGATGGTCTTTGAACCAATGGCACAATAATTCTTTGCCTTCCTTGTCCAATGCGGCAAATGGTTCATCCAGCAGCCAAATATCGGCATTAAAAACACGCAGAGATGCCAACGCTACCCGCCGCTTTTGTCCTGCCGATAATTCTTGACACGGGGTATGTAGTTGATTTTTTAGTCCGCATTCTGTTAGTGTATCTTCGTATTTTTGTTTGGGCAAACGTTGCCTTAAATAAGCACGATTTTTTAGGTTTTCTATAGGTGTGAGAGACTCAGATATGGCATTTTGATGTGCAATATAAATTAATGTTTCGAGGTAGTTTTCTCTGTCTTCATCAATGGCTTGTTTATTCCAGCGAATCACTCCTTGCTCTAATGGCAATAACAGGCATAAAAGTTTAAGCAAAGTTGTTTTGCCTGATCCATTGTTGCCCACAATTTTAACCAAGCTATGAGACTGAGCCGTAAACGACATTGCATTTAACACAGTCCCCCATTCACGAGAAAACGAAACGTTGTTTAATTCGAGTGTATTCACGGATAAGTGTGTAAATCTAGTTTACCGTCTTTGATAGTGGCATAACCACCTACTGTATCTTGCCAATGTGGCAAGCAGCAATGTAATTGTGAATTGTCTGATGAAAAGGGGGTCATTTGTGCTTGATGAAAATGTCCATATAGCAAAATATTACATTGATAATACGCTAGTTTGTCTGCTATTTTTTGAGAATCTGGGTTTGATATTATAAAATTACCATCGCTCTTATCGCGTAAGCGTTCTGCCAATTTTCGCCTTAATTTTAGTGGTGTTTGCTGCAATATCAGTTTGATGATGGGGTTGGTTATAATGCTTCGAGTGCGCAGGTATTTTTTATTATCGACCAGTAAATCGCCGTGTGTCATTAATAATTGTTGTCCATTGTGTTTTAGCACATACCAATCTGGCAAAACGGTAGAAGTAGTTTGTTTAAACCATTTTATGCCAAGCATAAAATCTCGATTCCCTCGTTGAATAAAAAGTGGGATACCACTGTCAGATAAATTACGTAAGGCTTGGCGACATTCGTCAATTGTGGAATTATTGTCATCATCACCCACCCATACATCAAATAAATCACCCAAAATAAAAAGTGCTTTGGGGCGTTCTAGTTGTTTTAAAAACTCAAAGAATAACTGATTGCGTTTGGGAGATGTTAATGACAAATGAACATCAGCAATTACTATAATTGTGTTGGACACCCTAATCGTCAAAGCCTAAAATTCAGACTATTCAGATAAAATGGGTAAAAGTCTTATACAGAATCGTCAGCACTTGGTGCTGTGTTTTCATCGACTGTATCATCACAATTGGTATTGTCAACGAGTTCTTCGATACACTCAATAATAACATCTTGTTCTGGTACATCTTGATAACCCGAACGTGATTCGGTGGGTAACTCACTAATGCGTGTGGCTATATCAATGCCATCGATTAGTTGACCAAATACGCAATAACCAAATCCATCTTCAACGGGGGCTGTAAAATCTAAGAAATTATTATCAGACACATTAATAAAAAACTGTGCAGTTGCTGAATGGGGATCGGGCGTGCGTGCCATTGCTAGGGTGAATTTTTCATTCTTTATACGGTTACTGGCTTCGTTTTTAATGGGAGAGTCAGAGGCTTTAAGATACATTCCGGGTTCAATACCGCCGCCTTGAATCATAAATCCTTTAATAACTCGATGAAATAAGGTGCTGTTATAAAAACCGCTTTTTGTGTACTTTAAGAAGTTTTCTACAGTTATGGGTGCTTGGTCATCAAAAAGCTCAGCTTTCATTGTTCCATGATTGGTTTTAATACAAACGATTGACATATAAATTTCCTTCCTTACTTATAATTTAATAGTGGGGTTATCTAATGGTTGCTTTTTCGATAATGATTCGTTGAGCAGGGACATTTTGGTGTCCTTTGTAGGTAATGGTTTTAATAGTTACAATATCTTTTATAATATCTTTGCCTTCAATAATGTATCCAAAGACAGCGTAGCCGGCACTACTGGCCGAAAAATCTAAATTGGTATTGTCTGATAGGTTAATAAAAAACTGTGAGGTGGCAGAATGTGGATCAGATGTGCGTGCCATCGATAACGAATAAGCCACGTTTTTTAAAAGGAAAGTTGCCTCGTTTTGAATCGGCGGACGTGTTTCTTTTTGGTTCATTTTTTTATCAAAACCGCCACCTTGAATAACAAATCCAGGAATAACGCGATGGAATATTAAACCGTCATAAAAACCGTCTTTGACATATTGTAAAAAGTTTTTTGCTGTTTCTGGTGCATTGGCTTCGTCTACTTTAATAACGAGAAGACCTTTGTTGGTATTCATTTCGACTTCTGCTGCAATAGCGATATTAAATGTCCCTATTACGACAGATAAACCTATAAATAACAGATTTTTAAAATACATCTTTCCTCCTATTTTAAAATCAAACACAAAAATATAACAGTCAGTAACACTATATAATGACGATTATTAAAATGTTTGAACACAAAAATTTACTCTTATATTGCCCTCAATGCGGATTTTACCACAAATAACAAACTTGAATAATTTCTTATGATTACTCGTTTTGCACCAAGCCCAACCGGCTATTTACATTTAGGTAACATACGTACCGCTTTGTTTAACTGGTTCATTGCCAAACAACAAGGGGGAATCATGCAATTACGCATTGAAGACACCGATGCTTCCAGAAACAAATCAGATTATATTGATGGTATTATTGACGATTTGGCATGGCTTGGCATAGAGTGGCAAGGAAGCGATAATAGCACGCCTTACTTGCAGTCGAGCCAATCCGAAGCGCACCAAAATTGCTTTGAGCAGTTAAAACAAAACGGCAATATTTACCCGTGTTTTTGTACCGAAGATAATTTAAAAGCAGAACGTGAATCACAACTTAAAAAAGGACAAGCTCCACGCTACAATGGTGTGTGTAAAAAGCTATCCGAAATCGAAAGACAACAGAGGCTGGCAAGCAATGATGAGCATGTATGGCGTTTTAATGTGCCTGCCAAGACCATTAGCGAATTTACCGATGGTGTTCATGGCTTTTTAAGTTTTAATATGACCGACTTTGGCGACTTTATCATTCGCCGTAGCAATGGTTGTTTTTCGTTTATCTATGCCAATGCTGTCGATGATGGCTTACATGGTGTAACACACGTATTTAGAGGAGACGACCATCTGTCTAACACTGCGCGTCAGCTATTAATTTTAAAAGCATTGGACATGCCATTGCCGCAATACGGGCATCTTCCATTAATTACGGGTAGTAATAACAAACCGCTTTCAAAAAGAGAAGGGCTAAGCGCCGTACGTGATTTAAAAAAGCAGGGCTATTTGCCATTGGCTATTCATAACTATTTGAGTCGGGTAGGACATCATTACAGCCAAGAAGGTGGTGATGAATGGGCAACAATAAAACAGCTGATAAAAAATTTTAACATTGAAGGTTTGGGTAAATCTGCTGCAAAATACGATAGCACGCAGTTATTACAAAGACAAAAAGAAGCGGTATTGACTTTAACCGATTCTGATTTTATTAATTGGGTAGGCAAAAACAATCTACCCAATGACTTAGCCGTGTCAGTGTGTGTTGAATTGTTTAAAAACAATGTGCTGTTTCCGTCAGATGCTAAGATGTTATCTGCTATTTTTGAACAAGCCATACCACCGATTGACGAAAACGCACAAGCAGTCATTGATAACGCTGATAGCACATTGTTTAATGTGGCTTATACCAATATTGAGGCAGACAATTGGAAGCGATTTTGCCACCAAATACAAGACAAAACAGGCTTGTCAGGGAAATCACTCTTTATGCCATTAAGAGTCGCTTTAACCGGTCGTACAGATGGACCGCCGATGAAGTTGATCTACCCCTATATTGCGATTGATTTTCGCCGTCAACGGCTATCGCGTTATTGTCAAAAAGCATCAGATTAATTTATATTAAATTGCTAGAAATTGCACTGCAATTTCTAGCACTGTAAACCGTACTATTGTTGTCAATACAAAAGAACTATTTCGTTATTTCAATTGATTGAATGAAGGTTTCAAATATATGCCCTTTGTCGTCGATATAACTACGGACAACCAGATATTTTAGGCTAGGGGCAACCCAAATGGTTCTTTTGCCGCGTTTGCTTTTGCGGCTAATGGGGATGGCTTTAATCGCTCCCATTTCGGTTTCTATTGTTTCTTCTGCACCAACGGTAAAATCATACGCTTTGTAACGCCAGCCATTGGTTACTTCTATTTCGCCACTAATTGGTTTTTGTAATACATAAGATTGAAAAGCAGAAGTCAGATAATCGTATAAAAACCCTTTGACGGTGGCAGTTTTTTGGGAATCACCTTTTGACAATGCCAATTGCTTGGTCTTTATATCATAAGTGGCTTGTTGCTCTTTGCCATTCCTTTTTTGAAAATAAAGCGTTGTCATTAAGCCATGTTCGGGGTGTAGTAGCCCTGTGCTATGGCTAATAACATCACCATACAAGAGTTTTGCCAATCCAACCGCTTTGGTTTGTCTATCAATGGTGTAGTGTTGTTTATCGCTTGATAGGATTAATTTTTCGGTTACATCAGCGGCATGTAAGCCATTGTAAGAAAATGTGCCTTTAATAATAACGGTACTCTCTACTGCCAATGCGGTATGACAAAAAGCCAGCAGTAGTATTAAATTAGAAAATAAGCGAATCATTGAAGTAAATCTTGTAGGGTTTTAGCATAGAGCTGATATTCTAACGCTTGTACTCGTTGTTTAAGCGTATCTGCCGTGTCGTCGGCTAAAACATCAAGCGATGATTGTGCAATAATCGGACCGCCATCAACATCGGCAGTTAACCAATGAATCGTACAGCCATGTTTTTTTGCGTTGCCATCTATCGCCCGTTGATGAGTGTTTAAGCCAGCGAATTGAGGCAATAAAGAAGGGTGAATATTGACTATTTTATGCGATTGTTCAATAATAAATTGTTCGCTCAATACTCTCATAAAACCCGCCAAAGCAATAATTTTAGGATTATAGCGGTTTAGAGTGTGACTCATCGCCCGTTCCCATTCATGTTTATTGGTGTATTGCTGTGGTTCAAAAACATAGGTGGTTTTATTGTGTGCTTTGGCAATTTTTAGCCCATCTGCATTTGGGTTATCAGACAATACGGCTTGCACATTGCCAGCAATGGGGGATTTTAGTAAGGCTTTTAAATTGCTGCCAGTACCTGATATAAAAACGACCAATCCGTTTGTAATACCAGTGGTTGCCAAATCAGTCATTTACCATTAGTCAATGTGCCAATTTGCCAAGCGGTTTCGTTATTATCGTTTAAAAATTGCAATAAATTTTGTGTGTCATCGGCATTGATAACAATGACCATACCAATACCACAATTAAAAACGCTTTGTATTTCAGTGTCGCTAATGTTACCTGCATTTTGTAGCACCTGAAAAAGCGGCGGTAGTTTTATGGGTTTTAAATCAACATTTAACGAAAGGGGGATAATACGGCTAATGTTATCGCGTAATCCGCCACCGGTAATATGCGCTAAACCATGGATATTAAACTGCTGCCGTACTTTTTGGATAATGTTACAGTACAAACGCGTTGGTTCTAATAGTGCATCTATCATTGGCACGTCATTAACTTTGGTTTTGGCTAGCGTCGGGTTTTTTTCTAGTAAGTAGCGAACCAACGAAAAACCATTGCTATGTACGCCCGAAGAAGCAAGCGCAATGAGTGAGTCACCAGCGGCAACCGCTTGTGGGAGTAATTGCGATTTTTCACATATACCGACTGTAAAACCAGCCAAATCAAATTGATTATTTTGATAAATACCCGGCATTTCTGCTGTTTCTCCCCCCACCAATGCACAGCCTGCTTGATCACAGGCTGCCGATATACCGTTAATAATGGTGGCTGCTGTTTCGGCATGTAAATGTCCGCAGGCGTAATAGTCCAAAAAATAAAGTGGTTGTGCACCAGCACAAAGTAAATCGTTAACACACATCGCAACCAAATCTTGCCCTATGTTTTGTAAAGCATTATGCTCACGTGCCAATTCTAATTTGCTACCAACGCCATCAGTCGCCGATACCAATACAGGTTCTTTAAAAGAAGAGGGGATTTCGATAGTAGAAGCAAAGCCGCCAATACCACCCAACATGGTACAGTTTTGTCTGGTTAAATGGTGATGCGTTTTTTTGGCAGCTGGGGTTATTTTTTTTACGGTGTCTTCACCAGCGGCTATGCTAACACCGGCTTTTTCATAGGTTTTACTCATTGGCTTTGTAATCTTTGCTTTTACCGCCTGTTTTTTCAAGCAAGCGAACATTGTTAATAATCATGCCTTTATCAATTGCCTTTAGCATGTCATAAAGAGTAATAAGTGCCGCTTGTACAGCCACCAATGCTTCCATTTCGACCCCTGTTTTGGCAGTTGTGGTAACGGTAGCCGTGCAATGAACTTGGTGTGTGGCATCATCTGTGTTAAACGCAACCGAAACAGCATCGATAGGCAAGGGATGACACAGGGGAATCCAATCCGCTGTTTTTTTACTCGCCATTATGCCGGCTATACGAGCGGTTGCCCAGACATCGCCTTTGGGGTTTTCGTCATTCATTAAACCATGCCATGCCTCAGCTGATAGTTGAATACTACCCGCCGCCCGTGCCATGCGTTGATTGGCTTGTTTGGGGCTAATGTCAACCATGTGAGCTTGCCCTTTATCGTCTAAATGTGTGAGTTTAGTCATATTTTGATTACAGTAAAAATAGTGTTGCCATGCCCAAGAAAAATAAAAATCCCAATGAATCCGTTACCACAGAAATAACGACTGTTGTACCCAATGCAGGGTCTCGCCCAAGCCGTTGCATGGTGATGGGAACGAAAAAACCAGCAATAGCACCGCACAATGCGCACAATGTCATTGCTGCTAGCAAGACAATGGATAAATCCAATCGCTGATAGAGAAAATAAGCAAATATACCGACCAACCCGCCCCATAGTAGCCCATTAACAATACTTAATTTGGCTTCGTTTTTGATTATATCGACCCAATTATTTGGTTTTATTTGTTGTAAGGCGAGGGCACGAATGATTAAAGTAGCGGTTTGGTTGCCAATATTGCCACACATCCCTGCAACAATTGGCATTAATACGGCGAGGGCGACTAATTGTTCTATGCTGGCTTCAAATAAACCAATAATACGAGAGATTAAAATAGCGGCGATGAGGTTGATAAAAAGCCACCACCATCGATTTCTAAAACGCTCACCAACGGAGGCAAATAAATCTTCTTTATCAGTAATACCAGCACTGGTCAGCAAATCTGCATTTTGCTCTTCGTGAACATGGTCAAAAACCTCACTAATAATGATTCTGCCGATAACTTTGTGTTTTTCGTCAATGACAGGTGCACTGATTAAATCGTAACGTTCAAAAGCACCAACGGCGATATCGATATTAACATCTGTGGTAAAAGTATGAATATTTTCGGTTATCATGATGTCTTTGGCAATGACATTTGATTCATTCAATAACAAACGCTTAAGCGGTAGGATTCCCGCAAGTCGCTCCCAATCATCGACAATAAATAATTTATCGCACTGTGATGGCAATGTATGGTTTTTTTGTAACCGTTCTACAATTTTGCCTACTGATTCGAGTTCGCTCGCTATAACCGGCTGAAAATCCATCAAAGAGCCGACCGTATTATCTTTAAACGACAAACTGGCACGAATCTCGCTATTACTGCTTAAATTGGCAAGCCGAATAAAGCGAGCCGCATCGCTTTTGGGCAATTCACGCATCAGCGATGCCACATGGTCTGGATCCATGGTTTTAAGCATGGTAACCATCGTATCGGTTGGGGTTAGTTCGATTAAATCTTCACAAAGGTTATTTCCAACCTCTAATAAAACTTGTCCAATAACCGAAATATCGATAAGTGGCCAAATAATCTGACGTTTTGACTTTGAAAGACTTTCTAAAAGATCTGCAACATCGGCTTCGTGTAAAAGCACCAAAGACGATTGAATGATTTTGTGGTTACTCTCAATGGCTTCGGCTGTGATTTCGTCATCATCAAGATCAGCCAATACATCGGTAATGCGTGATATGGGAGAATCTAATGTGACGACATTAGCGTCTGCTTCTATCGTGCTCATTGCTCACTACTTTGTTACCAGATGCTGCCAGTCTCTACTACCAAACCAGTAATTATGACGTTCCACTAAAAAATTATTTTCATGTTGCAGGCGAATCCAATTATTTAAAAAATTTAAAGTATCAAAATCACCCTTGCGTACAGCCATACCTTGCTGGTTAAATGTCAGCAGTTCTTTGATGGGCTGGTGTAGTTGTTCGGGGTAATCAATAGCAGAAAAGGCGGGTTGTGGTGCTGCCGTAATCCATGCGTGAGCATTGCCATTAAGCACTTCTTGCCTTGCAGATGCATCATCATCGAATTGAACCACTTGTGCCAATGGCAATGTTTCTTTTGTATAAGTCACTGGGAAAGAACCACGCCGCAAGGCAAAAACAATATCCTCTTTATTAAACGCTTCAATCGTGTTGTAACCCGCATCAATAAGTGATTTATTGGCGACCAAATCGAGACCATTTTTATCGTAAGGAATTGTGAAATTAATTTGAGCGTTGCGGGCAGCAGTAATATACATACCGCTGATAATAACATCAAACTTTTTGGCAATTAATGATGGAATAATACCATCCCATGCAGTTGGCACCAGCTCAAGTTCAACATCCAAATCGGCGGCTAATTTTTTAGCAACATCGACTTCAAAACCGATTAATTCGCCATCATTAGACCGCATTGCCCAAGGCACAAAACTACTGAGACCAACTCGAAGAACACCATCGTCTAAAATCTTGTCAATGACGCTGGATTCATCATGTGCCATGGCTGTAGGTGTTACCATCGACAGCATCAAAAAGCCCATTACCACTGCTTTCCCAAATTTAAAATGACTAATTATTTTATACATATTAACTCCCTATCAGTTGCTTATTATTTTTTGTAAAAGACACTAAAAAGCAGCCTTTTTCTAGCGTAGGGTAATTATACCTATATATGATAATCAAGCGTCTATAATACATGACATAATACAGACTTTAAAAAATGTTCAAAAATATTGCTCACGCTTCTTGTTCAAAAATTAGTAAATAATTTTTATAACAATGCCTAGAATCAAGAAAAAATTAAGCGTATCTCAACGTCTTCAACGAGCCATTACCGAAAAATACTTTTTGGTATCGCTGGCTTTGGGGGGATTATTTATTTGGCTAGTGTGGCATGGCATAGAAAATTTTGACTATCGCTGGCGATGGGCTAGGGCATCTCGTCATTTTATCAAAAAATCCGATGGTGAATGGGTATTAGGTCCTTTGTTTAATGGGCTATTAACCACGCTTGAAATTTCATTTTATGCCATTGTAATTTCAACCATTATTGCCATTGTGCTAACTGTAATGCGTCTATCATTAAAACACTCGCTACGTTTTATATCGTTGATGTATGTTAACTTTATGCGCAGTACACCACTATTGGTACAACTATACTTACTTTATTTTATGTTAGGCAACGTCATCGGTTTAGAGCGTTTTCAATCGGGAGTATTGGCACTGGCTTTATTTGAAGCAGCGTTTATTGCCGAAATATTTCGATCATCCGTTATCAATGTATCGCAAAACTACATTGACGCTGCCAAAGCATTGGGGCTTACCAAGCTACAAACATGGCGTTTTGTCATTGTGCCACGGGCACTACCGCTTATACTGCCGGCATTGGCAAACACCTTTGTTGGTTTAATCAAACATTCATCCATTATAACCATTGTTGCCATTAACGATTTAACCGACGTAGCGCGCAATTTAATATCAGAAACATTTTTGGTATTAGAAATATGGTTTATTGTTGGTGGCTTATATTTAATCATCTGTTTTCCGTTGGCATGGTTGATTAAAAAATGGGAATATCGTTTATTAAAAAGGGTTGATTCCCAATGAACATAGCTCGAGCCAACCGCTGGAATTGGGTAGATTTTGCCATTGTCGGTGGTGTGTTATTTGCCTTGTGGCTTATCGTGTGGAGAGCCGAACAAACACTACACTATAACTGGGGCTGGGAAGTCCCGCTTTCTTATATATTTAATGAAACTGAAAAAGGGTGGCGGGCAGGGCTGCTGTGGCAAGGTTTTATGATTAGCTTGCGTTTGCTTTTTTGGGCAGGGATATTTTCATTAATCATTGGTTTTATGGTGGCATTGATGGCTTTGTCTAAACTATCGATACTACGGTGGTTTGCGACCATCTATGTTGAAGGCTTACGTCATTTACCGCCAATCGTTTTTATATTTATATTTTTCTTTTTTATCAGCTCACAAGTAAGCGATACAGCCGCTTGGGAATGGATATTATCCATACTATCTGACAATGTGCTTTTTGAATTTTTATTAGGTGATTCAAAAAGCATAGACAACCTATTAAAAGGCATATTGTGCTTGGCATTATTTGAAGCAACATTTATGGCAGAAGTCATACGAGGCGGTATATTATCCATACCCCAAAGCCAGTGGGACGGTGGCGAAAGTCTTGGCTTGCCCAAATGGCAAATATTTATATTTATTATTATTCCGCAAGTCATTCGTAAAATTGCAGTGCCTTTGGTGGGGCAATTAATTCTATTATTAAAAAATTCTTCTCTTCTATCGATTATTTCTATTCAAGAACTCAGCTTTAGCGGTCAGGAAACAGCGGTATCCACCCAACATATATTTGAAACATGGTTATTATTAGCTGGGCTATACATGATACTATGTTTTCCATTAATCGGTTTGGCGGGTTATCTATCAAAAAAATAAAATCATTGCCATTATTTCAGTTGATGGCTATACAAAGCATGTGGTTTTATGTAGGGGATTCGCTGTAGGCTTTTTGCTTTAAAGCAAAAAGCCCGCCCGAAGGCAGGCTTAGGATAATGAGAATTCCTCTTGTTAATCCTAACAAAAAAATGAACCCCAATTCTTAGTTGCACCCATTGTAACATTATTTACGATTCGATTCTTTCTTTTATGTTATTATATTATTGA
The DNA here is from genome assembly GCA_965243565.1 of Gammaproteobacteria bacterium. GTDB lineage: Bacteria > Pseudomonadota > Gammaproteobacteria > Tethybacterales > Persebacteraceae > CBDEVH01. Next base: position 828,234 of record OZ251571.1, read on the forward strand.
GTTTAATTTAAAAAAGAAAGGCAATAGCATGAAATACAGATTAGGTTTGGATCTTGGCACTAACTCCATCGGTTGGGGTATTTTAGAAGAAGACGATAACGGCAAGGTATGTCAAATTATAGATTCAGGTGTACGCATATTTAATGACGGTCGAGTAGATAAAACAAAATCGACTTTAGCCGCTGAACGGCGTGATTCCCGCGGTGCTCGCCGTCTCCGAGACCGTTTTTTACAACGTCAAAAATTCTTAATAGAGCAGTTAACGCAAGCTGGTTTATTCCCTCAACAAGAAGAAAGCCGCCTAAAATTACAAAAAGAAAACCCCTTGAGATTACGCGCACTGGCATTGAGTGAAAAATTAGAACCTTACCAATTAGGCAGAGCCTTATTTCACATAAACCAACGGCGTGGCTTTAAAAGCAACCGAAAAGACAAAAGCGAAGAAACCACCAGCGGCAAAGTATCACGCTCAATACAGCGTTTATTATGCGAAATGCAGTTAATAGATGGCGACAACGACAGCGACAATGCGCAAAAAAGCGGTTTAGACAAACTTGCCAGTAACCCACAGCGTAGTTATGGTCAATTTTTATGGGAAAGACAAACAGCAGGCAAACCCACGCGTGCGCGCCCCGGCTATGGCGACAAAGGCGACCTTTACGATGTATATCCCAACCGTGATTTATACCTTGACGAATTTCATAAAATTTGGGACAAACAAGCCTCGTTTTATCCCACGTTATTAACCAACGCATTAAAACAAAAATTTAAAGGCATCATTTTTAAGCAACTCCCGTTGCGACCCCAAACAGTTGGTAGATGCACTTATATGCCAAAAGAAAACCGCAGCTATCGGGCGATGCCGTGCTTTCAGCGTTATCGCCTTTACCAAGAAGTAAATAATTTGGAATGGCGGGATACACATGGAGAAAATTACAAATTGCGAGATTACCCCGATGCCCGTAATGCCATTATTAACCTATTAGAAAACCCCAGCAATAAAAAAAACCCAACGCCCAATAATGCAGAAGTTAGTTTTACGGCGATAAAAAAAATCATTAAAGAACAAAAAATCACCGAAGGCAATTTTGAATTTAATTTTGAAGGCGAAAAACGCAAAGGTTTTGACAGTAATATAACTTCACACATTATGCAACACGATAAATATATCGGGCAACAATGGCATGATTGGTCATTAGAACAACAAGATGATTTTATTGCCACTATATTAAGCGATGCCAGCGATGAGGATGTTGTAAAAGAACTGCAAGAACGATTTAATTTAAGCGAAGAAAAAGCCAAAAGCTGTATTGTTGCCCCATTGGCAGATGGCACAAGTAGTATCTCACAAAAAGCCGCACTATACCTTTTGGAAAAACTGCGTGATGGTATTAGCGATGCCGAAGGCGAAATAATATTGCCCACACAAGACAAAGCAGCAGCCTGTGTAGCGGCTGAAGTACCAGAATTTATTGACCCTATGCGTCGTCCAAAAAATAGTGAGGGAGATTTTAACCCACTACCCCAATTGCCTTACTACGGTGAGGCTTTTCGCGATGGGCGACACATTATCCCCGGCACTGGCGATGAAAAAGACAAAGACAATGATTTAAAGTATTATGGTGGCATTACCAACCCGACCGTCCATATTGCGCTTAATCAAATGCAAAAAGTAGTTAATGAGTTGATTTGTCGCTATAAGCACCCGCATTCTATAGCCATTGAATTGGGTAGAGATTTACCTGAAGGCAAAGAATACCGTTCTCAATTTGATAAAGTACAAGCCGAAAACCAAACTAAAAACCACGCATTAAATGGCAGATTAGAAGAATTAGGCATAACCCCTAATAAAGACAATCGCCTACGTTTACAACTGTGGCAGGAACAACAAGAAGTATGTATTTATACGGGAGAACACATTGGCGTTGCCGAGTTATTTAGCAATGATTACGAAGTTGACCATATCATTCCGTTTAGTTTTTCGCTAGATGACAGCACCGCCAATAAAGTAGTATGCACACTGGCAGCCAACCGCAAAAAAGGCAACCAAACCCCGTGGGGTGCTTTTGGCGAGCAAGATGACTGGAGCGGAATTTACGACAGAGCCAAAGATATTAAATGTACAAAAAAAACTTACAACCGCAAAAAAAAGAAGTGGGAAGAAAACAAATTTAACAATAAACTATGGCGGTTTGAAAAAGACGCATTAAAAAAATGGCAAGAAGACTATGGAGATGATTTTTTAGCCCGTCACCTCAACGACAACCGATATATCTCTAAAGTGGCAAAAGAATATTTAGAATGTATTTGCCATATTGACCGCATTGATGTTGTAACAGGGCATTTAACCGCTTTATTACGCAGGCATTGGGGCTTAGACAGCCTGTTACCCGCACAGTTAGAGGGGGAAACAGGGTATCAAAAAAACCGCAACGACCATCGCCACCACGCAATAGACGCTATGGTAATAGCCACCACCAATAAAAGCACCTTACAAAAAATAGCGACAGCAGCCAACCGTGCACAAGACATAGAAGCGCACACGCTTTTTGTTAAAGACGCCAATGGCAAAAGTGCAATTGACCCCTGGTCTGAATTTCGTCAGGATGTTGATACTGCCGTTGACAATATTATTGTTTCGCACAAACCACGGCGAAAAAAACAAGGACAATTACACAAAGAATCCGCCTACGGTATAATCGACAAAGAATTACGGGCAACGCATGACGATACCCCCATAAAAACAAAAGTTGTTATACGAAAAAGCATCAACAGTTTTGAAACAGAAAAACATGTACAAGAAATTAGAAACCCCCATTTGCGAGAAGAATTTTTAAACGCCTTTACAACCGCCACCGCAATAGGCAAAAAAGGGAATGATGCAGTGCAAGCATTAGCCAAAGAAAAAGGCATACGCCATTTACGCGTAGAAGTGACTAAAACTATTCAGCCCATTCGTGATAAAAACAATGCCATTTATAAAGGTGTTGAACTTCAGAACAATTGGGCTACCGAAATTTATGAAACCAAGCACCCCATCAATAATACGATTAAATGGAAAGAGGTAGTCATTCCGATGTTTGAGGCTGCCAAACAAACATTTCAAGCCGGTGTTAGCCATCGCCCCCACCCCACCGCCAAACTAATTATGAGGTTGTGTATTAACGATATGCTTGAAATTGAAATAAATGGAAGTAAACGCCTAATGCGTGTTCATAAAATGTCTGAGGGGGATATTTTTATTTGCGAACCACAAATTGCCAATGTTGCCAACCGTGCCAAAGATTTAGTTAAATCTAAGAGATGTCTGCGATGTAGTGCCTCTACATTGCAAACACTCAATGCAAAAAAAGTGCATGTTAGCCCAACAGGTCGCGTCCGTTACGACCAATAAAACGGCATGCCCGATCAAATTGTTGAAATCACACAAACAGGACTCTGGTTAAATAAATTTAGAGGTTTTATTCAGATTAATGAAAAAGACAATGTTATTGCCAGAATCCCTAGCGATGACGTTTTGGCATTAATTATATCTACCCCGGGTTGTTCGCTTTCTACTGTTTTGATTGACGAATTATGCCAAGATAATATCCCTATTGTTATCTGTGGGCGTAATTATTTACCATCCTCTTTTGTGTTACCGGTGCAAGGTAAAAACCGTCAATTCGAAGTTATGCAAGCGCAAGTTGCTTTATCAGAACCCAAGCGCAAACGTGCATGGCAAACCTTAGTACAGGCTAAAATCCGCAACCAAGCAATGGTACTGACCTACGCTGGCAAAGATGCCACCGCCCTATATGCTTTAGCCAATAAAACACGGTCGGGCGACCCTGAAAATTGCGAAGCACAAGCCGCTAGATTATACTGGCGACGCTTATTTGGCAATGAATTTCGCCGCGACAAAGAAGCCAAAGGCATTAATGCCGCATTAAATTATTGTTATGCCATTATTCGTGCCTGCATAGCCCGTGCTGTTGTTAGTGCAGGGTTGCACCCTAGCTTTAGCCTGCACCATAAAAACCCTAGCAACCCTTTAAACCTTGTAGATGATTTAATAGAACCGTTTAGACCAATGGCAGATTGCTTGGTTTGGCGACAGCAACAAAAATTGCACGAAGATTTATCACCCAAAACCAAACCGCTTTTATCCGTTATAACCCAGCTACCAGTAGTATTTAATAGCGAAAGTTCACCGTTATCGTTTGCTACTGTTAAATTTTGTCGCAATATTACGCACTATATGTCAATGGACAATGTGCAATTAATAACGCCCTCTATGCCGACATTATTGGAGTTTGAAAGTTTAATTATTGATAACACGGATGCTTAGTCCTTACCGAATTATGTGGCTATATGTTATGTTTGATCTACCTGTCATGACCAAAAAAGAGCGAGATGCTGCTACGGCTTTTCGTAATAATTTGTTGAATTATGGTTTTAAAATGGCACAATTTTCGGTATATTACAAATATTGTAGTTCGGTTGAAAAGTCTGATTCTATTTCACGCCAAATGAAACCGCATATTCCGCTTGGCGGAAAAGTGGACATACTAACCATTACTGACAAACAGTTTTCTAATATGGAACGATTCTATGGAATTACGAAAAAAAAAGTTGATAGCAAGCAACAATTACACCTGTTTTAACCGTTTTTCTCCTGCCGAAACAGGAGAAAAACAAAGAAAATTCAGCCCCTTATATGCTATCTGAATTATATACTAAGAATTGGGGGTGCTAGGACAACTAGAAACACCACACTATATCAATAGTTACAGAATTATATACTAAGAATTGGGGGTGCTAGGACAACGGCGTTGTCTTTGTTGATGATTTTCCCGTTGAATTATATACTAAGAATTGGGGGTGCTAGGACAACAATTCTTTAAGAGGGGCGAAAGTCTTTAGTGAATTATATACTAAGAATTGGGGGTGCTAGGACAACATTATTACAGCAAGGCGGCATCTCAGTATGGAATTATATACTAAGAATTGGGGGTGCTAGGACAACATAAAAGAGATTTACTTCGATATGTTCTATGAATTATATACTAAGAATTGGGGGTGCTAGGACAACAGCGGTTTTGAAGGTGCGAGTATTCGCGCAGAATTATATACTAAGAATTGGGGGTGCTAGGACAACCACAAAACACAAGACCGCTTAATATTAAGCGAATTATATACTAAGAATTGGGGGTGCTAGGACAACCAATTGTTCAGCTCAATCAAGGGTTATTCAGAATTATATACTAAGAATTGGGGGTGCTAGGACAACTAAATAACGACTAATAATAATCCCCGGGGAGAATTATATACTAAGAATTGGGGGTGCTAGGACAACTATGCCACGCAATAGGTAAATGACTTTAAAGAATTATATACTAAGAATTGGGGGTGCTAGGACAACCATCTTTACCGCGCTAAACGCTATTATTAAGAATTATATACTAAGAATTGGGGGTGCTAGGACAACCCACTAACTTAATTAGTCCAGTTGATAATTGAATTATATACTAAGAATTGGGGGTGCTAGGACAACTACCTAAAATAATTGATACCGATGAAGTTGGAATTATATACTAAGAATTGGGGGTGCTAGGACAACTACGGTGTAGCGATCTAATATTTTGATCTAGAATTATATACTAAGAATTGGGGGTGCTAGGACAACTTCTACTTGATTATTTCGCCGTGTTTCCATGAATTATATACTAAGAATTGGGGGTGCTAGGACAACTACTAGTCAAATTGGACAATGATAACTTCATGAATTATATACTAAGAATTGGGGGTGCTAGGACAACGGACGTGGTGGGTTGTAATTCGTCTCTAATGAATTATATACTAAGAATTGGGGGTGCTAGGACAACATTTCATACTTAATCCGCTGGTCTTCTGGCGAATTATATACTAAGAATTGGGGGTGCTAGGACAACTGGCGGTGTGATAATTGTTATTAACTCTTTGAATTATATACTAAGAATTGGGGGTGCTAGGACAACTACTGCCTCGGTCGGGTGGGTATTTAGGACGAATTATATACTAAGAATTGGGGGTGCTAGGACAACGAGCATAGTTAACAAGTCATACTTCTAGCCGAATTATATACTAAGAATTGGGGGTGCTAGGACAACATCGTCAATTATGAATTTATCATCTCCATCGAATTATATACTAAGAATTGGGGGTGCTAGGACAACAGGTGATGGAGCGTGTTATCGTTATGGTAGGAATTATATACTAAGAATTGGGGGTGCTAGGACAACAGGTGATGGAGCGTGTTATCGTTATGGTAGGAATTATATACTAAGAATTGGGGGTGCTAGGACAACCAGCTAAGATACGGATACAATTCGATAACAGAATTATATACTAAGAATTGGGGGTGCTAGGACAACGCATCCGTCAGCGTCGGCTTAACTGGTTGAGAATTATATACTAAGAATTGGGGGTGCTAGGACAACCAGCTTCCTCGCTTGTGCTGGGATCTTTTTGAATTATATACTAAGAATTGGGGGTGCTAGGACAACACACTGGCGGGGCGGGCTGAGTCAATTGCTGAATTATATACTAAGAATTGGGGGTGCTAGGACAACGGTGCTGTTTGCCGTCGGCGGTTGGTCTTAGAATTATATACTAAGAATTGGGGGTGCTAGGACAACTATTAAATCATATGCCACACAATACGTGAAGAATTATATACTAAGAATTGGGGGTGCTAGGACAACGAGCGCAACGATGCATTAATTGCAGTTGTTGAATTATATACTAAGAATTGGGGGTGCTAGGACAACCTGTACAGCGGTCTTTTTTTTGTCTGTTGCGAATTATATACTAAGAATTGGGGGTGCTAGGACAACCAATGGTGTTTATGGTGATAGTGATTATATGAATTATATACTAAGAATTGGGGGTGCTAGGACAACCTATAGCTATTGATGGCGAGGATTCTCAGAATTATATACTAAGAATTGGGGGTGCTAGGACAACTTGAACGGGATTTTTATTTAATAACCATACGAATTATATACTAAGAATTGGGGGTGCTAGGACAACTCTGACGTCACTGTCAATAGCGGTATTTTTGAATTATATACTAAGAATTGGGGGTGCTAGGACAACTGCTGCAAAGATATATTAATCTGATAGTAGAATTATATACTAAGAATTGGGGGTGCTAGGACAACGAGCACGTGAACAAGAACAAGCGATGGACAGAATTATATACTAAGAATTGGGGGTGCTAGGACAACGCATACTTTTACACTATCCAACGGCAGACGGAATTATATACTAAGAATTGGGGGTGCTAGGACAACTAAATCAGTCATAGCGTTTCAATCATCGTTCGAATTATATACTAAGAATTGGGGGTGCTAGGACAACATGGCTAACGATGACGATTGAGAATGCTACGATTGGGGTTAATTTATGCAAATATCTTATAAGAACTCTATATCTACATTATATTTAGTTAAAAAACGTTTTTTTAATCTATAATGAGCCTAATCATGTTACTTAATGGCATATTTACATAACTTTTGAGGATAAATTAATGGAAACTAAAAATTCAAGAAGACGTTTTATACAAACAACGGCGGTGGCTGCTGGAGCACTCAGTATGCCTTCGTTTTTTACCAAAAATGCATGGGCAGATGGTCATTTTCGCAATGAACCTAAAAAATTAGGAAAGCTTGTTCTTGGCTTTAATGTCCCACAAACGGGTGCATACGCTGACGAAGGAGCCGATGAATTACGTGCCTATAAATTAGCCGTAAAACATATTAATGGCGAAGGTGATGGTGGTATGCTCAATACGATGACACCGAATGCACTAAAAGGCAATGGTGTTAACGGTATGAAAGTTCAATACGTTACGGGTGATACACAAACTAAATCCGATGCTGCTCGTGCTTCCGCAAAACGCATGATCGAAAAAGAAGGTGTTGTTATGTTTAGTGGCGGTTCTTCTTCAGGTGTTGCTATTGCTGTACAAAGTTTGGCACAAGAGATGGGCGTTATTTTCATGTGTGGTTTAACCCACTCTAACGATACGACTGGTAAAGACAAACGGCGTTATGGTTTTCGTCACTTCTTTAATACCCACATGTCGGGTGCAGCACTAAAACCTGTCCTTGAAAAAATGGGTACCGATCGTCGTGCGTATCATTTAACTGCCGATTACACATGGGGCTGGTCACAAGAAGGCTCTATTATTGATGTTTCCGAAGGTTTGGGTTGGGAAACAACCGCTGCCGTTCGTACGCCATTGGGTGCTGGTGATTTTTCGCAGTATATAACGCCAGTGCTTGATTCTGGTGCCGATGTTTTGGTTCTAAACCATTACGGCAAAGACATGGTTAATTCACTAACACAAGCGGTTCAATTTGGCTTGCGCGACAAACAAGTTAATGGACGTAACTTCGAAATCCTAGTACCTTTGTATTCTCGCTTAATGGCACAGGGTGCAGGTGATAAAGTTAAAGGTATTTATGGTACAACCAACTGGCATTGGTCACTTAAAGATGCTGGTTCACTGGCATTTGTTAAGTCCTTTGGTAACGAATACGGCTTTCCACCATCACAGGCGGCTCATACTTGCTATGTGCAAACTTTGCTTTATGCCAATGCTTGCGAGACAGTGGGTACTTTTTATCCGCCAGAAGTTATTAAGCAACTTGAAGACTATAAATTTGATGGCATGGGCAATGGTCCTACACTTTATCGTGGTGCTGACCATCAATGTTTCAAAGATGTCTTGGTCGTACGTGGAAACGAAAACTCCACAAACCAATTTGATTTACTAGAAGTGGTTGAAGTTACACCACGTTCGCAAGTTGAATATGACGCCTCACTTTTTGGTGGCGATCTTGGTCCTTACAAAGTTTAACTTTTACAGTTAGTCTTTACCTTACACAGTACACATTTTTTTGTGTACTGTGTTTTTAATTGTTATTTTAAAAATATGAAGTATAAGTGGACGCTTTACTAATTCAATTATTAAACGGTCTTGATAAAGGAGGGGCGTATGCTCTTATTGCATTGGGGCTAACCTTGGTTTTTGGCACGTTGGGTGTTGTCAACTTTGCCCATGGTGCTTTGTTTATGTTGGGGGCTTTTTGTGCGGTTACCGTACATAAAATACTAACTTATTCTAAAAAGGTAAAGGATGAGAGCGTTACTTTTTTTGATGCTTATATAGAACAACCTTACCTCGAAATATGGTGGGGCGATACCGGGCTGGCTATTATTGATTATGCTATACCATTGTCTATATTGTTTACCATTCCCGTTATGCTACTGGTTGGTATTGCTTTAGAGCGTGGTTTAATCCAGTTTTTTTACAGGCGTACGCATGCCGAACAAATTCTAGTTACATTTGGTTTGGCAATTGTCATACAAGAGATAATCAAAGCGTTTTATGGTGCTAATCCCATTCCACTATCAGCACCAGATGTGGTTTCAGGTACGGCTGCTGTTGGTGAGTTTTTTGGGCTCTCCGATCAGTTGGTTTATCCATGGTGGCGATTAATTTATTTGTTATTTGCGATTTGTGTGATTGCGGCGGTGTTTTCCTTTTTGCAATACACGACCTATGGTATGGTGGTTAGAGCGGGTATGCAAGATAGAAATACAGTTGAAACATTGGGTATTAATATCGAACGTCGTTTTACCATTGTTTTTGGTTTGGCTTCTGTTGTAGCAGGTTTGGCAGGTGTTATGTACACCCCAATTTTACCGCCCGATTACCATATGGGTATGGATTTTCTTGTATTGTCATTTGTGGTTGTGGTTGTTGGTGGTATGGGCTCACTTGGTGGTGCGGTTTGTGCAGGCTTTTTATTGGGTATTTTGCAATCGTTTTGTTCTATTGCCGAAGTCAAAGCCGTATTATTGGGTATTGACCAAGTGATTATTTATTTGGTTGCAATGATAGTGTTATTAGTGCGTCCTCGTGGATTATTGGGTAAAAAAGGACTCATGGAAAATTAATATGAAAAAACTATTGTCCAACCCAGCCCATCGAAAATTATTAATATTTTCAATCATTGTATTGCTGATGCCTATTTGGTTAAAGCCAATTGGGGCGGCGTATCCTGATTTGCTCCAAAAAATTGCTATATTTGGCATTTTTGCGATTGGTTTTAATATTTTATTTGGTTTAACTGGCTATTTGTCATTTGGTCATGCGGCATTTTTAGGTATCGGTTCATATTCTGCAGTATGGTGTTTTAAACTATTTACGATGAATGTTATACCGGCTATTATTTTAGGAACGTTAATTTCTGGCGTTTTTGCGTTGTTAATAGGCTATGTTTGTTTACGACGATCGGGCATTTACTTTTCTATATTAACGTTAGCACTGGCGCAGATGTGCTACAGCTTGGCTTATTCGGTACTAACGCCTATAACGAACGGCGAAACAGGGCTGCAACTAACGCTACAAGACCCACGCCATATTGATGCGATGCTTGGCGTTGAAAAAACAGCGGGTATTCCAGTGGTTAATTTATTTGGCTTGCCGGTCAGTGGTTATGGAGGGTTTTATTTTAGTGCTGTGGTGCTTATTATTATGTTTTGGTTGTCTATTAGAATCTTCAATTCGCCGTTTGGTATGCAGCTACGAGCGATTAAATCCAATCAAATCAGAATGAGTTACAGTGGTTACAACACACGTCCTTACCTTTTAACTGCATTTTTAATTTCAGGTATGTATGCCGGTTTGGCAGGTTCAATGCTGGCGGCTATTGACCCATTGGCAGGAGCAGAAAGAATGCAGTGGACGGCGTCTGGTGAGGTCGTATTAATGACTATTTTAGGCGGTGCTGGTACGTTGATAGGTCCTATTATTGGTGTCGGCGTTATTAAATACTTTGAAAACATCTTTTCATCTTATAGTTATGAAGTATTGATGGACTTTTTCTCGTTTTTGCCAGAGCTTGTTGCGCATCCTTTATCGACTGTATTGTCGCTTTTTGTCGGAGAAGGGTGGCATTTAACGCTGGGCTTGCTATTTATGGTTATTGTTATTTTTCTGCCGGGTGGCTTGGTCGAAGGTGTTAGCCGACTATACAACCGATATATTGTTTCTAAAAAAAGCGTGAGTGATAGTTAAGTATGGCTGGAATTTTTAATATTAGTGGTATTAATAAATCGTTTGGTGGGCTAAAAGCCTTAACCGATGTTAATTTAGACGTAGAAGAGGGTGTTACCCGTGCGATTATCGGTCCAAACGGTGCAGGTAAATCGACATTGTTGAATATTTGCATTGGCAAACTAAAGCCTGATACGGGTGAGGTTCGGTTTTTAGACCATAAACTAACAGGAAAATTGCCCCATGAAATTACCCAAATAGGTATTTCACGGGTTTTTCAAACACCAGAAATATTTCCTGATCTATCATTGCTGCAAAATACAATGATTTCTATTTTTTCCAAACGTGATGGTGCATTTAAATTTTCACTAAAGGCATTGAGTGACGAAAAAAGCGTAAAAGAAGATGCTTTTGCCTGTTTGGAAGATTTGGGCTTGGCTGATGCTGCTCACCAAATGGCTGCTAATCTATCACGGGGTGATAAACGCCGTTTAGAAATGGCAATGTGTTTGGTACAAAAGCCTAGATTATTATTGCTTGATGAGCCAACGGCAGGGATGTCAAGACACGATACCAACCAAACAATCGAGTTATTAAAAAAGATAAAGGGGCGAGGTATTACAAAAATAATTATTGAACATGATATGCATGTGGTTTTTAGCTTGGCAGATCGTATTTCGGTATTGGCACAAGGGGCAATTATCGCTGAAGGGCTACCAGAAGAAATACGCAATAACAGCAAAGTCCGAGAAGCTTATTTGGGGACGTCTCATGAGTAATGCTTTTTTTTCATGCTCTAATTTACAGGCTTATTATGGCGAAAGCTATGTTGTGCAAGGAGTTAGTTTTGAGGTTAATAAAGGAGAAATCGTAGCCTTATTAGGCAGAAACGGTGCAGGCAAGACATCAACGCTACGCGCTCTTGCCCGAATGCACGACCCTCAACTGCACGAGGGTGAGATTTACTTAGACGGTGAGCCATTGCACACCATGAAAGCATGGCAGACCGCCCAAAAAGGCGTTGGTTTGGTGCAAGAAGACAGACGTATTATTGGCGGATTAACGGTAGAAGAAAACCTAAAATTAGCACAAATAGCACCACCGATAGGGTGGTCGCTTGACAAAATTTACGATGCGTTTCCACGGTTGGCAGAGCGTCGTAAGCAAGATGGCATTACGCTGTCTGGGGGAGAGCAACAAATGTTGGCTATTGCCCGTATTTTGGCTCGCGATGTGAAATTAATGCTACTAGACGAACCTTATGAGGGCTTGGCACCCGTTATTGTTGAAGAAATCGAACGTATTCTAACCGAGGTTAAAAACAACGGTATAACTGCTATTTTGGTTGAACAAAACGCCGTTGCGGCTTTAAAACTAGCCGATAGAGCATTGATTTTAGATTCAGGTGAATTAATTTATCAAGGCACGGCAGAATCTGTACTAAACGATGAAAAAATCCGCCATGAATATCTGGCAATCTAATAATAAAATAATCTCTTTTCGTTGACATTAAAAACGCCGAATAAAGGGCATATTCGCCCATCATTCGTGTTTTTTTAACGCCATTCGTTTTATATCTACTATTTCTTTGCTTATACTTTTTTTGAACACTAATAAATTTGCTAGAATACGCCCCTAAACTGAATTATTCGCACTTAAAAGGAAACTATGAATACACGCACTTTGTCTATTATTAAACCAGACGCTGTTAAAAAAAATAAAATAGGTGAGATTATCTCTTGCTTTGAAAATGCAGGACTCAAAGTAGTCGCTGGCAAACTATTGTCTTTGTCTGATAAACAAGCCGGTGATTTTTATGCCGTCCATAAAGAACGCCCTTTCTACACTACTTTAATTCAATTTATGATGTCAGGACCAGTCTTTGTGCAAGTGCTTGAAGGCGAGAACGCCGTTGCTAAAAACCGTGAGTTAATGGGAGCAACCAATCCAAAAGACGCCGCCGCAGGCACTATTCGTGCTCGTTTTGCCGATAATGTTGAGGCAAATGCTGTACATGGCTCGGATTCCGATGAAAACGCCAAAATAGAAATAAATTTCTTTTTTCCCGATATTGACTGCTGAAAATAAAAACGGCATAAACAAAGCAAGTACCGCCTTACCTGATGTTTTAGGTGCCGAGCGTAGTGCTTGGGAGGCGTATTTTACCAATCAAGGCGAGAAACCTTTTCGCGGGCAGCAAGTATTTCAACGTCTGCATAAGTCTAGTTTAAAAGACATAGACGATTGTACCAAAGACTTACCGACTCATCTGCGAGAACAGATTTGCAATGATTATTCTATTGAAGAACCCCGTTTTAAATCAGTGGATACCGCCAGCGATGGCGTTCATAAATTACTGATTGATGTGGGTAATAACAGTTTAATTGAATCTGTTATTATTCCTGAAAAAAACAGAACAACGCTTTGTATTTCCTCACAAGTTGGCTGTGCTTTGGCTTGTTCTTTTTGCTTAACTGGCGTCCAAGGTTTTTTGCGTAATCTGACAACAGCAGAGATTATCGCCCAGCTGAGAATCTCCAATCGTTTTTTGGCAACACAGGCAGAACAGCGACAAATTAGCAATGTCGTAATGATGGGAATGGGCGAACCTTTGCTCAATAGTGATGCTGTTTTTCCGGCATTGCGTATGATGATTGACCAACACGGCTATGCGTTATCACCACGCCGAGTAACGATTTCAACATCGGGCATTGTTCCGGCGATATTCAAACTACGAGAAGCCTGTAATGTGGCGTTGGCAGTTTCTTTACATGCACCAACAAACGCTATTCGTGATGAAATCATGCCGATTAACAAAAAATACCCACTCGCTTCTTTAATGGATGCTTGTCGTGCTTATTTACAAGACAAACCGCGTCATTTTATAACGTTTGAATATGTAATGATTGATGGCATTAACGACCATATAGACCAAGCCCGTGCATTGATTAAACTCATGCATAAAATGCGTTGTAAGATAAATCTTATACCGTTTAATCCTTTTCCACAAGTGTCGTATCGGACATCACCCCTCGATAGGATTCATCAATTTCGCGATACGTTAATGAAGGCTGGCTTGATGACCACCATTCGTAAAACACGTGGTGATAATATTCTAGCGGCTTGTGGACAACTAGCGGGTGAAATCCAAACCGATAAAACAAGAGGGTTGGGTAAAAAAAGAGTGCCTATTGTTGCTGTTAATTCCTGATATTACAAATGACCACTGCAACTATCAACAATACTTTTGACGCACTAAACAGCCGCCGCTTGACGCACCAAGTAGGCGTCGGCAATATCGCAGTAGGGGGCAACGCGCCTATTGTTATTCAGGCGATGACCGATACCGATACCGCAGATGATTTACTAACTGCCATACAGTGTGCAGAGCTTGCGAAAGCAGGGGCAGAAATCGTGCGTATTACTATTAATTCGCCGTATGCAGCTAAAAAAGTGATTGAAATCCGCCAACGCTTAGACGACATGGGGCATACCGTCCCATTGGTGGGTGATTTTCATTACAACGGGCATAAATTACTCTCGCAATACCCTAGTTGTGCCAAAACATTGGATAAGTATCGGATTAACCCAGGTAATGTTGATAGTAGCAAAAACGCCGATGATAATTTTACAATGATGATTAATCAGGCGATGCAATACGGTAAAAGCGTGCGTATCGGCGTTAATTGGGGCAGCTTAGACCAAAGCCTATTGGCGGCTATGATGGACGATAATGCAAAAAAAGACAATCCAGATGCATCAGATGTTTTAATGCAACGGGCTTTGGTGGAATCAGCCTTACGATCGGCAGAATTAGCCGAAAATATAGGCTTAGCAGCCAATAAAATTATATTGTCATGCAAGACTAGCCGCCTGCAAAGCTTGCTTGCTGTGTATCGACAAATGGCAAATTCGTGCGACTACCCATTGCATTTGGGCTTAACTGAAGCGGGCATGGGCAGCCGTGCCAAAGTTGCGACTTCTGCTGCATTGAGTATTTTGCTTGCCGAAGGCATTGGCGATACCATTCGTGCGTCTTTAACACCAGCGGTGGGGGGCGATCGATGTGAAGAAGTCAAATTATGTTGCGATTTACTACAAAGCATGGAAATACGTGCTTTTTTACCGCAAGTAACCTCTTGCCCGGGTTGTGGGCGGACGACCAGTGTGTTTTTTCGGCAATTGGCAGAGACCATTGAACAACATATTCAAAAGCAAAGAACACTATGGCAACAGCAATACAAAGGGGTAGAAAACTTAAAAATTGCAGTCATGGGCTGTATTGTTAACGGACCGGGGGAGTCTCGCCATGCGGATATTGGTATTTCATTACCGGGCAGTGGCGAAAACCCAGTAGCCCCTGTTTATGTGGATGGCAAAAAAATAACTGCCCTAAAAGGGGATACAATTGCCGAAGATTTTATAGAGCTGATTAACAATTATGTTCAAAAAAAATATGGTGCGCCCTAGAAGATTCGAACTTCTGACCTTTGGCTTCGGAGGCCAACACTCTATCCAGCTGAGCTAAGGGCGCGTAATAGTAATTATACCGATTGAAATGACAACAAAAGGACTAAAGCAGCATGAATAACAACCCATTTTTAAATTTTGAAAAAAATCCAAAGTACAATGAATTATCATCGACACTGATTGACGAAGCGATTGACGAGGTGATTAATCAGGCAAATCAAGTTATTGCGACTGTGGTAGAGAACAGTGATTTTGCTAGCTGGGATACCGTTTGTCAACCGCTAGAAGAATCATCCGAAAAAATATTACGTGTTTGGAATCAAATTGAACACATGGTTTCGGTTAATAGTTCTGAACAATGGCGTGCGGCTCATCAAGCGAATCTACCTAAAATTGCCCATTTCTTTACCTCAATCGGTCAAAACGAAGGCTTATACAAGCAGTTATGCGCTGTGCAACAAAGCAGCGATTTTAATGAATTGTCATTGGCGAAACAAAAGGTCATCAACGATGCGATTCGCGATTTTAGCCTTAGTGGGGTGTCGTTACCAACCGAGCAAAAACAGTTATTTTTAGAAAACGAGCAAAATTTGGCGATGTTGTCTGCTAAATTTGAAGAAAATTTATTAATAGCCACCGAAGCCTTTACTTTATTGGTTGAAAACGAAGACGAATTGGGCAATATGCCAGATGATCTTAAGGGCATTGCCCAAGAAAAAGCAGAAGCCACCAACCAAAATGGCTGGTGTTTTGGTTTACATGCACCGTCTTATTTGGCAGTAATGAAATACGTTACCAATACCGATATTCGCGAAAAAATGTACCATGCCTTTAGCACTCGTGCTTCTGAATTTGGCAAGACAGAAAACGACAATCAACCTATTATTGATGAGATTGTAAAACGCCGTCGCGACAAAGCCGATTTGCTTGATTTTGCGCAGTATTCTGATTTGGTGATGAAGGTAAGAATGGCAAAAAAGAGCGATGTTGTCTTACAATTTTTACAAAACCTAGCTCAAAAAGCCCGGCCTTACGCCCAAGAAGAAATGGCACAGCTCAAAAAATTTGCCTATTCTGAATATGGTATCGATGATCTAAAATCATGGGATACGGCGTATGTTTCAGAAAAACTACGCAAAGATTTATTTGACTATTCCGAATCTGATTTAAAACAATATTTACCAAAAGACAACATTTTAAAAGGCTTGTTTCAATGTATTGAAAAAATGTTGAATGTGCAAATACGCGAATCACAAGCACCTATTTGGCATGATGATGCAGTGTATTATGAGGTGATTTCCAACGATAAAGTCATCGGCGGTTTGTATTTGGATTTATACGCTCGTGATGGCAAGCGGGGTGGGGCATGGATGGCGGATGTTCTATCGCGTTTTTATTGCGGTAATCATTTACAACAGCCTGTTGCCCATGTGGTTTGTAATTTTGCCAAATCCATTTCTGGGCCGTCATTGCTAAATTGGGACGATGTGGTAACGTTGTTTCATGAATTTGGACACGCCATGCACCACTTATTAACCGAAGTTGATGAGTTTTCAATATCTGGCATTAGCGGTGTCGAATGGGACGCAGTCGAACTACCAAGCCAATGGTTAGAAAATTTTGTATGGGATTGGGACGTTATATCCTCCATGACCGCCCATATTGAAACAGGTGAGTCAATGCCAAAAGAATTATTTAATAAACTGTTAAACGCTCGTTACTTTCAGTCCGGTTTATGGCTGGCTCGGCAGTTAGAGTTTGCTCTATTTGACTTTTTACTGCATAGCGATAACACACTTAGCCCACAACTTGCTTTGGCCAAAGCACGCACCCAAGCGGCTGTTTTACAAGCCCCTGAATACAATCGATTCCCCTGTGGATTTTCGCATGTGTTTGCTGGTGGTTATGCCTCTGGTTATTATAGCTATTTATGGGCAGAAGTATTGGCTGCCGATATATTTACCATGTTCCGTGAAAGCGATTGTTTGTTAAACCGAGAATTGGGTGAGCGATTTAAACAGCAAGTATTGTCGGTTGGTGGTAGTCGTTCGGCAATGGAGTCATTTGTTGCCATGCGTGGTAGAGAGCCTGATGAGGCAATTTTACTCGCACATTACGGTCTAACTGCATGAAACTCCTCATAAAGTACCCAGTAATAATAGTATTGCTATTAATGCTGGGGCTGTTATTGGCAACGTTAATGGATGCTGTTGGTAAGTCATTGTCGTCACAAATCAGTGTAATTGAAGTCAGCTCCTCGCGCTTTTTCTTTCATTTTTTGCTAATAACACCGTTTATTTTGTTTTTTCATTTTAGACAAAGTAGTAAGAAAAAGTTTACCTTCCAAATAAAGCCGATGGCTTTGCATTGTATGCGAGGCTGTTTATTATCAGGGGCTTCTTTTTCGTTCTTTTTTGCCATTCAAGACAACCCAATCCCCGATACTTTAACCATATTTTTTGTAGAACCTTTATTTGTTGCATTGTTGGCAAGTTATTTTTTGGGTGAAAAAATGAGCAAACAATTAATAATGGCAATACTTTTAGGTTTTTGTGGCGTTGTCATTGTATTGCGTCCCGGGTTTGACAATGATTATGAATGGACTATTATTTTTGCATTGCTGGCAGGGTTTTTATTTGCTGGATATATTGTATCGGCAAGATTTTCATCACTCAATACCACCGCTACTATAACATCATGGGCAACAGCAGGGTTTGCCTTTATTCCAATGTTGCCATTTTTATTTGTCAAATTATCAGATGTAGGTGAGATTAATTGGAGTGACGAAATTATTTGGCAATTGGTATTATTGGGTGGCTTATCTGCCTCTGCCCATACCTTAATTATTTTGTCGTGTCGATATTTGGCAGCGACAAAAATCGCCCTTATTCATTATTCAGAAATTGTGTTTGCGGTGATAGTCAATTGGTTTTTATTTGCGCATTTTCCTGATCTTTGGGTGTGGGTCGGTGTTATGGTAATTGTCCTTGCCAATCTAATGATTATTCCGTTTAAAAAAGCAAAATAAACGACAAGATTGGTTTGCCTGTTACTTGTGGCTTATTCAATTATTTCTGAAATATCCAACCATTGTTGCTCTTTGGCATCTAGTTGGTCTTGAAGATCAGTCATTTTTTGATAGAGCTCGTTTTGTTGAACAACTGATTTTTTACTAAATTCGCTGTGCTTTGTTTGTGCTTCCAATGTCTGAACTTGCTTTTCTAAATCAGTAATTAAATCGGGTAAGCTTTTATACAAATATTGCTGATTGAAGCTGATCTTTTTTGGAGGAGCAGCAGCAGTGCTAAGTTTATTTGCCTTCTTGCCACGTATCGCTGTTTCGTTAACAAGCAATTGTCCGCCCCGTCTTTGCCAATCGGTAAAGTTGCCAACATGTAAATTAATATTTCCATTCTCTTCAAAGACTAACATTTTTTTAATAACCGCATCCAAAAAATAACGGTCGTGACTGACAATTACTAAAGTGCCTTTCCATTTTTGTAATTGCTTTTCTAATACTTCTAAAATTTGTACATCTAAATCATTAGTCGGTTCATCAAGAATAAGAAAATTACAGGGTTTGGCAAAAATTCTTGCCAGTAGAACTCTATTTTTTTCACCACCAGACAACAACCTAACTTTGTCCATAGATGTTTCAGGCGTAAATAAAAACTGTTTTAGATAGCCTACGACATGGATACTTCCGCCATTGTTTTCAATATAATCTTTGCCATCGTTTATATTGTAAGCAACGGTTTTATCGGGGTATGGAACCGTTTGTGTCTGGCTGTAATAACCGATTTGTAAATTAGTGCCGATTTTTATCGTTCCCATTGTTGGTTCAAGCTCACCTAAAAGAACTTGCATTAATGTGGTTTTTCCTACGCCATTATTACCAACAATTCCGATTCTATCGCCATACTGAATTTTTAAATTTAATTTTTTAAATAGATGATTATCACCATAGGAATAACTTAAATTATGCCCATCAATCACTTTTTTCCCACTGGCTTCTGCTGAAGCTATTTTAAATTCTGGTATTTTTTCTATTTTTGCTCGATCACCTTTTTCCGCTTGCATTTCTCCAATTTGGCGAACTCGTCCCATATTTCTTTTTCGTCTGGCTTTTACCCCTTGATTAAGCCAATCTTCCTCTTTGCTTAATCTTTTATCAAAGACTTTTTCGGAGGCTTCTTGTGCGTCGTAGCGTATCTTTTTTTGCTCTAAATACTGCCGATAACTGCCGGTGTAATGCTCTATGTTACCTCTATCAATATCAAAAAACTGCGTTGCTATTTTTTGCGAAAAATAGCGGTCATGTGAAATAAATAAAACCGTTCCTTTAAAATTAAGTATTTGCTGTTCCAACCATTCCGTTGTATTAATATCCAAATGATTGGTTGGTTCGTCCAATAACAAAATTTCAGGATTATTAACGAGGGCTCTGGCTAATGCAGTCCTTCTACGCCATCCCCCCGAAAGGGTGGTTAATTTTTGGGTAAATGGTAATTTTAATTGCGTGCAAATTTTTTCGACTGCTAAGTCAAGATTCCACCCACCACTGACTTCGATTTTATCTTGGAGTTTGGGTAATAGTTTGTTATTGGGGTTTTCTGCACTCAATTTTTGAAATAAATCCAAAGATCTTTGTTGTTCAGCCAATGCTTCTTTAACATACTCTGCAACTGTTATGTCTAAATTGACGGGCAATTGTTGCTGTAACATGTTGATACGCACTGCATGGGTCAGTCTTATTTCGCCTTGTGTTGGCTCAATTTCTTGCATGATTAATCGCATTAATGTTGATTTTCCACTGCCGTTTCTGCCGACAAGACAGATTTTTTGATTCGGCTCAATGGTGAGATTAATATCATGAAATAGGACTTTCGTGCCTAATTTCATTGTAACATCATAAAAACTAATCATTTTAGTTTAATCCTTTTTGATTCTTGTATGAGGAAAATAAATTTTAAAATAAGCAAGTACTGCACAGAAGCACTAACAGTACGGTTTTATGCGTCTATAAAATTAAGATGGCAATGGTTGGTCTGCCGTCGCTTAGTAAGACGTTATAAGTGCGACAAGCAGCAGGAAACGACATTATTTCGATAACCTGTTGATGTTGCGCAAAATATTGCAGCCACTCTCTTTTTATGGTTGGCGACTTCGCACCATAGCCTAATAACACCACTGCATTATTGTCACTTGCCAATGCTACAACGCTTTCAAACAATGCTTCTGTTGGTTCTGGTGTATTGGGATGGCGAGTTATGGCTAATGGGGATAAGACGATTGTATCGGTATAAACTTCGTCATTGACTGTTACGGAGTCGAGATTGTAGGTGTTGATGATATTGCCGGTGGTTGTGTCGAGATGTATCTGCATGGGAAGGTTCGGTTTATTGTTATAATACGAGGTTTATAACAACCATTGAAACCAAATGTTAACACAATCACAAGCACAGTCAGAAATGCCCTTTAAATCAACAGTAGGAATCGCAATTATTGGTGCTGGTACAGTCGGCGGTGGGGTTATTCGCTTGCTAGAGCAAGAGAGCCAAAAAATTGAACATCAGTGTGGTGTTTGTCTAAAAATCCGCCATATTGTTAAAAAAAACATCACTCAATTAGACGATATTCCAGAGCAATATCACGCTATTGTTACGGACGATTGGGAGCGTTGTATTGTTGACAGCGAAACCGATGTTATCGTCGAGGTAATGGGCGATACGGTAACCGCCGAAGAATGTATTCGCAGTGCATTGCAAGCTGGCAAGCCGGTGGTTACTGCCAATAAAGCGTTGTTAGCCGATACATCCAATGCCAATAACGACATTCTTAATTATGCCAAAAAGCAAAACGTGCCGTTAATGTATGAGGCGGCTATTGCTGGCTGTATTCCCGTGGTAAAAACACTAAACGAATCCCTATCAGGCGATAATATCCAAGAAATTTACGGTGTTGTTAACGGAACTTGCAACTATATATTAACGTTAATGGAAGAAGAAAAATGTACTTTTTCTCACGCCTTGGCGAATGCCCAACATTTGGGCTATGCCGAAGCCAATCCCGGGCTAGACATAGACGGCGTTGATTCCGCTCATAAATTATTGCTATCTGTTCGCCTAGCCTTTAACACAGCGGTTAGTATGTCCGATTTTCCTATTTCTGGTATTCGTGATTTTGAGCATTGCGATATTGAATTTGCCACTTTAAATAATTTTCGCATAAAATTACTCGCCATTGCCAAGCGTAGCACTACTGATGACACCCTATTTGAAATGCGTGTATGCCCAACTTTAATCCCAAAAACGCATTTATTGGCGTCGGTTAATGGTGCGACCAATGCTGTTGTTATACGTTCTATTTACGCTGGCGAAACCATGTTTTATGGTGAAGGAGCAGGCGATTATCCAACTGCGGTTGCGGTTGTTTCAGATATTATTGATATTTGCCTAAATCGTGGCAATCTGGCAATGACAATCATGGGTAAAAAATCGCTCTCTACCGATTTTACATCAACATTTTATTTGCGTATTCAGGTTAAAGACCAGCCCGGCGTATTGGCACAAATTGCACACTGCCTTGCCGAAGAAAATATTTCTATTGATACACTACAACAACAAGAAACAACCACACCAGACGAGGTTAACATCGTGCTTATCATGCACGAATCCAGCCAAAAAGCACTTTTAAAAAGCATCAAAAAAATTGAAAGTCTGGATGTAACAACTTCAAAAGCAATCGTATTGCCTATTGAGAGATTTAATAAAAATTAAAAAACCTAGAAAGATATTAAATAAATGCGTCGTGGAATTTTATCCAATTATAGTCATCGCCTACCCAAAGAAAATTTTGACGATAATGACTTTCTAACACTGGGGGAGGGCAATACGCCACTTATCCCCATTCAAAACTGCAATATTCCCAATGGCATAAAAATTTATGTTAAATACGAAGGGCTAAATCCAACAGGCTCGTTTAAAGACAGGGGCATGGTTGCCGCCGTTGCCGCTGCCAAAAAAGCCGGTGCAAAATGCGTTATCTGTGCTTCTACAGGCAATACATCTGCCGCTGCTGCTGCATACGCCAGTCGTGTAAAACTACCCTGTATTGTGCTAATACCCCAAGGCAAAGTTGCCAAAGGCAAAATAGCACAAGCGGTTGCCCACGGTGCCATTATTGTGCAAATTGCTGGTAACTTTGACAACGCTATGCAAACCGTGCGTGAATTTATTAACAGTGGATCAGTCGCTGTCGTTAATTCCATTAACCCGATGCGTTTACAAGGGCAAAAAACAGCTGCTTTTGAGATTATCGAACAACTCGAAAAAGCACCCGATTATCATGCCTTGCCAGTAGGCAATGCCGGCAATATTACCGCCCATTGGATTGGGTATTCTGAATCTATTGGACAACAAACCAAAGCCTGTAATTTTTGTCAAGGGCAATGCCCTCATTTAGCCAGTACCAACACCGCATTAAAAGCACCTATTATGTTGGGCTATCAAGCAAAAGGATCTGCCCCATTTGTACATGGGCACGCCATAGAACAACCCGAAACCATTGCCACCGCCATACGTATCGGTAATCCCCAATCGTTTAACGAAGCAAAAATAGCATTGGCAGAATCTGGTGGTTGGATAGATGCAGTCGATGACGAAACCATTTTAAAAGCACAAAAAATGTTGGCATCCAAAGAAGGCGTATTTTGCGAACCCGCCTCAAGTGCCTCATTTGCTGGTGTTTTACAAGACATAGACAAAGGCAGGATTGCCGCCAATAGCACAGTGGTTTGTACCTTAACCGGACATGGACTAAAAGACCCTGATATTTTTGGCGAGCCCGAAATCAATGCGGTCGAACTCGATAAACTATCGGCGTTTATTACTACAATGATTAACAATATTTGCTAAAAAATGAACGAACAACTAAACCATCTAAAACGTATTGCCGATTCACTCGAATCCATCGAGAAAGGCTTAAATTATTATTTTTCGCCGATTACGCAATCGCAATTTAACGATGGAAAATTTTGGAAGTGGGCGTTTAATGGCAGAACATACCAATTATTCCCCATGCCCACCCCAGCATTGGACCCATTGTCGTCATTAATTGATCTAAAAGAAGAAATTCACGAGGTTGATGTCAATACCCAAGCATTTTTGAACGGACGATTGGCTAATAACGTGCTGTTGGTTGGCGCACGCGGCTGTGGTAAATCCTCGATACTACGCGGTATTTTTAAACGCTATAGCACCAAAAACCTAAGAGTCATCGAAACCGATGTTACAGGGCTGGCTCATAACCACTTATTGCAACCATTAATAAGCAAACGCAGTGAAAAATTCATCTATTTTTGTGACGATTTATCCATCGACAGTGAAAACAGCGAAAAATTCAATCAATTAAAAAAATCAATGGAAGGTGCATTGTCATCTACCAATAACAATGTATTGGTTTATGCCTCCTCGAATCGGCGCAATATCTTACGCGATAATTATAAAGACAATTTGGGCGTTGTAACCGAACAAGGTGATATCCAACCGCAAGAAACCATTGATGACAAAGTTGCTTTGGTTGATAGGTTTGGCTTAAGATTGTTTATTCAATCCCCCAATATGATTCAATACGAAAAAATAATTGCGTTCTATCTTAAAAAAATGAATCTTACCGTAACACCTGAAATCCTACAAGCCGGTCGCCGTTATTCGGACAGTCGTGGTTCTGTCAATGGTCGTATAGCCCGACAATATGCTATAACAGTTGCTGCTAATAACAATTGAAAATAAAAGACAAGAGAATACAATAATGTCATTTTTACTAAATTTTGAAACAGAGTTATCTCCCATTGATGCAAAAATTGAAGAATTACGCGGAAACGATGACGACACCAGCAGCAGTGATATAATGAAGCAAATAGAGCAATTAGAAGCACAGCGTAACAAACTGCTTAAAAACATTTATGGCAATTTAGGTGACTGGCAGATATGTCAGGTCGCAAGACACCCTCAACGCCCACAAGCAAAAGACTATATTAAATCAATTATCACCGATTTTGTCGAGCTGGCAGGTGATAGACTTTTTGCAGAAGACAAAGCCATTATATGCGGCATTGGGCGGTTTGTCGACACCCCTGTTATTGTTTGCGGGCATCAAAAAGGCAAAGATACCAACGAAAAAATCACCCATAATTTTGGAATGCCACGCCCCGAAGGCTACCGCAAAGTATTGCGCATGATGGACCTTGCTGATAAATTCAAACTACCGATAATTAATCTTATTGATACACCGGGGGCTTACCCGGGCATTGGCGCCGAAGAACGAGGGCAATCCGGTGCCATTGGTTCTTGTTTGCGACGGACAGCAGACTTAACCGTGCCGATGATAACCGTTATAATTGGCGAAGGTGGTTCGGGGGGCGCATTGGCAATGGCATGTGGTGACTATACCGCGATGATGGAATTTTCAATCTATTCGGTCATTTCGCCCGAAGGCTGTGCCTCGATATTATGGAAAGATGCCAGTAAAATGGAAGCAGCAGCGGAATCTTTATGCTTAACCTCTTCTAAACTAAAAAAACTAGGACTCATCGATGAAATTATCCAAGAACCTTTGGGTGCGGCACATCGTGATTATAAATCGACGATGGACTTAATAAGCCAATCCATTCAAAAATCATTATTTCGCTTAATACAATATGACGGTGAAGAATTAATCCGCATTCGTGAAGAACGTTGGTCAAACTATGGAATATACAAAACCATCTAAAGAATCGCTTCGATCTTCCCTTCAAAACCAATTAAAAAAACATCTACTCCCGAACAGTAGAATCGCCATCGCATTATCTGGCGGTATGGATTCAATCGTACTATTGCACGTCGCTAGCCACTTAAAAACTGATTATGCCATTAGTGCCTGTCATGTAAATCATGGCATCAGCCCATACGCTCACCAGTGGCAACAATTCTGTCAAACCATTTGTAAGCAATTGAACATTGAATTAAATGTACATTGCAACCCCAACTCCAACCTTCAAAAAAATATTAGCGAAGCTCAAGCAAGGACAATACGTCTAGAAGCATTTGCCAAATTAAAAGTCGATGCCATAATCGTTGCACACCATGCCGATGATCAAGCAGAAAGCGTATTATTTAGATTGGTACGCGGCACCGGGGTAAAAGGAGCCGCTGCCATACAAAAAAAATCCAATATTAACAATAAAATATTACTACGTCCTTGGTTAAACATCGAAAAAAAAGCAATCATCAATTATGCACGTGATAACCGTTTGCAGTGGGTAGAAGACGACGACAACATCAACATCAACAGACGGCGAAACTTTATTCGTCATTTAATTCTACCTACTTTAGAACAATCCATACCCAACTGTAAAAAAAACCTGCAATTATCTCAGGCGAACTTTTCCGAAGCCGACACACTATTAATGCAATTGGCAAACATTGATGAAACTCAAGCATTAAGCAAAAGTGACAACGGGCTAGCCATTGATTATTTTAAAACAGTAGGACAAAGCAGGGCACGCAATTGGTTGTATCAGCAACTATCAAAACACCATTTGCGATTTACCCAATCGCATTTAACCGAAATTATTCGCCAACTATTTGAGACAAGCAACAAACACTACATACAATTTAATTTTGAAACGAAAACATTATATTGTTGGCAAGGACATTTGTATTGGGAACAATCAGCAAGACAACCCAGCACCCAGCACTTAGTATTAGAACCATCACAAATTGCTAACCAACAAACGTTATCAATTCCCAATTGGCAATTGCACTTTACGCAACAAAAAGGCAGTGGTTTGATTATTCTAAAATGTGATCAGCCTCTTACTTTACGCTTTAATCATAACAACGAAATAATGCAATTACCCAACCAACCACACAAAACCGCAAGCAAACTACGCCAAGAAATAAAAATGTTACCGTGGAGACGCGCAACGTTGCCATATTTTTACAACGGCGATAAATTAATCTCGGTCGATGGCAAACGATTTTGCCAATCAGTCGCCGCATCGGCACAAGAAGACGGCATAGCAATCGACCATTGGCAATGGCAGCCCTCGTGTTAAAAAGTAATCCCAATATACAACATTACCAAATAATAAATCAATCGCAACCATTGGCTAAAATAAATAAAATAGGCATTAAAATTTAATATATAATCGTATCCTCGGATAAAAACCAACAACAAGAAATGCTTGAAACATGAAATTAGCACGATACGGTAAGCAAGGTAGCGAAAAACCTGCAATAGTTGATGCCCAAGGGCAATTACGCGATATATCTCACCTAACAACCGATATAAACCCCGTCTTATTGGCAGACATGAGTGTCTTGCAAAATATTGATACAAACACCCTCCCATTGGTAGAAGAATATCAACGCATAGGTGCATGTGTTGGCAATAGCGGTAAATTAATCGGAATAGGGCTAAACTACTCCGACCACGCCGCCGAGACCGGCGCCACAATTCCATCTGAACCCATCGTATTTATGAAAGCAACCTCGTCAATAATCGGTGCTTATGATAGCGTTGTACTACCCCGTGGTTCTAAAAAAACCGATTGGGAAGTAGAACTTGGTTTTGTCATTGGCAAAACCGCAAAATATGTCAGCGAAGCCGATGCACTGCAGTACATCGCGGGCTACTGCGTGGTTAACGATGTATCAGAACGCGACTTTCAAACCAAACGGCAGGGGCAGTGGACCAAAGGAAAATCATGTGATACCTTTGCCCCTGTAGGTCCCTATCTAGTAACCGCTGATGAAATCCCCACCCCTCAAAACCTATCCATGTGGCTAGATGTCAACGGCGAACGAAAACAAACAGGTTCGACCGACACCATGATTTACAGCGTGGCATTTTTAGTATCCTACCTAAGCCAATTTATGACCCTACACATCGGCGACATAATAACAACAGGCACACCGCCCGGCGTTGGCATGGGTATGAATCCCCCACAATTCTTAAAAGCAGGCGACATCATGGAACTAGGCATACAAGGACTAGGCACTCAAAAACTAAACGTGCTGGCGGACTAAAAAATTTGATATTAGCCAAGTACCGCATGATTGAAATAAAAAATCCACAAGATAAAACGCGGTTACGCCGTCTTGTTCTAACAGTACAGGGCTTATTGCAAAATAAACCCTATATTGTTGATTTTCGCTTTTCTGCCCTATAAACACGCCATTAAGACAGCCGCATTAAACCGATATAACGGGCAATGCGTTGTTTATTTTCGTGTGAGAGCGCACTATTTGGAGCTGGTTTACAGCAAATTTGTGTTACAGTTACGGCTTATATGACTTTAACGACAATAGTAGATTCAGAATCGAACGTGTGGTTGCTGTTACGCTTAAAACTTATATTATTTTAAATACCCATAAAGAGAAATTTATGAATAAACAGAAAATAATTAGAAATCCTTTTACATTAGCCCTTGTGATATTCACCTTTGTAGTGGGGCTCGCTGGCTGTAACCTTATCGGCATTGACGAAAGCGGAAGCAACATAACGTTAACTCCTGACGAACCTGTAGTAGTAGATCCGGTAGATCCAGATCCGGTTGATCCAGATCCGGTTGATCCAGATCCAGTAACGATGACGATGACCGTAACTCCACCAGATCCAGATCCAGTAACGATGACGATGACGATGACCGTAACTCCACCAGATCCAGATCCAGTAGACCCGGTAGTATTAACCCCGATAGAGCTGTATCTACAAAATACTTATAGTTTTGCCGATGCTGACCTTGATGCGGGAATCACTTCTACTCTTTACACAGATGGAGCGGGCGCTCATCTTGACACCATTGGTGCAAATAAAGCGCATTGGGCATCTGGTGATACAGACATATTAGGTCCCAGCGGGTTTATACGTGGTCATGGTGTAACGGTTGCGATTGTTGATAACGGTATAGACATAGACCATGAAGATTTAGCCGATAATGTTGTAACGCTAGCTGGACATGACCCCAGCCATATAGGTGATGCAAGCGCCGGCACGCATATTGCCGGTATCATCGGTGCTAGAATAAATGATGTTGGTATTGTTGGTGTGGCACCGGAGGCAACGCTACTGCCGATAAACTTCGACTACAATGATATAGGCATAGATGCGGCTCACGAGATAGCAGCTGACAATAACGCCGTTATTATCAACAATAGCTGGTCATTGCCCAGCCAATGGATAAAAATAGCAGCGGGCTCCCCCAACACAATAGCGGATACCTTTGGCACTTTGATTCCCGATCCTTATATATGGGTGCGAGTCCCTCATGCCTATACTTTTACTAATAGTGGAAACGTATTGACTGGGGTCAACGACTTAGACGTCGCTTCGGATTACGCCAATATGATAAAGGCAGCAACAGACGAAGGTATAGTGATCGTTAAAGCTCAGGGGAATCATGGCTGGAATACACAAAATGGTAGACCGACTTATTGTAGCGAGGGTTTCTTTAGCATCCATAAAGCAAACTGCTCTGACTTTTTAAACATATTATTCACCCAATTGGGTCTGGAGAATTCAGAAATTAACAATCTTGACCTCTACGGTATTTATGATGCTGATGATGACGTTATTGTTACGTCAACTGTGGCAATTACTATGATAACAGAAGGCGAAAACAGAGCGGGAGCGATAGCACAGGCACCGCTTATAGATAGCACGATTAGCAGCTGGATAAATGTTATTGGGCTAGATAATTCAAATGTGATTCCCAGTGATGGTAATGCCTGCGGTGCAACACAAAACTTTTGTATGGCGGCACCCGGTATAGATATATACTCTACACTTCCCGACGATAGTTATGCAACAGCAAGCGGCTCAGGACAGGCAGCAGCACAGATAGCAGGGGCAGCAGCCTTACTTAAAGGCGCATTCCCTAATTTGACAGGCGGAGAAATTACTGACATTTTATTGTCAAGTGCTGAGGGTTTAGGTAGTTGTGCTAGTGAAACAGACAGAGACACAGAGTGTGTAGATGACATATATGGGCACGGCTTACTTGACGTAGTCGCGGCATTCAGCCCGACATCATTGCAAATAAGTTTTCTGCTTCCTCCAGTTGATCCACCAGAGCCAGTAACGATGACGATGACTGTAACTCCACCAGATCCAGTAACGATGACGATGACCGTAACTCCACCAGATCCAGTAACGATGACGATGACCGTAACTCCACCAGATCCAGATCCGGTAACGATGACGATGACCGTAACTCCACCAGATCCAGATCCGGTTGATCCAGATCCAGTAGACCCGGTAGTATTAACCCCGATAGAGCTGTATCTACAAAATACTTATAGTTTTGCCGATGCTGACCTTGATGCGGGAATCACTTCTACTCTTTACACAGATGGAGCGGGCGCTCATCTTGGCACCATTCAGGCAAATAAAGCGCATTGGGCATCTGGTGATACAGACATATTAGGTCCCAGCGGGTTTATACGTGGTCATGGTGTAACGGTTGCTGTCATTGGTGCCGGCATGGACATAGACCATGAAGATTTAGCCGATAATGTTGTAACGCTAGCTGGCCATGACGCCAATAGCGATTCAAACGGCGGCACACATATTGCCGGTATTATAGGGGCTAGAATAAATGATGTTGGTATTGTTGGTGTGGCACCAGAGGCAACGCTACTGCCGATAAACTTCAACTACAATGATATAGGCGTAGATGCGGCTCACCAGATAGCAGCTGACAATAATGCCGTTATTATCAACAATAGCTGGTCATTGCCCAGCCAATGGATAAAAGTAGCAGTGGACTCCAGCACGATGAGACGTAGCAATAACGATGCGATTGTGGGAGTTGATTTTATATGGGTGGAGATTCCACGTGCCTATACTTTTACTAGTAGCGGAGAGGTGGTAACAGTCTTCGGCCGGAAATACCAGACATTAGAAGAAATCAACGAGATAAACGTTACTTCCGAGTATTCCGCGATGGTGGCAGCAGCAAAAGCAGGTATAGTGATTGTTAAAACCCAGGGGGATGCATGGTTGGAATTCACTAAATGGTAGACCAGCTTATTGTGTGGAAGATGTATTTAACTTCTCTAGAGAAAACTGCTCTAGCAGCCAATTTTCACCTACCCAATTGGGTCTGGATCATTCAAACATTACCACTCTTGACATCTACGATATTTATGATGCTGATAATGGCATTATTGTTAGGTCAACTGTGGCAATTACTACGATAACAGAGGGCGAAAACAGAGCGGGAGCGATAGCACAGGCACCGCTTGAGGATAGCACGATTAGCAGCTGGATAAATGTTATTGGGCTAGATAATTCAAATGTGGTTAGACGTGAAAGTAATGCCTGCGGTGCAACAAAAGACTTTTGTATGGCGGCTCCCGGTAGCGGTATAAACTCTACAAATAACAACAATGATTATGGAACAGCAAGCGGCTCATCACGGGCGGCACCGCAGGTAGCAGGGGCAGCGGCATTACTTAAAGGGGCATTCCCTAATTTAACCGGAGCACAGATTACTGAGATTTTATTGTCAAGTGCTGAGGGTTTAGGTGATTGTGCTGACGAAACAAACAGAGACACAGAGTGTGTAGATGACATATATGGGCACGGCTTACTTGACATCGTTGCGGCATTCAGCCCGACATCATTGCAAATAAGTTATCTGCTTCCTCCAGTTGATCCAGATCCAGTAACGATGACGATGACCGTAACTCCACCAGATCCAGATCCGGTTGATCCAGATCCAGTAACGATGACGATGACCGTAACTCCACCAGATCCGGTTGATCCAGATCCAGTAACGATGACGATGACCGTAACTCCACCAGATCCAGATCCGGTGACGATGACCGATCCAGATCCAGTAACGATGACGATGACCAGTAATCCGGTTGATCCAGATCCAGTAACGATGACGATGACCGTAACTCCACCAGATCCGGTTGATCCAGATCCGGTTGATCCAGTAGACCCGGTAGTATTAACCCCGATAGAGCTGTATCTACAAAATACTTATAGTTTTGCCGAGGCTGATCTTGATGCGGGAATCACTTCCGCTGATTATGTGGCTGAAGCGGGCGATCATCTTGACACCATTGGTGCAAATAAAGCGCATTGGGCATCTGGTGATACAGACATATTAGGTCCCAGCGGGTTTATACGTGGTTATGGCGTAACGGTTGCAATCGTTGGTGGTGGCATGGACATAGACCATGAAGATTTAGTCGATAATGTTGTAACGCTAGCTGGCCATGACGCCGATACCAATTCAAGCGGTGGCACGCAGATTGTCGGTATTATAGGGGCTAGAATAAATGGTACTGGTGCTGTTGGTGTGGCACCGGAGGCAACGCTACTGCCGATAAACTTCAACTTAAACAGTAGAAGTGAAGCTAACCAGCTAGCCGCTGACAATAACGCCGTTATTATCAACAATAGCTGGTTATTGCCCACACAATTTGTAAAAGTAGCAGCGCACGACCTGATAAGGACTGAGACTAACGCTCCGATTACCGATCAATTTATATGGGTGGAGATTCCTCATGCCTATACTTATACTAGTAACGGAAATGTATTGACTGGAGTCGATGATTTAGATGTTGCTACGGAGTATTCCGAGATGATAAGTGCAGCAAAAGAAGATATAGTAATCGTTAAAGCCCAAGGGAATAATGGTTGGAATTCACTAAATGGTAGGGTAAGATATTGTTCGATTGCGCAGTTTGAGTTAGCCCCCATTGGACCAGACTGCGTCGAGGACATCTCCGATCAGAGGCTGTTCATGTCTAACTCTATTATTGACAATCTTAACGTCTATGGTGCTTATGATAATAATGGTGCTATTACGTCAGCTGTGGCAATTACTAAGATAACAGAAGGCGAAAACAGAACGGGAGCGGTAGAAAATATACCGCTTATAGATACCACGATTAGCAGCTGGATAAATGTTATTGGCGTAGATAATTCAAATGTTATTCTCACTGGTGGTAATGCCTGCGGTGCAACACAAAACTTTTGTATGGCGGCTCCCGGTAGCAGTATACACTCTACAAATAACAACAATAATTATACAACAGGAAGCGGCTCATCACGGGCGGCACCGCAGGTAGCAGGGGCAGCGGCATTACTTAAAGGCGCATTCCCTAATTTAACCGGAGCACAGATTACTGAGATTTTATTGTCAAGTGCTGAGGGTTTAGGTGATTGTGCTGACGAAACAAACAGAGACACAGAGTGTGTAGATGACATATATGGGCACGGCTTACTTGACGTAGTCGCGGCATTCAGCCCGACATCATTGCAAATAAGTTCTCTGCTTCCACCACCAACCCCGTTCGAGCTGTATCAACAAAGTACTTATAGTTTTGCCGATGCTGATCTTGATGCGGGAATCACTTCCGCTGTTTATACGGATGAAACGGGCGCTCATCTTGACACCATTGGTGCAAATAAAGCGCATTGGGCATCTGGTGATACAGACATATTAGGTCCCAGCGGTTTTATACGTGGTTATGGCGTAACGGTTGCAATCGTTGGTGGTGGCATGGACATAGACCATGAAGATTTAGCCGATAATGTTGTAACGCTAGCTGGCCATGACGCCGATACCAATTCAAGCGGTGGCACGCAGATTGTCGGTATTATAGGGGCTAGAATAAATGGTACTGGTGCTGTTGGTGTGGCACCGGAGGCAACGCTACTGCCGATAAACTTCAACTTCAACAGTATAGGTAGAGATGCAGCTCACCAGCTAGCCGCCGACAATAACGCCGTTATTATCAACAATAGCTGGTTATTGCCCACACAAATTGTAAAAGTAGCAGTGCACGACCTGATGAGGACTGAGACTAACGCTCCGGTTATCGGTGATTTTATATGGGTGGAGATTCCTCATGCCTATACTTATACTAGTAACGGAAATGTATTGACTGGAGTCGATGATTTAGATGTTGCTACGGAGTATTCCGAGATGATAAGTGCAGCAAAAGAAGATATAGTAATCGTTAAAGCCCAAGGGAATAATGGTTGGAATTCACTAAATGGTAGGGTAAAATATTGTTCAATTTCGCAGTTTAACTTCGGCAACCCCCCTGGACCAGACTGCGTCGACAACATCTTCGATCAGAGGCTGTTCATGTCTGACTCTACTATTGGCAATCTTGACGTCTATGGTGCTTATGATAATGTTGCTATTACGTCAGCTGTGGCAATTACTACGATAACAGAAGGCGAAAACAGAGCGGGAGCGGTAGAAAATATACCGCTTATAGATACCACGATTAGCAGCTGGATAAATGTTATTGGCGTAGATAATTCAAATGTTATTCGCACTGATGGTAATGCCTGCGGTGCAACACAAAACTTTTGTATGGCGGCTCCCGGTAACAGTATACACTCTACAAATAACAACAATAATTATACAACAGGAAGCGGCTCATCACGGGCGGCACCGCAGGTAGCCGGGGCGGCGGCATTACTTAAAGGGGCATTCCCTAATTTGAGCGCAGCAGAGGTTGTTGACATTTTATTATCAAGTGCCGAGGGTTTAGGTGATTGTGCTAGTGAAACAGACAGAAAAATAGAGTGTACAGATAGCATATATGGGCATGGCTTACTTGATATCGTTGCGGCATTCAGCCCGACATCATTGCAAATAACTCCACCAGTAGATCCGGTAGATCCAGTAGACCAGTTCGAGCTGTATCAACAAAGTACTTATAGTTTTGCCGATGCTGATCTTGATGCGAGCTTCACTTCCACTGTTTATACGGAGGGTGGCCACCTAGACACTATCGGTGCACATAAAGCGCATTGGGTATCTGGTGATACAGACATATTAGGTCCTAGTGGTTTTATACGCGGTCATGGCGTAACGGTTGCAATCGTTGACAACGGTATGGACATAGACCATGAAGATTTAGCCGATAATGTTGTAACGCTAGCTGGCCATGACGCCGATAGCAATTCAAGCGGTGGCACGCGTGTTGCTGGTATCATCGGTGCGAGACTAAATGCTACTGGTGTTGTTGGTGTGGCACCGGAGGCAACGCTACTGCCGATAGACATCAACGGCGCCGACGGGATAGGTATAGATGGTGCTCATAAGCTAGCCGCTGACAATAACGCCGTTATTATCAACAATAGTTTGTCGTCCTCACAATGGATAAAAGTATTAGTAGCATCCAACACCCTAACGGATGAAAACGGCAATAACGTTGCCGCCGGTTTTTCTTGGATTAGAGTCCCTCAAAGATATGCTTATACGAATAGCGGAAATGTATTGGAAGGACTCGAGGAGTTAGACATTGCTTCAGAGTATCCCGAGATGGTGGCAGCAGCACAAGCAGGGTTAGTAATCGTTAAAGCCCAAGGGGATGATGGTTGGAATCAAGCGAACGGTAGAGTTAATATTTGTCTAGATTTTCACTTTGGTCAAATGGGTCCAAACTGCGCTAACAGTACCAACGATATAGATCTCGCTCACTCAGACAACTCAGACACAGACATTAGCAATCTTAACGCCGCCGTTTACGGTATTCGTGTTGGTGGCACTAGGGTTACAGCAGCTACGGCATTTACTTTTACAGGTAGTGGCAAAAACGGAGCGGGGGCGATAGCACAGGCACCGCTTGAGGATGACACAATTAACAGCTGGATAAATGTTATTGCGCTAGATAATTCAAATGATGTTAGACCTGAAAGTAATGGCTGCGGCCCAACACAAAACTTTTGTATGGCGGCACCCGGTGTAGATATAGCCACTACAAATAACAACAATGGTTATACAACAGTAAACGGCTCATCATATGCAGCGGCACAGGTATCTGGGGCGGCGGCATTACTTAAAGGGGCATTCCCTAATTTGACTGGAGCAGAGGTTGTTGACATTTTATTGTCAAGTGCTACGGGTTTAGGTAGTTGTGCTAGTGCAACAGAAGACAAAAAAATAGAGTGTACAGATAACGTATATGGGCACGGTTTACTTGACATAGAAGCGGCGTTCACCCCGTCATCATTCCTGCAAATCAGCAACAACAGGTGAACAATGAGGTGAACAATGAGGTAGTCAATGAGGCAGCAGTAAATAGCTATAACTTACAAGACAGCCGCATCGCCTTATCTCCGGCATACGGTGCAGCCGCTTGGCAAAACGAGACACTAGCCATCGGAGCTTTAGATAGTTACGGCAGAGTGTTTTATACCCACATGGACCTTGCAAACGGTATATGGGTAACGGGATTTGACATAGAAGATAATAAGATAACCGGACGCAATGTTCATTCAACCTATGCCGCCCCGTTGTCGCGTACTTCATCGCCATTATCGTATCTTGCTACAGATAAAATGTTATCGCAATCTCAAAGCGAGAATCAGTTAGACGGAAGCGGTTATGGAATAGAGACCTACAGTGGCTACCAATCTCGCAATTTATCGCTAAAAGGAACAATCGCAGATGTACAGTTGAATTACCGCAACGGCAGCCGCAGTTGGCAACCAAAAGCGATAGAAAACTTTTGGCAGGCATCCTTTGACAGTGGTGAGGTACATCAGGTACAGCTAAGCCGTTCTTTGAAATTAGGAGATGGAAACACACCTTTAATAGGAATGGTTTACGGAGTAGGCGATAATGTAGCGCAGGCGGGTGCCCGGGTGCAGTGGGGAATAGACGCCTTGCAACTGCAGTTAGAGGGTGGTATCATCCGTGAAAATGGAAAAGCCCTAGGTGCAGAATATAGCGGAGCCTTTATAGTAAAAGATGCACGTACTTTATATCAGCGCATATCTGGTAGTTATCGCATGGGTGAGTTAAATTTATTTGCCGATTACGCCACTGGAGAAAGCCAAGCGACTATAGGCGGGATAGTAAAATCTTGGTCAGCACAAACAGACGAGTGGTCTTTAGGAGCGTCGTATGATAAGTGGCAGTTCATCGTCTCACGTCCGTTAGCAATAACGGCAGGCGAAATGCAGTTATCGTATATAACGGGCTATGATGCAAATGGAAATTATGAAGCAGGCGGAAGTAATCTAGATTTATCATCAGGAGAGCGGATGAATCGCGCCTCATTGTTATATAGCAGTGATGTACGTGATGGTTTAAATTATATAATCGGTTTAGACTATCTTAATAACGCCCCTAGCCAAAATTATAACGGTAATGTCGGAATAGTATCAGGAGCCTTGCGTTACACTTTTTAGAGTAAAAAGTAAGAAGAATGTGAGGAGTGTCGTTTTTATCGGTATCCCCTCACACTTCTGCTCCATTCCTTAGCTAATTTAAACAACCGATATAACGGGCAATGCGTTGTTTATTTTCACTGCGCATTTTTCGTGTGAGAGCGCACTATTTGGAGCTGGTTCACAGCAAATTTGTGTTACAGTTACGGCTTATATGACTTTAACGACAATAGTAGATTCAGAATCGAACGTGTGGTTGCTGTTACGCTTAAAACTTATATTATTTTAAATACCCATAAAGAGAAATTTATGAATAAACAGAAAATAATTAGGAATCCTTTTACATTAGCCCTTGTGATATTCACCTTTGTAGTGGGGCTCGCTGGCTGTAACCTTATCGGCATTGACAAAAGCGGAAGCAACATAACGTTAACTCCTGACGAACCTGTAGTAGTAGATCCAGTAGATCAGGTAACGATGACCGTAACTCCACCAGTAGATCAGGTAACGATGACCGTAACTCCACCAGTAGACAGGTAACGATGACGATGACCGTAACTCCACCAGGTAACGATGACGATGACCGTAACTCCACCAGTAGATCAGGTAACGATGACGATGACCGTAACTCCACCAGTAGATCAGGTAACGATGACGATGACCGTAACTCCACCAGATCAGTAACGATGACGATGACCGTAACTCCACCAGAGCCAGTAGATCCGGTAGTATTAACCCCGATAGAGCTGTATCTACAAAATACTTATAGTTTTGCCGAGGCTGATCTTGATGCGGGAATCACTTCTACTCTTTACACAGATGGAGCGGGCGCTCATCTTGACACCATTGGTGCAAATAAAGCGCATTGGGCATCTGGTGATACAGACATATTAGGTCCCAGCGGGTTTATACGTGGTCATGGTGTAACGGTTGCTATAGTGGATAACGGTATAGACATAGACCATGAAGATTTAGTCGATGGTATTGTAACGATAGCTGGACATGACTCCAGCCATATAGGCGATTCAAGCGGTGGCACACATATTGCCGGTATCATAGGTACTAGAATAAATGATATTGGTATTGTTGGTGTGGCACCAGAGGCAACGCTACTGCCGATAAACTTCGACTACAATGATATAGGCATAGATGCGGCTCATAAGATAGCAGCTGACAATAATGCCGTTATTATCAACAATAGCTGGTCATTGCCCACCCAATGGATAAGAGTACCAGTGAACAGCGCCGCGATGAGGCGTAGCAATAACGTTGCGCTTTTTGGCCTTGATTATATATGGGTGGAGATTCCACATGCCTATACTTATACCGGTGGAGAGGTGGTAGTAATATCAGTAGGAGCAGAACTTATCCCCCAGGACACCCAGACATTATCAACAATCAACGAGATAGACGTTGCTATGGAGTATCCCGAGATGGTGGCAGCAGCAAAAGCAGGCATAGTGATTGTTAAAGCCCAGGGGGATGCAGGTTGGAATTCACTAAATGGTAGACCAGCTTATTGTCGTGATACTACGTTGTTTGGTGATTTCTATTATCTGAGAGAAAACTGCTCTAGCAACCCAGACTTAGACTCCCCCACCCAATTGGGTCTGGATTTTTCAACTATTATCAATTTTGGCATCTTCGGTATTTATGATGAGGAGACAGGCATTATTGCTGCGTCAACTGTGGCAATTACTACGACAACAGAAGGCGAAAACAGAGCGGGAGCGATAGCACAGGCACCGCTTGAGGATAGCACGATTAGCAGCTGGATAAATGTTATTGGCGTAAATAATTCAAATGTGGTTAGACGTGAAAGTAATGCCTGCGGTGCAACAAAAAACTTTTGTATGTCGGCACCCGGTGTAGATATAAACTCTACAATACCCGACAATGACGACGGCAATGACGACAATGATTATGCAACAGCAAGCGGCTCAGGACAGGCAGCAGCACAGGTAGCAGGGGCAGCGGCGTTACTTAAAGGGGCATTCCCTAATTTAACCGGAGCACAGATTACTGAGATTTTATTGTCAAGTGCTGAGGGTTTAGGTGATTGTGCTGACGAAACAAACAGAGACACAGAGTGTGTAGATGACATATATGGGCACGGCTTACTTGACATCGTTGCGGCATTCAGCCCGACATCATTGCAAATAAGTTCTCTGCTTCCGCCGCTACCAACCCCGTTCGAGCTGTATCAACAAAATACTTATAGTTTTTTAACTGCTGACCTTGATGCGAACTTCACGTCCACTGTTTATACGGATGAAACGGGTAGCCACCTAGACACCATCGGTGCAAATAGAGCGCATTGGGTATCTGGTTATAAAGACATATTAGGTCCTAGTGGGTTTATACGTGGTTATGGCGTAACGGTTGCGATTGTTGATAACGGTATAGACATAGACCATGAAGATTTAGCCGATAATGTTGTAACGCTAGCTGGCCATGACGCCAATAGCGATTCAAACGGCGGCACACATATTGCCGGTATTATAGGTGCTAGAATAAATGATATTGGTATTGTTGGTGTGGCACCAGAGGCAACACTACTGCCGATAAACTTCGACTACAATGATATAGGCATAGATGCGGCTCACCAGATAGCAGCTGACAATAACGCCGTTATTATCAACAATAGCTGGTCATTGCCCAACCAATGGATAAAAGTAGCAGTGGACTT
This sequence comes from Gammaproteobacteria bacterium, assembly GCA_965243565.1. Taxonomy (GTDB): domain Bacteria; phylum Pseudomonadota; class Gammaproteobacteria; order Tethybacterales; family Persebacteraceae; genus CBDEVH01. The sequence goes on from OZ251571.1 coordinate 867,686, forward strand.
CAGCACGATGAGGGATAGCAATAACGGTTCGCTTTTTGGCCTTGATTTTATATGGGTGGAGATTCCACGTGCCTATACTTTTACTAGTAGCGGAGAGGTGGTAATAGAATTCGGCCGGAAATACCAGACATTAGAAGAAATCAACGAGATAAACGTTACTTCCGAGTATTCCGCGATGGTGGCAGCAGCAAAAGCAGGCATAGTGATTGTTAAAGCCCAAGGGGATAATGGTTGGAACTCACTAAATGGTAGACCAGCTTATTGTAGGGAAGATATCTTTAACTTCTCTAAAGAAAGCTGTTCTAGCGGCCAATTGGGTCTGGAGCTTTCAACCATTACCACTCTTGACATCTACGATATTTATGATGCTGATAATGACGTTATTGTTACGTCAACTGTGGCAATTACTACGATAACAGAGGGCGAAAACAGAGCGGGAGCGATAGCACAGGCACCGCTTGAGGATAGCACGATTAGCAGCTGGATAAATGTTATAGGGCTAGGTATTTCAGATGATATAAATGATGCAGATAATTCAGATAATATTCCCAGTGATGGCAATGCCTGCGGTGCAACAAAAAACTTTTGTATGGCGGCACCCGGTGTAGATATAAACTCTACAATACCCGACAATGACGACAATGATTATGCAACAGCAAGCGGCTCAGGACAGGCAGCAGCGCAGGTAGCCGGGGCGGCGGCGTTACTTAAAGGCGCATTCCCTAATTTAACCGGAGCACAGATTACTGAGATTTTATTATCAAGTGCCGAGGGTTTAGGTGATTGTGCTAGTGAAACAGACAGAAAAATAGAGTGTACAGATAGCATATATGGGCATGGTTTACTTGATATAGAAGCGGCATTCACCCCGTCATCATTCCTACAAATAGGTGATCCGATAGTATTAACCCCGCTAGAGCAGTATCTACAAAATACTTATCGTTTTACAGATGCTTATCTTGATGCGGGAATCACTTCCACTCTTTACACGGATAGAACGGGCAATTTTATTAACATCATTCAGGCAAATAAAGCACATTGGGTATCTGGTGATACAGACATATTAGGTCCTAGCGGGTTTATACGTGGTTATGGCGTAACGGTTGCTATCGTTGACGACGGTATAGACATAGACCATGAAGATTTAGTCGATGCTATTGTAACGGTAACGGGACATGACCCCAGTCATATAGGTGATGCAAGCGCCGGCACGCATGTTGCTGGTATTATAGGGGCTAGAATAAATACTATTGGTATTGTTGGTGTGGCACCAGAGGCAACACTACTGCCGATAAACTTCGACTACAACAGTATAGGCATAGATGCGGCTCACGAGATAGCCGCTGACAATAATGCCGTTATTATCAACAATGGCTGGTCATTGCCCGCCCAATGGATAAAAGTATCAGCGGACGCCAGCACGATGAGCGATAGAAATAACGCTGCAATTACTGTTGATTATATATGGGTGGAGATTCCACGTGCCTATACTTATACTAGTAGCGGAAACACATTGGATAACGTGAGCGACTTAGACCTTGCCACCGAGTATCCCGAGATGGTGGCAGCAGCACAAGCAGGCATAGTAATTGTTAAAACCCAGGGGGAGGAAGGTTGGAATCCAGTAAGAGGCAGACCAGCTTATTGTGAAGATGATGTCTTTGGCTCCGATAAAGAAGACTGCTCTACCCTAAACTCCCTCACCGAATTGGGTCTGAATCTTTCACAGATTACCGATCTTGATGTTTACGGTATTTATGATGCTGATAATGACCTTATTGTTACGTCAGATGTGGCAATTGCTACGATAACAGAAGGCGAAAACAGAGCGGGAGCGATAGCACAGGTACCGCTTCAGGATAACAAGATTAACAGCTGGATAAATGTTATTGGGGTAAGGGATGCAAAAGATATACGCATTGCAAGTAATGCCTGCGGTGTAACAAAAGGCTTTTGTATGGCGGCTCCCGGTAGATTTATAAACACTACAGCGCCCGACGGTAATTATGTACAAGTAAGCGACTCATCACTGGCAGCAGCGCAGGTATCCGGGGCGGCAGCATTACTTAAAGGGGCATTCCCTAATTTAACCGGAGCACAGATTACTTATATTTTATTGTCAAGTGCTGAGGGTTTAGGTGATTGTGCTAGTGAAGCAAACAGAAACCTAGAGTGTGTAGATAGCATATATGGGCACGGCTTACTTGACATCGTTGCGGCATTCAGCCCGACATCATTGCAAATAAGTGATTTGTTTTTTGCAGAGTTACCCCCGCTAGAGCAGTATCTACAAAATACTTATAGTTTTGCCGAGGCTGATCTTGATGCGGGCTTCACTTCCGCTGTTTATACAGATGAAGCGGGTAGCCACCTAGACACCATCGGTGCAAATAAAGCGCATTGGGCATCTAGTGGTACAGACTTATTGGGTCGTAGTGATTTTATACGTGGTCGTGGCGTAACGGTTGCAATCGTTAGTGGTGGCATGGACATAGACCATGAAGATTTAGCCGATAATGTTGTAACGGTAACGACGGTAGATGGCCATGACGCCGATACCAATTCAAGCGGTGGCACGCAGATTGCTGGTATCATAGGGGCTAGAATAAATGGTACTGGTGCTGTTGGTGTGGCACCGGAGGCAACGCTACTGCCGATAAACTTCAACTACAACAGTATAGGTAGAGATGCAGCTAACCAGCTAGCCGCCGACAATAACGCCGTTATTATCAACAATAGCTGGTTATTATCCTCACAATGGATAAAAATAGCAACGGGCTCCAACACAATAGAGGATAGATTTGGCACTTTGATTCCCGATACTTATATATGGGTGCGAGTCCCTCATGCCTATACTTTTACTAATAGTGGAAACGTATTGACTGGGATCAACGACTTAGACGTCGCTTCGGATTACGCCAATATGATAAAGGCAGCAACAGACGAAGATATAGTAATCGTTAAAGCCCAAGGGAATAATGGTTGGAATTCACTAAATGGTAGACCGGCTTATTGTGGCGAGAGTTTCTTTAACGTCTTTGAAACAAACTGCTCTGACTTTTTAGACACACCCACCCAATTGGGTATGGATCATTCACAAATTACCAATCTTGACGTCTATGGTGCTTTTCATAATGGCGTTATTGCTACGTCAGCAGTGGCAATTACTACGATAACAGAAGGCGAAAACAGAGCGGGAGCGGTAGAAAATATACCGCTTATAGATACCACGATTAGCAGCTGGATAAATGTTATTGGCGTAGATAATTCAAATGTTATTCGCACTGATGGTAATGCCTGCGGTGCAACACAAAACTTTTGTATGGCGGCACCCGGTAGCAGTATATACTCTACAAATAACAACAATAGTTATACAACAGGAAGCGGCTCATCACGGGCGGCACCGCAGGTAGCCGGGGCGGCGGCATTACTCAAAGGTGCTTTCCCTAATTTGACAGGCGGAGAAATTACTGACATTTTATTGTCAAGTGCTGAGGGTTTAGGTAGTTGTGCTAGCGAAACAGACAGAATGACAGAGTGTACAGATAGCGTTTATGGACACGGTTTACTTGACATAGAAGCGGCGTTCACCCCGTCATCATTCCTACAAATAAGCAACAATGAGGTGAAGGTGAACAATGAGGTAGTAGTAAATAGCTATAACTTACAAGATAGCCGCATAGCCTTATCTCCGGCATACGGTGCAGCAGCTTGGCAAAACGAGACACTCGCCATCGGAGCTTTAGATAGTTACGGTAGAGTGTTTTATACCCACATGGACCTTGCAAACGGTATATGGGTAACGGGATTTGACATAGAAGATAATAATATAACCGGACGCAATGTTCATTCAACCTATGCCGCCCCGTTGTCGCAGATATCCTCCCCATTATCGTATCTTGCTACAGATAAAATGTTATCGCAATCTCAAAGCGAGAATCAGTTAGACGGAAGCGGTTATGGAATAGAGACCTACAGTGGCTACCAATCTCGCAATTTATCGCTAAAAGGAACAATCGCAGATGTACAGTTGAATTACCGCAACGGCAGCCGCAGTTGGCAACCAAAAGCGATAGAAAACTTTTGGCAGGCATCCTTTGACAGTGGTGAGGTACATCAGGTACAGCTAAGCCGTTCTTTGAAATTAGGAGATGGAAACACACCTTTAATAGGAATGGTTTACGGAGTAGGCGATAATGTAGCGCAGGCGGGTGCCCGGGTGCAGTGGGGAATGGACGCCTTGCAACTGCAGTTAGAGGGTGGTATCATCCGTGAAAATGGAAAAGCCCTAGGTGCAGAATATAGCGGAGCCTTTATAGTAAAAGATGCACGTACTTTATATCAGCGCATATCTGGTAGCTATCGCATGGGTGAGTTAAATTTATTTGCCGATTACGCCACTGGAGAAAGCCAAGCGACTATAGGCGGGATAGTAAAATCTTGGTCAGCACAAACAGACGAGTGGTCTTTAGGAGCATCGTATGATAAGTGGCAGTTCATCGTCTCACGTCCGTTAGCAATAACGGCAGGCGAAATGCAGTTATCGTATATAACGGGTTATGATGCAAATGGAAATTATGAAGCAGGCGGAAGTAATCTAGATTTATCATCAGGAGAGCGGATGAATCGCGCCTCATTGTTATATAGCAGTGATGTACGTGATGGTTTAAATTATATAATCGGTTTAGACTATCTTAATAACGCCCCTAGCCAAGATTATAACGGTAATGTCGGAATAGTATCAGGAGCCTTGCGTTACACTTTTTAGAGTAAAAAGTAAGAAGAATGTGAGGAGTGTCGTTTTTATCGGTATCCCCTCACACTTCTGCTCCATTCCTTAGCTAATTTAAACAACCGATATAACGGGCAATGCGTTGTTTATTTTCACTGCGCATTTTTCGTGAGAGAGCGCACTATTATCTGGTTCACAGCAAATTTGTGTTACAGTTACAGCTTATAAGACTTTAACTACAATAGTAGATTCAGAATCGAACGTGTGGTTGCTGTTACGCTTAATTATGAATAAACAGAAAATAATTAGAAATCCTTTTACATTAGCCCTTGTGATATTCACCTTTGTAGTGGGGCTCGCTGGCTGTAACCTTATCGGCATTGACGAAAGCGGAAGCAACATAACGTTAACTCCTGACGAACCTGTAGTAGTAGATCCAGTAGATTCAGATCCGGTAGATCCAGATCCAGATCCGGTTGATCCAGATCCAGTAACGATGACGATGACCGTAACTCCACCAGATCCAGATCCGGTTGATCCAGATCCAGTAACGATGACGATGACCGTAACTCCACCAGATCCAGATCCGGTTGATCCAGATCCAGTAACGATGACGATGACCGTAACTCCACCAGATCCAGATCCGGTTGATCCAGATCCAGTAACGATGACGATGACCGTAACTCCACCAGATCCAGATCCGGTTGATCCAGATCCAGTAACGATGACGATGACCGTAACTCCACCAGATCCAGATCCGGTTGATCCAGATCCAGTAACGATGACGATGACCGTAACTCCACCAGATCCAGATCCGGTTGATTCAGATCCAGTAACGATGACGATGACCGTAACTCCACCAGATCCAGATCCGGTTGATCCAGATCCAGTAACGATGACGATGACCGTAACTCCACCAGATCCAGATCCGGTTGATTCAGATCCAGTAACGATGACGATGACCGTAACTCCACCAGATCCAGATCCGGTTGATCCAGATCCAGTAACGATGACGATGACCGTAACTCCACCAGATCCAGATCCGGTTGATTCAGATCCAGTAACGATGACGATGACCGTAACTCCACCAGATCCAGATCCGGTTGATCCAGATCCAGTAACGATGACGATGACCGTAACTCCACCAGATCCAGATCCGGTTGATTCAGATCCAGTAACGATGACGATGACCGTAACTCCACCAGATCCAGATCCGGTTGATCCAGATCCAGTAACGATGACGATGACCGTAACTCCACCAGAGCCAGTAGATCCGGTAGTATTAACCCCGCTAGAGCAGTATGCACAAAATTCTTATAGTTTTGCCGAGGCTGATCTTGATGCGAGCTTCACTTCCACTGTTTATACGGATGAAACGAGTAGCCACCTAGACACTATCGGTGCAAATAGAGCACATTGGAGATCGGGTGATACAGACATATTAGGTCCTAGTGGTTTTATACGCGGTCATGGCGTAACGGTTGCAATCGTTGGTGGTGGCATGGACATAGACCATGAAGATTTAGTCGATAATGTTGTAACGGTAACGACGGTAGATGGCCATAACGCCAATACCAATTCAAGCGGTGGCACGCAGATTGCCGGTATCATCGGGGCTAGACTAAATGGTACTGGTGCTGTTGGTGTGGCACCGGAGGCAACGCTACTGCCGATAAACTTCGACTTCAACAGTAGAAGTGAAGCTAACCAGATAGCCGCCGACAATAACGCCGTTATTATCAACAATAGCTGGTTATTGCCCACACAAATTGTAAAAGTAGCAGTACACGACCTGATGAGGAGTGAGACTAACGCTCCGATTACCGGTGATTTTATATGGGTGGAGATTCCTCATGCCTATACTTATACTAGTAGCGGAAATGTATTGACTGGAGTCGATGATTTAGATGTTGCTACGGAGTATTCCGAGATGATAAGTGCAGCAAAAGAAGATATAGTAATCGTTAAAGCCCAAGGGAATAATGGTTGGAATTCACTAAATGGTAGGGTAAGATATTGTTCGCTTGCGCAGTTTAACTTCGGCACCCCCCCTGGACCAGACTGCGTCGACAACATCTTCGATCAGAGGCTGGTCATGTCTGACTCTATTATTGGCAATCTTGACGTCTATGGTTTTTGTGATAATGGTGCTGTTACGTCAGCTGTGGCAATTACTACGATAACAGAAGGCGAAAACAGAGCGGGAGCGGTAGAAAATATACCGCTTATAGATACCACGATTAGCAGCTGGATAAATGTTATTGGCGTAGATAATTCAAATGTTATTCGCACTGATGGTAATGCCTGCGGTGCAGCACAAAACTTTTGTATGGCGGCTCCCGGTAGCAGTATATACTCTACAAATAACAACAATAATTATAAAACAGGAAGCGGCTCATCACGGGCGGCACCGCAGGTAGCCGGGGCGGCGGCATTACTTAAAGGGGCATTCCCTAATTTGAGCGCAGCACAGATTACTGAGATTTTATTGTCAAGTGCTGAGGGTTTAGGTAGTTGTGCTAGTGAAACAGACAGAAGCGTAGAGTGTGTAGATGACATATATGGGCACGGCTTACTTGACATAGAAGCGGCGTTCACCCCGACATCATTCATGCAAATCAGCAACAACGAGGAGGTGAACAATGAGGTGAACAATGAGGTGAACAATGAGGTGAACAACGAGGTAGCAGTAAATAGCTATAACTTACAAGATAGCCGCATAGCCTTATCTCCGGCCTACGGTGCAGCAGCTTGGCAAAACGAGACACTCGCCATCGGAGCTTTAGATAGTTACGGTAGAGTGTTTTATACCCACATGGACCTTGCAAACGGTATATGGGTAACGGGATTTGACATAGAAGATAATAATATAACCGGACGCAATGTTCATTCAACCTATGCCGCCCCGTTGTCGCGTACTTCATCGCCATTATCGTATCTTGCTACAGATAAAATGTTATCGCAATCTCAAAGCGAGAATCAGTTAGACGGAAGCGGTTATGGAATAGAGACCTACAGTGGCTACCAATCTCGCAATTTATCGCTAAAGGGAACAATCGCAGATGTACAGTTGAATTACCGCAACGGCAGCCGCAGTTGGCAACCAAAAGCGATAGAAAACTTTTGGCAGGCATCCTTTGACAGTGGTGAGGTACATCAGGTACAGCTAAGCCGTTCTTTGAAATTAGGAGATGGAAACACACCTTTAATAGGAATGGTTTACGGAGTAGGCGATAATGTAGCGCAGGCGGGTGCCCGGGTGCAGTGGGGAATAGACGCCTTGCAACTGCAGTTAGAGGGTGGTATCATCCGTGAAAATGGAAAAGCCCTAGGTGCAAAATATAGCGGAGCCTTTATAGTAAAAGATGCACGTACTTTATATCAGCGCATATCTGGTAGCTATCGCATGGGTGAGTTAAATTTATTTGCCGATTACGCCACTGGAGAAAGCCAAGCGACTATAGGCGGGATAGTAAAATCTTGGTCAGCACAAACAGACGAGTGGTCTTTAGGAGCGTCGTATGATAAGTGGCAGTTCATCGTCTCACGTCCGTTAGCAATAACATCAGGCGAAATGCAGTTATCGTATATAACGGGCTATGATGCGAATGGAAATTATGAAGCAGGCGGAAGTAATCTAGATTTATCATCAGGAGAGCGGATGAATCGCGCCTCATTGTTATATAGCAGTGATGTACGTGATGGTTTAAATTATATAATCGGTTTAGACTATCTTAATAACGCCCCTAGCCAAAATTATAACGGTAATGTCGGAATAGTATCAGGAGCCTTGCGTTACACTTTTTAGAGTAAAAAGTAAGAAGAATGTGAGGAGTGTCGTTTTTATCGGTATCCCCTCACACTTCTGCTCCATTCCTTAGTTAATTTAAACAACCGATATAACGGGCAATGCGTTGTTTATTTTCACTGCGCATATGCCGATAAACTTCGACTACAACAATTCAATCGTCTATCTTTGACGTGTGTAAAGTCCCCCAAACATTTACACAGCGATTATTTTATAATAAAATCGTAGTAACATAAAACAATCGTACAACCATAAAACAAAACGAGGGCAATTTAATGTATTCATTCGACACACTAAAAGAAATTCACCGAAGCACCAGAGGCACAGTTGATGAGTCTTTTTCTATCCGCATTCATCGCGCATTAAGTTGGCTGCAGCGAGCAGAAAAAGAGAGTGAAAACGATGATGATGCCAAATTTATATTTCTATGGATTGCTTTTAATGCTGCCTACGGTATTAATATTAATATATCAGAACAACAAACTGAAAAAGCAACCTTTTTTGAATATTTTCGTACTTTATTGGCGTTAAATCCTAAAGAAATATCCAACATTATTTGGCATAGTTATGCCCATGAAGTGCGAGGAATTTTAGACAATGAATTTATTTTAGCCGCTTATTGGAAATCCGTTACAAGCAGCGAGAGTATTGATTGGGAAGACATCAAGCAAAGACAGAGAAAACGCGCCAATAAAGCACTTATACAACAAGATTCCAGTGTTATATTAGAAATTTTATTTATGAGGCTTTACGTACTCCGTAACCATCTAATGCACGGCAACGCTACTTGGAATGGTAGTGTTAACCGCCCACAATTAAGAGATAGTACTAAGCTACTGGAAAAATTACTGCCTGTATTTCTAAAAACAATGATGGACAATCCCCATGAAAATTGGGGCGATTTGTCCGTTCCAGTTATAAAGTCATAAAGTAATAAAGTAGTGAGATTAAAGAATAATTTGCTGAATGTATAATTTTTTGAGAGTCTTGGTTTGTCTTCGATAATTACAAATATTCCAATTAGTATTCGCTATGCGGTGCTGTCGGCGTTTGGCTTTGCCATTATGGCGGCTTTGGTGAAGTTGGTGAGTGTTGATTATGGTATTCCTATTGTCGAGGTGGTGGCGGCTAGGGCGCTTGTTTCTATGGTTATTAGTTATCTGGATATTAAAAGAAAAGGGTTGTCTGTTTGGGGAAATAATAAGCGGTTGTTGATTGCCCGAGGTATTGTTGGTACTTTTTCGCTTATGTGTGTGTATTTTGCTATTGTGGCGCTGCCTTTGGCAGAGGCGACTATTTTGCAATATTTAAATCCAGTGTTTACGGCTATTTTGGCGTTGCTTTTTCTAAAGGAGCGGATTCATTCGACTACTGTTGTTTGCATTGTTTTCTGTCTTTTTGGGTTGATGGTATTGGTTAGTCCTAATCTTATGTTGGGTGGTGTGACAAGTTTACCGTGGTTTTATGTTGGTATTGCATTGCTGGGGGCATTTGGCAGTGCGATTGCTTATATTATTGTTCGCAAATTGAGTAGTAGTGAGGATAGTTCGGTAATTATTTTTTATTTTCCTTTGATTGCGTTGCCGATTTCACTTGTTTTGTTGGGTAATGATTTTGTTATACCGACGTTACCAGTGTTGATTTTACTGTTGTTTGTTGGTATTTTCACACAGGTAGGACAGTGGGGGCTAACCAAGGCTATGCAGACCGAGGTGGCTAGCAAGGCAACAGCGTATTCATATGTGCAGGTTCTTTTTGCTGTTTTGTTGGGGGTGCTGCTGTTTGATGAGTCGCCTTCGGTTTATACGTTGTTGGGTGGTGGGCTTATTTTGGCAGGGTCGCTTGTTAATGCTTATGGTGGGTTTAAAAACCATCGTCCTAAGGTTCTTTTATAGTTTATAGATATTGATGTTATAAAATATGGGGATTATGATTGTTTCTGAACGTTATTCATTGGATGATACTGATTTTTGTTTAAAGTGCAAACAAACACTTGATACAGATGGGGTGCTGGTGTTGCAAGATTTTCTAACAGAGGCGGCGGTGCAGTCTTTGCAACAAGAGGGCAAAGATAATCAGCATTTGGCTTATTATACAAATTCTAAGCATAATATTTATTTAAGCCCGCCTGATACTGCTTTTTCGGCGACTCATCCACGAAACCGAGAGGTTGTTTCTTCAAAGGGGTGTATTACCACCGATCAAATCCCGATGGATTCGGTTTTGGTTTCTTTGTATGGTTCTCAAGCGTTTCGGCAGTTTTTATGTGCTGTTCTTGCTGAAAAAGCACTTTATGAGTATGCTGATACTCTATCTTCTATTAATTTGCATTATGCAAGTGAAGGGCAAGAGTTGGGCTGGCATTTTGATAATTCATCTTTTGCTATAACGTTAATGGTGCAAAGTTGCGAACTGGGCGGGGTGTTTGAATATGTTAAAGATGCACGTAATACGGATGAAGAGCAGATGAATTACCCACTGTGCGAGAAGATTTTAGATGGTACTGCAGCGGTTAAAACAGTGTCGATAAATGCGGGCTGTTTGGTGCTGTTTCGCGGTCGAGATTCTATTCATCGGGTAACGCCGGTGCAGGGCAACGATACACGGATGTTAGCGGTGCTTGCTTATAATACCGAGTCTAATATTTCGCTGTCTGAATCCGCCCGCATGACGTTTTTTGGCCGTTTGGGATAAGTTGAGTTGGTACTTTAACTTTTTTCTTCTACTAGACGCAAGCCAATTGAATTGGAAAAGCGAATAAAGTGGGGGAATGATGTTTGGACGTTGTCGCAGTTTTCGATATAGATTTCTTTTTTGGCACAAGCAGAGGCAACGGCAAAAGACATTGCAATGCGGTGATCTCCAAATGAATCTATCTTGCCACCGCTAAAAGCATTTTTATTGGTATTTTTACCTTTGATTATAATGCCGTCTTCTAGTTCGGTGCAAGAAATTCCCAAATTTTTCAATCCAAGTGCCATGGCTGCAATTCTGTCGCATTCTTTGGATCTGAGTTCTCTGGCGCCGGTAATAATGGTTTTGCCTTTGGCAGTTGCGGCGGCAATCATAATGGCGGGTAAGTCGTCAATGGCTGATGGAATGTCTTCGGCGGTAATTTCGATGCCGTTTAACTGACTGGTGTTGATAGAAATATCACCGGATATTTCACCGTTTGAAGTAAGTTTGTTATCAAATTTTATATTGGCACCCATGCGGTTTAATAGGTTAAAGCCACCAAGACGGGTAGGGTTAAGGCCAACATCGCGCAGACGTATGCTGCTGTCTTGCGATATCAAAGCACCAACGGCATAGAACATAGCAGATGAAGGGTCGGCAGAAATTGATATAGCGCCCGGGCTACGTAATGTATGTCCGGGTTGTAGTTCGACAACAGAGCCATCGGTGCTGGTACGAATAGGGATATTGAATGCTTTTAGCATGATTTCGGTATGGTCACGGCTTTTGTAGGGCTCGACGATAATGGTTGAATTTTTGGCTTGTAGTCCGGCCATTAGAATGCAGGTTTTTACTTGAGCACTTGCCAAGGGTGATTTGTAAAGTATGCCGTTTAATCCATTGAGGTTTTTGGATATTTCTATCGGCAAGACTCCAGTGCTAGAAATATCGATTGAAGCACCCATTTGAAGCAAAGGGGCAACAACACGTTTCATCGGACGTTTTGATAACGAAGAATCACCTGTTAAGCGGCAGGTAATGCCTTGCCCTGCTGCTATTCCTGTAAATAAACGCACCAATGTGCCAGAATTACCACAGTAAATGGGCGTTCTGGGTGTTGATAATGTACCAGTTCGGTTAAAAACAACAAATGATTTTTGACCGTGATTGCCATCTTTTTCGATTTGTACGCCACATAATTGTAGGGCGCGAATGGTGTCTAAGACATCACCTGATAAAAGTAAGTTTTTGATTTTTGTTTCAGATAATGTTAACGACGATAACAGTAATGCTCTGTGTGATATTGATTTATCAGAGGGAGGGCGGATTTCTCCTAGTAGTCTTAGAGTCGGGGTGGCTATATAGTTTATCATCGGTCAATTATGTTTATCCATTGTTCTCTTAATTTTTTAGATGAGGAAAAACGCTGATATAAGGCATGATTATCATCGTTTTCTATTTCTAATGTAATATCGTTAAGTACAGACTGATAGTTATTGATTGATTTTAAGATATTGGTTTTATTGCTTAAGCAAATATCTTTCCACATGGTGGGGTGAGACCCAGCAATACGAGTAAAATCTCTAAAACCACCAGCAGAAAATTCTATTAAAGAATCTCGTTTGGTGCTATCATTAATTAAATTGACAATGGCAAAAGCAAGAATATGAGGCAGATGACTAACATCAGAAAAAATCTCATCATGTTCTTGGGCAGTCATTTTAACAACGCTTGCGCCCATTGATTCCCAAAAGTTTTGTATGGTTTGTAGGGCGTTAGAATCGGTTTGGTCATTTGTACAAAAAATAACCGATCGTTCTTTAAATAAGTCGCCACAAGCAAATTTAAAGCCACTGGATTCTTTGCCGGCTATGGGGTGTGCTGGCACAAAACGCTTTTGTGCTTCGCTGTCAAGTGTTTTTTTAGATAGCTCAATGACAGATGATTTTACGCTACCACAATCAGTAATAAGGCTGTCTTTTTGCAAATAAGGTGCCAATTGCAATAAAACGTCTTCGTAAGCACCCATTGGCACTGCAATAACAAGTAGCTGGGCGTCGTCGGCTAGTTCTTTTATCGATTGATGAGAATGGTCAACAATGTTGTTTTGTAAGGCGTATTGACAGGTTTGGGGAGATTCGTCATAACCATGTATTAAATGGCCATTGCGTTTAGCCGCAATAGCGACTGATCCGCCAATTAATCCCAATCCAATAATACCTATATTCATGATCGTTTTATTAATAATAAACTGTCTATAACTCGCTGATTTTCTTGTTTTGTACCGATGGTAATGCGTAACCAATCTGGCATGTCGTATTCATTTAACTGTCTTGCAATAATTCCAGCGTTAAGTAACGTATTATATATTTTTTTTGCATCAACAGGGGGTTTAAACGCTATGAAATTTCCATACGATGGAATATACTCAATCTCATTTTCATCCATCATCGCCGTTAATTGCGCCAAACCTTCGGCGTTGATTCGATGACTTTTGTCGAGGTGATCCAAATCTCCTAGTGCTGCAAGTGCTGCTGCTTGGGCGATAGAATTAACATTAAAAGGTTGACGGACTCGATTAAACAATTGGATAATTTCAGGGTTGGCAATGCCATAGCCTATGCGTAAGCCAGCAAGCCCATAAATCTTTGAAAAAGTGCGGGTAATGACCAAATTAGGGTGTAGTTTTAGCAAGGGTAGGGAGGTTGGACGTTGCTCTGGTGGTAGGTATTCACAATAGGCTTCATCCAATACCACCAATACGTGACTAGGAATTTTTCTAAGACAGTCGGCAATGGCGTTGGCATTGTGCCATGTGCCAGTTGGGTTGTTGGGGTTGGCTATAAATACAACACCGACATTTTCTTTATTTGCTGCTTCGGCAATGGCATTTAAATCATGGGCGTAGTGGTTGGCTTTAACTATAACAGGGGTTGCCCTACGACTAACTGTTGCTAAATAATACACAATAAAAGCGTGTGCCGAAAAAACACAAGCGGTATTAGAATCTAAAAATAAATGTGCTGTGAGTTCTAAAATTTCATTAGAACCATTGCCTAATACAATGTGAGAAGAGGGCAGTTTTAGTGATTCAGATAGGGCATTAATCAGCAAAGTACCATTGGCATCTGGGTAGCGAGACAAATCAAAGGCACTAACGTTTTGCAACGCCTCCAATGCCTTGGGGCTGGCACCCAATTGGTTTTCGTTTGAGGCTAATTTAACGATATTAGCAATGCCTTTTTCGCGGGCAACTTCAATAATCGGCTTGCCGGGTTGATAAGGTGTAAGGCGTTTGATTGATTCGTCAATGCGATTAAGAATATTCATCAGGGAAACCGCCTTATTAGTTCGCTTAGTTCAATATTACCGTTGTAGATTGCTTTGCCGACAATCGCACCATCAATATTGTCAAAAACAGATAATTGCTCTAAATCGTTTATGCTGGCAATGCCACCACTGGCAATAACAGGGCATTGACAATGCTTGGCTATAACCGCTGTTTGTTCTACGTTGACGCCGGTCAACATGCCATCTTTTGAAATATCGGTATAAATAATCATGGCAGGAGGGCATTCGTTAAGCAAATTGACGAAATCCAAATCGCGCACTGTTTCGGTTGTTGTCCAGCCATTAACCGCTACATAATTGTCTTTGCAATCAATACCAACGATAATTTGATTGGGGAATATTTTAATCATTTTTTCACGAAAGACATTGTCTTTAATTGCCGCCGTGCCTAAAACAGCAAATTGCGCACCAGCATTAAGCATTGTCTCTACATCTTGTTCGGTACGTAAACCACCGCCGACATCAACCTTGGCGTCAAAATTTTGTGCTAGTTTTAAAATGGCTTTAATGGGTTCTTTATTGGTCGGTAGGCCACTTTTAGCAGCATCGAGATCCACCACATGCAAACGCCGAACGCCAGCAATAAAAAAACGTTCTGCCACTTTGGCAGGATCGGTATCATATACCGTTACCGCATCGTATTTGCCTAATGCCAAACGAACACAAGACTTATTTAAAATATCAATGGCAGGGACGGCTTGCATAAAATAATTATTCGGTTTTAACGTAACTAACACGAATACCCATTCGCGCTAGCTCTTGTTTTATAGAGATGATATTTTGGTTGTGAATATGAAGATTTTTTTCCAAATGATCAAGTAATCGTTCCGATTTTGGGTCGGTTTCTAATATTTCTTTAGTAAAGTAATTTTTATTTTTAATTTCACTTTTTAGTTCAAATAACAGTACGTCACTGCGTTTTTTATCGCGTTTTTTTTGTTCAGATCTATCAACTATTACATTTAAATTTGAATCTATTAATTTATCTTTATTAATTTTTCTTGCTGGTTTTGTTGGAGTTGGTATGACCGGTGTGGCAATCACCTTAACAGCGGCAGGTTTATTTGCTTGTTTTTGTCTGTTTTCGGCGGCTTCTTGTGCAGAATTTTTAAAATACGAGCGTTCTTCGCACTTGTCGTTAGTAGGAGGGTTGGTTGTATACGACCTAGTGCCGTCGCTATTTTTGCATGAATAGATTTCCGCAGCTTGTGAACCTGTTGCCATATAACAGAACAAGAAAAAAGCTAATAAGGAAAATCGTTGCATACATATCTACTATTGGTTGATAAGCCTTTATTTTACAGGATAGTAATAGAGTAATAGGCAGTATTTGTATAACGACTGTGCATCATTTGCCGAAAGTGAGTACAACCTATCCACGCACTCAAAAACCAATTGCCAAAATCATTGGCAATTGGTAGTGTACAACTTTGTAAAGGTTGAGTAAGTTATTACGAATAATGTTCAAAACACTACTATTATGGGTTGTGGTAAAACTTCGTATAATTTATATTATGTAAACAAATAAGTTATTACACAGTTCAAGGCATATTGTAAAAGCAACACTGTTTTTATAGTGTTATAGTAAATATTGTTAGTTTTATTAGTATGTTACCTATCAATCCTATTGCAAAAAGTAAGAATTGTTCAAAAGCGTTTCAATCGATATTGATGAGTTTAACTAATGTTACTTTTTTCTTATCTAATTTTTTCGCCCATTAGTTTTATGAGACCTTCGCATACCACCTTGAGGAGAACACCCGAATATAGTCTGCATAACTGATTATTATCTAGAATTTCACCAGGTTGTAATTGATCAATTGATTCAGGCATTTATCTTCCATTTCGTTATATGTCGGTCGGTGATGTTTTAATATAAACATCCATAAAAATGTGGTCATCATTTTATGGACCGCAAAAATCACATATTCATTATAGACCTATTATTATTTATCAAGGCAAAGTTTGCCATTGGTACTATTTTTGAAATTCATTAAAATCTGTATAGAATCGCAGGCTGTTATTGAATCGATAAAATACAATTAAAAATAATGAGCAAAAATTATATTACTATTAAAACCGCTGAAGAAATCAACCAAATGCGTGTGGCGTGTCTTTTGGCGTCGGATGTTTTGGATTATATTGGAGAGTTTGTAAAAGTGGGTGTTACAACAGCTTATTTGGATAAGTTGTGCCATGATTACATGACCGAACATAATGCCGTCCCTGCCCCTTTAAATTATGCCCCCAATGGACATCCGCCTTATCCAAAGGCTACTTGTATTTCTATTAATAACCAAGTTTGTCATGGTGTTCCGAGCGATGATCGGGTTTTAAAAGAAGGTGATATTATTAATATTGATGTAACGGTTATAAAGGATGAATGGCATGGTGATTCGTCTCGCATGTATTATGCGGGTGAACCGAATCGCAAGGCAGCGCATTTGTGCGAAATTACCTTAGAGTGTCTTTGGCAAGGTATTAATGTGGTGCAAGAAGGTGTATCGCTTGCTGTTATTGGTGCTGCTATTGAAGCGCATGCCCATAAACATAACTATGGTGTCGTCCGTGAGTATTGCGGACATGGTATTGGGCGTTTGTTTCATGAGCAGCCACAGGTGGTGCATTACAAGACAGAGGAAAACGCTCATATCATTCTTAAAGAAAATATGGTTTTTACCATAGAGCCTATGATTAATGCTGGGCGCTCTGCTGTTAAAGTGCTTAACGATCAATGGACTGTTGTTACAAGAGACAGGAGTTTATCGGCACAATGGGAGCATACCATTTGTGTTAAAAAAGGTGGTGTTGATGTGCTTACTTGTCGCTAATTACTGATTTATTGGCAATGACTAAAAAGAATAAAAAACAAAAAAAAAATATAGAGAGTGTGCCTGTTCCAGCGGCTGGTTTCGATTATAAATCCTTTGGGCTTTATTCGTTACAGCAAGTTTTTAGATATGATAATACGCAATCTGAAACGCCTGCTTGGCATCTATTAAAGCCGATTCTTATTGCTGCGTTATTATTGCGTTATTTGGTGGCGTTAACGGGTGATTTTGTATTGCATCCTGATGAAATTATGCAGTATTTAGAGCCTGCACATGCTGCTGTTTTTGATAGTGGGGTGTTGCATTGGGAGTATTATTTTGGTGCAAGGACATGGATTGTTCCGGGTTTGATTGCTTGTGTTTTATGGTTTTGCAAATTGTTGGGGTTGGATAGTCCTTTTTATTATATTGCATTGGTGAAGTTGCTCTTTTGTACGTTGTCGGTTATAGTGCCCTACTCTATGTACTATGTTGGACGTGCTTTGTTTAATGAAAATACAGCACGGATAGCGCTTGTTTTGGGAGCGTTTTGGTACGAATTAATCGGTTTTGCGCACAAGCCAATGACCGAATTTTTAGCAACGTCTTTGGTGTTTTTATTACTGGCAGTGGTGTATCGCAAGACGTCGCCTATTAATACCAATCGCGCTATTATGATTGCCGGTATTAGCGTGTTAATTGCGGCTGTTCGCTTTCATTATATTCCTATTGCTGGGATGATTGCATTGGTGGCGTTTATTCATACGACGAACCGTTCTCGCTTTATTATGATTGGCAGTGCGATTGGTTTTCTGATGTTGATTGGGCTGTTTGAATATGCAACATGGGGCAGTTTTTTCCATTCTTATATAACCAATATAAAGGTTAATTTATTGTTAAGTCAGGGGCGTGGTAGCGAATCATCGCCGTATTTTTATTTGTTGGCGATGATGATTGCCAGTGGCGGTTTGTATGGTATCGCATTAATTTCAAGCGTTAATTTTTGGCGGCGAGGTTTTATTGTCTTATTGATTGCCTTTATTGTTGTTCCGCATATGCTAGAAGCTCATAGAGAGTATCGATTTATTTATGTTGCTTTGCCTTTATTGTTGTTATTGCTGGCAGATGTCCTACAAAACGGATTGTTTTTAGATAGAGAGGAGTCTTTTCCTAGCCAAAAGTTTATAAAAAATATGGGGTTGATTTATGCTGTTGTTGTTTCAGGGTTGGGTATAAGCAACGCTATTCCTTGGCAGCACACTGTATATAAGGCTAATTCGCAAGAGACTGGACGGGTTAATTTTATTACAGGGCAAGATAAGATTTTTGAGGTTTACCGTTATCTTGCAGATGATCCATCGGTAAAGGGCGTGCTTGAAAACAACAATCATTATTTTAATGGAGCTGGTTATTACTATTTGCACCAGTCCGTTCCTTATTATCCTGCGAATCATGTTTGGCAACGATTTTTTACCCCGAATGATATAAGCAAGCATGTTAGCCATATTGTTATGGATAGTGGTTCTACTATCGAGGGGACTGTGAAAAATAATAAAGGACAAGTTTTTGTAAAAACCGGCGACCAGTACATTTTGTTGCCACGAATAATATATGATAAAAGAACCTCTAATCTGAATTTTTATACACCAAACGGCGCCTTTAGTATCAACGGTTTTGAATTAATAAAGAAAATTGGCAAATACACCGTATGGCGACGTATTGATAACACCCTCCCCATAACCGCTTGGCAAAGCTATACTATTTATCCTGATAATGTTGCTATGCACCCATTGCTGGATAAAGCAACAGACAATACACGCGCACCAACGCCTAATTTGGGAATTGTACTTCAGTAGTCATAACGTATAAAATCATAACTACAGTGTACGGTGGTTACAAAAAAATTAAACGAATTACCTCATAACAAAAGGGTTTGCCATAGGAGCATCAGAGGTATTAATCCATACTGTTTTGCTGCGAATATAGTCTTGTATGCTGTCTATGCCGGATTCTCTGCCATAGCCAGATTGGTTGTAGCCACCAAAGGGTGCAATGGGCGATATAGCACGATAGGTATTAACCCAACATATACCTGCTCGTATTTTACTGGCGACGCGATGCGCACGTGATAATGATTGGGTGAATAATCCAGATCCCAAGCCATAGGATGTGTTGTTGGCGATGGCAATGGCTTGTTCTTCGGTGTCAAAAGCAAGTAATGACATAACAGGTCCAAACATCTCTGTATGGAGTGTTTTAATGTCAGTATTAGGGCATTCAACTAATGTTGGTGAATAAAAATTACCATCTTTGCATTTTTCATTTACCATAGAATTGGCGCGTGTTCCGCCAAAATGGATAGTAGCACCCTGCTCTTTGGCTTGGCTGATGGTTTTTTCGATGCAGTCAATTTGTGCTTTGGTACACAGCGGACCGACGTGCGTTTTTTCATCAAGTGGATCGCCAATGACAATGGATTGGCTTTTTTGGGTAATGCGCTCAATTATTTGAGGCAGGATTGAGCGATGCACCAAACCACGTGAGGCAGCGACACAAGATTGCCCAGAGGCACCAAAATTGCCAGCAATTAAGCCATTGACAGCACTATCAATATTGGCATCATCAAAGATAATGAGTGGTGATTTACCACCGAGCTCTAACGTGGTTACCGCAAAATTATTGGTAGAGTTATGAATGATATGGCGTGCAGTTTCTGCACCACCAGTAAATGCAATTCTGTCGATAGCGGGATGTGATGACAAGGGTATAGCACAGTTTTCAACATCACCCGTTACAACTGATACCACACCAGCAGGAAAGCCGGCTTCGTCGATGAGTCGAGCAAATTCTAAAATAGGACATGGGGCTAGTTCAGAGGCTTTAATAATAACGCAACAGCCTGCTGCTAAGGCAGGGGCTAGTTTGGTTGCTGTTAAAAACATCTGTGCGTTCCATGGCACTATGGCAACAACGATTCCGATGGGTTCTTGCAGGGTATAGACATGCATATCGGATTTGTCTATGGGTAGAGTTGCACCTTGTATTTTATCGGCAAGCCCAGCGTAGTAGCGATAATAATCTGCAACATAACGCGTTTGCATGACGGTTTCTACTGCTAGTTTACCGCTATCGCTGGTTTCGATTTCGCCTAAAACAGCGGCGTTTTGTTCGACAAGGTCGGCTAATTTATAGAGTAATTTACCACGTTGGGTGGCGGTTAATTGCCCCCATTCGTTTGATTTTAATGCGTTGGCTGCAGAGTCAACAGCATGGTTGATGTCGTCTGTGGTGGCACAGGCAAATTCTGCCCAAACGGTGTTGGTGGCTGGGTTTATGCTTTGTAAAGATAGTTGTTTTACACCATCAGTAAATTGCCCGTTAATGTAGAGTTGAAATTTCTTGTATTGGTTCATGATTGATTAGTTTATTTTAGGAATGACTTCATCAATAAAGCGTAAAAGTGAGGTCGTTTTACGTGAGTGTTTTATGCCAGAATCAATCCAATAAGAATATTCTGTATAACCTAAGTCTTGATACGCCTTTATTTTGTCAATGACTTGTTGAGTTGTGCCGATGGTGAGGTTGTCTTTTATAGTTTTGGGTGAAAAATGAGGTAGTGCGCTCATTTCGTCTTGCGTTAAGTTTTGAATAAATCCTTTATTAATCGGGCGTGCGTTTTTAAACCAAGCGCCGAAATAACAAAAAAATTGGCTTAATTCTTGAGCCGCAATATCAACATCTGCTTGGTCTTGTCCAACAAAGGTATGATGCAATAGCATTATTTTAGGTTGATGGTCTGGTTTGTATTTGTTACAGGAGTCGTCAAAGCGTTGTTTAAGCGATTTTATTTCTTCTAACCCAAGCCATAATGGTGTTACTTGCACATTGCAGCGTTCACTAATGGCAAAATCATGGCTACTGGGATCACGCGCTGCTACCCAAATAGGGGGGCCGTCTTTTTGTTTTGGGGCTGGTATGGAAGTGGTTTTAGGAAATGAATGAAATTCGCCATTGTGTTGGTAATCTCCTTGCCATAATTTTTTAATGGCAGGGATTATCTCACGCATACGTTGCCCTGCTTGCATTGCATCTAAACCTGGAAATAAACGTTCGTATTCAAATGAATACGCACCGCGAGCGATGCCCATGTCTAAACGCCCATCGCAAATAATGTCGGTCATTGCAGCTTCCTCTGCTAACTTGATGGGGTTCCAAAACGGTGCGACAATAGTGCCAGTACCAAGTCGTATGTCTTTTGTTTGTTGTGCCAATGCAGCAATGGTGATAAATGGATTTGGTGAAATGGTAAAGTTCATGCCATGATGTTCCCCCGTCCATATAGCGTGTAATTTGGCTTTGTCGGCGATTTGACAGAGTGATAAAAAGTTGTCGTAAAGTTCAGAATGCGATGAAGTTTCATCCATACGCTCCATTTGTAAAAATATAGAAAATTTCATTGATTTTTTCTTTCTTTAATAAAATTTTGTTGGTGAACTTGCCCGTTTTGTTCGTCGCCCAAATAAAGCCCAGTAATACCTGTTTCTTCTTCTTCAGCATAGCGGTTTAACATAATGCTTATTGCCTTATTTTCAAATTTTATTTGCTTTAAATTATCTAACGATATCCAATGTCCTTCCTGTTGCGGCATTTCTTCTTCGCTTATTTTAGCAATGGAGGCACTATAGTAAATAAAATGCTTATTGTCTTGTTCAGTATTATAGATAGAGTACACGGTTTCAAGATTACATTGCAAGCCATACTCACCAATTTTATTGATGAGTTTATCTAAAATACCAGAATAACAATCTTGCACAACATAAGGTAATTTAAACGAACCATCGGCGTCTTTTAAAAGCCATATATGATTGTCTTTTTTGATAATAGCCCCCACATAATACTTTGTTAATGGTTTGTCGGTATTCGAGGGTGGTAGACGTAATTCGGCTATTTTTCTTTCCATACTAATATTGAAATAACTGCCATTGTAATAGCCAAGTCCCATTCGTGATGAATCGGTAAAGTCTTCGATTTTTCCGATTAAAATAAGGTGATCGCCCGCATCCTTCTTATCATAAACCGAGCATGAAAAATGTGCAACAGTATAATCTATAACAGGATTGTTAAAACTGTCGCTTTTCCATTTGATTTTAGCAAATCGATCGTCGATTGATGGTCTGGCAAATATTTGTGAAACGTTTTTTTGCCGATGCGATAGAATATTAACTGCAAAGTGTGAGGTTTTTTCATAGACAGGATAGCTATTTAATGATTTTGCTAAACATATTAGTAATAATGGAGGTTCCATTGAAACCGATGTAAACGAATTAGCGGTTATGCCAATAGGTGTGCCGTCTTCTAGGGTGGTGGTTATTACTGTTATGCCTGTCATAAATTTGCCAAAGGCACGCCGCAACTGTAAAGGATCTATCATGGGTTAACGTTGTCTTATTGTATGGTTTGTTTTATAAATTGTTGTATTAATTGATTGATGGTATTGGGGTGAGTTAATTGCATTAAATGCCCTGCACCTTGTATTATAACTGCCTCTCCTTTGGTTGTTGCTGCTAATTGCTTTGACATCAGCGGGGTGGAATTATTATCTTGGCTACCAGTTATAAACATAGTTGGTATTTTAAACGATGATAGGCATTTTTGTGATGGAGAATTGTTATTGGCAAAAACGCGATACGCGTTTATATAAGCCATCGGGTTTTGTGTCGCAATGGCGTTTAGCCATTGTCTGCATTTATTTTTAGCATCAAGATGCTCATTGCCAAACCATCTCATTAGAGGTGTTTCAATATCAAACTCACCTTGCGTTAGTTTTTTCACGCGCTTACCAATGGCATTTTTTGCTGTTTCATCGCGTTTGCCAATGGCATTTAATGTCATAATGCTTAGACACGGTATTTTATGGGCGCAATACAATGCCAACATTGCGCCCATTGAATGCCCTATGAGTATGGGAGCAGTTGGCACCACTGTTGTTACAAAGTGCTGCACCAGCGCAGTAAATTCGTCTAAAGTGCTTGCACTAGCGGTGCTTTTGCCATGCCCCGGCATATCAAGCGCATAGACAGTATGATTTTTTTCAAGAAAAGATTGTTGATAGCACCAACTATCTGCTGACAAACCAACACCGTGTAATAAAACGATGGGTACCCCACCCTCACCTGTTTGGTAATATGCTATACCGTTATTTGTTATTTTACGAGGTAAAGAGTCCAAAGAAAACATCGAATTATTATAACAAATTGCATTAAAAATTATCCATAATCGTCATTTTTAATGCAAAGCATGTAATGATAGATTTGTCAATATGGTTTTTTTTTATAAATAAAACGCTATTCAAGTTATAATTAATGCAGTGCCCAATAATCATATTACACAGAGAAATTTAAATGAAAGGTATTCATAATGGTCTATAAATTCACACCAAAAACCAAACCTTCTGAGATTACGCCAGAACATATTTATAAAAACCGCCGTCAAATTATAAAATCAATGGTTGCATTGCCTGTTGCTGCTGCATTACCGATTGGTAGCGCAATGGCAAAGACAAAACCGCTTGCCGCTAAACCTCACCCCGACTACACTGTAAATCGCACGGGTTATGATGGACTCACGCCCAAAGAAAAAGCAATATCCTATAATAATTTTTACGAGTTGGGTACAGACAAAGAAGACCCTTCCTTTAATCATAATATTTACGAACCAGAGCCTTGGAAAATACTGGTTGATGGTGAAGTCGAAAAACCACAAACGTTTGACATTGACGATTTACGCGCTCTGGCTCCTATGGAAGAACGGGTTTATCGCTTGCGTTGTGTCGAAGCATGGTCGATGGTTATTCCATGGATAGGTTTTCCACTGAGTCATCTTATTAATAAAGTGGGAGCAACATCCAAAGCAAAATATATTGAATTTATTACATTCAACCCCGAAACCTTGTTCCCCAACAAGATGTTTAAATCGTTGGAATGGCCTTATACTGAAGGCTTACGCATGGACGAGGCAATGCACCCACTCACCCTACTGACCTTTGGTATGTACGGCGAACATCTGCCCACCCAAAATGGCGCACCAGTACGCATGATTATTCCTTGGAAATACGGTTTTAAATCGGGTAAGGCATTGGTTCATATTAGACTAACCGAAAAAAAACCAAAAACAGAATGGAATAGCCTACAGTCTTCTGAATATGGTTTTTACGCTAATGTAAATCCCACTGTCTCGCATCCCAGATGGTCTCAAGCCAGCGAGCGGGTTATTTCAGATTCATTCTTTACCAGCCGTCGTGATACTGATATGTTTAATGGCTTTGGCGATGAAGTGGCTTCGTTGTATTCTGGAATGGATTTATCAGTAGATTTTTAATTATTGACATTCATTTGAGTGATGCCTAAAAATATATCCAAAAAAGCATACTTTAGACTACAAGCCGTTTTATTTGTTATTTGCCTACTACCAGTGGCATTAATAATTTTTAAATGCCTAAAAGCAGCCGATCCAGTCGAACTTATTACACGTGAAACTGGTGAGTTTGCGTTGCGATTTATGGTGCTTACGTTAACAATATCTCCCTTGCAAAACATACTGGGATATAATTGGTTGATTAAACTACGCCGAATGATCGGTTTATACGTTTTTTTTTACGCCCTGATTCATTTTTGTGTGTATGTGTTTTTAGATTTACGTTTGGATTTTTCAATTCTCTTCGACGATATTATTAAAAGAAAATACATTACTGTTGGCTTTTTTGCCTTTGTCTTTTTAGTATCACTGGCTGCTACTTCTAACAAATTCGCTATCAAAAAAATAAGCACATCCCGCTGGCTTAAACTGCATAAATTGGTTTACGTTATTGCCATATTAGGCACAATTCATTATTTATGGCAAGTTAAAGGACAAGATTACAGCGATCCTGCTGTTTATGGCGTTCTGTTTTTAATTTTATTTGCATTGAGAATACCGCGGGTAAAATCATTGCTAAAACGCAGAACTAGAAGGTAATTAAAGTGGACTTTAATTCAACTGATCAATTTATTGATGGTGTTTTAGCGTGGAAACACACGCTGTGGATAATGCAAATGTCATTCTTTATTGTGATAACAATATTGGCATTATTTTTGTGGTTTAAAGTAATGAAGTATCTGCAACAACGTTCCAAATTAACGCAAAATCCTTGGGACGATATTATAATAAATTCGTTTAAGGGGCCGGGCGCAATATTGGTGTTCTTTTTAGGACTACAAGCTTCAATAGAATCTTTTTTAGACACTTTTGAACAACATCAACTCAGTGAGTGGATAGCGACGATTCATAACTTTATCATTTATGCCTTTATATTTTGGATATTACTGCGCTTAATATCACGTGCCGAGATTTCTTATCGTAAAAATGCAAAAATCATGGTTAAAAACCAAAATATTGATAGAAACACTATTAAAACTATTTTTTATGCATCTCGTGCCATCGTTGCATTAGTTGCTGTAGTAACACTGCTCGATGTCGTCGGAATTTCGGTTTCAGGATTATTGGCTGCGGGTGGTTTGGGCGGTATTTTATTGGGTTTTGCTGCCAAAGATTCATTGTCTAACTTTTTTGCAGGTGCCCTTATCTTCTGGGAGCGTCCTTTTGTTGTTGGTGACTGGATAAGACAACCTGAAGAAAACATAGAAGGTGTGGTTGAAGATATTGGTTGGAGATCAACACAAATTCGTACTTTTGATCATCGCCCTCTTTACGTGCCTAATTCAAAGTTTTTCAATAGCGTTATCGAAAATCCTCAACGCATGACGAATCGGCGTATTTATGAGTACATGGGGTTGCGATACGCTGATATTGATAAATTACCAATCGTTTTGAAAGATATTCGTAATTACTTAGAAAATCATGATGAACTGGATCACGACCAAGTACAAATGGTTAATTTTGATCGTTACAATAGCTATTCTATTGATTTTTTTGTTTATGTCATGACCAAAACAACCAAATGGAAAAAATTTCATGATGTCAAAGAAGACGTTTTATTAAACATCGCCATAATTATAAAAAAACATGGCTGTGATTTTGCTTTTCCCACGCAAACTGTTCATTACTCTGCAATGGATAAATCTCAAGAATCAATACCGCCCCCACCTGCACATATTTTGTGACCCCTCATATTTATATTGAAGACCTTAATATAAATATGGAGGATATTGTTTTATCGTATGAAAAACACCACCATATTGCAACAGTACTGCGGTTAAAAAAAGCCGATGATGTTATTGTTTTTGACGGCAATGGCAATGGTTATTGTGCAATCATCAATAGCACTGATAAAAGCAATACTTCCTTAAAGATAAGCCCGACATTGTTATTGTCAAAAGCCGATGAAGGGAAAAATACCATCATAGCGCAAGCGGTTTGTGCACCGCAAAAAATGGATTGGGCGGTTGAAAAAATGACCGAATTGGGCGTGAACACCATCTACCCTATAACAACAATAAAATCGCGTCCACAAGCAAACGAAAAGCGATTAGAGCGGTTAACTATCGCCGCTTGCGAGCAATGTGGTCGCTATGCCCTACCCTCGATTAAACCGACCATTGCCCTTAAAAAATGGTTGGATTCAATACCGCCTTTAACCGCAGCACTGTTGCAAACAAGCAATCGTTATTTTTTGTCCTGCCGTACGCAACTGCCTTTAGTACAAGCGTTGATGCAAAGCCATGCAACGGCGGCATTTTATATAGTGGTTGGTCCTGAATCAGGGTTTAGCGAAGACGAAGAAAACCTACTGACAGAATCAGGATTTATTGCCGTTGGCTTAGGCATGCGTACTTTAAGGACAGAAACTGCCGCATTGGTGGCATTAACTCTAGTCAATGAATTTTCTAACGGCGTATAATTTAAGCTATGAATTATCCATTTAAATCGATTGAAGAAAACACCCAAAAAATTTGGGAAAGTCAAAATATTTTTCATGCAAGTGAAAAATCGACAAAACCTAAATTTTATTGTTTGTCGATGTTTCCTTATCCTTCTGGACGCTTACATATGGGGCATGTACGCAACTATACGATTGGTGATATGCTATCGCGTTATCGCCGTATGTGTGGCGATAATGTCTTGCAGCCATTGGGTTGGGATGCTTTTGGTATGCCGGCAGAAAACGCCGCGATTGACAATAAAATCCCCCCAGCCAAATGGACTTATGCCAATATAGATGAAATGCGCACCCAACTAAAGCGTTTGGGATTGGCAATTGATTGGGATCGCGAGATAACCACCTGTGATGCCAGTTATTACAAATGGGAGCAACTATTTTTTATAAAGCTTTATAAAGAAGGCGTGATTTATAAAAAAACAGGTGTGGTTAATTGGGACCCGGTGGACCATACTGTATTGGCAAATGAGCAGGTTGTTGATGGGCGTGGATGGCGTTCGGGAGCGTTAATCGAAAGACGGCAAATCCCCATGTATTTTATGAAAATTACCGATTATGCCGATGAATTATTAGACGAACTCGATAATCTTGAGCATTGGCCAGAAGCAGTCAAAACCATGCAGCGCAATTGGATTGGGCGTTCTTATGGTGCGCGTGTTAAGGCTAAAATTGACGGACAAGACACCGATTTAGAATTTTTTACAACTCGCCCTGATACCATTTATGGCATGACATTTTGCGGAATCGCTCCAGAACACCCCGTGTCATTAAAAGCCGCCGAAACAGATCCAAAACTAGCCGCTTTTATAAAAGATTGTCAAAAACTAGCCGCCACCGAAGAAGCATTAGAAACGGTTGAAAAAGAAGGCTATCGCTTGCCATTTGATGCGATTCACCCACTACAGCCTGACCGTAAAATCCCTATTTTTGTTGCCAATTATATACTGGCTCAATACGGCACAGGTGCTATTTATGGTTGCCCTGCCCACGACCAACGCGACTTAGACTTTGCCCGAAAATACAATTTGGATGTGATCCCAGTGGTATTGCCTGCCGATGCGGATACCCATAGCATTAAAGTTGGTAATAAAGCGTTAATTGGTAACGGCGTTATGGTTAATTCTGAAAGTTTAAATGGATTTGACAATGAACAAGCCAAGCTAGAAGCGATAAAATTACTTGAACAAAATAATCGAGGGAAAACCGAAAAACAATACCGCTTACGCGATTGGGGTATTTCAAGACAACGTTATTGGGGCTGCATTATCCCTATTGTCCATTGTGATGCTTGTGGCGATGTGCTCGAAAAAGAAGAAAACCTGCCCATTCGCCTGCCTTTGGATGTTGAAATCAGCGGTAGAGGCTCTCCCCTTACCAGTAAAGACGACTTTATAAATTGCTTATGTCCACAATGTGGCAATAAAGCCAGCAGAGAAACCGATACCATGGACACTTTTGTCGAATCATCTTGGTATTTTTCTCGCTACACTTCTCATGATTGCGATACAAAGATGATTGATGAACGTGCAGATTATTGGATGCCGGCGGATCAATACATTGGTGGTATTGAACATGCCTGCTTACATTTGCTGTACGCCCGTTTTTATCATAAACTGATGCGTGATGCGGGTATGTTTAAAGACAAAAGTGCCAAGTATAACGAACCTTTTACACGTTTGTTGTGTCAGGGCATGGTGTTAAAAAATGGCACTAAAATGTCCAAGTCAAAGGGAAATACTGTTGACCCACAAATATTAATTGACGAGTACGGTGCGGATACTGCCCGCTTGTTTACTATTTTTGCATCGCCACCAGAGCAATCACTAGAATGGTCAGATGACGGTATAAAAGGTTGCTATCGTTTTTTAAATAGATTATGGGTAGCTGCCGAATCACTCAAAGAGTGGGAAGAAAAAACAGCAGGAGACGATTCGCAAAATGCGCTACTGCATGACAGTGAAAAAAAGATAAACGCTATATTGCAAAAAGCACAATTTGACATGGAGCGAATGCGTTATAACAACATCCCTTCTGCTGCTATGCAAATTGTCAATATTATCTACACGATAAACACGACCACTGGGGCGGCAAAACTATTGCGTTATGGAATTTCTGCGGTGCTTCGCTTATTAGCACC
Organism: Gammaproteobacteria bacterium; assembly: GCA_965243565.1. Classification (GTDB taxonomy): domain Bacteria; phylum Pseudomonadota; class Gammaproteobacteria; order Tethybacterales; family Persebacteraceae; genus CBDEVH01. Next base: position 897,134 of record OZ251571.1, read on the forward strand.
TGCCGTGCCACATATTACCCAACAGTTATGGCGGTCGTTGGGTTTTGGTGATATGATTATTGACGCACCTTGGCCTACTGCGCAAACACTAGACAGCAATAGCACCGTATCACTAGTGGTTCAAATAAACGGCAAAAAACGCGGAATAGTTGAAGTCTTGCCTGATGAAGACCAACAATCTATCCTTGAAAAACTAAAGCAAGATGAGGGTATTGGTAAATATTTAAGCGGCACACCTAAAAAAGTGATTATTGTTCCTAAAAAACTAATCAATATTGTGGTGTAAGTTAAAAAAAGGCGGTTCATCTAAGAACCGCCCCAAAAGGAAAAATGGTTTATGCTAGCATTATATCATAATAAATATGATATATATTATTTTTAATAAAAAGCAGAGTTTACAATCATTTATATAGATATATTGATATAAATGATTGTTTTATTTTTTATTAGCGGGGTGAATATCAATTAGCAATTCTTTGGATTTTACGCTATCACCTTTTTCGACAAAGACAGTAACCACTTGTCCGCTGACAGGAGCGAGGATAGAGTTTTCCATTTTCATGGCTTCGATGACCAATACTGTATCGCCGGCTTTGACTTTTTGCCCTTCTTTGACCATAACGGCGGTAATGGTACCGGGAATGGTTGTACTGACATGTCCGGGAGAGTTTTTAGCGGTTGGTTTTTCTGTGCTCTTGCCATTGCTCTTGCCATCTTACTTACATCTGCCGATAATGTACTGCTTTCTAATAGCACCTCTTCTGATACACCATCTACGGTAAAGTACAATAGGCGTCTATTTGCCTTTTTATTGCCTAAGCCTGTAAGACATATATTATAGGTTTCACCGTGAATCGTTATTTCATACTCTGAACTATCCGATAATTCCATCGGCTTGGAGGTATTGACATTGGCTTGCGGGTCTTGTAGCTCTAGAGGCTTGAGCTGTCCGGCTGCTTGTTCTTGCAAAAATGTTTTGCCAATTTCAGGAAACATCGCATAAATCAATAAGTCATTATCGTTTTTTATTAAGCCAAATGCATTATTGCGTAGGCTATCCATTTCTTTATTTTTAGGGTTAAATTTGGCTATCTTTTTGCCCTTTTTTTCTTTTTCTACCTGCTTGAGTAGTTTGGCATCTACTTTGCCAGGGATTTTTCCATATCCACCCTCTAAGTAATGCTTGCTTTCTTGTGAGAGGTTGGCATATCGGCTTTCTCCAATGACATTGAGGGTAGATTGAGCAGCGACAATTTGTGATGTCGGTGTGACCAATGGTGGATAACCAAAGTCTTTTCGTACTTCGGGTATTTCCTTTAGCACATCAGGTAGTTTTTCTAGGCAGTCTTGTTCACGCAATTGATTGACTAAATTGGAGATCATACCGCCCGGTACATGGTGCTTTAATACGGTGGGGTCAACGCCAGTCGATTTACTTTCAAATTCCCAGTACTTTTTACGGATGTGCTGAAAATACTCGGCAATACTCTCAAGTTCTTCAGTTTTTAGCCCTGTTTCTATACCGCGTTCTTCTAGCATGATGTTCATGGTTTCGGTGGCAGGATGGCTAGATCCGCCTGAAAACGGCGAAATGACCGTGTCAATGACATCAGCACCGGCTTCGATGGCACGTAATTGCGTGAGTGGTGCCAAACCAGACGTATAATGGGTGTGTATATGAATGGGTAGGTTAATTTTATCCTTAATGTCACGGACCAACTGAAAACAGGCTTCTGGTGCCATAATGCCTGCCATGTCTTTGATGACGATGGAATCACAACCACTATCGGCAAACAATAATGCTAATTTTAAAAATTTTTGACTGTTATGCACCGGACTGGTGGTGTAGCAAATAGTACCTTGAGCGTGTTTTTTTACCTTTTTTACTTCTTTAATGACTTCTTTCATGTTCTCAAAATCATTCATCGCATCGAATATTCTAAAAATATCCATTCCCGTATTGGCGGCTTGTTTGACAAAAGCATGAACGACATCATTGGTATAAGGGCGATATCCCAATAAATTACGCCCGCGTAATAGCATTTGTAGCGGTGTATTGGGCAATGCCTGCCGTAGTTGGCTTAAGCGATTCCATGGGTCTTCGCGTAAAAAACGAATGCAGGAGTCAAAGGTTGCCCCTCCCCATGCTTCTAGTGACTGAAAACCAGCATTGTCTAATGATTTGGTTATGGGCAGCATGTCTTCGGTTTTTAGTCGGGTTGCAATTAAAGATTGATGCCCGTCACGCAGAATAAGTTCAGTAATGCCTACTTTTCTTTTTTTCATAGTCTATTCTCCACAGTAAACTATCGTTAGAAACCCGCTTTAATGGTTAAGGCAGCTGCAAGTGCAAGTGCAATATCCTCTGACGGATTGTCTCGTGTAATGTTGGTTAGTTCGGGATGATTAGCAACAAAACTGGTATCAAATTTTGCGGCTTTAAATTCGGGGGTATCCAGAATATTAATGTAATATGGAAGGGTCGTTTTTATGCCCGATACATTAATATCTCTTAAGGTGCGTTTGCCTCTTGCCAACAGGCTGTCCCAATCCAATGCCCATGTAATAACTTTGGCACAGAGTGAATCGTAATAAGGAGGGATTTCATAACCGGTATAAATAGCAGAATCCGTCCGAACGCCGGGTCCGCCGGGTGCGTAATATTTGGATACTTTGCCAAAGGAAGGCAGAAAATCCTTGCTTGGATCTTCTGCATTAATGCGAAACTCCATCGCATAACCACGTCGTACAATACCCGCTTGCGTCATTGATAATCGGTTACCATTGGCAATGGATATTTGTTCCTGAATAAGGTCAATACCTGTTATTTGCTCGGTAACAGGGTGTTCAACTTGAATACGGGAATTCATTTCTAAGAAATAAAAATCACCATTTTTATCCATTAAAAATTCGACTGTGCCAGCACTTTCGTAGTTGGTAGCAACGGCAATTTTTACAGCGCGTCTACAGACAATGTCACGTTGGATGTCGGTCAGCTGTGGCGATGGAGCAATTTCGATGAGCTTTTGATTGCGCCGTTGAATCGAGCAGTCTCTATCAAATAGATGAACGACATCTCCATGCTTATCGCCCATTATTTGGACTTCGATATGTTTGGGGTTCAGAATGCATTTTTCAATAAAAATATCACCATTGCCAAAAGCGTTTAGTGCTTCAGAATGTACAATGGGGAAAAACGTTTTAATGTCCTTGCGATTATTGCACATGCGGATACCCCTCCCGCCTCCGCCTGCAGCGGCTTTTAGCATAATTGGGTAGCCAATATCTTTGGCGATTGAAATCGCCTCATCATAGTTTGACACCACTCCGTCACTACCGGGAATCGGGTTGGCACCGACTTCTTGGGCTATTTTTCTGGCAGCAAGTTTGTCACCTAATTGTGCAATGGTGTTTTCTTTGGGACCAATAAAAATAACATTACTGGCTTCGCAGCGGCGTGCTAATTCGGGGTTTTCGGATAAAAAACCATAGCCGGGGTGAATGGCATCGCAATTGAGTAGCAAAGCATAACGGACAATTTTACGCGAGCTTAAGTAACCGGATAATGGATCGGTACCAATGCGGTACGCTTCATCGGCTTTTTTTACATGTAATGAGTTTCTGTCAGCATCAGAATAAATAGCAATGGATTTAATCCCCATTTCGGCACATGACCGAATAATACGGACGGCTATTTCTCCACGGTTGGCAATGAGTAAGCGTTTAATCATAGTAAGCGTTTAATCATAGTAAGTAAGCTATCGGTTAAAAATTAATTCTTGCCCAGCGGGCATTTTGATGGTTTTTGATGATTTTTCGACCAATTGATCATTGTGCCAAACACAATTACCATTAACATAAGTGCTGTGCACTCGGTAGTCAAATTGATAATTTTCAAAAGGTGTCCAATTGCATTTAGATAAAATATCTTTGCGAATACTCGAGGTATTTTCAGACGTTTTTTCGACGACGACAAAATCGGCATAGTAGCTTTCGCGGATATAGCCTCTGTTTGAAATTTTAAACAATTCTGCCACACGGTGTGCGGTTAGTCGAGAGATATCAGGCATGGTAAAGCCTTCTGTTTTTAACAATTGTAAATGTCCAGGCAAGGCGTATTCGATGGTAGGTAAGCCAGCAGGAGCGTTGGCGTACATTAGTTTTTTTTCTTTCAACAAATGTGGTGCGTGGTCGGTTGCCAATACATCAATGGTGGAATCCAATAAAGCTTGTTTTATAGCGTTTTGGTTTTCCAGTGATTTAATCGAAGGATTGCATTTTAGGCAATGCCCTAGACGATGGTAGTCACTTTCGTTAAATAAGAGATGATGAGCGCAGACTTCTCCGGTTATTTGCTTATTAATATCGCTTCCTTTTTCAAATAAATCAAGTTCTCGGGCAGTGGTAATATGCAATATATGTAAACGGGCATTAGTGCTTTTAGCCAATGCCACTGCTATTGCAGAGGAGTCATAGCAGGCTTGTTCATCGCGAATATTCGTGTGCTCAAAAGCAGGGATATTATCGCCATAAGTATCGTGAGCGGCATCAAACCGCTTAAGAATGCGTACATCGTCTTCGCAATGAGTCGCAATAAGAGTGGGCGCATTTTTAAAGATGTTTTCTAGAAAATCACTCTTAACTACCAAACTGCCAGTTGAAGATCCCATAAAAATTTTAATGCCTGCTATTTCCTGCGGGTTAGCGGCTTTAACGTCTTCAATGTTAAAATCGCTTGCGCCCAAATAAAAAGCATAGTTTGCCAATGATTGGGTGGATGCTATTTTCTTTCTTTCGTTAATATGCTTCATGGTTGTTGAGGCTGGGTGAACATTGGGCATATCCATAAACGATGTAACGCCTCCGGCAACAGCAGCACGGCTTTCATGATAAATATCAGCTTTTGTGGTTAAACCAGGCTCGCGAAAATGCACTTGATCATCAATAACACCAGGAAATAACCACCTGCCCTCGATGTCAATCACCGTTTCATTACTTTTAGCCTCTATGTTACCAATGTACTCAATGCGATTATTGAAAACCCGTAAATCAGATTCAATAATGTTTCCTTCATTGACGATTCGTGCATTTTTAATAATATATTCGTTCTTGGAAAAAGAGTTTGCGTCCATAATAGATATTCTACTACATTCTCTTATGCCAAAAATTATTTCATCAATCAATCGTGCTGCTAATAGTCTAAAAAATGGCGAGCTGGTTGCATTTGCAACTGAAACGGTGTATGGCTTGGGTGCGGTTGCCAATAACCTTGAAGCAGTCGAAAAAGTGTATGCATACAAAGGTCGTCCGCGCGAACATCCGCTTATTTTACACTTACATGATGTGGGTGAATTACAACACTGGTGTCGCGATATTCCGCTTATGGCGAAAAAACTTGCCACTGCCTTTATGCCCGGTCCACTCACCTTATTACTCCCTAAAAAAGACACTAAAGTACAATTTGTTGGAAATTCCGATTATATCGCTGTGCGAATACCAGCCCATGTTGCGGCACGACAACTACTACAAGCTGTTGGCACCGGTGTGGTTGCTCCTTCTGCCAATCGTTTTGGATGTGTCAGTCCGACTTCTGCCGCTCATGTAAATACCGAGTTTTCCGATAAAGATGATTTGCTCATACTGGATGGTGGCGACTGTTCAGTGGGGATCGAATCGACTATTGTTGGTTTTACTGAAGATGATTACTTTATTGCCCGTCCGGGAGATATAACAGCCAATGACATTGAACAATTATTGCATAAAAAGTCTATTAATACGCCTTTTACCACTCGTGCACCCGGTTTATTCTCAAAACATTACGCACCAAATACACCATTGCAACTTTGCACAAGTAATGACATTAACAGCATCATTGCTTTGTATAGCACTCCTATTGCAGTATTATCATCGGTAAGACCACCGACCTCCTTATTGCCACCGACAAGTCATTGGTATAAAGCACCCGATAATGCCAAAGAATATGCACAGTCATTGTATAAAAATTTAAGACAAATGGACAAGCACGGCAGTGCAATAATACTAATAGAAACCCCACCAATGACCGATGAATGGCAAGCGGTTTATAACCGCTTGCAGCGGGCGGCTGCCAAATAATTTAATCGCTTTTGAGGGCTTTTATTGCCGCAATACGAGCGTAACGGATTTTTTCGGCAATTTTTAAAGGCACGTTTTCAGGATTTTTTTGACGTACTTGTTCCACTATTTTTGTTTGGTCTATGGCTTTTATCGCTGTTAAAGCTTGTCTTAAAAAGATAGATTGCTTATATTCCTCTTTTTTTCGAACTGGTAGATAATGGTAATCTACTTCACAGGCTTGCAATATAGTTTCGAATCGTTGAGGGCGACGTATCGCATCTAGACGTTCTAGCAAATCGACAATACTGGGTGGGCGCATTTCTAATGCTTTGTGTACGTTGCCATGTTCGCCAGCAACAAGAAGAGCTAGATCTGCGACATCATTGGGCAATGAAAATCGCTTTATAATCGACTGTACTATTGTATGGCTGCGGTGTTCATGCCCGTGATGACTAGGTAAAATATCAACGGGTGTCAGTGCCTTGCCTGTATCGTGCAATAAAGCGGCAAAACAAACTGCCAAACCATGCTTTTGTTCGGCAGCAGTGTCAAGCACCATCATGGTATGGATAAAGCTCTCGCCTTCGGGGTGATAGTCTAACCTTTCAGGCACGCCTTTTAAGGCGAGTACTTCGGGGAATATCAGTATCAAGGCATTGCATTCGTTTAATACTTCTATCATTCGCGATGGCTTGCGTTCGGTTAATCCACGAGATAGTTCTTGCCATATCCGCTCTTTTTGTAAATGTTGCATTTCGCCACTGGCAACAATGGTTTTCATCAATTGCATGGTTTCTGCTGCCACTGTAAAATCAGGCAGCATAGCGGCAAAGCGCGCTACCCGTAATACACGCACAGGGTCTTCAACAAAAGACGGCGATACGTGTCGCAATACTTTTTTTCGAATGTCTTCTTGCCCGTTGTGATAGTCGTATAGCGTACCGTCTTCGCAATCTTGAGCGATGGCGTTGATGGTTAGATCGCGCCGTTTTAAATCATCTTCTAGCGTAACGCTCGAATCGCTATAAAAAACAAAGCCACCGTAGCCATGCCCTGATTTTTTTTCGGTTCGAGCCAAGGCATATTCTTCTCGAGTCTTGGGATGTAAAAATACAGGAAAAGATTGCCCAATGGGTTTAAACCCCTGTGCACACATTTGCTCTGGTGTACTGCCGACAACAACGTAGTCTTTGTCTTTAATAGAACGATTTAATAAACCATCTCGTACGGCACCGCCAACAAGATAGTTTTGTATGCCCATTAAGAAATTTTAGCGACCGGAGTCTAAACGTAGTTTGCTTGTGAGGTTGTTTTTTTCACCAAATCGATGATAAAGCACACTGTCAATCGTTTGTAGTGTAGGCAATAAATGCTCAGCGTCATTGCTAAAAGACAAGCTATCATCGCAAGAATGGTAGTTGTCTTTGGTAAATAGAGTGCAAGAAGGAGTTAAGTCGCACATGGTTGCCATTGCCCATGACATTTTTTTATTTAATGGCATTATTCGACACGAAGCACCCATTGCATCAATAATTTTTTGAACAATTTCGTGTAAGGTCATCGCTTGCGGACCGCCCACATTAAATTCTTTATTGCTCAATGTTGAATCATCAATAACGTTGGCAATAATGTTAACTAGATCCTGCACAACCATCGGTTGTAATGCTGTATAGGCAGCTGGCAAAGGCATAAAACGCGGTGCAATGCTTGCCATTTTAATAAATTTTGATAAATCGTTAATAAACTTATCATCGGGACCACAAATAACTGATGGACGAATAATGGTTGGATTTAAATTAGCGGTAGTTGTAACCAGATAGTCACCATTGGCTTTGGTTTTTAAATATTTACTAGTGGTGCTTATATTGGCTCCCAATGCACTGATATGAATTAATCGACCGACCCTATATTGCGTTGAGAGTTCGATAATTTTACGCACCCACTCTATATGCACCTGATCAAATAAATTATTTTTACTTTCGTTTAAAATACCAATAAGATTGACAACAATGTCGGTATTTTTCAAAATAGCAGAAAGGTTTTCAGTAGAATTGCCATGATAAGAAATAACCGAAGTGTTGGGCAATAAAATAAGGTTATTTTTGACACGTTCACGATTGCGCGCAGGAATAATAACCGTATGCTCGCCTCGTTTGGCTATTTCAGCCGCTAAATGTCGGCCTATAAAACCACTTCCTCCAAATATTACAATTTTCATTATCTTATTTTTGCCCCTGCTTTGGTTTGTGAATCTGGCGAAAGCAAAACAACACCGCCATCGGCTTCGGCTGCTAGTACCATACCATAAGACACACCAAACCGCATTTTACGCGGCTTTAAATTGGCAAGATAAACCACCTGTCGCCCGATTAATGTTTGTGGGTCGTAGTATTTGCGAATACCCGAAAAAACATCACGTGGTTCGCTCTGGCCAATGTCTAGTGTTAAGTGTAGCAGTTTATCTGCATCTTCTATAATTTTTGCATCAACGACAGTTGCAACACACATCTGTATTTTTGCAAAATCATCAATCGTAATATCATTATCGATTGATGATTTTGTTTCTTTTGTTGTTTCTTCTGTTGCTTTTTTTGGCTGTAACGACTGTAACGGCTGTGTTAATTGGTTAATCGTTTTGTCTTCGATGCGTTTTAATAAATGACTGAATTTACCTATAACATGGGCGTTTTTTAGCGGCATAATGCCATTTGCTGTCCATTGATATGGCTCATGCTGAAAAAATGCTAAAACATCTTGTGCTAGGCTGGGAATAATAGGTGATAAATAGCCGATTATGCAATCAAACTGACGCAATGCTCTAGAGCAGAGTTCGTGTAATTGTTGGTGTTGGGAGTCATCTTTTGCCATTATCCATGGTTTATGTGAGTCGATCTCGGCATTGAGAGCATCAACATTATGCATAATAATTTGTACGACTTCGTGGTAGCGACGTTGCTCATAAGCACGTTTTAGCCTGTTTTGAGTGTTGCTGTCAATGCCACCAAAAGAATCAACATTGTTATCAAGTGTGTTGTCAAAATAGCGATTTAAAAAATTAGCGGTGCGGCTAGGGATATTAATCAGTTTACCAACCAAATCGCTATTAATTTTTAATTTAAAATCGTTTAAATTAAAGTCGATATCCTCTACATTATCGCTTAGCTTGCTCGCATAGTAGTAACGCAAATAATCAGGTTTTAGCCCGAGTTTGATGTAGCTCTCGGCAGTGATAAAAGTACCACGGGACTTTGACATTTTCTCGCCGTTAACAGTTAAAAAGCCATGCACGAAGAGTCGAGTAGGCCGTCTGTAACCACTGTTTTTTAACATTGTAGGCCAAAACAAGCCGTGAAAATACAAAATATCCTTACCAATAAAATGATACATCTCTGTTTTATTTAGTGTGTCATCTTCTGTACATCGGCAAAAATCGTCAAATACAATTGTTTTATTTTTATCACAGAGGTTTTTAAAACTAGCCAAATAACCAATTGGTGCATCTAACCAAACATAAAAGTATTTTTCGTCTTTTATATCAGGAATTTGAAAACCAAAATAAGGCGGATCGCGTGATATGTCCCAATCATGTAATCCTTTTTCAAGCCACTCATTGAGTTTATTGGCAATTTGCTTCTGCAAGCGTGAACCCGATGCACCTTCGGCATCAATGGTTACAGTATCGCTTAGCCATTGCTTTAGCTCTGCTTCTTTTCCGGTTAATTTTAAAAAATAATGTAAAGAACTGCGTAATTTTGGTGTGGTGTTCGATATAGTGGAAATTGGGTTTTTTAGAGCGGTTGACTCATAAACCGTACCACAGGCTTCGCAGGAATCACCGTATTGATCTTCTTTGCCACACTGCGGACATTCTCCTTTAATGTATCTATCGGGGAGGAATATTGATTGTTCTTCATCGTAAAGTTGATTAATTTCACGCTCGACTATACAATCATTATTACGTAAACTCAAGAAAATAGACTCCGCAAATGCTCGATTTTCATCACTATGGGTACTGTGATAATTGTCAAAGTCGACATTAAAATCAGCAAAATCTTTCATGTGAGATTTTTGCATTGAATAAATCAATTGCTCAGGTAATATATTTTCGGCTTTTGCACGTAGCATAATCGGCGTGCCATGGGCATCATCGGCACAGACAAACCAGCATTCGTTACCGCACATTTTTTGATAACGTGACCAAATATCTGCTTGAATATACTCAACTAAATGACCGATATGAATATCACCATTGGCGTAAGGCAGTGCGGCGGTCATTAAAATTCTTCTCATAGTAGAATTTTATCATTGACAGGGTAAGCATAAGATGATTTTTATTTATTTATGCCCTGCTCTATAATGAATACTATCCTAAATATTGCAAGATAATAAAAAGAGGATAACAACAATGAAAAGAAGAGATTTTTTAACTGCTGGTTTGGTGGCAGGTGCAGTTGGTAGCACATTGACAGCGCCAGCGGTTTTAGCAAAAGATAAAATAAAATGGAAAATGGTCACGACATGGCCAAAAAACTTTCCCGGTCTTGGTACAGGTGCCAATCAGCTGGCTAAGTACATTACCGAAATGTCTGAAGGTCGCCTAGAAGTAACGGTTTATGGTGGTGGTGAGATTGTCCCGCCATTGGGTATTTTTGATGCCGTATCCGAAGGTGTCGCCGAAATGGGGCATGGTGCTGCCTATTACTGGAAAGGTAAAACCCAAGCGGCTCAGTTTTTTGCTACAGTGCCATTTGGTTTGACTGCAGATGAAATGAATGCATGGGTATATTACGGTGGTGGTCAAAAAATTTGGGATGACATTTATGCCGACTTTAACCTAAAGCCATTTTTAGCAGGTAATACTGGTGTACAAATGGGTGGCTGGTTTAATCGCGAGATTAATACATTGGGAGATTTTAAAGGACTTATTATGCGTATGCCCGGCTTGGGTGGCGAAGTCCTAAGCAATATCGGTGCAACCCCTAAATTACTGCCCGGTGGCGAAATATTCACCTCTTTACAGACCGGTGCAATTGACGCAACCGAGTGGGTAGGTCCTTACAATGATTTGGCATTTGGTTTTTATAAAATAGCAAAATATTATTATTACCCAGGTTGGCACGAGCCCGGTACCGCATTGGAGTCTTTTGTTAACAAAAAAGCGTATGATGCATTGCCTAAAGATTTGCAACGCGTTATTGAAGTTGCTTGTCAAGCCGCTAATAACGACATGCATGCCGAGTTTACCGCACGTAATGGCCAAGCACTGGATACACTGATTAACAAGCATAATGTTCAGCTCAAGCGTTTTCCTGATGATGTGGTTGAAAAACTGCGTGTCACCAGTGAAGAGGTTGTTGCCAATGTTGCCAATAGTGATCCTGCTAGCAAAAAGGCTTACAATAGTTATATTAAATTCCGTGCGAATGTGGGTAAATGGACAACATTATCCGAAACCAACTATTCAAACGCTCGTAAACTTTAATCATTGCTTATTGAATACAGAGAATAAAATTCTCTGTATTCTTTTTTAATGCTCGAAACCATTCGTCGCACGATTGATGCAATCAGTGATGGCACTGGTCGTTTATTGTCATTTGCCTTGCCAATAATGACAATTACCACCATTGCCATCATTGTTTTTGCTCAATTTTTTAATAGTGGCTGGGTGTGGATGAATGAAATTATCGTTTATTTGCATGGCTTACTTTTTATGTTGGCGACTTCCTACACCCTATTGCACGAAGGACATGTGCGTGTTGATGTTATATATGCGAATTGCTCGCCAAAAAAACAAGCATGGATTAATATACTGGGCGTGATTTTCTTACTGGTTCCCACTTGTCTGGTCATTTTTATTTATTCGTATTCCTATGTTTTGAACTCTTGGAATGTACTTGAAACCTCATCAGAGGGGCAAGGATTGCCAATTGTCTATCTATTAAAAACCAGTATTTTAATAATGCCTTGTCTTTTAATCTTGCAAGGTATTTCTATGATAATCAAAAATTGGCAAGTGATACAAAACAAGGCGTAAATGACCGAGTTATTGCCTTTCTTTCTTTTTTTATTTGTCATTTTAATCTTATTGGCAGGATTTCCTGTTGCTTTTTCGCTAAGTGGTGGTGCATTAATATTTGCATTATTCGCTTATAGCTTTGATGTTTTTGACGCCAGTTTTTTAAGCGCAATCCCCTCTCGCCTTTATGGCATTATGACCAACGAAACGCTTATTGCGGTGCCGTTGTTTGTGTTTATGGGAACGTTGCTAGAGCATAGCAAAATATCTGAAGATTTATTAGAAGAGATGGGGCGTGCCTTTGGCAAGATGCGAGGTGGACTCGCTATATCGGTTTGCATTGTCGGTGCTATCTTGGCAGCATCGACTGGTATTGTTGGTGCGACTGTGGTTACCATGGGTTTAATATCATTGCCGGTTATGTTACGACACAAGTATAACCCTGCCCTATCTTGTGGTGTTATTAGTGCTTCTGGCACGTTGGGACAGATTATCCCACCGTCCATTGTCTTGGTTTTATTGGGGGATGTTATTAGCAATGCCAATCAAAAGGCACAACTAGAAGCTGGTAATTTTTCGCCCGATACCGTATCGGTTGGCGATTTGTTTTTTGGTGCGTTAATTCCCGGGTTAATGCTGGTGGGAATGTACATAATTTATATTGTAATTACGGTAATTATAAAACCGCATTGGGCTCCTCCCATCATGCAAAACAAAACAGATGAACACAAAAGTTTGCATATTTTTTCGGCACTATGGGCACCAATTGTTTTAATCATTGCCGTTTTAGGGACTATTATCATGGGCTTTGCCACCCCCACCGAAGCGGCAGCAGTCGGTGCTTTTGGCGCAATTATATTGGCTTCTATTAAAAAAACATTGTCTCTATCGATACTGAAAAAAGCAATGCACCAAGCCACTCGCATTAGCTGCATGGTATTTACCATTTTTATTGGTGCCAATATTTTTTCGTTGGTTTTTAGAGGTTTGGGCGGTGATGGAGTAGTAGTAGAAGCTTTAAACAACCTACCGGGTGGCGTTATTACTGCCTTTTTTACGGTAATGTTAATCATGTTTATCTTGGGCTTTTTTCTTGATTTTATCGAAATTGTTTTTGTGGTTGTCCCTATTGTTGCGCCTATCCTAATACAAATGGGCTTAGACCCAATTTGGTTGGGTATTATGATTGCCATTAACCTACAAACATCTTTTTTAACACCACCATTTGGTTTTGCACTTTTTTATCTAAGAGGCGTTGCCCCACCTTCGATAAAAAGTAAAGATATTTATCTGGGGGTGATCCCCTTTATTATAATTCAGCTGCTATTGCTGGTTTTATTGTGGTTTTATCCCAACCTAATAACATGGTTGCCTCATAAAATATACAATTAGACCTTTAGCAAAAAATCACTCGCTGATGCCCTTGTTATCGGCATCAATCCCTTACCAAATTAGACGATGTTGCAATAAATTTTTCTGGTAGTTTTTGCATAGCGTTCTCATAGTCATGGACTTGCCCCGTTAACAGAAATACAACACACGCCACCCAAGTATGACAGTTATATCAACAAACATAAAATCATTTGGTAGAATCGACAACCCATTCTATAAAACTAATTATTTATGATAATACTATCTGATAAACAACCATTTGCACAAGGTGGCAACCGCTATGTATTTGTTCATCCACAAGACAGCAACAAATGCATTAAAATATTGCAACCACATCGCTTAAGCAAGTTTGTACGACCGTATTATAAGTTTCCTCGAAATTTACGTGGTCTAAATCATTATGATGATAATTTACGTGAGCAAAAAGGGTATCGTTATGTTGATTCAATACCACAACAACACGATGCATATAAACACATTCCACACTATTATGGTTTAGTAAAAACCGATATTGGATACGGTAGTGTGTCTCAACTTATGCGTGATTATGATGGCAACATTAGTAAGACATTAAGGCAATACTTGCAAGGATTTGTAGCAGGAACAGAAGATAAAACCTATATTGACCACGTTAACGAACTTAAATCATTTATACGAGAAATATCTTTTATATCAAAAAAATTAACACCACAAAACATATTATCAGTGCGTATTAATGAACACCAACGACGGTTATATATAATAGAAGGGTTTGGTACACAAGAATGGATTCCCCTAGTACGTTATGTCCCTTTCTTGAAAAAAAGGAAAATAGAGCGTACGCTCCACGCCTTTGATAAAAGAATAGATGTTGAATTTTCTCTCATCAAAAACACAGTAATATTATCTGCCAATGATTATTTTGCAGCGGGCAGAACACGACGTTGTTATGTTTCTCCACAGAACCCCAGTCAATGTTTAAAAATCGTTATTCCCGGTAGCGACGGTCTAAAACTCAGGAACAAAAAATACCGCCGCCTTTTTCCTGCCTCGCGTTACAATCCAAACATGATAGAATGGCGTTGCTACCAAAAAGTTGAAAAAATGAATGACGAAACACTCTGGCAGCATATTCCTCGTTGCTATAGTTTTGTTAATACTAATATTGGACAAGCACTGGTTTTAGAATTACTATGCCATGCCGATGGTAGCATCTCCACACCTCTTATTCAAAGGATTCAACAGGGGGTGGACGAATCATTACTATCTGCCTATAATGAATTTCTTGATTTTATCCGTCGAAGTGGTTTTTATACAACAGAAGTTAATAATATAAATTGCGTTCGCCTACCAGATGGTAGTGAACGCCTCTATTTTGTTGAATGTAGATACCGTCGCCCTGGGTTAACTTTCATTCCCGCTATTCGCCGCCGCCGTTTAGAGAGAATAATACAAACACGCATTTACCCCGCTTTTAATAAATATGCCAAGCAAAAATAACATTACTTTTAGATTATTTAGAAAGCGTTATCCGTCGCTATGCTTTTGACATGAATAATAAATTATTATTCCATGAATTTTGGCGGTTGTTAGCCCCCTATCGGCATATTTTTTATGGTTCTGTCGTTTGCATGGTAGTTGTTGGAATTAGCGAACCATTGCTACCATTACTATTGGGCGAGTTATTAGACAGTAGCCAAGTACCAGCCTCTTCCGCCGTCCCCCCTAGCCAATGGTTGCCATGGGCATTTTTAGTCATTATTATTGTACGCAGTATATTTGGCTTTGGGCGTAGTTATCTTGGCGGTTGGCTAGAAGTAACCATACAAAAAGATCTACGACAACAAGCAGGATATAACGTATTACGCAGAGCTCCTCAAAAATTAATGACCAGTAAGAGCGGTGAAATTACATCACATATTGTATTTTTAACGGGCGGATTGATTAAATCATTCATTAAAATCATTACCGCAGTTGTACAAGACAGCGTAAAACTAATCGGTTATATCGCATTACTATTTTATTTACACTGGCAATTAGCGAGTATTGTAATTGTCTTTATAATGCCCATATTCATAGTGACTCGCTATATCAACCGACGAATAAAGAAAAGATCAAAAGGAATATTAGAAAAGACGATTATGTCTGTCTCTGGTGTTAACCAATTAGTTAACATTTGGAAAATAATTAAATTATATGGCGGACAAGAAATAGAAAAAAAACATTTAGAAAAAAAATTCTCTCATATTCGTAACACAATGCTACGCCGTGTTTTAGCCAAATCAGCACTATTGCCACTAAACCAAATTTTATTCGCCCTACCGTTTACTTATATTATTTATTATGTCATCGGCGAACTAGAACGGGATACAATCACCGCCGGCAGTGTTGCCGCTTTTATCTCCACTATGCTACTTATTAATGTACCGATACGCAGTATCATCAGTTCTATTGCTACTTGGGTTGAAATGACTGTAACAGCGGATTCTGTATTTAATTTTATAAATCACCCATTAGAAAAAGATGATGGTAGTAAAACACTAGACAAAATAGACGGGCAACTTTCTTTTAATCAAGTATCATTTTCCTACCGTAACGATACAACAGCATTAGATAACATCACCCTCACCATAAAAGCTGGCGAAACTATTGCATTAGTTGGGCGCTCTGGCTCTGGTAAAACTACTCTTGTCAATTTATTACCCCGTTTTTTATCCCCTGATAGTGGTAGCATTACGCTAGACAATGTAAATATTGTTGACTTGAAACTACAATCACTACGCCAGCATATAGATATTGTCACACAAGAACCCTTGTTATTTGAGGACACAATGGTTAATAATATTACCTATCCTCAATCAATGAATCATGACAGCGCAAAAGTAGAAGCCGCGTTAAAAAATGCTGTTGTTGATTTTATTGACACATTGCCGGATAAATTAGATACCATTATCGGTGAAAATGGTGCTACTTTGTCGGGTGGTCAACGCCAACGGTTAATGTTAGCCCGAGCGTTTTATCGTGATGCCCCTATTATTATTTTAGACGAAGCGACATCGGCACTAGACAGCGATACCGAAGGCAAAATAAAAACTGCAATGCAACGACTACTTAAAGGACGCACTGCCATTATTATTGCACACCGCTTTACTACTATAGATTTTTCCGACCGCGTGGCAGTGATAGATAAAGGAAAGTTAATTGCCATTGGCACCGTGCAAGAACTACTAAAAACCTGCCCATTATTTGCAGAACTCTACGAGGCACAACGCTTAGAAGATGCAGCATCATGAGATGAATTTTACCTGTCGCCTCATCTATACCGACTTCTTCTAATCCTATCCCCTGCCAACGAAATAAAAATAGAGAAAAACTCTCCAATACCAGTACACAGGGTAAAATATCACTGTGAAAATACTACATGTCGCTAATTTTTCTTGGTTTAACGCCAAACACAAGCGTGCCGATAACATGGCACGTTACTACGCCCCCGATCGTAAAATTAGTAATGGACTAATCCGCAACGGGTATAACGTATGGGATTTTAGTTATCGTGATACCGCACGATATCTTTCCCCATTAGGCATGGGTAAAAAGCTCGGTGCCCAAAAAATGAACCAGTACTTAATAAATCAGGCACGCTACTACAAACCCGATTTATTATTATTAGGACACTGCGAATTATTAACACCTACAACATTAGCAACATTGCGCGACATGCTACCAAATTGTAAAATAGCACAATGGTGGGTGGATTGGTTCACTGATAATTCCATACGGCATCTAAACAAAAAATTACCTTATTTAGATGCCTTTTACGCCACCACTGCCCCCTCTTATTATCAAAACCTAATCGCCCCTTCCTCCTCTACTTCGGACGAAGCATCAACAGCGTTATATTATCTACCCAACATTACCGATTCTTCTGTAGAAACCAAGCAAGCATACAACGCCCCAACTCATCAATATGATGTTTTATTTATCGGTACCGATGCCGCAGAACGCGCCCATTTATTACAACAAATAAAAAAAATACCTAATATTAATTGCGGATTTTTTGGTTTTGATGGACAACCAAAACTAACAGGTAGCGATTTTATTACCGCCTTTGGTAACAGTAAAATGGGGTTAAATTTAAGCCGTGCTACCGACATCCCCCTATACTCATCAGATCGCTTGGCACAACTTACGGGCAACGGTTGTTTAACCCTCACCCCCAGAATTCCGCAAATGACAACGCTTTTTAATGAAGAAGAAGTAGTGTATTACGATAGCAATGAGCAATTAATAGAAATTATAAAAAAATACAGCAAAGATAACGACAAATGGCGAGAGATAGCAAAAGCAGGCTGGCAACGCTCCCACAGTAGTTATAACGAACGCCGAGTAACGCAGTTTATGGTAGAAGCCGCTAATAAAGAAAAATTTAGCGAAAAATATGAATGGATTTAATATATTTTTTAAAGATATATATATTAATAAGTAATTGAATATATGTATCTTTAATTGAATATGATTTATAAATTAATAATAAAATTTAACTAAAAATATTATTTTGTTTTACATTCCATAGAGTATAATTTCACCATTGTGGAAATGAAATATAAAGACACACATCCGTGGCTAGACTTTACCCTTAATTTAAAGAAAATTCCGCCACATATTTGGTTTGATCTTGGGGAATGCGTTAGCAAATGCGACCACCTACAACGCACCGCTATGTCAGATGAGTTACGCAAAAATATATACAACACCTTTTTAACAAAAGGTGCAACCGCCACTACCGCCATAGAAGGCAACACACTCGGCGAGGAATTTGTAAGAAAAATAATAGACGATGAAAAACCACAAGTACAGGAATCCTACCAATATCTTGCTCACGAAGTACACAATGTAATCGCCCTGTTTGATGACATTTTTAAAAAAGGCAAAATGGGGCATTGCCTCCTTTTTTATCGCCTGATATATTAAATAGTTTTCAAGCAAAAATCTTGAGCAATATACCTATTGAGGGTAACATCGGTAAAGTGCGACAACGCAATGTTGTTGTAGGCAACTATCGTGGTGCACCACCAGAAGACTGCACCTACTTATTACAGCATTTATGCGACTGGTTAAATAAAGATGAGGTGTTTTCCTATCTACAAAATACTTACGGCAAAAAAACAGCTGGTATTATTCGTGCTATATTAGTCCATTTTATACATTGCGTGGATTCATCCCTATGATGATGGCAACGGGCGAACCGCACGCATGGCAGAATTTTATTGTCTAGTAACGGCGGGCATCTCTGCCGCCGCCGCCCATTTATTAAGTAACCACTGTAATACATTACGCGATCAATACTATAAAGAACTTAACGTCGCCAGCCAAAATAAAAGCCCGATAAATTTTATCAACTTTATGGTTAAAGGTTTTCGAGATGGCTTGCGCGAGCAATTAAAATCAGTTTATGAAGAGCACAAGCGATTAGTATGGCATGATGTTACCGAGCAAAAAATAACAGGTTCTGTACCCACACGGCAACGACGCATCGAATTAGCGCGATTACTGGGCAATACTACTAATCAGCGTCTCAAATTAAACCGCCAAAGAATTACTTGCCAATAGAGATGTTTTTGTTTTATACGCAAGGCAAGAAAATGTAATGGCTTTACTTAACAATGATCTTAATGAATTAATAAAAATTGACATCGTTAAACGCACACAAAAGAGTTATCAAGCAAACATGCAACAATTACACGATATGCAACCGCCTATTGCAGAGTAAATTATTTAATTAGTTATATCCTGTATATAGCGAAAAATACGACAACTAGCAGCAACAAACGAATTAAGCATTTTATAATTTTTTACCTTCACTAACGACTTGCCAGCCGTTTTGACAATAATAGCGTACAGCATCATCGCGTATATTTTTATGGTCGGCACTTTTGTAGGTTGCCGCCGCACCACCACCAGCAATCTTGCCAAATTGAGGATCACAACTCCATAATGTCATATCGTCTGCGGGGTGTGGTGGTACGTACGTTTTAACACCACCGTGTTTTAATGCCATGCAACTAAAATGTATGTCTTCGCCGTTGTCCCACGAAAAAGGTTCTTCACGCCACATATAACTAAAATGCCGTTTATCTGAAAACCAAGCATGTCCGACTAAATCCACTGTTTCAACAGTATTGCTGTGCTTTCCATTCCAACCAACTTTTTCTTTTGCCGAGTACCCACCGCTAACGGGTAATAGTACACCGCTACCTCCTAATATTCCGTCATGTCCTGTTTCTATTGTTTTTAAACAATTTTCAAACCATTTGGGTTGTGGCAGAATATCATCATCAAATAATGCGATGTATTTTGTTTGTACTAAATTTGCCAATGCAAACCGTCCAAAAAATTTCCAATTAAAATTAGAGACAATGACACGGTCGGCAATATCAGAAAAATCAGGAATCGGTGCCCCGCTTTCATTACACCATAACCATATTTGTGCGGGCGGATACGTTTGTGCCCGTAATGCTTCTATTTGCTGTGCGACGTACCCGGGGCGTCTATAGACGGTTAATATGACGGTGATGTCTTGATTGTCCTTTGTGGGTGCTGGTATTACCTCTGCTGTTTTATTAAACACCACGCCCTGCTTTTGCCCGGCTAATCGCCGCTGCCGCTCGCCCCATCGCATAGCCAATTTTTTTAATAAAGGTGGTTTTTTCTTTTTCATTGTGCTAAGTAGTCGGCAATATACTCAGCTGCGTGTCCATCACCAAAGGGATTTTTTGCAGCTGCCATAGTATTATAAAGGGTGGTATCAGTTAGCACACAATTAGTGGCATTAATAATACCTTCGGTTGTTGTTCCTACCAACTGTGCGGCTCCGCATTCTACAACCTCAGGGCGTTCGGTAACGCTACGCATAATTAATACCGGTTTGTTTAATGTGGGAGCCTCTTCTTGTATGCCGCCGCTATCGGTTAATATTAAATGACAATGACTCATAAGATAGACAAAGGCGGCATAGTCTAAAGGTGGCAATAAATAAATATTATTAATATCTGCTAGCCTATTGTGTACTGTGTCCTTTACTTGTGGATTAAGATGGACGGCATAAACAATGTCAATGTGGGGGTGTTTTTGGGCAATCGTTTTTAATGCACTACAAATATTTTGCATTCCTTCGCCAAAACTCTCACGCCGATGCCCTGTAACAAGTATAAAAGGTCTATCATTACTAATACGATAGCCTGCTGCATTGTAACCTGCATTGGCAACGGTATGTTGTACGGTGGCGTTAATGTTGGCATTATTGATGATTTTGTTTTGCGTATATAACAATGCATCTAATACGGTGTTACCAACGATATGAATACTACCATCGGCTTTTTCTGCTTTTAATCGGGTTTCATTTTTTTGCGTAACGGCAAAATGAAGAGTAGCCAGTTTGCTAATCAATAATCGGTTTGTTTCTTCGGGCCACGGGGCACGACGGTTATCACTACGTAAGCCTGCTTCTACATGGGCGACAGGTATGTCGGCATAAAAACCCGCTAATGCACCAGCGGTAGCAGTGGCGGTATCTCCTTGTACAACAACAGTATCGGGGCGTTGATGGCGAATAATATCATTAGCACCAGCGAGAACGGCAGCAACAACATCGCCTGTATGCTGATTTTGTTTCATTATCTGCAGGTCTGTATCGGGTACTATATCAAACCATTGCAGTGCTTGCTGTAACATAGTGCCGTGTTGAGAGGTGGCGCATACCGTTACTTTAAATTCGGTTTGGCGTGCGCGTAATGCGAATATCAACGGGGCTAATTTAATGGCTTCTGGTCTTGTGCCGATGAATATTAATATATTTTTCACAGTGATATTTAGATTTAGATTTTGGTTCGGATTGTAGTTAAACGCTATTATCCGCTTATTATCCGCTATTTCCCCTTATGCCTACTGTACTCATTACCCACATCATTCACATTTCCACAGCGTTTATCTGGTAAAAATTCATCTGGCATTATAAAACAAATTTTAACCGACTTTAACTTTTTTAGTTAGAGCCTAACTCTTGCAATGAATCATAATCTTAAAAACTGGCATGAATATTTCCAAACAGATGCGAATTGTAGAAGGATTATAGTATCCAATAAGCAGGAAAATAGTAAAAATAGAGTTTTTAGATTTTACGGAGGGAATAATTGAAATGAATGTGATGAATTATGAATTATGCAAAGATTTCAATATATGTATATGTGTGAGTCATATTTTTGCACCTATAGATTTTTACCGCCATAGGCAGACTTGCATCGGCAAGAGGGCTAGGACTGATTAATGGTGGTTATGGCGATTAAAACCGTCGCACCAATTTCCTCTAATTATGATGACTTGGTAATTTCTTATTCTACCAAATTTACCAACATTGAGGTGGATTATGCAAAGGTCTAATACAGTGCCTAGCCACATAGTGCAATTATTATAGTGCTTATTTCATTAATTATTTGTTTTTAGCATAAAATATAATTATTATAACTTTTTTGTTATAATGCGTTTCTGTGCAATACTTTCCATTCTTTCTAAATATCCACACGAAACTGGTTTTACTGGTTGGCGGTGGCGTGGTGGCACAACGTAAAGCCGACTTGCTACAAAAAGCGGGCTGCCACCTGCGTCTTGTTGCCCCGACTGTCCGTAGCGATTTGGAGGCATTATTACAGCATAATGGCACTGTCTCTAAACGCCCGTATCAACCAGATGATATTACTGGTTGTACGCTGGTGGTGTGCGCTACAAATGATGAAGCGATTAATGCACGCGTTTCTGCCGATTGCCGCCAGCGTGGCGTGCCGGTAAATGTGGTGGACTGCCCTGCTCTGTCTGATTTTATTTTTCCGGCACTGATTGACCGCTCACCGCTCACTGTTGCTGTTTCTAGTGCTGGTGCTTCGCCGGTGTTGGCGCGACGGGTGCGCGAAAAAATTGAATCTTCATTGCCAATGGCAACCGGTGCACTAGCGGTGTTTTGCGAAGAACACCGCCAAACGGTTAAAGACGCACTGCCGCCGCAGAAGCGTCGCCTGTTTTGGGAGGATGTACTGGATAGCGAAATTGCTGAAAATATATTAGCCGGTAACAGTGCCGATGCCAAGACGATGCTACTGCAACGTTTACAGCAGTTTGGTACTGACAGCGATAAAATCGGTCAGGTTTATCTGATTGGTGCTGGTCCCGGTGCAGCGGATTTACTTACTTTTCGTGCACTGCGTTTACTACAACAGGCTGATGTGGTGGTGCATGACCGTTTGGTTTCTACCGAAGTGCTGGCACTGGCGCGACGCGATGCCGAGAAAATTTTTGTCGGTAAATGCCGCAACCAACAGCTGATGAGTCAGGAAGAAATTAATCAGTTACTCATTAATCTGGCACGTAAAAATCTGCGCGTGGCACGCCTAAAAGGTGGCGACCCGTTTATCTTTGGGCGTGGTGGCGAAGAATTACAGGCATTACGTGCTGCCAACATCCCGACACAAATTGTACCCGGCATTACCGCCGCTAGTGGTTGCGCTGCGAGCGTGGAGATGCCGCTTACCTATCGCCATCTTGCGCGTAGCGTGCGTTTTGTTACTGTTTATGAGCAAGATAAACAAGATGCTCATTTTTGGCAGAAACTGGCGAATGAACAGGACACGACACAGGTGTTTTATATGGCGGGGGCGACCATGGCGTTTGTTTGTGAACGCCTTATTGCCGCTGGGAGCAAACCGCAAACGCCGGCGGTGTTAATATGTGGCGGTACCACCACAGCACAGCAGCATTTTAGCGCAACGCTAGAAACGCTACCCGCAATGGCATCATCAAAATGGTTTTCGCCGGCATTGCTGGTGGTGGGTGAAGTCGCTGCCCTTGCCCGTAAAAGTTACGATGCCATCGCTACCGCTTCTACCTCGAATGCTTCTATTGAGCATTTATTTATGAATTTACAACATGGAGAATCTCATGCTATCAACCAACCAATGGGAATCTATTAACTCGTTAGTAGGGGATCTTAATTCCGAACAACGGCTTTGGCTTTCTGGCTATCTTGTCGGGCTGGATAATACACCGCTCGCACTGCCACCTATCGTAACTGCTGCTACTGCTAACGAAGCAACAACTGCTACACCGATAACGATTGTTTATGGGTCGCAAGGCGGCAATGGCAAGCAAATCGCCACTGCAATGGCACAGCTACTTACCAATGTCGCTGTTGATAACCGCGTGGTGTCGCTGGCAGATTATAAAACGGCGTGGTTAAAAAAAGAGCGTTTTCTGTTTATTGTTGTCAGCACGCATGGCGAAGGCGAACCGCCTGATGATACGAAAGTATTTTATGATTTTATTTTTAGTAGTCGCGCCCCGGCACTGGCGAAACTAAAATATGCGACACTGGCACTGGGCGACAGCAGTTACGAGTTTTTTTGCAAAATCGGGCAGGATATTCACGAACGGTTAGAGCAACTGGGGGCGCAGGCATTGCAGTCGGTGGTGGAGTGCGATACCGATTACGAACAATCTGCGACAAAATGGCAACAAAACATCACCGACATGATGAAGCAAGAAGAGCCAAAACACAATGGTAGCAATGGTAGCAATGGTGTACTGCTACTGCCGACAACCGCTAACACCATTACCCTACCCGTCGTCGCCATCGACAACACTCCAACACGGGCGCAACCTTTTACTGCGCCGATAATTGAGCATATTATGCTTACCACACCACCACGCCGTACGCTACATATAGAGCTGGCACTAGAAGACGCAAACATAGATTATCGCCCCGGCGATGCCATTGGTATTTTTCCACAAAACCCGCCCGCCACTGCCGACAAGGTAGCAACGACACTAGGATTAACGGCACAGCAAACACTTACCATTGACGAAGAAACTGCTAATGTTAGTGAGTGGATGATTAAACGGTTAGACATTAGCCGCCCGACTGCTCATGCGCTAAATCGCTATCAGAAAATTATCAACAGCACTAAACTGGGCAAGCTGCTTGATGATAAAAAAGCACTTGGTAAGTATATTAATGGACGCGATTATGGCGATGTTTTTTGCGATTTTCCGCCGCTACCTGAACAGCAAAGTCAGGCACTTTCTTGCCTGCGGCGGCTGGCACCACGTTTGTATTCGCTGGCATCTTCGCGCGCGCTACGCGACGATGAGGCGCATTTACTGGTTGCCGTCAGTGACTATAACGGTCATGATACGGCAATACGCAACGGGGTATGCTCGCAGTATCTGGCAACGCAACAGGCAGGAGACACGGTAGATATTTATTTACAGCGTAATGATAATTTTCGCCTACCGACAGACGGCAATACGCCGATTATCATGATTGGACCCGGCACTGGTATCGCTCCATTTCGCGCTTTTATGGAAGAGCGTGAAGCCGCTGGCGATGCTGGTGCTAACTGGCTATTTTTTGGCAACCGCCACCGCCGTGATGAATTTTATTATCAAACCGAATGGCAGGGGTATGGTAAAAATGGTTTGCTTACACGGTTAGATGTCGCGTTTTCACGCGATGGTACGCAAAAAATATACGTGCAAGATAGACTGCAACAGCACGGTGGCGATATTTGGCAATGGTTGCAAGACGATGCACATATCTATGTCTGCGGCGATACCAACATGGCATCCGATGTACATGAACGGCTATCGGCGATTATCGGCGAACATCACGGTGGCGACAGCAATACTTATTTACAGCAAATGCAAACTGACGGACGCTACCAACGCGATATATATTAATGGCAAGCAATGGCAAACAATGACAACTGATAACAGTAAAACACCGCCACTCTCGGCAGTGGAAATTATTAAGAACAACAGCGATTATCTGCGCGGTAGTATTTGTAGCGGATTAGCCGAAGAGACCAGCGGCGCAATATTTGAAGACGACACAGTATTGGTAAAATTTCATGGCATATACCAACAAGATGACCGTGACCAGCGCGATGAACGGGCGCGGCGAAAACTGGAACCAAACTATTCATTTATGCTACGCTTGCGTGTACCCGGCGGCTTGCTAAACGCCGAACAATGGCTTGCTGTAGATGAAGCAGCAACCACGCTCACCGAAGCCGGCAGTTTGCGGCTCACCACACGCCAAACATTGCAGTTTCACGGCATCCCCAAAGAAAACCTACGCCCATTAGTAAAAAAATGCTACCAACAACTGCTGGATTCCATTGCCGCCTGCGGTGATGTTAACCGCAATGTCATGTGTTCTCCACATCCTGACATCTCGCCGTTGCACCGTCAAGCACATGAAGTTGCTACCGCCATCAGTGAAGCACTACTACCGACAACCCGTGCTTATTTTGAAATTTGGTTAGGCGAAGAACGGCTTGCCGACTCCACAGCAGACACAAACACCAATGAAACGACAGACCCACTGTATGGCAAACATTATTTACCGCGAAAATTTAAAATCGGCATTGCCGTGCCACCGTCAAATGATATTGATGTTTATTCGCAAGACATTGGTTTTATCGCCATAGCAGAAAACGGAGAATTACAGGGTTTTAATGTACTTGCTGGCGGCGGCTTAGCCACCACGCACAGCGATGAACGCACTTATCCGCGCTTAGGCAGCGAAATCGGCTTTTGCACAGTGGCGCAAGCGGTAGAGGTTGCTTGGCACATCGCCGCTTGGCAACGCGATAATGGAGACCGTAGCGACCGCAAGCAAGCACGGCTAAAATACACAATAGATCGACGTGGTGTGGATGTTTTTGTGCAAGAATTACAGCAACGGCTAGGGTATTGTTTGCCGCCACCACGCACGGTATCGTTAACATACCGCAGTGATTTATTAGGATGGCAGCAACGAACAGATGGGCTGTGGGACATGGGATTGTTTATTGAAAACGGCAGAATTACCGCCGACTCACCGCTACAAAAAGCATTACAACAGATTGCGAAAAAAAACATCTGCCAATTTATGATGACGCCAAATCAAAACCTGATGTTAATCGGGCTAAACAATAGCGGCAGAAAAAAAGTACAAACGGCATTGAAAAATATATCCGATATTACCCCATCTTCTGCCCTGCGCGAAAACTCAATGGCGTGTGTGTCATTTCCAACCTGTCCGCTGGCAATGGCAGAAGCCGAACGTTATCTACCCTCATTAATTACTTTGCTGGAACAGGAATTGGAAAAACATCATCTAACAAAAGAAGCGATTAGCATTCGCATGACCGGCTGCCCCAACGGTTGCGCCCGCCCGTATATAGCAGAAATCGGATTAGTCGGAAAATCGCCCGGGCATTATAATTTATATCTCGGTGCCTCCGCCAATGGCGACCGCATAGGCAAATTAGTCGGCGAAGGATTGACGGAACAGCTAATATTAGAAAAAATCAATCCACTACTCGCCACCTACGCTAAAAATAAAAAATCAAATGAATCCTTCGGCGATTTCGTACTGGCAACACTAATATAACACCGTAGTAACAAGATTTTTTTCATAGAAGCAATTGTCCCTCGATAGTTCAGTTTGTAGTGCAAGTAACTGAAATTAAAAATTCAAACCTTTAGTTGTAAATGTGAATTATGCAAATATCTCAATCTAATTCACCCCGAACGAACTGAGCCATAGAAAATACGACAGTAGCCATCAACCCTATCAGTGTCAATCGCTGGTTTTATAGGGTATGTCCAACAACTACACGATATTGACAACCCGTAGGGCAAAATATTGTTAGGTATGCTAGAGTAAAAGCATAAAAGTTTGCAAAGTGAGATTGCAAAGTGAGATTGCAAAAATCATGAGGGGAGAATTATGACAAAGCAATTAACAAAAGAGATGATTATTAATGGCGACCGTTTATGGGTGTCAATAATGGAAATGGCAAAAATCGGTCCCGGTATTGCGGGCGGTTGCAACCGTCAAACGCTCTCTGATGACGATGCCACAGGACGGGCACTTTTTCAGCAATGGTGTGGGCAGAAATTACCGTTGCTGCTGTGACTGGGACGGTTTTCTATGGTAAAATATTTCTATTAGAGATGAAAATATATTTTTAGCATCCCTCTTCTGGCGTTCTTAAAGCAGAAACAGGAGGAATATAAGATGAAAACATTAACACGAGCAAAAGTAATAAAATCCATGGCAATTATCGGTGCTTTATTACTGACACCAATGACTTCTTATGCCGCCGATAAATTTACCTTGCAGCTCAAGTATTTAACACAAGCACAGTTTGCTGGTTATTATGTGGCACAAGACAAAGGCTTTTATGCCGATGAAGGCTTGGATGTAGAAATCAAACCCGGCGGTCCCAACATTGCACCGCCGCAAGTTCTTGCGGATGGAGGTGCCGATGTGATTGTCGAATGGATGCCCGCTGCACTGGCTTCACGCGAAAAAGGGTTGGCACTGGTTAACGTCGCTCAACCGTTCAAATCTTCGGGCATGATGCTTACTTGTCGTAAAGACAGCGGTATTAAATCACCCAGTGATTTTCGCGGACGCACGTTGGGCGTATGGTTCTTTGGTAATGAATATCCGTTTTTGTCATGGATGAGTCAGTTGAGAATCCCCACCGACGGTTCTGACAACGGCGTAACGGTACTCAAGCAAGGTTTTAACATAGATCCCATTTTACAAAAAGAGGCGGACTGCATTTCTACCATGACCTATAACGAATACTGGCAGATTATTGATGCTGGCTTAGGTGCAGACGAGCTGATTGTTTTTAAATATCAAGACCGAGGCGTAGCAACGCTAGAAGACGGTTTGTATGTACTAGAAGAAAATCTAAAAGACAGTGCTTTTAAAGACAAATTGGTAGGCTTTGTGCGTGCTTCGATGAAAGGCTGGAGATGGGCTGAAAGATATCCCAACGAGGCGACAGACATTGTGCTAGAAAATGACTTGACGGGTGCCCAAACAAAAAAACACCAGCGGCGTATGATACGTGAAATCAGAAAATTAATGGCGGGTTCTAACGGATCTTTGGATGAAGAAGATTTTCAACGGACAGTTGACACCTTGCTCGAAGGTGGCTCTACCCCCGTCATTACCGAAGAACCACAAGGTGCTTGGACTCACGAAATTACTGACGAAGCGTTGTAACATGACTGTAGCATATTGCCTTGAGTTGGCAAGCCTCATCAAAAAAATAGTGATGACAGATAAGGGAAAATGACTGTATTGTGAATAAAAACCAATACAAAGACGGCATTCTAGCGGAACGTTTATCTGATCATTGAATGCGGGCGTTGTCATATTGCTTGCGAAGACACTTCACATCAAGCCATTACCAACCAAATAAACGGCGTACGGCGTTTTGAGGTGATAGAAGAAGAATGCGTGGGTTGTAATTTATGTGTTAATGTTTGTCCTGTAGAAAATTGTATCACCATGGAAACGTTGCCACCTGGTGCTGTTGATAAACGTACTGGTGCCACAGTATTAGCGGAATTTGCCGACTGGACTACACACCCAACTAATCCTTCAGCATAAGAATAATGCTGAAGAAAAATAATGAAAATAATAATGTTAATGTTAACATTGTCTGGGTGCGTTCCAGTTCTAATAACTGTACCACCACCAGATATTACTATCAGCCCTGATGAATTTAATGAGACAACGATAGTAAGAATGTCGCCAAAAGGTGCTATTGTTATTCTCCTATCGATTATGGACTATCAGCAGGACTAGGATTTGAGTACAATACCTTTCTATCCAGATTCTATTGTGGTTATATTAGGGGCTACCGATATAAGATCATTTAGCAATTTTGACGTTAAGATTGATGGTAAAGTTTATCAATATATCGTTAGAAAAAATGTACGCATTTTGCTTTGGTTTGTAAAATTGCTGCAATTAATTTATTGAGATGAATTATGCAAAGGTCTAAATTATATTAAAAAAGCAGTAAAAATCGATAGGTGCAAAAACTTTTTGCAGTAGTACGGTCTATGATAATAATGCAATGATAGAATCCACTTATGTCAGAATCAATACACACCCTTAGGCGTCAGCATCTAGAACAATTAAGAAAAGAAGGCAACCCCTTCCCTAACGATTTTAAACGGGATAATACCACTGGTAATTTGTTAGCGCAATACGGTGAAAATTCACGCGAAGAACTTGAAGATTTAAACGCCACTGCTAAAATTGGCGGGCGTTTAATGTTGCACCGCCGTATGGGCAAGGCATCTTTTTTTACCATTCAAGATATGGCAGGCAGAATACAAATCTATGCTGGTAAAGCAACTTTGGGTGATGATGAGTTTGCAAAAACTGATGCTTTGGATATTGGCGATATTATCGCTTGTGAAGGCACCATTTTTAAAACAAAGACAGGCGAATTAACATTGCGTGCCAATGTGGTTCGTTTGCTTACAAAATCCCTGCATCCTCTTCCTGATAAGTTTCATGGTTTGACTGATGTTGACGTGCGTTATCGGCAGCGGTATGTGTCGTTAATGGTTAATCAAGAAGAACAAGAGATATTTAGATGTCGTGCAGAGACCATTCGTTATATTCGGAATTATTTTCATACAAGAGGCTATTTAGAAGTCGAAACACCTGTTTTGCAAGCGATTCCCGGAGGGGCGGCGGCACGTCCATTTGTAACACATTACAACGCACTGGATGATAATTTTTATCTGCGTATTGCACAGGAGTTGTACATTAAACGCTTATTGGTAGCTGGTTTTGACAAAGTCTTTGAGTTAAATAAAAATTTTAGAAACGAAGGAACATCACCTAGGCATAATCCTGAATTTACGATGCTTGAATTTAACGCCGCTTATCAAGATTATGAAGATTTTATAAATGTAACCGAGGATTTACTTCACGGTTTGGTTGTGCAAATAACTGGTAATGAAGTTATCAATTATCAAGGAAAAGAAATCTCATTTAAACGCCCGTTTGCTCGTCTTTCGCCTGCCCAAGCCATTGCCGAGCAATATCCTGAATGGTCGGTAGAGCAGTTGCAAGATGCTGCGTTTTTAAGCCAAGCCATTCTAAAATACGCAGGCAGTAAAGTGCAAAATATAGACAAAATGAGCGTTGGCGAATTGCAATTATTGTTATTTGAAAAATGTGCCGAGCATCATTTAATTCAACCTACTTTTTTAATTGACTACCCTGCCGAATCATCCCCTTTGGCAAGACGTAGAGATGGTGCACCTTCTATTGCGGATCGCTTTGAACTATTTATTGCAGGGCGCGAATTGGTCAATGGTTTTTCTGAACTCAATGATCCTGATTTGCAATCTGAATTGTTTAGAAAGCAGGCACAGCAACAAGCAGACGGCGATGAAGAAGCGATGTTTTATGATGCCGATTATATTAATGCACTAGAATACGGTTTGCCACCCAATGCTGGTGGCGGTATTGGTATCGATCGCTTGGTTATGTTGCTAACCGATCAAGCGTCGATTCGTGATGTTATATTATTTCCGCAACTAAAATCTAAAAAATAACGATTTTCGTTATATTACGTTACCCTTGCTTATCGCAGGGATAACGTAATACGTAAAATAGTACTTACTTATTTTTGCTCGGTATTATTAAGATAGAGTTCGCGACATTCACCTGGGTTTAATTTTTCAGGTAAGTGAAAACTGCCAAACCGTACCCGAATCAAACGACTGATGCCTATATCATAATGCTCGAATATACGACGGACGATTCTATTTTTGCCTTCGTTTAATATTATTCGATACCAAGAGTTTACGCCTTCGCCTTCAATTTCTAATTTAAAATGAGACGGGCGTATAAGGTCTTTTCCTTCTAAAACCAAGCCGTTTTCTAAAATATCAGCGATACTACTTTCATCTAACGCTCTATCTGCACGAATGCGGTATTCTCTTTCATAGCCATTAGATGGATGTGAATATTGATGTACCCAATCGCCATTGGTTGAAAATAATAGTAGCCCTTCTGTTGCAACATCCAAACGCCCAACGCTCATCCAACGTCCGTTGTCTAATGTGGGTAAGTCTTCAAAAACAGTATCAATTCCGTCGCTTTCGACAATTTTTCCGACGGGCTTGTAATAAGCCAACCATCTGTCTGGAATGTCTTGCACTGTGATTACTTTATCGTTGACGAGAACTTTATCGGTCGGTGTGACGCGTTGTCCTACCGTTGCGATTTCACCGTTGACTGTGACTACACCAGATTCTATGAGTGTTTCCATTTTTCGCCGTGAACCCAAACCGGCAGTGGCAAGCATTTTTTGCAATTTTTCATCATTGTTCTTAGGTGCATTATCTACGTGAGGTCCGTTATTTAAATTAACCCATTTGCTGATTGTTTTTTCTTGAGATGGTTTTTTATCTGATTGCTCTCTATTATCGGAAAAATGAGGTTTATCATTGTCGCCTCGATCTGGTCTATCACCTCCGTTGTCAGAAAAACGGGGCTGGGCTGGGCGATCTTCATAGGGGCGATTACCACCGCCACTGTCTTTATCTGAAAATTTTGGTTTATCACCATCGCCAACTGGTCTGCCACCGCCTGATGGTCTATCTCCATATGATGGTCTATCTCCATATGATGGTCTGCCGCCGCCTGATGGTCTATCTCCATATGATGATCTGCCGCCGCCTGATGGTCTATCTCCAAATGGTGGTCTGCCACCGCCTGATGGTCTATCTCCATAAGATGGTCTGCCGCCGCCTGATGGTCTATCTCCATAAGATGGTCTGCCGCCGCCTGATGGTCTATCTCCATATGATGGTCTGCCACCGCCTGATGGTCTATCTCCATATGATGGTCTGCCACCGCCTGATGGTCTATCTCCATAAGATGGTCTGCCACCGCCTGATGGTCTATCTCCATAAGATGGTCTGCCGCCGCCTGATGGTCTATCTCCACGAGATGGTCTGCCGCCGCCTGATGGTCTATCTCCATATGATGGTCTGCCACCGCCTGATGGTCTATCTCCATAAGATGGTCTGCCTCCGCCTGATGGTCTATCTCCATATGATGGTCTGCCACCGCCTGATGGTCTATCTCCATAAGATGGTCTGCCACCGCCTGATGGTCTATCTCCATATGATGGTCTGCCACCGCCTGATGGTCTATCTCCATAAGATGGTCTGCCGCCGCCTGATGGTCTATCTCCATATGATGGTCTGCCGCCGCCTGATGGTCTATCTCCATATGATGGTCTGCCACCGCCTGATGGTCTATCTCCATATGATGGTCTGCCGCCGCCTGATGGTCTATCTCCATAAGATGGTCTGCCGCCGCCTGATGGTCTATCTCCATATGATGGTCTGCCACCGCCTGATGGTCTATCTCCATAAGATGGTCTGCCGCCGCCTGATGGTCTATCTCCATATGATGGTCTGCCTCCGCCTGATGGTCTATCTCCATATAATGGTCTGCCGCCGCCTGATGGTCTATCTCCATATGATGGTCTGCCTCCGCCTGATGGTCTATCTCCATATGATGGTCTGCCACCGCCTGATGGTCTATCTCCATAAGATGGTCTGCCTCCGCCTGATGGTCTGCCACCGCCTGATGGTCTATCTCCATAAGATGGTCTGCCGCCGCCTGATGGTCTATCTCCATATGATGGTCTGCCGCCGCCTGATGGTCTATCTCCATGAGATGGTCTGCCACCACCTGATGGTCTATCTCCATGAGATGGTCTGCCACCGCCTGATGGTCTATCTCCATAAGATGGTCTGCCACCGCCTGATGGTCTATCTCCATAAGATGGTCTGCCGCCGCCTGATGGTCTATCTCCATATGATGGTCTGCCACCGCCTGATGGTCTATCTCCATAAGATGGTCTGCCGCCGCCTGATGGTCTATCTCCATGAGATGGTCTGCCACCGCCTGATGGTCTATCTCCATAAGATGGTCTGCCGCCGCCTGATGGTCTATCTCCATAAGATGGTCTGCCACCGCCTGATGGTCTATCTCCATATGATGGTCTGCCACCGCCTGATGGTCTATCTCCATATGATGGTCTGCCACCACCTGATGGTCTATCTCCAAATGGTGGTCTGCCGAATCTTGGTCTGTCGCCTGATGAGGCTTTGTCAAAGTCGCTGCGCGGTCTATCGCTTGTTTTGTTGTGTCGTGAGGAATCGTTAGATGTATTTTTTACGTCGGCAGAATTGGTTGATTGAGATTTTGTCTCGTCTTTTTGTGGTGTCATTATTGTGTTTCGGTTAGGTGAGAGGTGCTACATAAAGCAATGAATAAGTGTTTTTCATTCTGCTACGGTAGTGTTTGTGTTTTCGTTAATGATGTCATCTAGGTTTTCTAGCGTGGGTAGTTCGTCAAATGATATTAACCCTAGATCATCTAATAGTGTTTTTGTTGTTGCGTATAGTGTTGGTCTTCCCGGCGTTGGTTTTTGCCCGACTGCCTCGATCCAATGGAGCTCTTCTAAAAAGCTAATTTGTGAGTTAGAAACGGCAATGCCGCGTAGTTTTTCTATATCGCCGCGCGTAACGGGCTGTTGATAGATGATGATTGAGAGGACTTCGAGCATAGAGCGAGAGAATTTAGGCGGGCGTTGTGGGTTTAATCGCCTTAAGTATGGCTGGTAATCGGCATGGCTGATTAATTGATATCCCCCTGCACTTTCGATTAATTTAAAAGCCCTGTTTTGCCATGTTGTTTGTAAATTTTTAATCGCTTGGCGTATGTTGTCATTATCTATATCTTCGTCATCAATAATCTTTTTAAAGGAGTTTATGGTTAATGGTTCATTGGCAACCAATAAACTTAGTTCAATAACGTTTTCAATTAAGCTGAGGTTGGGTTTTTCGCTCATATATTTTTTTCAGTTGTCTGTTCGATTATTAATTCATCGTCATCTTGTTCTTGTTTTAGCACAACCATTTTTTCTAGTTGCATTTGTAATAACGCCATAAAGGTTATACCACCTTGTTTTGGTTTGACCACTTCAAAAAAAGAAAAAGATCTTTTTTTGGCAAAAAAACGAATTATTTCACTCATAACAGCACGAATGCTGATGGTTTCAGGAATGACTTTATAATTTTCATTGGCTTTTAATCGCGCCATTAAGCTGGCAAATGCATTGCTAATTTGTGATGCATTAATAACAGGTTTTTGCACTGTTAGTGGAATTTCGACAGAAACCAATGGCGATGTAAAATCTCTACTTCGGCGTGATAGTTGGTCAAATGAGGCAGATACGGTTTTGATGCGTTCGTATTCTAATAGTTGTCTAACCAAATCAGCCCTAGGATCGTTTTCGTCTTCGTCTTCGATGACAATGCGAGGTAACAACATTTTGGTTTTTATTTCGATTAAAAGAGCGGACATAGACAAATAATCAGCAACGGTTTCCATATCGCTATGTAATATTTCTTCCATATAGGCAATGTATTGTTTACAAAGTGCTGTCATGGGGATATCAAGAACATCAAATTTATGTTTTCTAACCAAATATAACAATAAATCCAACGGACCTTCAAACATCTGTAATTGGACTCTTAGTGCTTTTGGAGGTAAGTAAAGTGCAGAGGGGAGTTCGTTTAAAATTTCGCCCTGAACACGAATAATAGAATCTGACATTAGTTTTTTATTTTCATAGCATCACGTACATTTCCCAATGTAATCTGTGCTTCGATGCGGGCGTTTATCGCCCCTTGATGAAGAATATCTTCGACGATTCCTTCTTTTGCAAATTCTTGACGTTTTTCGGTGAGTGGTTCTAATACGGTGTTTATATTTTGCGTGAGCTTCTTTTTGCAGTCAACACAGCCTATACTTGCTGTGGTGCATCCTTGTTGTATCCATTGATGTTCTTCGGCAGAAGAAAATTCCTGATGAAGACTCCAAACTGGACATTTTTCGGGCGTGCCTTTATCGTCTCGTTTTTGACGTGCGGGATCAGTTTGCATTCTTGCAACTTTTTTTTGAATGGTTGGAGGGGTATCAAATAGTTCTATTGTATTGTCGTAGGATTTGGACATTTTACGCCCGTCTAAGCCTAATA
Organism: Gammaproteobacteria bacterium; assembly: GCA_965243565.1. Taxonomy (GTDB): domain Bacteria; phylum Pseudomonadota; class Gammaproteobacteria; order Tethybacterales; family Persebacteraceae; genus CBDEVH01. The sequence goes on from OZ251571.1 coordinate 932,606, forward strand.
AACGTGGCGTACGGGTCAGCAGTGAATCTGGAGCGACTAATATTTCTTGAGCGTCAAAAAGACAATGTCCGCGTAAAATTGATATTTCTTCGGCGGTTAAAGACAACTTATTAATGGCTTCTAGGACGTTGATAAGTGCCTCTTGCTTGCCGTGTTCGCGATAATTGCGAGTAGCAGTTACGATATCATCTTGTAAGTCTTGTGATAATTTTTTGAGCGTTATTTTAAGATTTTTTTTGTAACAATCACTTTGACCATAAAAGCGATTAAAACGCCGTGCAACCTCTCGGGTAAATTCAACATGGGGCAGTTGGTCTTCACCTACTGGTACAGTATCGGCACGATACGCCATGATGTCGGCACTTTGTAGTAATGGATAACCTAAAAAACCATAGGTATCTACGTTTTTTTGTAGGTTTTCTTTTTGTTCTTTATAAGTAGGCAATTGCATAAGCCAACTAAGTGGGCATATCATCGATAATAATAAATGCAGTTCGGCGTGTTCGGGAACATCAGATTGGACGAATAGCACGGCTTTTTTTGGATCGATACCAACTGATAACCAACTAAGTACGATTTCGTGAGAAAGTGTTTTTAAGTTCTTAGGCGCAGCATAATCAGTGGTTAATGCATGCCAATCTGCAACAAAAAAATAACACTCGTTAGATTTTTGTAATTTTTTCCAGTTATTAAGGACACCACATAAATGACCAATATGTAGGGATCCGGTAGGACGCATCCCCGATAAAATTCGTTTCATTATTCCTCTTTATCAACTTCCCCTGCACCCTCACGAATTAGTAGTGGTGGATTTTCTGTAAAATCTAGTACCGTAGTGGGTTCCATGAGACAAGGACCAGCATCAATAATAAGATCTACCTGTTTATCGAGGGTTTCTGCCATGTATCTATAATCAAGTGGTTCATCAGCATCTGCTAATTTAAGGGTGGACGTAATAATAGGCTCGCCAATTTCTCGAAGCAACGCTTGTCCTATTGGATTGGATAAAATTCTTAGTGCAATGGTGCTACGCTTAGCAGAGGAATACAATGGCTTGCTAACCATTTTAGTGGCTTTTAATACAAACGTATAAGGTCCCGGTACATGCGATTTTATCAGGCGATAAGATGGGTTATCAATGTGTCCATAATTGCCAATTTGGGCTAGATTTTGACATGACAGCGTAAAAAGATGCTTGTCATCCAAACCTCGTAATTGGCGAATTTTATCGACAAGATGTACATTTCTTTGCAAACAACCAAAAGCATAATAAGAATCAGTTGGATACACAATTAGACCGTTTTGAATAAATTCAGCTGCCTTTGAGATGAGTCGATCTTGAGGATTTTGTGGGTGTATATTTAATATAGTTGTCATGCTATTACTCCATTTTCAGATATTTGTCAAAAATAGTTGATACTGACTGTTATGAGTTCCTTAAGTGATAATGCATACCGCAATAAGGACAATTTGCTTCTCTGTTGATTTTGTTGAGGGGTAAAAACACACGCGGGTGTAACTGCCATTGCTCGGAATTTTTTGGGGGACAAAAGACAGGAAGGTCTTCTTCGTCAATAATTAAACTTTTAGCAATGCCGAATTCGTCCATCATGATTTTTTAACGTAGGTAATCCACTTTTCAGAGTTTTTATTGTTGCCTTTGATTGCATCAAAAAAAGCGGCTTGTAATTGTGTGGTAATAGGCCCTCGCTTGCCGTCTCCTATTTTGCGGTTATCGACTTCGGCAATGGGGGTAACTTCGGCGGCGGTACCAGTAAAAAATGCTTCGTCAGCACAATAGAGTGCATCACGGGTTAGGCTGCGTTCAATGATTTCAAAACCAATGTCGTTGGCAAGGGTAAAAATAGTGTCACGGGTAATACCATTTAAAACAGACGTTAGCATCGGTGTATAAATTTTATTATTTGAAATAACAAATAAGTTTTCACCTGCGCCCTCTGCAAGTAAACCATTGACATCCAATAACAATGCTTCGTCATAGCCGTCATCTGCAGCTTCGGTATGGGACATGACGGAATTAACATAATGACCGCCGATTTTGCCCAAACACATATTGCTGTTAACATGCATACGACAAAATGAGGATATTTTGACACGAATACCATTTTTTAAGGCCTCTTCGCCTAAGTAGGTTCCCCATGGCCAAGCAGCTATAATAACGTGAACGGGATTGTTTGTTGCGGCGATTCCCAATTGATTCGCCCCATAAAACGCCAACGGGCGAATATAACAACTGGTCAGATTATTAGCGATAATAACATCGCTATGTGCTTGTTCTAGTTCTTCTGGTGAAAAAGGAATCTTCATCCGTAATATATGAGCGGACTGAAAAAATCGTTTATTATGCTCTTTTAAGCGGAAAATCCCCGACCCATTAATTGCCTCATAACAGCGTACACCCTCAAAAATACTGGTTCCATAGTTTAGCCCATGGGCAAGTACGTGAACAGTTGCGTCTTTCCACGGCACCAACTCTCCATCGTACCAAATAAATCCATTTCGCTCGGCAAGTGACATATGCTTAAGTATACCAAATCTTCATGGTGCTTATTGTAAACGAGGGGTGAAAAAACCACTTGACATTAAGCTTGCTGCCGAAAATTCTTTGGCAATTTCGTCAAACCACTTTTTTTCTTGATAAAAGACAACCTCATCGACTCCGATAATATCACGGGCAACGCCGCCCATGTCATTATAATCATCCGCCAAACCGAGCTGAATGCTATCGATTCCGCTATACACTGCTCCTTCAAAAATTTCGGGTGTGGTGGTGCTTAAACGGTCACCTCTGCCCTCTTTTACGGCACTTATAAAAACACCATGTATATCTTTGACCAATGATCGAACAACTGCTTTTCCTTCTTCATTTTCTTCCGAAAAAGGGTCTAGCATATTTTTATTAGTACCAGCAGTAATAACACGCCGCTCAACGCCTAGTTTTTCCATCGTATTGACAAAACCAAAACTCGAAAAAATAACACCAATTGAGCCAACCAGACTAGCCTCATCAACAAAAATTTTGTGAGTAGCAGCCGCAATAAAATAACCACCCGAAGCGCAATAATCGCCTGTTACAGCGTATATTTTTTTCTCTGGATGTTTTTCACGTAAGCGCATGATTTCTTTATAAATACGGTTTGATTCAACCGCACTGCCGCCAGGGCTATTAATATTTAAAATAATACCTTTGGCGTTTTCGTTTTTAAAGGCTTGTCGCAAAAAGTGATTGATGGAGTGCGATGAATTTGGACCATTCGCCTCGATGGTGCCGTTAATATTGATAACTGCCGCAAATCCATCACCATCACCATCACCACCTTCGACCGCATCATCTAAATAGGCAGAGTTTAATGAAATTACGGTAATGGTAACAATATAAACAATAAAGAATAATTTAAAGAAAATGCCCCAACGGCGTTTTATCCGCTGTTCGTTAAGCGCTGATGTTGCTAACTGCGCAATGAGTTTTTTTTCAAAATTATCGTTATCTTCTGTCATAATTATTTTATCCTCCAGTAATTGGTGGGAAAAATGCAACTTCTGCATTATTAGATAACACTGTCGCTTGGTTTGCCAATTGATGATTAACAGATATTTTAACTGAATTGTCAGATAAAGTATCATGCCATTGTTTGCTTTTTTGTGACAATGCATTAATTAATGTTTGTACAGTCACTTGTGCCTTGACGTTGTCGAGCTCAATAGATAGTTCTTCCGAACCGATCTGCTCGCGTACTTTGGCAAAAAATAAAACGCGTATTTTCATTAGAACCTTCTATTATTACGTAATCGCACTAATACAGCCCCATTGTTTTTTAAAGGTTCGCAATAAGCCTTTACAATAGCCGTCTTCATTAACCAATTGCGTACTGTGTTTTTTAGTACGCCCCCATCTTTCCCAGAATGCGCACCGCGACCATGGATAATTTCGACACCTGTAAAATGTTGGTCAGAAACATTACATAAAAAATTGTTAAGCGCGGTGTGTGCTTCTACCACTGTTTTCCCATGTAAATCTAGGGTAGCCTCAATAGCAGATCTTCTTAATTCTTTATAAACGCTTTCGTTTAGACCATTAATTTTATATTTATCAGGTGCTGTAGTATCGTCTAATTCCCAACTCGAATCGCGTAGTGGTGGTAATAATGAATTAATATTGTTATTGGCTTGTGATTTTAGTTCGTTGCCTTTAACCAATTGATTTAAATTGCCATTGCTGTTTTGCATCAGACTATTGAATGTCTCTTCGTCACTCATTACAGATTTTCCAGATACTTTTTAACGTCCAATGCCGCCATACAACCGGATGCCGAGCTGGTTACGGCTTGACGATAAACGCTGTCTTGGACATCACCAGCGGCGAATATTCCATTAACCGATGTTGCAGTTGCCATGCCTTGATGTCCACCTTTGGTGAGAATATAGTCATTGCTCATGTCAACGATGTTTTTAAATAAGGAGGTATTGGGTGAATGCCCAATCGCAATAAAAACCCCATCGACAATAATGTCTTGTAGCCTGTCTTTTTGATTAACGCGAATGCCGGTAACGCCGGAATCATTGCCTACTATTTCATCAACTGTAGAAGATAACTGTAACTGAATTTTTCCTTTTTTTACTTTTTCGTAAAGGTGATCTTGCAATATTTTTTCGGCACGAAAAGTCTCTCGACGATGAATTAACGTGACAGAACTGGCTATATTAGATAAATACAATGCTTCCTCGACTGCTGTATTACCACCACCAACCACAGCAACGGGCTTGTTTTTGTAGAAAAAACCATCACAAGTAGCACAAGCAGACACACCTCGCCCCATAAAAGCTTCTTCAGAAGGCAACCCTATATATTTAGCGGTTGCACCAGTGGCAACAATGAGTGATCGGCATTGGTATTGACCGCTATCACCGATTAAGTCAAAGCTATTTTCTTCAATGGAGACAGATGCAATATGATCGTAAATAACCTTTGTTTCAAAGCGTTCGGCATGTTCCTGAAAACGTGTCATTAAGTCATTTCCCAATACGCCTTTTGCATCCGCCGGCCAATTATCGACATCGGTGGTGGTCGTTAATTGTCCTCCAGGTTGTATGCCAGTGATAACCACAGGCGATAGCCCAGCTCTGGCAGCATATACAGCGGCTGTCCAGCCAGCAGGTCCAGAACCTAATATTATTACATCATTCATACAAACAACTATTTGTAATTACTAACTTTTAATGTTTGAGAAAAATTCAGTATTGCTTTTTGATTGTCGTAATTTATCTAAAAGAAATTCAATTTTTTTCTCGTCATCCATAATAGATAAGGCTTTACGTACTATCCAAATATTTTTTAATATCGCAGCATCAATCAATAAATCTTCGCGACGAGTACCTGATTTATCAACCAATATAGCAGGATAAATACGGTGCTCGGCGATACGTCTGTCAAGATGTAATTCCATATTGCCAGTGCCTTTAAATTCTTCGTAAATGACTTCATCCATTTTAGAACCAGTTTCGATCAATGCGGTGGCAATAATGGTCAGCGAGCCCCCTTCTTCGACGTTTCTGGCAGCACCAAAAAACCGCTTGGGACGTTGCAATGCTTGGGCATCAACACCACCCGATAAAACACGTCCAGAGGCTGGTTGCATAGTATTATAAGCACGTGCCAAACGAGTGATTGAATCAAGTAATATAACGACATCTTTAGACATTTCGACCATACGCTTGGCTTTTTCCATAACCAATTCTGCCACTTGTACATGACGTGATGCGGCTTCGTCAAAGGTAGAAGAAATAACTTCCCCCCTTACAGAACGTCTCATTTCTGTTACTTCTTCAGGGCGTTCGTCAATCAATAGAACAATCAGATAAACATCGGGGTTATTTTCTTCGATAGCGTGAGCAATGTGTTGCAAAATGACGGTTTTACCGCTTTTGGGTGAGGCAACCAACAATCCGCGCTGCCCTTTGCCAATGGGCGAAAACATATCAATAATGCGGCCAGTTAGGTTTTCTTCAGCACGCATATTGCGTTCTAGGCAAATTTGCTCGGTAGGAAACAATGGTGTTAATGATTCAAAAAATGTCCGCTTACGATTTCTATCGTTGGCATTCATGTTGTTGATTTTTTCGAGGCGGCTTAACGAAAAGAAACGCTCGTTGTCATGGGGACTACGCGCTTCACCAATAACCACATCACCCGTACGCAACGAAAATCGTCTGATTTGTTGTTGGCTAACATAGGCATCCCCTGCCCCGCCCACATAGGATTGATCAGCATAACGCAGAAAGCCAAAACCATCTACAGTGACTTCCAGCGTGCCCTCAGTGATAATTTTAGCCCCTTTTGCAGAATACGCTTTAGCCAGTGATATTAATAACTCATGCTTACGCATGCGTAGTGCATTTTCAATGCCTTCTGCTTCAACCAGCTTTACCAGTTCTGCAATCTTCATGATACGAAAATAAAATAAAATAAAATCAGGTGCTGATAATACTTCTGTCGCCGCCGTAGGAGCTGCTTTTTGTTCTGCTCTTTGTTGAATCGCTAATTTTTCGAGGCGGCTGTTAGTGGCTTCGAGTTGGGTGATTTCAGGGGGAATCTTACGGCGACGTTGTCGTAATGCGTTTTGTTGTTGAGATGATTGTGGTGATTGTGGTGGTGGCATAAAAAAATGGTTTCCTTTCGAAAAAAAAACTAAATATGGGGGGAAATTATCCTTTAAGCATTTCTTCCAACTCAGGCTTACGAAGTGCTCCAATTTTTTTGGATTCTAATTCACCGTTGCGGAACATAAGTAAAGTAGGAATGGCTCTTACTTCATACTCCTGTGCTTTTAAATTATGATCATCGACATTGATTTTAACTATTTTAATGTCGTTCTCTGCTGCTAGTTCTTCTAGCAACGGTGCAATGGCTTTACAGGGACCGCACCACGGTGCCCAAAAATCAACCAAAACGGTTTTGTCACTATCTATAACCTCTGACTGAAATGATTCATCAGAACCTTGTATTATTGTACCCATGGGTGTGTCTTTACTCATACGGGGGATTCTCCTAAAGAATGTGTTTGTAAGGGGGATTGTATATTTCTGTGAAAGAAACAGAGAGAGTATTGGTATGCCATGGTATGCAGTTACTCTCTTAACTGTTATAGTGCTAACCAGCACTACACCTGAGGCGAACGTAATTATAGTATAGATTGATGATTAAAACAAATAAAAAATATGAAGCCATTGGTTTTTTTGCTATAAAGACAATCGCAAGACAGTCAAAAATGGTGCCCCAGAGACGATTTGAACGTCCGACCTTGCCCTTAGGAGGGGCCTGCTCTATCCACTGAGCTACCGAGGCAGTCGTCAATTATTAATGGTATCCTGTAAAAAAGAAAGCACGCCGTCAATAGGTATCAATTCTGTCCCTTCTTTAAAGCGGTTTTTATACTCAACCTGACCTTCTTTTAAGCCACGGTCACCAATCACAATGCGGTGTGGAATACCGATTAAATCCAAATCCGAAAACATAACACCTGGGCGTAAATCTCTATCATCCAATAAAACGTCAATATTAGCCGTTTTACATTGTTCGTAAAGATTGGTAGCGGCTTGTCTTACTGCTTCGGAACGCCCCCATGAAATCGGCGCGATAACAACACAAAACGGTGCAATCGCATCAGGAAACATCATGCCATTATCATCATAAGCTTGCTCAATTGCGGCGGCGACAATACGCGTAACGCCAATACCGTAACAACCCATTAAAATATTCACATACTCATCAGCAGCGGACTTAATCACGGCATTCATCGCAGTAGAATATTTATCACCGAGCTGAAAAATATGCCCCACTTCAATACCACGAACACCTTGTAAAACACCTTTGCCACAAGGTGATTCATCACCAATTTCGGCATTGCGTAAATCGGCAAATTCGGGCTCTGGACAATCTCGTCCAAAATTCACCCCTGTAAAGTGATAATCATCCTCATTCGCACCACAAACAAAATTAGCAGTATTAATCAACGCATTATCAGCAATCACAGGCAACGACATATTAACCGGTCCTAATGAACCAAAACCAGCCCCAATAAGTGCTTTTGCTGCCTCTAAATTCAATAATTGGGCGTGCTTACCAATAGCGGGGTGATAACTCGCTTTAATAAGGTTTAATTGATGATTGCCTCGTAATAAAACAGCCGCAGCACCTGCCTCGCCCTGCACTATCATCGTTTTAATATTTTTATCACCCGACATTACTACGTCCATCTCCAAAAACTCACGCAATGCCGCAATCGTTTTTACTCCGGGAGTGTGTATTTTTTGCAATGATTCAGTCGGATCAGCGCGATTTTTATTCGGTAAAACACACGCACAACGCTCAATATTAGAGGCAAAATCACTATCATCAGAATATAAAATTAACTCTTCGCCGGTATCGGCAAGCACCATAAACTCATGCGATAAATTACCGCCTATCGTGCCAGAATCTGCCTCAACCATGCGATAGTTAAGCCCAATTTTGTCAAAAATAGTACAATAAGCCTGACGCATAATCTCGTAGCTCTGTTCCATGCCTTTATCATCCACATCAAACGAATAAGCATCCTTCATAATAAACTCACGCGCACGCATTACCCCAAAACGCGGGCGGATTTCATCACGAAACTTGGTTTGAATTTGGTATAAATTAATCGGTAATTGACGGTAACTAGTAACAATGTGACGCACTAAATCGGTAACAATCTCTTCATGTGTTGGTCCCATGCAAAAATCGCGTTTATGTCTATCAGAAAATCGCAACAATTCAGCACCGTAATCTTTCCAGCGACCTGACTCATGCCATAAATCAGCCGGCTGCACAGAAGGCATAAAAACCTCTGCCGCCCCTGAAGCATCCATTTCTTTTCGTACAATATCAGCGACTTTTCTGGCAACTCGCCAACCCAATGGCAACCATGTATAAATACCACTAGCCACACGGCGGATAAACCCGCCCCTCACCATTAATTGGTGACTTATCGTTTCTGCATCCGCAGGCGACTCTTTACTAGTATGAATAAAAAATTGTCTTGCTAACATAACGTTGATTCTATCAGTAATTTAAACACACTGCTATTATCAACATCCCCTTATGTGTAATTTTTTATTTCTTGCCAGTTAATGATGTTGTGTACATCATCTAAATCAGTAAGGGGTTTATGTTAGGTAACAAGGGAAAATCAGGGTAATGTCGCTCTTTAGCAATTTGTTAGGATGAAAATGCTGACATAACTGCAAAATATGAACAGAATATTCCCAAACCAAAAACTTTTTATACATATCCAGCTCAATCCTGCAGAAATGGCAATGTACCGTTAAATGCGTGCCCAATCTTAGCGTGAGGACTTTTTATTCACATTCCGGAGTTTCACCATAATATTGATTGTGCAAAATATCTAATTACGCAAAGCCAGCGGCTCCAAATAAGACTCCGAGACCAAATATTAAAAGAGGAAAAGCTAGTCCCATTGCAAATTTTTCGCTTCCTGACTTTGAAAATAATGAGCTTAACATTCCCATTAATAGCTATTACCGCGGACCGCCAGTTTTTAATCACAATTACCGATTGGAGTGCCGTTTTACCGGCTTCAAGACTGGCTTTTAGTAATTCAATACTTACGGAAACTGGTGGCATTGTTAGTCAGCCAACATCCCTTGATGTTCCTGATAATCAATTTCTCCTGTTGCAATGATATATTATTCAGGTATGCCCTGAGCCCAGCTATGGTTACTTATAAATTGACCTTTCTTTTCTAGCAGATCAATCTGATACCTTAAATCGCTAACAATTTCTTCTGGCTTCATAAATGGGTTCCGATTCTTCGCTCATTATTGTTTCCTAACATAACTATTAATCATATAATTTATTATACATTATAAGCAATTTTTAGATAGTTTGGTAGATACATGAGTTGTAATTACATTATCATATCTAATTAAGTTTTCACTCCCTTTTTTTCAAGGGGCATAATCACGGATATAATGCACACTGTCATGATTGTTATAGCAATATTTAAAAAATGAATACACAAGAAGCACACGCCAGAATAAAAATTAACAAACTGCTTGAAAAAGCAGGTTGGCGTTTATTGGATGACGAACAAGGAAAAGCCAACGTACAACTTGAACAGAATGTAAAAATAAAGCAAAAAGATATTAATGATTTTGGCACGGATTTTGAAAAGACAAAAAACGGCTTTGTTGATTTTTTACTATTAGATGATAGAGATTTTCCGTTGGCTATATTAGAAGCAAAAAAAGTAGAAAAACAAAAGTCATTTTTAGAAGAAATTTACAATGAATTAATTAAATCTTTTGATGATGATTATGAAATGACACCTGACGACATAGCGGAAAATTTTACCACCTCATATTATTTTTCTGAATATGAATTAAAAATGCTGGCAGAAAATAAAAAAGATATAGTCTCTAAATTTATTAATGAAGAACTATATTAATCTGCAAAAGATAATTGTATTAAGTAAACAACACCTTTCTTTTTGATACCTACTGCTTCTAATACTCTATAATATGCACATGAAAAACGCTAAAAAATTAACACAACTTGCGATAAAACGGTTTTTAGAGGCATAATATGACGCGTAAATATTATTCACACAGAGCGGGTATTAATCCAAATTCAGATGGACTCCCCCTTGAAGATATCATTGGCTTGTTTTTAGATATGTTTGAATCACTGGAATCAGATGACTACTTTGACGAGGCATTTGGTTTTTGGTGCGAAGATAGAAATGAAATAATTGAAGGTAAAATAAAAAATATTGATAATACAATACTCATTGACATAGGAAAGAAAAATTTATGGCCCATTGGGTCTCTGCTCGAAACTATACCGAAGATGACCTTCTGGATATGATTGAATTTTTATATCAGCATGTTTCTAAGCCAGCAGGTGTAGTATCACATTCCCATCAGGCGGGATCATTCAGTATGATGTTCTACGTATGTAATCACTGGGATACATTTGATAAAGAAGAAGGTCAAAAAATATTTCGTGAGCAAATAAATTTTATTTTAGAAAAATATAAAACAAAGTTTGAACTATCAGAAACGGGAGAAATTCTTCATTCACCTGAACAAGGGTTTGAGAATATTTTTAATGCCGATATTCCAATAGATGATAATAATGTTACCGAAAAAATGAATACTGCAAAGGCAAAATTTCTTAAATATAAGGCAAGCATCAATGAGCGACAAAGCGCAGTAAGAGATTTAGCGGATGTGTTAGAATATTTAAAACAAAAAATGAAAAATACTCTTACAAAACAAGACGAAAGCGACTTATTCAATATCGCTAATAACTTTGGTATACGGCATCATAATGATAACAAAAAACATCTTATGATAAAAAGATTTGGCTTAGTTGGATGTTCTACCATTACCTTTCTACAATTCATGTAGTACTCCGTACAATAGAGCGCGACAAAAAACAAAAATTGCCATTATAGAAGGACAGCGAAGCATAAACTACTGCTTTCTTTTTTTCTTTTTTAGATTTACGCGTTGCCGGCGATTGGCAAAAACATAGGAGATATAGAAATGATGGAGAAAAAATTCAGAGAATGGCGTGGGAAATTTGCCAACTCAAAATTTAGCTAAGTAAACTTATTTGTACGCTTCAACTCAAATAAAATTTAACAGATTATATTTGACTACCCAGAAATCAAAGAACAAATAGGTGGATAACTTACCATTTGAAATAACCCACTATTACACAATAGGTAAAAAACTAGAAAGATACTTATAATGAATTAATTCGAAAAATAGAAAAAGCAAAAAAAAAAATAGACAAGCCTAAGTAGCTCTACTAATCTATAGATACCGCTTTAAAAAATTATGAAAAATTTCTTAAGGAAACTACTTCTTAAATATTACAGAAGAAGTAAAGAACCCTAAACAGTTTATAGAAGGAGCAAAAATATCCGTTACGATTAATCGTTATGAGAGAGACCCAAGAGCAAGAAAAAAATGCCTTAGGCTTTGTGGCTATAAATGTGAAGTTTGTGATTTTGACTTTGAAGAAGTCTATGGCGAACTAGGTAAAGAGTTTATTCATGTTCATCATATCGTGCCATTAGCAACGATAAAAGAGGGATATGAGGTAAACCCGATTGATGATCTTGTGCCTGTTTGCCCTAACTGCCATGCAATGATTCATCGCCGAGAAAAAATATTAACAGTAGCTGAGTTAAAAGAAATTATGGACAAACAAACAAACAAAATAATCCTCTGACGCTGTAAACTAAAATCTAAATTAGTAATTAACTGTTACATTATCTATTTTTTATAATAAAAAATAAATTACATGCTAGAATAGCATATCTAATTTATAACACTTACAAGGAGAGTTTATTATGTCGTTACGCATTAATGATTTAGCACCGAATTTTCAAGCAGAAACCACGCATGGAAAGATTGATTTTCATGAGTGGATTGGCGACGATAGTTGGGCGATGTTGTTTTCACATCCGAAGGATTTTACGCCAGTCTGTACTACTGAATTGGGCTATATGGCAAAAATTCAGCCAGAGTTTGAACGGCGTAATACTAAAATTATCGGTTTGAGTATCGATGCGAGTTCTGAACATGCAAAATGGATGAAAGATGTAGAGGATGTTGGCGGTGCAGCGGTTAATTATCCCGTTATTGCGGATACTGATTTGAATGTGGCTAAGCTGTATGATATGTTTCCGGCTGATATTAGTGGTACTTATGAAGGGCGTACTCCGGCTACCAATGCCACTGCGCGTGCTGTTTTTGTGGTGGGTCCTGATAAGCGTATTAAGTTGATTTTGATTTATCCGATGACAACGGGGCGTAATTTTAATGAGATTTTGCGTGCATTGGATTCGCTACAGTTAACGGCAAAGCACAAGGTTGCAACGCCAGTGAATTGGCAACCAGAAGAGGATGTTATTATTGTTCCGTCTGTTAATAATGAAGAGGCAGAAAAAATCTACCCAGATGGCTGGAATACGGTTAAGCCGTATTTGCGTCTCGTGAAACAGCCCGATTGATTGCTTAATTCCCTTTCTTAAATCGTAATGGCAGAAGGGGTTTTATAGGGTTGGGTTAGGTTAGGTGCATTGGCTAGAAAATTACTAAAATTATTTTTTAGCACTTGCGGCTTCTAGTTTCTGATAGGCTGAAGTGTCAACAACAGCATAATTCTTTTTGGCAAGGTCCAAAGCGGTTCTACCGTATTTGTCAGTGGCATGTATATCTGCACCTTTTTCAATTAACAATACCAAAACTTCTGGGTTTTCATTAAACCGAGCTGCCACAAGCAAAGCGGTTTTTCCGTTTTTGCTTTTTATCTCAATATCTGCACCTTGGTCGATTAATAAAGCAAGCACATGAGGGTTCATATTACTACTTGCTGCCCAATACAAAGGCGTTTTGCCTTTTATATCCATGGCATTAATATCACTTTTTTTATTAATTAATAGCGATAAAACTTTTGGATTTTCGTTAAATCCCGCTGCTAAATGCAAAGGTGTTTTATCTTCTCTGTCTTTTGCGGTTATTTTTGCACCTTTTGAAATAAGTATTGAAATAATTTTAGGATTATCATTAGAAATAGCAGCCCAATGCAAAGGCGTTTCTCCGTTGCCATTAAGTGCTTTAACATCGGCTCCTTTTTCTATTAGAAATTTTAGAACATCAATATTTTTGTTGTAGTCTGCCGCCATGTGCAAAGGCGTTGTACCGAGATTATCACTAATGCTAGTATTAATATTTTGAATTTTCTGCACAGTCGCTGTATTCCAATTAATACCAAAACACTTGCTGGTAAGCCAGCATTCTGCCGCCATGCTTGGAGCGTATAGTGTGCAAAGTACGGCTAATAGATAAATAGTTTTTTTCATTGTTTTTAGTTGCTTTGACTAATTATAACACTATGAAATTATATTTTTTATATCCATGTTTTTTACTATACTGATTTTCCTTGATATTTATCTGCCCTGTTTGGCAAATATATGACAAATGCAAGGTTAGTATATTTGTTTTCAAATGCACTTTATTAATTTTTTGTACTGGTGTGTACAGTATCTAGATTTTAGTTAGAGGGTATTATTGCCCTTTAAAGAAAGCATCATTTAAAGCCCAATATACTTTTGTATTTTTCATTTCTCTGCTGTTTTTTGCATGTGCCAATATTGTCGTGCCGTGTATATCTTTTACCCGAACATCGGCTCCGTTTTCTATTAATAAAAGTATTATTTCTGGGTTTACTGTTGTTCTTCTTATTGCAGCAAGCAAAGGCGTTGAATTTAATATGCTTGTTGTATTAACATCGGCTCCGTTTTCTATTAATAGTGCTATGATTTTTGAGTTTTCATTAAATGATGATGCATGATATAAAGGTGTCTTTCCATATATATCTCTGGCATTAACATCAGCTCCGTTTTCTATTAATACTGATAATACTTCTGGATTTTTATTAGACCATGCGGCAAAATGCAAAGGCGTTATCCTTTCTTCATTTTTAGCATTGACATTAGCCCCGTTTTCTATTAATAGTGATATTACTTCCGAGTTTGTGTTTGCCTTTGCCGCAGAATGTAAAGGGGTTCCGCCATCTTCTTCTTTTGCATTAACATCAGCCCCGTTTTTCACCAGTAGTAATATTATTTTTGGGTCTATATCTTCCTCTATTGCGACCAAATGCAAGGCAGTTTTGTTTTTTTCATACCTCGCATTAACATCAACTCCACTTTCTATTAATATTGATAATATTTCTGGATTCGCATCCGAGTTTGCCACCAAATGCAAAGGTGTTTCGCCGTATACATCTTTTGCATTAACATCGGCTCCATTATTTATTAATAGAGAGACGATTTCTGGATTTGTATTCCATTTCACCACCAAGTGTAAAGATGTTTTTCCATATCGATCTCTCGTATTAACATCGGCTCCGCTTTTTACTAATAGAGTGACGATGTCTGTGTCCATATTACATACTGCCAAATACAAAGGTGTCCCACCATCTTTTAATCTTGTATTAGCATCGGCTCCGTTTTCTGCTAATAGAGCGACGATTTCTGGATTTTTATTCCATACCGCCAAATACAAAGGTGTCCTGCCATCTTTTAATTTTGCGTTAACATCGGCTCCGTTTTCTATTAATAGAGCGGCGATGTCTGGATTTGTATTTGACTCAATCGTCAAATGTAAAGCTGTTCTGCCTCTGCCACTTCTGGCATTAATATCCGACCCTTTTTTTATTAGTAGTTTTATTACTTCTCGGCTTGCATTCCATTTTACGGCTAAAAGCAAGGCAGTTTTGCCTTGAGAATCCCTCGCATGGACATCAATTTTCTTTATGTCTTGTACTCTGGCAATCTGCCATCTAGAAGTATATTTCATTTTTTATTATTTCAGTAAATTAAGTATTATAAATCATATTAAATTTTCGTGGTCTAGCGTCCTGATAACCATCGCAGAGCCGCACGTACTTTACTGGCAACGTCGTCTACTGCAGAGGTGGTTTTTTCTAAATGTGCCATTGCTTTTTTGGTTTCGTTTTTGTTGTAGCCTAGTGATGTTAATGCTTGCATAACGTCGTCATTGGTGTTTGATTTTTCTGCGGTGCTGGTGTTCATGTTTAATAAGAGGCTGCCTCTAAAATCGACAACGAGTCGATCGGCTGTTTTTTTACCAATGCCCGGAGTCATGGCTAGTTTGGTGCTGTCTTCTTCTGATAGGGCTTGAAGGATTTCGGCAATGGATAGGGCACTCATCATTGCCAATGCGGTTTTTGCCCCAATACCACTTACTTTTATTAATCGGCGAAATAATTGTCGTTCGCTGGCGTGTAAAAATCCGTATAGTACTTGTGATTCTTCTCGCACTACAAATTCAGTTAATAGTTTAACGGTATTACCTTCTTCTGGTAGTTTTTCGATGATGGTTAGTGGCATGAATATTTCATAACCAATACCACCACATTCGATAATTATGGCGTCTATTCTTTTTTGTTCAATAAAGCCGTTTATACTGGTTATCATGATTTGCTTTTGGCTAATTGGCGTAGTGTTGGAATACCCCGACGGCGTTTATTGGGTATTGTTGATAAATAATTATCAAACTGGCTTTGGGACTTTCCGGCTAAGGCACATGCCAAGGCATCACTGCGGTCAGTCTCTAGTTTTAAATCAGCAGGCAGGGATAATAATCGCTTTACCATAATGGCGACTTGTTCTTTGCTTGCACGCCCTTTGCCAACGATGGATTGCTTTATTTGAAGAGCGGTTATTTCTAGTATGGGGACTTTTGCAGATAATAAGGTTGCCAATGCTGCGCCGCGGGCTTCACCCAATAGGAGAGATGATTTAGGGTTGATGCTGATAAATACGCGCTCAATGCATATTAATTGAGGGTTATAGTTTGCAAGGGGGATTGTTAACGCTTGCATTATCTGCTCAATACGGTTGATGTGTTGATCACTAGCAGAGGTTTGTATTAGTTTAGAGTCGATATAACGACAAGTGTTGTGGGTGGATTCAATAACACCCCAGCCCATTTTAGCCAAGCCAGGGTCAATTCCTAAAATTAAGATGTCGGCTCCTCCATGATTGCATTGGTATAGACTTCTTGGGTGTCGTCAAGGTCTTCGAGTAAATCGATTAATTTTTGCATACGAACGGCTTCTTCACCAACAAGGTTTATTTCATTGCTCGGACGCATAATAATATCGGCATTATCAGGTATAAAAGAAGCGTTTTTAATGGTTTCTGTTAGTTTTGATAAGTTTTCGGGGGAACATATAATTTCGATTCCGCCTTCGTCTTCTATAAAGTCATCAGCACCGTTTTCGATGGCAATTTCCATTAGCGATGTTGTGTCTTCTACATTTTCAAATAATATTTGACCACAATGGTGAAATAAATAAGCGACTGAACCATCAGAGCCTAAGTTACCACCGTGTTTGGTAAATGCATGGCGTACTTCGGGATAGGTTCTATTTTTGTTGTCAGTAAGGCAATTAACCAATACCGCTACTCCACCAACACCGTAGCCTTCGTATAAGATTTCGCTATAGATAACACCGTCTTCGAGCTGCCCTGCCCCACGCTTGATGGCACGGTCGATGTTGTAGTTTGGCATGTTGACTTCTTTGCTTTTTTCTAGGGCTAGGCGCAGACGTGGATTGGCACTAACATCTGCCCCACCCAATTTTGCCGCAACGGTTATTTCTTTAATGATTTTAGTAAATACTTTGCCGCGTTTTGCATCTACACGCTCCTTGCGGTGTTTTATATTTGCCCATTTGCTATGTCCTGCCATAAGCCCTATTTTAATGCATTGTTTCATTGTTTGTCAAAATTTATCAAAAATAATAGCGACATTGTTACATTTTTTTTATTTTGGCATTTTACTGGTGATAATTTTTTTTGTTGGTTATTACGATACTTATTTGTTATTTTTTGCTTTGCAGTGACGGCGTTGTTTTAACCTATAATTACGGATTCGATGAAAGATAAAATTATAGTCACGGGGGCAAGAGCTCATAACCTAAAAAACATAACTGTTGGGATTCCCCGCAATGCATTAACCGTTGTTACTGGGGTGTCTGGTTCGGGCAAGTCGTCTCTTGCTTTTGAAACAATTTTTGCCGAAGGACAGCGTCGCTATGTTGAATCTTTGTCTGCTTATGCAAGACAATTTTTACAGGTGATGGAAAAGCCTGATGTTGATTCAATAGAGGGTTTGTCGCCTACTATTTCTATTGACCAAAAGAGTGTTTCGCATAATCCACGTTCAACAGTGGGTACGGTTACCGAAATACAAGATTACATGCGTTTGCTTTTTGCCCGAGTTGGCAAACCGCATTGCCCTAAACATGATGTTAAGTTAGAGGCACAGAGTACGGCTATTATTGTTGATTTTTTACTTGAAAAACTGATTGACCAGCGTGTCAACATACTATCACCAGTGGTTATTCAAAGACATGGGGAATATCTTGATTTGTTTCAAGATCTTTCTAGCAATGGCTTTTCTCGAGTACGAGTGGATGGCGTTACTTATGATATTGAGGCTGTTCCGACACTTGCCAAGACGGTAAAACACACGATTGAAATTATTATTGACCGATTGCGCATTAAACAAGATGGACGACAACGTTTGATTGAATCAGTCGATGTTGCTTGTAAACATGCCGATGGGCGTTTACATGTGCTCGAAATGGATACAGAGGTTGTTCATACTTTTTCGACTCGCTATGCCTGCTCTATCTGTGGCTATGCCCCACCAGAGTTAGAGCCCAAACTTTTTTCGTTTAATAATCCTGCAAGTGCATGTAAGACTTGTGATGGCTTGGGGAATGAAATTCATTTTAGTGAAGATTTAATTATTGATAGTGTTGAATTGTCTTTGGCCAGTGGAGCGGTTCGTGGTTGGGATAAACGTAATCCTTACTATTTTTCTTTGCTCACGACTGTTTCTCAATATTTTGAGATTGATTTAAATACGCCTTTTCGCAAATTGAGCAAAAAACATAAAAACATCATTCTTTATGGGCACAAAGATAAATTAAAGTTTAATTACGAACTACAATCGGGACATCGTAGCGGACAAATATACGAACGTGAAACGCCTTTTGAGGGTATTGTTAATAATATTGAACGGCGGTGGCGAGAGACTGATTCCAATCAAGTACGCGAAACTCTGGGGCAATACCAAAGCTCACGTGTTTGTCAAACGTGTTGTGGTGCACGTTTGGGGCAAGATGCATTAGCGGTTAAAATAAATAAAATCAATATTCATAATTTAGCGAAATTGCCTATTGATGAATTACAACAGTTTTTCATTCAACTAACGTTGAGCGATACCGATGCTAAAATTGCCGAAAGAATAGTAAAAGAAATACAAAACCGCAATCAATTTTTATTAAATATTGGCTTAAATTATCTGTCTTTAAATCGTGCTGCCAATACATTATCAGGGGAGAGTCACAACGTATCCGCTTGGCAAGCCAAATTGGTTCCGGGTTGACAGGCGTAACCTATGTACTGGATGAGCCTTCAATAGGGTTGCATCAACATGATAACAAGCGATTAATCGAAACACTTAAATATTTACGCGATTTGCAAAATACAGTGTTGGTGATAGAACACGATGAAGAGGCGATTAACACAGCGGATTATGTTTTAGATATTGGTCCCGGTGCTGGCATTCATGGTGGTACAGTGGTTGCCTCAGGCAGTCCGGCAAAAATAAAAAAAGCCAATACATTAACTGGTAAATATTTACGCAGAGAATTAAAAATTGAAATCCCAAAAAAACGCCGTACATTTACCGAGTCACTGACTGTTAAAAAAGCCTGTGGCAACAATCTTAAAGGAGGCGATTTTGCTTTTCCTCTAGGTGTTATCAGCTGTGTTACGGGGGTATCAGGGTCGGGGAAATCAACGCTTGTTCATGATATTTTAATGCGGGCAACCATGCGTCATATTTACAATAGCAACAAAGAGCCACTAGAGCATGATACGATTGAAGGCTTGGAAAAAATTGACAAGATTATTGCGGTTGACCAAAGTCCGATTGGTCGTACTCCCAGATCCAATCCAGCGACTTACACGGGTATGTTTGGGGCAATACGAGATTGCTATGCCAGCTTGCCTTTATCGCGTGAACGTGGCTATAGTGTCGGAAGATTTTCGTTTAATGTAAGTGGTGGTCGCTGTGATACTTGTGAGGGCGATGGTGTTATGCGTATTGCCATGCACTTTTTACCTGATGTTTTTGTAAAGTGTGAGACTTGTCATGGCAAACGCTATAATCGAGAAACGCTCGAAATCTTATACAAAGGCAAAAGTATTGCCGATATTTTAGATATGACAGTCGATGAAGGGCTTTTGTTTTTTCAGAATGTGCCAATGATTAAACGGCGGTTAGAGACATTACAAACTGTTGGGTTAGGCTATATAACCATCGGACAAAAAGCAACGACTCTATCAGGTGGTGAGGCACAACGGGTAAAATTATCACTGGAATTATCCAAACGCCAAACTGGCAATACCCTTTATATACTAGATGAACCAACAACTGGTTTGCATTTTCATGATGTTAATATGCTTGTACAAGTGTTGCAACAACTGGCAAATAAGGGCAATACCATTATCATTATTGAGCATAATTTAGATATTATAAAAATTGTCGATTGGGTTATCGACTTGGGTCCTAGCGGTGGGATTAAAGGCGGGTATTTAATTGCTTCTGGAACACCAGAAACCGTGGCAGAAAATAAAGAAAGTTTAACCGGTAAATACTTAGCAGAAATGCTTGATAGGTAAAGTTATTTCGTAGCCTAGCCTCTGGGCTCTAGCTTGTAGGCTTGGCAAACAATTATTAAAGATTAGAGTCAGCGAGTGTTATAGGCAGTGCCGGTATTATATCGCTCAATGTCGCATATTGCCCGGCTCCTAGTCTAAGTAGGGGATTAACTTTAGCGGCATCAATTTTTGGTCTGCCTTTGTAGTCTTTTGCCATGCAATCATCGTTAACGTAGAGATGATTTAACCGAGCTAAAATAAGATTTTGCACGTCGCTTAATACGACTTCTTGGTGCAGCGTACACGCCAATGCAATGGGTGCGTCTTTTAGACGAGGCATACGAATGGCGGGGTTAATCGGTGTTGTTTCTAAGTTCAAAGCGGTTAATTCTGATTGTCCGTATTCTAATGCTGCCGAAGATTGGTTAACGGCATTTATCATATCAAGCGAAGCAATATGAATGGTAAAGTCGGGGCAATTGCGGATGTTAATTAGAGTGTCTTTATCTTCACCATTGGGGTTTGTCGTTATTGAAAAAGCAATTAAAGCCGGGTCGGAGGAAACAGCATTAAAATACGAAAATGGTGCTAGGTTGTAATCACCTGCTTTATTTTCTGTAAGCACCCAAGCAATGGGCCTGGGGATAACGGCTTGCGTCATCCATAAATAACGTTGCGATGGAGTGATACTAGCAAAATCTAATATCATGTATTGCCACCGATAATTAAATCAGGAATAAGCAACGAGCCGCAATGAGTTTTACCTTGCCAAATGGCGTCGTCTCCCATGGCGATAATAGATGGTAGCATTGTTAGTAAATTACCGGCAATGGTAATACCGCTTACAGGGTAGGCAATGCTGCCGTTTTCAACCCAAAACCCAGCGGCACCGCGTGAATAATCACCCGTGAGGTTATTGACCCCCTGCCCCATTAAATCGGTTACCAATAAACCGCTGCCAATCATCTTCATTAGTTTGTCCATTGGTTCAATCATTGCTTGAACTTCTAGATTATGTGCCCCTCCTGCATTGCCGGTGCTTGTCATGCCCAAGCGTCTGGCACTATAAGCGGATAAAAAACAGCCTTCCCATACCCCGTTGGTAACAATTTGCCGAGATTGTGTTGCCACGCCGTCACTGTCATAAGATCTAGAACCAAACCGTTTGGGTAGATGTGGCGATTCGCGCAAACTAAAATGTGTAGGAAATATCGAGTCTCCTAATTTATCTGCCAAAAACGAGGTTTTACGATACAAAGAGCCACCCGATGCTGCCCCCACCAGATGCCCAATAAAAGAATGTGCCACAGGTGCTTGAAACAGTACATTGGCACGACAATCCGCAATTTTTTTGCCGCCCAAGCGGATAGAGGCAAGGTGTCCGGCTTTATTGCCAATAAAATCAGATGATGGTAAGTCTGTCGCACAACGTTCGGATTCAGACCAACCATCGCGTTCCATTTCGCCATTGTCAGACACTGCCACCGCACCACAATGAATACTGTGAGAAGTGGATTTTTTGGAAGCGACAAAGCCATGGCTATTGGCATAAGCCACTTGTGAGGCATTACTGGCAACACCAGCACCATCACTTTTATCTTTTGAAACAGAGTCAGCAACAGACCACGACGCTTGTTCGCATTGTTTGGCGAGTTCGATGGCTTTTTCAGAATCAATATCCCACGGATAATACAGTGATAAATCAGGAAATTCCGTCGCCATTAACGACGCATCTGCCAAACCTGCATATTTATCAGGGAAGCTGGCACGGGCAATGGCAATCGCTTTTTCTACTGCCTCGTCACACACAGACGGGTTTAAATCGCCAACACTGGCAACACCGTTGGCACCGTTTATGAGTACCGAAATTGAGATTCCTTGTTCACGGTTAATTTCCATTCCATCTAAATTACCACAACGTACCGATACATCGAGTCCAATGCCTTCGCTGGCATTGGCTTCTGCCTCGCAAGCACCTAATTTTTTGGCTTTTTTAACCATTGCTTCAACTGTCTCACACAATCGTTCTTGTGAATTGGTAAAATTAAAATCCATATTTTGTCCTATTTAAATGGGTATAAACTGCCAGTAACGGTTAATTATACGTAAAAATAAGACCCAGCTTCCTTATCTAATTATTAAACTTTAATTTGCTATGAATTTGTGATGTGTATAATTTAACCATGCAAACTTATCTTGACCTTTTAACCGATGTTTTAGAAAATGGCTCTCAAAAAAATGACCGCACGGGCGTTGGTACTTTGAGTGTTTTTGGCAGACAAGTACGCTTTGATTTAAAGCATTCTTTTCCGATGCTGACGACTAAAAAGCTGCATTGGCATTCTATCGTCCATGAATTAATTTGGTTTTTACGTGGCGATACCAATTTGGCTTATTTGCATGATAATAAAGTGAGTATTTGGGATGAATGGGCGGATGAAAACGGTAATTTAGGACCTATTTATGGCAAGCAATGGCGGTCGTGGAAAACCCCCAATGGCGATTGTATCGATCAATTACAATCTATTATTAAACAGTTACGAGACAATCCCGATTCACGCCGCCATATTGTGAGTTCGTGGAATGTATCCGATTTACCACAAATGCGACTGGCACCTTGTCATGCACTTTTTCAGTTTTATGTAGAAGGTGGGCGTTTGTCATGTCAACTTTACCAACGCAGTGCCGATATATTTTTGGGTGTGCCGTTTAATATTGCGTCGTATGCTTTGCTGACGCATATTGTTGCAAAAATAACCGATTTAAAGGTCGGGGAATTTGTGCATACGTTTGGCGATTTGCATTTGTACAATAATCACATCAATCAGGCAAAAGAACAGCTAGAACGTACTCCAAAAAGCCTTCCAAGCCTTATAATTAACCCCCAATGTTCTATGATGGATATTGCCTCTGTTACTGCTGATGATATTTTGCTGGAAAATTATGACCCCCACCCTTCAATTAAAGCCCCTATTGCAATATAGGCAGTGTAGCCAGATAAAGAAATGACAGAAATTGCACTTATTGTAGCAGTGGCTAAAGATAAAACCATCGGCAGAAAAAATATAATGCCATGGCATTGCTCAGAAGATTTAAAGCACTTTAAACAAACGACGTTAAATAACCCCGTTATTATGGGCAGAAGAACGTTTGATTCTATCGGCAAGCCATTGCCCAAACGCCACAATATAATTCTTTCAAAACAATCTGATTTGCATATAGATGGTTGTGCCGTTGTCCAAACAATGGAGCAAGCCTTAACAAATGCCCACGCTTATAATGAGCAAAATAACAACAATAAAATCTTTATTATAGGGGGCGCGCAAATTTATATTTTGGGCATGCCTTATGCCAACACTTTATATATAACCGAGTTTAATACTATCGTTAATGATGGCGATGCTTTTTTTCCTGATTGGCACAAAAACGAATGGCAGCTAGACACGCCTGATAATGAAGGAGAATTTTTAACATCAGTCAACGATGGTTTACTTTACCGCTTTTGCAAATATTCTAAAATAGATTAATAAAACCAATACTTACTATAACAACTAACATAAGACCAAAACACTATGAATAACATTGATACCAAAAACTACATTGCCAATGAATGGATTGATTCCCAAAATCACATCGAAAATATTAACCCTTCGGATACATCCGATGTTATTGGAAATTTTTCCCAAGCCACTACGGATGATTTAGAAAAAGCAGTTGATGCCGCAACGGCATCGCTTAGCCAATGGCGTGCGGTAGGTCTAGAAGCACGGCAAAATATGCTGAACACCATCGGCAATGAGATGATGGCTAGGGCAGAAGAGTTAGGACAGTTACTTGCCCGTGAAGAAGGCAAAACAGCCGCCGAAGGCAAAGGTGAAGTGTATCGTGCTGGTCAGTTTTTTACCTATTACGCTGCTGAAGTATTACGCCAAATTGGCGAAAATTCCTTGTCGGTTCGCCCAAATATCGAAATTGATGTTCGCCGTGAACCTGTGGGCGTTGTTGCAGTTATCTCACCTTGGAACTTTCCGACTGCAACTGCAAGTTGGAAAATCGCCCCAGCACTTGCATTTGGCAATGCGGTTATCTGGAAACCAGCTAACTTAACCCTTGCCTCTGCCGTTGCATTGACCGAAATCATCTCACGGGCAGGTTTGCCATCAGGCGTTTTTCAGTTATTAATGGGCAGCGGTGATGCCATTGGCAATACATTGGTATCGCATCCGGGCGTTAATGCCATTAGTTTTACCGGCTCTTATACGGTTGGGAAAAAAGTAGCAACTCAAGCGGCATCGCATTTTGCAAAAGTACAATTAGAATTGGGTTCTAAAAATGCCTTAACAGTAATGGAAGATGCCGACATTGACGCTGCTGTTACTGCCTCTTTGGTTGGGGCTTTTTCTAGCACTGGACAAAAATGCACGGCATCGTCTCGATTGCTCATTCATGAAAAAATTCATGATGAATTTGTCGATAAACTACAAGCAGCCATGCGTGGGTTTACTGTCGGGCATTCGCAAGATCCATCTTCAAAAATGGGCCCTGTTGCTAGCCAAGTGCAATATGATTCAAATATGGCTTGGTTGGCAAGAGCAAAGGCAGAAAACATCGAAGTATTGACTCATGATTTACAACTCACCACCGATAAAAAAGGTTATTATATGGCACCAGCATTGTTGCTAAATACCACCAATGACATGTTGCTAAATCGTGAAGAAATGTTTGCACCAATCGCCTCCGTCCAAAAAATAAACTCTTACGAACAAGCTTTGTCAATAAGTAATAATACCGATTACGGATTAGTAGCAGGTATATTCACACAATCACTTGCACGGGCTTCTCATTTTCGGCAGTATTCGCAATCGGGCTGTGTTATGGTTAACTTGCCAACAGCAGGCACCGATTACCATGTGCCATTTGGCGGTAGAAAAAATTCCAGCTATGGCTCGCGTGAACAAGGGCGTATTGCGGCTGAATTTTATACCCATATTAAAACGGCTTATACCAATGCAGGAATACCTTCGTAAAACATCATGACATTATCGCCACTTATCGACTGCCTACAATACGCTAATTGGTCTGAAAAAATCTTCAGACAAATGCGCGAAGGCAATGTGCATGCGGTGCATGTTACCATTGCTTATCATGAAAATTTTCGCCAGACCGTACAAAACATACAAGCATGGAATGATCATTTCAGAAACCATGCTAATTTAATTTTTCATGGTAGAACGGCTGCCGATATTAACCACGCTATCGCCACCAACCGCACTGCCATATTTTTTGGCACGCAAACAGCAGCGCCGATTGAAGAGGATATTGGCTTGGTTGAAGTCTGCCACACACTGGGTATTCGTTTTATGCAGCTCACCTATAACAACCAATCGTTATTGGGTACGGGTTTTTGTGAGGAACACGATAGCGGCATTACCCGCTTTGGGCGTGAGGTTATTGCCGAGATGAATCGCGTTGGCATTGTTGTCGATATGAGCCATTCGGCTGAACGCACCACTTTAGAGGCTATTGATTTATCAACCCGCCCTATTGCCATTACCCACGCCAACCCCACATGGTGGGAAGCAGGCAAACGCAATAAATCAAATGAAGTCATTGAAGCATTGGTAGCCAAAGGCGGCATGTTGGGTTTTTCGATATACCCGAATCATCTAAAAGATGGCAGCGACTGTAGTTTGGATGGTTTTTGCGAAATGATTGCCGAATGTAGCAGCCGCTATGGAGTCGAACATTTGGGCATTGGTAGCGATTTATGCCAAGACCAACCCGATAGCATTGTGCAATGGATGCGTGAAGGCACTTGGAAAAAATCAAAAAAAGATGAGACCGCTAAGTTTCCACCACAGCCGACATGGTTTGTTGATAATCGCAATTTTATAACCATTGCCGAAGGCTTACACAAAAATGGCTTTAGTACCACCGATATACAAGCCATTATGGGTGGCAATTGGCATCGTTTTTATGAGCATTCATTTACTGCATCACTATAGTAATAATGATAAATGACGATGGGATTAACTATAAATACCTCTATAAAGTGGTGTAAATAATAAGCAGATGCAATCAACCAACGTTTGCCAAAACATATTACGCCCACCCCAGCAAATTATGTCACTGGCACGGATTGGTACGTTTTACCCAACGCGGCTTAGTTTTATGCGGCAGTTAATACGGCGTTTACACAACGCTGATACAACGGTAAAAAAAACCCGATGGGCGATTGATAGCGATGGCTTTGGCGATGCGGTGTATTCGGTAACGCTAGAGGGTGATACCTATAGTTTGGTTGTTTTTTCTAACCATATTACGCCAGACCAACGCACCGACCGCGTTATTGCCGAACAGTGGGACATAACCTTTGTGCTTTATGATGGGATTCCCGATGATGCCGAAGTAGAACGCTTACGCCAACAAGCACCAAAACAAGAAAAAGGTCGCTACAGCGAAAAAGAATTGGTATTAAGCCGTGCCAATAAATCGGTGCGTTTGTTTGAACATGTCGTACAAAGTCTTGCCGCTGGCAAGCAGCCTGATGTTGATAAAATATCATCCATTGGCTACCTTATGCGTACCACCGCTGTCTATGGCAATGGCAAGTTTGGCATTGCCGACCGTGCGTATTATGCCCACCGCCCGGCATTGGCATCGCCTTTTCAAGTAGAAATGTTAGCGGTTTGGTTGGTGCGTAGTTTTACGCATGATTTAGTTGATTATATCGCTCATACAAAGGCACCCAGCACTGCGGTTAAATTAGACCCTACTTATAAACAATGGTTGGGTATTGGCAATTCAACAGGATTAGGCATGGCACCTTTCTTGGTGCGGCATCCTATTTTGCTTAATAATTGGATGATAGCGAAAGAAGTCGCATTAACCCGTATATGCGCAAAAGAACATGCCTCAAAAGATGAGTATCAACGTATTTTAACCTTGTTGAATCGAGCAATAACCCACGTCAACGAATGGAGCGTAGAAGATGCTGTACAAATGCAGCGTATTTTAACCATCAGAAAAGAATTACCACAATTACATGCGCGGTATTTGCGATATTCCAATGCCACTTTGTTTTTGCAAAAACAGTTCTATGAATCCACAAGAGCTTATTGTGAAGAATGTCAAGAGTTGGTTATTTCATTGCTGATAGAAGCACATCCTACTCTAGTGGATGATTTGGCAAAAGGCATGGGTTCTGATGATTTCTATTGCTTGCAACCCGCCATGTCGTTAGCAACATTAAAAACGATTATAGAAGAACAATGTCAATGGGCGTTAGCGTTTGATTTTTCAACCAAAATCGCCAATGAAAAATTTTGGTACGTATCAGAAGAAAAACTAGAGCCTCGTCTTGGCAATCGTTATCAAGAAAGCGGTAGCGAAAAAGAAATGCCGCTGGATATCGCCCGCCAAATACAAAGCCTAGCAAACGATATAAAGCAATGCGAATTAACAATGAATGTTGCCTCTTTTTTGCAAAAATACCCGAAGCATCGCTATTGTATGAGGCGTGTGCAAAACTTCCCCAATTATCCTTATGCAGAAATTCATGACAACCTTGTCGGTAGCCATTGCTTGCCCATAGATTTATTGCGGTGCAAACTTTCTTTTTTTGGTGCGACTAAATTTGATCCAAAATCAGACCGCTGGACACGGGTTAATTTGTTTCAAGGTGCTCCTACCATCGATACAATCACCAATGATGATGCAGATGATTGGTGGTTGCCAAAAAATCCATTGATGTGATTTTTTCCAATGTATTCCATTGATGAAACCAACCGATTAATCGAAAAAGCCGCTTTGGGTTGCGGGCTTCCCATTGGTTTAGCCGAAACGCTTGCCAATGCCAGCATCTGGTGTTGCCAACAAAACTTACAAGGCGCACAGTGGGCTTTAAACGCACTACATGGCATTGCTTTAGGCAAGCGATTTAACCCTGCAATACAGGGTATGAGTTGTTTTGAAAATCTGCTTGTAGAACCCACTCAAACCATAACGTTAAGAGCGATAGATACGGCAGGATTAATGCTTGGCTATGGCGGTGTGGCGTGTCTCCACTATATCAATGAGATTTGCTCTTTGACTTTAAATTTCGATGGCAAATCGATTGTAGTTAATAAAGATTGCATTGAAATCGAATCAACAAACGAACCCTTTTTATTGGAAAATTTAGAGACGGTGACAGATTGCTTAACCGTGTCATTACTAAAAAAGCAATCACAATTAAACAACACAAATAAGCGACTCCCGACCCGTTTGACAATAGACAGCAAAACATGGCAAATGCTATCGACTCTCGCTGCCAAAACCTATGTCGAGGCAAATAGTTTTTCCAAGCAATTTGGTGCCGGTGCTGGTACGACTGACAACGATTAATATTGTCTTAGTCTTATTGCGTTTTGCTTATTTCGCAAAAATAAGATTTAAGACAAGCTACTGAGACGTTTTTTTGCGTAGGCGTAAGCCATCGGGGTCGTATGCGGCTGTGCTCATGGCACGCCCTTTTTCTACATCGTCGCCAACTAATACGGTAACCCGAAAACTACCATCGCTGTCTTTTGTCGTGGGAATGCCTTCACATTTTATAAGTGCAATGCCCACCGGCATTTGGATGCGGTATCCATGTGCTGCTGAGGTTAATCGTCCAATAATCTTGTCGTTATAGCAAACAGGTTCATCTTTCCATATCGTTGCATTAGGGTTATCCAATACAACAGTTAAAAATTGATAATTTAATCCGTTTTCTTTTTGTTCTAATAGTTTGTCACTACCAAGAAAAGGGATATTTAAGTCAACCGCAAAATCCAAGCCTGCATCTAATGGCGTAACGTCGCTGTCGAGATCTTGACCATAAGCCAAAAAGCGTTTTTCGATTCGCATTGATGCCAATGCATAAGCACCAGCGGGTTTTGCCCCTGCTTCTGCCAGTACATCAAATATCTTTTGCGTGTCTTCTATTGCACAAGTGATTTCCCAACCGGGTTCACCAACAAAGGATAAGCGTGCGGCTCGAACTTCACAACCAGCAATGGTGGTTTCCTTGCAACCAAAATAAGCAATATCATTGAGATCGTTTGCCCCAATTTGAGTCGCTATACTGCCTGTTTCTGGTCCAAAAATGCCCAATACTGCCCATTTTTCAGTTTCATCTATTATAGAGACATCATCAGCTGGTCTTTTACCATGAATTAGCCAAGCCATGTCACGGCGTATGGTATCGGCATCCACATACATCACATATTTGTCTTCGGCAACACGGTGGACGGTTAAATCGCTTTCAATGCCACCTGTTTTATCTAACATGGTAGTGTAAATAACACGTCCTACTTTTTTATCCATATTGTTGGCACACCACTGGTTAAGAAATTTACAGGCATCACTGCCTTCGACAACAATTTTTCCTAAAATTGATAGTTCAAATATGGCAGCGTGATTGTGCGTTTGTGCGACTTCTTGCGCTACATTGTTAAACCATGCGGGGCGTTTAAAGGTGAGTTCTGGTTCTTCAGTTTTATTAAAGTACAATGGTCTTTCCCAACCATAGTGCTGACCGAAATGTGCGCCATGTTTTTGCCATGTTTCATGTAGTGGCGTAAATCGTAAGTTTCGGGCAGAGCTGGGTTGCCACCCGGGGAATGGAATTTGATAGGCATGTCCTAAGATTTCGGGCGCACGTGCTGATAGGGCTTCAATAGAATTAAAACATTCTGGGAATCGATTCGGATTAACCTCTGACAAGGCAAATGGCATATGACCATGTGCAATGCAATGAGCAAGTGCATTGCCAGCACCGCCACTGGTGGCGACTCCAACTGAATTCATGCCACATCCAACATACAGCCCTTTGGTACGAGCGGTTTCACCCAGCATAAACATACCATCGGCAACAAAACTTTCAGGACCATTTAACAATGTTTTTATTTCAGCGGTTTCAAGGGCAGGAATACGATGTAAAGCGTTTTCCATCATCGGTTCAAAGTGGTCCCAGTCTTCTTGTAATAGTTGAAAAGCAAAGTTTTTTCCTAGTTTTTCGGGCGAGATTGCTTTGGCTCCGGGTTCAAAACTACCGACCAACAGACCACCTGAATCGTCTCGTACATAAAGACAGGAATCATAATCAAATAATGTTGGAATATTGCCTTTTAGAGCATCAATGGGTTTGGTTAACATGTAAAAATGCTCGCAGGGCCATAATGGCAGATGTGTGCCATACGGTTTTAAGACATCGCGACTCCACAAGCCGCTGCATATAACTACTTTGTCGCACCGAATACGCCCCTTGTTGGTTTTAACAGCAACGATTTTGTTATTGCTAAATTCAATTCCCTCTAAAGAAGTGTGTTCAAAAATTTGTTGCCCTTTGTTTTTTGCCCCTTTGACCAGCGCGGCGCATAGGTCGGATACACTCACACGACCGTCTTCGGGTGACCAAACCCCACCTAGTACATCGGTATTTTGCATCAGGGGCCAGCGTTCTTTTGCCTCACCAGCACTGATATAACTGGCTTCAATGCCAAATAAATGTGATAGGTTTTTTTGGCGGCGCAAATGAGTTAAGCGTTCTGGATTGGTGGCAATAGATACCGAGCCTTTACCTATCCAGCCAGTGGACTGCCCTGTCTCTTCTTCTAGGCTTTTATACAAACCTTGTGAGTATCGAATTAATCGGGTTAAATTTTCGGTTTGTCGTAAGCCACGCACCAATGCTGCCGAGTGCCATGTAGTACCGGATGTGAGCTCGTTTCTTTCGAGCAATACCGCATCAGTAATACCGTGAAGACCCAAGTGATACAGAGTAGAACACCCCATCACGCCACCGCCGATAACGACTACTGACGCATTATCTGGAAAATCTGTTGTTATAAAATCACTAATCTTCATAGCTTAAAACTTCGTCAATTATACACCAGTGAATATTCGTAGTTAATATAAAATAATTGTTAATTATTCGCTAGAATAGAGCCTATGTTATTAGACAGTAGTGAAATTCGTGCAACAATCTCTGAAGGTGAAAAAATGCTCAAGGAGATAAGGGGGTTCCTTTAATGTTGATGATAAAAAAAATCAACTAATCGAGGTTGACCTTCAGCTCATAGATCCTTCTATATGGTCAGATACAGAGCTGGTAAAGCAACACCAACAATTACGAGGACGGTTAATCAAAGACATTAACGATGTTGAAACCATCGAAAAACGGTTAACAGATCTTATCGAAATGTTAGATTTGGCGATAGAAGAAGAAATCGATGATTTAATCGAGGAAATTTCATTACAGTCTCAACAATTACTTGATGAAATTCAAGCCCTTAATATTCGTCGTTTATTTAGCGGTGAGCATGATAGATCCCATGCGTTTTTAAGCGTTCAATCAGGATCAGGCGGAACCGAAGCACAAGATTGGGCTGCTATACTGTATCGCATGTACTTGCGTTATGCCGAAGAAAACAACTACAAAGTAGAGGTAATGGAAGAAGCGTTGGGTGAAGTCGCCGGCATAAAAGGTGCAACCATTAAGATTATAGGCGATTACGCCTATGGATATTTACGCCTAGAAACAGGTATTCACCGCTTGGTTCGTAAATCGCCATTTGATTCCAACCACAAAAGGCACACCTCATTTGCCAGTATTTTCGTATTCCCCGTCATTGATGATTCCTTTCAAGTCGATATTAATCCCACCGATTTACGCATTGATACCTATCGTTCTAGCGGTGCGGGTGGGCAGCATGTTAACACCACTGATTCAGCCGTTCGTATTACACATTTACCGACTAATATTGTTGTGCAATGTCAAAGCGATAGATCTCAACACAAAAATAAAGCAAGCGCGATGTCAATGCTTAAAGCACGATTACATCAACACGAACTAGACCAACGTAATGTCGAAAAAAACAAACTAGAAGATAGCAAAGATGATATCGGCTGGGGCAGACAAATCCGCTCTTACGTATTAGACCAATCCCGTATTAAAGATTTACGCACTGGTTTTGAAAGCGGCAATACGCGATCAGTTTTGGACGGTGGTTTGGATGGATTTATTCGCGCAGAACTTTTAATGGACGCAAGTGAATAAATTATCACTTTTTTTGTTATAATTAAAGGAATGATTTTATTCAAAAATACACAGGGTATTTCCAAAATATCACTTTTCTTTTTTATTATTGCCCTTGGCTTATTTGCGATACCCCTAACCGAAAGTCACGCACATAAAACGCTTGAGCGCGAAATGAAAAAAATTGGGAGAGAGTTTCGTCGTGCCAACGAAAGCGACGACCCTGAAAACATCGTACGGCATCTTTTGAAAATGCAATTCATTGCCGAAAAAGTAAAAGAAGAAATGGAACCACATGATGCAACCGAAGAAAAAATTAAAAAATTCCACGAAGGCATGGATTTTTTTATTAGTTCCATTAATAATTCCATGCAAGCCGTTTTAAATGGCGATGTAGAACAAACTAAAGAACTGTTTGAACGACTAAAAAAAATGCGTCAAAAATATCATAAGATATTTGACGTTAAAGAAAAGAAAGAAAAAACTGAATAAGCAAGCTAACCCTACTTATTCTTCTCCCCCTTTACTTCATCTGTAAAGTATTTTTTAATTACTTGTAATATTGCACGGAAAAATCACAACGCATAGGCTTATCAATGGCACAATTTAGGGTTGTTATGCAAAGGTTTTTTGATAGATTTATTAGTCCACATTCATCGGGTTGGGATTTAATTGTACGTAGCACCCACTGGTTGGTTGCTTTTTTATTTTATTTCAATTATTTTTATACAGAAACAGGCGAATGGTGGCATCGCAAAATAGGTTATGCCATCGCTGCTTTGGTATTATTTAGAATACTATGGGGGTTAAGTTTTGCTCGTCATGCCAACCATTTAAAAGCGTTTATTCCTAAAATAGAGGCATTACAAGTACATTTGCACGAGTTTAAACACCGTACTCCCATGAAGAATGTTGGACATAACCCTTTAGGTGCATTAGCCATTTATTTAATATGGACGATTCTATTTTTTACTGTATTTAGCGGGTGGTTGCAAGACACAGATTGGGGAATCGATAACGATGTTGATGTTTGGCACGAAATGAGCACTGATTTCTTGCTGTATTTTAGCTTTCTTCATATAACCGCTGTACTAATTACTTCATGGCGATTAAAAAGCAATCTTATTCGTGCCATGATAATAGGAAAATTTAAAAAATAAATGACTATACTGCCTACTTTGTTATTCCTGCACGAACACAAAGACAGTATAAGGAAACTTACGATTTATCGCCAAAAACAGCGTCCATGCCATCATAAAAGGTGGCTGGTGCAGTAGCGATAAATTGGGCTGCTCTAATCGCCCCAGCGGCGTAATTGTTGCGGCTGGTAGAGCGATGGGTAATCTCAATTTGTTCTCCTGCACCAGCAAATATAACGCGATGCTCACCGACAATGTCCCCACCTCGCACCACTGAAAAACCGATATCTTGAGGTTTTCTTTCTGTATCAGAGCGTCTTTGTCTTGCAAATACGGCATCGATATCAAGATCGCCATTAGTCGCTTGAGCGACAATCTTACCCAATTGTAGTGCCGTGCCAGAAGGAGCGTCTTTTTTGTGTTTGTGGTGCGCTTCAAAAATTTCAATATCATAACCACCACCGCTTCGCCCAGCACACAGTAATGATGCGGCTATTTTTGCCAGTTCGTAAGTTACATTAACGCCAATACTCATATTTTGTGCCATTAAAATGGGGATTTTATTACTAAAAATATGGAGTTGCTCGGTTTCTGCCTTGGTAAAACCGGTGGTTCCAATGACCATTCCAGTATTATTTTCAACACAAATTTGAACAAATTCTAGCGTCGCTGTGGGAGTCGTAAAATCAATTAATACGTCAATATTGGAAAAATCAATTTGTTCAATGGTTTGTATAGTAGTCTTACCATCGGCTGCTGTTGTATCTACTTTATTATTGCGGATTGATTCAA
Organism: Gammaproteobacteria bacterium; assembly: GCA_965243565.1. GTDB lineage: Bacteria > Pseudomonadota > Gammaproteobacteria > Tethybacterales > Persebacteraceae > CBDEVH01. The sequence goes on from OZ251571.1 coordinate 966,943, forward strand.
ATGCACAAATTGATTCTATATTTGGGTGTTCATCGGCTGTTAATATAATGGCTTGCCCCATTCGTCCGCTGGCACCTGATACAGCAATACGAATCTTATTACTCATTGCTTTCGGCAACTTTGCCATCAAATTCATTTTTAATAATATTAATATTATTGAGTATCTTATCTTTATAGATTAATTCAACATATAGTATTTTTAATAACTTACCAAAGCCTTCTTCACGCTTTTGAAATATATGTTCGTGTCGGTTTTTGTTAAGTATAGAAAGTGATTGATAAGGACCGATTAAACGGGAGACTTCGGTTGTTGTCATACCTAATTTTAGTTCGGTGTAATTGTCTCGTAACAATGGACTGCCTTGTGAAAATTCTTTGCGATAAATACAACAGTTTTGAAAAGGCTCAAAGACTACTTTGTCTGTTTTTACAGAAATTTTTCTTAAATGTTCAGAGTAACTACAACCTGTTGCCATTAGCAAGAATGATACAGTAATGATAGAATACGAGAATCGACGTAGTGCATTTATAATATTTTTCATAAGTATAGATTCTAACATGAAAGAAAAATCAATTTTTCAAGAAGCTGGGCTAAAAAAAACAGCTAGCCGTGAGATTATTTTGGATATTATCAAAAAAAATGCGTCACCAATGAGTGCTCGCGACATTTTAGAAAAAGTATTACTCCAAAAAAGTAGCATTGGCTTTGCGACAGTTTATCGTGTTTTATCAACATTATGTGATTTTGAATTGGCTCGAAAAATCCCATCAGAAGGACAAATATTATACGAAAGCACTCAAACAGAAGCGGTGCCACAAATTGTCTGCTCTCGTTGTGGAAAAATGGAAGAGGTCAACGACCCTGCTGTTATTGCCTATAATGAAGCCATGTTAAAAAGTAGAGGGCTGGCTGAAAGTGATCCACTACTTATTTATGCAAGTTGTAAGAGAAAAGAATGTATCGACAATTAACCATCCTTTTTGTACTATTATTTAATAGTGCTTTAGCCAATGCTGATGCCTTTTTGCTATTTGAGCAATTTATGGACAATGCAAAAAACATCAATCTTCGATTTTCACAAGTAACCACGGATGACAAAGATCAGGTTTTAAAAACTGATCAAGGCAACATCGACTTTGTAAAGCCAGATAAATTTCTTATTAAATTCGATTCCCCTGATAATCCATTGGTCATATCCGATGGCAAAACAATATGGATATACGAAGAAAGCTTACAACAAGTAATCGTACAATCTTTTTCCAAAGAAGCTCGGACAGGTGTGTTTGCTGTATTTGCCGAAGGAATCTCTGGCTTACAAAAAGATTATGTCATTAGCTCTGGTTTGGGGGGTGATTTGGCATGGATAAACGCAAAGGCTATTGAAGTAACCAATAATGTGCCTAGCATTTCTCTTGGTTTTAGTCGTGAAGACGGCTTACTAAAAAAAATTCGTGTTAGTGATTCGTTTGGTGGCAAACTAGAAATGACAATAGAGCAAATAAAATTTGGTGTTGTCGATGAGGCTGTTTTTCAGTTTGTACCACCAGAAGACACTGAAGTTGTCAAATATTAATTATTACTTCTTTTATTAATTTATGCTTGAGACTCCAATGCCATTGTGGGTGCCGAGTCAATCACGTGTTAAAAACAGCAACTTTGTTGCTTTTCAGCAAGCACTAGAGGCAGAAACAAACGAGCAATTTTCCGATTATCAATCTCTGCACGGCTACACTGTAACTCATAACGAACGTTTTTGGGCATTTTACTTGCGTTATAGTCAATTGCCATTTGTGGGCGATTATTCTGCCGTTATACAAGGCAATGGCATACAAAATACACGATGGTTTGAAGGGCTGCATTGTAACTACGCCAAGGCTTGTTTATATCCGTCACAAACCTCAAGTATGCAAACTGCATTAATTGGTGTTACCGAAACAGGAAATCATGTTTCTATTAGCTATAGCGAATTACGGCATGCCGTTGCCTGTTGTACAAATTCGCTATTAAAAGCTGGCTTGGGCAAAGGCGATAGAGTAGCCGCTTTGATTTCGAATACATCAGAAAGTGTTATATTATTACTCGCTTGTGCCTCACAAGGTATTGTTTTTTCCAGTTGTTCTCCAGATTTTGGCTATGAAGCATCACTTGCACGGTTTAAACAAATAGAGCCTCGTTTGTTATTTGCTTCTAGTGGTTATAACTACAGCGGTAAAAACTTTTCAGTGATAAATGTCATACAGAAACTAAGCGATAATATCAATAGTATTGAAAAAAGCATTGTTATAGGTGATTTTGTCAACGATATAGCCAACGGTTTGCAATGTTGGGAATCATGGCTTGCAGACAAAACCACTGTCTGCGAAGCCGATTTAAATTTTGTTGATGTTGAGTTTGATCACCCCCTCTATATATTATATTCATCCGGCACAACCGGCAAACCAAAAGCCATTGTCCATAGAACTGGTGGCGTTATGCTAAAGCACCATAGCGAACATGCCTTGCATAGTAATATAAGCTCCGGCGATAATGTGCTGTACTTTACGACTTGCGGTTGGATGATGTGGAATTGGTTGGTCTCTGGGCTAATGCGAGGTGCTTGCCTTATATTGTATGATGGAAATCCTGCCTATCCTAATCTAAAACGTTTGTGGAATCTCATCGATGAATTACAAATCGACTTTTTTGGCACCAGTGCGCGGTTTTTGCATGGCTGTCGCGATGCTAATTTATCCCCAAAAAATTTCGCCTCGTTAGCTTCATTAAAAACAATTGCTTCAACGGGTTCGCCACTATCCGAAAACGCTTTTTATTGGATATACGAACAAGTCAAGCAAGATGTTCATTTGGCAAGCATATCCGGTGGTACCGACATTGTTGGCTGCTTTTTAATGGGCAACCCCACCCTACCCGTTTATGCTGGACAATTACAAGTTGCCACCGTTGGTGTGGACATTGCTGCTTTTAATAGCAATGGTGAAGCTGTGAATAACCAAACGGGTGAATTGGTCTGTCGTGTTGCCATGCCATCGATGCCCTTGTCTTTTTGGAAAGATGACAACGACGAACGCCGGCACGATGCTTATTTTGCTCATTACGACAACGTATGGCGGCATGGCGATTTGCTTAAAATCACCACCGAAAAAGGATATATTGTTTATGGCAGGAGCGATGCCACACTAAATCCGGGCGGCGTACGCATAGGCACCGCTGAAATTTATCGCCCACTAGAAGAAATACAAGAAATTATAGAAGCCGTTGCCGTAGGCAAAACCATCAATGATGACGAAGTGATTTGGTTATTTGTTGTACTTAAACAAAATACAACACTTAATGACGCACTCATAACACGAATAAAGCAATGTATTCGCAACAAAGCAAGCCCTCGTCACGTGCCACAACAATTATTTGCCGTACAACAATTGCCAAGAACACGCAGTGGCAAAACATCCGAAATAGCCGTTCGCCAATACATCAACCAACAACCCATCGCCAATCTAAAATCGCTTATTAATCCTGAGTCTTTTGACTCTATTAATGAAGCTATTAACAAAGCGATTAACGCCAACTAAACGCCAAGCGTTTGCCCCACTATCCGATAATTCAAATTGTCGGATTGCAACTGTTTATTGTTAATTTTCCTGTGGCAAGCAGATGGTTATTTGCAAACCACCATTACTATGATTACTCGCATTAATCGTGCCTGCTTGTGATTCAATGGCAGCAGCGACTATTGCTAACCCCAAACCAAAACCACCGGTATTGCGTGTGCGTGATACATCAGCACGATAAAACGGCTGAAATAAATTGGGCAAATCTTTTTCGGGTATGCCTTCGCCATTGTCATTAATTTGTATCTGTACATAATTGGCATTGCCACCATTAACTTTTGTTGGTGCTGGTACAGATTGTGCCTGTATTGTAATGTTATTGGCATATTTTAGACCATTGTCTATTAGATTATTGAAAGCGATGGTTAAGGAATCACGCACTCCCAAAACCACTAACTCACCACAGTTACAACTAATGCGTGTTTGCTCTTCGGGCAAGCGTACTTGAATTAAATCCGATAAAAATGGTGTGAGTGTGATTTTTTCTTTTATTGCTACTTCACCTTCGGTACGCAAACGAATATTTTGCAATATGCCATTGGTGAGTGCTTCGATTTGATCTATATCGTGGGAAAGCTTACCGTGTAAATCTTTATTTTCTATAAATTCTATACGCAATTTTAAGCGAGTAAGTGGCGTGCGTAATTCATGCGAAGCATCACGCAAAAAACGTTCGCGGGCTTCGATTTCGTTTTTCAATCTATCCTGCATACGGTTAAACTCTCTGGCAAGTCGCCCTATTTCATCATTGCGTGTTATATTGAGCTGGTGCCATCGTCCATGTCCTATTTCTTCCATGTCCTTGCGTAATACTTCCAAAGGGCGTAACTGCCAGCGAACCAATAAATAAACAGCCAGCCACACCAGCAGCAATGCCGCTATTAACCCTGCTAGCAAACCAAAAAAAGTATTATCGGCTTGCGAATGGTCATTGAGCTTGATTAATATTCTTATCTGCCTTTTTTTGGAATGTAAATACAAAGTATTGCCGTCTTCTAACACGCGCATGGCTCGCGGTAAGCCGCGCACCCAACGGCGTTTGTGTTTCTTCATATTTTTTATTTCTTTAAAATTGGGCATATCTTTATTTGTTACAAATTGCTCTGTACCATCATCGTAACGCATCTGCACATCAAATTGTTTTGCCAATTCTAATAAACGTTGAGGAGATGGATTGCTTTTTAATTCATGGGCAATGACATGCGACAATGGGCGCGCACCGTGAGTAAACAGTTCTTTGGAATGATCTAAAAAGAAATGGGCAAAAATACCGATGAATAGCGTACTTAACAATGCAGCCATAAGGGCAAGTAAAGTAAGTTTTAAAAACAGCGATGGTGACTTCAACATCATTGGGGAATTGAGTTAATGCCAATAAATGCATAACCACTATAGCGATACGTTTTAATAAAGCGTGGTTGCTTGGTGGAATCATTTAGCTTTGCACGTAAACGGCTAATGGTAATATCCAACGACCGATCCGCCACATCAAAAGACAAGCCTCTCATTTGCGCGCTTAATTCATCACGGCTAACCACATTGGGGCGCGCATTAACCAAAATCATCAATGCCCGAAATTCAGCATCGGTGAGCATCACTGCTTGCCAAGTATCATCGGTTAGCACTTCAACCCGATGTTGAGCGGGATGAATACGAATATCCTGAAAATTCAAATTCACGGCTTCACGCGTGGCTGTCCTGCGCCTTGTCAGTGCGAAAATTCTTGCCACCAATTCGCGTGGCTCAAATGGTTTAGACAAATAATCATCTGCTCCATTTTCCAGCCCCACCACTTTATCCGCGACCTCGCCCCGTGCTGTCAACATAATAATAGGCATTTGATAGGCGTTAGAGCGCACCAACCGTACCAGCTCAAAACCATCAATAGCGGGCATCATCACATCTACAATCATTGCCGAATAACTTTTTTTGGCCAGCTGTCTCATGGTGTTTTGGCTATCGGTAATAAAATCAACCGTTAATTCAAACTTTATTAAATAATCCTGCACCAATTGACATAAATCCTTATCATCATCCACCATTAAAATAAACGGATTATTTTTAGTCATATCACTTGTAATCATTGTCTTATTGTACCTAAAAGCATGCAGTCATAGCTACATAAGTGTGCCAAAAAAGACAAGCTCTTTTGGCACTGGAGGATGGAATTATAAATCACTTTTAATTTTTAGCGACAATCATGATTCATCATCATGATTATTTTTCTTACCATGTTCGCCTTTCATTTTATGATGCTTTTTGCCAAAAATAGCCTTAAAACCGCGCTTGTTATCAACAAACGCTTGTCGTTGTTTGGGGGTTAATACCGCATGAACTGCTGCAATGGTTTTTGCCATTTGTTGCATTTTTTCTTCATGCTTCCCTTCTTCTCGATGACTTTTCATCATTGCCAACACTTCATCAGCGGTAATGGAATCCGCCGTAAAAATAGCATGCAAACCATCTTTACTTTTTTTCTTCGACTTTTTCAACATCGGCATGTTTTCCAAAACTATCGCCGAAATTTCCTCTTCTTGAGCGTTTGATAAATTGACTATCTTATCTAGTCGCTTAACCACTACTTTCGCCCTATTTTCGCCTTTATTGCCTTTACCTTCATCGGCATGGATATAACTAATTGACGTTATTGCCATCACTATTGCAATTAACCCTGTTACTGTTTTTAAAGATTTTTTCATGTTGTTTTCTCCTTGTAGAATGTATTTTATAACACCCTCATTCTAGCCAAGCTCTTTATCTCCACCCTTTCTATTAACTATCGTTTTGTAACAAATTGTAACAAGATTTCGGTGATTGCATAATGCTGTCGCATTGCGATAAAAATAAGCGGGTATGGGTGACAATATAATTAGTTATAAGCAATTGATGGGGGATATTACATGATAAAAATTGTTTACCATGTACAATAAATGATATGATTAATAGTTAAGTTCTTTATCTAACCATAGGAGGAAAAATGAAACTAATAAAAATCGCCATTTGCATAGCTCTTCTGAGCACTTGGTCATTGTCCTTTGCCGATACGGCTTCCAAAAAAGAAGCAGAAAAATTGCTAAACACGCTTGGACTGAAAGAAGCATCAGATCAAGCGCTGGATCGGATAATTGACATCCAACTAAAACAAATCCCTGAGCGCCCCCTTTATAAAAAATTAATAAAGAGATTTATTACTAAGCATATGAGCTACGAAAGCTTAAAGCCTGATATGATAAAAATTTATTCAGAAGCATTCACCACCTCTGAACTCCGTGAACTAAACAAGTTTTACGCTACAGATATAGGTCAAAAAACTATCGAAAAAATGCCTGTTCTCCTGATCAAATCTGCGCAACTTTCTACAGATCGATTTCTGGAAAATATTGATGAGTTTCAATCAATGATCGAATTAATAATGAAAACTGAATCTGAGCGCACCAAGAATCCCTAGCAATAATAAATTTGAATAAACAAAGGCGCACCCCACCCTTTAGACTGGATGCGCTAACGCGCGCCGCTGTTTTTGGCGTTATGTTGCCGAATAGTAATAGAATGTCAAATCACTACATAACTAAAAATAATTATGTATCTAATTTCAATGACTCTGAAATTTTCACCGAAATAAGGAGAAGAATCAAAAAATACAAATTAACAACCTCAGAAATATAAAATCTAAAAATATTGTTAATTTACCTGGTAGAATTTTAGAAATCGGAACAATTTAACCGATAAGCTATTAGGAATAACTATGAAAGCAGTTGTAACTTCGGCCTATGGGTCGGTGAATGTACTGAATGTTGAAGAGGTCGAAAAACCACAAATCGGAGATGAGGATATTCTCGTTCGTGTACGAGCCTGTTCTGTAAACCCAATTGATTGGAAGATTAGAGAGGGCCATCTCAAAATAATCACAGGGAAATTACCCCCTAAAATTCTAGGTGGTGATTTTTCTGGTACGGTCGAGGACTTCGGTAATAAGGTAACGGGCTTTAGTAAAGGCCTAGAAGTTTGGGGGCATATCAGTGCTGCTAAGGGTGGCGCTTACGCAGAATATATAAAAGTAACAGCAGAAAACATCACTCCTAAGCCGAAAAATTTTGACTTCGTTCAATCTGCTTCTATCCCTCTTGCTGGTTTGACTGCCTATCAAGCATTGGTTGATCACGGTAAAATCAAAGCTGGTTTAGACGTATTAATTAATGGCTGTACTGGTGGTGTTGGGAGCGCAGCAGTACAAATTGCTAAAACACTTGGTTGTAATGTTACAGGAGTGTGTAGCACCAAAAATATAGCATTTGCTACTCGCATAGGTGTTGATGAAATAGTTGATTATAAGCAGACAGATGTACTGAACTCAGGAAAAACATTTGACGGGATTTTCGACTTCGTCGGCAATCTGTCATTTCCGAAAACAGAATCTATTCTTAAAGACAAAGGTATTTTTGTAACTGCTAATCCAAGCCTTCCATCGTTAATTTTAGGCACTGTGTTTAACAATTTTCGTTCCAAAAAATCGAAAAGCGTATTGGTAAAATCATCGAAATCAAATCTGGAATATTTAAAAAACATGGCCGAATCAGGAACGCTTGAAACGACTGTTGAAGCAGTTTACCCTCTTAGCCAAGTTCGAGAAGCTCACACTCATAGTGCCTCGGGGCGAGTAGTTGGAAAAGTCGTGATGTCTGTTGATTGATTGTATTATGATTGCCTAACAAATCGCTGCCTCGTACGGTAAAACCATTTCCTTGGAGAAAAATTGCACGAATAAGCCAAATGGAGAAAAAAACTGAAAAGCGGCTTTTTCGAGTATTCGGTAATAGTGAATTTCAATCTTTCCTTTATATCGAAAATCAACTTTTAGGAGATGCGCTGCTTTTGTTATGGTGAGACTGTGCTGTGTGTGTAATATTGATATTTTGAAATACTATCCACCAAAGGGTTGGGGAAGAAAAAAATACTATGACGAGGTTAGTCATGGTAAAATAATTACGGGTATGTGCCTGTTTTAAGGATTAAAAAGAAGCTATATCGTCTAGTTAAATTGATTCCGTCTAACAAGCAAATTAACAAAGAACATGTAACGCTTGCTCGGTTCCGCTTCGCTCCACATTTTTAGCAAGCATTACTTCCCCCGTTATTTGGGAGTTAGGCTATAAGGAAATCATGAAAATATTATCTATCATTTTGTTGTTATTAACTGTTACTTCGTGCGCTACAACGTCTCAAAAAAGAGAATCTATTCCTGTTGCAGCTGGTCAATTTTATGCGGGTAGTTACATCAATGTCCGCTCTCCAAACTCAGAAGATTGGTTTTTAATTAATAGTTCGTCAAATGGTATGGAGTTTGCACGAACTGGAGTAAGCGATAATGAAACTTTTGGTGCACAAGTATTATTTTTTCATCTACCCATGACAAAAAGCAAAGAAGAATTCGTTGCACTGATAAAGAAGGCGGTTGAAGCAGATACAGACTCATCAAGATTCAAAATTGTTTCGTCAGAATACTCGTACTCTGATAGCAGAGGCTACCCATGTGTTAACGTGAAATCTATTGTAAATGACACAAAAGCAAAAACTCAAGGAGGGAAGCAAGAGGCACTTTTACTACAATCAATTGCACTATATTGCAGGCACCCCGTAATTGAAAGTGGATTTAGTGCAATTTACTCTCATAGAGGGGTTGCCCTTTATAATAAATTACATGATGAAGCCCAATCTTACATTGATGGAATTCAAGTACCAGAAAATGCACAATAAAAGTCTAACAAAAAATTTAACACGGATGCTACTCCCGATTAAAGTTGGCATTCGCTTTCTAAAATAAAAACCTTTGGTTAAATTTTTGGGTTCGATTCAAAATTAAACAATAGTCTTTACCAGTCATTCCCGTAAAGACCTCAAACATTTTATAGGTCTATTATTCATTAAATTCGTAGCTCTATAAACTCTTTTTCACTGACGTTATCCTTAATCTTGTTCGCTTTCAGGAAAAATATGATTATCAAGTGCAATCTATTCGTGAGCAAATTGCTTTGGACATAAATCCACTAGATAGTGTAGAGTCGCTTAACAAGTCAAGCAGGACAAAAATAGTTAGTTTTGCCCTTTCGTGCTAATTTTAATCAACTATTTTTTTGCCTTTTAGTGAGGCTTTATACACGCTAAGTTTGGAGTATTTACTAATATGCCGAAAATCGATAATTTAAAATGGCTTCCTTTAGCTAATGTACGCGAGCATAAAATACCCGCTATGTCAGGTGTTTACTTCATTCGAGCTGGAAATGGTAAGTTTCTTAGATATCCAGAAGGAGAGAGTTTGATATTCTATATTGGGCAATCAGTAAATCTGAGGCAACGCTTACGTACTCATTGCAAGTATCATAACGAGGCCAGCTCGAAAGAATCTAGAGTTCTTGAGGTTTACTACGCTAGATATGAGTACTCATCAAGGTATAAGGGAGAGTATGCATATGTGATAGGAAACGATCCTAAAGGCATGGAATCAAAAGAATTAGAAAGTTTTGCGAGAAAGCACTTTTCTTTTCCTCTAGGTAACTCCGCTGGTAGTTGGAAAACATTAAATAAAGATTTGAGTGTATAACAAGGTAATCAAATCGGACGCAGAAAAACTGCACCGCTGATCTGAGCGTTATGTTTTAAAGGGAACAATGGCATTTAACATAGATAAGTTAAGAAAAGCACACCAATTTAGGTTTAAGACCAAAATCCTGGGTGAGTTGCTGTGTCACATCTTCTCTTTTTCAGTAATGAGCGAAGCGGTATCTTTACTTCCCTCTCTTTTGGAGAGAGATATTGCACTGGGAAAGAACGAAGAAAGAATGCTTTACGAAATATCTGTGCATCAAAAAAACATGACAAGTCAATCCAGTACGCAGCCTCCTGCTGCTAGGACGCCGCTAAGCGGTGCCTCTAATTAAGGCGTTATAGAACAAGGAGATTAGCCCCTCTTTGGCTGACTATGGAGTGTTGCACTTATGGTGTAAATTCAAGTTTTTATAAATCAAAATAATAAGATAATTAAAACTTATATTTATATCAATCTATCTAAAAATTTCTTATTATGTACAATAAATGATATGATTAACGCTTATGAAAAAAATTAAAACGGAGTTTTGACTAATGAAGGCATTTGGAATATCAGCCTTAGTGCTATCAGTTGTTGCCATATTCATTCCACTTGCAGGTTGGCTTCTCGCTGGCCTTGCCGGATTTTTGGCAATGCTTTCAGCAGGCCGTAATCTCGCTCTAGGCTTGTCTGCAGTAATCATAAATATTGTTAATATTCTCTTTCTTTCCCCGTCATTGATAATTATAGGTTCATCCACTACGGATGAATCTAGTAACAAAATGGCTGGGGGTTTACTATCTATTCAAATATTAGCAATCATAGTATTTATGGTTGTTGGCGTTCGAGGGTACTTACGTGGCCGCGCACAACAGGTTACTAACGTGAAATTGAAATAATAAGCCAAAAAATAGCGGAGGAGTTAATTTCATTCATCGAAATGTTTCTAAAATTTATATATGAATTTCCAGCAAAGATACCAGCATCAGAGTAGATTTTAACAAGTCAATCAATGATCTCTTTCGGTTGGACAGTTAAATCTTCGCTTTAACTGCCTGTTATTGAGACGTTAGCTGCAAGAAAGGTATCTGGTACCAATCAACCATCAAGCAAAGATTAATCCTCTATAACCGACGACGGTGGCACACCAGCCCATACGGTACAGGCTTCAACAAAAGACCTTGAGATATTAATATTTCTTTTCAGTGCTTTCGGTTACGGGTGGTGCCACATTGTCCATTGATTGGGATACTTGTGATAAATTGGCAATGCCACTGCGCATTTTGTTCATTTCGCCAATTGATGTATCAGATGCTGGGGCTTGCTGCTGTTCGGGTTGGCTTGGTTCAAATGTTAAATTAGTATTACTGTCGACAGTGGTGTTAGCCATTTTCCTAATTGTATTTTTTAAATCAACAATCTGTGTTTGGAGGGTTTTTATTTGCTGTTCTAAATCCGTCAGTGCGGTATGTTCAGCGTTGTTATTGACAGACGATGCCAATACCAATGTTTCTACTTCTTCCAAACGCTTTTGTAAAGATGAGGTTTGATCTGTTTGGGTGTCATTGTTAGTATTGTCGTCTTCGGTAACCGCATAGGCTGTAAAATTTTGACAATCGCTTGTAATTTCTTCGTCTTTTTGATTGCCTAAAATTTTGGCAGGGACTCCCACGGCAGTCATGCCTTCTGGCACAGGTTTTACTACTACCGCATTAGAGCCTATACGTGAGTATTTACCAATGGTGATGGGACCTAAAATTTTGGCTCCTGCACCCACAATAACCCCTTCTTCTAAGGTGGGATGGCGTTTTCCTTTATCAGTTTGCGTGGTGCCACCAAGCGTTACACCTTGGTAAATAGAGCAATCATCACCGACTTCGGCTGTTTTTCCTATGACTACACCCATACCATGGTCAATAAATACACGTTGACCTAATTTGGCTTCTGGGTGAATTTCGACACCCGTAAAAATGCGTGTTAAGTACGATAAAAACCGTGCTATTAATAATAAACCCCAGTTCCACAACATGTGGTTAATGCGGTGGAACCATACGGCATGTAAGCCCGGTGAACACAGAATAATTTCTAACCAATTGCGCGCGGCTGGATCGCGTTCTTTGTAAACGTTAATATCTTCTTTAATCGTGTCGAATAAATTCGGCATAGGTACCTTCCTTTTCTTTTTGAGATGCTGGAATTAAATTATTAAAATCAAATAAATTACGGTCCATTAACTGCGATGGCGCAATATTACTCATGGATGCAAAAATATTTTCTACTCGTCCGGGAAATTGCTTTTTCCAATCACTAATCATCGCTTTTATTTGCTTGCGTGCACTGACGCCTATGCTTGCGCACAGGTTGCACGGAATAATAGGAAATGATTTTTTTTGGGCATAAGTGGCAATGTCTTGTTCATACGCATACGCCAATGGGCGAATGAGTACATGCTTGCCGTTATCAGAACGCAAGGCTGGTGGCATACTTTTTATACTACCGCCGTAAAACATATTTAAAAATAAGGTTTCTATCATGTCGTCAGCATGATGACCCAATGCTATTTTTGTCGCCTTTTCTTCTTCAGCAATGCGATAAAGCAAACCACGGCGTAGCCGCGAACATAAACTACAAGTGGTTTTTCCTTCGGGGATGATTCTTTTTACCACACTGTAAGTGTCTTGATAGACAATACGATATGGCACCTGAAGACTGTTTAAATAACATTTGGTCGATTCGTCGTTAAAGCCCGGATGTCCTTGGTCCATCATGACTACTAAAATTTCAAATTGTGTATTGGTGGATGCTTTTAATTGTAAAAGTATGTCCAATAAAGTATGACTGTCTTTGCCCCCAGATAAACAGACCATGACTTTATCACCGTCAGTAATCATAGAATAATCAGCAATTGCACGTCCTACTAAACGCCTTAAGCGTTGTTGTAATATGCCTAGTTCGTAACGTTGTTTTTTGAGTGGTGGTGTTTGTGACATTGTTTGATTATGATTCTATCAAAATTAAACATTAAATTTTTACTGAAAGTATAGCAGGGAGAGTTCCAAATAAAAGACTGATTGCCATAATCACGCTAAAAATCCTAAAATGTAATGCTGTTTTAATGAATTTCCTAATAATAACGCCGCCCATTGCCCATGTAGTTGTCGATAGTATGGCAAGAATACTTGATATAACTGCAATACCAATGATATCGACTAACAAATGTTCTGAACGAATATAATTAACCGATATACTAATAGCAACTGCTATGGCTTTTACATTAAACCACTGAAAAAAAACACCATGGTAAAAACCCCATGGCTTTTTATCATTTGTATTGTGTTTTTCATTGCCGAAAAGAGGCAACGAAGCAAAGCCAATTTTATAGGCTAAATATAAAAAGAAAATGATGGAAAATATTTTCAAACCATCAATGATAACCGCATGTTGCTGTAAAAATTGATGTATTCCAAAACCCACACCAATAAATAATAGAGGAAAACCAATAGATACGCCAAAACAAAATGGCAATGTCCTAACCAAACCGTGTGATGCACCAATGCTGGTACATATTGTATTGTTCGGTCCTGGTGTAAAACTAAGCGGTATTGATATTAAGGTCACTGTTAGTAATAACGACCAATCTATCATTTTATAAATTAACAACTAAAAGTGGTGGGTCAAGAGGGAATCGAACCCCCAACCAAAGGATTATGAGTCCTCTGCTCTAACCGTTGAGCTACTGACCCCTGATTTAGTCGTCGTCTTTCGTGTCCAAATCCATTAACTGCCTACGTAGCACTTTTTCACGTTTTGGATGACGCATTTTACGCAACGCTTTCGCTTCGATTTGACGAATACGCTCACGGGTAACTTCAAATTGTCGTCCTACTTCTTCAAGTGTATAGTCGCTGTCAATATCGATGCCAAAACGCATCCGTAATACTTTTGCTTCACGTGGGGCAAGTTCGTTTTCAAAAAATTTGCGCATTATTTTTTTACGATCTTTGCGTTCGACATATTCCATTGGGTCAATGGCACTTCGGTCTTCAATAAAATCACCCAATGTCGCATCATCATCACCGATAGGTGATTCCATCGATACCGGCTCTTTGGCAATTTTAAGAATACGGCGTACTTTATCGACTGTTAAGTTCATTTCGACGCTAAGCTCTTCGGGAGTTGGTTCTATCCCCTTTTTTTGCATTAATTGACGCGATACTCTATTTAGTTTGTTGATGGTTTCTATCATATGGACTGGAATACGAATAGTCCGCCCTTGATCCGCAATTGCTCGGGTAATGGCTTGACGAATCCACCATGTGGCATAAGTCGAAAATTTAAAACCACGGCGGTATTGAAATTTATCCACTGCTTTCATTAAACCGATATTGCCTTCCTGGATTAAATCCAAAAAGTGTAAGCCACGATTGGTATATTTTTTAGCAATAGAAATCACCAACCGCAAATTGGCACGCACCATTGCTGTTTTAAATTCCATTACATGTTCCATGCCTTTTGCAATGTTCTTTTCTAAATCATGAAACTTAGCGATTTTTACTTTGTGTTTTTTGACCAAGCTAGTGATTTGTTTTTGCAAATTGGCAATTTCGATTACATATTGCTCGGTGCTGGATTTATATGATTTAGGAGGCAGACTTTCAAACCATTTTACGTTGACTTCATTGCCAACAAATGAATCTAAGAAAAAGTTTTTATTCATACCCATACGGCGAACGCATAAATTACGAATACGGCCTTCAATATCCGATATAATTTGTGCATCATCTCTAATAATAGCGACTAAGCGACGAATAAATTTTTCGGAAAAACAAAAACGAGTCATAACTTCGGAAATTTCAAGACTTAATTCTTTTTTATCTTTTTGTGAGCGGGCAGCATTAAATTTGTCATTGGCAATTTTAAGTCTATCCATTAACTCAAGAGATACTTGAGTTAACTCATTGCCCTGCAAACCTGGAGGTGTTGTCGTGCTGTTATCATTTTCATCAACCTCTTCGACTGCTGATATACTTTCTTCGTAGATATCATCCATGATGTCTTCAATCGCAATTTCTTTATTGCGAATACGCTCACCTTCACGTAAGACTTCTTTTATAACTTCAGGAAATATCGATAAAACTTCAATAATATCACGCCAACCGCTCTCAATGGCTTGTGCGATTTTTTTCTCTTCTTCGCGAGTAAGCAAATTAGAAGAACTCATTTCGCGCATGTACATCCGAACAGGATCAGTGGTACGCGTAATACCTACAAATGACGAAATCGCCGCTTCGGCTTGTTCGTCAATATCGTCATCCGTACTGATGCGTGTGCTTTCTTCGCCCAAAATAAGGTCATCGTGATCAGGTGTAGTATCAAAAACACGCACGCCGAAATCACGCAGATTATTGGCAATAATTTCGATGGCTTCGTCAATATCAACCATGTTATCAGGCAAGTGATCACTAATAACGGGTCTCGTAATATAACCGTTTTTACGCACATGTTTAAAAATGCCGTAAAGACGACTTTTAGTGCTTTCATCGTCTTCTATTTCTTCAGAAGCACCGTCTTTGGTTACGGATTTCTTGTCTTTTTCGCGTTTTTTCTTGTTTTTAGTACGCTCGACTAATTCACGACGCATTTTACTAACCACCGCTTCGTGGCGAGCAGACATATTTACTCTTTTCGACATGGCTGTTCCATCGCCGTCTATATCGTTACTTAAATTATCGTTATCATCACTATCACTGTCATTATCACTATCACTGTCACTGTCATTATCACCAATTTCTTCAGGTTCATTAGCCATTTTTACCAATTCCTCTTCTTCTGCTAATAATTGTTCTTGGCTTAGTTCTTTTTTGGATACTTTTTCTGTCTTGGCTTTTGTCTTACTCTTTGCCACTGGTTTGCTTGTTTTAGTGTCCTTAACAACCTTAGATGTTGCCCCTACCGCTACTGCTTTGCTTGCTTTGGCAACAGGCTCTTGTTCATGTTACTTTGTCCTACTTTTTTAACAGCTACTGTTTTTGCTTGCTTTGCTACTGCAACAGGCTCTTGTTCAGATGTTACTTTGTCTGCTACTTTTTTAACAGCAACTTTTTTGCTTGTTTTAGTGTCCTTAACAACCTTAGATGTTGCCACTACCGCTACTGCTTTGCTTGCTTTGGCAACAGGCTCTTGTTCAGATGTTACTTTGTCTGCTACTTTTTTAACAGCAACTTTTTTGCTTGTTTTAGTGTCCTTAACAACTTTAGATGTTGCCACTACCGCTACTGCTTTGCTTGCTTTGGCAACAGGCTCTTGTTCAGATGTTACTTTGTCTGCTACTTTTTTAACAGCAACTTTTTTGCTTGTTTTAGTGTCCTTAACAACTTTAGATGTTGCCCCTACCGCTACTGCTTTGCTTGCTTTGGCAACAGGCTCTTGTTCAGATGTTACTTTGTCTGCTACTTTTTTAACAGCAACTGTTTTTGCTTGATGTTTATCGCTACTGCTTTGCTTGCTTTGGCAACAGGCTCTTGTTCAGATGTTACTTTGTCTGCTACTTTTTTAACAGCAACTTTTTTGCTTGTTTTAGTGTCCTTAACAACCTTAGATGTTGCCACTACCGCTACTGCTTTGCTTGCTTTGGCAACAGGCTCTTGTTCAGATGTTACTTTGTCTGCTACTTTTTTAACAGCAACTTTTTTGCTTGTTTTAGTGTCCTTAACAACCTTAGATGTTGCCCCTACCGCTACTGCTTTGCTTGCTTTGGCAACAGGCTCTTGTTCAGATGTTACTTTGTCTGCTACTTTTTTAACAGCAACTTTTTTGCTTGTTTTAGTGTCCTTAACAACCTTAGATGTTTCTATCGCTACTGCTTTGCTTGCTTTGGCAACAGGCTCTTGTTCAGATGTTACTTTGTCTGCTACTTTTTTAACAGCAACTTTTTTGCTTGTTTTAGTGTCCTTAACAACCTTAGATGTTGCCACTACCGCTACTGCTTTGCTTGCTTTGTTTGCTACTTTTTTTACTGATTCTGTATCGCTTTTTTTAGCAGTTGATTTTTTAGACGAAGAAGCGGGAGTTTTAGTTGGCATATTTAAGCGACTTTGAAAAATCAATAAAATTCCTTGAAAAAGGAACAAACAAGTCTGTAATTATATCATATAACGTTACTAAAGCCTTGCAGATATACCCACATTCACACGGTATAATGTTTTACAAGAAAAGTATTAAGGTGCAATATGCCACAATTTATAATCATGTACATCGGTGGCAAACAAACCAGCTAGTCAAGAAGAAGGACAACAACACTTTAAAAAATACCAAGAATGGTTAACATCTTTAGGCAATGACTTGGTATCTGCCATGAACCCAATAAAAAATATTCACACTATTAGCCCCGATGGTCAATCTAAAAAGGATAATATCTCTCAATTATCTGGCTATACAATCATTAAAGCCGATTCTATGGAAGATGCTCTAGTAATGGCAAAAGCATGTCCTTTTCTTGATATTCAAGGCACGTTGCAGCTGGCTGAATTAATACAAATGCCTTCGTGAATTTTGAGTTTTCTTACTCACTGCTTTTGCGGTTAGTGTTAAAATCAAAATTATCACCAAGATAAATTTGTTGGGCTACTTCGTTGTTTATTATCTCGGTAGGCGTACCTTCTACACGTACTCGCCCTTGGTCTAATATGTAAGCACGGTCGCAAATATTTAAAATTTCGCGGACACTGTGGTCTGTAATGATGATGCCAATATTTCTGTTTTTTAAATTAAATATAATCTCTTGTAATTCTTTTATCGCTATGGGAGCAACTGCCGCAAAAGGCTCATCCATTAAGATAAAGGATGGACTGCTTGCCAATAGCCGCGCGATTTCTACACGGCGACGTTCACCACCTGATAGTTCAGTTGCATTTGAATTTGCCAAATAGCCTATGCCCAATTCTTCTAGTATGGTTAATGCTGTTTTGGTATTTTTACTATCTGAATTTTTAGGATTGACGATTTCAAGTATCGCTTTAACGTTGTCTTGGGCAGTTAAATCAGAAAAAATAGATTTTTCTTGTAGCAAATAAGCCAATCCCATGCGTGCTCGTTTATGTATGGGGAGCGTTGATATATTGTTGCCGTTTAGAGTAATGGTCCCATGGTCTGGTTTTACCAAACCGACTATCGAATAAAAACAACTGGTTTTGCCTGCACCGTTGGGACCTAGTAGCCCTACAATCTCACCCGCATTGACGTATAAAGAGATGTCGTCTAAAATGACTTTGTTACGAATTTTTTTTGCTAGTTTATCAACGACTAAGCCTGATTTTTCCATTAGTACACCGCTTTTACTCGCTCAGAAGCAGATAATTCCCCAGTTTTAGTGTTAATGCCTATGGATTCACCACTTATTTTAATATCACCTCGGTTGACTTGCGCATTGCCAAGTAATTTAACCATATTTTTTGCCAAATTGGCTTCAATACGATCAGATTTAAATTGAATTTTTTCCATGCCATCTTTAACTATCCAAGTACCCATAACGTTACCCACTAGCGTTAAAAACTGACGTTTGCGCTCAAAGTCAATGGCATCAGCACGAATATTATAAGAGCCGCAATTGCGGTTGGCACACACATTAACACCACCTTGCATTTTTAGACGTTCTTTACTTTGATTGAAGTTAATTTCTTTGCCAAATTCCCCGTGTATGTGGTATTTGGCACAGTCGGTACAGAATCCTTGAATAAGGTTTCCGTTTAAAATAAAATGATTTTTTTCGCCCTCTTTTTTTACATTGAGTGTATCGCCAATCAATTCAAAGGTATTGGAATAAATTTTTACATTGCCAGAAAAAGTGGTTTTTTTTTCAGATTGAAAATGTTCTGCATTGTCACTCTCAACTTGAATAGACGGTTTTTCGGCGGCTTGTGTACCACTAATGATAAAAACCAAACTCAGGCTAATCAATAAACATTTCAATAAATAGGGTGTGCTTACCATAGCAAGATTTTAACCTTTTTTATGTAGTTGTTGACATAATCTGTTTAATTTTGGACTATTTACCTGCATTTGCATAAGTGCTTTCTGGCTGTTATCAATGTACTCTAAGTTAGTCCCTCCTATGCCCTTGCCTTTAGAAATTATATCTTTAATTTTTTCTAGTGGCATGGGGACAGCGTATTTAGGCGTATGCCTATTGACTACAAAAGTGAGCACTTTCTTTTTTATACCTTGTGCGGTTTTGACGGTTAAATAGCGAGGAATATAAGCATCGGCAAACATCTCACGTTCAAATAAGTAAGTAATGACTTGCTCTTGCTTATTTTTAATAATTTCAAATACAACTCCATTACAACAACCGCCCTTGTCTAAACCAAAGCATAAGCCCGGCGCCGCCTCTGTACCGCGATACACGGTTGAATAAATGGCTAAACGCCGATGATAGCCATACAAACAAGCCGCTTCGTGATTTTTATAAGGGAAATCAGGATTCCACATGAGCGAACCATAGGCAAAAACAAATAAATCACCCTGACAACATTGCAAAAAAATCTGTTTTTTTAGTGTGGCTAACTTTTGTTCTAACGTTTCGTCCATTGGTAAGATTATACGGACAATAATACCAATAATCCCTGTCAATGTTAGAATAGACCAATTATGATTGCCTCTATTAAGTACCTCATCGCATTTGTTGTTTTTATTGCATTGGTTGCGTTTACTTCTTCAATTGCATCGGCTTTAATGCCTTTTGTTTTAGCCGCAATTTTAGCCTATGTTACCTCTCCCCTAGCCAATTTTATAGAGACAAAAGGGTTGTCAAATACGCTTTCTGCTACTGTTATTACCTTTTTATTATTGCTTATTTTGTTTATTTTACCGTTGATTTTAATTCCATTAATTGCACAGCAATTTCAACAAATTGTTACCTTAATTCCTAAAATTGTCGAGTTATTACAAAATTGGTTGGGTGAAGATTTAGTCGGTAATATTAAGGATTCTCTAGCAGAACAAATTCCCAATGTTGGTGTAGATACGCTACAAAACACGGCTTTGTCTATTTCCAGCGTCGTTACTTCTGGTTTTGCTGCAATTACTGCTTTTCTTACCGTATTACTAATTACCCCGCTTTCAACCTTTTATTTAATCCGTGACAGAAAATCCATCAGTGGCGAACTAACTGATTTACTCCCCCCTGCCATGCGCGAGCGTACATTGCTTTTAACCAACGATTTTGACAACGTATTGGGTGAGTTTTTGCACGGACAACTGATTGTCATTGTTGTGATGAGCGTTTTTTATTCCTTACTATTGCGTCTGGCTGGTTTGGAGTTTGCCCTGACCATTGGTGTTATTAGCGGTTTACTAACCTTTATTCCTTTTGTTGGGTTTATTGTCGGTTTGCTTTTAGCAGTATTGGTTAGTTTGACCAACTTTACTTCATGGATTGATTTATTTATTATTATCAGTATTTTAGGGATAGGCACCACCATCGAAAGCATTTTTATTACCCCGCGTTTTGTCGGTGAGCGCGTCGGCTTGCATCCTTTATTAATATTACTGGCATTGGCTATACTGGGTGATTTATTCGGCTTTATTGGTTTATTACTGTCATTGCCTTTTGCTTCTATTTTATTGGTTTGTTTCCGACATCTGCGTCGTTATTACATTAACAGTAATTTTTATGGCAGTGAATAATTCTTACAATAAAAAGAACACTTTACCATTTTCGGTTAGTCCACACACTTTACTTGATTTTATTCAAGGCAATAATGGCGAAGTTATTACAGAAATTAAAAATTTAATCAGTAATAACCATGAAAATTCTCTACCAAAATCCAACAGTATTTTTGTGTGGGGCGATAAAAGTGTTGGCAAAACTTTTTTACTTCAGTCGGCACTGGCTTATGCGCGACAGTATAATAAAAATGCTTATTATATTAACGGGAAAACTGACAACGTTATTCCCCCACTTGAAGCCAATGGCTTGCTGATTATTGATAATATAGATGCACTTGAACAACAAAGCCAAGTTGAATTGTTTGACTGGTGCAATGAACTACAAAAACAAAAAACAAAAAAAAGCCTGTTGGTTAGTAGTCGTACATCACCTAGCGATTTGCCTCTTTATAACGAAATTAAAACACGCTTATTATCAGACTTTGTTGTACGATTACAACCACTGTCTGAAGACGATAAAAAACAAGCGTTAATTAATTACGCCAAGCGCAATGGTTTTCAACTGTCTGATACCATCGCCAATTTGTTTTTATGGCGGCTTCCACGCGGAATGAATGATTTGGCTTCTGCTCTAAAAGAACTGGATTCTTTTTTGATTCTCGAAAAAAAGCCATTGACAGAATATCAAGTGCGGCAATGGCTGCAAAACAAAGAGTCAATACAAAATGATGCACCCGCAGTAACCCAAGCAACCCAAGCAACCAAAAACGACTCCTGATGAAATTACAAGGAGATACTGATTTTGCACATGATTCAAACTCGACTATTGGCGTTTTATTGGTAAATTTAGGCACACCCGAAGAACCCACCGCTAAAAAAGTTAAGCCTTATCTACGACAATTTTTAAGTGATAAACGCGTCATCGAAGCACCACAAATAATTTGGTGGTTTATTTTAAATTTTTTTATATTGCCTTTTCGTTCGGTTCGATCGGCGGCAGCCTATAAAAAAATATGGACAGACGAAGGCTCGCCTTTGCTGGTTAATGCCAAAGAACAAACTCACTGTATTGGCAAAAAACTTCCTCACTGTAAAGTAGTATTGGGCATGAGTTATAGCACCCCTTCTATTGCCAGTGCATTACAAGAACTAAAAAAACAACACTGTCGGCATCTTATTGTCTTGCCACTTTATCCACAGTATTCGAGCACTACCACCGGATCGGTGTATTGTGATGTCAGCAAAGAATTATCCACATGGCGGTATATTCCGCATTTTCGTTTTATTGCTGATTATTGCAGCGACCAACGTTACATTAGTGCATTGGCTAATTCCATTCAATCTAATTCAAATAACGATAGAGATTTGCTTATTTTTTCATTTCATGGCACACCCACTAATATGCTATTAGCAGGAGACCCTTATCATTGCCTATGCCATAAAACAGCACGCCTAACTGCTACCAAACTCGGATTAACCGACACACAATGGAAAGTAACTTTTCAATCACGCTTTGGGAGAACGCCTTGGTTGCAACCTTATACCGATAAGACACTCGAAAAATTAGCCACTGACGGTATCAAAAAAGTAGATGTGGTTTGTCCTGCTTTTTCTGCTGACTGTCTTGAAACCCTTGAAGAAATCGCTCAAGAAAATCGTGACATTTTTATAAAAGCCGGTGGTGAAACTTATCGTTATATTCCTGCTTTAAATTCTGATGCAGCACATATTGATTTTCTTAGTAATTTAATTCAAGACGCCACTCAAGATTGGCAAGCTAGTATCGGTATTAACAACAAAGAACGCGACTTACAGCAGCAGCAATATAGTAATCTTGCAACCCTTCCTTTTTATTCCTCAAACTACAAAAACCATGACTGAACACAGCTATAGCAGCGGCAGATTAAACTTGCCTTTTGTCGGCATTACGACCTTTGCTAAAAAACCTTATATTGAAAACTGGGACAACATCAACGCCGATGTTGCCATTATTGGTGCGCCTTTTGATAGCGGCACACAATACCGCTCGGGCACACGATTTGGACCCCGTGCTGTACGCGAAGCCTCAACGTTATTTTCGTTTGGTCATGCCGGTGCTTATGACCATGAAGACGATGCCACTTATTTGGGCAGTGATGTTCGTATGGTTGATATGGGAGATGCAGATATTATTCATACCGACACCGAAAAAAGCCATAGCAATATCGAATTTGCAGTCAAAAAAGCACTTGCTGCCAATGCCTTGCCGGTTGTTATTGGCGGTGACCATTCTGTTAATATTCCTTGTATTCGTGCCTTTGATAAACAGCCACCTTTTCATCTATTACAAATCGATGCCCATCTTGATTTTGTCGATGAACGACATGGCGTGCGACACGGGCATGGCAATCCCATGCGACGTGCTGCCGAAAAACCTTATGTCCAAGGACTAACCCAAGTTGGTATTCGCAATGTTTCTTCTACCGCCAAAGAAGGCTATGAAGATGCACGAAAAATGGGCAGTCATATTTTTTCGGTGCGGCAACTTCGTGATTATGGCAATGATAAAATTGCAGCCACGATACCTGATAATATCCCCGTTTATATAACCATAGACATTGATGCTTTTTGCCCTTCCATTGCCGCTGGCACAGGAACGCCGAGTCATGGTGGTTTTTTATATTACGAAGTGCTAGAACTACTACAAACTGTCGTCAGACAACACAAAATAATAGGCATTGATTTAGTCGAAGTCGCCCCCGTTTACGACCCTAGCGAATCCACTCAAATACTTGCTGCACAATTATTATTAAATTTAATTGGTTTTATATTTCATATACAAAAATAGTTAGACTTATGAGTAATCCATCTCCTACTGTCAGACCTGCAAACGAACAAATCCAATCCGAAATCACGCAGACGATTCGTTTGCGCAGACGTATCAATGAGGTACGTCTGGGCTATGCTCGTGCGTTCTTACTAGCCGCTGGTGGCATTAATCTTTATTTTGCACTGGATACAATAAGACTGATTCACTATGCCTATTTAATCAGCTTTGTGCTCGCTGTTTTTGTTATTTTAATGATACATTTTAAATATCATATCGTTTATAGCTATTTATTGCCCTTTATTGATGCCACTTTAATGTTTGCCCTTATGCACAATGTTCGTGTCATTTATGGAGTTGATCTATGGGCAACCACCGGTGGCGTTGCGACTCTAACGGCTTTCACATGTATTTTTATAATGTCAGGTGTTTTGCGATTACGCAAAACAATTTGTGTAATGACAAGCATACTGGCTATTGGCCTTTTTACCATTTTTAAAATAAATACACCGCAGTTGTACATTTCTTCCTATGTCATTACAATAGCTGCTATGATAGTAATGGCAATACTGTCTTATATTTATACTAAATCAGCCCGCAGAGCCATACGCGCTGAGGTGGCAGAATTAACTTTAAGGCGGTTTATTCCAGAACAAATTATCTCACGTATTTACAAGGCACCACTAGAATTATTCAACAAACCTCGTTCGATTAAAGCAACCGTATTAATATCAGACATACGTGGTTTTACAGCCTTGTCTGAAAAACTTCCCCCCACAGAATTATTGTCTTTTTTATCCCTTATTCAAGGAAGTTTATCAACAGTTATTCACGACAATGGCGGTTTGGTTGATAAATTTTTAGGAGATGGTATTTTGGCTGTTTTTGGCACCTTTGAAGAATACGAAGACCATGCCGATAGAGCCGTAAAGTCAGCATTTGAAATGCAAAAAGTGATAAAAGAGCAAAATTTTGGTGTGAATGTAGGCATTGGCATACATACAGGCGAATTAGTTGTAGGCGTACTAGGTGCGGGCAAGCGTTCTGAGTTTACCGTTATAGGCGATACCGTTAACACCGCCTCACGTATAGAATCACTCACCAAAGAAAAAAATCATAGTATCTTAATAAGTGATGCCACCCAAAAAAGTTTGCAAACGCAAATAGAGTCTCACTATCTAGGTGCCGTAAATATTCGAGGCAAAACCGAAACAATTGACTTATACGGCATCGATATTAAATAAGGCTTTTACTTATATCTAGCCATGTTCTGCTTGGCTTTACTTTTGCTCTGGTTTTGCTTCTGCTCTGGTTCTATCACTAACGAGAAGCATAAAGTGCGAAATAAAGATATTAGTGCTAGGGCTTGAGTAGTTTTTCGTGTTCTATTTTAATACATTTATCCATCACAACATCTAGCCCATTTATTGTCGCTAGATTAGCGGCTTGTAAATTAACAATATCCAATTGCATCCAAATTACTTTTACGCCAATAGCAATGGCATCATCCACATGCGGTGCCACCTTTTCAGACCGTTGAAACAAATTGACCACATCAATCTGTGTTGGAATATTCTTTAAATCAGGATACGAAGGCTCACCCAATACTTCAGACAGCATAGGGTTTACTGGGATTATTTTGTAGCCATGTTGCTGCATATAATCGGCAACTTTATAACTATCACGGCTAGGATTATTAGAAAGCCCAACAATCGCAATGGTTTTATATTGCAAAATTTTAGGTATTAGCTCGGACATACCAGTATGCTAACTATCCACATTATTGCCAATTGGGCGAACGTTTTTGCAAAAATGCATCTATACCTTCGCGCGCTTCATCTGTATCCATATTACATGCCATACGTTCACTGGCGTATTCATACGCATTTTCTAAATTCATCGACAGTTGTTTGTAAAACATGTCTTTGCCTAAAGCAATGGTTGCTGCTGGCTTTGCGGCAATACTTGTGGCAATTGCCAAAGTCGCTTTTGCTAGATCTTCCACCTCCACCACCTCGTTAATCAAACCAAACTGCAAGGCTTTATCAGCGTCAATAAACTCACCTGTTAGTAACATCTTCATCGCATGTTTGCGGTTAATATTGCGACTCAATGGCACAGAAGGCGTTGAACAAAACAAGCCCAAATTAACCCCTGATACCGCAAAACGTGAGCGGTTAGTCGCCACTGCCAAATCACAATTTGCCACCAACTGACAGCCTGCCGCTGTCGCAATACCATCCACTTGAGCAATAACAGGTTGCGGCATTTGATGAATCGTAAGCATCATCGTCCCACACTGCTTAAATAATTTTTGATGAAAAGCAATATCATCAGATTGTCGCATTTCTTTCAAATCGTGCCCTGCACTAAACGCTTTACCGCCCACAGCAGCAATAATCACCACCCGCACAGTGGCATCCGTTTTAATATTATCCAACTGAGATTGCAACGCCGTTAGCATTTCGCTAGACAACGCATTAAATTTTTCAGGGCGGTTAAGGGTTAAAGTAGCAATACCATTATTGTCAGTACGGCATAAAATAGAATCGTTCATGATGATAAATTATTGTGAGATAAAAAACGCAAAACGTAAAACGTCATTTGGCAACCCGTTAATTATACCCTTTACAGATTTCGGCTATATTTTTAGCACTCTCTTTTGGCTTAGCCAAATCAAATGGAAAACTGATTAATTCGAGCTGGTTTTTTTCGTTAAAAGTACGAAACAATGGTTTGGTAAAATTATGATTTTTAGGATAAATCAGCATGACTTTATTGCATTCGTACATTTTGCCATAAGTAAATAATTGGTATAAATCTGCTTCACTTTCATCTTGTTTATTATCTTTATAAAGCATCGGCTTCCATTTACAATCTAATATGTAATCTGCCACAACGTTTTCATTTTTTGAATTTTCATTTCTTGAATTTTTATTTATAAGAGCAATATCAGGCTTCATTCGTGAAAATTCTTTATTATTATCATTTTTTAATAAATCTTTTTGAGGACTTTGTGTTTTTACATAATGACTTTGTACTTCTTTTTTTATCCAGTACGATACATAATCTTCAAATAATTTTTCCATTGGAAATAACAATGATTTGTTTTGATATTCCCCTACAAAAGTAGTTAATCCTTGATTAAATAATAATAAACCCACCCAACGCATAACATCATAATAGTGTTGCATGTTTTTATCGAGTTTATGATTATCCCAATCTTTTTCAATATGGGTAGAGGCTGGAATATCCGCAAACCAACGCAATAATTCCCTGCATAATTGCTGATTATCTGATTGTGTACACGCCAACGACAATAATGCTTTATGGATTAATCTATTGGCTGGGTTATTGGGCGAATAAACATCATACTCCGTATAAAATCCAGCGGCATTTGCCGCATTAATAACGGTATGATGAGGAAACTGCAAGCGACCTTTTAAATACGGTAAATTGCCTATTTGCGTATGATAATCGCTAGTAATGCCCCGTTTAACCAAGTTTAGCGTTTGATTTAAAAACATCAACTTAAAGACTTCGAGCATATCAAAGTTTTTTACCTTATTAATTACTGTTGGTGGAAATTCTGGCATTTCTTTTCCACGAAAATGCTGCAGCATTTTATAAAAAACATCTTTTTCTTTTTGGGTATTATCAGATTCGGGACTATCAAATAATGGGATTTTTGGTAAAATTTCAAGCACAATGTTGTCATCAATTGGAACAATTCCAACAAAATTTTGTACAACAATTTTCCCCTTATGACCAATTTTAAAAATTGGCTTGCCATCGTCTAATTGATGGTTATAAACAAATTTTTCTACCGAACGATAATGCTCATCATTTTTATCAAATGAATCGTAGCTTCTAATCTGAATTAGATTCTGCTTCATTGGATGTTTGGCTTGTATCGGCAACTTTATAAATTTTAATATAACTTTGAGCCTTATTCCATAAATCATGAGTATCAGGCAATAATTCATACGTTACATTGTCATCATCATTATTGCCTTTCGCAATAATAAATGGATTATTAGCCAATACTTCTTTAATTTTGCCCCAATTATCAAAGAAATATTCTTGTAATAGCGGCATAATTTTTTGCTGAAAACATTCTTTTAGTGCTGCAATATTATTTATATCATCCATAAAATAAGCATGCCCAATTTGGTGTTCACGATTATCAATTTCAACAATCCGCTTATTAATCGCACTAAGTAATGCTTGTAAATTAACCCCAGCCATATCGCTGTTTAGCAATTCTGCTTTTGGCATCATTTTTACAAAATGAAAACGACGACGCAATGCCGTATCTAATTGAGCCAAAGAACGATCGGCGGTATTCATCGTACCAATAATATATAAATTATTAGGCACACCAAAAAATTCTTTTGAATATGGCAGCTTAATTTTTAATGCATCTTTATTTTTTAACCGTTTAGATGGTTCGATTAATGTAATTAATTCTCCTAAAATTTTGGATATATTGCCACGGTTAATTTCATCAATAATTAGCACATAATTTTTATTCTCGTTGGCTTCTGCTTCTTTTGCAATTTTTTGAAACAAACCCTGTTCTAAATGATAAGAGACATTGCCATCCTCGTTATTTAGTTTCGGTTTTATCCCCTCGATAAAATCTTCATAAGCAAAGTTTTGGTGAAAAGTAACCATTGCAATTTGTCCTTGCTCTTGCTCTTGTTCTTGCTCTTTCTCTTGTCCTTGCTCTTGTCCTTGCTCTTGTTCTTGTTTTTGCAATTCGGCGAATCGTTCTTTTTGTTCTTCAGGATTTCGAGAACTATTTATATCAACACCATCAATAATATCAAGTGCAAATTTTGTTGTACTATAGGTTTTCCCCGTTCCCGGTGGTCCATAAAATATTTGGTTTAAAGGCGGTTTCTTCTTCCCAACATTACTTTGAGTTAAAGGCGGTTTCTTCTCCTCAACATTAATTTGAGCTAAAGGCATTTCACTATCAAAAACATTACTTTCTTGAATATCAACTTCTGGATTTTCTATAAATTCGTTTTATTTGACCAAGAGCTGCCGAAGGAGCTCCACGACCAAGACTCATACTCCAGTCGTGGTTGTCACCTCTTTTTTTACAACTTTTATAAAACTTCTCTATTTCTTCTACAGGAAGTAAAAACAATTTTTTAACGCCTCCTTCACCCGGTCCTATAAATTTCGGAACAACATGGTTTTTTATAGCATCTACATACAGTTTTACTGTAGATTCATGCTCAACCTTCGGTCTTAGAAATTTTTTAAATAGTTCTAGTATCTCTTTTTCATTGAATGCTGATAAATCTTTATTCATATCTTTATTATCCTATTAAATTATTCGAAAATTAAAATGTGCGTTTTATTCACGTTTTAATCACGTTAAGCAATAAATCGTTGCAGTATCGATTCGTATAATAATCTATTATAGTTTGTAACGGCATGACCGTGGGTGTCAAAGCCGTTATTATTCGTTAGGGGAACTAGGGGGTGGTGTTTTGGTTAAACGACGCAAGCCTAAATCACGCAATTGGGTGGTTTCTACTTGTGCAGGTGCCCCCGTTAGCAAGCATTGTCCCCGCTGTGTCTTGGGAAAAGCAATAACATCACGTATGGAATCGGAGTCGGTTAACATGGCGATTAGTCTGTCTAAACCAAAGGCTATACCACCGTGAGGTGGTGCACCACTGGCTAGGGTTGATAGTAAAAAGCCAAATTGCTCACGGGCGGATTCTTCTTCAATGCCCAATGCAGATAATACAGATAATTGTAAGGATTCTTGGTGAATACGGATACTACCACCACCGACTTCGGTGCCGTTTAATATCATGTCATAGGCACGTGATAGGCAGCTAGTATCAGCTACAAAGCCTTCACTGTCGCCTTGTGGTGCGGTAAATGGGTGGTGACAAGCGTGAAGTCTGCCTTCGGCTTGCTGAAACATGGGGAAATCTATCACCCATAGTGGCTTCCAACCTTTTTGTAATAAGCCTAAACTAGCCCCTAATTTATCACGTAAGGCGGACAATGCAGCACTGGTGGTGTCAAAGTTATCGGCACCAAAAAACACAATGTCGCCGTCTTGGGCTTGGGTACGACTTAATATGGCGTCTATGGTGGCAGCGGATAAAAACTTAACAATCGGCGATTGTAATTCGCGGTTTGCCACATTATTGCATTTTATGTATGCCAAGCCTTTGGCACCGTATTGCCCAACAAAAATGGTTAAATCGTCAATTTCCTTGCGACTTAGTTTTGCTCCTTGTGGCACACATAAGGCGGCTACGCGTCCGTTTTTCATGTCGGCGGCAGCTCTAAAGACTTTAAAGTCTTCATTTTGCATAACATCGGTTAGCTCGGTTAGCTCGAGTGGATTGCGTAAGTCGGGGCGGTCACAGCCGTAACGTTGCATGGATTCTTTCCATGACATACGCAAAAATGGCGTGGCTAGTTCTATGTCGGTTGTCGCTTTAATGGCGGTTACTATCATTTCTTCCATCATCTTCATAACCGTTTCTTCGTCAACAAATGCCATTTCAACATCGATTTGTGAAAATTCTGGCTGACGGTCGGAACGTAAGTCTTCATCGCGAAAACAACGAACGATTTGGTAGTAACGCTCAAAACCAGAGGCTGTGAGCATTTGTTTAAATAACTGCGGCGATTGCGGCAAGGCGTAAAAATCGCCACTTTGTAAGCGGCTAGGAACTAAAAAATCACGCGCACCTTCTGGGGTTGCACGGGTTAGCATGGGGGTTTCGATTTCGACAAAACTTTGATTGTTAAGCCAATTACGCACGTGGGTTACAAAGGCATGACGTAATCGTAGATTGTGTTGCATTTTTTTGCCACGTAAATCAAGCACTCGATGACGCAATCGAGTTTCTTCTGATACTTGGTCATTTGGTAAAAATGGCAATGCAATAGCGCTGTTTAGTATGGTTAATGCGGTTAGCTCAATCTCAACCTCACCACTGGCTAATTTGCGGTTAACGGTGCCACTAGGACGAGCCCCAACCACACCTGTGGCAGTCAGTACAAATTCGCTACGCACACGCTCTGCCACGGCAAAGATAGACGCTTGTTCGGGGGATGCGACCAATTGCACCAAACCACCGCTGTCACGTACATCAATAAAAATAACACCGCCATGATCGCGGCGTGTATTTGCCCAACCACATACAGTAACTGTTTCGCCAATTTTTTGGCTGTTTATATCCGAAGAAAAATGTGTTCTCATAAGTGGGATTCTACCACTTGACTAAACACCGTTATAGATTACAATAGCGAAATTACATTTTTTTAATCCATGACTACTACTTTACACGAAGCAAAATCCGTACTTAAACGCGTTTTTGGCTATGATGATTTTATCGGCAAGCAAGCCGAGGTTATTGCTGAGGTGCTTGCCGACCGTTCGGCAATGGCGTTAATGCCAACCGGTGGCGGTAAATCGTTGTGTTATCAGATTCCTGCTTTGGTTAAAAATGGCACAGCGGTAGTGATATCGCCTTTAATTGCTTTAATGAAAGATCAGGTCGATAGCCTGCAACAACACAATGTTGCCGCTGCTTATTTAAATTCCAGTTTAAGCAAAAAACAAAGCGATAGCACCCTTGCAGCACTGCGTAATGGCTCGTTACAACTATTGTATATTTCACCAGAACGCTTGTCTAATAGTTTTATTCGCGATATTTTACACAGTATCCCTCTATCGTTATTTGCCATTGACGAAGCGCATTGTATATCGCAGTGGGGGCATGATTTTAGACGTGATTACTTACAACTCGGCGAATTGATTCATGATTTTCCGACTGTGCCACGCTTGGCATTGACCGCCACTGCCGACACTCAAACCCGTCAAGAAATCATAAAGCAATTGGGATTGGAGAATGCCAAGACCATCATTGCCAGCTTTGACCGCCGTAATATTCACTATGAAATCCGACAAAAAGCCAATGCACGACAACAATTTTTATCTTTTTATAAGCAACACCATCAAAATCATTCTGGCATTATTTATTGTTTTTCGCGCCGACGTGCTGAAGAAACAGCGCAATGGCTAGAAAAAGAAGGCATTAGAGCACTGCCCTATCATGCCGGTATGAATGCAAAAATACGCGCCAACTATCAAGAAATTTTTATTAAAGAAGAGTCTGTGGTGATGTGTGCCACCATTGCTTTTGGCATGGGTATAGACAAACCCGATGTGCGGTTTGTGGCACATTTTGATTTACCAAAAAGCATTGAAGGTTTATATCAAGAAACAGGGCGAGCCGGGCGTGATGGCTTATCGTCTAATGCCTTGCTTTTTTATGGTTTGGGCGATGCCATTAATATCCGCCGCTTTATTAACGAAAGCACAGCAGGACAAGATGTAAAACGCATAGAACACAACAAGCTCGATGCCCTATTGTCGTTATGTGAATCCTCACTTTGTCGCCGTCATTTGTTATTGGAATATTTTGGTGAAAGCTACACAGCTCCT
This sequence comes from Gammaproteobacteria bacterium, assembly GCA_965243565.1. Classification (GTDB taxonomy): domain Bacteria; phylum Pseudomonadota; class Gammaproteobacteria; order Tethybacterales; family Persebacteraceae; genus CBDEVH01. Next base: position 999,103 of record OZ251571.1, read on the forward strand.
TGCAATAATTGCGATAACTGTCTCACTCCTCAAAAAACATTTGACGGCACCGAAAATGCAAAAAAAATCCTCTCTGCCATGTATCGCACCCAACAGACATTTGGTGCAGTACATATTATTGATGTTTTATGTGGCAAGAGCAGTGAAAAAGTAACACGTTTTTCCCATGATCAACTACCTACTTTTGGCGTCGGCAAAAACCAAACTATAGTGGAATGGCGACGATACATACGGCAAATGATTGCCACCAACACCATTTATTCCGACAACGAACATGGCGCATTAAAAATTGGCGTAGTCGGCTGGGAAATACTAAAAAACAAACAAACGATTGAATTTACCGCCTCTCCTGTTAAAACAACCAAAGATAAAGTAAGGCAACAAAAGTCAAACTTCGATGTTGTTTTAAATGATGATGAACAAGCCATCTTTAACAAACTACGTGAAAAACGACAGCTGCTAAGCCGCCAACAAAATGTCCCTGCTTATATTATTTTTAATGATGCAGTCCTAATAGACTTGGCACGGATACGCCCATTAACACATGAAGATTTTATTACAATCCCTGGCGTTGGTATTGCAAAAGTCGAACGCTACGCCGATGATTTTATTCGCGTGTTAAAAAATTGTTAAATAACATTTATTTACAAGCGTTTCGTTTGCTATGGGATAATCCAGCTGCTTATTGCTATGGCAATAATTTATTTATTTTCACTACTTTAAAATTATATGATGACTCCTTATCCTCCTATTAACTTTTTTGCAAATGATTTTCTTGATGTTGGCGATGGGCATAGCCTTGCTTATTGGCAATACGGCAACCCCGATGGCATTGCCGCAGTGTATTTACATGGAGGACCCGGTGCTGGCTCTAGCCCAACGATGGCACAGTTTTTTAACCCTGATAAGTACCATATTATTATTTTTGACCAACGCGGTTGCGGCAAATCGACCCCACATGCCAGCTTGCACAAAAACAACACATGGGCATTGGTAGAAGACCTCGAAAAACTACGACAACATCTGGGCTTTAAACAATGGTTGGTTTGTGGCGGCTCATGGGGTAGCACCCTTGCCCTCGCCTACGCCCAAACACACCCAACATCGGTATTGTGTTTGGTATTGCGCGGTATTTTTACATTACGCCGTGCCGAATTATTATGGTATTATCAAGAAGGTGCCAGTTGGGTTTATCCCGATTTATGGGAATCATTTCTAGCCCCTATCCCCACAGTTGAGCATGGCGATTTAATAAGTGCCTACTACCGCCGCCTAACGGGAGACGATAAAAACGAACAACTACAATGTGCCAAAGCATGGACAATGTGGGAAGGCTCGACGCTATCATTAATACGTGATGCCTCACGTGAAGATGAATTTTCTGACCCGCATTTTGCCTTGGCTTTTGCGCGTATTGAATCCCATTATTTTGTGAATGGTGGCTTTATGGCGTTTGACGGTCAGCTTCTCGAAAACGCCATTCGTTTAAAAAACATCCCCACCTCTATTATTCAAGGGCGATACGATATTGTAACGCCAATGAAAACAGCGTGGGATTTATATCAAAAAATGCCAGAGGCAAATTTTATTTGTGTTGATGATGCAGGACACGCCGCATCGGAAACAGGCATTGCCAAAGCCATTGTCGAGGCAACGGATAATTTTGCAAATACGCCATAGTAAGTACACTATAGTAAATACAAGCAATATTATAAAACCCGAATAAAACCATGAAGTTTTCTATCCAATTATCGGCAGATTATCCCAATAAATCTTATGGCGGTAAGAATGTCTATAACGACATGATAGAACAAGCCAAACTGGCAGAAAAATTAAACTATAACGCTGTTTGCGTAACGGAGCATCATTTAATCAATTGTCTAATGATGCCTGCCCCGCTACATTTTGCCATTAAATTAGCAGCAGAAACAGCACGTATTAAAATTATTACAGCAGTCATGGTGCTACCGATACACGACATGCGCATATTGGCAGGAGAGATTGTTGCCACTGATATTTTTACTGATCATCGTCTTATATTAGGTGTTGGACGTGGGGCTTTTGAATACGAAATAGAGCGGTTGGGGATTCCCATGAATGAAACACGCGAGCGGTTTGATGAATCGTTGGATGTTTTGTTGGCACTATTAACCCAAGAAGAAGTAGCAAGCAATGGCAAATATTATAAATTTAAACCACTGACTATTATGCCTCGCCCTGAAGGCGAAATCCCCATGATGATGGCAGTGCTAAACCCCGATGGTATATATCACTGCACTAAAAAAGGCTTTCATATAATGACCACTCCACTGGCAGGCAATGAGCAACTGCTAATTGACCAAGTCAGTGCGTTTAACCGTGCCAAATCTGAAATGAATGAAAAAGGCAAAGCACTGACCATTAGCCTTTCACGTTTGATGACCATCGCCAATACTGACCAACAAAAAAAAGATTTCATACAAAAAGCCAACTACTATTACAGCAAATTTGACAATGTTTTTAGTGGTCCGGGCAGTGTTAAAAATGGCATGATTGAATCGTTGCCCCGCAAACAATCCATAGAAGAATTGGCAGCCAGTTTGCTTATTTGTGGCGACAATGAAATGATAGACAAACTACAGCCTTATGCGGAATTAGGGTTAGACAATCTTATTCTTAATGTTAATTTTGGTTTGGAACAAAGCCAAACATTAGAAACGCTTCATCGTTTTGCCGAAAACGTAATGAAACACTTTACATAATTTAAAAATCAAGACAAGGAGAACAACAATGCCGATAATAAAAATTGAAATGGCGAAGGGCAGAACCCTCGAACAAAAAACCAAATTGGTAAAAGAAATATCCGATACTTTTATTAATATAGCCGGTGGAAATTTAAATGCCTTAAACGTGATTATTCAAGAATACGATAAAGACAATTGGGCATTGGGTGGCAAACTATTATCAGCGGCTAAACAAGAAGACAAAGACACTGTAGAGTCGCCGAAAATCTAATACTAAAACATACCAAAAAATATAGAATAAAACAATATACCGACCCATGCCCCCTATTTGCAATTACACGGTTAGCAACGAAAACAGCACCGCCCCTGCTTTGTTTTTAATTCACGGGATTGGTGCTGCCATAGATACATGGCGGTTTTTATTGCCTGTTTTAACGCCACATTTTCGAGTTATTACGTATGATTTACGAGGGCATGGCAACTCATTTATTCCCACCGAACCAATAACTCTAAACCATTTAGTAGATGATTTGGAAAATTTACGTGAGCATTTAGGAATCGCCGAAGCGTACTTTGCGGGGCATTCTTTGGGGGGAATGATTGCGCCCGCCTATGCTCATCAATACCCGCACCATGTACTTGGTTTGGGGTTGTTATCCACAGCCGCCGCCAGAGATGATAACGACAGAAAAAAACTAAACGATGTGATTGAAAAAATGGAGACTCAAGGCATTGCCAACATATTGCCAACTCTCATCAATCGTTGGTACACGGACGAATTTATAAAACAGCAACCCACTATTATTAACAACCGCTTACAACAAGTTATTAATACCGATCCTGCTGTTTTTATTAATGTGTTTAAAATTTATGCAACAACAGAAATGATGCCCTGGTTACACCAAATAACCGCCCCAAGTTTGGTATTAACCGCTGAAAATGATGGCGGTTGCAACCCACAGCTCAATCAAAAAATTGCCGATGCATTGCCCAACTCACAATTGGTCGTATTGCCAAAACTCAAGCATTCCATCTTACTCGAAGACGGCGAGACCGTAGCCACACATTTGCTACAATTTATAAAACAACAAATTGATAATAGGTAATTATGCTGACAGATTTTAAATTAGAAACATTTTTTTCCAAGTGGGAATTTAATTCACGCTTTCATTTAGCGGCATCAGATGCACAGAGTATTTCGATGAACGAGTTATTGGCAATGGCATCCCCCACCGACCGCGAAGCGTTTGAAAAAATGTGGCTGGGTTATACCGAAACCTATGGTGCACCTGATTTACTTGAAACAATTGCAACACTTTATCAAAAGCGAGATGCCAGTGAAATACTTTGCTTTGCTGGTGCCAGCGAAGGTATTTTTGCTGCCAACTCTGTTTTATTAGACAAAGACAGTCATGCCATTGTTGTTACACCCAACTATCAATCACACGAGACATTGCCTGTTGCTATTTGCAAGGCTACCGGTATTCCATTAAATGCCGATGATGGTTGGTCGCTTGACATTGATCAAATTGCAGCAGCAATACGTCCTAATACAAAATTAATTACTATTAATTTTCCGCATAACCCAACCGGCGCTATTTTGCCACTTGATAGGTATCACGCACTAATAAAATTGTGCCAAAAACATGGTATTTATATTTTGCATGATGAAATTTTTAATGGTTTGGGAAAAACAAATACGGTGCATTTGCCCCCTATAACCGATTTATACGAACGTGGTTTATCGCTTAATGTCATGTCAAAATCGTACGGCTTACCCGGGTTACGTATTGGTTGGATTGCTTGTGCTGATAAGGCAATATTATCTAAAATGGAACGCTTAAAACATTACTTGTCTATTTGCAACTCAGGTCCCAGTGAGCGATTGGCAAATATTGCACTAAAAAATCGTGATCAATTACTATCACGTAATTGTGCGATTGTTGATGAAAATCTACCGCAGTGCGATGCCTTTTTTAATCGTCATGCTGGTTTGTTTGATTGGCATCACCCCGATGGCTCATGTATGGCGTATCCTCGCTATAAAGGAAGCGATGGCGTTGAAACATTTTGTCGTTTACTAATAGAAAAAAGCGGTGTATTGCTATTGCCTAGCACTGTGTATCAGTCCGCACTTGGCGACACACCTCAAAATCGTTTTAGATTGGGCTATGGCCGAAAAGGTCTGAACGAAGGTTTAGCCGTTATGGATGAGCATATTATTAAAACGTATGGCGATACTAACCACTGTCATTAAATTTATAGCCAGTTTGGAGATTAATTTTATAAAATAAATAGCTTATTCAAATAGTTTCAATATCATTAACAATAATGAAAATGATATTAAAGACGATAACGCAGTAAAAAACGATGTGATTCGGCACTCGTTTTAATAACTGACTCGCAATTGGTATGCCTAATAATGAGCCCAATGACATCCATATCGTTAATTCCCAATGTATTTGTCCGCCACCCGCATAAATAAGTGCGGTTAAACCTGATAAACACAACGCAATAATGACGGATGTTCCAATTACTTTTTTGGTGTCGTGATTGCCCATAATAAATAACGCGGGGATTAACAACACGCCACCGCCGACACCGGTTAAGCCCATTATAGAACCAATAAAAAAGCCCATTACAAATTCTGCCATGCCAGATATTTTTTTTGTCGTCTTCCCGATTTTAAATACGGTGAGTAATAATGCGACAAATATAGTTAAAATAATAACGATTTCCATTGTCGATTGTAATGAATTAGTAATATCAGGATAATAATATATAATAATATTAACAGCACCTGCCGCTAGCAACACACCCGGTAAAGTGGACAGCATAAGCCGTTTAAATAAAGAAAAATCAACATTGCCACGACGGATATGTTCGATTCCCGCCATTATTTTGGTAAACGTACTATAAGCACTGGCAGTGCCCACAGCAACAGAAACGGGCAATCCAAAAAAGAAGGTGATTATAGGCACCAGTAATACTCCAGCACCAACGCCAGAAAAGTATATTAAAAATCCCATCAGTGCTCCCGTGCTGATGGATTGTAGGATATCTATCACTTCGCTAATTCTACTCTATTGGCATTTACAACGTTGATTTTGTGTGTTTTTTTCTTATTATATATATAATGGACAATGTTGTTTTATCACCATCTTATAGGGAATAACCATGGAATCCACAGCACCAATATCATCAATAAAATCACCTCCTAGCCAAGCCGCAATTGTTATTATTGGTGGCGGTGTTATGGGGTGCTCCATTGCCTATCACTTAGCCAAAGAAGGTGTAACCGATGTAGTTATGCTCGAAAAAGGAGAACTAACCAGTGGTTCTACATGGCATGCAGCAGGGCAAATCACACATTCAGTTTCTAATTTCTCCTTATTACAATGTATTAAATATAATTTAGAACTCTACTCTAAACTAGAAAAAGAAACAGGGCAGTCCGTTACAATGCATAATTGTGGCTCATTGCGAATGATTTATGATGAGGACGAATTGGATTGGCAGAAGCATATTTTATCGGTCATTAAAAATTTCAATTTACCCGGAGAAATAGTTTCACCGAAAAGAGTAAAAGAATTACATCCTTTTTACAATACTGACGGTATTATTGCAGGCTTGCATACGCCCGGTGATGGGCATCTAGATCCAGCAGGGTTGGCGTTTGCACTTGCCAAAGGAGCAAAGCAAATGGGCGTTGGTGTATTTACCTATTGTCGTGCGACTTCGGTAAAAAAAGATGGTGCCGAATGGTTGGTTAGCACTGAAAAAGGTGATATTCGTTGTAAGCATGTGGTTAATGCGGGTGGCACCTATGCCAGACAAATGGCATTAGAGTTAGGCTACGATTTACCCACTACTTCGATGACACATCATTATTTTATTACCGACAAAATTCCCGAATTTGCTGCACTCGAAAAAGAGCTGCCTGTTGTACGAGACGACCGCATGGTTTCGGGCTATTTACGCATGGAACAACAATCAGGGTTAATAGGAATTTACGAAAAATCCGATACCAATCACATATGGGAAGACGGCACTCCATGGCAGTCTGAACATGAATTATTTGAAGCTGATTACGATAGAGTAGCCCCGTGGCTCGAAAAAGCCCTAGAGCGTTTTCCTATTTTAGGTACTGTTGGCATCAAACGCGCTATCCATGGTGCTATTTCGCATCCCCCCGATGGCAATCCGTTAATTGGTCCTGTGCCTGGTTTGTCTAATTATTGGGCATGTTGTGGTATTCAAATTGGTATTGGTTGGGGTCCCGGACTGACGCGCCAATTAGCCAAATGGATTGTTCATGGTAGTGCTGATATTAGTATGCGTGCGTTTGACCCACGTCGCTTTGGCAAGTATGCCAATCAAAACTACCAAGTTAAAAAAGCCCATGAAGATTATTCCTTACGCCACGAAATTCCATTTCCACATTTTAGCCGAGTTGCCGAACGCCCTATTAGAAAGAGTGCTTTATACGATATACTAAAAGAAAAAGGTGCGGTTTTTGAAGAAATTCACGGTTGGGAACGCCCTCGTTGGTTTGCCCCACAAGACACAGCGGCTGAAGATATTTATTCGTTTCGCCGTAATCAGACATTGCATACTATTGTGGCGAGCGAAGCCAATGCAGTACGCAATGATGCAGGTGTTATTGATATGTCGGCATTTACCAAAGTCATGTTAACAGGTGCGGATAGTGCGGCTTTTGTTAATCGCATTATCCCTAGTCGCCTACCCGCAGTTGGCAAAATCGTACTGTCTCATTTGCTCTGCCGCAATGGGCGAGTTGATATTGAAGTCTCTATTTCTCGTTTAAGCGATGATGAGTTTTATATTATTTGTGCCTCTTTTTTTGAAGAACATATCATCGATAAGCTAAATGAGCTAACAAATGCAGATGAAGCAATTGCCATTAACAACCTTACTTCTGATTGGGGGACCATCGCATTGGCAGGACCAAAAGCACGTGATATTCTCTCGCAAATTACCGATGATGCCGTTGATAATGATAATTTTCCGTGGTTACGTGTTAAAAAAATTACCATTGATGGTTGTTTGGTTTGGGCTTTTCGTCTGTCCTATGCTGGTGAGCTAGGGTGGGAACTACATGCCGCACAAGCTGATATTTTGCGTTGTTATAATAAATTGTTTGAAATGGGCAAAGCACAAGGGCTACGTGACTACGGCACTTTTGCCATGAATTCCTTACGCATGGAAAAAGCCTATCTTGGCTCCAGTGAATTAACCAATGAAGTAACCCTACCCGAAGCACAGCTAATGCATCATGTTGATATGAACAAAGAGGACTTTTTTGCCAAAGCAGCGGTAGAAAAATCACTCACTCATTTACGTTGGAAATGCGTTTACCTACAAATAGAAGATGATGGCAAGAATGACGGCAATGGCAACGAAGCCATTTTCGCCGAGGGCAAACGAGTTGGTTCTATTACGTCGATTAGTTTTGGACATACCACTCAGCAGTTATTGGCGTTTGCTTATATTCATCCAGATTACGCCGAAGTCGGCACATCGCTATCAGTGTTTATTATGAACGAAGAACGAAAAGCCACCATACTGCCTTGTGCAGTTTATGATGCAAAATCAAAAAAACCCCGTGGTTAATTACAATAAGAACTCAACTAAAATAAAGAAACAGAAATGACGACATCAACAATGAATGCCATGATATTAATCGGTCATGGTCGGTTAGACCAATTGGTTTATCGTAAAGATTACCCAAAGCCAGTTGCTGGTGCCAATGAGGTATTAATCCGTGTAAAAGCCTGTGGGCTCAATAACACCGATGTTAATACACGTACGGCATGGTATTCTAAAAGTGTTAAAGGTGCCACTACGGGGGAAGGCAACATCGATGCAGGCAATACAGATGCTTCTTGGGGTGGTTCCGCCATACGGTTTCCGCGTATTCAAGGCGGTGATATTGCCGGTGTGGTAGAAGAAGTTGGCATTGGCGGCAACCGCTCATTAATTGGCAAACGTGTCTTGGTCGATCCTTGTATTCGAGATGCAAAGAATCCATTGGATGTTGATAATTACAAATACTTAGGCAGTGAACTCGATGGCGGCTTTGCCGATTATGCTGTCGTACCTGAAAGACAAGTGCATCCCATTAACTGTGATTTAAGCGATAACGAACTAGCGACGTTTGCCATTGCTTATTTAACGGCAGAAAATATGTTGGATCGTGCTCAAGTTACCAAACACGACACCATATTGGTAACAGGGGCATCTGGCGGCGTTGGCTCTGCATTGGTGCAATTGGCAAAACGGCGAGGTTGTAAAGTGGTGGCAATGTGCTCGAATGACAAAGCCGACAAAATTCGTGCTATTGGTGCTGATGGCGTTATATCACGCACCGACACTACACAATACCTTGCCGCCATGCTCGAAAAAAGCATTGGCAGAACCACCGTCACTGTCGTTGCCGATATAGTGGGAGGCAAGATGTTTCCTGCCTTGCTTGATGTTATTGCACGCGGTGGCAGATACACCTGTGCTGGTGCTATAGCAGGCGCTATTGTTGATTTTGACTTGCGTACTTTTTATCTAAACGACTTAACCCTCGTCGGTGCTACTTATTCACCACCCGGTACTTTTGCCAAACTTATTCGCTATATCGAAAAAGGAGAAATCCGCCCATTATTAGCAGCGGCTTATCCACTAAGCCAATTTCATACAGCACAACAACAATTTATCGAAAAAAAACACAGCGGTAATATTGTTGTTAGCACGACTGAATAACCATGAAAATTAAGCGTATTCGATTATGGCAACTTGAATTACCGCTAACACACCCATATTGGTTGTCGGGCGGACGATTAAAATTTGAACAACTAGACAGCACTTTTATCTGTATTGAAACCGATACCGACATAAGCGGTTGGGGCGAATCCTGCCCATGGGGCAATACCTATCTGCCCGCACATGGCGGCGGTGTTCGCGCTGCGCATGCCATTCTCGCCCCCGCACTAATAGGCAAAGACCCCTGTGCATTACGGCACATTAATCAAGTAATGGACACCGCCCTACCGGGTCATCTATACGCCAAATCTGCATTGGATATTGCCTGCTGGGATATTCTAGGCAAGCACAGCAACATGCCACTGTGGCGTTTGTTGGGGGCGAATGCCGCCCAAGCCGTGGCAGTTAATTCTTCAATTTCAACAGGCTCTCCTGATGAAATGATTCAATACATAAAAACAGCCCGCACCAAAGGTTATTGCACTCACTCCGCTAAAATTGGTGGCAGCAATATTGCACTGGATATAGCCCGTATTCAAGCCATTGAAGCCATGCGGTTGGACGATGAAAAAATCACCTATGACATTAACCGTGCATGGACTCCCGCCACCGCCATCGAAGTATTAAACAGTGTTAATACGCGCGGTTGGATAGAGCAGCCCTGCGAAACACTAGAACAATGCAAACATGTTCATGACAATGTTTTGCAACCCATTATGCTTGATGAATGTCTGCATTCTTATCACGACCATCTTAATGCATGGAAGCAAACCGCTGGTGAAGGCATTAAACTTAAGCCCAACCGCGTTGGTGGGCTTAGCAAAGCTTTACAAATTCGAGACTTTGCCATTAACGTCGGTTGGCAAATGCACATCGAAGATGTTGGCGGCAGTGTGTTGGCAGATACTGTTGCGATTCATTTAGCCGCTGCAACACCCAGCGAAAACCGCCTTGCCAGCTGGTTGTGCCACGAACACCTTGCCGTTGATATAGCGCAAGGCATGGGCGCACGCAATATTAATGGCTATGCCACACCACCTAGCAGTAGTGGCATTGGTGTTACTCCTTGCATGGATTTATTGGGAAAACCAATTGCTGTTTATGAAAATTAATAAAATCAGCCTTTGGCAAATCACTTTAACCAGCCACACACCCTACTACATGGCAGATGGCAAAGCCTGTGAAACCGTTACGTCAACTATCATTCGTCTTTCCACCGACAAAGGCATAGATGGTTGGGGCGAAATCGCACCTATAGCGCACTACCTCCCCGCTTATACAGGTGGTGTGATTCCTGCTATTGAAGAAATGGCAGCAGTACTTTTAAGACATAACCCACTGGGTGTAGAGCACTTAATGGCTCAATGCGACAAACAACTGCAAGGGCATCATTACGCGAAATCAGCAATTGATATTGCGTTATGGGACATCACCGCCAAAGCGGCAAACTTACCATTGTATGCATTACTAGGCGGAAGACACGCCGAACAATTACCGCTTTATCATTCCATTACCTGTATTGACCCTGATGCGATGGCTGATATTGCCAAAAATGCTTATAGGCAAGGCATTCGTCAATTTCAAGTTAAATTAGGTGCTGATAATAATTGGCAAGCCGATGTTGAACGACTACATAAAGTCAGAGAAGCCGTTGGCAACGGTGTTTTGGTTTATGGTGATTGGAATTGTGGTACCAGTCGTTTAGATGCAACACGGGTTGGACGCGCCATTGCGCAAGATGATTTTATGCTAGAGCAACCCTGCCCCACACTAGAAGAATGTGCTGCTGTACGCAATGCAACAGGACTTCCCATGAAGATAGACGAAAATGCGTTTGACACTGCATCGCTACTAAAAGCACACCAATTAGGCTGTATGGACGCCGTTGCAATTAAACTATCAAAATTTGGCGGCATTAGTCAATCTCGCAAAGCACGTGATTTATGCTTGTATCTAGGGGCAAAAATGTGTATCGAAGACGTATGGGGGAGCGACATCGTAACAGCGGCTTCATTGCATCTTGGTATAAGCACCCCTGCCAAGGCACTATTAAACTGTTGTGATTTATCTGGTTACGTTAGCCCAAGGCTAGATTGTAACGCTCCAATCCGCCATAACGGATACATTACTGTATCCAATAACAGCGGCATTGGTATTAGCCCTAATTTAGAATATTTAGGTTCTCCCATCACTGTTTATGAATAATTACCGCCTAATTTAAAAACACAGCACTCATTTTATTATACAATCTTAAATTCTATTTTTATGACCACTAACACCACTCCAAAAACTCAAAACCAATTAATGGTTAATACCGAATCTTATATCCCCGGTGCGGGGATCGGCAGCTATGCTCTTGCCGATGACATTCGCTTTATTTTTAGTCACGGCAAAGGTGCGCGGCTATGGGACGTTGATGGCAACGAATACATCGACTATACAGGCGGTGCTGGTGCGCTTATATTAGGGCATTCTCATCCTAACATTGTTAATGCCGTAAAAAAACAAAGTGAACGCGGCTTGCACATGTTTGGCGTGTTAAGCGATACTGCGGTGCAGCTCGCTGAACGTTTGGTAGCGGACATCCCATGTGCAGAAAAAATTGTTTACGCCACTACTGGCTCCGAAGCCACCGCTTATGCCATGCGTTTGGCACGTGCCTATACAGGCAAAAACAAGATACTCAAATTTGAAGGTGCGTATCATGGCAACCATGACTATGCGTTGGTTTCCACCTTTCCCAGCACAACAGGCGATTACCCCAATGGCAAAGCCGATACCTATGGACAACCCGAACAAACCAAACAATCAATACTAGTCGCTCCTTATAATGACCTTGGTATAACAACCGATATTGCCCAATCTCATGCAGACGATCTAGCCGCTATTATTGTCGAACCGATTCAGCGGATTATTTGTGGCACACCAGAATTTTTGCATGGATTACGCGCCTTATGCGACAAACTCGGCTGTGTTTTAATATTTGATGAAGTCGTAACCGGGTTTAGAGTGGCTTATGGTGGCGTTCATGCACAGCTAAACATCACGCCAGATTTAGCAACTTTTGGCAAAATCATCGGTGGCTGCGGTCCGCTATCGGTTATAGCCGGCAAGGCTGATATCATTGATTTATCAAATCCTCGTTTAAAAGGCAGTGAAAAATATACTTACTTTAACGGCACGCTACACGGCAACCCTGTTGCCGCTGCTGCAACACTCGCCATGCTAGATATACTTTGCTTACCAGGTACTTATGATCAATTAAACCTGATAAGCGATGATTTCTGTGAAGAAATACAAAATACACTTAACTATCATCACATCCCAGCCATTGCCGTCAACGAAGGCTCTTTATGGCAAATTCTTTTTATGTCCGAAAAACCACGCAACCAAGCCGACATGCTAGCGAGCAACAATGATGCAATGCGGCGGTTTGATGTAGAACTACTAAAACAAAAACAATACCTACTGCCCGGCGTTCGGCGTTTTGTTTCTTGTAGCCATACTCCTAAAGACTTTAGCGACACCATATCTGTCATTGACAATGTTGCCTCAAGTTTTCAAGTATAATTATTATCTTATCTATTCTTTTTACAATGAGACATTCTATGAAAATTCTATTCTTAACACTTGCACTTATCATAAACATTATTGGCAGTGCTACTGCCGATAATAAAAAATTTGATATTGGTTATAAAACCGTTGATGAGGCTTTTCAGGCGATTAAAGACAGCAACACTATTGAAATGAATGTTAACCAAGATGGCTGGCTTTTTGGCACAGACAAATCTGTGAAAGACCAATATACAATATGGACTTTCACCCCAGAATCGCATCCTGCCTACCCAACCGTCATCAAAAGAATCTTCGTCACTCAAAATGACGAAACCACCGTACACATGGACATTATTTGTCAAACAATCGACAAAGATTCATGCAATACGCTAATTCAAACATTTAAAAAGCTAAATACCAGTCTAGGGCAAAAAACAGCACAATAAGTATTCAACGGCTTATTGATTGGCGTAATCCACAAACCGTTCCATTCCTTTGTCTATATTATTTAGTGAAATCCCACTAAAGGCAAAACGTGCGTAAGTCGTCGTTGCTGACTCGCCAAAATGCTCACCCGTACAAAACGACACGCCTGTTTTATGCAATACATCACGCATTAATGAATCGATGGTTTCATGCCCTTTTCTCTGCATGAGATTTTTCATACAACAATAAATATAAAAAGCAGACTTTGGCAAAGGCACAGACACACCCTCAATTTTATTAAGATGCTCTGTTAATAAAAGCCGTCTATCATCCAGTTTATCGAGTACAGAATAGTTCTGGACTTCGCCTGAACTCAATGCGATTGCAATTGCCTCTTGCGTAAAATGAGAAGTGCAGGATTCAATGTTTGTATTCATTTTTGAGATTACATCAATTACCCTTGTAGGTGCTATAGCAGCCCCTACACGCCACCCTGTCATGGAAAATTGTTTTGAAAACGTAAATAAATTAACTGTTTGGTCGGCAATATCACTCCTTGAAAGAATCGACCTTCCCTCCTCATTATCATAGCGAACCATATAATAAGCATCATCATTTAACAACCATAATTGATGGCGTTGAACCAAATCAGCAATGGCATCAATCTCAACATTTGTTGCACAGGCACCCGTTGGATTATGATAATTATTAAAAATAATGGCTTTTGTCTTACTCGTTATTGATTGCTTTAACCCTTCTATATCAATTTCAAAGCCATCTGCTTTAGGGCGATAATAATAAGGAACAGCAACACCATTTTGATAATCAATTTGCGATCGATAAATAGGAAAACCAGGCACCGGATACAACACTTCATCGCCCGGATTCATTACTGTCATTAAAAATTTTGCAATAACAGGCTTGCCACCAGATTGCACTGCAATATTTTCTGCCGAATAAGTAGTTGAGTGCTGTAAGTTAAAAAGAGTGGCAATTCCATAGCGCAATGAATCAATGCCAGCACTCGGGCAATAACCATTTTTACCATTAAAAATAGCCTTAGAAACTTCATCAATAATACGCCGTGGTGGCATTGCGTCTAAATCTCCCAAGTGGAAAGCATAGACATCATTGCCTTTTTCCTTCCATTCAGCCGCCATCTTAGAAACAGCAAAAGCATTTTCTGTCCCCAGTAAGTTTAATTGATTAGCAAGTGGTAAAGTTACAGCTGTCTTCATATTCATTACTATATTATAACAAGATGGGAATGACTATTTTTATAACCGAAGTGCTGCACTTATGATCTACACTTGCCTATGATAAAATTGCCGATTATGTCTTCTGCAATTTTATGGTATTTTCACGATCCAATGTGTTCGTGGTGTTATGGTTTTTCCCCAACGTGGCAAGCCATTAATCAAAAACTGTCATCTAAAATAGAAGTGCGTTATGTCATCGGTGGTTTGGCAAAAGATAGCGATGTGCCGATGCAACCAGAAATAGCGAAGTATTTACAAACTGTGTGGAAGCAAATTGAACAGGTATGTGGTGTTCCATTCAACCATCAATTTTGGGAACAATGCCAACCACGGCGGTCAACATATCCGGCGTGTCGTGCGGTTATTGCCGCCGAAAAAAAAGGCAAGAAAATGATAAATGAAATACAAAATGCTTATTATCAGCAGGCGCAAAACCCGTCCGATTCTAATACACTGGTGCAATGTGCTAAAAATATAGGATTGCCTGAACATGACTTTTTAGAAAAATTACAGTCGGCTAAAACGGAGCAAATATTACAACAGCAATTAGAATTTTCCCGTCAATGTGGGATTAATGGTTTTCCTTCTTTATTACTTCAACTACCAACAGGAATGGTCAATATCTCCATTGCCTATGACAACGAAAAGGAAATGCTTAATGCTATTTTTCATGCAACAACGGCAAACAAGGTTAAAGATTAAACCATCATCAATTGTTAGACATCTTTGCTTTTCTCATTCTCTATGAAGATTGCGATTACTACTAAAACAACCAATCAAACAAGCTGTAACCTTGCCAGCGAATCCATATCAGCATAAGTAATGCAAGCAATGCAGCAAGCCATATAAATAAATATTTTTTACTCTTTACAAAAACACCATGTGACCAGCGGCTACTGACCTGTATTGCCAATTCGCACTATCTGCTTCTTCATGCGTTCTTGCACATCCCAAACTCCATTCCAACCTTTAGGAATAACGAATGTGTCTCCCGCTACAAATCTCCTTGACATTCCGTCTTCATCTGTAACAATAACGCTTCCGCTAATCATTAATACGTACTCTGTGAACGGAAAATTATTAATGATACTCTTGCCCTTACCAGCCTCCCATACGCCGACACGCACCAATACGTCTCCAGCGTGTTTTTCTTTAAATGTAAATTTTTCGCCGAGGTACGTACCCGGTTTTGCCATCAACGCTTCGGTCGGTGTAGCACTGTCTATCACGACAATTCGCGGTGAATCATCTGCTATGACTGTCGGTAGATTCACCACAACCACTACAACTGCTAGCCATAGAATGTTCATCGCCACGCCTCATATTGATATACCGCACAATGCTTGAATACAGTGCTTGCGTGAGCTATCAGGTAAAATAATTTAAATGATTTATTAGCCATAATGACGATTTCAAAAATTGATTCTACATCACGAAATGGTATTTATAGGACTCCACAATGATTCTTCATGTACCAATAATATTTATTATTCCATATTCAATTAACCACTATTGAAATAGAAGTACTTTTTCAATATTCACTTCAATATTGTATCATCAGTATGTCTATATCTTGGCTGTGATTGCTCTGCTGCGGTTTCCAGCTCGGCAGGGCGTAACCGATAGCCTAAAAACTAATAATAATTATATATTAATTTCTAATGCCTTTGTGTTTATGTAGGGGAGGCAAATTTCTGCATCCACTTGACACTACGTTGTGCATCGCGGTCATCATAAAGGCGGATTGCAGTTGGTAGGTCTATTTTGAAATCATTCTCTTGATTTTCCCCCAAAGCCGTTAGTCGCATGGTGTACCACGCAGTGATACCCCCCGACGGATTCGAATCGAATCTCGGAAAATCAGGGTCGCCCCCTGCTTCGGTTAGCCAAACCTTTGCAAGATGAGGATTAATAACCATCGCACGCGCTAAACCCACCATATCAGCAGCACCACTTGCCACTGCATCGACTGCCTGCTGACGTTTTTTGAATCCACCTGTCACCATCAAAGGCACTTGAGTTAGCTCTTTTGCACGTCGTGCAAAATCAATAAAATAAGGTCCCTGCCCCGAACCGTCTGAACTTGCCTTTGCACCGGGAAAATAAGTGCCACCACTAATATCAATCAAATCTATCGAAGTTAGATCGAGAAGGCGTACTATTTCTAAAGCATCGGATTCTGTCAACCCACCCTCCAGATTATCGGTTGAGTTAATCCTAATGGCAATGGGAAACAACGGACCAACCGCCGCCCGTACTTTGTTAATTATGTCAAGCACTATACGGCATCGCGCTTCGATTGAACCGCCGTAGTCATCGCTCCTATGGTTAAACAATGGCGATAAAAATTGGCTGAGTAAAAACCCATGTCCTGCGTGAATTTGAACACCACTAAAACCTGCAGTCTTAGCATGTAATGCGGTTCTTGCATACATAGCAGGCAGCTCTCGAATGTCATCTACTGACATAGCGGCACATTGAAGACCTTCAACATTCAGGGCAGATGGTCCCATCGGTTTGCTAATAGGTAAGTGCGAAAGCGCGCCAGCGTGACCGAGCTGGGTCCAACAATGTGCGCCATTAATCATCGCACGGCTGACGAGTGATTTAAGCATTGTTGGGCTTGTGTGTTCGTTTAGTACTAAATTTCCCGGTTTTTCAGGAAAGCGAGAATCTCCCTGTACTTCACCGATGAAAGAAACAGCAACTCCGCCTTCCGCCCATTTTTCGTAAAGACGAATCTGTACATTGGTGGGATTCCCATCACCATTTGAAAGAGAATCCGACATTGGCGACTTTGCCAGTCGATTTTTTAAAACAACACCACAAGGAAGTGTAAGCGAGCTTCCAAGAGTGTTAATAGGATTTGAATTTTCAGCCATTGTTATCCCATTCTAAACCATTAAAGCCATAAAATGTTACTCTATATTATTGCTTCAAACTGCTCATTTATAGAAATAAGAATATAAGCACACAGAATTAATCACCTACCCACTGTACTTTATCTGCTGAAAAATTCGCTTCTTCTAGATTATAACTTTTTAGTGTCCCTGTTTTTATATCTTCACCATTACCAATTTTTACTTTTTTACCTAGTCGTTCTTTAACGCTTTCATGCACTTTTGAATTAGCGGGCAATTTTCGAATATGCTTCCCCATAGCATCCAAAAAAGCCCCAAATGAGAATCATGTTGCATGGCTAACGGATTGCCCGTTATTGTTGCGAGTTTTTCTTTATTCAGCAACATGCCCTTATTGAATGCTTTAGTCGCCATCCATTTAAGTGCAATATCCGATAAACCTGAATCACCATACCAACCGCCCACATCCGAATGCACCCCAGCAAACCAAACCTGCTCTACATTATTTCGTTTATTCCATAAACTTGGCGGGAATTTTTTTCTGATTTCATCCAATGCAACGGCATGGTATCCATGTCTAACTTCTGGATTTAATTTTGCATCATGAAACTTTTTACCTGCGTTTAGTGCCAGTGATTTAACCGTATCCCACACCCCAATAAAATGAACGCGGCATTGGCGTGCCATTGTCTCTTTAAATTCTTTTGCAATGACCTGGTTATCTTTAGTGTTATATATTTTAGAAGCATATTCAACCATGTTATGCATTTTAGGATACAGCAAGCCGCATTTATACAACATCCCCGCCAGCGACCGCACCGTAAACGCGCCCCTCGAAAAACCAAACAAATAGATGCGGTCACCATTTTCATAATAATGCATTAAATATTGATAGGCATCTTCCACGTTTTTTTGCAAACCATTGCCAGTAGCCGAATCACTTTTTGCTCTCCAATCTCCAACACTCTCATCATAATCCCAAGAACCCGTACCAACACCCGGGTCGTAATAGGCAATCTGTCCATTCTCTTTTGTTGCCATTTGATATAGTTTGACAACATTGGTATTGTTAGAGCCAAATTCGTTACCCGTACCATCACAACAGATTATTATATTTTTACTCATAGCTTTATCCTATATTTATATTTCGAGCAATTTTACCAGCTTTGCTAGAAGATCAATAATGGTCGCACCTGTGGTAAGAAATAAACCAATTAGCTTTGATTGTATTGTTGCGAATCGCTTTTGGTAAAGGCTTCTTTTAATACCGCTTGCATTAAGGATTCTGCGTGGGTTTGGTTTTCTTTTATTTGGGTTTCTAATTGGTCGCACAAAGCAAGCATTTTTTCTACTTTGGAGACGATGGCTTTTTGTTCTGCGAGTGGTGGGAGAGGGATAAGCGAATTTTTTCCACTATCTGTTTTTAATCTTGGCATTCTCATGCCTGAAACTTGCGTGTTAACATAACTTAAAAAATAATAACTTTTCATTGATATTCGTATAAACCATGGATTGATATTTCCTAAAAATCGGACAGCCATTATTTCAGTTGTACATACTCCATCGTCGTCAGCGATAAATACCTTATCTAAATATGGTCGTAATTTACCGTAAAGCAAATCGTTTTTTAAAAAAATATTCTTATTTGAGGTAGTCTTTCGTTCCGCTTGGGTCGCTTTATAAAGTAATTTTGAAGTGCTTTTTTCTATATCTTCAAGGTCTAGCACCCATGTATTAGAGGCAATTTGATTTGGTACAATATGTAAATTGTTACCATAATTAGAAATATCCCCCAACCGACACCACTCCCACCCTTCGGGCAATGGAAACGGTTTTTCTTTTTCGCTAATCTGGGGTAATGGTTTTTGTGGTTTTATTTTTTTATCTTTAATCAGTTTGACTTTTTCTACCTGTATGCGTTTTAGTAATTCGCTAGCAGGTTCGGTATTGGGATTGTGTTTACGCCAGTCGGCAGTGAGTTTGCCCTCGATGGCTTCTTGTAATATTTGCTGACGCAGTTTTTTTAGCAGGGTTTGTTGATTGTGTTAGTTCGGTTTTTAATTCTGCATGAATTCTGTTTCAACTATTTTTAAAATATTTGGAACAATTTTTTCTTCTATTTTTGATAAATTAGGAATCTCTACTTTTATCGTATCAGTTCTTTTGGAGTTAAATATTTTCTATTTGTACTTCCCGATGAATATGCTTTGTAATCCATTCATAAAATTTCAGATTTTAATTGAAATAGAGTTTCAATAATCCATTGAGGTATAAATTTATCTTCCTGTATCTTCGCTAGAACCATGTTTGTAGACGCTAAAGCACCAACATGTACGTCATGAGTAAGACCAAAAGTTCCATTTTTTGCTATCAACCTTGCACCACATTAGGTGATTTTTCTTAATAACTTGGTATTTTTTCATTGTAAGTTCAGAACCCTTTACTGTTTTTCTAATTACAATTCCTTTTCCATAACTTTGAACGCCAGCTATTCGATATTCATCATCGTCTTGAATTCACTCAATGTAGTTGCTTTTTTCCACGCTCAAAATTGCATCACCAAAAGCTGCCATTACCCCAACTCCTTGCGTAACTGCCCCAAAATCTCATCGCCTTTAACAAAAGATTGGTGCAATTTATCCAGCAATTCACCACTGTTATATTGTTTCTCTGCTTCGGGTTGGTGTGGATTTTTAATGTCGAGGTTAAAGCCGTTGGCTTGAATAGTCTTTATATCTACTTTCCATGCTTGTTCACTTTCTTCTCGCTTGTTCCACCATTTTTTAAGCGGTTCAAATTCCGACAACTGTATCGGCTTGGTTTTTGAATACGCCTTATAACCCTCGGGTAGTTTGTGTTCATAATACCAAATGTTTTTGGTTGGCTCACCTTTGGTAAAAAACAGCAGATTAGTAGCAACACTAGCATAGGGTTGAAAAACAGAATTAGGCAGGCGAATAATCGTGTGTAGATTACAATCTTCTAGTAGTTTCTGGCGAATACGTTCTTTTACGCCATCACCCGTTAACGAGCCATCGGGTAAGACAATCGCTGCCCGACCTTCCTTTTTTAGCAGGTGAATCATTAGAATTAAAAACAAGTCTGCCGATTCTTTGGTGCGATAGGTTTGCGGAAAATTATTTTCATTGTTATTAGAAACCACTCCCCCAAACGGCGGATTAGCCAAAATAACATCAACGCGATCTTTTTGGCTGTATTCAGTTAACGGTTTTGCTAGCGAATCACCATAGCGGATACTCGGTAGATCAATATCATGCAAAATTAGATTGGTATTACCCAATAAATAAGGCAGCGGTTTGTATTCCCAACCGCTCACATTTTCACCAATGGCGGTGCGTTTAGTAACATCATTAGCGTCAATTTTAAGATGTTCTATAACGGCTGTTAAAAAACCACCTGTACCACAAGCCGGGTCTAGTACCTTTTCACCGTGTTGGGGGTTAATGAGCTCCGTTAGTAATTCGGTAATGGCTCTAGGGGTGTAAAACTCACCGAGAGTGCCTGCACTTTGTAGTTCGCCTAAAAAAGTTTCGTAAATCTGACCAAATAGATGTTTGTCTTTACTGTTGTTAAAATCAATCTCGTTTAGCTTGTTGATGACTTGACGAAGATGAATGCCCGTCTTCATATAGTTGTAGTTATTGGCAAATACCTCATGCACCAATAAAGCGCGTTTATTACCGTTGGATAAATCTATATTGGACAGCGTGGGGAATAACTTTTGGTCGACAAATTTTAGCAGTTCATCCCCCGTCATGCCTTCATTGTCTGCTGCCCACTTAGCCCAATGCAATTCTTCGGGGATTGGTGAAGTGTAATTACTTTGGGTAATTTCCAGCTCTTTGTCTTTATCGCTAAATATCTTTAAAAACAACATCCAACCGAGTTGTAGAATACGCAATTCATCACTGCCCGTACCAACATCCTGCCGCATGATATTGCGGGCAGATTTTACGATGCCACTAATATTGGTCATGGGTTAAAAAACAAACATTTCTTGTAGTAAAGCACAAACAGATTTTGTTTCGTTGCGTTTGAGTGTGCCGACTGCTTTGGTAATGCGTTGTTTGTCCACTGTTCTTATTTGGTCTAATAATACCCAGCCTTTTTTGTCTTTAAACTGAATAGGCACTCTACTTGGATAGGCAAAGCCTTTAGTGGTCATAGGTGCAATAATGACAGTACGCAAATGGCGATTCATTTCATCGGGAGAGATAATAACACAGGGTCTTGTCTTGGAAACTTCGCTACCGACAACAGGATTGAGTGTTACTAAACAAATGGAAAAACGCTGAAAGCTAGTATTAACTACCATTGCCAATCGTCTATATCGTCATTGTGGTTTAGCTGTTCTGTCAATAAACCGTCATCGGTTTTAGAGTCATACTGCGATTGTGCTTCTTGAATTTGAAATTCCCAATTTTGGCGTGGTTTAACCACAATAGGATGTAGTAATAAACCTTGCGGCACGACTTCCAACGCAATTTCAACATTTGCCAATTTTGCTTTCTCAATAAGTGCCTTAGGTATGCGTACCCCTTTTGAATTACCAATTTGAATTAATGTAGCCATAGTGAATAGATTTTTTTAATAGATTGACGTAATTATAATGTAATTACTTTGAACAAGTTCTAATTTTTATCTCTTAGTTTTGGCTTGTACTTAAACCCCAATGTAGAGTATATTTTTTGCTCTGTGCTAGCATTAATTTTATGTGTATTTAAATACCATTGTGTTCTATGGGATAAAATTTTTTTAATAAATTTATCATCATGTTTTTTAAATAATTTTTTTAATTCGTTTGCGATTGTTTTATCTAAATTCGTTGTGCTATCAAGCCTAACAAAATATCCAATAAGATCATATGCTGGTGTGTCTATCTTAGATATTTCATCTACTATAAATCTTGATAAATCTGGAATATTTAGCTGTTGAACTATTTGCTCAATATTGCTTATCACCCATAAAAAAACTACTGCAGTTAGCTGTTTTTTTATATCATCCGAAGTGAGTACTACTTGATTATTCGGATTTGTTTCGTGTTTCATGTGTAAGTAATCTGCCGTTTTATTAATTTCATTCTCATCTAAAAGTAACCCAGCTAAACGCAGTCCACTATTCGATATGGTTGTAATTATTTCTGAGAGTTGTTCTCTCTTCAAACTTCCAGATTTATTTCTCAATATTTGCCCAAGTAGTTTGTTATTTTTGAGCACTTTATAAATATCATTAATAAATTCAGGATTGTCTTCTTCATCGATTTCATCAGATTTTGCATTTATAGATTCTGTCATATCTCTTTTCTCTCGCACTATTGTTCTCTCTTGTACAACATTATTTTCTAAAACATTGGTCTTTATTTTTTTGAGCACCGACTCTAGAACTTTGGTTTCATTTTTATAAAGTTTTACTGGTTCTGTATCATCAATATCATCAAAAAGGCACATTGTGTGTAGTAAGATATGCTCTATTAATTCATCGTCTTTTAAGTGATGCAATAAAAATAATAATATCAAACTATTAGATTCTATATAGCTTTTTTCTAATATTTCATCTAGTATTTTTTTACTATCTTTTGTATTTTTAGAAAAATATTTACCTAAAAAGAAATAATACATATATTTATTTTTAAAATAACCTACTTCGTTGAATAAACCATAAGCTTCATCTTTCAATCTATTAAATATACTATTACTTAATAGATATTTTTCATTGTATTCTTCATAGAATATTAAAAAATTAAATGCTTTTTTCTCTTTTTTTGCTAAATATTTTTTATATGCTAACTCTTCACAGAAATTAAAACATGAATCTAGTGCGGCGTCTTTTTTATCAATTCCAGACTTAATAAGATTAGCAACTATTAATACGTAATAACAATTTCCATAAGAGCTTATTTCTAAATTAGAAGGCATAAAATCTTCGTGAGTTTGTAAAATAGATAATATATAGAAAGGGTATCTAGGGACTATTCCATTTTTAATTATAATTTCGTTTATTTTATTTTCTATGTGGTCAACTTGAACATCGCTATTTGGACTACTCTGCTGTAATAATTTCAACCTTTTTCGTATTAAAGTTTCTTGTGAAACATGAGATAGAAATTTGATTTCTATTTCTGTAAAATTAATTATCCCCTCTTCATCATGAAAATAAGATTGGAATAAAATATCAGTTGTAAAAACAATAATATTATCAAAATATTCTTGCGCAAAGAGTACATGCCGTAAAGAGTTTTGTGTAAGGTCATCAAAAATTATAGTTTTGTGGTATTGATTTGACCATCGCGAAAAATCACCTTTGAATTGTTTTTCATACTCATCTTTAAATAATTTTTCATTTGGTACTTTCCGTTCAATGTCTTTTAAATTAATAAATAATACAGATTGTTCGTTATCCAATAAATGAAAAAAAACATGTCTGCTGAGTATTGTCTTGCCACTTCTTTCTTCCCCATGGATAATCAGCAATTTATTTTGAAGTAATTGTTGTGCATCTTTGATTTTAGTTTCAATTGTTGTGTCTATGTTAATGGTAGATTCATATTTTACTAAGGTTGGAAAAACAAAACTTTCCCTTAAATCAATGCTATTATCAGAAATAAAATCAGTTTTTTGAAATTCTTCAAAAACATTTTCACGTACAGTAAAATCATTTTTTAATTCTTCTATGACATTCTTTAATTCTAGATAAACTTGATGAAAGCCCTTATCTACACCTATCTCAGAAATAGGAATAGCATCGTTAGGTAAACATAGTAATTCTTTGGCATCGCTATAATTTTTCCAAGAGCATTCTCGTACAATTATGGGAATTCTAATTTGATTATTTCCTGATTCTTTTACTCTATCCCATTCTTTTTTACATTCATTGGAATTTATAAAATCAGAGCTAAATAAAAAAACGATTATGTCTGAACTGTCTATATTTTCTTTTATCTTCTCGCTAATATTCTGACCAGCTAAAATATGAGCGTCGCTCCATTCAGTTAACCCATCTTGCTTTAACAAAGAAAGAGATTTTTCCATCTCTTCCTTGAAATCCATATCTTTATGTGAATAACTATAAAATAATTTGATTGTCATGATTCTTTCTCCTACGCTGCCCTATAAATTTCATTTTCCAACCCAGCCAATGCTTGTTGATATTGTATTTTACCCCCAAATATCTCGAGAATTTCCATTGGTGAACCAAATTCAGCCAGCGGGTTTACGGTGAGTATTTTTATATTTTCAATGTTTTCAATGCCTTCGTCGGCGTATTTATCTAATAGTGCTTCTAATACCTTGCGGGCTTGGTTACCGTACTTTGTAAAGTAATCGCGCTTTTTAACGTTGTTGACTCTTTCGGCTCTGGTGAGCGCGGGTTGGTCATAGGCTATGTGACAAATTAAATCGAATATGTCCATTTGTTCGCTAATCGCTGTTTTGAGGTTTTCTATAATAATGCCTTGTTCGGTTAGTTCGTCAATAATCGCCTGCTTTTTATCTGCTTGCTCCCATGTATTGATAAAATCATCGAGCGATTGATACTTTTCACAAATTTTTTGTTTGGTGTAGTCTTTTAAACTACTGGTAATTAAATTGCCATTGCTGTCTAAATACTGAATGCGTTCATTCAACATGGTAACGTTAACGCCGTCAACATAGTATTTTCTTAATGGTTCATTGACGATTTCGCCGCCGCCTACTCCTCCTACTCCTCCTATTCCGTCAGGATCCGACTGCCCTTCCCTTTCTTCTTCGGGTGGTTCTATTTCATCGTCTGCATCTACTTCTACTATTTTAACGGGGTCGCCGTCAAAATCAGGGTCGGCAAATAGATTGGTTACGTTGCGAAAGTCCATAATGGTGAAGAAGGTTTTATTGTATTCTTCATTGATTCTTGTGCCACGCCCAATAATTTGTTTAAATTCGGTCATAGAGTTGATGTTGCTGTCCAAAACAATTAACTTGCAGGTTTGTGCGTCTATACCGGTTGTCATAAGTTTTGAGGTGGTGGCAATGACTGGGTATTTTTCTTCGGGATTGATGAAGTTGTCTATTTCCATTTTTCCTTCGTCATTGTCTCCTGTAATTTGCATAACGTATTTATGATTTTGTTTAACTAATTCACTGTTTTCGTTGGCTATTGCGGCTCTCATACGTGCGGCGTGGTCAATATCTACACAAAAGATTATGGTTTTATCAAATGGGTTGGTCTTTTTTAGATATTCGGTTACTCTTTTTGCAACAGCGGTTACGCGTTCATCAATGACTAAATTTTTATCATAGTCTTTGCTGTTGTAAGGGCGGTCTTCTATCGGTTGTCCATATTTATCTTTTTGCCCGTGTTCGGGTCGCCAGCCTTCTAAGTCAACATTTAAACCTACTCGCAAGACTTTATAAGGGGCTAAAAAGCCATCTTGAATGCCTTGTTTAAGAGAATAGGTATAAAGAGAGTCGCCGAAATAGTCGCTGCTAGAGACGTCTTTGGTTTCTTTAGGCGTAGCGGTTAAGCCAATTTGTGTGGCACTGCTAAAGTATTCTAAAATTTCTCGCCATGCACTGTCTTCGGCTGCACTGCCTCTATGGCATTCGTCTATGATGATTAAATCAAAAAAACCTTGACTGAATTCACGATAGGCATCTTTGTCTTCGTCATAGCTGGTTAAGCCTTGATATAAAGCAAGATAGATTTCGTAGGCGGTGTCTATGTTCTTTTGCTTTATGACGGTCATATTATCTTTGAAGTGACGAAAGTCACCTCGCCTAGTTTGGTCTATTAAGGCGTTTCTGTCTGCTAAAAATAAAATGCGTTTTTTGGTTTGGCTTTTCCATAGTCGGTGAATGATTTGAAAGGCGGTATAGGTTTTTCCGGTGCCTGTCGCCATTGTAAGTAGGATTCTATTTTGTCCTTTGGCAATGGCTTCTACTGTGCGGTTGATGGCTATTTGTTGATAATAGCGTGGTGTTCTACCGCTTCCGTCAAAGAAATAGCCTTGTGTTGCTATGCGTTCTTGTTCTGCGGTTGCAATGCCTTTGTATTTTTTGTAGCGTTCCCAGAGTGTTTGCGGTGAGGGAAATTGTTCAAGGGTGAGTTCTTTTTCTATTTTTCCATCGCTTGCGGTGCGGTCGTGTTCATAAAAGCCATCACCATTGCTGCTATAGACAGATGGAATGTCTAAAATTTCTGCGTAACTTAACGCTTGCTGTATGCCTGCATTCATTGAGTGTGTGTTGTTTTTTGCTTCAATGATTGCAATGGGCATATTGGGTTTGTAATAGAGTATGTAGTCTGCTCTTTTTTGTTTGCCTCGTTTTGTCGTGTTGTTGGGTCTTTGGCAATGCCGTTTATCGTTGTAATGGGGGTGATGCCAGCAACGCTGTTGCTGATAAATATATAGTCGGCGGTGTCTATGTCTTGTTTGGTTAATGATTTTTCGGTGATGTTTAGCTTTTTATTGGCTAGTAGTTTTTGCCGTGTTATACCTGCTAATACGCCATCGCTGATGGGTGGGGTGTAAATGCGGTTGTCTTTACCGATGTATATATTGGCATTGCTGCAACATGTTATATGCTGTTTTGTGTTGTATAGTATGCCATCGCTCGCACCTTGTGCTACGGCTTTTTTATGGACTGTGATTGCATCGAGGTAATTGGTGGTTTTGTAATATGATAGGGGTGATGTTTCGTTTCGTATTATCGGGCTGTCTATTAATGATAGTGGTGCTTTTGTCGCTGGTTTTGGCGATAGTTGCATTAACCATGTGGGGCTTGCTGCATTGGGTGCTATTAAGCCGCGTCCACCGCCACCACTGGTAGCGGTTATGCGTAATACAGCGGTGGTGGCGGTGTGGTGTTTTAATAGGTCGTCTAGGGCATGACGTAGTGCAGTGGGGGTGTAGGCGGTGGCAATGCCAAAGTAAGCGGCGGCGGTGTATAAGCGTGTTAGGTGTAAATCCCAATCTTGCGGTTCAGTATTGTTAATTAATAGGGTGTCAAATACGCCTTCGCCTAATAATAAGCCGCGATCATTTGCGGTTATGGCGTTGGCTTCGCTGGGTAATAGCTGATTATTTAGCCAGAGCATTGCTGGCGTTAAAGGCGTCGGCTAGGTTTAAAAAGTTGTTGATTAGGTGGTCGCCTTCTGGTGTGAGTATGGATTCAGGGTGTATTTGCACACCCCATACGGGGTGTTGCTTGTGTTTTACTGCCATGATGTCGCCTTTTTCACTGCGGGCTTGCGTTTCGAGTTGATCGGATAGGCTGATGGCACATAGTGAGTGATAACGACCTGCTTGCATGGGGTGGGTTATTCCCGCAAAGATACCTTTGCCGTTGTGTGTTATTTGGCAGCTTTGCCCGTGCATGGGTGCGGCTCGTTCGATGGTGCCACCGTAGGCATAGACGATGGCTTGATGACCAAGGCATACTCCAAATAATGGTATGCGGTTGCCGACTGCCCGAATGAGTTCTATGCATATTCCTGCGTCTTCGCATTTGCCCGGTCCGGGTGATAGTATGATGGCTTCGGGTTGGTGTTGTAAGACTTGGTCGATGGTGATTTTGTCGTTGCGTACCAATAAGCGTTGCCTGCCTAACATACCGACATAACGCGCTAAGGTGTGTACAAAACTGTCATAATTGTCAATGATTAGTATCATGGTTTTTTATGGTTTTTTTTATGGTAGGCGGCGGGCTACTTCGTTTTCAAAGTCTTCTACTTCCCAACCTAAGGCAAGTAACATGCCAATGGCTTTGTAGAGTGTTTCTTGATATTCTTTGTTGGGTTCACTGTTGGCAGTTATACCACCGCCAACTTGAAATGTAATGTTGTTTTGACAGATTGCCGTGCGTATGGCTATGTTAATGTCCATTGTGCCATCAAAGCCAATATAACCTATACTGCCACAATAAAAGCTTCTTAGCGTTGGTTCGTATTGGGCGATGATTTCCATTGCTCTTATTTTGGGTGCTCCTGTAATAGAGCCTCCGGGAAAGCAAGCACAGAGTAGATCGACAGCATCGATGTTGGGGCGTAGCTGCCCGTTTACGCGAGATACCAAATGATGTACTTTTGAGAAGCTTTCTAGTATGCAAAGGTCGGGGACAGTGATTGAATTGTCGTAGCATACGCGAGCGAGGTCGTTGCGTTGCAAATCAACTATCATTATATTTTCGGCTCTGTCTTTTTCGCTTAATAATAAGCCAGCGGCTAACTGGGCATCTGTGTCGGCGACTGATGAACGAGGGGCGGTGCCTTTAATGGGTTTGGTGCTGACGGTTTGATTGTTTAAATATAAAAATCGTTCGGGTGATGCAGAGGCAATTGCCCAATCACCGTATTGCCCAAATGCAGCATAAGGGGCGGCATTGCATCGGCGTAGTCGGCGATAAAAATTAAATTTACTGTCGGCATTGTCTAGTGAGAAAGAGAATCGTTGAGTGAGGTTTGCCTGAAATATATCACCGTCTAGTATGTGATGAATTATACTTTGTACGTTTTCGCAGTAGCGTTCTCTAGAAAAATTGGCATCGATAAAATGGGCTTGGCTAGCGGGTGGTGGTGGGAGTGTTTTAGGGCATTGGCTAAGGTGCATACTCCATTTTTCGATTTGCTCGCGGGCGGTTTTTTGACGTTCTTCAATGGTTTCATCGGGGCGACCACTGGCAATAATAAAGGCGCATTGAGTGTGATGATCAAATGCCAATACACTGTCGTACAAGCCGACATTTATTAGTGGTAGGTTTTGGTCGTCAATGGCAAAAGGCAGTTGCGGTTCGGGTAGGGTTTCAAAAGCACGCCCTAAGTCATACGAAAATACGCCGGCAACGCCGCCTTTAAATGGGGGTAACTGATGTCGCCATGGGCTGGGTAAGTCGTCCCATAAATTTTTGCCCAATGCCAATTGTTTTTTTATTGTGGCTAAGTGCCTGTTTGCTTCGGCGATGGTGGTGGCTATTAATTGTTGGTAGGGGGTTGCTACAATGTAAGAGTAACGCGAGTCTCGGTGGGCTTTATCGGCACTGTCTAGCCATAGGGAAAAGGGTTGATTGGCGAATAATGAAAATATGTTTTCGGGTTCTATCCACTCAAATTCTTGTACCATTGCGCCGCTGTTTAATAGCAACGTTGGTGAAGCACGCATGTCTAAATGCATTGTATTAGCGATTCGTATAGTTTTTGCAGTTGCAAAACATCGGCACTGTTGACGTTTTCGTTAGGCGCGTGAATGGATTGGTTTAATACGCCAAATTCGATTAATTCATCGCTGATTTCACGTAAAAAACGTCCGTCTGATACACCACCGCTCATACTTAATTCGGCGGTTCTACCGAGTTGTTTGCTTAGTTGGGTTTGTAGTGTTTGAATTAAATGTCCTTGCTCACTTATTTTATAAGGTTCGGCACTAATTGTCCATTTGCACCGCCATTGGTTGGGGGCAATGCTTTGTAGGGTTTTTTCGGTGTCGTATATCAGCTGTTCACTGGTGTTGTCTAGTGCGTGGCGGTAGTTAATGGTTGCACTGGCGGTGGGCGGTGTAACATTGCTAACGCCTAGCCCGGCGTTTAGCTCGACAATCTGAAAGGTGGTGTTAACGATGCCTTGTTCTTGTTTGTCGGCATTGGTACGAAATTGATTTTGTAACGCCAATAATGCCTCGATTAGCATGGTGGCAGAGTTATTGCGATAATGGGCATAGGCGACGTGCTCTTGCTTGCCCTGAATGGTGATAGCAGCAGTCAGTGATCCACGTCTGCCTATTTTTATGGTGTCACCAAATAATTTGCCCGATGTCGGTTCGCCAATTAATACATAAGGTATGTTGTTTTTTTGTTGGGATTGCCACCATTTCACAAAGTGTTTCGTGCCGTCAATGGCAGCACCTTCTTCGTCAGAGGTTAAAAATACGCCCAAACCGTCGTTTGGCTGATTGACAACAGCGGCAACAAATGCAGCAACGCCTGATTTCATGTCTGCCGCACCACGCCCATAAAGATGACCTTCTTTTTCAACGGAGGTAAATGGGTCTGTTTTCCATTGCGCTATGTCGCCAACTGGTACGACATCAACATGCCCTGCAAATAATAGCTTGGTTTGCTGACCTTTATACGCCCATAAGTTTTCGACATCACCGCTTGGCATATAGGTGGTTGTAAATCCGACATCGGCTAATATGCCTTCTATCAGTGCCAAACTGCCTGCTGATTTGGGTGTGATTGAAGGGCAAGCGATGAGCTGTTTTAATAAATTGAGCGAGTCCATTGTTTAAATATCCAATAACGCAACCGCATAAGCGGCAACGCCTTCTTCGCGACCAACGAATCCTAGTTTTTCGGTGGTGGTGGCTTTTATGTTGACTTGGTTAACGGATACCGATAATGCTTGTGCTAGGCGTTCACGCATTAAAGGAGTATGGCTGGCTATTTTAGGGGCTTGCATGGCAAGGGTCGAGTCGATATTCATTAGTTGCCCTCCGTTTGTTGTTATCTTTTGCATTACTTGTTTTAATAATTGTAGGCTATCGGCATTTTTATAATGATCGTCGGTATCAGGAAACAGCACCCCAATATCGGGCATACCTGCTGCCCCCAATAGTGCATCGCATATTGCGTGGGTTAGGACATCCGCATCAGAATGCCCTGCCAAGCCTTTTGTATAAGGTACATGTACGCCACCGATGATAAGGTCTCTATCATCTGCAAATGCATGAACATCAAAACCACAACCTATTCTTAACATAATTTTATCTTTGTAAAAAAGTGGTTGCTAATTTTAAATCATCAGGATAGGTGATTTTAATATTGTGCTTGTCACCCATAACGATTTGAGGTTGGTAATTAGAACGTGTCATTGCTTCGGCTTCGTCGGCGACGTCGGTGTGTGCCAATAGTGCTTTTTTTAAACGGTCAACAGGAAAAACCTGCGGCGTTTGTGCCATCCATATATCGCTGCGGTCAATATGCCCGATTGCGTTCATTTTTACCACACATTTTAAAGCATCGGATACAGGTATTGCTAATAATGCACCGTCTTTTCCGACTGCGGCAAGTAGGCGGTTAATGAGTGTTTGCGTTAGACAAGGACGCACGGCATCGTGTACCAATACCCATTCATCATCGGCAAAATAGTCCAAGCTGTTTTTAACCGTTTGTTCGCGAGTGCTACCGGCAACATCAATTATTCGTGCATTAAATTCGGCGGTAATGTCGGTTGCTATGGCTTTGTTTTCATGACTAACAACGACAGTGATGTCTTTTATTTTTTTGCAATTATAAAGTGAGGACACGCTATGCCACAACACTGGTTTATTGAGCAATAAAGAAAACTGCTTACAGCTGCCATAACGCAAACCTTTGCCTCCTGCCACAACAAGCGCACGACATGATAATAGTTCAGACATTGTTTTTTTAAGATGTTGTAGTAAAGTCGATAATGGTTTGTAAATGTTTTTCATAGCCGCAAAACATGTGGTCGCCGCCATCTTCAATAATATGTTGTGCATCGGCGTAGTAATTAACCGCTTCGCGATAATCTAAAAGTTCATCGCCTTTTTGCACCATTAATAAATATCGATGGGGATGGGTGATTGTGGGGATTTCCAACGCCCGCATTTCGTCTAAATGTTGGGTGGTAAATAGGTATGTTTCATCGCTATGATAATTTTTTTGTTCAGTGTTTTCGTAAGCGGCTAGTTTTTCTGCCAGTTTTACGGCAGGGTTAATAAGCACTCCTCGCAAAGTAGTGTTGTTTTCACACAGCCATGTTGTGTAATAGCCTCCCATTGAGCTGCCAACGAGTGTGTGCTGTTCGTTGGGATGTTTTTTTAAGATGTCCAAAACCTGTTGTATGGCGACTGATGTAGAGGTGCTTAATGTAGGGGCAATGCATTCAATATTACGCTCGGCACAGTACTCAACGGTTTGTCGTGCTTTGGTTGACAAAGCCGAACTATTCCATCCATGTAAATATATTATCATGCCTGTATTTTACCCCGATTTCACTATTAACAAAATGGGGGTAAATTGTGAGTGCTATGGCGTTGGGGTTACTTAGCATCATGATTGGCAAGAATTAGCAATCGCAATGTAGTCATCAATGGTTAATTCCGCAGGGCGTTTACTCGGGTCAATGCCAATGTGCTGCCAGTCGATTGCCCAATCAGACAAGGCGTTTTGCACTGTCTTACGGCGTTGTTGAAAAGATTTATTAACAATATCATTAAAATGCTTGGGGGGTTGACGTTGGTAATTATGTGGTAATAAACGCAAAATAGATGATTGAACCTTAGGCGGTGGCGAAAATGCCGATGGTGGTACGTTAAACAAAGTAGAAGTCTGATAAGCCAAGTCAACACTGATTGTTAATCGACCGTAATTATTACTGCCACAATCTGCTACCAAACGCTCACCGACTTCTTTTTGCATCATCACTGTGATGTCTTGCAGCTGTGTGGTGTGCTGACAAAATTTCAGTAATAACGGCGTGGATATGTTGTAAGGCAAATTGCCGACAAGGCGGGTGGAGGGTTGTAGCCAAGAATTCCAATCGGTTTTAAGCACATCGGCATTGATGATTTCTAAGCGTGAGCCAAAGCGTGATTGTAAGCGTGGGGTTAAATCTCTGTCTATCTCTATCGCTAATACGCGGGCATTGGATTCTATGAGTCCTGCTGTTAATACACCTTCACCCGGACCGATTTCGACAATAAAATCATCAGCAGTCGGATTAATCTCATCAATGATACGGTTAATAACGGTGCTGTCATGCAAAAAATTCTGACCAAAACGTTTACGACGCATTGGCATCTATTGCCATATTAATGGCGGCGTTCATGCTGTCAAAGCGTAGATCAACACTGCCTACTTTGTCTATGGCAACTCCATGGTCGGGAGATACACGAATAAAAGGCAAGCCAATCGTTACGTTAACGGTTTCATAAAAGTCCAATAGCTTAACCGATGGCAAACCTTGATCGTGGTACATAGCCAATACACAATCGGCATTGGGTATTAGTGCATCAGCGATTATGGTATCTGCCGAATAAGGACCTCGCGCGCAAATACCTTCATTTTGTACTTGTAAGATAGCAGGGGCAATGTGCTCAACTTCTTCGGTGCCCATATAACCACCCTCGCCGGCATGTGGGTTTAAACCGCAAACAACAATTTTAGGTTGTGTTAATCCATATAATTTTATCAACCCTTTGTTTAAAACACGCAACACTTGTGCAATACGTTTTTGCGTAATATGACGAGCGACTTCTTTTAGCGGTAAGTGTGTTGTTGCCAAAGCAACACGTAAACGTGGACCAGCCAATAACATAACTGGCGTTGTTATGCCCGCTATATCGGCGATGTATTCGGTTTGTCCACTAAAAGCAACGCCACTGGCTAGTATTGTTTCTTTGCAAATAGGGGCGGTTACCATTGCTGCAAAATCACCTTTTAAACATTGCTCGGTGGCAACACGTAATAAGTTTAGTACATGTTCTGCATTTTCAGTTTGTAATTTACCGACTGTTGCTGATTTGGCAGGAAAATGCCAAATAGAACGCTGGGCTTGAGGGGAATCTTCGTAATCAGCAAAGTCAAATGACAAACCACGTAATTGTGCTCGGTGTTCTAAAATATCTCTATCGCCCATAACAACAATGGGATTTTGATATTGTTTGTTGTTTAATGCAATGACTGATAGATCAACACCCACACCAGCGGGTTCACCGGCGGTAATGACTATTGGTTTCATCAATCCTTATTATAGATAGGATGGATCTAAAATCAGTATATGTGTACTGTTTCGTAGCTCTTCAACCCACGTATCACGCTCATCAATGGCGTTGCGTTCACGTAATACAACAATCGCCTTTCGACGCATACTCGCAATGTCCAGATCGGATGTTTCTTTTTTTTCGAGTTTTAAAATATGTAACCCATAGGGTGATTCGACGGTATCGCTGATATCACCTTCTTGCATAGGAAAAACCACATTGCTTAAATATTCTGGTAAATCTTCTAGTAAAAACCAACCCAAACTACCTTTTTTTTCAACACTGCTTTCATCGGTAGAGTATTTTTTTACGGCATCAGCAAAATCTATTTCGCCATCTTTAATGGATTTTACTAATTTTTTAGATAGTTCTTTGTCTTGTGGAGTAAGAAAAATATGACTGACATGGAACCTATTAATAGATGAACGTAATTCACCACCTTGGCTACTGATTAGTTTTAGTAAATGGTACCCATTATTGATTTTAATAACATCACTAATACCGCCAACCGTAAGATTACGTGCAGCAGCAACAAAGACATCCGGCAGTTGCTCTAGATTACGTACACCCAAATCATTCATGATTATTTCAATTTTATCGGTCGAATGTTTTTGTGCGTCCGTTTGCCATGGTTGGTTTTTTAAAAATGGCTGTAGTGACGAAGCAAATTTTTCAATTTCGGCGTCTGTTATAGAGTCGTCTTTTTTATCAAACGATAAATGCTCTAAGTGGTAACGTTGTTCAACACCTGCCTCAGTTTCTGATTTTAAAAATTCTTCAATTTCATCATCTGTAATTTTTATTCTAGGCAATACCTCTGTTTGAAAAAGTAATTGCATTAACATTTCTTCTTCAAGTTCTAATCGTAATTGATCGTAATTTTTATTGTAGTTTATGGTTAAAAATTCAACAAACTCTTCGTCATTGGTAAATTCTTGTCCAAGTGTATTTTCAATATCGTATCTGACTTCAGAAATACGCTGTTCAACATCAATATCAAAATTATATAGTCTGGCTTTATTTACTTGTAAATTACGTTTAACCAAATTATCAAAAGCTTGGAAATTATCGACATTAATACCTTGTTGTTCTAAATACTCTTTTTCTTGCTGAATGTCCAATTCGGTAATAACCTCATCCCCCACTACTGCCACAATAGAATTCATAGATTCCGCTGCCATAGCAACGCATGGCACCAACAGTAAGACTAATAATAATTGACGAAGTGTTTTCATAACCAGTAAACCTGATAGTATATCAACCAGCACCCTGTATGTAAACATAAAATGTCCTTCTTTACACTTTAAATCTTGTGCCAAGTCCAGCCTCAATCTTTTTATTGCCAATAAAAAAGACTCTTATAATATTCTATAATAACAATGTTGTCGGCATTAAATACGTCTATAGTTGGTAAAATTACGAGATTAACTATTGAGTTTTTTATTAGGAATAATCACATGGCAAAAACCGTATTAAAACCCGTTACCAATCCCGTTGAATTTGAATTAAACAATCAACCCGTTATTGGTTACGAAGACGAAACAATTTTACAAACAGCAAAGCGATACGGTGTTGATATTCCGTATCTATGCTACAAAGATGGCTACGAAGCCGCCGGTAATTGCCGTGCCTGTATGGTCGAAATTGATGGCGAGAGAGTATTAGCGCCTTCTTGTTGTCGCTATCCCAAAGAAGGAATGACTGTTTCATCGAATTCTGACCGCGCACAACATTCACAAAAGATGATTTTAGAATTACTAACATCGGATATGCCCGAGACCGCAAGACATCGCGATTCTGAACTTAATCATTGGGTCGATAAAATGAATGTTGGTACACCTCGATTTCATGGTCGTACTCAACCAATGCCAGATTTCTCTCACCCTGCGATGTCGGTTAATTTAGATTCCTGTATTCAATGCACGCGTTGCGTTCGTGCCTGTCGAGATGAGCAGGTTAATAATGTCATTGGCTACGCCGACCGTGGAAAAAATGCTCGCATTGTGTTTGATTTTGACGATGCCATGGGTAGTAGCACTTGTGTCGCTTGTGGCGAATGCGTGCAAGCCTGCCCAACAGGCGCATTGGCACCTATTGCTGAGGTTCTATTAGAAGCCCCAGATAAATCAGTTGATTCTCTGTGTCCTTATTGTGGTGTCGGTTGTCAAGTAACGTATCACGTAAAAGACAATCATTTACATTATATTGAAGGGCGTGATGGTCCTGCCAACCACGAACGTTTGTGCGTTAAGGGGCGTTTTGGCGGCGATTACGCACACCATGCCCACCGCTTAACCACGCCACTTATTCGCCGTGATGATGCCCCTAAATCTATTAACACACCGCTTGACCCTGCCGATTGGCAAAAAGTATTTCGCACTGCCACATGGCAAGAAGCATTGGACAAAGCCTCCAGTGCTTTGTGTACTATCCGCGACGAACATAGCGGCGATGCATTGGCTGGTTTTGGCTCTGCCAAAGGCAGTAACGAAGAAGCCTATTTGTTTCAAAAATTAATACGCACTGGTTTTCGCACCAATAATGTTGACCATTGCACACGTTTATGTCATGCGTCTTCTGTGGCTGCTCTGCTAGAAGGTATAGGATCGGGGGCTGTTTCTAACCAAGTGTCCGATGTAGCACACGCTGAAGTGGCTTTTATTATCGGCGCAAACCCCACTGTAAACCACCCTGTGGCAGCGACATTCATGAAAAACGCCGCCGAAAATGGCACCAAAATTATTGTTGCTGATCCACGCCATTCACAGCTCGCGAAACATGCTCATTTGTATTTAAACATGAAGCCTGATTCCGATGTCGCTTTGCTTAATGGCATATTGCACGTTATTATCGATGAAGGGCTAACCGATGATGACTTTATTCGTAATCGTATTGAGAATTTTGAAGCGATTTGTGAACAAGTTAAATACTGCACCCCCGAATCGATGTCAGAAATCTGTGGTATCAAACCAGATGCTATTCGTGAAGCAGCTCGTTTATTCGCCAAAAGCCGCCATTCGATGATTTTTTGGGGAATGGGCGTATCACAACATATACACGGCACCGATAACGCGCGCTGTCTTATTGCCCTATCACTCATTACCGGTAATATTGGCAGACCCGGTTCTGGCTTGCACCCGCTACGCGGACAAAATAATGTACAAGGTGCATCAGACGCTGGTTTAATTCCCATGATGTATCCCGACTACAAGCGAGTGGACAATGCCGATGCAAACCAACGATTCGAAGCACTCTGGGAAACCTCATTGTCAAAAAACCCGGGCTTGACCGTTGTCGAAATTATGGATGCCGCTTGTGAAGGCAATATTCGTGGCATGTATGTTATGGGTGAAAATCCTGCTATGTCCGACCCTGATTCTAATCATGCCCGTAAAGGCTTAGCCTCATTAGAAATGCTCGTAGTACAAGATATATTTTTAACCGAAACAGCGGCATTGGCAGATGTGGTTTTACCGGCTTCTGTCTTTGCCGAAAAAACGGGCACCTTTACCAATACCGACAGAATGGTACAGTTGGGAAGGCGCGCACTTGATATGCCCGGTGATGCCAGACAAGATTTATGGATTATTCAGCAAATTGCCAAAGGCATGGGCTTGGATTGGAACTACGAAGGAGTGGATTCTGGCGTCACAAGCGTATTTAACGAAATGCGACAAGCTATGCCAAGTATTGCTGGAATCACATGGGAACGCCTGCAAAACGAGCACAGCGTTACCTACCCTTGTGTCAAAGAAGGCGATGCTGGTGATCCAATTATCTTTAAAGATACATTTCCTACTGCCAATGGACGCGGCAAACTGGTTCCTGCCAGCTTTATGCCTGCCGCTGAACTACCTGATG
This sequence comes from Gammaproteobacteria bacterium, assembly GCA_965243565.1. GTDB lineage: Bacteria > Pseudomonadota > Gammaproteobacteria > Tethybacterales > Persebacteraceae > CBDEVH01. The sequence goes on from OZ251571.1 coordinate 1,037,336, forward strand.
ATGAATACCCCTTAGTACTTATTACTGGACGCGAATTAGAGCATTGGCATACAGGTGCAATGACTCGTAGAGCCCGTGTGTTAGATGCAATAGAGCCAGCACCTACGGTCAGCATGAACCCAGCTGATATGCTGCGTTTGGATATTGCCGCCGGCGACAATGTAACCGTTAGCTCACGTAGAGGCAATATTACCCTTACTGTCTGTGCAGATGACAGCATCGCCAATAAAACCGTATTCATACCGTTTTGTTATTACGAAGCCGCTGTTAACTTACTCACCAATCCCGCACTTGACCCCTTTGGTAAAATACCAGAATTTAAATATTGTGCGGTGAAAATCGAAGCGGGTGGCGACCAAACAACCGAATTGAGCTTTGGTGGAGGCGTATTAGAAGCCGTTGCCTCTAACGTTTAATTCTTTAATTTTTACTGGTTTTCTTGTAACCGTCTTGCCATAACAAGGTAGTTACAAGGTAGTTACAAGACGGTAACAAGACAGTTAAAGTTTTAGATGCGGTAATTCTTTCGACTGTTTATTGCATCTCATGCTTTTAGCATGTAAGCAATGCATCAACGCCAGAGTGTTAATAATTATTTTTGTCGAGGTTCTGCGTAGGCGTTAATTTTGCTTGTTTTGAGTCCTGCTCCCACTATCGCCTCACATAATTTTAATGCACAAACAACGCCATCAATAACAGGTATGCCGCATTCTTCACTGAGATAATGGGTTAAATCTGCCATACCGGCACAACCCAATATCACCGCTTCGCAGTTATCTTCGCGTACAGCACGATTAATCTCGTCAAGAATTTTTTGCTGTGCTGCTGCTGGGTTTTCTTCTAGGCTTAACACTGGTAAATTGGCTGCACGTACTTTACGGCAACGGTTTTGCATGCCATAGCGTCTGGCACATTCCTCGATTATCGGAACCGACCGCGGCAACGTAGTCACCACTGAAAAACTGGTTGCCAGCACTGATGCAAATTGCATAGCAGCTTCACACAAACCAACCACAGGACCGTTGCTAATTTCACGACAAGCCGCTAAGCCGGGATCATCAAAACAAGCAACGACAATGCCATCTGCTCCCCACTCGTTGGCTTTTTTAATTTCGCGCAGTAATCCAGCCATTGACATGGCTTCATCAAAATGCCCTTCTATACTGACAGGAGTATCACTTGGATTAGCCGCATAAATGTCGGTGCCAATTGCAGCATATTGCTTGGCAACAACACGTACTTTGTCGGTCATGGCAACGGTAGAATTTGGATTAATTAAAGCAATTTTCATAAGTTTTACTAGTTATACGTTGCCACCCAAATATAATTCTTGAATACGACTGTCATTGAGTAAATCGGAAGATTTTCCACTTATGCCAACGCTACCAGTTGACAATACGTAAGTTCGATGTGATATTTTCATTGCCATACGTGAGTTTTGCTCTACCAATATAACCGATACTTTATCATCACGATTAATTTCTATAATTGAACGGGCGATTTGTTGTATCAATTTTGGGGCAATACCAAGTGATGGTTCATCTAACAATAATACACGAGGTCGCGCCATTAATGCACGCCCAATAACCAACATTTGTTGTTCACCACCGCTCATGGTGCTGGCTGATTGATTCCAACGTTCTTTTAGACGTGGAAATTTTTGTAGTATTTTTTCTAAATCAGCAGCAATGCCTTCTTTGTCATTGCGAGTAAACGCACCCATTAATAAATTATCACGAACGCTCATGTAAGGAAAAACGTGGCGACCTTCAGGCACCATTATAATACCGGCTTTGACAATCTTTTCTGCTGCCATGCCATCAATACGCTTACCATCATAATATATACTGCCAGCACTAATTTTACGTAAATTGGTAATAGCACGTAAAATGGAAGACTTACCTGCACCATTGGCACCGATGAGCGCAATCGTTTCTCCTTCAAATAAATGTATTGATAACTCGTGAATAGCACGAACATGGTCGTAATACAACGATACATTTTCAAAACGTAATAAAGCGTTATTGGTATCAGGGGTAGTGTCCGTCATAGTCCTATACTTTCGTCTTCACTGCCTAAATACGCTTCAATGACTTTTTTATCTTGCTGTATTTCTGAGGGAGTGCCGTCGGCAATTTTTTCACCAAAGTTAATAACCACGATGCGTTCGGATATTTTCATTACCGCATGCATATCATGTTCTACCAATAAAATGGTTACGCCGCGGTTACGTACTTCACGTACCATGTTTACCGCTTTGACTGTTTCATCGTGATTCATTCCAGAAAATGGTTCATCTAACAACAACACTTTGGGATTGGTTGCCAAACCTATTCCAATACCCAATGCACGCAAATGACCATGCGGTAAATTTGTCGCGATTTCGTTGCGACACTCACTCAAGCCAAGAAATTCTAATATTTCATCTGCAGATTTAGCAAATGCTTTGTTATCGCTTTTTGCCCTTGAAGAATTTAATAAAAAACCAGGCAAACTTGCACAAGCGCGCAGATGATGAGAAATAATAATATTATCGCGTACGCTCATAGTACGGAATATCGTTGTTTCTTGAAATGTCCGTACAACCCCCAACCGCGCAACTTTATGAGGACTAAGCCCTGAAATACGAGCACCATTAAATAATACTTCGCCCGAAGTCGGCTTTAAAAAGGAAGAGATAAGTTTAAATAGTGTTGATTTCCCCGCACCATTTGGACCAATGACCGATAAAATTTCTTTGTCTTGTACGTCAAAACTAACGTTATTAATAGCCAACAAACCACCAAAACGACGGGTAATTCCGCGCACTTGTAATATAGCACTCATGCTTGTTTTTTATTCCACGGAATCTTTAAACTAAGTAAGCCATTCGGTAAAAACAACATTAATAAAATTAATACCGAAGAATAAATCAGTAGTTGATATCTGCCAAAAACAAACAAAAAATCCCAGCCAAGATACAACACCAAAGTACCAAACATAGGACCAAATACATAATTGAGACCACCCAAAAAGCAATACAACATATAATTAATCGATTCCTGAATTGGGAACGTGTTTGGATAAATAGATTGCACAATCGAAGCAAACACGGCTCCTCCTATCCCCCCCAAAAAGGAAGATATAGCATATACCACTATACGTAAATAAGCAATATTTACGCCAATAGAGGAAGCAAGTTCTTCATTTTGTTGTAAGGAACGGCAAAGAAAACCCATTCGTGAATTAACCAATCGCCACAGCCCTGTAAAACAGATAATCATTAATATCACCGCCAGATAATAATAACCCAGTCGTATATTTTCTAGCTCTGCAAAATTGGGGATAATGGTTATACCAAAAAACTCCAACGCACCCGGAGGAGGAATATTGGTTATGCCTCTAGGTCCCCCTGTAATTGTTAATGCTTGTGCCAATAATCGTCCAACTTCGGTTAGTGTAAGCGTTACCATTGCAAAATAAACACCTTTTAAGCGCAAAATAGGAAAACCCACAAAGACACTTGTAAAAGCACATACCAAACCAGCAATGGGTAAGCTTAACCAAAACGATACGTCATATTGCACTATTAAAATAGCCGAAACGTAACCACCCAACAAAGCAAATGCACCTTGTCCAATATTAATACGCCCGATATAAAATGTTAGCCATACCCCAGAAGCAATAATACTATACAAAGCGATTGAGCTCGATACACTTAATAAATCTTTGCGTCCAGCAGCCATTAAAGCCCCTGGTATAACAATTAAAGCCAGTAGCAAAAAAACAACAACAGCACCTACAATGATTTTTTTATTCATTGTTAGCCCCACGGTTTACCCATTAATCCATTAGGACGGATACTTAAAAATACCATTAATCCAACAAATATAACCAGATAGGTAATATCTCCATATTGCCTTAATGTTGTCAGCCCAATGGACTCTAACATTCCTAAAATAAAACCACCAATAATAGCACCCGGCACCACACCAGCACCACCAATCATCACCATCAAAAATGCTTTAATTGATATAGGACCACCAATACCAGAACTAATTCCTGTAATGGCTACCAATAACCCGCCAACCAAGCCAGCAAGCATAGAGCCAAAAGCAAAACCCATCATTCCATAACGCTCTATCGATACACCCATTAATTGTGCTGCCATTTTATCTTGCGCTAAAGCACGCATGGCACGCCCAGTTTTAGTGTATTGCATGAACAAAATAAACGATGCAATCATCACTATGGCTAACACAGCAACAGCAATGCGATCGTTGGCTATCACTAAAAATATTTTATCACCTAACATAAACTTTGTTAAAAACCAACTGCTAACGGCAACAATAATACCTATCATAAACCAAGCAAACGCATTGCATTGTTTTGCAGATTTGTTGATTAATAACGCAATAATCTGTGCTATTTTTTGCGTCAGTATTTTCCCAAAATGAGTATAACGTACTAACAGCATGAAACCAATAAACAGCAGTAAACAAAAAGTACCAGCCAACCAAATATTGTCATCTCCTCTTATTTTAAAAATACCCTCCATAATTTTAGGTACACCGTGTTGCTTTTGCCCAAATACCAATAATAGCACTGCATCAAAAAAGAACGCCAAAGCAGCAGCAAGCAACATCGTGCTTTCTTCACGTTCACTTTTTTTAATAACGGGACGAAAGAGGAATTTTTCTATGAATGCACCAACAACCAATAAAGTAACCGCAGATAACAACAAACCCAGTACAAAAGGCAACTGTAATGATTCATAAACAAGATAGGTCATATAACCACCAAGTACATACATCTGTCCGTGCGCAAAATTTAACACATTCATCAATGCAAAAATAAGTGTTAATCCCAGTGCAATCAGTGCATACTGAGCACCAAGAAATAACCCATTAGCGATTATTTGTTCCATAACTATTGTAAAAATTTATTTAATATTAATCAAAAAAAAGTGGCAGTAGAGTTAATAATTCTACTGCCACCTTCGCTTCAACGCTGACTTAATAAATATTAATCAACATTGGTTACAAAAAGTGTTTGAAAACTACCATTACGAAATTCATTAACCACTAATGGTACGCCAACTTGACGCTTTTGTCCAAATGATGAATCTCCAACAAAACGAAGCCTTGCATTACCTTTCATGAAAGGATTAGCAACATCCAAAGTATCCATTGTCTTTTGAAAAAGCTTGATATCGTTGACTGCTTTTGGACTGGCTTTTAATGTTTCAAGAATATACTCAAGCGCGTAGACTTTGGTATTGGATTCATCGTCATAAACACCATGATCTTCGGTATAACGACGAATAAATTCTTCCATCATACTAGAACGAAGTTGAGGAGTAGAGGCTCCACCAACCGAAATGAATCCATCAGCATAACTGCCAACTTGTTTCAGCTGATCGGCGTCTTGTGCTGTTTCGGTTGAAACAAGCCCTTCATAGCCTAATTCACGAAGCGAGCGCAGAATAAGTGGAGCAGTACCGCCAGCAACACCAGAAAGAACGATCAAATCGGGGTTTTCCGTGACTATAGGTGTAACAACCGCAGAAAAATCGCGTGTATCACTTTGATAAGCATCTTGCGCAACAATGTTTAAACCCAAAACCTTGGCTGCAGCAACTCCGCCTTCACGCTGACTCAGCGCATCGGATTCGTTAGCCGCAAGAAAAGCAATTGACTTTATGCCATTATTTTCTTTTAGATACTTGTAAATGGCAGGACCTGACTGATAGTTAGCAATCATTCCTAGTACTGCATTAGACGCTGGTTTAGAATACAATGCTCTTGGGAATGCGTATGGAAAATACATAACGCCATCATTTTCAGCAACTGGACGCACGGCTGCCGCAGTCGGATCAGTATTGGGACCAATGACATAACGGATACCTTCTTGCACCATTTTTTCCATGCCTTCTTTAGCACGTGTAGTGTTATCTTGTGTATCCCAAGTAACGACTTCAATGTCGTAGGTTTTATTGCCTATTTTAATACCGCCTTCGCTGTTGATCCATTTAGCACGTGTACTAATACAACGTACGTTTGAAACTCCCCAAGCCGCTTTTGGACCACTGGTTACTCCAACAAAGCCAATTTTTAATATTTCATTGGCTGCTAAAGCAGATGGTGCTGCAACCAAAGAAAATGCCAACGCACTAAAAATAGATAAAAGTTTTTTTGATTTCATATATATACCCCCTTAATAATAAATACCTCTTATGTCAAGATATTATACTACAGTAGTCCACAAATCAGCAACTATATTTTGATTAGTTTTTTTACTTAAACGACAACTACGAAGCCGTTGCATTACGAAGCCGTTGCCTCTAGTGCTTAGTGTGCTTAGTTTTACTGATTTTGTTGACAACGCCACCATAGTAAGGCGATTAAGGTTTTAGCATCGGTAATTTGCCCGTTGTCTATCATGTCCCATGCTTTACTAATCGGCACGGCACATAAATGGATAAACTCGTCATCCTCGCCCGGATGTCCTTCAAAATAAAGCCCTGACGCTTTGTATAAATGGATTTTTTCATTGCTAAAACCAGCACAAGTAGCCATTGTTAATACGTAATCCCACTGCTTGGCACAATACCCTGTTTCTTCTAAAAGTTCGCGTTTGGCACAGTCTAAAATGGTTTCGTTGGCATCGAGCTTGCCGGCAGGAATCTCCCATAAATGTTCTTTTAACGGATAGCGATATTGCCACTCTAGTAATAGAGTATTGTCATCCAAAAAAGGCAAGATAACCGTCGCTCCTGGGTGTATTACCACATCGCGTTTAACCGCCCTACCATTGGGTAGATTAGCGATGTCTTCAAGTATTTGTACAACTGATCCTTGATGTTTAACACTACTTTGCTGTTGTATTTCGGTAAAATCTGGTGGATTGTCAATTGATTGGTTTAATGTGTTCATTGGCTAATTCTATAATAAAAAAATGCCAGTTCTTGTATAAATACTCTAAAATAGCAGATTTATATTATGACACAGCCTTCTAGACTCACATCCGAATTAATGCTTATCGTTGTCGTATTTTTTTGGGGATGGACATTTCCTATTATTAAAGATGCGATAGCCGTCGTGCCTGTATTTGCATTTTTATTTATTCGCTTTGCCACGGCTTTTGCCTTTATGGCACCTATTGTTGGGATTCCTAAAAAAAATACTTTTCGCGCAGGTATCAAACTCGGGCTCATATTATTTGTAGCATTTACACTACAAACATGGTCGCTTAAATACACCAGTCCTTCTGTTTGTGCTTTTATAACCAGTTTAAGCATTATATGGGTGGCAGTTATTTGCGCCAGAACACTAAAAACATGGACAGCAGTATTATTTGCGGTGATAGGACTGTGGCTATTAACCAATCCCGAAAAAAGCGACGCTTTAAACATTGGTGATTTATTGGCATTTTTATGTTCTATATTTTTTGCATGGCATATATTGGTTGTTTCGCGAATTAGTAATAGTCAGTCCAGCGGTCAGTTAACACTCATTCAAATTGCTATTGTGGCATTATTGTCGTTCATATTGTCTTTAATATATGAGCCTGTCACACTTAATGTAGAATGGTCTGCCAATTTTATTTTTGCACTTATTATTACTGTTTTTGGTGCCACTATTTTTGCCTATTGGGGACAAGTACATTACCAACGCTATACAACAACAGTACGTGCTGCTTTAATATTTATACTCGAACCTATCTTTGCCGCTTTAATTTCAATATTGTTTTATGATGAAATTGCCACTTCTAATTTATGGATTGGCAGTGGTTTTATATTGGTGGCAATGGTAGTCATTAACTATAAAGAACGACAAACCAACCATCAATAACAGCATTGGCTTTTATTTTATTTTTAATTTGGTATTCACGATATATACGCCAACCAACGCTAAAAAAGCGCCGATGTAAAATTGATATGTGACTTCTTCGTCAAAGAATATAAAGCCCAATACGATACCAAAAATAGGCGTTAATACATAATACGGCATAATTAATCCGACTGGATACAAACGCAATAGTGTAAACATGCCAGTGTGCCCAACCAACGACACCACCAATGCCGAATACATTAATACAAACCAACTCGTCCAATCAGCTTCAACTATACTTTGCCATTGACCTTCTTCAAATATAAATGATAAAACCAACATTGGTAAAATTGAGAGCAAAGCCATCCATGCGTTCAGGTTAAGTATTTTAATTTTTCCTGTTAACTTTTTGTTAGTAACATTGGCATAGGCGTAAAAAAATGCACTGACCAATATAATAGTAAAAGCCAAACCCTGCCCTAAAAGTGCCTCACTATAACCCACAATCATCACACCCACAAATGCCAAAATAATACCTAACCACACAGCAGATGTAATATTTGTTTTAAGCAACCAAATACCCAGCAATGCCGCAATAGGAACTGAAAATTGAGTGGCGATAAAAATACCAGAAACACCATTGGCTATTGATAACGCTAAATACATGGGACAATACACGCCAATGCCCATTGCCAAGCAAAATTGCCAAAATGCCTTAGATGTCTTGCTTGCTTTAATGGCATCACCCTCATCTGCTTTAAAGTCTATCCATTTAAAAAAAGGCAGCAACACTATAAACAATAATAAAAAGCGAAGCGCCGTAAAAAAGAATGGAGGAAAATGGGTTACGCCAATTTTCCCTGCAATATAAGCACCAGCAAAAATAAAATTGACACCGATTAAAGCGGCGAGATGTATCGGGCGTAATAGCATAAGAACGCGATTCTACGCTTATTCCTACGACTTTTCGCTACCCTATTATTGCATGTAAGACACCGATTGTATTTTCGCCGAAGCGAGTATTAATAGTTACTGATAGTCGTTGACCAAACCGTCTGCTTGTTGATCTGCATGGTAGGATGAGCGCACCAATGGTCCACAAGCAGCGTGTAAAAAACCTAGTTTTTCAGCGTGCTTGCGATAATCGTCAAATAATATAGGTTCGACAAAGCGTTCGACAGGGAGGTGTCCACGAGTGGGTTGTAGATATTGACCGACGGTTAGCATGTTGATGTTGTGGTGATGCATGTCTTCTATTACTTGTAATATTTCAGAATCTTCTTCGCCCAAGCCGACCATAATTCCCGATTTGGTTATTACGTGCTCAAAACGTTGTTTGACTTTGGCTAATAACGATAATGAGTGCAGATAGTCGGCACCGGGACGGGCTTTTTTGTAAAGACGAGGCACAGTTTCTAGATTGTGGTTAAATACATCTGGTAAGTCGTTGGCAAATGCATCAATGGCTTTGTCTATACGACCTCTAAAATCAGGAGTGAGGATTTCAATTTTGGTGTTTGGAGTGCGGTGACGTATGGCGCGTATGCACTTGGCAAAGTGCTCTGCCCCACCGTCTAGTAAGTCGTCTCTGTCCACACTGGTTATTACTACATAATTTAAACGCAGTTCGGCTATTACTTTGGCTAGGTTATCGGGTTCGTTTACATCGGGTGGATCGGGTCTGCCATGTCCAACATCACAAAAAGGGCAACGCCTTGTACATAAGTCGCCTAATATCATAAAGGTAGCTGTGCCTTTGCCAAAGCATTCACCGATATTGGGGCAAGACGCTTCTTCGCAGACAGAGTGTAATTTATTTTCGCGCAGTATGCGCTTTATTTCTTGAAACCGATGACCGTGTGGCGCGCGAACGCGAATCCACGGTGGTTTTTTTTGGATGTTTTCGATAGGGATAATCTTAATCGGATTACGCGATGTTTTCTCAAAACCCAGTTCTTTTTTATTCATATCTGTTTATTATACTATTGTTAGCAAGCGTATTTTTCAATATTTTTTAATATAGATTCTCGATTTTTAGCACTACTACTTTAAATATTTGTTAATAGTAAATGTTCATAATATTATTGTATTGTCAATAAAAGTATCATTTTTACGGTACAATCCTAACTTACAATTTATTTTTTCACAATCATTTATCTTATATTATGAGCACAGCAATTTTTTTAAATAGTAAACTTGAAAGTCAGCCGCAAGAGCTTGTGCGCGCTGCCCTCTTACTTTGTGTGGGCGTTGTCTTGCTCACAATTTCTGCAAAATTTAAAGTTCCTTTTTACCCTGTTCCAGTAACCATGCAAACATTGGTCGTACTGGCTATTGGCTTAGGCTACGGCTTAGGGCTGGGGACTGCCACAGTGGTTTCATATTTGGCATTGGGCGCATTGGGTGCACCCGTATTTGCCGATGGTGGCGGTATACTTTATTTCACAGCCAAAGGCACAGCAGGCTATTTATACGGCTTTGTTATTGCTGCTGCGTTTTGTGGTTGGGCAGTCAAAAAAGGGTGGGACAACCACTGGTTATCTATTTTAGCGGTTCTTTTTGTTGCCGATGTCATTATATTTTTCTGTGGTGTTTTGTTTCTAGCCTCTTTTATTAACTTAGGGTGGAGTAAGGCAATTACACTAGGGCTAACCCCCTTTATTGTTGGAGATTTATGCAAAATTGGCTTGGTGACCATGCTAGCCTATGCAGCCAAAAAAGCCATTGCTAATAAACAGTCATAACTGTTATTTCAACACTTTTTCCCAACTAAAAATTTAAATAACTGTGAGTATCCCTCATTCTCAACTGGCTAACGCTTTAAGAGTACTGTCGATGGATGCCGTGCAAGCGGCTAATAGCGGTCATCCCGGTATGCCTATGGGCATGGCTGATGTATCGGTCGTTTTGTTTCGAGATTTTTTGCGCTTTTCGGCGAATAATCCAAACTGGCATAATCGCGATCGCTTTGTTTTATCGGCGGGGCATGGCTCTATGTTGTTGTATAGCTTGTTACACCTAACAGGTTATGCAGATTTTACATTGGATGAGATTAAAAACTTTAGACAAATGGGATCGCGTACTGCGGGACACCCTGAATACGGACATGGTTTGGGCATAGAAACCACAACAGGTCCGCTAGGACAAGGTATTGCCAATGCCTGTGGAATGGCTTTAGCCGAACAATTATTGGTTGATGAATACGGCGATGATTTAATTAATCATCGTACATGGGTTATTGCCGGCGATGGTTGTTTAATGGAGGGCATTAGTCACGAAGCAGCATCCTTAGCAGGGCATTTACGTTTAAACAAACTTACCATTTTATTTGATGATAACGGTATTTCTATTGATGGTAAAACATCGCTCACCGTTAGCGAAGACACCTTACAACGCTTTACTGCCTATGGCTGGCATACGCTTAGTTGTGATGGTCATGACGAAGCCGCCATTAAAAATGCCATGCAAGCGGCAGTTAATAGCGATAGACCGACTATTATTGCCTGTAAAACACATATTGGCTTTGGCTCGCCCAATAAGCAGGATTCCTCATCGGCACATGGTTCGCCATTGGGTGATGATGAAATTAAAATAACACGTGAGCGTTTGGGCTGGAGCAATCCACCTTTTGAAATTGACAAGGCTATTTGTAATGAATGGCTTGCCATTGGCAAAAAACACAATAACGAGCATGACGAATGGCAACAGCTATTAGCAGCACACCCCGATGCACTGACAGTATCTAAGCGTTTATCAAATAAATTGCCCAATAATTGGGATAAATCACTTATTGACTGGCAAAATAGCTTACGTGATAATCCCGAAGGTAAAATGGCAACACGCCAATCTAATGGCAAAGCACTTGAGTTTATTGTTCCCTCCCTCCCCGCATTATTAGGTGGTTCTGCTGATTTAACAGGCTCTAATAATACCTATGCAGGGCAAAAAATTGTGGACGCAAGTGCTGATACTTTATCAGGTCGTTATATTCATTACGGTGTACGCGAACATGCCATGGCATCGATGATGAATGGGCTGGCTGTACACGGTGGTTTTATTCCTTATGGTGGCACTTTTTTGGTTTTTTCTGACTATTGCCGCCCGTCGATTCGTCTGTCAGCATTAATGGGAATACGAGTTATTTACGTCATGACACATGATTCCATTGGTCTTGGCGAAGACGGTCCTACTCATCAGCCAGTCGAGCATCTCACTGCGTTGCGTGCTATTCCTAATTTATATGTGTTTCGCCCTTGTGACACAAACGAAACAATTAATAGTTGGCGTTTTGCCTTAGAACAAAACAGTTCGCCATCTTTACTGGCGTTATCACGACAAGGATTGCCCAATCTTAGTGGCAAATGCGACTACGATGCCTTTTGCCGTGGTGGTTATATTGTATCGCCTTCTATATCGAATGAAGCCGAGCCCAATGTTAATTTGGTGGGCAGTGGTTCTGAGGTCTCTATTTTGGTTGAAACACAGAAAAAGTTACACGCCATGGGCATTAATTCCAATGTTATCTCCATACCCTGCCTTGAGTTGTTTTTGCAACAAGATATCGCTTGGCGTAACGATATTTTATCTCCTTCTGTTCCTTTGGTAACAATGGAGGCTGGCTCCAAAATGGCGTGGCAAGCAATGGCATTTGAAAGTGGCATACAAAAAGCCGCTTTTATAGGATTAAATACGTTTGGTCTATCGGCACCTGCCGATAAAATATACAAATATTTTGGCTTAACTGCTGAAAATTGTATTCGTAATGTCCAACAATTACTAGAAAATAATAATAACTAGCAATTTTAAATAAAGTTACTCCTTTTGAATACTTAATTAAAAATCGAAAAAAAGGCTGCAGCCTTGAGCGTGAGTTTTATATCAGTAATGAATCTTATCAACGCGATATAACGAAAATGCAACACCAGAAAAAGACTATGACTTAGCCACACTAATGGAAGTATGGGAAGAGACAACCAAACAAGATACCGCATTGGTTATAAATAACCAACGTGGCGTGTGTTCGGATTATTACCAGCCCGGTCCTTACTCTCCTATTACAGAAAGCATGGTTGAGCATTTTGCGGATTGATATGTTCGCAGCGTTGCTTCTGGCTAATTTTACTATTTTTGCGTAGCCCTCTGTTTTTGTAGAGAATACGCCAATTTTTTTAGTTTTTTAGTAGAGGTTCAAACGATTAATTTTGAAAGTGGTGCCGATGGCCAGATTCGAACTGGCACGAGTATTCACCCACTGCCCCCTCAAGACAGCGTGTCTACCAATTCCACCACATCGGCAATTCTTGTTTTACTCAGGTATTTCATTGGTTTGACCGCTGTCTTCTTTTTTGACAGGAGCGGTTATTGTTGTTTCATCACCCGATTTTAACTCGTCTAGTACACCGTCTTGACTGCTGTCACCTAAGAACAAACTCAATACCAAACACGAGAATAAAAAGATGAATACCAAAAATGAAGTTGTGCGTGTTAAAAAATTGGCTTTTCCGGTGGCGGTAAATAGCCCCCCTTGTGATCCTCGTCCAAAGGCAGAACCTAAATCTGCACCCTTACCTTGTTGCAGTAGTATGACGATAATCATTAGCACGCCGGATATAATGGTTAAAGCTGTAAATAATATTTTCATTCTGAATTACATATTTTATTAAATTCAAGTGGGAGCAACGAAGCACCACCAACCAACAACCCGTTTACATTTGATAAGTTAAGAATCGCCTTAGAATTAGTGCTTTTTACACTTCCACCATAAAGAAGCGGTATTGTATCGCTAATAGTTCCAATTTGTCGCATTAATTCTTCACGAATTGCATTATGCATCTGTTCGATTTCGTCCATAGATGGAGTGAGCCCTGTACCAATAGCCCATAGCGGCTCATAAGCGAGGTGTAATTTATTAATCGATTTTTTAGGTATAGAGTGTAAAATATTTTTGATTTGCTCTACAACATAAGATAACGCTTGGCCTTTTTTGCGTATTTCTAGTTGTTCACCTATGCAAACGACTGACTTTAAATTAGCATTGGCGGCAATGGTGTGTTTTATGGCACACAAAGCATCGGTATCACCGCCAAAGTGGCGTTTTTCTGAATGACCAATTAATGTATAGGTACAACCGGTATCCGCCAGCATACGTGCGGATATTTCACTTGTACGTGCACCGTCTTCGCCTATTGATGAAATATCTTGCCCACCAATAAATAGATTGGTATTTAGTAATTGACGCAGCTGCGTGATGTAAGGAAAAGGTGGACATACTACCACGATGCTTTGGTCATTGACGGATAATTCACTGACCCATTGTTGGACAAAATCAGTTGAGCCGTGCATTTTCCAATTGGCTATAACAATTTTTTTCATTGGTAATGCAATGGTATTAATCTCAAATAATAGAGTGCTTATCAAACATACTTTAGATAAAGCAAATCAGTGGTATAACGGTATGTGGGCTATACCCACTTCTTTACTTTGTGAGGTTGGCACTCGTATTCGACCATTTCGTGACTCAGTTCGTAGCCTTGTGCGCCAAAATGTTCTGATTTCATACCCCCCATGACCGACGAGAATATGCCAATTCGACCCCAGTCCCATCCTTGTAACAGACCATGAATAAGCCCTGCACGATAAGCATCACCACAACCTGTTGTATCTAATACTTTATTGACTGGAAAAGCATGGATATTGTGAATTTCTTTGCTATAAATTCTGGAGCCAAAAGCACCCGATGTAACAATAACAGCACCTAGTTTTTTACGTAACAAGCGCGTATCCATGCCAGTTATTTTTTTAAGTAACGCAAATTCATCATGATTGACAATAAGATAGCTGGCGTATTCAATGCATTCAATACATTCTTCTTTTGTAAATGACGATAAAATTTGACCCGGATCAAATATAAAAGGCGTTTTTCGGCTGTAAAAATCACGACAATAACGCATCATACCATCTTTGGCATTGGCCGAAACTATCGCAATGGGAGCAGGCAATGCAGCAGTAACATCAATTTTTGATGCTTCTGCACACGCACCCGGATAAAAAGCAATAAATTGGTTTGAGCTTGGATCGTTAAAAATAACCGCCTCGGCAGTATTTGTATTTTGTATTTCTAGTATGTGCTCGGTGCTAATACCCAATGCTTCTAGGTAGTCACGATATAAGCCAAAGTTTTGACCAACAGTTCCCATAATGGTAGAGGTAACGCCGATTTTTTTTAAAGCATAGGCAATGTTAGAAGCACAACCACCAAAGTGCTGCTTTAAATTGCATGCCAAATAGGGCATGGTAAATTGTTTTACATCAGGACGAGGAAACTTACTACTAAAATCTTCGGTAATTTCGTATATTTTATCGTATGCAATAGAACCTGTAATAATTGGATTGTTCATTATATTTATTTCTTAATTTATATTCTATAGTTTAATTAATTTTTTTCAAAATACGAAAATATTTTTTCAACCTTGTCTTCTAGCGGATCAAATTTTACTGGTTTTGACCACCGATTTAACCAAGTGTATTGCCTCTTAGCAAATTGACTGGTGGCAAAGAAGGCGTTTTTTTTCATTGTTTCGCTGTCTATAACGCCGTTTAAATGAGCCAATGCCTGTTTGTACCCTATCATCCGCATAGCAGGCGATTTTTCGTTCAGCGACCATTTTTGGCAAGCTGCCTCGGTTTCTTCTAGTAAGCCATCTTCCCACATTTTATGTAATCGAGCGAATATTCTTTTGCGCATAATATCTCGGTTTTTGGGGAGTAAACGCACTAAATTTATTGTAATGGCTGGCAATTCTCGTTCTTTGGTCCAATAACTTAATGGTTTTTTGGTTTCTTCATAAACGCTTAACGCACGACAAATACGCTGTTTGTCGGTAAAGGCTATACACTTTGCCGATTCGATGTCCACTTTTTTTAAATAATCATATAAATACGCCAAACCTTTGTCTTGATGTAGCTGCTGAATTTTTTGCAAAGTGCTTTTAGACACGGCTGGAATAGTTGATATACCATGCAATAAAATGTCAAAATACATCATCGTCCCCCCTACCAATAATGGGGTTTTACCACGCTTTTGTATATCATTAACGGCAACTACCGTGTCTTGTATAAATCTTTGAACATTGTATGATTCATTTGGCTCAATAATATTAATGAGATGATGCGGTACTTGTGATTGATTTTGTAAAGTGGGAGTAGCAGTTCCAATATTGAGATCTTTATAAACAGAAGCAGAGTCCACACTAATAATTTCGCCATTCAATTGTTTTGCCAACTCAATGGCAATGTCTGTTTTTCCGCAGGCAGTAACGCCTGCTATGGCGGGCATGGTGGGTATGGCTGCTATAGCGGTAGGCATTGTTTATTGACCTCTCCGAAATATTTTATCAAGATGCTTTTTTTCAATTTGATACCAACACGGGCGACCATGATTACAATAACCGGATCGTTCGGATTGTTCCATTTGACGCAACAGTGTGTTCGTTTCTGCTAGGGTTAATCGGTCATTGGCACGTACAGCCGCATGGCACGCCATTAACGAAAATAGGGTCTCATGTTGTGTTTGTAATTGTTCGGCGTAGCCCACTTCTGCTAGGGCTTCGATGATCTCACCTAATAGTAAAACAACATCAACACGATCGACAATTAAGGTGCTAACCGATGTTATTTCTGCTGTGTTTTCATCCACTAATTTTACCGATAACCCGCAAATTTTATTGGCGTGTTTTTTTAAGGTAATGGCTTGTAATTCTGATAAAGGAATAGACAAAGGGGTAAGATAGGCTTGCATGGCCATGTTGTCTTCGTCAAACGATTTTTTTAATTTTTCATAGAGTATGCGCTCGTGTGCGGCATGCATATCAATAATAACCAAACCAACTTTGTTTTCGGCTACTATAAATGTATCATGAATCTGTCCCAATGATTTTCCCAAGGGTTCTTCGTCAATGATGGAATCAGTAACAAGTGACGGATTAATAGAGATGGGGTCCGTTTTTGATATAAAAGTATCGCTTTTGAAATTGTGATTATGTGATGTTGACGCAGAATGTTTACTGCTATTAGATGAAAATCCTCGTTGCCGTTCTGGCGATGAAATACTGTTAAAAACGGCGGATTGTTCACCCACTCCTCTGTGATTTACATCGTTATTACGGTCATGATTGTATAAATTAGTCGGTGTTAATAAATTGGTTTGAGAGACAGTACTATGCTGAAGCGGCACAGCCAATGGTCTATCGATTGCTTTTTTAAGCGAGCGATGTACAAAACCAAATACACCAGATGCATTTAAAAACCGTACTTCTAGTTTGGAAGGATGTACATTAACATCTACCCTGTCAGCAGGAATGGTCAACAATAGTAAAAAACCGATTTCACCATGGTGTGATAGTTCACGCGTAGCTTCCATTGCAGCTCGACGTAATAATTTATCTCTAACCAGTCGCCCGTTGACATAAAAATATTGTCCCATTTTTTTACCACCGCCAACAATAGTAGGAGAGAATAAAAAACCGTTTATACCAATCTCGGCTGTTTTTTCTGCCACACCAATTAAATTGTCTTCAAGTATGGGGAAAATATCAACCAACCGTTTTTTTTGGTTATCTACCGTTGATAAGCGGAATCGTTCTTTGCCATCGGAATAAAAATTAAACGCAATGGCAGGATTGCTTAATGCGAGTTCTCTAACCGTTTTAAAACAATGGGCAGTTTCAGTAGTAACACTGGATAAAAACCGGCGGCGGGCTGGTATATTGGCAAATAATGCACAAGCCTGAATATGGGTGCCTTGTGCCATCGATAATGGCTTAGGCTCGGTATAGCTTACGCCATATTGCCACCCATTTTTTGAATCAGCAGTTTTACTGGCAATGGTAAAGTCACTAACCGACGCTAGACTCGCCAATGCCTCTCCACGAAAACCCAAAGTCTCAATCGCTTTTAAATCATCGCTTTCGCTAATTTTGCTGGTAGCATGACGCAAAATTGCCAATGGTAAGTCATCTGGAAAAATACCATTGCCATTGTCTTCTATCTCTATTTGCTCGACTCCACCACCTTTTATTCTGACGGTAATAGCAGTAGCGTTGGCATCAATGGCGTTTTCGATTAGTTCTTTTATGGCAGCGGCTGGCCTTTCTATGACCTCACCTGCCGCAATTTGATTGGCCAATGCTTGAGATAAATGTTGTATCCGACGCACTGTAATTAAATACGGAATAATACGTTATTCAATAAAATATTTAAAGAATGAAAGGTTTTCGTTTTGCCAATTCTGTATAGCGGTATAAATTTCATCACTACACGTACTTTCATTAACTTCTTTACTGGCGGCTTCATTAAGTAAAAATTCAACAAGAATGGCTAAGTGACACAAGTGAATGCTTT
This sequence comes from Gammaproteobacteria bacterium, assembly GCA_965243565.1. GTDB lineage: Bacteria > Pseudomonadota > Gammaproteobacteria > Tethybacterales > Persebacteraceae > CBDEVH01. The sequence continues at coordinate 1,055,545 of OZ251571.1, forward strand.
GACTATTATAAGGCACAATAAGAAAAAATATCCGAGCGACATAGTTTTGTTGACCATGCTCTCTTTCCTCAAAGCCAATTGGTATTTTTAAATTAACAAACATCGCAAACGATTTTTCAATGCCTCGCAACCGTACATGCGGAACGGCAGCATCAGTCCCTTTAATAACCGTCGTACCCAAACGATCTCGTGCAATAAATGCGTCGTTAATTTTTCGCTGACTAAGTGGAGTTAAGTGCATCTCGCTTATTTTTTCACTAATAAAATTAAAAAGTGTTTTGCGATTGTCAATTTCAGGATAATAATAAACTTTATCAACATCCATTAAATTGGTAATTAACAATTCATTGGTATCTATTCCATTGTTTTTTGTTGAATCTAATAACATAAGGGAAAATATTCTCGTTTAAAAAAATTAATGTTTACGGCCACTAATTAAACGACTTTTTGTCGTTTTCATTTGCTTATCCATTTTATCAGCAGCCTTGTCTATAGCTGTGTACATATCGGAATTTTTAGATTTAACGACGTAGTTTTCGTTATCGGCATAAACTTGCATATCGCAGTGGTATTCATTTTTTTCCACTTCTAGAACCACGTGAATGCGGTGGATATTAAATGCATCTTGCATTTTTATTTTTTCTAATGATTTTTCGATACGTTGGCGTAACGCATCAGTTACGTCAATATTTTGACCTGTTATATCAACATTCATTACTTAACCTCACTTAGATTTAAAAACACTAAAAATTACAATACTTTACGTATTAGAAATTATATAGAAAAAAATGTTTTTTTTTCAATAAATATAATAAATATACAACTATCATTCATAAATTCAATATTCATAAAAAGTATATTGCATGAATTTTATCAGTTATTGGAATATATGATATAATACCGCTTTACATTACTAGGAAATACTGACATGAAGCTTGAAACTCTTGCGATACATAAAGCATATAAATCTGACCCAACCACTAAATCAGCGGCTGTACCAATTTATCAAACCACTGCTTACACATTTGATGACACTCAACATGGGGCTGATTTATTTAATTTAGCCGTACCGGGTAATATTTATACACGCATAATGAATCCCACCACCGACATCCTCGAACAACGCATTGCAGCGATGGAAGGTGGCATTGCTGGGTTAGCAACGGCTTCAGGCATGGCCGCAATTACCTATGCGATTCAGTGTATTGCAGACAATGGCAGTAATATTGTTAGCACCTCGCAATTATATGGCGGCACCTATAATTTATTAGCCCATACCTTACCCAAACAAGGTATTGAAACAAGATTGATTTCTGCCGATGATTATGATGCCATTGAAGCGGCTATTGATGATAATACGCGAGCGTTATTTTGTGAATCCATCGGTAACCCTGCTGGTAATATCGTCAATATTCCAAAATTTGCCGAGATCGCCCACAAACATGGCGTGCCTTTAATTGTCGATAATACCGTTGCAACGCCGTTTTTATTTCGCCCTATTGAGCATGGTGCCGATATTGTTGTGCATTCTCTCACCAAATACATTGGTGGACATGGTACTTCTGTAGGTGGTATTATCGTTGACTCTGGTAAGTTTGATTGGGCCGCCAATGCCAGCCGTTTTAAAATGCTCAACGAACCAGATCCTTCCTATCATGGTGTAGTTTATACCGAGGCACTTGGGGAGGCGGCTTATATCGGTCGGTGCCGAGTCGTGCCATTGCGTAATACCGGAGCAGCCATATCGCCCACCAATTCGTTTTACTTTTTGCAAGGGCTAGAAACATTGGGACTACGTATTGAAAAGCATTGCGATAATGCACAAAAACTCGCCGATTACCTTGAAGCACACGACGCCATTACGTGGATTAACTATGCTGGGCTAAAAAGCAGCCCACACCATGCACTGTGCCAGTCGCTACTCAATGGCAAGGCTTCGGGCATATTAAGCTTTGGTATTCGCGGCGGTATTGAAGCAGGCACTAAATTTATCGATGCACTCGAATTAATTTACCGTTTGGTTAATATTGGTGATGCCAAATCGTTGGCATGTCACCCTGCCTCGACGACACACCGACAACTCAATGAAGACGAGCTAAAACTATCAGGGGTTAGCTCTGACTTGGTTAGAATATCGGTTGGTATTGAACATCTTGATGACATTATTGCCGATGTTGAGCAAGCACTGGTAAAATCTCAACTAAACTAAACTATAACATATAACGAAAAACCCCCGTACTATATAACAGTATGGGGGTTTTTCGTTATAATTAACGCCTTGCACCTATTTTTACTAATTTAATATTAAAGGCAAAAAAAAATGAAAAAGCGAAGCGATATAATAACCAAAGGAGATTCTCGTGCTCCTAACCGTGCCATGTTACGTGCCGTTGGTTTTGGAGACAATGATTTCGAAAAACCCATAATTGGCATCGCCAATGGTTTTTCTACTATAACGCCATGCAATGCGGGCTTAAATGACCTTTCCCTAGCTGCCGAAGCGGCCACCAAAGAATCAGGCGCTATGCCGCAAATGTTTGGCACCATCACCATATCCGATGGAATTTCAATGGGAACGCCAGGTATGCGTTACTCTCTAGTATCGCGCGAAGTCATTGCCGATTCCATCGAAACCGTTATCAATGGTCAATGTATGGACGGGGTTGTGGTGATTGGAGGCTGTGATAAAAATATGCCAGGTGGCATGATGGCACTAGCCAGAATTAACGTACCCGGCATTTATGTCTATGGCGGAACCATTAAACCCGGTCATCATAAAGGCAAAGATTTAACCATTGTTAGTGTCTTTGAAGCCGTTGGACAATCCGCCGCCGGCAATCTATCCGATGATGATTTTCTAGCAATTGAGAAAAAAGCATGCCCTTCTGTTGGTTCTTGTGGTGGAATGTTTACCGCTAATACCATGTCCAGTGCCTTTGAAGCCATGGGCATGAGTCTGCCCTATTCTTCTACCATGGCAGCACCAGACCAAGAAAAAACAGATAGTACAGCCGAATCCGCTCGGGTTGTTGCACGTGCCGTAGCCAATAATTTACGTCCACGCGACATTATGACCCGTGCCGCCTTTGAAAACGCCATTGCAGTCGTTATGGCAATTGGTGGTTCAACCAACGCTGTATTACATTTATTGGCAATTGCAAGAGACGCTGAGGTTGATTTACACATTGATGACTTTGAACGCATACGTGCCAAAACACCAGTACTTTGCGATCTAAAACCATCGGGCAAATATGTTACCGTTGATCTCCATCAAGCAGGTGGCATTCCGCAAATAATGAAACTACTATTAAACGCAGGCTTGTTAGACGGCAACTGTCTTAGTATCACAGGACAAACCATGAACGAAGTCCTTGCCGATATACCCGATACTCCATCTGCTAATCAAGACGTTATTCGCTCTATCAAAAACGCCGTGTATGAAGACGGACATTTAGCAGTGCTCTACGGCAACCTTGCCACCGAAGGCAGCGTTGCAAAAATATCTGGCATAAAACAACGATCTATCACCGGACCCGCTCGTGTTTTTGAATCAGAAGAAGACGCACTCAATGCTATTTTAAGCGATTCCATTAAAGCAGGCGATATTTTGATTATTCGCAACGAAGGTCCCGTTGGCGGACCCGGTATGAGAGAAATGCTCTCTCCCACCTCTGCCATTATTGGCAAAGGCTTGGGCGACTGCGTCGGGCTTATTACCGACGGACGCTTTTCAGGTGGTTCTTACGGCATGGTTGTCGGACATGTATCCCCCGAAGCCGCCGTTGGTGGCGGTATAGGACTTGTACAAGAAGGTGATTCCATTACCATAGACGCCGATAAACGCCTGCTACAAGTGAATATTTCTGAAACCGAACTCGACACCCGCCGCCAAGTATGGCAACCCCTAAAACGTGATGTTAAAGGCGTACTTAAAAAATACGCTCAATTAGTCGGCAGTGCCAGCAAAGGTGCCGTAACATCGTAATATAGAAATCTCTTGTATGTATAACGCTTGACATCAGCCACCCTAAAAACGCGCAACGGTTTTTAGGTCAGTTGGATATATTTGTTAGGTGGCTTTATCACAAAATTTATTTTCTACTTGTTAATGGACCTCAAAATAAAAATGCAACACTTAAGACTACTCCTTAGTGTTGCAAAATAGCAAATATTATTTGCTTGGTGGATTATTCCTTTAATTGCTACTCGTTAAAAAATAGAAAGGAGTGAGGCAGCCACCTAACGTCTAAGCTCACTGGCGGCTTTGTAGCGCAGCGGAAAAACCGTCCAGTGCAACGCCTTGTTATACATTTTTTGCTCTGTTTTTCTTAAAGTTCTCAGCTTGCTCAAAAATGTCTTTGTACACTTCATCTCTTTCTACTGGTGGATAGCCATGTTTGTCCAATAATAAAATTAAGCCGACTTTAAGTGCAGATTTTATGTCTTCTCGTTTACTCCAGTCGGGGAATTTAGCTTGAGCATCAACTAAATCTTTAACGGCTTTTGCTAAGTTAATGAGATTTTCTTCTGGGTAACTAAAGTCATACTTAATACACAACTCTTTCAGAATGTCATAAAATGCTTTTTCCTCAAAATCAATTCCCAGTTCTTCTCCTGCGGTAAATTCTTTCTGGACTTCCCAAATCAAATTAGTTAAATGCTCTGCCATTTCCTCATAAACTTCACTACGCAAAATATCGTCTTCTTTTCTTTCATTGTATTTCTCAACCAAGTATTGCATTTTTTTGGAAAAATCAATTCCTTTTACTTTATTGACTTTCCTTATTTCTCCAATGGCTTTAGCCAAAAGTTGTTGAAGTAATTTTATTTTGGTGTTTGGCAGTTTTATCTTGTCTATTTTTGCTAAGTAATCTTCATCGAAGAGGATTTGAATTCAAAAACGACAACTGGCAAACCGTTTATATAAATTATTCCATCTGGGATTCGTTTTTGTGTGCCTACAATCTCTATTTGATTTACAAATTTATAGATATTATGGTCTTTATCATATTGTGTTTTTGGCTCAGCAACAATAGTATCTAAATCATTACTTTTTTCTATAGCCTGTTTTGATGTATCTTCTAGTTTTTTTATCTTATGATTTAATTCATTAAGAAGTTCGGCATTTAAATCATCATGAATCTGTTGGCGCTTAATAAGAACAGACTGCAGATTGTTAATTTCTTCGTCTAGTGAGTTTTCAATAATTTTAGGTATTTCTTTCTTTTCGGATTCGTAATTATTTATAAAAATATTGATTTCACCGATAGAATTAAACCTAGTAATGCCATTGTCATTTAATATCTCTTTCAATTTCTTAAGAGGTTCTATTTATCCTACAACAATAGTCATAATTAACCATTAAAAGAAGAATATATTTACGAACGTTTGTTCTAGACTGGGTCAATAATTACTAAAACACATAATGCCACATTCACCGACGGCACTTTTTGCCGTCCGAGTGAATTTTCCTTGTTAGATGCTATTTTTGACTTCACTAACTGCTTCATTTATCTCTGTCTTTTCAGTAATTTTGTTGAAATTTTATTGTCTGGATTTTTTTTATTATAAAGCAATGCGCTATTCAACGATTTTTTTAAATCAATATGGATACCCCAAACATCACCTGAATTTGGTCGATTATCCATTACCTGTTGAGATAGCAATGGAGATATTGAGTTTATTGTTTCTAGGATAAATAGATCAGGCACTATGCGAACTAAGAGTAAAGAATTTGAATTTATATGGTTTAAATTAATCTCTCGTATGTCAAACCAATATTTTCCATTTGTGTTTTCAGCAACAGCAGGGGATAAAATAAAATCATTACCACTTTTAAAAATAGTAGTATTTCCGACTTTGCGATAGCCGAGACCATGTAGAACTTCAAGATTGTGATCTCTAGTATGTGTTCTATTAGTATTTATTCTATCGCTCATATTTGTTCCTGTGTGCATCTAACTATTAATCATATAACTCATTGTACATGAGACAAAAAATTACTTAAACAAGTGACTGATAAAATTCTGGTAATGGGATATAGCTATAAAACAGAAAAAAATTATGCCTCATGGATTAAGCGTTATATCCTCTATCATCATAAAAAACATCCTAAGGACATGGATAAAGTTGAAATCGAACAGTTTTTATCCTATCTCGCCGTTGAGTGCCATGTTTCTCCTTCTACCCAAAACCAAGCATTTAATGCATTGTTATTTTTATATGAACAAGTGCTTAATATTTCTGACAAGTGTGAGTGATCAATTTTACCACCCGAATATCCGCGCAGTTTGTCATACTTGTGGAGCTGATGTGGTGTGAGAACAAGTCGCTGAGCCAAGTGTGCTTTCAAAACTCAAAATATTAAATCTATTCGCACTAAACAAAAAAATCCATGTCTCTGTTGTGTTGACTCAAAATGAGGTAAAAATTATTTTATTTCACGTATCTGGTATTTATCAACTGGTGGATTATGCATAAACAACTATTCAATTACACCATGAGAGCATTTATCGTTATTTGTTAGAAAATAAAGCTAACGGTGGTCTATTGTATAAATATCTCAGACAGCAAGGCAAGCCTTATCGCAAGCGCTACGGTCATGTCAACAACCGCACGGGCATTGCTAATCGTGTTGATATAGATGAACGCGTGTCAAAATTAAGACTTGTGTATCCTGTTGATAGCAGACATAAAGACAAAGTGTCTGCTACCCTTAGTGTTATGTTGAATCCTGTACAACGTTTCGTGCGTTCCATCACTTATGATAAGGGCAAAGATTTTGCAGGACATGGACAAGTGAATAAAGCCATTGCGTGCTGTAGTTATTTTGCTAAGCCTTATCGCAGTTGGGAAAGAGGGCAAAATGAAAATGCTAATGGTTTTTTAAGACAATACTTCCTCAAGAAAATGTCTTTGGGAAGTATTGCATATAATAAGCTTACAATAGCGGTGAATAAATTAAATCACAGATCCAGAAAATGTTTGAAATTCAAAACACCTTGTCAGGTGTCTTGTGAGATGACTGCAGAAACGTTAGTCAATTCGGACCGGTGCGTTTATGATGCGAATCCACCTTAAAATTATAGTGATGGTTGCCCATTCAAAAAATGGATTAGCGTGCAATCGTTGTAATGCCTGTTCGACTTTATTAATAAGTGCTTATATGTTGGTAGTTAAGGTCATAAATTCAATGAAGCGTTAGTTTATCTTAAAATAATGATAAAATTAACAACAATTGCTTACAAATTGTAGGAAAAAATCAAATAAGAAAGAAAAACTATGACTAAAAAACCATTATTCAATATTCTACCGAAAAAGTCGATTTATTTTTTGGGTGTTTCAGCAAGTTTAGTATTGTCAGGCTGCGGTGGCGGTGGCGGTGGCGGGAATACATTTCTTGATACCGTTCCTCAGCAAATTTCTGACGTAGCCGTGAACGCAGAAAACTCAGAGGTTGTGCAAGACAGTGTTGACAAGAGCCTTCATCAATCATCCAATATTGATGACTCAAATGAAACAATAGATACCTTAGTACTCAAAGTAACAGACCATGATGGCGATGGAATTCCTAATTATTCATTTGATTATGATGATCCTGTCAATAATTTTACTTTTGATATTTCATCTGATTCTATTCCAAATGATGTTACGCATTCATCCATTGTTTCACACGCGGGAATCAATCTTAAAAAAGCAGTCATACAACATACGCTAGCCGATGACAGTGGCGTGGCTTATACTGAAGTTTATACCAATTTTGGTGAAACTCAGAACGGTGTAACATATGATTCGACCAACTATGTAGCCGGCGGTGCGTGGATATTTATACCGACCGATAATTCTGAGACAGATAGTTACCGTATTGGTGCGTTTGTTTACGGAGAAGGCATCGTACCGCAAGCCAGCATAACACCACTGACAGGATCCGCCTCTTATACAGGTTCTGCCTATGGGTTGAGTGCCAACAGGGCCAATCTAAATGGTAACATTACTAATGCTGGTGCTGATCTCCGTGCTGATGTTGCATTGACCGCTGAATTTGGCAGTACTTCCGAGTTAGGTAGCATATCAGGTAGTATAACAAACATTGTAGAGGAAGGCGTGCTTATGGAGGGATCATTCACGCTTGGCTCTGCTAATCTTACTGATTCTGATGGTGGCTTTTTTAAAGGCGACTTATCAGGAACATTTGAGGCCCTAGGATTATCTTTTGACCTGAACGGAAAATGGGGTGGGCAATTTTATGGAGATTTTGGAAACGCCCCAGACGGCATTGCAGGAACGGCATCAGCGCATTACGAGGAAGATTTTGATAACTCGAACGATGAAGCTACTTTAAATGCTGATTACTTTATCTTTTTTGGTGCTTACGAAGATTAATATCACTTTATTTTCGAAGTCTCGTATTTTCTGCCCGATAAAATAACCAATACCAGTATAGCAATACTCATTGCTATACTGGTATTGAGCGGGGCTGTTTGCTATGCGAATGATTCCCTTTTTTCTCCCGACCCACAAGTCAATCAAGCACGTGGGCTCATTGAAAAAAAGCAATATAAACATGCTCTATCTTTACTCAGACACAAGATAGATCAACAAAAAACCATCGCACACCAACACGATGTGTTGTTTTTAATCGGCATTGCCTCCATTCGCTTAGCCGAAAATACCCCTTTATCTGAATCCGAAGATATTCTAAATCTTGCGATTGCATCTTTTCGCAGAATATTAATCGATAATCCCCGTTTGGTACGCGTACGTTTAGAATTGGCGTATGCTTTTTTTCTCAAACATGAAGATGAATTGGCAAAGGAACATTTTGAGATCGTACTTGCCGATGATCCTGTACCGGCAATGGCGCACAACATTCGTCGTTTTTTACAGAAAATTCAAAAACGCAAACGCTTAGGGGGATATTTTTCTTTTTCAATAGCACCCAGCACCAATATCAATAGTGGAACAGACAATAAAGTAATCTATCTATTGGACAACATTCCTTTTCAGATTAGTGAAGAATCCCGTCAAAAATCAGGGATAGGTTTTCTCACTCGTGGTGGCATTGATTACGAATACCCCTTCGCCAATTCATGGCGGTGGATAACCGGCGTTGATTTAAGCCACAGTGAGTATGGCAATAGTCAATTTGATAATAGCAGCCTATTTTTTCGCAGTGGTGTGCGTTATCTTTTATCGAACGCATCCAATATAAAAATACAAGGTAATGTTGGCGGGGTATGGCAAGCACATCAACGGCAATACCGTTCTTACGGGCTGCGCCTCGATGGCTCACACCGCATCACACAAAAATGGTATTTACAGGGGTCTTCTTCATGGCAGAAACGGACTTATCGTGTCAATTCTGACTACAACGGCAATTATGTGAGTTATAACAGCAATCTCAGCTATTTATTGAATTCCTTATGGCGGATTAATTTTGGTGGAGGCGTATCTTACGATCGTCCGCATAGCATCAACGCACGCAATCGCCGATGGAATCTGAGTCTTGGAGCCATTTCATATTTACCACACGGATGGGTTATCTCTAGCCACATACAAAAAGGAGGCACGCAGTATCAAGGCAGATGGAGTTCTGTACCTAATTTTTCCTCCAGAAGTGATAGCCAATTAATCTATCACGCAGGAGTTTTTAATCAAAATTTAGTGATTGGAGGATTCAGTCCAAAACTATCATTGATTCGAGAAAAAAATGATAGCAATTCATTATTTAACCAATATAACCGCAACCGAGCAGAATTAACGTTTATTCGTCAATTTTAAATGTATACATTGACTTTTTTATCGAAGTGGATTCGCATGATAAACGCACCACTTAGTAACCCGCAAGAATGTGTTTTGATCTTGAATATTTAGATGAAATGAAAGTTTCAAAACACCTATAATTTTTGAATTTAAGTTCAAAGATTATCCAGTTGTATATAGTCACTGGTTTTTGCTAAAGAAACAGGTGGATTATGCATAAACAACTATTCAATTACACCATGAGAGCATTTATCGTTATTTGTTAGAAAATAAAGCTAACGGTGGTCTATTGTATAAATATCTCAGACACCAAGGCAAGCCTTATCGCAAGCAGTACGGTCATGGCAACAACCGCACGGGCATTGCTAATCGTGTTGATATAGATGAACGCGTGTCAAAATTAAGACTTGTGTATCCTGTTGATAGCAGACATAAAGACAATTGCCGTTAGGTACAGTGCTTTGTTAACCATTTTATTATCTCTTAATCGCTCGTATCTTTTTAGCACGTTCCTCTAGTTCTTTTGCCTCATTAGCCCTATTTGTCGCTCTGTATAGAGCAGCTATATTTTCAAGGCTTTGTGCTACATGCGGATGGTCAGGGCCGAGTGCTTTTTCCCATATCGCCAGTGAGCGTTTGTAAAGCGGTTCGGCTTTGCTATAATTGCCTTGAGTTCTATAGAGCTCTGCTAGGTTATTCAGGCTTAGTGCCACATCCGGATGGTCAGGGCCGAGTGCTTTTTCCCATATCGCCAGTGAGCGTTTGTAAAGCGGTTCGGCTTTGCTGTAATTGCCTTGAGTTCTATAGAGTGCTGCTAGGTTATTCAGGCTTAGTGCCACATCCGGATGGTCAGGGCCGAGTGCTTTTTCCCATATCGCCAGTGAGCGTTTGTAAAGCGGTTCGGCTTTGCTGTAATTGCCTTGAGTTTCATAGAGCAATGCTAGGTTATTTAGGCTTTGTGCCACATCCGGATGGTCAGAGCCGAGTGCTTTTTCATCTATCGCCAGTGAGCGTTTGTAAAGCGGTTCGGCTTTGCTGTAATTGCCTTGAGTGTAATAGAGTGCTGCTAGGTTATTCAGGCTTGTTGCCACATCCGGATGGTCAGGGCCGAGTGCTTTTTCCAATATCGCCAGTGAGCGTTTGTAAAGCGGTTCGGCTTTGCTGTAATTGCCTTGAGTGTTATAGAGTGCTGCTAGGTTATTCAAGCTTTGTGCCACATCCGGATGGTCAGGGCCGAGTGCTTTTTCCAATATCGCCAGTGAGCGTTTTAAAAGCGGTTCGACTTTGCTGTAACTGCCTTGAGTTCTATAGAGCTCTGCTAGGTTATTTAGGCTTTGTGCCACATTCGGATGGTCAGGGCCGAGTGCTTTTTCCAATATCGCCAGTGAGCGTTTTAAAAGCGGTTCGGCTTTGCTGTAACTGCCTTGAGTGTAATAGAGTGCTGCTAGGTTATTTAGGCTTGTTGCCACATCCGGATGGTCAGGGCCGAGTGCTTTTTCCCAGATTGCCAGTGAGCGTTTGTAAAGCGGTTCGGCTTTGCTGTAATTGCCTTGAGTGTCATAGAGTCCTGCTAGGTTATTCAAGCTTGATGCCACATCCGGATGGTCAGGGCCGAGTGCTTTTTCCCATATCGCCAGTGAGCGTTTGTAAAGCGGTTCGGCTTTGCTGTAATTGCCTTGAGTTCTATAGAGCTCTGCTAGGTTATTCAAGCTTTGTGCCACATCCGGATGGTCAGGGCCGAGTGCTTTTTCGCTAATCGCCAGTGAGCGTTTGTAAAGCGGTTCGGCTTTGCTGTAATTGCCTTGATTGTCATAGAGCAATGCTAGGTTATTTAGGCTTGTTGCCACATCCGGATGGTCAGGGCCGAGTGCTTTTTCCCATATCGCCAGTGAGCGTTTGTAAAGCGGTTCGGCTTTGCTGTAATTGCCTTGAGTGTTATAGAGAAATGCTAAAATATTCAGGCTTGTTGCTACATCCGGATGGTCAGGGCCGACACTTTCCTCTGCTACATTCAGCGCCTGTTCAGCTACAAGAATGGCTTTACTGTAGTTTGCTTCTTGGTACAGCTTTACAACTTCTTGATTTAGTCTGTCCCACTCAATGCCTGCCTCTTGAGCAAAAACAGGCTGCGAAAAGCCAAGCAAGCAAATAGCTATTGCGAATGCGATTTGTATTGTATGTTTCATATTTCTCCTTATATGGTTAATGGATAAGCTCACTAGCGACAATGGAGCGCAGCAAAATTGCCGTCCGATGCAATGATTTGTTAACCATTTTATTATCTCTTAATCGCTCGTATCTTTTTAGCACGTTCCTCTAGTTCTTTTGCCTCATTAGCCCTATTTGTCGCTCTGTATAGAGCAGCTATATTTTCAAAGCTTTGTGCCACATTCGGATGGTCAGGGCCGAGGGATTTTTCCCATATCGCCAGTGAGCGTTTGTAAAGCGGTTCGGCTTTGCTGTAATTGCCTTGAGTTTCATAGAGTGCTGCTAGGTTATGTAGGCTTTCTGCCACATCCGGATGATCAGGGCCGAGTGCTTTTTCCCTAATCGCCAGTGAGCGTTTGTAAAGCGGTTCGGCTTTGCTGTAATTGCCTTGAGTGTTATAGAGCAATGCTAGGTTATTTAGGCTTTGTGCCACATCCGGATGGTCAGGGCCGAGTGCTTTTTCCCATATCGCCAGCGAGCGTTTGTAAAGCGGTTCGGCTTTGCTGTAATTGCCTTGAGTGTTATAGAGCAATGCTAAATTATTTAGGCTTGTTGCTACATGCGGATGGTCAGGGCCGAGTGCTTTTTCCCATATCGCCAGTGAGCGTTTGTAAAGCGGTTCGGCTTTGCTGTAATTGCCTTGAGTTCTATAGAGCTCTGCTAGGTTATTCAGGCTTGTTGCCACATTCGGATGGTCAGGGCCGAGTGCTTTTTCCCTGATTGCCAGTGAGCGTTTGTAAAGCGGTTCGGCTTTGCTGTAATTGCCTTGAGTGTTATAGAGAAATGCTAGGTTATTCAGGCTTTGTGCCACATTCGGATGGTCAGGGCCGAGTGCTTTTTCCCTGATTGCCAGTGAGCGTTTGTAAAGCGGTTCGGCTTTACTGTAATTACCTTGATTGTTATAGAGCAATGCTAAATTATTTAGGCTTGTTGCCACAGACGGATGGTCAGGGCCGAGTGCTTTTTCCCTAATCGCCAGTGAGCGTTTGTAAAGCGGTTCGGCTTTGCTGTAATTGCCTTGAGTGTCATAGAGCGCTGCTAGGTTATTCAGGCTTGTTGCTACATGCGGATGGTCAGGGCCGAGTGCTTTTTCCCTAATCGCCAGTGAGCGTTTTAAAAGCGGTTCGGCTTTGCTGTAATTGCCTTGAGTTCTATAGAGCTCTGCTAGGTTATTTAGGCTTGTTGCCACATCCGGATGGTCAGGGCCGAGTGCTTTTTCGCTAATCGCCAGTGAGCGTTTGTAAAGCGGTTCGGCTTTGCTGTAATTGCCTTGAGTGTTATAGAGAAATGCTAAAATATTCAGGCTTGTTGCTACATCCGGATGGTCAGGGCCGACATTTTCCTCTGCTACATTCAGTGCCTGCTCAGCTACAAGAATAGCTTTACTGTAGTTTGCTTCGTGGTACAGCTTTATAACCTCTTGATTTAGCCTGTCCCACTCAATGCCTGCCTCTTGAGCAAAAACAGGCTGCGAAAAGCCAAGCAAGCAAATAGCTATTGCGAATGCGATTTGTATTGTATGTTTCATATTTCTCCTTATATGGTTAATGGGTAAGCTCACTAGCGGCAATGGAGCACAGCAAAATTGCCGTCCGATGCAATGATTTGTTAACCATTTTATTATCTCTTAATCGCTCGTATCTTTTTAGCACGTTCCTCTAGTTCTTTTGCCTCATTAGCCCTATTTGTCGCTCTGTATAAAATAGCTATATTTTCAAGGCTTGTTGCCACATCTGGATGGTCAGGGCCGAGTGCTTTTTCAAATATCGCCAGTGAGCGTTTGAAAAGCGGTTCGGCTTTGCTGTAATTGCCTTGAGTTTCATAGAGTGCTGCTAGGTTATGTAGGCTTTCTGCCACATCCGGATGATCAGGGCCGAGTGCTTTTTCCCTAATTGCCAGTGAGCGTTTGTAAAGCGGTTCGACTGTGTTGTAATTGCCTTGAGTTCTATAGAGCTCTGCTAGGTTATTCAGGCTTTCTGCCACATCCGGATGGTCAGGGCCGAGTGCTTTTTCCCTAATCGCCAGTGAGCGTTTGTAAAGCGGTTCGGCTGTGTTGTAATTGCCTTGAGTTCTATAGAGCTCTGCTAGGTTATTCAGGCTTGTTGCTACATCCGGATGGTCAGGGCCGAGTGCTTTTTCCCTAATCGCCAGTGAGCGTTTGTAAAGCGGTTCGGCTTTACTGTAATTGCCTTGAGTTCTATAGAGCAATGCTAAATTATTCAGGCTTTCTGCCACATCCGGATGGTCAGGGCCGAGTGCTTTTTCCCTGATTGCCAGTGAGCGTTTGTAAAGCGGTTCGACTTTGCTGTAATTGCCTTGAGTTCTATAGAGCTCTGCTAGGTTATTTAGGCTTTCTGCCACATCCGGATGGTCAGGGCCGAGTGCTTTTTCCCTAATCGCCAGTGAGCGTTTGTAAAGCGGTTCGGCTTTGCTGTAATTGCCTTGAGTTCTATAGAGCCCTGCTAGGTTATTTAGGCTTGTTGCCACATTCGGATGGTCAGGGCCGAGTGCTTTTTTCCTAATTGCCAGTGAGCGTTTGAAAAGCGGTTCGGCTTTTCTGTAATTGCCTTGATTGTTATAGAGCAATGCTAGGTTATTTAGGCTTGTTGCTACAGATGGATGGTCAGGGCCGAGTGCTTTTTTCCTAATTGCCAGTGAGCGTTTGTAGAGCGGTTCGGCTTTGCTGTAATTGCCTTGAGTTCTATAGAGCCCTGCTAGGTTATTTAGGCTTGTTGCTACAGATGGATGGTCAGGGCCGAGTGCTTTTTTCTTAATTGCCAGTGAGCGTTTGAAAAGCGGTTCGACTTTGCTGTAATTGCCTTGAGTTCTATAGAGCTCTGCTAGGTTATTCAGGCTTGTTGCTACAGACGGATGGTCAGGGCCGAGTGCTTTTTCCCTAATCGCCAGTGAGCGTTTGTAAAGCGGTTCGGCTTTGCTGTAATTGCCTTGAGTGTTATAGAGCAATGCTAGGTTATTTAGGCTTGTTGCTACAGATGGATGGTCAGGGCCGAGTGCTTTTTTCCTAATTGCCAGTGAGCGTTTGAAAAGCGGTTCGGCTTTGCTGTAATTGCCTTGAGTTTCATAGAGCAATGCTAGGTTATTCAGGCTTGTTGCCACATTCGGATGGTCAGGGCCGAGTGCTTTTTCCCATATCGCCAGTGAGCGTTTGTAAAGCGGTTCGGCTTTGCTGTAATTGCCTTGATTGTCATAGAGCACTGCTAGGTTATTCAAGCTTTGTGCCACAGACGGATGGTCAGGGCCGAGTGCTTTTTCCCTAATCGCCAGTGAGCGTTTGTAAAGCGGTTCGGCTTTGCTGTAATTGCCTTGATTGTTATAGAGTGCTGCTAGGTTATTTAGGCTTGTTGCCACATCCGGATGGTCAGGGCCGAGTGCTTTTTCCCATATCGCCAGTGAGCGTTTGTAAAGCGGTTCGGCTTTGCTGTAATTGCCTTGATTGTCATAGAGCAATGCTAGGTTATTCAGGCTTGTTGCCACAGACGGATGGTCAGGGCCGAGTGCTTTTTCCCTAATCGCCAGTGAGCGTTTGTAAAGCGGTTCGGCTTTGCTGTAATTGCCTTGAGTTCTATAGAGCACTGCTAGGTTATTTAGGTCTGTTGCCACCTCCGGATGGTCAGGGCCGAGTGCTTTTTCCCTAATCGCCAGTGAGCGTTTGTAAAGCGGTTCGGCTTTGCTGTAATTGCCTTGAGTTCTATAGAGTGCTGCTAGGTTATTTAGGCTTGTTGCTACAGACGGATGGTCAGGGCCGAGTACTTTTTCCTTAATTGCCAGTGAGCGTTTGTAAAGCGGTTCGGCTTTGCTGTAATTGCCTTGAGTTCTATAGAGCTCTGCTAGGTTATTCAGGCTTGATGCCACATCCGGATGGTCAGGGCCGAGTGCTTTTTCCCATATCGCCAGTGAGCGTTTGTAAAGCGGTTCGGCTTTGCTGTAATTGCCTTGAGTTCTATAGAGCACTGCTAGGTTATTTAGGTCTGTTGCCACCTCCGGATGGTCAGGGCCGAGTGCTTTTTCCCTAATCGCCAGTGAGCGTTTGTAAAGCGGTTCGGCTTTGCTGTAATTGCCTTGAGTGTTATAGAGCTCTGCTAGGTTATTCAAGCTTGATGCCACATTCGGATGGTCAGGGCCGAGTGCTTTTTCCAATATCGCCAGTGAGCGTTTGTAAAGCGGTTCGGCTTTGCTGTAATTGCCTTGAGTTTTATAGAGCTCTGCTAGGTTATTTAGGCTTTCTGCCACATCCGGATGGTCAGGGCCGAGTGCTTTTTCCCTAATCGCCAGTGAGCGTTTGTAAAGCGGTTCGGCTTTGCTGTAATTGCCTTGAGTTCTATAGAGTGCTGCTAGGTTATTCAGGCTTGTTGCTACAGACGGATGGTCAGGGCCGAGTGCTTTTTCGCTAATCGCCAGTGAGCGTTTGTAAAGCGGTTCGGCTTTGCTGTAATTGCCTTGATTGTCATAGAGCAATGCTAGGTTATTCAAGCTTGATGCCACATTCGGATGGTCAGGGCCGAGTGCTTTTTCGCTAATCGCCAGTGAGCGTTTGTAAAGCGGTTCGGCTTTGCTGTAATTGCCTTGAGTTTTATAGAGCAATGCTAGGTTATTTAGGCTTGTTGCCACATCCGGATGGTCAGGGCCGAGTGCTTTTTCCCATATCGCCAGTGAGCGTTTGTAAAGCGGTTCGGCTTTGCTGTAATTGCCTTGATTGTCATAGAGCAATGCTAGGTTATTTAGGCTTGTTGCCACATCCGGATGGTCAGGGCCGAGTGCTTTTTCCAATATCGCCAGTGAGCGTTTGAAAAGCGGTTCGGCTTTGCTGTAATTGCCTTGAGTGTTATAGAGCTCTGCTAGGTTATTTAGGCTTAGTGCCACCTCCGGATGGTCAGGGCCGAGTGCTTTTTCCCATATCGCCAGTGAGCGTTTGTAAAGCGGTTCGGCTTTGCTGTAATTGCCTTGATTGTTATAGAGTGCTGCTAGGTTATTTAGGCTTGTTGCCACATCCGGATGGTCAGGGCCGAGTGCTTTTTCCCATATCGCCAGTGAGCGTTTGTAAAGCGGTTCGGCTTTGCTGTAATTGCCTTGAGTTCTATAGAGCTCTGCTAGGTTATTCAGGCTTGTTGCCACATCCGGATGGTCAGGGCCGAGTGCTTTTTCCCTAATCGCCAGTGAGCGTTTGTAAAGCGGTTCGGCTTTGCTGTAATTGCCTTGAGTTCTATAGAGCTCTGCTAGGTTATTCAGGCTTTCTGCCACAGATGGATGGTCAGGGCCGAGTGCTTTTTCCCTAATCGCCAGTGAGCGTTTTAAAAGCGGTTCGGCTTTGCTGTAATTGCCTTGAGTGTTATAGAGCTCTGCTAGGTTATTTAGGCTTAGTGCCACATCCGGATGGTCAGGGCCGAGTGCTTTTTCCCTAATCGCCAGTGAGCGTTTTAAAAGCGGTTCGGCTTTGCTGTAATTGCCTTGATTGTTATAGAGTGCTGCTAGGTTATTTAGGCTTGTTGCCACATCCGGATGGTCAGGGCCGAGTGCTTTTTCCCTAATCGCCAGTGAGCGTTTTAAAAGCGGTTCGGCTTTGCTGTAATTGCCTTGAGTGTTATAGAGAAATGCTAGGTTATTTAGGCTTTCTGCCACATCCGGATGGTCAGGGCCGACACTTTCCTCTGCTACATTCAGTGCCTGTTCAGCTACAAGAATAGCTTTACTGTAGTTTGCTTCGTGGTACAGCTTTACAACTTCTTGATTTAGTCTGTCCCACTCAATGCCTGCCTCTTGAGCAAAAACAGGCTGCGAAAAGCCAAGCAAGCAAATAGCCATTGCGAATGCGATTTGTATTGTATGTTTCATATTTCTCCTTATATGGTTAATGGATAAGCTCACTAGCGGCAATGGAGCGCAGCAAAATTGCCGTCCGATGCAATGATTTGTTAACCATAAGATTAGTAGCGTTTGGGTTGTTCAGCCAAATAATTTATTATACATGATAAGAAATTTTAGATAGTATTGATAAAAATATAAGTTTTAATTATTTCATAATATCTAATTATTTTGATTTATAAAGACATAATATAGATATGAAAGACAAAGAAGATAAAAAACTACTTGAACAAATAATCGATAGAATTCGGGTAATGGGATATAGCTAGTCCGCCCTGAAAAATGCCTTTTCCCCTTATTCATTCGTAATTACAGAACACAAAAGAGAGTGTCAAACGACCGTCGTTCAAATTTCTATCGTATGACTAAGATCTAGCAGTTTCTTCATTTAAATAGTGCTGATAATTGATTGGTGCTGAGAATGAAACCGCTTAGTGGTTGCCTGCTTGATTATCTTATTGGTAATCTCTACTTGTCCATTAGTCCATGGATGTCTAAACTGCGTCGTTCTGTGTTCAATGCCCAGAGCTTGACATAATTCATCACAGGCTAGTCTTTTTCTCTGGTGTTAGCATTGTGTGATTGCGTAAAAGGCATTTTGACCACTTGTGCTTCTACGGCTTGATTGGAAGTGTCAGAGTATTCATCGGGAAGTTGTACTCTGTATTTTTTTCCATAATTTCCAGTTGGAAAGCCTTTTTCATTGAGATGATCTTCAAAAGGCACGTATCCCATTGCGATATTTTTACCAATATCTGGATGATACCAAGGTGAGGTAATGAAGCCACAGGGGGTGTTTGAATCAACTGGTAAAATCGGCCAAAAGTCTGGGGCAAAATCCTCAATTGGCTTACCTCCCATTGCTAAACCAACGAGTTGAAGTTTGTAGGGTTTTTGATTATGTTGTAGCTGATCTTTTATTTTTTCTAGGGCTTTCTTGCCAATGTAATCTCCCTTTTTGTTCCACTTTCCTGCTGTTGTTAGAGAGACTTGGTAACCTAGATTACATTGGAATGGATTGTGTTGATTGTCCATATCTTGCCCCCAAGAGAGTATGCCCGCTTGAATTCTTCGACAATGAGGAGGGGCAGTGACCATTAATTGGTGCTTCTTGCCGGCTTCTAAAATGGCGTACCAAACATCTTCTGCGTATAGGGTTGAGTCAAGCAGGTATACTTCAAACCCCGCCTCTCCTGAAAAGCCAGTTTGAGAGATGATGCATTCATGATCAGCAATTTTTACTTTGACCATGCCGTAAAATGGTATATTGTCCAAATCTACTTGATTACCCACCAAATCTTTTAGGAGTGATAAGGATTTTGGACCTTGAATTTGTAATGGACATACATCAATTTCATCAATGATAACATCAAACCTTTTATCATGATTGACACCTTGCAAATACATACCTATATCAGAATCCGCCAATGAAAACCAAAATTCATTCTGAGATAAACGCAATAAAACAGGATCATTGAGTACGCCGCCTTCCGCATTGCAAAGGATCACATAACGACCGGTCATTGGCTTTATTACACTGACGTCTCGAGTGATTACATAATCAATAAATTTTTCCGCATCGGGACCTTTCACCATGATTTGCCGCTCAACCGCAACATTCCAGAGCGTAACATGATTTTTCAGGGCTTCATATTCAACCATGGGACCGCCATCTTCATGCTTAACGTAGCCGAATGGGTGATAAATCCGATTATATATCGTTGCTCGCCATGCACCGGCTTCCATTGAAAGATGCCAGAAAGGAGATTTTCTAACTCGGGTAAAAATGAGCATTTCAATCGGAGTCTTCCCCGTTTGTCTAAGATTATACGGAACACGACGATCTGACTGATCAACTGATGTAATGTGTTGGGTTGTATTCAACTGCTTTGTCATATTTAACTTTTCTACTTAATGGGTGTTTAACTTTTTAGGGTCGTAGAATGGAGTTTCAACAATCTGAGCATTAAGCAATTTATCTCCTGTTTTAATTAACAAACTTCTTCCTATATCATTATAACCTTTGTCGATGTGAGCCAATGCCAACGATTTTTGCATTCTGGCAGACCAGCAGGGGCTGTTGACTGTACCAATCACTTCTTTATTTTCAAGAAGGATTTGTTCTCCTCCCTCTAAACCTTCATTATGCTCAACGATCAACCCAGCAAACTTAAACCGCTCTTTACCTTCAGAAGATAACACTGCTTCTTTCCCTCGAAATGATGGTTTTTTCCGATCAACAGTCCATCCCAATCCAACTTCCCACGGAGTGTGATCAGCGGTCATATCGTAACCAAAAAATAATAATGCTGCTTCAATTCGTACTTTATCCAAACTGGTAAAAGAACAAGGCATAATTCCTTCTTCTGTACCTTCAGTAAGAATATTGTCCCAAATATCACCAACTTTACTAGCTCTAACAAAAATCTCATAACCCCTTTCGCCAGAATACCCTGTTCTGGAAATCAAGCAGTCTAAACCAAATAGGGATGTTTGGATTTGATGAAAATATTTCAATTTCGATAAATCAATCGGGGTAAATTTATCTAACAGTGCCAGTGCTTTGGGCCCCTGTAACGAAATATCGTGTAAATCGTCATCAAACATAATATTTACATTTTTCCCTTTGGCAGATTCTTGTAATATATCCATTGTATCTCCACCACCATGCACAACCAACCACTCTACTTCATTGTTATAAATGATCGCATCATCACAAACTGTTCCGCTATTGGTGAGAATACTTCCATAGGCGGATTTTCCAGAATATATATTTTCCATATCCCTTGTAATAATATGGTTTACCACTTTTAGTGCATCTTTTCCTTTCACTCTGATTTTTTTTAGTCCTGACATGTCAAAAAGCCCAGCTGATTCTCTAATAGCATTGTGCTCAATATCAGGATCAGTGCTATAAGACCATGCGGTACCCATACCATTCCAGTCTTCCAAACCTGAACCTAATGCTCTATGACGGCTGGCCAATGCCGATGTTCTTGATAATTCTTGTGTCATAATAAATCTCCTTTTTAATAAATCTTAAAAACCATGAGTTTACATTGTACCCCAAGTCTTACATAAAAAAATAGAAAGGAGTGAGGCAGCCACCTAACGCTTGAAATCCAGCCGCCGCTGTTGCGGGGTCGGCTGGATTTCAAGCACCCTCAGAGTATAAAATAGTAGTTTACTCTCGGGTTGGTGTAGTCATTACTTGTTTGTCTTTTTAGACAATATGATATATAGAACTGCTCCAAGTGTAGCACCAATTACCCAGCTATAACCACCATTAAGGTCAGCCAAAGCGGGAAGCCAGACAGTTCCAACTGCAAACACTCCTGATACGAGCATTGCAATAATGGCTGTTTTGTTCCAACCACCATTATAATAATATATTCCATTCGGGTCAGCTGTGTACAGTTGTTCGACATCAAGTTTTTGCCCCTTAATCACATAGTAATCGGCAATCATGATACCGTACACAGGAGCTAATATAGCACCTAGTGTATTGACAAAAGGAAACAAACCAACTTGCGAAATAACAGAAACCCATAGTATTGCTAGGATAAATCCAGCGATTGCGGTGATTAATCCTCCTTTTTTGAAATCGATTTTACTTGGCATAAGGTTGGCTAAATCATAAGCCGGAGGAATAAAGTTGGCGACCATGTTGATTCCTACTGTAGCAGTAAAGAAAGCAAATGCGGCAATTAATGACAGTGCCAAGTTATCAACTTTGTCAACTATATCGGTTGGGTTAGTAATGGCTTCTCCAAAAATGACAACAGTACCTGCTGTGATGATGAGAGCAATAAAAGAAAATAGGATCAAATTTCCGACCAGCCCAAACAAGTTCCCCTTGCGCATTTGCTGTTCATCTTTTACGAAACGGGCGAAGTCTCCAAAATTAATGACTACCGCAGCAAAATAGGCAACCATGGTGCCAAAAATTGCTATAAATGCCGCAATTGCTCCTCCTTCATAATCTCCAGTACCAGAGAAAATAGTACCCGCCTCGGACAGTAAATCGCCACCAGCTTGATACCAAATGACTACCATGAGTAAGATCATGATGGCATAAACGACAGGACCAGCAAAATTTAGGAAACGTCGAATTTGATCAATACCTTTCCAGAATAAATAGACTTGAAATATGCCAACAAAAATCAGGGCAATCCAATCTACGAATGTCAGACCCATGAAAGTGGCAGCATCACCAGATAGACCCAGTAAAGAATTAATAAGCAAAGAGACTGCGGTGGAAGCAAAGTAGGTTTGTGCACCATACCAGAATATAGCGACAACACCCCGTAGCATTGCCGGAAAGTTTGCTCCAAAAACTCCCATGCTTACACGAGCGAACACGGGATAAGGTATGCCATTTTCAACACATGGTTTACCAGATAAGTTTACTAGAAACATAACAAAAATACCGGCTAGTATGATAGCTGCAAAAACAGCCCAACCATTAAGGCCAAAGGTAAGAAAGAGTGAAGTGGCAAGGGCATAACCAAAAAGGCTTTGGACATCGTTTGCCCAGACATTGAAAATTTCGAACCAGCCCCAATTTTTTTGACTTTCAGGTGTTGGCGCCAAATCTTCATTGTAAAGGCGACTGTCACGATTTGTAATTTTATTCATAGTACTTATCCTTAATTTTGCATATTTATCTAATAAATCAGATGACAGAGAATACATTCCTGCCACTTAACAATTATTCATCAAGCTGATTGTAACACAAGCAGAGTGTTTACATGAAATATCTGCAATAAAGAATAATTTCAGTTATTTTTTTATCTTACAATGACAATTATGAGAAAGAAAAAGTTACTATATCAAGTTGTTGATAAAATCCGTTTCAAGGGTCACAGTTACCAAACTGAAAAAAACTATTGTGCGTGGATTAAACGTTATATTTCATCAAAAAATACATCCAAAGGATATGGCTAAAGAGGAAATCGAACAATTTTTGTCCTATCTTGCTGTTGAGCGTCATGTTGCACCGTCCACTCAAAAATCAAGCATTTAATGCTTTACTCTTTTTATATGAACAAGTATTGAATATTCTCATTAAAAATTATTCAATCTATTCGATCTAAACAAAAAATTCACATTCCTTTTGTTCTAACAAAAGATGAAGTGAAAATTATTTTATTCTGCATGGCTGTTTCACACCAATAGCAGTAGAACGCCCAAATCAGTGGTGCATATTATGCGCCCACTGATTTTTATTTATTATGTGTCAGTCCCGAGCCCGTTATAACGGCTGTACTTTGTTTGCACAGGGACCTTTTTGACCTTGACCAACTTCGAATTCAACGGCTTGACCTTCACTTAATGTTGCGTATCCACCATCCGTTTGAATTTCGGAATGATGAACAAATAAGTCCTTGCTACCGTCTTCCGGCGTAATGAAACCAAAGCCTTTATCTGCATTAAACCACTTTACTGTACCTTTACCCATAATTTTCTTTTATCCTAAGGTGAAGAAAAAATCCTGTTTTCGGTATCACCATTACAAAAACAGATACTAATTTAAGTCGGACACATAACGCTCGTATTTGTGGCTGGTTGAGAGCACAGCGGAAAACCAGTCCGACAACATGCACTTATTATATGGTTATTATACTAGCCATTGATAGATTGCTACTACAAGTAGTGCGGATAAAACCAGAAATGCATCAAGGCAACCCTTGAAGAGCTTGCCCTTTTACTTCTTTCTCTTGGCTTATCTTTAATCCAATCCTTATGGCATTTGTTGCAGAATAGTCTGGTTATACCTCTATTCCAGGCTGCTATTGTTCGTGAGTTAAACCGTTCTACTGCCTTGCACTTTGTACATGAGTAGTGCTCTTGCTTTGGTTTTTTACTACGACCTAATAAGAAGAAAGTAATTACTGCGGGGATTACATAGGGCCACAGAGTTTCGATGTTTCTTGATAGGTAAAATTGATATACGGTATAACTAATAGAAGCAAGTATTACTAAATATAGAAAATAGTCAAAGATATTCTTTTGTGGCGGATCAATTTTTATTCTGTTTATTTTACCAGAGCTTGTTGTTGAAGATAGACCATCTATAAAAACAGAAGTAGCTCTGACTTTTCCATTTTCATCCTTGTTAATTTCAAAATCAACACTATCACCAATTTCTGGCCTTCGTTCTCTAGTTTTGATGCTTGAAATATGGAAGAAAACTCTACCTTGTTTGTCTTGAATCGAGATAAACCCAAAACCTTTCTCATCATTCCACTGACTAACCTTACCTTTCATATACTGCTCTGATTACTCCTGAATTTGATTAAGCTATATAACGCCACTATAAAAGGCGCGCGTTAACGGTCAGGTGGAATGATTTGTTAGATTCTCTATCCATTAAGTTTATCCATAAATTCCATTTATTCCTGTTGTGTTTACGCAAAATGATTATGCAAAAATCTCTATTGT
This sequence comes from Gammaproteobacteria bacterium, assembly GCA_965243565.1. Classification (GTDB taxonomy): domain Bacteria; phylum Pseudomonadota; class Gammaproteobacteria; order Tethybacterales; family Persebacteraceae; genus CBDEVH01. The sequence continues at coordinate 1,079,839 of OZ251571.1, forward strand.
AATTTTTTGCGTTTGGCTTTGATTTGTTGTCGGACTTGTTTGGGTGCAGTGCCACCAATATGATCACGTAAATTGACGGCATGTTGGCAGTCTAAAACGTATAGGGCATTTTTGTCGGCTTTGGGGGCAAATTTTTGAATGTCGGCAAGTGATAGTTCGTTTAAAGCAACGCCGCGTTTTTCGGCTTCGTGCACCACTGCCGATACAGCACCGTGTGCATCACGAAAAGGCATGCCTTTTTTTACCAAATAATCCGCTAATTCTGTGGCTGTTGGATACCCTGCTTCTAAATGACGACGCATCGCATCGGCATTAACTTGTATGCCGTCTATCATAGGAGCAAGAATGACGATACAGTCTCGCACGGTATTAACACAGTCAAATAAAGGCTCTTTGTCTTCTTGGTTGTCTTTGTTGTAGGCTAATGGTTGCGATTTTTGCAAAATAAGCAAGGCATTTAACGAACCGATAACACGCCCGCATTTGCCCCGTATTAGTTCAGGAACATCAGGATTTTTCTTTTGGGGCATGATGGATGAGCCTGTACAAAAAGAATCAGATAATTGAATATACGAAAAGGCGGAGGATGACCATAGTATTAATTCCTCACATAATCGCGATAAATGCACCATGATTAATGACGCATTAAAAGCAAATTCACTCACAAAGTCTCTATCGGATACGGCATCAATCGAGTTTTGACAAATCGCATTAAATTGTAATGTCTTTGCCACCATTTCACGATTGATAGGATACCCAACGCCTGCCAATGCACCTGATCCTAACGGCATGGTGTTGGTGCGAGGCAATCCGTCTTGCAAGCGGGCATAATCACGCGCAAACATTTCTTCATAGGCGAGCAAATGATGTCCAAAGGTAATAGGCTGTGCAATCTGTAAATGTGTCATACCTGCCACCAAGGTATCGGCATGTTTTTCGGCAAGCGACAATAATGCCAGACGCGCTGTTTTTAAATCTTGCAAAAGCAAGATGGTTTGATCGCGTAAATACAATCTTAAATCGGTGGCGACTTGATCATTGCGTGACCGTGCGGTGTGTAGTTTTTTACCATCATCGCCAATTAGTTCGATTAAACGCCGTTCGATGTTAAAGTGAACATCTTCATCTTCTTCACGCCAATCAAAACTATCTTGTTTAATTTCAATTTCAATTTTTTTCAGACCACGCTTAATATTCGCCCCTGATTTTTTGCTAATAATGCCCTGCTCTGTGAGCATTTGGGCATGTGCGAGCGATCCTATAACATCGTACTTTGCCAATGTTTTATCAAAGTTAACCGAGGCATTAAAACGCTGAACTTGTTCATTTAGTGGTGCCGAAAACCGATTAGACCATTTCTTTTTTGTTGTCATTAAATCACCTGTTAGTATTAATATTAGTAAAAATCAATGCCTTGCAAGCATTGCACATTAATTTTACGCTGATATTAATAACTTTATATCATTAATGTTTACTCGTCTTGTCATGGTGAGTAAATACAACAAACTGACACAGTTGTTGTTGCAATAAAACCGTGTAGAATGCATGAATTATATGAATATCTACTACTTATCTATTTCAGGGCTCGTTTACATGGTTGTCATTTGGTTGGCAGCCCCTCGTAATGTTGACTTTAAGCAATTTTTTACAGGTCAGTCTAGCACCAATACCGAACCCACCGTTTTACTGCTAGCAGCCAGTGCTGCTATTAGTTGGATTTTTGCCAAATCCATCGTTAATTCTGCATCACTCACACATAGTTTTGGTTTGTGGGGCGGTTTTGGTTATGCAGTTTATTATTTGTCATTTATTGTGGTTGCCGTTACTGTTTATTATTTGCGTGTGCATGGCGGTTATAAATCACTCCCCTCTTTTATTTCAGGGCGTTATGGCAAAGCCTGCATGAAACTCTTTTTATTGGCTATCGCCATTCGTTTGTTTAATGAAGTGTGGTCAAACACCAAAGTTGTTGGTTTGTTTTTTGGGGCTGAAGGCGACAGTGGGTATTGGAGTGCTGTTTTTGTTTTTACTTTGTTTACCGTGCTTTATACTTGGCGTAGTGGTTTACGTGGCAGTTTGCTTACCGATGGTATGCAAATGTTATTAGCGGCGGTGTTACTTGCTATTATTTTGGCTTCTATTTACCCAACATTATCAGATGGTTTTCCTGAAAGCACCGATGTTCAAATAGCGGGCGGTGTTACTTTTGCCTTGTTGGCATTGGTACAAATTGCCTCCTATGGTTTTCATGATCCTGTACTTACTGATAGAGCTTTTATTACCACTCCCAAGGTAATGCTCAAAGCGTTTTTTATTGCCGCTCTTATCGGTGGTGGTTTTATTGTGCTATTTGGTTTAACTGGTTTATACGCCCGTGAAATCGGTCATAGTGGTGGCAGTATTATTTCAAGCGTTACCGCATCGCTTTCACTCCCATTGCTTATTGTGTTCAATGTGATGATGCTTACCAGCGCTGGCTCTACTTTAGATTCCACTTTTTCATCATCTGCCAAAATGGTGGCTATTGATATGCGGTTTACCCCCGCCAAGGATATTACAGGTAGTCATGTTACAACAGGGCGCAAAGCAATTATTATTGTTGCTGTATTGGGTAATATTCCGTTATTGTCGCTTTATATGGGTGACCAAGTTGGTCCTGCCATTATTAAAGCCACCACCATTAGCGGGACTATGATTATGGGCTTGGCACCGGTTTTTATTATGTCGTTTATTCGTCGTGCTGGTGCTGTTAGTTTTCATCTATCATTTTGGTTCGGCTTAATGTGCGGTGTCTTACTTGCGGTAGGCTGGGTCCCCGATGGCTTTGCCATTGGCTCTGGTAAATACGCGTTATCACTCGGCACCAATCTTTACGGTTTATTGATTTGTGCTTTACTTTATGTAGTAGGTGCTTATACTTTCCCTGCTAAAAACATCACCTAAAATTATGGCAATCGTTCAACAACCCATTAAAGTACATTCACAATATCAATCGATATTGCCTTTGCCACGTGACTTACCTGCGTTTGAAAAAACAATTGTTAAAAACAAAATACGCATTCAACGGCAAAAAGACATTAAAATATTCCAACTTAATATCGGTAAAAAATGTGACTTAGCCTGTCATCACTGCCATGTTGAAGCTGGTCCTAAACGCCCAGAAAACATGGTTGCCGAAACCGCAGAGCAGATGCTCAAAGTACTCGAAAATTCGCCATCGATTAAAATTGTCGATATTACCGGCGGTGCACCAGAACTAAACCCCAATTTTCGCCATGTCGTACGCGAAGCTCGGCGGATGGGCAAAATCGTTTATGATCGTTGTAATCTAACGGTATTGTTTGAGCCCAACCAAGAGGATACCCCACAATTTTTAGCCGATAACGGCGTTACCATTATTGCATCACTGCCATGCTACGAACCCGAAAATGTTGATTCACAACGCGGTAAAGGGGTGTTTGACAAAAGCATGAAAGGCTTGCAGATTCTAAATGACTTGGGCTATGGCAAAGAAGGTTCAGGGCTTGAACTTAATTTGGTCTATAACCCTGTTGGTGCGCATTTACCACCACCGCAAGCAAAATTAGAGCAAGATTACCGCCACCGACTTAAAGAGTCGCTTGGCATCTGTTTTAATCAACTGTTTACCATAACCAATATGCCTATTAAACGTTATGTACATTATCTTAAGCGTGAAGGTGAGTTTGATAACTACATGGAGCTATTGGTTAATAACTTTAATATTCAAGCCGCCGAAAATGTCATGTGTACCGATATGCTTTCTATTAGTTGGGATGGTTACATATACGACTGTGATTTTAACCAAATGCTTGAAATTCCTATTAACAATAAAACGATGTCTATTTGGGATATTGAAAATGTTAATGATTTACCCACAAGTATCGCTTTTGATAACCATTGCTATGGTTGTACAGCTGGGGCTGGATCGTCTTGTGGTGGTGCTTTACTAGACGAATAAACCACCGATTTTATTGCTATGTTAGCTGTTATTGGAGGTTCTGGTTTTTACCAAATGGAATCGCTTGAAGTTGAAAAAAGCGAAATCATTGAAACTCCTTTTGGTACGCCTTCTGCTCCACTTACTTTTGCCCGTAAAAAAGGCAGTGATTTCTCGGTTGTATTTTTACCACGGCATGGTTCACAACATGGATTATTGCCATCTGAAATCAATTATCGTGCCAATATCTGGGCATTAAAAAGCGTTGGCATTAAACAAATTATTTCAGTTTCTGCCATTGGTAGTTTACAAGCAGAGCTTGAGCCGGGTGATTTTGTAATTCCTAATCAATACATTGATTGGACAAAAGGCAAACGTAATAATACGTTTTTTGGCAATGGTTTGGTTGCCCATGTTTCGACTGCCCAAACCGTCTGCCCTAATATTAGTAATGCCCTAAAAACCACAGCCACGGCTTTGGGTTATACTATTCATACCGATAAAACCTATATTTGTGTCGAGGGACCTCGCTTGGGTACTCAGGCAGAAAGTCTTTTTTTTAAAAATACCGTACAAGCAGATGTGGTTGGCATGACCAACATACCCGAAGCCTTTTTGGCACGTGAAGCACAAATTAGCTATGCCTCATTAGGCGTGGTAACCGACTTTGATTGTTGGTTGGATGATCCTAGCCGCCATGTAACGGTAGCGGATGTGATTGAAAGTTTTGGTAAGAGTATTGGCCGTGCCAAAGAAATCGTTAGCCAAGCACTCGATATACCTATTACGGTTGATGACAATCATCGCAAAGCCCTAACTTATGCGGTGCTAACACCAGATTTTGCCCAGACCGAAGAGCATAAAGCATTACTAAGCGTTCTGTCGCAATAATTTTTAGGCAACTTACTCCCTCATTTTTTCAAAAAGGTATTATACGAATCTCTACTTAGACAACGATTCGTAATGGTTGCTAGAACGTTATTTTTTTGTTTGACTAATCCGTCAGAAGTTCAGAGCTTAAGACTCTAAAAGTTCAGCGGCTGTTGGAGCATAGTAGCTAAGGATGCCACAAGCACCTGCCCGTTTAAATGCCATTAAACTTTCCATCATTACGTCGTCATGAGATAACCAGCCGTTTTGGGCAGCGGCACAAAGCATGGCGTATTCACCTGATACTTGATAGGCCAATACGGGAAGATCGAATGATTGGGTCGCTTGGTAAATGATGTCTAAATAGGGCATTCCGGGTTTGACCATAACCATGTCCGCGCCTTCTTCTACGTCCAATTGAATTTCACGCATTGCTTCACGGCGGTTGGCAGGGTTCATTTGATAACTACTTTTGTCTTTTTGTCCCAATGTGCCAGATGAACCAACGGCACTGCGAAATGGTCCGTAAAAATGTGACGCATATTTTGCGGCATAGGATAAAATTTTTACATTGGTATGGTTTTGTTCTTCTAGTGCCTGACGTATTAATAAAATTCTCCCGTCCATCATATCAGATGGTGCTACTATGTCTGCTCCTGCTGCTGCATAAATGAGTGCTTGCTCTCGCAATATTTCTACTGTTTCGTCGTTTAGTATGCGTCCACCAGAATCGATAATACCATCATGTCCGTGATCGGTATAAGGGTCTAACGCTATATCGGTCATGACACCGAGTTCGGGGAATCGTTTTTTTACTTCGAATACTGCACGTGCGACCAGTCCGTTTTCATTAAGAGCTTGCTTTGCTTGAGGGTCTTTTTGGTCAGCAGGTATAACAGGAAATATGGCTATATATGGAATATTTAACTGACACGCTTTTTCGGCAGCGGTGTATAAGGAATCAAATGACAACCGCGATACGTTGGGTAAGGACTCAATGGCTTGGTCATGGGGTTCATCGTGCACAAACAAGGGCCATATAAAGTCGTTAGACGAGAGTGTGGTTTCTGCTACCAAACGCCGTATGGCAGAATTCGCGCGCAAACGTCGCATTCTTAATAAAGGGTAGTAACTCATAGTAATGCCTCCAATGTTTTGATAACGGCTTCTTCGCTAACAGTGTCGCTTTGAAATGCTCTGCCAATTTTTTCCATTAGTATAAATTGTTTTTTATTGGTTAAGTGCTTTTTATCCATCGACATTGCTGCCAACATTTTTTGGGCATCTAATTTTCCTTGTACATTAATTGGCAATTTAAAATAATTTAATAAGTCACTAATTCGCTTTATATCTTGTGCTTGAAAGCAAGTAATGCCTGCTGATAAGTGCGCCGCCATTAGCATCCCCATTGATACGGCTTCGCCATGGTGCCATGTACCATAACCAGTAGAGGCTTCTATGCCATGGGCAAAGGTATGCCCTAGGTTTAACAAGGCACGGGTACCGATGGCTTCTTTTTCGTCCGCCATTACAATGTCTGCTTTTATTTGAACAGAACGATGTACCATTTGTATTAGCGTTTCATTGTTTCTTTTTATTATGTTCGCCTTTTCATATTCTAACCATTTAAAAAATTCGACATCGCCCAATAGCCCGTACTTAACGACTTCTGCCAAGCCTGCGTTAAATTCTCTATCGGGCAATGACGATAGCATTTCAATATCGCACAGCACCGCTTGTGGTTGGTAAAATGTACCTATTAAATTTTTGCCGTTGGGGTGATTGATTGCGGTTTTTCCGCCAATGGCAGCGTCTACCTGCGCCAATAGTGTCGTAGGAACTTGCATAAAACTGATGCCACGCATATAAATTGAAGCGGCAAAGCCAGCAATATCACCAATAACACCACCACCTAACGCTATCACACCAGAATCACGCTTCATCTTTGCTTGCACAAACGCATCTAAAATACTGCTTAGCGATTCTTGGTTTTTGTATTTCTCGCCATCTGGAATTAATATCACTTCTACTTGTTTATTGCTTTGTTCTAGTATGTTTTTAATTTTGTTGCCATATAAATTAAAAACGGTTGGATTACTAACCAATGCAACATGACTTGGCACATCAACAAATACTTTGTCAGGGTAGCCGCTGCCTAGTAAGATAGAATACGATTTATCTGCCGATAAGTTAACGTCAATTTTGTATTCAATCATTTTATGTTATTTATGAATGTTGCATTTCTATTAGGCGACTTAGCGTGCGACCGGACTCACCACCTTCACTTTGCCCATAAAGATTAGCAAGTGGGACATCGGCAATCATAACAAAGCGTACATTGCTATCGTAAAGAATGTCTATCAACCATGTGAATCGGCGTGTCGCTTCACTCAGATTTTCATCGTCCAATGTAGGAATATTGGATAGGAATATAAATGAAAATCGACTCGCCAATTGTAAGTAGTCTGATTTTGACCGCGCTTCCATACACAACACTTTAAAGTCTAACCATACACAATCGGACGATCGAATTACGACGTTGATTTCTCGCTTGCTTAGTTGAATATTTTTTTCGATGTAAATACCACCTGATAATTCTGAAAAGAACTTTTCTGCCCTCTCCATTGTTTCTTTATTGCATGGTGTAAAGTAGCTACTATGGTTGTTTTGCAATCGCTGGCGGTAGTCTTCGCCAGAATCCAATGGCAAGATCGTCATTTTACTTTTAATAAAACCAATGGTTGGTAAAAATCGATGCCGTGCCAAACCATTAGGGTATAAATCGTCTGGGGCATAATTAGATGTCATGACAAAACGCACACCGCCATTGACCAGTTTTTCGAGCAATCGTCCAAGCAACATGGCATCCGTAATATCCGATACATGAAATTCATCAAAACAGATTAGCTCGTAATTGGCAATTAATCGGTTTGCCACTTCGGTTAATGAGTCATCGAATTGTTCTTGTTTTTTTAAATCTTCGTGTAAGTGACGCATAAACGAATGAAAATGAACACGTAATTTTTTAACCAAACGTAACTGCAAATAAAAGCCATCCATTAAAAATGTTTTGCCACACCCTACCCCACCATGTATATATAAGCCACTGGTCGAATTGTTTTTTTTGCCAAACCACGGGCTTATATGTTTTTTCCAATCCTTATTACTTCTGCCCAATCCGTCGTTAGAAAATTGTTGTAATTGATCAATCAAATGTCTTTGTACAGGGTTTGCAAAAATAATGTTATCTTCAACCGTGTGGTTGTACCAATCAACAATAGCGTGTTGCCCTAACTGACAAGCGTTTAAACTGGCTTTAGTAGTTCGTGACATTAAGCGAGAAAAACCAATTGGCCTTTAAATATGCAGTGCGCGTCCATCAACCGCCAAAGCAGCTTCTTTAAAGACTTCGGACAAGGTTGGGTGCGCATGGCATGTTCGGGCGATGTCTTCACTTGCCGCAACCATTTCCATTGCCAATACTCCTTCGGCAATTAAATCAGAAGCGCCTGCTCCCAATATATGAACACCCAAAATTTGGTCACTGGCCGCATCGGCTAAAATTTTAACAGAACCTTCGGTTTCGCCCAAACTACGGGCACGCCCGTTTGCCATAAATGGGAATGAGCCTTTGCGATAATCAACGCCTTCGGCTTTTAAGGCTTGTTCGGTTTTACCAACCCATGCGATTTCGGGGTGCGTATAAATAACCCAAGGAATATTATCGTATTCAATTTCTGGTTTTTGTCCGGCAATAAGCTCTGCCACCATCGAACCTTCGTCTTCGGCTTTGTGCGCTAACATAGGGCCGCGTACTACATCGCCGACCGCATAAACATTGGCAAATGAAGTACGGCATAAATGGTCAACGACCAAACGTCCGCCATCCATTGCCAAACCAGCACCTTCGGCATTAAGTCCGTCCACAAAAGGCACACGCCCAACCGCCACAATTAATTTATCAAATTGTGTTTTTTCGCGAGTTCCCTGCTTTTCCCATTCGACTTCAACCCCTTTTTTATTGGTTTTAGTGGCAACAACAGATGCGCCTAACTCAATTTGCAAACCTTGTTTTTTAAATAGTTTAGCAGCATCTTTGGCAATGTCATCATCGGCAGCGGCTAAAAATTGTGGCATTGCTTCAAAAATAGTCACCTCACTGCCTAGCCTACGCCACACGCTACCTAGTTCTAAACCAATCACACCAGCACCAACAATGCCTAGTTTTTTAGGTGGCTCTATAAACGATAATGCCCCGATATTATCAACTATCGTATCATTATTAAGTGGGGCTGGGGGGATTTCACGTGATACCGAACCGGTTGCAATAATCAGATTTTTAGCCTGTACGGTTTGTTTGCCGTCGATCACTACCTCACATATATCACCAATGGATTTTATGCTGGCACTGCCCGATAATGCATCAACTTTATTTTTCTTAAATAATCCGCTGACACCCATTACCAAAGCGTTTACAATTTTTTCTTTGCGTGCTAACATAGTGGGTATATCCACCGAGACATCGCCTACATTAATGCCGTGTTCGGCAAATTGTGATTGTGCTCGTACAACATTGTAGGAGGATTCGAGCAACGCTTTGGAAGGAATACACCCGACATTTAAGCAAGTGCCACCATAGACGGCTTTGCCTTTGCTGTTTTTCCATTTATCAACACAAGCAGTACTTAACCCCAACTGTGCTGCTCGAATAGCAGCCACATAACCACCCGGTCCACCGCCAATTACCAACACATCATAAATTTTGTTATCCATATTGCTCCTTTTTTATTATCTCTCTATTAGTGCAATTATACAATAAGCCTCTGTCATTACTTTTACTCTTTTAGGATAGGCATTTTAAACATCATAGTAATACTCATATAGTCAGAAAATCGCGGAAAATATGATTTGATATTTATGTCATTTTTTGATGATTAATGAGAGAATCTCACCCAAATGGAATCACCTGTCTCACTACCCCCTTTTGAAGATCATAATCAACAAACACACAAATATACCACGTGCTATATGTGTGCTTGTCGTTGCGGCGTTAAGGTAACACTCGAAAACAATAAAATTCGTTATATACAGGGTAATCCGAATCATCCTGTTAACCGCGGTGTGCTTTGCGGCAAAGGCAATGCTGCCATCATGAAGCAATATTCACCTGCCAAATTAAAGCATCCCATGCGGCGTGTGCCGGGCAGTGAGCGTGGCGAAGGTAAGTTTGAGCCCGTTTCTTGGGATGACGCCTTATCCACACTAACCGAACGTTTACAAAAAATTCGCACAACCAATCCCAATAAACTAGCCTTTTTTACTGGACGCGATCAAATGCAAGCCCTCACTGGTTTTTGGGCATCACAGTTTGGTACGCTTAACTGGGCAGCACATGGTGGTTTTTGTTCTGTTAATATGGCTGCCGCTGGTTTGCTTACCACGGGTTATTCGTTTTGGGAATTTGGCGAACCCGACTGGGATAATACCCGCTTGTTTTTGCTGTGGGGCGTAGCAGAAGATCATGCCTCTAACCCTATTAAAATAGGATTAAAAAAACTCAAAGAGCGTGGGGCAAAAATCATTGCTATTAATCCTGTTCGTACTGGCTACCAAGCGATTGCCGATGAATGGCTCCCCATTAACCCCGGTACCGATGGCATGCTTATTTTGTCATTAATTCACGAACTACTATCGCAACGTAATATTGACGAAACTTTTTTAGTGCGTTATACCAATCTACCTTATTTGCTTAATGCCGATGGCTTTTTTGCTAGAGACAGTGAAGGAAATGCCCAAGTCTGGTGTCAACAAAAAAATGCAATCTGTTCAGTCACCGAAAAAAACACTGCCCCCGCATTGGTTGGACAATTTACCGCACAAGACGGTACCACACTAACCACAGCGATGAGTTTGGCATTGGATCAATACCTTGACGATCAATACGCGCCCGAGAATGCTGCCAAAGTTTGCGGCATATCCGCCCAAAGAATCACGAAGCTCGCACAAGAACTACACAAAGCAGCGTTCGAAAACCCGTTTTCTATTGCAGGTAAATGGACAGACACTCACGGCAATACACACAATGATTTTCAGGCACGCCCTGTTTCGATGCATGCCATGCGTGGTATTTCTGCTCATTCTAACGGCTTTCAAAGCTGCCGCGCTTTGCATTTTTTACAGGCTTTATTGGGTGCGATTGATGCACCGGGCTCCCATTTAGCAAAGCCACCCTACCCCAAACATCCGCCCGCTGTTTTACAACCTGCTAAGCAATCAGCGGCACAGACTCCATTAAGTGGGGCACCATTGGGGATTCCACAAAGCCCTAAAGATTTGGTGATTGATGACAAGGGCAATCCTCTGCGTATTGACAAAGCCTATTCGTGGGACGCACCATTATCAGCACATGGCATGATGCACATGGTCATTGCCAATGCCGCCCAAAAAGACCCTTACGCCATTGATACCTTGCTTATTTTTATGGCTAATTTGGCGTGGAATTCATCAATGAATACCAAAGGAACGATTAACCATTTAACATCAAAAGATGATCGAGGCAATTACAACATTCCATTTATTGTAACAGTTGATGCTTTTCATTCGGAAATGGTCAATTATTCAGATTTAATCTTACCCGATACCACCTATTTAGAACGATACGATACAATTTCACTGTTGGATCGTCCTATTTCAGAGCCTCATTCGGTTTGTGATGCCATTCGCCAACCCGTGGTCGAAAGAGAGCACGATACCCGCCCTTGGCAAGAAGTAATGATCGATTTGGCAAATCGATTAGAATTCCCTGCTTTTTTTGATGCAGACAACAATGTCAAATTTCCCGATTATAAAACTTTTATCACGCAGTATGAAAAAGCACCGGGTATTGGTTTTTTGGCTGGTTGGCGTGGCAAACAAGGTGAAAAACATTTGCGTGGCGAACCCAATGAAAACCAATGGAACGAATACATAAAAAATGAATGTTTTTTTAAGCAAGAGTTAGAACCCTCAATGCGTTATTTTCGTTTTGCCAATCGTGACTATCTAAAGCACGCACATGCAGCAGGCTGGACAAGCAGCGACAAAGCAATTGTAATAGAACTTTATAGCGAGATTTTGCGTAAGTTTCAATTTGCTGGTGAAGGTAAAGGCGATATTTGCCCACCCCATGAATATCAAAAAGAACGCTTAAAACAGTACTGTCAGCCCTTACCGTTTTTTTATCATCCCATCGAACATCAACAAACCAATGCCGAGGATTTTCCACTTTATGCCGTCACCCAACGCCCGATGTTTATGTACCATTCATGGGATTCACAAAACGCTTGGCTTCGACAAATCGCTAGTTACAACTACATTTATGTCAATACGAATTACGCCAATAAACACAATATTCGTGATGAGGGTTGGGTGTGGTTACAATCTGCTACAGGAAAAATTGCTGCCATGGCAAAACTAATGCATGGCGTTGCCGAAAATACAGTATGGACGTGGAATGCCATTGGCAAAGATTCCAAAACATGGGGGCTAGACGACAGCGCAAACGAGAGCGTTGAAGGCTTTATTATGAATCACCTTATTTCGGAATGGCTACCCAAAGACAAACAGAATGTTACGCACAGTAACTCCGACCCTGTTACCGGTCAAGCCGCTTGGTACGACTTACGTATTAGCATGACTGCCATGACAAAAGCCGAAGAACAGCAACATATTATCAGTATTAGCAAAAAGGCACCTTGCTCGGTACAACCGCTCCGATACGCTAGCCACCCTGCCGTAAACTTATCTCGCTCTATCACAAATACACTGTTTAAATAATATGAAATTAGGATTGGTTGTTGATTTAGATACCTGTGTTGGTTGCCATGCCTGTGCAACTGCTTGTAAACAATGGAATACATCGGGAACAACAGGTCCACTCACCGATAAAAACCCTTATTCCAAAGACCCTGAAGGCGTTTGGTTTAACCGTATTCGTACCTTTGAGGTAGAAGCATCTGATCAATTAAATTCGCAAGGCGTAGATGCAGCAAAAACTTGTAGCAATGATAATTTTGATGGAAAAACCATTCATTTCCCCATGTCTTGTTTGCATTGCGAAAACGCCGAATGCGTTACAGTATGCCCAACAGGTGCTTCTTACAAACGTGAAGAAGATGGCATTGTCCTCATTGACCAAGACAAATGTATGGGTTGTAATTTATGTGCGTGGGCTTGTCCTTACGGTGCCCGCGAACTCGACCAAGAATCACACACCATGAAAAAATGCACCTTGTGCGTTGATAGAATTTACGACACCAAACTACCCGAAGCCGAAAGGCAACCCGCCTGCGTTATTACCTGTCCTACTAATTCACGCGTATTTGGTGACTTTGACGACCCCAATTCAAAAGTTTCACAACTAACAAGAGAACGCAATGGACAAAGTTTGTTATCAGAATTGGGCTATAAGCCAACCAATCAATACTTACCGCCGCGTTTGCCTAAAAAAGAGGCAGACGACAACCAAGATGCCGCCGTCAATGTTGAAAAACCCAACATTATTAAAAAGTGGATTAACAAACTAATCCCCTACTAATACAAACAATGCACACACCTTTATCCATTATCTTTTTTACTGTTCTATCAGGAACAGGCTTGGGGATTTCTACAATTTTGGGGATTTTTTCAAACGAATTTTCCGATAATACCGTTTTAATAAGCGTCGTTTTTTCTTTTGGCTTTGTTGTAACAGGACTCAGTGCATCAGTATTACATTTGGCAAATCCTAAAAACGCATGGCGATCTTTTATGCGTGTACGCACCTCGTGGTTATCACGAGAAGCCGTTGCGGTGGTGCTTTATATGCTAGTGCTTGGCATTTGGTTTTTAAATAAAGAATCGGTATTTTTGGGGGCTTTACTCTCCATTGTCTCACTCATTACTGTTTATTGTACTGCCATGATATACCAATCGATTAAACCAATTGCACAATGGAATCACCCACTGACTTCCTTAAATTACATTTCGTTTTCATTACTAGCAGCTTGCTTGTGGTGTGTGATTTTTAATCAATTCGATGATGGAAATACAATTAAATCAATACAAATACTATTGTTTATCACGCTGTTTTTTGCTTTTTATAGCAAAATTTGTCACTACCGCCGAATCGATAAACTCGTCGATACCACCACTGCCCATGCCGTTGGGTTTTCGCAAGCACAAGCACGATTATTAGATGCAGGGCATTCTGGTCCTACCTTTTTAACCAAAGAATTTATTAACAAAAGTGCCCATAATATTACTATGTTACGCATCGCTTCAACCACCGTATTTACTTTGGCTAGCCTGCTCATTGGCGCTAACATTTTTAATGTTGGCATTAATATCCTACTGGTTATTATCGTAATGGGTGCTATACTTATAGAGCGTTGGTTATTTTTTAGAGAGGCAAAACATACCATTCGCGCGTTTCATTGATTTTTTTCCAAACACAAAATGATTGCCCTATGTCCATACAAAAAATACAATTTACTGGTGCGCAAAACAACCAACTAGCAGCCGCACTAGAAACACCAAACACCCCCACCAATACCTACGCCCTTTTTGCGCATTGTTTTACCTGCACAAAAGACATCTTTTCTGCTCGCAATATTACCAAACGTTTGGTCGAAAACGGTTACGCCGTTATGCGCTTTGACTTTACTGGTTTGGGAGAATCAGAAGGTGATTTTGAAAACACCAATTTTTCATCCAATGTCGCAGACTTGGTAGCCGCTGCCAATTACTTACGCGACAATTACCAAGCTCCAAAAATGCTTATTGGTCATAGTCTTGGCGGTGCGGCGATATTGGCAAGTGCCAAAGACATCCCCGAAGCCAAAGTCGTGGCAACCATTGGCGCCCCAGCAGACCCAGAGCATGTATCGCATTTATTCTTAAGTAGTGAACAAGAAATAAACGAAAAAGGCATCGCCGAAGTTCGAATTGCAGGCAGGCCGTTCTCGATAAAAAAACAATTTCTTGATGACATCCGTTCAAACCAATTAGAAGATAGTATTGCCAATTTGAAAAAATCACTATTGGTTTTTCATTCTGCCATTGACAACGTGGTAGGAATAGACAACGCTCGCAAAATATACCAAACGGCAAAGCATCCAAAAAGCTTTATTAGCTTAGATCAAGCCGATCATTTACTATCAAAAAAAGAAGACGCTATTTATGTCTCCGAAGTCCTAACGGCATGGTGCCGCCGTTATGTCGACTCATAAATCCAAAAAAAATCTAAATTGTATTTTCGATAAAAAAGGAATGCCCTACTTTTAGACATCAAGATTATATTGTCGCAAAAACTGTTGGATTTGTTGATGTATTTCCTTACCTCACGCAGTCGCAACACCACCGAGGAAAATTGGATAACGCTTTTTGGCAACGACCAGCGATTAAACAAATTAATTTTTATCAAATAAACCCGTCTGTTTTTGCTCTAAAGCCAATAACTGTTTTTTTGCAGTCAATCCGCCACCATAACCAACCAACTCTCCATTGGTGCCAATGACACGATGACAAGGAATCACAATCGCCATTGCATTTGCACCATTGGCACTGGCAACAGGACGCACTGCTTTTTGATGATTAATATTTTTGGCTAATTGTAAATATGAAATAGTGGTACCGTAAGGTATTGCTAATAAAGCATTCCATACTTTTTTTTGGAAATCACTGCCAAGCATCAACATAGGAATTTCAAAAAATTGACGCTCTACATTGAGATATTCATCTAACTGTTGCATGGTCGTTTTTATGACATCGCTATTTTTTTCAACAAACGTAGTAGCAAGGGATTTTTGAATGCGATGATCAACAGTTTGTCGCATTTTTCTGTGGTTAAAATCCAATATACAAAGGTGATTATCGTAACTTGCAATTATCAGTTCGCCAATTTTTGTTTTAACTATTTGTTTGTGAATAAACATACTCACTCGCTAAAAACAATGCTTTTTTTGCCCGACCAAAGTGTATCAACACCCATTTGTCTCAACACATCAAGATCCGACGTAATAGTTGCAAAATGATTGCCTGCCAACACCCCTGCTTTTGAGGCAAACTGTACACAACCATAAGCAATGAGAATCTCGGTTTCGCTCTTGCCTTTAGGGTACAATAAAATTTGCCCGGGAGCGGGATAGGACGTTGCATCTTCATAACCAACAGCAAAATCCATCGCCGCCAACGGTATCCATACACCTTCACCACTCCAACGCACATGGACGATTTCTCCTGAAAATGGCATGGCACGACGAAACGCTTGGCATGTCATGGGAGACTTTGCATCTTCGAATTCTGCACAAAAAACGTGCTGCTCAATTTTTATCTTCATTTTTACTTATCCCATCTATTGCTTTTAGTCAATTTTGTACAAACGTTTATTATAGTAATAAATTATAACTCACGCCCGAGCCATTAGCATAAAATTCAAAAAAAAACACTGCTTATTCTAAATTGCATCGCTATGACGACGTGTTCATAAATGAAAACCAAATGTTTCTATCAAATAAAAATTGAAAATAAGCAAATTCACTCAACTATAATTATATAAATTAGGATGTATAATTATTTACAATATGACTTTTTGGAGTAAAAAATGATTATACAAATAATAGCACTGTTCAGTTGTGGCACATTCTTTGGTGCCGCATTCTATATTTCTCTCGCACAACATCCCGCCACTTTGGATGCTGGTGTTGCCATAGGTGGCAGGTTTTTCCCTCCTATGTATAAAAGAGCAGCACCGATACAGATTATCTCGGCTTTGGTGGGTTTTATTTCAGCCATGATTATTTGGTATCAAAGTATGGACATTCTCTGGCTTATTGGTGCATTATTACTGTTTTCCGTAATACCCATCACACTTATCTTTATCAAACCTATCAATGACGTACTCCTGAATCAAGACAATGATCCGGATTCAGTTGAAACTGAAAAACTTCTAAAACAGTGGGGTTCAAAGCACTGGTGGCGTACTATTGTAAGTGGCACATCGTTTATTTTATATTTGGTTGCTGCACTTAGCGTCTAACAAGTCGGTCAAATTCACTATACGGTATGGCAAGCAACAGCACTATCGTTTGCCATTGATATTTTTAGCTGGGAATACTTCTTGGCGACACCACTCATTAAAGCCACCTCTGTTCGGCAGCAAGTATCGCAAAATATTCATTATTTTTAAAAATAATATGAATATATCGTATGACATTTATGTATAATGAAATGCATATATATAAAGGAGGAGTGTATTATATGAACAATCTAAACATACCAGTATCTGAAAGTGGTTTTTACGAAGGGTTTTGTAAAGCGACTGTCTTATTTTCAAAATTTTTGGTAGCCATCATTGTAATTTGGGCAGTCGTTGCCCCTGAGCAAGCAGGTGCCATTTTGTCGAGCATGAAAACATGGTCTTTTCAAAATTTAAATACCTACTACATTTATGCAGTGGCATTTTATATTATCGTTTGCCTGACAATTGCCATAGTTCCAAAATATGGAAAAATAAAACTCGGCGATCGCGATGGCGTACCCGAATTTTCTAATTTCTCATGGTTTTCTATGATGTTTGGTGCAGGTATTGGAATTGGAATGCTAGGTTATGCTGCGGCAGAACCTATTTGGCATTTAGCCAACAATCCAGACATCATAATGAGCAAAGAGGCCATACGCGCCGCCTTTTCTAGCAATAGTATTGCTCTCGCTAGTGATGCCGATGTATTTGCCGCCTACGATGCACAAGTCGCTGTTGGTGCTCTACAACCCATTGCCGACTTAGCCTATCCCAAAACAGAATCAGCACTAGATGGTGTCTATCGCTATACTTTTCTGCATTGGGGACTTGGTGCTTGGGCGTGTTACGCTCTCGTTGGTATTGCCTTATCTTATTATGCTTATGCCAAAGGCTTACCTTTGACAATTCGCTCTTCGTTAGCTCCTTTGTTGGGCAAACGATTAGAAGGCACTATTGGGCATATCATTGACATTTCCGCCGTTATCGCTACCATTCTTGGTATTTCACAAACCATTGGTCTAGGGCTTAGTTCTCTTGCCTCTGGTCTTCATAATATCACTGGTATTGATGCATTGATGACCGCAGGAGAAAATCCTGAACCAAGCACTTGGGCATTGCTATTTTGCTTATTTATCGTGATGATACTCTCAACGCTATCGGCATTATCTGGTGTTGGTAAAGGCATAAAATGGTTAAGTAATATAAATATGGTATTGTCATTTACATTATTGGCATTCTTCTTTCTTTTTGGCTCTACATTTTTTGTATTACAAATGTTAGGTCTCGGCATATTCAATTACCTTGCCAACCTACCCGCCATGACTTTTGTCGTGTGGGACCCGTCAAGTGACCTTGGCGGCTGGCAAACAGGCTGGTCGGTATTTTACTGGGCGTGGTGGATTGCCTTTGCTCCTTTTGTGGGTATCTTCTTAGCACGCATTTCAAGAAACAGAACCATTCGTGAATTTGTCATTGGAGCAACAATCGCCCCTGCATTCATGTGCTTTGTTTGGTTTGCCTTTGTTGGCGGCACCGCCATTGACTTAGAATTAAGCGGAGCAGCAGAAGGCACTATTTTTAGTGCGAGCCTAACTTACCAACTTTACGCTGTGATTAATGTCATGCTATCAAGTGGTCTTGCTCAATTAATGTCTGTAATGATTGTTATTCTGCTGTTGACCTATTTGGTAACTTCCGCTGACTCTGCTGTATTGGTTATAAACACCATTAATGCAGGCGGTAGCGAGACCCCACCAGCAAACAACAAGCACATTATAATTTGGGGGCTTATTCTCACTGCCGTTATTGGCGCATTAATTTTAGCCGGTGGCGGTGGATTAGGCTCCATACAATCAGCGATGATAGTAGGTGCTATACCATTCTCATTCATTATGATTTTGATGGGTATTTGTCTAATTATGGCACTCAACAAGCATGAAGATGAACCAGCTGCAACGGACGAACCAGCTGTAGCGGAACCGCAAGCATAACTTCTAGTATCTAAAAAAAAGGGGAGGCAAATGCCTCCCTTTTTTTTATGTCCCATTTTTTGATACTATATGGTCATTCCCCGACAGGGTGGTACATCTAAAACAAGGGAACAAACCATTAGGAGAGATAAAAGATGACTATACAAAAATTCAAAGAGATATTCTAGATAATTATCTTTGGAGAGAAAAAATAAACGGGGGAAAAGTTAATGAGTAAAGAATCTAAAAGAAATATATACCCGCTACACTGACGGGTAAAAAATATTCATAGATTAAAATTTATTATTTATTGAGGCTTACTGCGTTTAGATTTACTATAAGTTTTTTTACGGCGGCTGTTGGTATCACTGACAGTGGACAACGATACAACGTTTATGCTTGGCAATGAATCAATTTAGTCAATCTAACCAATCCAATCAGTCTAATCAATTGCTTGTTTCGGTTGATGTTGACGGTATATGTTTAGCGGCAAATGTTGTTAATGGTGCTGTTTGTGACCCAACGGCAGAGCGTATGCGTGCGGCTATTAATAGAGTTTAAAATAATTTAAAAAAATTAGAAATGAGGTTGTATAGATGAGTTCACATGTTTTCCCACGTATAGGTTGCGAATCATTGCCCCACGTCGTGGGCGGTGATGGTATTTACCTTATCGATGCCGACGGCAAACGCTACCTTGATGGTAGCAGTGGTGCGGCGGTATCTTGTCTTGGTCATTCTAACGCTGCTGTTGCTGATGCTATTGCCAGTCAAGTACAGCAGATTGCTTACGCACACACGAGTTTTTTCACGTCAGCAGCAGCAGAGGAGTTGGCAGCACTACTGACAGATGCCGCCCCAAAAAGCTTGAATCGTGCTTATTTTGTTAGTGGCGGTTCCGAAGCCGTCGAGGCGGCGATTAAACTTGCCCGTCAATACCATGTTGCCAACGGTGAGCCCACGCGCACACACATTATTGGTCGGAAACAAAGCTATCATGGCAATACGTTGGGTGCGCTTGCAGTCGGTGGTAATTTATTGCGGCGGTCGATGTTTGAACCGTTGTTGTTTGCAAACTCCCATCATATTGCTGCGTGTCACTATTGGCGTTGGGGTGGTGAGGAAACACCAGAGGAATACGGCAAGCGTGTTGCGTATGAGCTTGAAGAAAAAATATTGCAATTAGGGGCAAAAAATGTAGCTGCCTTTATTGCCGAAACCGTCGTTGGGGCGACGATGGGTGCTGTTGTAGCTGCACCGGGGTATTTTCAGCATGTGCGCGATATTTGTAATCGTTACGGTGTGTTGTTGATTCTCGATGAAGTCATGTGCGGTATAGGGCGTACTGGAGTGATGTTTGCTTGCGAAAGTGAGGGCATTGCCCCCGATATTATCTGTGTTGCCAAAGGGTTGGGAGCGGGTATGCAGCCGTTGGGTGCGATGTTGTGTAGTGAGCAACTCTACCGCACGGTTACAGCTGCGGGCGGATTTCAGCATAGTCATACTTATACTGGTCATATCACGGCTTGTGCGGCGGGTGTGGCGGTACTAAAAGAATTACAAAAACAGCATTTGGTTGATAACGCCCGCATACGTGGTACGCAGCTTGCCTCTGCCCTCCGCCACCGTTTTGGAGACCACGCACATGTTGGCGATATTCGTGGGCGGGGTTTGTTTTTGGGGATGGAGTTTATCGACCATGATAAAACACCATTTGACCCGAGCTTACGCATATATGCAAAAATCAAGCAAGCGGCATTTGAAAAAGGTCTGCTTGTTTATGCGATGGGGGGCACAATCGACGGGCATCAGGGGGATCATTTGTTAATTGCCCCACCGTATATCATCACAGAAGAACAAATAACCGAGCTTGTTGATCGTCTTGCGGCAGCGTTGGATGAAGTTTTTTAGGTGTTTTATTCGCTTATAACGGAGCTATTAACGGGTTATAAATAGTTAATGACTGAACCCAAGTATTAAGGAGAGTGGTTAATACTGGTTTTTAATATTTAAAGCTGCTACCACCTCCGTAACACGCTCAGCGTTGTCAGCGGCGATATCACCATTTGGATACCAAAGGTTGTTTTCAAAACCAACGCGACAATCGCCACCGACAGCAGTGGCTGCTAATAAGCAGGCTGTTTCTTCACATCCGAATGCACAAACCATGAATTGAGCAGAGTGTTCGGGTAGAGTAGTTGGTTTGGTATACCCGCTACACTGACGGGTAAAAAATCTTCATAGATTAAAGTCTATTATTTATTGAGGCTTACTGCGTTTAGATTTACTATAAGTTTTTTTACGGCGGCTGTTATTATTGTTGTCATCGTGATTATTATCACGCCGACTTTTTTCACCTCTACTTTTATCTTGGCTATCGTTTTTCTTGTTACCATCTTGCGTCTCTTCGCTCTTATGTTTTTTTTCATGGATTGCGAATATAGGTTTTTTTTGATGCAAAGCCGTTACTAGTGCCACTGCTATATGCTGCCAATCTGCCTCGGTTTCTCGTTGTAAATCGCTGATAAGCATTGCAATTTTTTGATCGATGGGTTGCTGCATTAAAGTCTGAATTTCCTGCTTAAAGCGGTCAATCTGCTGTTCTTTTACCTGTTGATTAGAAGGTAAGTTGATAGGTTCAATTATTTGCTTGGTATGGTTTTCAATGGCGCGTAATAAACGGCGTTCGCGCGGTGCTACAAACAAAATAGCCCGACCTGCTCTGCCAGCCCGACCTGTTCTGCCAATGCGGTGAATATAGACATCGCTGTCGTAAGGCATATCAAAATTAAAAATGTGACTAACGCGAGCGACATCAATACCACGCGCTACAACATCGGTAGCCACTAAAATATCAATCTTGCCGTTACGCAATTTCTCTACGGTTTTTTCGCGCAATGATTGATTCATATCGCCATTAATTGCGGCAGCGTTAAGACCTCTGGCTATCAGCTTATCGGCAACTTCTACGGTACTATTTTTGGTGCGAACAAAAACAACGATGCCATCGGACACCTCACTATCAACAATACGACATAAAGCTTCAATTTTACTAGTACCTTGAACCAACCAAAACGATTGTTTAATTGTAGATACCGTTTTGGTTTCAGATTTAATGGCAATATGTTGCGGTGATTGCATGTAGTTTTCTGCAATTTTACGTATTGGTGCGGGCATAGTAGCTGAAAACAACGCAGTTTGTCGGTCTTCTGGAGTGTGCTCTAGTATCCATTCCACATCGTCAATAAAGCCCATGCGCAGCATCTCATCAGCTTCATCTAAAACAATAGTATTTAACAAATGTAACTTTAATGTATTACGGCGCAAGTGGTCCAGAACCCGTCCGGGAGTACCTACCACAATATGCACGCCTTTTTTAAGCTGACGTAACTGAGTATCCATACCTTGTCCACCATATACAGGCAGTATCTTTACATCGCGCATAAATGTAGCATACGATTGTAGCGCGGTAGCTACTTGAATGGCTAATTCACGGGTAGGGGCTAGTATTAATGCTTGCGGAGATCTATCTTTAACAGACAGTTGCTCTAAAAGTGGCAAGGCAAATGCTGCCGTTTTTCCGGTACCTGTTTGGGCGGTGGCAACTATATCTTTGCCCTGTAACATTTCAGGAATACAGGCAGTTTGAATAGGCGTGGGCTCTTCGTAGCCAACCTCTGTTAAGGCTTGCTCCAATGGCTTGGATAGATTGAACTGATTGAACCCAGTGGGTTTATTAGGTAAGGACATGGAATATCTTTAAGATAGTGAGTTAATAATGGTTGATTGGGCGTTAAAATAATACAGAAAGTAATAGAAATTATTATGGTTGAATAATAACAAAATAAGCAAACTATTTATTAGTCTGTATTTTAGTATCTCCTCTTTCTTACCCCAACCCAGTATTATAACGCACCAAACTCTAGCAAATGTATCTGATAATCAATTTTCTTGGGTAATATCCTTTAATATATTTTTTGTGCTTTCTTCTGGTTTAGCAACATCAAAAGGATAGCAAGATATTTTTAATTTGGCGTCGTCTTCGCAGACGTCATTAAAAGTAAAATGAATTGATTTTTCAAAATTTTCATTTTTAGGATAAATTAAAGCCACTCGTTCACAATTATACAGTTTGCCATAACTGTATAACTGATACATATCGCCTTGACTTATTCCGTATTTATCGTCGTTTTTATCTGTTCGTTTCCATTTAGTATCTAAAATATAAATGGGGGTTTTTGATTTATCGCATAAAGTAATATCGGGCTTCATTGTGAATATTTCTTCATTATTATCTTGTTGCGTTACCATTTTTTTTTCTGGTGATTGAGAGTGAACAGTAAGATTTTTTGCACATTGGCGAAAGTGGTGAGTGACAAAATCTTCAAATACTTCTTGCATTGGAAATACCAGTGCTTTATTATGATGTTTACCTTGGTAGGTAACCAAGCCATAGCCAAATAAAAATAACTCTACCCACTGCATTGTTTTTTCATAATGTCTCATTGTGCGGTCTGCACGGTGGCGAGTATATTCTTGCCAGTCATGATGTACGTTTAATGAATGTGATATGCCGTCAAAATGATTAATTAATTGTCGCCGTAAGCGTTGGTCTTTTTTATCTTTGCAGGAGATTTTTTGTAGCGCTTTAACAATTAAACGATTTGCCGCATGGTTGGGTGAATGTTGATCATATTGCACATAAAATTGGGCTTTATTAGTGGCGTTTATAACGGCATGTTGTGGAAATAATAACCGCCCTTTTAGATAAGGCAGATTGTCTTCACGTGTTTGATATTGGCTGACAATTCCACGCTTAACCAATTCTAATGTTTGTTTTAAAAATAAATGAATAAACACTTCCCACATAGGAAATTTTTTATATTTTTCTATATCGGCTTCATTTAATATATAAAATTTATTAGCACGCCAATGCTTCAGCATTTGAAAAAATATTTTTTTCTCTTCTTCTATATCTCCTTCTATTAGTGGTAGTTTGGGTAGTATTTCTATAATTGGGTCGTTCACATTATCACCCAGTGCCAAAATGCCAACATAGTTTTGTGCTTTTATTCCCCCCTGATGTATTCGTAATGGTTGTAGTTTACTATCGTCTTGTGTTTTGTTTATCCACTCTATACCCCGCTTTAAAGAATCGCCTTTTAACTCAAGAGATTCATATTCTCTAACTGTTATTGTCTGTCTCATTAGAAGCGTTGTTTTTCTATACTTCGTATATTTTTGTATAACTCTCTGGGTCGGTCCATTTGCTATCGTCAAATGGACAAATTTCAAAAGTACCTTTTTCTATAAAACCGTTATCATTTAATACCTTTTGTATATTTTCTCTATCATCAAAAAAGTATTCTTGTAATAAGGGCATGATTTTTTGTTGAAAAGTATTTTTTAAATCCTCCATACTGGCAATCCCCATAAAATAAGTATGTCCAATTTGGTGTTCACGGTCATAAAATTTAGTAATTTCTTTATTTATAGCCGTTAATAATTCTGGTAATGAAACTTCTTTGTATTTTTCGTTCTCTAATTTTTTGGCATCAGGCATCATCTCAATAAAAGTAAAACGTCGGCGTAATGCAGTGTCCAGCAGAGCAATAGAGCGGTCGGCGGTGTTCATTGTGCCGATGATATAAAGATTATCGGGTATGCCAAAATCTTCGTCAGAATACGGTAATGTTAATCTTAGACTCTCTTCTTTCCCTAATCGTTTAGATTCTTCAATGAGTGTAATTAATTCACCGAAAATTTTAGAAATATTACCCCGATTAATCTCGTCTATGATTAATACATAATTTTTATCTTTATTTTTACCTGCTTGAGTGGCAATTCTCTTAAATATACCATCTTTCATTTTATAAGAGATATTTTCATTATCTAAAACAGGCTTAATTCCTTCAATAAAATCTTCATAAGCATAATTTTGATGAAAAGTAATCATCTCAATTTGCCCTGCTTTTTTTAATTCGTTAAAACGCTGCCGTAATACAGAGCGTTCGCCATGATTTTTTTTGCCGTCAATAATATTTAGGGCTTCTTCAATAGTAATATAAGTTTTCCCTGTTCCGGGAGGACCGTAAAAAATTTGATTTAAAGGGATACTGCTAGACTTATTATTATTGACTTGAGATGAATCGTTATTATCACTTTCTCTCACTTCATCGGCATTATTATCATGAGAGGGTTTTTTAGATGTATCCCATTCGCTTTTTCTCTCTCCGTATTGTTTTTTAAAAGTAAATCTTTCTATGCCTTTCTTTTCATCTTCGGTTTCTATTGCTTTACGAATAATGTGTATTTTTTCGTCTAATGTATCATTTTCAGATATTGATTTTTTAATATATTCTTGTTTAGTGTAATGATCAACTATCTTTTGTTTATTTCTTTTACTTATTATTGGTTCATATTTATCAGGATAAATATAATAGCGAATAGCAGAGGTTATTCCATATAAATGCTTTTTTTCTTCATTATCACTACAATACTTCTCTATAAACTCTTTTAGATTGCTTTTATTAGTTTTATCAGAAAAATTTTCTTTTAGTAAGCATTCAAATAATCCTACAATAAAACATATACTGTGATACTTGCCTGCTCCTTTGTATCCTTGCCCTGCCATAGATACACCTATTAATGCTAAAAATGAATTAATTGGTCCAGTTTCTTCTTCCCATCTTTGTAGCTGTTCTGTTTTTTTCTCTACACCAACCCCACCCGGTGATATTATTAAAAGATGGATAAATTCAGCGTGGAGAAATAGTAATTTTTCATTAACTGTGGAATCATTAAATTGCCAAGATAATTTTTCTTCAAAACTATAGCTACTATCTGTATTTGGCGCATCAATAAATCTTTTTTTTATGCCCTCTATGTTTTCATTCGTAAAAACATTATCGCTTTTAGCAGTTGTAACAAAATTCTGTTTTCCTAATAGGAATGTATCTTCAAAATTATTCCAGCATTTAATAAGTGCGTCATGTCTTTCTTTTAATGGTGCAATTTTTTCCATAGTATCTTCCTTTTTTATTTAACTGCAACTTCAATAAAAACAAATTCGTATTCGTTATTATTAACGATATGGTAAGTTCTCATTATAAGTGCTTTAGCAGTCATTCCCGTAAAGACCTCAAACGGGGTGTTCCACCCCAGATATTTTATAATATTATTCATTAACGGTATTTTATAAAGTATGCAGTACTAGGACTAGGTACAGGTTTGTGATGAAACCACGGCAGAAAAACAATCCCCTTGAAGGGACCTTACCGTTAAACAAACACCATTGACCGCAATACTATCGCCTATAACAGTGCCCGTTAACCAGTTTTGCGGACACCCAAAATACAGGTTTGGGCTGATCCTTCTACCTCTAACTCTACCCTTAGCTGCTGAATATTACCGACAGCAGTAAAGATGCCAGCAAACACAAGCGTAAATTAAGCCGTTTTACCCAACTCTGTAATGTGAGATTGTAAACGCTCATGCGTTCCGTAAAGAAAATGACGTTCCATATCTTCATGATAACGCGATGCAGGGGGAGTACGCCCCATTGCCTCGGCAACTTCACGAATATGAATAGGAGCAGCCCCGCAACAAATACCCAAATATCTAACATCAAGTTTCCACGCCTCTTCGGCAAATTGACGAATTTCATAGCGGTTAACATACTTGGGATCTAGTGCCGTTGGAAAAGGTCTACCGTGCGGTGAAGGACAACCACAATGAGGGTCATCATCTGACAAACTAAAGAAAGTTTGCTGTTCTTCTGATGTACGAAATGTTACTGGCAACGCTGCTATATGCCCTGATATTGCTTTACGAATTTCTCGGATATGTGGCATCATCGTCGCAGGCCCCCGAAAACAATTCATGCCCACCACATCGGCCCCTCGTTGTGCTAATTCTTTACAAGTATCAATAATGCTAACACCGTCGCGCATGTCCGCACCATGCATCGGTGATATGGTTATCACAGCGGGCAACCCTGCCGCCTGTATTGCTTCCAAAGCACAGTACGCCTCACCTGCATAATAAAAAGTTTCACCAATAACAAAATCAGCTTTCTCTTCCGCCGCCCATACTATCATTTCATCAAACATACCTCGTACTTCGGCTTGTGCTTTTTTATCGTCAGGATTCCACAAATTAGTATTGGATATATTCCCTGCCATTAAGTTTGGTCTTACCCCTTTGGGTGGGGTTTGTGCTACCGCTCGTGCAATCTGCAAAGCAGCACGATTTAACGGTTCTAAAAGCTGCTCTTTACCCAACACCCGCATCTTTTCGCGGTGACCGTTATAAGTAAATGCTTGCACCACATCACTGCCCGCATGTTGAAAATCACGATGCAAAGAAGTTAATGCCTGTGGATTATCCAAAGCCACTTCGGGCACAAATGCCCCAGACGCCATGTAGCCACGTCTCTCTACTTCAAATAAAAATCCCTCAGCGCATAAAACACCTTCACTGTCTAAACGTTCTTTTAATGTTGATTTTTCCATGACAATACTCCGTTATTTTTTATAAATTTTATTCTTGTATTATATCAAAATATCTAAAAATTGCTTATCGTGTACAATAGACGATAGGATTAGTAGTTAAGCACGTCTGCGTAGTATGAAAGTATTTGTATTCATACAGGTTTCTGCAATTTTTATAAATTAATTATTCGCAGGTGCTAGATGTGCTAACTACTTGGAGTTCTTTTATTTCAAAAAAATTGGATACTTACCATTACACAACTAAAGATTATTGTGTATTTAGTTTCAATAACCTTGAGATTTTCACCGAAGCCTGTCGCAAAGAAACATAAATGATGATATAACTCACTCTATGGCGATGCTTTCATAAGTATAATTTCGAGCTGATGGCTATTAAACGTATTTAAACAGGAACACAACAATGACAAGTACCCAACAACGCGCTGAACTACAACGCCAGATTTGGCAAATAGCGAATGAAGTTCGTGGCTCGGTCGATGGCTGGGATTTTAAGCAATATGTATTAGGCACATTGTTTTATCGTTTTATCAGCGAAAACTTTGTCAGCTATATTGAAGGCGGCGATGAAAGCATCAACTATGCAAAGTTCCTCGATAAGAACATTACCGCCGACATCAAAGACGACGCCATTAAAACCAAGGGCTACTTTATTTACCCAAATCAATTGTTTGCAAACATTGCCGCAGACGCAAATGAAAATGGAAACCTAAACATTGACTTAGCCTCGATATTTTCCGCCATCGAAAGCTCAGCCAATGACTACCCATCGGAAGATGATATTAAAGGTTTATTTGCCGACTTTGACACCACCAGTAACCGCTTAGGTAACACCGTTAAGGATAAAAATAGCCGCTTAGCTGCGGTAATAAAAGGTGTAGCGGGGCTAAAATTTGGTGAGTTTGACAGCAACCAAATTGACCTGTTTGGCGATGCCTATGAGTTTTTAATTTCTAACTATGCCGCCAATGCCGGTAAATCGGGTGGCGAATTTTTTACCCCGCAACACGTCTCTAAGCTCATTGCGCAACTTGCCATGCACGGGCAAACAAGCGTTAATAAAATTTATGACCCTGCCGCAGGCTCGGGCTCGTTATTATTACAAGCCAAAAAGCACTTTGATGCCCACATTATTGAAGAGGGGTTTTTTGGTCAAGAGATTAACCACACCACCTATAATCTTGCCCGTATGAATATGTTTTTGCACAACATCAACTACGACAAGTTTAATATGATGTTGGGTAACACACTTATAAATCCCCATTTTGGCGATGACAAACCCTTTGATGCGATTGTCTCAAACCCGCCTTATTCAGTGAACTGGATTGGCAGTGATGACCCAACCTTAATTAACGATGACCGCTTTGCCCCTGCAGGTGTATTAGCCCCCAAATCCAAAGCCGATTTTGCTTTTGTGCTGCATGCCTTAAGTTATTTATCCAGCAAAGGCAGAGCTGCAATTGTTTGCTTCCCCGGTATTTTTTACCGTGGTGGTGCCGAGCAGAAAATCCGCCAATACTTGGTGTATAACAACTATATCGAAACCGTTATTGCTTTAGCGCCTAATCTGTTTTTTGGCACCAGCATCGCCGTCAATATCTTGGTACTGTCCAAACACAAAACCGACAGCACCACCCAGTTTATAAATGCGAGCGACTTATTTAAAAAAGCAACCAATAACAATGTGCTAACCGATGCCCACATCGAGCAGATTATGGACATGTTCGATAGCAAAGACGATGTGGAGCATGTAGCGAAGTCGGTGAGTTTTGAGGCTATCGCCGCCAACGACTACAATCTATCGGTAAATTCTTATGTCGAAGCGAGAGACACCCGCGAAGTCGTTGATATTAAGAAGCTTAATGCCGAGCTAAAAACCACCGTCGCCAAAATTGACCAGCTTCGCACTGATATTGATGCCATAGTTGCCGAAATTGAAGGGTCGGGGATTAAGGCATGAGCGATATGAGTTTTATGGAAAAGCTGCTTGAAGGTGTTGAGGTGGAGTGGAAGGCTTTGGGGGAGGCGACTGAAATCAAAACAGGTCAAGCAGTAAGTAAACAAGTGATTTTAGATAATTCTGGCGTGTATCCTGTAATTAACAGTGGCCGGGAACCACTTGGATTTATTGATGAGTGGAATACTGAAAATGACCCCATCGGTGTGACAACTCGTGGAGCGGGTGTTGGTTCTGTAACATGGCAAGAGGGAAAATATTTTCGTGGTAATTTAAATTACTCAGTGACCATAAAATTAAGTGCACAGGTTAATACTAGATATCTATATCATTTATTACTTGAAATGCACTCTGAGATCCAATCTATATCGAGCTTTTCAGGGATACCGGCTTTAAATGCTAGTGAGTTAAAAAAACTTCCAATCCCCGTCATACCCCTCGATATCCAAACAGAAATCGTCCGCATTTTAGACGCATTCACCGAGCTTACCACCGAGCTTACCACCGAGCTTACCGCACGGAAAAAACAATACAACTACTATCGCGACCAGTTATTAAGCTTTGAAGAGGGGGAAGTGGAGTGGAAGACGTTGGGGGATGTGGCGGAGTATTCAAAAACAGGCATAAGCTTTGAAAAACTTGATAAAACAAATTATGTGGGGGTTAATAATCTCTTGCAAAATCGAGCAGGAAAAACAGAATCTAGTCATGTGCCAATCGAAGGTAATCTAACTGTATATTGTAGTAATGATATTTTAATCGGTAATATTCGTCCTTATTTAAAGAAGATATGGCACGCTGACCGTGTTGGTGGAACAAATGGCGATGTGCTGGTTGTTCATCAAATCGATGAGACAGTAAATCCACGATATTTATATCAGGTTTTGGCTGATGAAAAATTCTTTGATTACAATATGCAGCACGCCAAAGGCGCAAAAATGCCACGTGGCAATAAAGCTAAAATAATGGAATATCGCTTTCCAGTCCCAAAGAATCTAACAGAACAAGCCCGAATAGTCGCCATCTTAGATAAATTCG
This sequence comes from Gammaproteobacteria bacterium, assembly GCA_965243565.1. Classification (GTDB taxonomy): domain Bacteria; phylum Pseudomonadota; class Gammaproteobacteria; order Tethybacterales; family Persebacteraceae; genus CBDEVH01. Next base: position 1,110,178 of record OZ251571.1, read on the forward strand.
ACGCCTTAACCCACTCAATCAGCGAAGGTTTACCGCGTGAAATTGAGTTTCGCCAAAAGCAATATGAGCATTATCGTGATTTACTGTTGAGCTTTCCTAAAGTTGAGACCGAAGTAAAGGCAGAGGCATAGCGTGAGTCAGTCTCTAACAGAAATAGCTCAGCAGTTAAAAGATGCTGATAAAAAAGTGCAATTAATTTATGCCTTTAATGGCACAGGTAAAACGCGCCTTTCGCGTGAATTTAAACAGCTAATTGCACCAAGGTTAGCAGGGCAACCAGAATCGTCGCATAAGAAAATCCTTTATTACAATGCGTTTACGGAAGATTTGTTTTATTGGGATAATGATTTAGATAATGATGCGCAAAGAAAGTTAAAAATTCACCCTAACGCTTTCACTAAGTGGGTATTCGAAGACCAAGGGCAAGATCAAAATATCATTACTAATTTTCAACACTACACAAATGACAAATTAACACCTCATTTTAATGCAGAATACACAGTTAATGACAGAGATAATCATGAAATTATAATAACAGCCTTTTCTGAAGTGACCTTTACTCATGAGCGCGGAGGCGATGAAATCTCAGAAGATATAAAAATATCTAAAGGTGAAGAAAGTAATTTTATTTGGAGCATTTTTTATACATTGCTTGAGCAAGTCATTAATATATTGAATGTTAGCGAAGAAAGTAATCGTGAAACGAATCAATTTGATCAGCTAGAGTATGTTTTTATTGATGACCCTGTGACCTCATTAGATGAAAATCATTTAATTGAGCTGGCAGTAAATTTAGCAAGTTTAATTGAATCTAGTTCTTCGGAAGTTAAATTCGTTATTACGACACATAACCCGCTTTTTTATAACGTACTATATAACGAGCTCGGAACAAAAACTTGTTATATGCTAGCTAAAAATGAAGATGGCACATTTGAGTTAAATGAGAAACAAGGCGATTCAAACAAGAGTTTTTCTTATCATCTGTTCTTAAAGCAGACCATTGAGCAGGCAATTAATAACAATAGTATTCAAAAATATCACTTTACACTGCTACGTAATTTATATGAAAAAACAGCAAACTTTCTTGGCTATCCTAAATGGTCGGAATTGTTACCCGATGATAGACAGGTTTACCTGAATAGGATTATTCAATTTACAAGCCATTCCACATTATCTAATGAAGCGGTTGCAGAGCCAACTGATGCAGAGAAGAAAACCGTTAAGTTATTACTGGGTCATTTAGTTAAAAACTATGGTTTTTGCCAGCAAGGAGAACAAAATGATTAATTACACTAAAACCATTGCAGAATCGAATAACTTTATCGTATTAGATAAATACACCAAGTCTTGGCAAGTCAATGAATCTTATCAAAGCGAATACGATTTAGAACGAGAGTTTATTACCGATTTGGAAAATCAGGGCTATGAATATCTACCCGAGTTAAATACGCCTGTAAAAATGCTTGCCAATGTGCGGGTGCAATTGCAAACATTGAATAATATGCAGTTTTTAGATGCAGAGTGGTCGCGCTTTGTCGAGCAATATTTAGATAAGCCCAGCGATAACAGTACCGACAAAACCCGTAAAATCCACAATGACTATATTTATGATTTTGTTTTTAATGATGGGCAGATAAAAAACATCTATCTGTTGGATAAAAAAAATACCATACGTAATAAAATGCAGGTGATTAAACAGTTTGAGCAGACTGGTACTCAAGCCAACCGTTACGATGTAACGGTGTTAGTGAACGGTTTGCCCTTAGTACAAATAGAGTTAAAAAAACGCGGTGTCGCTATTCGCGAAGCCTTTAACCAAATACACCGCTACAGCAAAGAAAGTTTTAATACGGATAATTCACTGTTTAAGTATTTACAGATTTTCGTAATTTCTAACGGTACCGACAGCCGTTATTTTGCCAATACCACCAAGCGCGACAAAAACAGCTTTGATTTCACTATGAACTGGGCAACGTCGGACAATAAGCTGATTAAAGATTTAAAAGATTTTACGGCGACGTTTTTTCAAAAAAACACCCTATTGAACGTGCTAATGCATTATTCGGTGTTCGATGTCAGCAACGCCTTGTTAGTGATGCGTCCCTACCAAATTGCCGCCACCGAGCGCATTTTATGGAAAATTAACAGTGCCTATCAAGCTAAAAATTGGAGCAAAACCGAAAGCGGTGGCTATATTTGGCATACCACTGGTTCAGGTAAAACCTTAACCAGCTTTAAGGCTGCGCGTTTGGCGACCGAGTTGAATTTTATTGATAAAGTGTTTTTTGTAGTTGACCGTAAAGACCTCGATTACCAAACCATGAAAGAGTATCAGCGTTTTTCGCCCGATAGCGTTAATGGCTCGGACAGTACTGCAGGGTTAAAACGTAATCTCGATAAAAAAGATAATAAAATTATTGTTACCACCATTCAGAAGCTCAATAACTTAATAAAGAGTGAAGGCGACCTGTCTGTTTACACCAAGCAAGTGGTGTTTATTTTTGACGAGGCGCACCGAAGCCAATTTGGCGAAGCGCAAAAAAATCTTAAAAAGAAGTTTAAAAAATATTATCAATTTGGCTTTACCGGTACACCAATTTTTCCGCAAAACGCCTTGGGTGCAGAAACTACAGCTAGCGTGTTTGGTCGTGAATTACATTCTTATGTGATTACCGATGCCATTCGCGATGAAAAGGTACTAAAGTTTAAAGTGGACTATAACGATGTACGCCCAAAATTTAGAAAGGCTGAAACTGAGCAAGATGAGAACAATCTCGCAGTAGCAGGAAGCAGACAGGCTTTATTGCACTCCGAACGTATTGGGGAAATTTCGCAGTACATCTTGAATAACTTCAGGCGCAAAACGCATCGCTCACATGTTGGCGCAAAAGGTTTTAATGCCATGTTTGCAGTGAGCAACGTGGATGCCGCCAAGGCTTACTATGAGGCGTTTAAGAAATTGCAAAAGGATAAGGATAGCAATAAGCAACTTAATGTTGCTACCATATTCTCGTTTGCAGCCAATGAAGAGCAAGATGCCATCGGGGAAATTATTGATGAAAGTTTTGAACTCACTGCAATGGACAGCAGCGCCAAAGAGTTTTTAAGTGCGGCAATTGGTGATTATAATGCTCAGTTTAAAACTAACTACGGTGTTGATAGTCATTCATTTCAAAACTATTACCGTGACCTTGCAAAACGAGTTAAAGACAAAGAAGTGGATTTGCTGATTGTTGTGGGTATGTTTTTAACCGGTTTTGATGCTCCAACTTTAAACACCTTGTTTGTCGATAAAAATCTGCGTTACCACGGCTTAATACAAGCCTTTTCACGTACCAACCGTATTTTTGGTACGCCCAAGACGTTTGGCAACATTGTTACTTTTCGCAATTTAGAACAAGCCACTATTGAAGCCATTACCTTGTTTGGTGATAATAACACCAAAAATGTGGTGTTAGAGAAAAGTTATAAAGAATACATGGAAGGCTTTACCGATATAGTAACAGGTAGGGCGCGACGTGGTTATGTGGAAATAGTTGCGGAATTAAAAGACAATTTCCCCGACCCCGATAAGATAGTTAAAGAGCAAGATAAAAAGGATTTTGCTAAATTATTTGGTGAGTATTTGCGTGTCGAAAATGTGCTGCAAAACTACGATGAGTTTGCTGGGTTAAAAGCCCTGCAAAGTATAGATATAAACGACCCTACAGCCGTAGAGAAGTTTAAAGCTAAATATTATTTAAGCGATGAAGATTTCGCCGCTATGCAAGCGATAAATGTACCAACCGAGCGCACTATTCAAGATTATCGCTCAAGTTATAACGATATTCGTGATTGGCTTCGTCGTGAAAAATCTGGCAATGAACAAAATGAATCTAATATTGATTGGGATGATGTAGTTTTTGAAGTGGACTTGCTCAAATCACAAGAGATTAATCTAGACTATATTCTGGAATTAATTTTTGAGAGTCATAAAAAGCATAAAAGTAAAGCAGAATTGATTGAAGAAGTACGCCGTTTAATTCGTGCAAGTCTTGGCAACCGTGCCAAAGAAAGTTTGATAGTCGATTTTATCAACCAAACTAACTTGGATGACATTCTCGATAAAACCAGCATTATTGCCGCTTTCTTTAGCTATGCTCAACAGCAGCAAGCGGATGAGGCAAAAGAGTTAATTCACTCGGAAAACTTAAATGAAGAAGCTGCTAAGCGTTATATCACGGCATCTTTAAAGCGGGAATATGCTAGCGAAAATGGCACTGAGTTAAATGCCACACTGCCAAAAATGAGCCCATTGAATCCGCAATACAAAACTAAAAAACAGTGCGTCTTCCAAAAAATGGCTGATTTTGTTGAGAAATTTAAAGGCGTTGGTGGAGTGATTTAGTCAAAGTGCTTCAAGAAAGTTCATGCATAAAAAGGGCTACTGTTGGCCGGACATTCAACTTCGCTCCAAATTTACCGCAGAATGTGGCATTAGATTTCATTCTCAGCACCAATCAATTACCAGGACTATTTAACTTAGTCATACGATATAATTTTGAACGAGGGTCGTTTGACACCATCTTTTGTGTTCTGTAATTACGAATGAATAAGGCAAAGAGTATTTTTTATGGCGGACTAGCTATACCCCATTACCCGAATTCTATCGGGCACTTGTTCAAGTAGTTTTTTATCTTTCCTATCTGTATTATATTTCTATCAACACTATCTAATTTTTACTTATCATATGCAATAAATGACATACTTACAATTAGCTTATTTACATCTTGGAACAATTTTTCCTGCTTTTTTACCGCTATTGTCACTTTATTTATGCCAGCAAAAATTGGTTCAACCGTTTTAAATCATTTTGGCTTTATTCATCTGTTTAGTTTTTTGGTATTGTATAGTGTCCCTACAGCGTATCTGGCAGTAAAAAGGAAAGATATAAAGCGACATCGCTTGGCTATGATTGGAGTTTACTTTGGTGGAAGTCACTGCTGTTGATGGCTTAGAATTTAATTTAGGTGACAGTAAAAAATTCAAAAGTTACTTGAAATATTTTAATTATGTTTTAATTAGATAGGATAAATAATGAGTAAACGTATAGTATTAATTTCTGGAATAATATTGTTGTTATTGTCTGCGATAGGAGTTGCAGGGATAGGAATGATGAAAGGAAAAGGCATGATGAATATGTCCATGGTTCGTCATCATTACGTTATGAAAAATGGGATCGGTTCTGAATATTTCTCAAAGGAGAATCCGCTTGTTCTTAATAAAGATAATCTTCAAGTAGGGAAAATTCTTTATGAAAAGAATTGCTTAAGTTGTCATGGGGCATCAGGTTACGGTGATGGTAAAGCAGGGAAAAACTTGAATCCTCGTCCAGCAAACATTGCCAATTTTAGTAAAATGCCAATGGCAACAGATGGGTATTTGTTTTGGACAATCTCTGAAGGTGGCATTCCTATCCAGACGTCAATGCCGCCATTTAAGAGCTCTATAAAAGAAGAAGAAATATGGAAAATAATTATTTATCTGCGAGACATGTAAGATCTAACAAAGCACTCCAGCGGACGCCTAACGCCGCCGCTGAATTTGGTCGTTATACATCATGGGAGCATTGAGGTGTGTGCTGGCAATATTCTATGCACTATTAATTGCATCAAATACGGGTAATGAAACGATCGGTTTTAGTCTTCTTATTTCATCAGGATTGTTTGCTGGTTGGGCTGTAATCGACAAACGATGGGCGTTTTTACCCTTCAGTTTTTCTATGCTGCTTCTGCTATAATTGGCTTGGTTCGATGGGCATAGCTATGATAAGTGTATAACAAATCATTCCTGCGGACGGCTACGCCGCTCACTGAATTCAAGCGTTATGCAAAAGGACCGTGAATGAATTGCCCTAATTGTATTGAGAAATTAACCCCTACAGATGCAAGTGGCGTACAAACCTATACTTGTAAATCTTGTAATGGGATTTGGATTCCTGAACGTTCGTTGGCTACATTGCTTAAGATAGAAAAGATCGATTTGACTATTCGTGACTTGGTATTAAAGGAGGATGGCACAGAAGAAAGCACACGTAATTGCGCTTCATGCAAAACTAAAAAGTTAAATTTAGTGGTGAGTCACGGAGTTAAGTTAGATGTTTGCGTCAAATGTTATGGGTTGTTCTTTGACCAAAATGAGATAAATAAGGTTTTGCCAAAAACCCATCAGCCCCAATCCAATGATGGTACTCTGGCACAGACAGCATTGTTTGCCTTATTATCACTATTATAGGTGGTGCAAGCCAATGCATAACAAATTGCAGCAGCCTGAAAAACGGTACTACACGATTTTTGTGTTACTGGCTACCGCTCAACAATAATACAAAAACCGCTCCGCACCGTTTTCATCTGTGCTTGGCGTTAGATAAATTAGGAAAAAAATATGAGAACACTGATAATTACAATACTTCTGAGCATATCTGTACAAGCTCATTCAACATCTGTATTTCCAAAAGAGCTATATGAACTTGTTGCCTTATCTGACCATATTCTCGCAGTTAAGATAGTCGACGTAACTATGATCAATGAAGAAGGTAAGCAACTAACAGACCCTAGTTCCAGAACAGGGCCAGGTACTTACAATACAATTCGGCTTCATGCCAAAGTGCTTGATAATGGCATCATAAAAACCAGCTCAGCAAAACTACCTGAGACTATTATTATTCCTCTTTTTCAATTGTGGCATTATTCTTTAGGGCAGGTACAAGGAGAAAAAGGCAATGAAATAATTGTGTTACTTAAGGGCAATAGCTACGAACCAGCGTATCCGGCTCTGTTCCGCCAGTCATTGCAATCAAGAGAAGAAATTATACAATTACTCAACAATCCATCTAACAAGTGCAAGCAACAGGACTGTTAAAATTTTAACGCATTTTAACGTTATTGAACGGAATTGAGAAAGTTGGATCTGCTCATGAAACTGTATTATTGTTTCCATTTTCGAGCATGGCAACACAACCAAATTGGACAGATATATGTCCAAATCTTGATGTTTCTTACTGCAAAGGCGTGGGGGAAAATGCTCATAATAATTCAACAAACTCACCGTTATTGCATGGTATCAAACTCGGTAAAATAATAGGGGTTACATGGAGGCCAAAAGGCTCATTAATTGGAGTTTCTGCAGCTATTCCAGCCGCAAACATACCCAAGAGTATTCGTAAATCTCCAAGAGATGCCTATTACTATATTATCAATGATGCATCCAATAAACCTTTTGTCAGGCAGTGTCGAGAAATTGATGCAAAATAACAGCCCTAACAATTCATTCCAGCGTTATGTTTTAAAAGGAGTCAGTCGCAATGACGAAACATGAGTTAGGAAAAACACTCAATAAGATGTATTTCAATTCTGCAGATGAATAAGCCATTGTGATTCTCATTTAACCATCTCTGGTTGACTATGGCGTGTTGCACTTATGATGTCAATTCAAGTCTTTATAAATCAAAATAATCAGATAGTATAAGATAATTAAAACTCATGTTTCTATCAAAATATCCAAAAAATGCTTATCATGTATAATAAATGATAGGATTAACAGTTAGACACGTCTACGTAGAATGAAAATATTTGTATTCATACAGGTTTTTGCAATTTTTATAAGCGAATCATTCGCAGATGATTGATGTGTTAACTACTTGGAGTTCTTTTATCTCAAAAAGATTGGACACTTACCATTACACAACTAAAGATTATTGTTCAAGAATACAACAACTGTGTAATGGATGAAATCTATCAAGACATACAAAATTCCTAACAAAATGCTCCAGCGGACAATTCAAAGCGTTACTGATATTACTCGTAGGAATTTTAGTCATGATACAAACACGACTTACAGAAAGTCTCAATTTAGATCATCCAATTATTCAAGCCCCGATGACATTTACTGCCAGATGAGCTCTTGCCCCATCTGGCAGTAATTCTGGTGGACTGGATCTCATTGGCGGTGTTATGGCGACAAAAATTGGATTTTAGAGCAATTTAGCCCCGCTATGTATGGGTCAGATGCAACCTAGTAATAAGACGTTATAACGCTTAGGATAAAGTAAGTGACTCCAAAAGTTCGCGTCTATTTGTCTATGCTCATTTTTGCTGTAGTTGTAGCAGGAATATATGGAATGCTCCATGATCAGATTAGCTATACTTTTTCTAATGAATATTTCACTAAGTTTAAATTTAAACAATTCAAAATACCATGGGGATACGAAAGCCCTCGTTTAGGAGCGGCGTATGTCGGATTTTTAGCAACTTGGTGGATGGGAATATATGTTTATGCATTACTCGGGCTTTTTGGTTTTATGTTTAAAACACCAAAGTTAATGGCGATAAATCTTGCAAAGTCATTTCTCGTGGTGGTCAGCGTCGCATTAGTGACGGGTCTCGTAGGATTGTCCTATGGATATTTGCAAGTTACTGAAGCGACAATCTCGCAAAATATGCAATGGGTAAGACCTGGCGTTACTGATCCAGTCCAATTTGTACGAGTTGGCTATATGCACAATGCAAGCTACCTAGGCGGCTTGACAGGACTTATTGCGGGAATAGCATATCTCATTTTTAAAAAACTGCGTTATAATAAACAGATGTAGTCGGATGCGGCAGAGCATAGCGTTAACTTCAATACTATTTTTAATAATGAGATATAAAAAATGAATGTAAAAAATATTATCGGTATATTATGCCTATTAAATTCGATTTCAATGTCTGCATATTCACAGTGCTACATAGCGTCAGATGGGTAGTTCAGCTCTTCAAGGTTATGATTTTGACTTCGGTCGAAGGCGAGATACTAACAACATGCTTTATTGGATTCCATTTACCCACACCAACATCTAGAATAGACCACATCCCGTGCAAGAGCATAAGGTGTGTCATAAATATGTTTGAATTGACTAATTTACGTATAAATTAGATGAGGTGGGTTGTTTTACTGGCATAATAACGGTCTTAAGTCTTTTACGCATTTATACGAGTGATTAACATTACTAATACTCGATAAAGCCCGAAATAAACCATCCAATTATGCTTGAAAAAATCCGAAATATAGCCATTATTGCTCACGTTGATCATGGTAAAACCACTCTCGTTGACAAACTCCTAAGACAGTCCGGCACCCTACAGCGTAAAGATGAAAACGCCGAACGCATCATGGATTCCAATGATCAAGAAAAAGAGCGTGGCATTACTATTTTATCTAAAAATACTGCTATTACATGGAACGATTTTCATATTAATATTGTTGATACACCCGGACATGCCGATTTTGGCGGCGAAGTCGAACGTGTATTGTCCATGGTGGATTCAGTGCTGTTATTGGTAGATGCAGTGGATGGACCAATGCCACAAACGCGCTTTGTAACTTCAAAAGCATTTGAACGAGGCTTAAAACCCATTGTCGTTATTAACAAAGTTGACCGCCCTAGTGCCCGCCCTGATTGGGTTATCAGCCAAGTGTTTGATTTATTCGACCATCTCGGTGCAACTGATGAACAATTGGATTTTCCTATTATTTATACGTCGGCTATTCAGGGTATTTCTGGTTTGGATACCAATGACATGGCAAATGATTTAACGCCATTGTTTACAATGATTACTGAAAAAGTGCCCGCACCTAATGTAGATATTTCTGCACCACTGCAAATGCAAATATCGGCTTTGGATTACAATAGTTATGTCGGCGTTATTGGTATTGGACGCATAAAGCGTGGTACCTTGCACGAAAACCAAAACGTGGTGGTTATTGATAAAGACAACAAACACCGCCGTGCAAAAATATCGCAAGTCATGCAGCATCAAGGTTTAGAACGACTGCCAACACCAAAAGCCACTGCTGGTGAAATTGTTTGTATAACAGGGCTCAGTACACTGCATATTTCAGATACAGTGTGCCACCCCGATTATCCCGAAGCATTGCCGTTATTATCGGTAGATGAACCAACCGTTAGCATGACTTTTCAAGTTAACGATTCGCCGTTCGCTGGCTTGGATGGCAAGTATATTACTTCTCGTAATATAAAAGAAAGACTCGAAAAAGAACTACTACATAATGTTGCATTGTACGTTGAAATGCTTGAAGGTGGCGATAAGTTTAAAGTGTCAGGACGGGGCGAATTGCATTTGTCAGTGCTGATAGAAAGCATGCGTCGCGAGGGGTACGAATTAGGTGTGTCTCGCCCCGAAGTCGTATTAAAAACCATTAATGGTGAAGTACACGAGCCATTTGAGTCCGTTTTATTTGACCTAGAAGAAATTCATCAAGGTACAATAATGCAAGAAATTTCACAACGACAAGGTGTTTTGAAAGACATGCAACCTGATAACAAGGGCCGCATAAAACTAGATTTTACGATACCTGCACGAGGACTTATTGGTTTTCGTAGTTTTTTTCTAACCTTAACCTCTGGCACCGGCATAATGACGAGTATATTCAGCCACTACGGTGCCATGAAAAAAACCACTGTCGCCAAACGCAAGAACGGCGTTTTGATTTCCATGCTAAAAGGCAAGACAGCTGGTTATGCTTTGTTTAGCTTACAAAATCGAGGCAAACTATTTTTAGGACATGGTATTAATATTTACGAGGGGCAAGTTGTTGGGATACATTCCCGTGATAACGACTTAACTGTCAATCCAATAAAAGGCAAACAACTCACTAACTTTAGAGCGTCTGGGACCGATGAAGCACTCACATTGACCCCTCCTTTACACTATTCATTAGAGCAATCTCTTGCCTTTATCGAAGGTGATGAACTGGTCGAGGTAACCCCTAACCACATTCGCCTACGCAAGAAACTACTAACCGAAAACGACCGAAAACGCGGCAGAAACGCGTAGTTTATACTCACCTCTGTTGGGTAAGTTAATAAAGACAAAAAAAATTACTGCGATATTGCTTGGAAATATGAAATTTCTTTGAGTTGTTTTTTAACTTTCCAATATAGCAATATTTTTTGAAAATTTATATAAAATTATAGCCCATTAAATTTTTTTATACGATTGATAATAAAGAGCGTTTGAGTAAGTCTTCTGTTTTTAATGGCTTTGCTAACAAAAATTTTGATTGCCTTACTTTATAACTTATAATGCGTTTGTATATCTACGGTTATTATTTATAAAAAATATTTGGTTTTTATGAGTATTAATGCTTTTTTAGGCATATTACACAATGGAAAAATTGCGTTTAATTTTACTCAAGAAAAACGAAAATACATGTTTATCAACGATTTGAAATATATTTTTTCTAAAGTTACTTCTGACATCATTGATAACGATAGACTGTTGTTAGGGACATAAGCATCTTGACCACAACATCCACTTCTTTGAAGCCTATTTACCTTTTAGCGGTGGCGATGGGCTTAGGCATCTCATGTGCTGTTATTGCGGTTAGTATGTCGGCGTTGTTTGCACAAACACTAACGGATACACTCGCAACTGCCACCTTGCCTTATGGCTTGCAATTTGTTTGTACAATGATAATGTCTTATGTGGCAGCAATGGCGGTTGGGCGGTTTGGGCGCAAGACAGTTATTCTGTCTTTAAATGTCATTGGCATTGTCTCTGGTATTATCGGTGTTATTTCTGTCAACGAAAAGTCTTTTGTATTGCTGTGTCTGTGCCATGCGTTGATGGGTTGTTTTTTTGCATCGGTACAAATGTTGCGTTTTTCTGCATTGGATATGGTGGATAAATCCATGCGATCTCGGGCATTGTCTTGTGTGCTTTCTGGGGGTATATTGGGATCATTTCTTGCTCCATTATTACTGCGATCCGCACCTTTTGCCAATGAAATTTATGCCTCGGCATATTACTCTATTATATTAATGGCGTTTGTATCACTTGTTATTTTGTGGTGTTCTGCCTTACCCACAAAACCGTCGATTAAAAAGAAAGAAAAACAGCCCACATCATTTGCATATTTGTTTAATACGCCTAATTATCTCATCGCTGTTATTTGTGGCAGCTTGGGTTATGGCTCGATGAGTATTTTAATGATTAACGCCGGCTTAGAAATGCATGAACACAATATAAATTTTAACGATATTTCATTTGCCATTCAATTGCATGTGCTGCTTATGTACTTACCTTCGCTAAAAACAGGCAGCACCATTGAACGACTGGGCATTAAAAAGTTTTTAACCTTAGGTGCCTGCTTGCTGATAATAACATCGTTGATTGCACTGACAGGACAGCATAAATTGTTTTTTTATGCTACTCTCATGTTGTTGGGCTTGGCTTGGAATTTTCTTTATACGGGCGGCAGTTTGCTTGCAACCAATGATTGCAATTCGCAATATCGGCTAAAAGCACAAGGTGTTTGTGATTTTATTATTTCGCTAACGGCAGCTTGTAGCTCGTTATTTTCTGGTTATTTGCTGGCTACTTTGGGATGGTCAACTTTAAATATTACCATTATTGTGCTTGCAATCATTGTTTTATTTTTCATTCAATCAAAGGTAAAAATAACCTCTGCTACATCTTAAGGTTAAATTTTGTTATAAAATACGTTTCATATATTTTACTTTTTCTTACTTTCGCTATACCCCTTTTAAAATGCTAATTATCGACTGTCCTTGGTGCGGTACAAGAGAACAAACTGAATTTTCTTATCATGGCGAAGCCCATATTGTTCGCCCCAAAGATCCTGATGCACTATCGGATACCGAGTGGGCAGATTATTTGTTTTTTCGTAAAAACCCCAAAGGTGTTCACTTTGAAAGATGGATGCATGCATCGGGTTGTCGTCGCTTTTTTAACATGGCTAGGCATACTGTAACAGGACAAATTTACGGTAGTTATAAATTTGGTAAGACAGCTCCTAAAACTTTATAATATGAATTATCGTTTGCCCACTGGTGGTTTAATAGACCGAGCAAAAACGCTATCTTTTACCTTTAACAAAGTAAAAATGCAAGGGTATGAGGGTGATACCATTGCTTCTGCTCTTTTAGCCAACGGTGTTACCATTGTTAATCGCAGTTTTAAATACCACCGCCCACGTGGTATTTATTCGGCTGGTGTCGAAGAACCAAATGCTATTTTCACAATCGAAATGGACGGACAAATAACACCCAATGTCCGCGCGACCATCACCGCTTTGGTGGATGGTATGGTTATTCGCTCACAAAGCGGCTTTCCATCGGTTGGTTTTGACATCGGCAGTGGCTTACTTTCTTTGTTTTCACGGTTAATGCCGCCCGGTTTTTATTATAAAACATTTATGTTTCCTAAAAACTTATGGATGTTTTATGAAAAATTCATACGCAAAGCAGCGTCATCGGCTCCTGTGCCGAGCAAAAGCGATACCCATCTTTACGATCATAGCCATGCCCATTGTGATGTGCTGATTGTAGGCAGTGGTCCTGCTGGTATTGCAGCCGCTCTGACCGTAGCCAAAAGTGGTTTGGACCTTATTTTGGCTGAAATGTCTCCCTATTTTGGTGGTGAATTACTCAATGCACCTGCTGACGATATTAATGACAAACCTGCTACGGTATGGTTGGCAGAATCGCTTGCTTATTTGCGCTCTTGCTCTAATGTACAAGTTTTACCTCACACAACAGTGCAAGGATATCACGATTACAATTATCTCATTGCAGAACAAACTTTGCATTCGGTGGCAAAAAAAACCAGAACCCACTGCCAAAGTCGCTTGTGGAAAATTCGTGCGCAAAAAGTTATATTGGCAACCGGTGCTATTGAAAGACCGATGGTTTTTGCCGGAAATGATACGCCTGGTGTTATGTCGGCTTCGGCAGTGCAAACTTATATTCACCGCTATGGCGTTGTTCCCGGTAGAAGCATCCTCTTTTTTACCAATAACGACAGTGCTTACCCTGTTGCTATCCAAGCACAAAAAGCGGGTGCCAATGTCGAAATTATTGATATTCGTAAAAATGAAAACGGCCATTGGCAAGTGCAAGCGGATAAAGAGAAAATTCAAATTCATAGCAGTGCAGCAATCGTTGGTTCAATGCTAAATAATGGCGACATTATGTCGGTACATTTGGGTAAACTTAACGGCAATACGGCTACTCATTACTCCTCTCACGCTTATCACAAAATTGCGGTGGCAGGTGGTTGGACTCCCACCGTCCATTTATTCAGTCATTCTGGCGGAAAGTTAAAGTGGAATCAACGCCTTAATGCCTTTGTGCCTGATGTTTCTAACCCTCTAAACCCTTGTGTTACCGCTGGTGCAATCAACGGATTTTTAGATTTGGCTAAATGTCTTGAAGACGGCACTGCTTCTGCCAATGCTGCCATTCAGTTTTGCAATGGCACTGTACCTGAACCAACACCGATAAAGACAGCCGCTAGTAACATCGAACAAGAGGCTTTACACTTGCCTATTATCCCTTCAATACATCCATTGGGTCAGGGTGATGGCAAGCATTTTGTTGATTTTATGAATGACGTAACTGCCTTTGATATTGAACTCTCCGCTCAAGAAGGGTATCAATCTGTCGAGCACATGAAACGCTATACAGCAGCCGGTTTTGGCACCGATCAAGGAAAAACGGGCAATATTAATGCGCTTCGCATTTTGGCACAAGTATTAAACAAATCACCCAGCGAAGTCGGACACACAACATATCGCCCTAATTACACTCCTGTTTCTTATGGTGTTATTACAGGGCATGACAAACTAAGGTTATTTGCCCAAAGCCGCACCACTGCCATCGACCATTGGCACAAACGCCATAATGTCATCTATGAAGATGTTGGGGATTGGAAACGAGCGCGTTATTTTCCTGTTAATAACGAAACAATGGATGAATCAGTATGGCGTGAATGCAAAGCAGCGAGAAAATCTGTAGCAGCAATGGATGCCTCCACTCTTGGAAAAATTGATATTCAAGGACCAGACGCTGCTCAATTTCTTGACATGATTTACACCAATATGTTCTCCAACCTCGCCGTTGGGCGTTGTCGATATGGCATGATGCTACGAGAAACTGGCATGATTTTTGATGATGGTGTAACAGCACGTTTGGGCGAAAATCATTTTCATCTGACAACCTCTACTGGTCATGCCGCAGCAGTAATGACATGGCTTGAAGAATGGTTACAAACAGAATGGCCTGATTTAAAAGTTTTTTGCACCAGTGTGACGGAACAGTGGTCAGTTATTGCCTTAGTAGGCCCCAAAGCAAGAGATTTATTAAACGAAATAACCGATATTGATTTGGACAATGAATCTTTTCCTTTTATGTCATTCAAAGAAGGCAAAGTATGCGGCAGTATTAATGCACGTATTTTCCGTATTAGCTTTTCAGGTGAGACTGCATTTGAAATTAATGTACCTGCTTGTACTGGGCTAGCGGTCTGGGAATCGTTGTTTAAATTAGGGAAAAAATACAATATTACGCCTTATGGAACAGAGGCTATGCACGTATTGCGTGCTGAAAAGGGTTATATCATCGTCGGACAAGATTCTGATGGGACAATGACACCGTTAGATTTGGGCTTGGATTGGATGCTATCCAAAAAGAAAAAAGATTACCTTGGCAGACGATCGCTCGCTCGTCCTGATATGTTACGCAAAGGACGGATGCAGTTTGTTGGCTTGTTGCCAGATGATCCAAAAGCGGTTATTACCGAAGGTTCACAAATTGTATCGAAAGAAAACGCTAAACCACCAACCACCACACAAGGTTTTGTTACCTCTAGTTACATGAGCCCTACTTTGGAGCGATCATTTGCATTGGCAATGATTGACGATGGGTTTAACCGTCATGGTGAAACCATTTATGCCGTAACGATGGACAATAAAACCATCGCTGCCCAAATTACTGGGACTGTCTTTTGGGACAAAGAAGGAATAGCATTGCGTGGATAATTCATTTAATATCAACCTACACACACCTGCCGCCAGTTTAGAACCTGTCGATACTGATTATTTCAAACTATCTGAAATACCACTGATGGGGCGAATCATTATTCGCGGCAAAGCCGAAGATAATGATTTTTTACAAGCTGCCCAAACCGTATTATCAGTAGCCCTGCCTTTAACTGCCAACACCAGTGTTGAGGGCAAGGATAAGAATCGTGTTTTTTGGTTAGGACCTGACGAATGGATGGTGTGGACACCAACTTTGGCACGAAGTGAAGCCCTATTAGAAGAACTAACCCAAGCGTTTACCACTCTGCATACGGCTTGTGTTAATGTAAGCGACTACTATACCACTATAAAAATAAGCGGCAAGCATGCCACATCGGTTTTGGCTTATGGCTGCCCATTGGATTTGCGAGAAAAATCATTTCGCCCCACCGATTGTGCTCAATCATTGTTTCGTCACACCGGTATTTTTATTTATAAAGTTGATAAAGACTGCTACCACATTCAAGTACGCTGGAGTTTTACCGAGTATTTATGGGAATTTTTTAGCACATCTGCTAGTACGATTAAAGAATAAATTCTTATTGTTATTAGACCAAATGAATAAATACTATAGTGTGGAATATACGCTCTCACATGTAAGAGCAAGATTAATTATTTATCTCGTAACAAAATTGGTTTGCACTCATAATTAATAGTTCTGCCAATGATTTGGCAAAACCGCGCGGTAGCAAAATTGTAAAGCACTGTTGCGAATTAATATCATCATTTCTAAATATAATAACGCGACTATGATGAAAAGCGGTTGAAGCCATTGCACCGACTTTAAAAGCGTTGTCTCGTAAATCAATCGGTAAGTGTCTATTTAGCACGCCAGCGGCTTGTTTGCCAGATAACTTAATACCCACATGAGAAGCGGAAACATCTAAACAGTAAACGCCTTCTTGCTCTATGTTCATGGCTTGCTTATGGATAATCAATATTTTAAGTGGTTCGATACGCAACACATGATGATCATTTTTTTCGTCATAATACGTTGTTCGTGGTGGTGGCAGTGTAATATTTAACGGTGGTTTTTCATCAAATGCAACTTGTAAAATCGACAACGGCGTAAGTTCGGATAAAGTTAATTCCGACAAAAAACCACTTTCAACTGTCAATTTGCCATTAAAATAAAGCCCTGTTTGCCAATTAATATATTTTTTTGTTGTATTATCCACGCATTTTACCTCCGCTTGGGTCGTACATATGTGGAGATACTACTTCTATTGCTTCTGGGCTTTGACCTTTACTACGAACGGGATCAGCAGCGACCAATGGCTTATCATTCCACGCATTATACCCACCATTAATAAATCCTATCCCTATCCAATGCCCCAATGCCGGTGAATGTGTAACAGATGTTATATAGCCTACACCAAGCCCTTTTACATTGCCTTGTTCACATAAGATTGCACCAGCATTAAATTTTTTACTTTTATCTTTGGGAAATATTCCAACTACTTGAGGGCGGTCGGCTTGTTTTAATTGCTCACGGTTGGCAAGTACACTGCCCACATATGATTTTGTTGTTGATGCCATTTTACCAAAGCCAGCGTCGTCTATGGTCACACGCCCATCTAATTCTGCTCCTGTTACATGCCCTTTTTCAATACGTAGCGTTCCCAACGCCTCTAAACCGTACAAACAGCCATCAAGTTCCTTTGCTTTTTGCCATAAGGTATCAATTACTTCTTCGGCATGCGTCGAAGGGACATAGATTTCAAATGCGCGCTCACCCGAAAAACTAACACGCCCTATACGTCCTATGACTCCATTTTTTAAAGGAGTGTCGATATGCCCCATAAAGGGTAAGTTTTCGTCACTGATAACATCGGGATTTTCAAGGCAACTGGCAAGAACTTGACGCGATAATGGACCTGCAATGGCAGCGGCAGCCCATTGATCAGATACCGTGCTTAAATGGACTTTTAAGTCTGGCCAGCGAATTTGCACACATTCTTCAAGGAATGCCATAATCTTTGCAGCATTCGCCGTTGTCGTTGTCATAAAATAATCGTTTTCTGCTAAACGCCACGTGGTACCATCATCCATCACCATGCCATCGTCACGCAACATAACGCCATAACGCAACTTGCCAACGGGTAATTTAGCAAAATTATTAGAATATATTCGGTTAATTAAAGTGGTTGCATCGACACCTTGAATAGCAATCTTTCCCAAAGAAGTAACATCACAAATGCCAACAGTTTTACGCACAGTTTCTGCCTCACGACAATAGGCAGTGGCAAAATCTTCGCCGTCTTTAGGGTAATACCACGGACGTTGCCAAAGCCCCGCCATAGTCATCACCGCCCCTTGTTTTAAATTCCATTCGTGAAAAGCGGTACGCCGTAAAGTACGAAAATGACTACCGGTGTTTCTACCTGCCAAAGCACCTATGCTAACAGAAGTATAAGGCGGGCGAAAAGTGGTTGTTCCGACCTGTCCAATGGTTTTACCGAGTTCGTTTGCCAAAATAGACAAACCTGTGACATTGCCCATTTTACCTTGATCATTTGCCATGCCCAATGTGGTGTAGCGTTTTAAATGCTCTACCGAAACAAAACCTTCTTGTTTGGCTAGGCGAATATCTGATGCGGTAACATCGTGTTGAAAATCGACAAATGCATTTTTTTTAGATGAGTCGATTTCAAACAATGGTTCAATGGGTGTAACCCAACCGCCTATGGTTGGAATATTATCAGGCACACTATCATCAGTGGTTATTGTGGGTGCTACATTGGCTTGTTTATTGATGTTTAAAACAGCTGCTTTTGCTACTTGCTTGCCGGAGGTAATACAGTCTTTAGACTGCCACAAGCCACACGCACTACCAGCAATATGCACATGATTTGGTAGTGATGAAGGTGCAATAAAGCATTGATTTTCGTTGTTCCATACTGGCTTTATGCCCAAATGCGATACCAAATTAACGACCGGTGACCAACCACCTGATACCAATAATAAATCGCATTCTGCAGTTTCGCCATACGAATACCAATTTTCATGGCTAGAATGGCGGCCGATAACACCAATCGATTTCACCATACGAAAGCCAGAAGTTGAACTAATCGATGTGTTGCCCTGAAAATGCACACCTGCATTTTTTGTGGTAGCGGCTAAATCTTGGGATATGCTTGGACGAATATCGAATATGGTAACTTCAGCACCAGCTACTTGAAGGTCAACTGCTGTTTGATATACCGAATCATTATTGGTTGTTATTATGATTTTATTGCCAGTTAATAGACCATGACGATTTAAATAATGACCGGCAGCATTCACCGTCATAACACCAGGCTTGTCATTATTGGTAAAGACCAAATTACGTTCTATGGCACCAGTTGCAATAATAATCTGTTTGGCACGCATTATCCAAAATCGTTCTCGAGGTTGGCTAACAGCAGGGTCAGCCAAATGATCTGTTAATTTTTCAAGCAAACCAACGCAAGCATGATCGTATAATCCAAAAGCAGTGGTACGCTTCATCATGCTGATGTTTAAAGTGCTTACTTCTTTTAACAAATTATTACGTAAAGACGTAAGTTTAGAATCACTCAGGCTATTTCCACCAAATTCAAAATCTTGCTCTACCAATACAACATCAACACCAGAACGGGCAGCAGCAATAGCAGCCGATAAACCAGCTATCCCAGAGCCCACCACCAAGACATCGCAAAATGCATTACAATGTTCGTATGATGCAGGGTCAGGCTCGCGCGATGCTTTGCCCATACCAGCGGCACGACGAATTATCTGCTCATACCACATCCATATTTTAGTGCCTTTGCCATGCTCAAATGGCGGTAACCCCATAAACGTTTTGTAATAAAAACCAGCAGATAAAAAGCGACTGAATAAACTATTAATTTCGTTAATATCATAGCGAACATTGGGTATGGCATTTTGCCCTTTGGCAACCAAACCTTGATAAATTTCTTGCGTGGTTGCACGCACATTGGGCGTTGTGTAAGCATCATTACCAATGGTTACCAAAGCTCCAGATTCTTCAACACCTGCCGACATAACGCCTCGGGGGCGATGATATTTAAAACTCCTTGCAAGTACTTTTTCGTTGCAAGACAGTAAAGCCGATGCCAGTGTATCCCCTTTAAAGCCAGACATTCGCTGTCCGTCCCAAGTAAAGGATAACGGTTTGGTTCTATCAATGATTCCACCTTCTTTTAATCGCGTTGCCGTCACTGTTTATCTTTTCTTATTTGGTCGTTAGTTTCATCATCAGCACCGTCAAATATAGAATGCTCTTGTGTAGAAATGGATGCCCATTCAGGCAGTCTTTCGCCTTCCGATCTTTCAGGTAATGTATTTAATTCTGGTTCACATTCATTGCTTGATTCAATTCCTACGGTACTTACTTCAAGGTCCGTATTATTTTCTGTAGATGATGCAGATTCAGATGATTCAGGTTCGTTGGATATAGCCCATGCAGGAACTTTTTCCGTCTTGGGTTTTTCAATAACATCTCCTGCGGCTATCGCTTCTTCTATCGTTTCTTCAGTAAGTACAGAGCTAGATGGTGCAGACTCACTGTCAGCAACCCATGTTGGAATATGAGGATTCCCGCCCGCAGGCAATGGCTCTGCAATAACATCTCCCGCAGCTATCGCTTCTTCTATCGTTTCTTTAGAAAGTACAGAGCTAGATGGTGCAGACTCACTGTCAGCAACCCATGTTGGAATATGAGGATTCCCGCCCGCAGTCCTAGGCTCTGCAATAACATCTCCCGCAGCTATCGCTTCTTCTATCGTTTCTTTAGAAAGTACAGAGCTAGATGGTGCAGACTCACTGTCAGCAACCCATGTTGGAATATGAGGATTCCCGTCCGCAGTCCTAGGCTCTGCAATAACATCTCCCGCAGCTATCGCTTCTTCTATCGTTTCTTTAGAAAGTACAGAGCTAGATGGTGCAGACTCACTGTCAGCAACCCATGTTGGAATATGAGGATTCCCGTCCGCAGTCCTAGGCTCTGCAATAACATCTCCCGCAGCTATCGCTTCTTCTATCGTTTCTTTAGAAAGTACAGAGCTAGATGGTGCAGACTCACTGTCAGCAACCCATGTTGGAATATGAGGATTCCCGTCCGCAGTCCTAGGCTCTGCAATAACATCTCCCGCAGCTATCGCTTCTTCTATCGTTTCTTTAGAAAGTACAGAGCTAGATGGTGCAGACTCACTGTCAGCAACCCATGTGGAATATGAGGATTCCCGTCCGCGTGGCTCTGCAATAACATCTCCCGCGTGGCTTCTTCCGTCGCTTCTTCCGTGGCTTCTTCTGTGGCTTCTTCTGTGGCTTCTTCTGTTTCGGGTGATGGTTGCTTGCCTACATTGTCTATAACAGCAATTTCATCATTTTCTTCAGGATTATCCGTATCGCTGCTATTGTCTATTGTATCGAGTACAAGTGTAACTTTAGCAGGAATATCGACAGCTGCTTGGAATGTCTCTACTGTTTCAATAGAGTTGATTGGTTTTGAATCTAATTGATTGATTGTAAAGTTATTTTGTGCAAATACATCCAGTGCAGGATTGGCTGCTTTTACCGAAAAAATTTCATGCGTTAACGTATCGCGCTCAACCAATAACCACAAGCGACAGCCATTGCTGTGATGCCATGTTTCAATTTGTCGACCGCAAATATTCTCACGTAAAAAAATCGCATCATGCCATTGATCAATGGTTGCATCTAATGCAGGATACGCTACTGTGCCATCCCCACCATACGAAAATTCGCTATGATCGCGCTCACCACAAAACGGACAATTTATTATTAACATCGCTTATCCATGTAGTTTTGGGTCTGGTCCCGCTCCCCGCTCGTCTAGCATAACGCCTTTTCTATATCTATCTAGAGTATGATTGGCAATAACATCATGTGGTCTATCGTTGGCAATTAAATCCGCAAAATACCAGCCAGAAGCCGGTGTGGCTTTAAAGCCACCGTAATTCCAGCCTGCATTTAAATACAAATTATCCAATGGTGTTTTGCAAATAAAAAATGAACCGTCCATCGACATATCCATAACACCAGACCAATGTCGCAATAAACGTATCCGCCCCAAACAAGGCAATATAGACATCGCGCATTCTGCAACGTCCTGTACTATTGGCAAAGCACCGCGCTGTGCGTAAGATTTATACCATTCTAAGTCACCACCAAAAACCATTCCACCCTTATCGGATTGAGAAATATAAAAGTGAGCACCCGCAACACCAAAGACCACGACATGATCCAAAAGTGGTTTAAGCGGTTCGCTAACAAAAGCCTGTAAACAATGGGTTTCTATTGGTAATTGTTGTAATCCTGCCATATTCCACAATTGCGTGGTATGCCCCGCCACTGCAAAACCAACTTTTGTGGCACCTATTTTGCCTCGATTGGTTTGTACAGCGGTAATGTTTTGACCAGTACGCTCTACGCCGGTGACTTCGCAGTTTTGTATAATGTCCACACCCAATGAATCCGCCGCCCTTGCATATGCCCATGCCACTGCATCATGACGAGCCGTACCACCCCGCCGCTGAACAGCCGCACCGTAAATAGGAAAACGTGCATCAAGCGAATAATTAAGATGCGGAATGTTTTCTTTTAGTTCGTCCAATCCCCATAACTCGGCATCAGTATCGGTTAATGCCATCGTGTTATATCGTCGTGCCGCACCATTGACTGCGGTGGGAGTATGCAATAAAGAGACGTGGGCACGCTGGCTAAACATAACGTTGTAATTTAAATCGTGCGACATTTCTTCCCACAGTTTTAGAGAATGTTCGTAAAACTGACGATTGCCCTGTAAAAAATAATTAGATCTAACAATGGTGGTGTTTCTGCCAGCGTTACCGCCACCAATCCACGATTTTTCAAGAACCGCAACACTCTTTACTTGATGATTCTTTTTTAAATAATAAGCCGTTGCAAGCCCATGTAAACCACCTCCCACAATAACAATGTCATAATGTTGTTGTGGCTCTGGATCTTTCCACTGACGGTCCCAACCCTTTTGATTATTAAGACCATTACGAAAAACCTGCCATGCATTGAACGTACCCATTACCTGAATTATATCGTTATTTTTGACATTACTGTTAGTAATTTATAAAATTCCTAGCATCCCATTGGTAAATATATACATGATAGTTCAAATTTATACCACTGACCAAACACCACAGGTTATTTTTTTTATGTTCTAGCATAACTGAGTTAAATAACGGATAATACAAGATATGCAAATGGTAAAACAAAAAATGTCCTTAGCCGAATGGGGATTAATCGTTTTGCTTTCAATTTTTTGGGGTGGTTCGTTTTTCTTTGTTGAAATTATTATTGAAACCATCAAACCACTTACGGCAGTTTTTTTGCGGGTTACTATTGCCGCTATTGCCCTTTGGATGATGACATTAATAGCCAAAAGATGCATTCCCACTTCGTTATTGATATGGCGTGATTTTTTTATAATGGGACTTATTAATAACGTTATCCCTTTTTCGTTAATTGTATGGGCACAAGTTTATATTAATTCTGGTTTGGCTTCTATTTATAATGCAACAACACCTATCTTTACGTTGGTAGTGGCAGGTTTGTTACTAGACGATGAAAAAATTACAGGAACTAAAATTATTGCGCTTGTGTTGGGGCTTATAGGAGTGATTGTTTTAATAGACCCTTCATCGATAAAATTAATGGGCAATACCAATTTATTGGCACAATTGGCGGTGCTAGTTGCTGCTGTTTCATACGCATTTGCCAGTGTGTTTGGCCGGCGGTTTCGCAAAATGCAATTACCACCTATGACAGTGGCAGCAGGGCAAGTTACCGCTTCTTCTTTATGGATGCTGCCATTGGTATTATTGATAGACCCATTACCAGAAGCACAAGATTTTACTCTACCAGTGATTGCATCTATTTTGTGTCTCGCCTTAATTTCTACCGCATGGGCTTATATGATTTACTTTAAGGTATTATCATCAGCGGGGGCTACTAATTTAACCTTGGTAACGTTTCTTGTACCGATTTCTGCTATTTTAGCAGGCATTACTTTGTTGGATGAACATTTAACAAGCAGTCATATCGTGGGAATGGGGATTATTACATTGGCATTGTTATGCATCGATGGGCGGATAATTGCCAGATTACGAAAATAAGACTCCCGTATAGGGAGCCTTATTTTCGTGTGATTTGTTGGATAACTTATGCCGAGCGATAAAGCTTAGTCATTACAAATTCACGGTGTCCCAGTGCTTCGGCAGCGGTAACGCGACCGTTCGCAGTGCGACGAATGGTGTCGATTAATAAATCACCTGCTGCATCTAAGTTCATCTCGCGACGTAAAATCCCCGACACATCAACATCAACATGCTCACCCATCGTTCGTACAGTACGGGGGTTGCCTGTGATTTTAACAACGGGAACAATGGGGTTGCCAACTACATTGCCCTGTCCTGTGGGAAAGGTATGAATAACATAACCACCAGCTGCCATTAGAGTAATGCATTCTGCTGCTGCCGATGAAGTATCCATAAAATACAAGCCTGGTCCTTTTTGTGGGGCTTCGGCGGGTGCTAATACATCAATATAATGTGTTTTTTTGCCGATTTTTTCAAGATTACCCAACGCTTTTTCTTCGATGGTGGTTAGCCCGCCTTCGATATTGCCTTTGGTGGGTTGGCTATCGGATAAATCGGAGGTTTTAAAGGCTTCGATGACATCGTCTTGATACGCCTGAAATGTCTTCATGAATTTTTCGCTAGCAGTTTCATCAAAAGCGCGATTTTTGCATAAGTGCTCGGCACCCGTTAATTCGGAAGTTTCGCCAAATACGCCATAAACGCCTTGCGGTATTAACTTATCGTACATGTTACCAACGGTTGGGCACGATGCAAGTCCAGTGGTGGTATCGGATTCACCACATTTGGTCGAAATCCATAATTCGCAGAAGTCGCATTCTTCACGCTGTAGTTCACTGGCGTAGTGCATAAACTCTTTGGCTTGTCTGGAAGCGGTGGCAATGGTATTAATATCACCGTTTTGCTCAATCGAAAAAGAAGCAACAGGCTTGCCGGTTTTGGCTATGCCATCGGCGATTTTTTTTGTCCAACCTGGCTCGATACCAATGACGATAACAGCGGCAACATTGGGGTTGGCGCCAGTACCGATAATAGTGCGAAAATGCAATTCAAGATCTTCACCAAATTGCAAACGTCCGTACGCATGAGGCAGTGCCATAGTGCCTTTAATATTATTGGCAACAGCTTCGCAAGCGGTATTAGAAATATCATCAACGGGCAATATAACGACATGGTTTCTAACACCAACACGACCGTTATCGCGACGATACCCCATAAAAGTTTGATTGTTATTCATTTTATAATTCCTTTTTTATTCACCAACGTTTGGTTTTTAAATTATGAGTATGGACATGGTCTCCTAAATTGGCAGCAATCACCATTTTGCCGATGTCTTCACCATATTTTATGGCAGCATCACCTTCAGAAACTGCTTTAACGGCTATTTTATGTCCGATTGGAACATCGGCGTTTATTGTCAGCGACACTGTTTCATCTGTTTGCATTATCCAGCCGGTGAGTGATTGTCCACTGTTAATTCCTTCAACGACGATAACACCTACGGTATCACATGCTTCGTGCACTATAAAATCTATTATTGTATTATTCATAAGTCCAGTTTTACTCTCCTTTTAATTAAATGGCTTTAGTATTATTTTAGCGGCGTTCACTCTGCCGTTTAATATGTCTTCAAATGCCTGATGTCCTTGGCTCAGTGGTCTTTCTTCTAGCCAATCCAAAGTGCCAAGTTGTTTGTTAAAGATGGCGTTTGCGGTTTCGGCAAAGTCTTGTTCGGTATAGGTATAAACGCCGATAAAAGTAATTTCTCTTAATGTCATATCGCGTACATCCAAACCATTGTTGTTATCACCCAAACCGATATGGACAATAACCCCACCACTACAAACTTTTTGACAGGCGGCTTGGCGTGATTTTTCAATGCCAACCGCATCGATTACAATGTCTATACAGCCGTTATCTATTTTATCAGCAGATGTCTGTACTTCAAAATCGCCCGCCCTATTTATAGCAGCATGTCGGTTAACATTGGGTTCGATAATGCTAATACTTTTAGATCCTTGTGCTGCCAATACAACAGCGGCTCCAACCCCAATGGCACCCCCACCTAATATTAAACAATGACAATTTACCAATGGCTTTTTACTGGATGCAGTTGCCAGACGAACGCCATGCCAACCACAAGCAATGGGCTCTGCCAATGCAGCATGGGTAAAAGAAATATCGTCTGGGATGGTGATTAAATTACGCTCTGGCATCGATAACCACTGAGCGAATGCACCTTCACGCGGCTGCATTGAAATAATTTGTCGATTAACGCATAAATTGCTACGCCCGCCGAAGCAGTTATTGCACTGCTGACATACCACCAAAGGATTAATAGTAACACGGCGACTTAGTACGTTGTTTTCATAAACGCTTCCAGCGGCTTCATGTCCTAAAATTAATGGCGGTTGCCGTCTTTCGTCATGCCCTAAATAAGCGTGCATGTCGGAGCCACAAATACCGACTGATTCAATTTTTATTAATACCTCTCCTTCATTTTCAGGAGGATCTGCAACATCTTTTATAGTTAATACTTTATTGCCCTCGTAAACCAACGCTTTCATAAATTCAGATCAAATGTCTCATTTGGAAAGTATTTTTCCAGACGGGCATCAGCCGTTCTGGCATGTCCTTCCATTCTTTCAAGGCGAGAAATTCGCGCAGTGGCAATGGCAATGGGTTTGGCTCCTTCTTTGGTGGCACGTTGCCATGTGACTGTTTTGGTAAATTTATGAACAGATAAGCCACCAGTATAACGTGCTGCCCGTGAAGTGGGCAATACATGGTTGGT
Organism: Gammaproteobacteria bacterium; assembly: GCA_965243565.1. Taxonomy (GTDB): domain Bacteria; phylum Pseudomonadota; class Gammaproteobacteria; order Tethybacterales; family Persebacteraceae; genus CBDEVH01. The sequence continues at coordinate 1,137,031 of OZ251571.1, forward strand.
GCCTGATGCCTTATCGCCATAAGCAACGGTTGTTTCTTCACCTAAAAACAACGAGCCATAGCAATGCAAATTATCCAACCACCAATCTAAATCATCGGCTTGCACAGTTAAATGTTCAGGGGCGTATTCGTCAGCAGTGGTTGCCATTTCCTCGCGGTTTTCGCAGAGGATTACCTCGGCATAATCACGCCATGCCGCTGTCGCATTATCGCGGTTGGTTTCGGGTAAGGTTGCAATTTTTTCAGGCACTAACTGCATGACTTGCTCCGCCAATACACGCGACGAAGTGACCAACCAAACTGGTGAGTTATAGCCATGTTCAGCTTGACCTACCAAATCGGTTGCGACAATATGGGCGTCTGCTGTTTCATCTGCCAATATTAAACTGTCGGTTGGCCCTGCTAGCATATCAATGCCGCACTCACCAAACAAACAACGCTTGGCTTCCGCTACAAATTGATTTCCCGGTCCTGCCAAAACATCGGCTTTGGGTAAGTCAAATAAACCAAATGCCATAACGGCAATGGCTTGAACACCCCCCATAGATAAAATAACATCGGCGCCACAGATGGCTGCAGTATAAACAATACTAGCAGGAACACCGTTTTCGCCTTGGGGGGGTGAACACACGATAATACGCTTACAACCTGCTACTTTGGCAGTGGTGGCGGTCATAATAGCAGAAGCAACATGGCTATATCGTCCACCGGGAACATAACAACCTGCGGTTTGACAAGGAATGTTTTTTTGTCCTGCAATTAATCCCGGCACGACTTCGATTTCGGTATCTTTGAGTGAGGATTTTTGTTGTTCTGCAAAACGTTTTACGTTATCACGAGCAAAACAAATATCGTCTTTTAATTTTTGTGGCACGGCGGCAATAGCCGCATCAATTGTTTCTTGTGATAGGATTAACTCACCACTATAGCCATCAAATTTAGTGGCGTATCGTTTTGCCTCTTCTTCGCCACCTTGCCGTATATCATCTAAAATGCCCTCTACTGTTGCCCTAACATTGTCACGGTTAGTCGTTGGGGTAATTGTTGCTTTTTTCAAATATTGAATTGGCATTTTTTCCTTTTTAAATAGTTTTATGAAAACAACAAATGAGATAATGAACCACCGGGTGGTACATTATTGTCGTTCATTTTTGCGACGATGTGCATGAGTTGTTTTCGGATAGTTGCTAATTTTTCGGCATCCACTGCATGACCGAGAGGGTTTTCAATAGTACCATTAACATTTTTAGCAAAACGCTCAATGAGTTTCATCATGTCATCTAATGCTTGAATAGGACGTGTTACTTTAGGCACATCCAACGAAAATAATATAGTTTGAATATTATTATTTGATTGTATATTAGGGACGGCTTTAAAAATTTCTTCACTATCACGTCTAAAGGTGGCTTGTTTGTTACCCACCGTCATCTTATTGAGCGAGAGATACTCCTCAATTTGTTCTAAGGTATATGTCTGTGGCATACGAACGCGAAACTCTACTATGAAATCAACAGACTCACAAAAAGCATCCAGCACTTCTACTCGATTTAATGTTGAAGAAATCGTAGGAAAAATCGCATGAATTTTCATTCTTTCGGCAAAACCTCTTCCCTCTTCTTCGATTAATTTTATTTGATCTTTGCTTAATTTTCCGCCTCGGTCTGCCAACGGCAATGCCAACAACAAATAGCGAAAAGAAGATTTCCCTAGTAACTTCCATACTTTGGCGGTTTCGTCATAGCCTAATATTCGATAACAGTTAATGCGGTTTTTGTTATAAAAATCGCAGACTTGTTGCATAACCGATATGCCAATATTCTGTTCGGCGTAAAAACGAATAATATAGCAAAATTCTTTGGCATAAAGCAACGACTCTGGCGGTTCTGGTAAGTTTGGCGGAATAAATTCTTCTATGAGTAGTTTTTCTTGCACAAGCGTTTCGGATGGTTCTGATACATTTGACGTCTCATTGGTCACGCCGTTTTCTTGAGTTTCTAGTGATCGATGCTCGGTCAGTGGGCTGTCTGGTGAAACATCGTATTCGTTGGCTTGTTCAAAAGTTCTGTCGGCATCGTCATTTGATTGGGCAGATAGACGATTTTTAATCTCGCATATTGATTGGGATTGCGCTTTCTCTTTTTTCTGTTTTCTTTTGGATAGGGAAAAAGAAGGGTCTTTTTGTTTTCGAAAATTTATATTTGGCGACAATAAAATTTCGGAATTCTCGTTTCTTTTTTTCCACCAAAGAACACAAAAATAACCGACCACCGCAATTACACTAGCCAATATGACAACACTAATTATTATTAATATTATTGAAATATCCATCTTTAAAATTTATATATTAATTTGTAACCACACGCAAAGCTTCTCCCAAACTCACAGACACTATTTTTGAAACCCCTGCTTCTTGCTGGGTCACGCCAATTAAACGAGGCAATGTAGAGATAGTGCTCTTGTTATGACTAACAACTATACATTGTACATCTTGCGCAACTTCTTTCAATAATTGTGCAAATAATTGTGAACGAAAATCATCCAGTGGGGCATCGACCTCATCTAAAATACAAAATGGCGGTGGATTTAACTTGATAATTGAAAATATAAACGCCAACGCCGAGGCGGCTTTTTCGCCTCCTGATAGCATACGGGCGGATAATTGACGCTTACCGGGAATGCGCACTTTAATTTCAAAATTGGCATCCAGTATAGACCCATCGGAAATTTCCAAATAGGCATCTCCGCCGCCAAAGAATTTTTTAAAGATAGCAGGAAAGTTTTTATTAATGCCATCAAAAATGGTTTTTAAGCGGCTTTTGGTCTCGTTATCAATACGGGCAATCGCCATTTTCAATTCGTCTAAAGCAGTGGTGGCATCGGTTTTTTGTAAGTCTAATTCGGATTTCTTTTCTTGTATTTCTATTAATTCATTTTCTGCTGCAAAATTAATAGGCCCAAGCTTATCGCGTTTTTCTTTTATGGTAGCAATGTTATTTTTAATGGTTTGTGAGTCGGTATTTTGCTCTTTTATCGACACCATTAATGCGTCGTAAACTTCTTTATCAAGTGTTAATTCTTCTAAAAAGTCTTGTAATCTTTCAATATTAACTGTTATTTCACGCTCTTTTATGCGTTTTTCGTTCATTTGCTCGCGGAAATTATTTTCTTCAACCAATAACGCCTCTCGCTGTTTATTTAACTGCTTTTGGTTTTCAAGCATCTGTGTTATTTTTTGGTTGGTGGTGTTAAACCGTTGCTTTTTTTGTTCAAAAACAATATTCTGTTGTTTAAATTTATCTTGCAGAGTACTACTATCTGTCATTTTTATTTTTTGCTCAATATCAGATATTTCATTTTGTAGTTTTTGCTGTCGTTCTATGTAGTCAACTGTTAAATCTCTTAAATGCGATTGACGTTGTGTAATTTGCGTTTGTTCTGTGTTTAAACGGCGATGTTCCTCGGTTGAAGCCGCAAAGTTTTTTTGCCGTTGTTCTAAGCCTGTGCGCGACTCTTGTAATGCTATTCTTTCTTGCTCAAATACACTTTGAATTTCAGCGTATCTCACTTTATAGGCGGTATTCTTGTTTTTAATTTCGGATTGGCTACGGTGTAAAGTAGTTTGTTCATTGGTGAGAGTAGTCAGCGACTCTTTTAATTGGGTGGTTTGTTCTTTTATTGCTTTTTGACGCTCTTGTTCTCTATTCCAAGCGATGGTTTTTTCGGTTAATGTATTTTGCTTTTGCTGTTTTTCTTGTTGTGCCGCTTTAATAGTGGTGTTAATAAAAGCAAATTTATCGCTGATTTGTTTTAACTCATTCTGTTTTTGGGTATAGATTTGATCTTGTGTTTTATACTGCTCTATGAGCGTCTCAAAACGCTCTTGCCAGTTATAACCACCAGACACCTCACCATATACCGCAATGGCGTTTTTACTTACCACCGTGCCATCTTGCGTAATAATGCGCTCATTGTCTTGTAATTGATGACGCTGCGTAATAGCTTGCTCAACTGTATCTGCCACATAAACCTGTGAAATCCACTGTTTTAGTAATTGTCCGTGTGCTTCGTCAATGTATATTGAATCGGTTAGCGATGGTAGGCTAATAGCAGTGTTTTTAGTGTTATCAAACATCGTATTAGTGTTTGATTCGACGATAGCATAACCCACTGGTGGCATGCCTTTTTGCGCAATAAAACCATCAATGTTATCTACCGCAAAAGCCGTAGCGTAAACGCCCAATGCGGCGTCTAATGCACCTCCCCACTTTCCTGCTTTTACTTTATAGGCATTGATAATAGGCGTTAATTCATCTGCAGAATCATAAGATTGACGTACCAATTTTTTCAATGCCACTATTTCGGTGTCTAAACCTGCTAGTTCTTTTTCGAGTTCTCTTACCTCTAAATCAGTTTTAGATTTACTTACTTCAACGCTATCACGCTCTTTTTCAGAGGTTTCTATGGTGTTTATTAAGGTTTCTATGGTTTCGGGTAAGTCACCAAAATAGGCTGCTGTCTCGCTGTTAACGTTTTCAATCAATTGAGATTTTGATTGTATGTCCGCTATAATTTGTTCAATTTGGCGTTCTAATTTATTTGCTTGTTGATTGAGTAATTGTTCTTTTACTGATTCGGATTCAGTCAAACGTTGCAATTCATTTTTTTGCTGTAAGCAATGGTCAAAATTTAATTGCTTTTCTTGTACTTCTTTTTGTAATAACAATAAATCTTCAGTTTGCTTGATGTTGTAATTTTCTTGATTATTAACGTTTTTTTCTAATTTATTTATTTTTTCTTGCAATTCTTCTTTTTCAACTACACAGTTTTGTAATTTATTGGCTATATCTACCTTGTCTTTTTGTAAAATAATTAAGTTCTCTTGATGCAATTGCCATATTTTTTCGATATTTTGCAATTCATATTGAGCAAGGGAATAAGCATTTTGTGCATCATTCATCCCTTTTCGGTCGGCTTCGAGTTGCTCATTATGCGATTGAGACTGAGCGTTTAAAGCATTTAGTTTTTCTTTAACTACTTGCGTTTTGTTGATGCTGTTGTCAACATTGGTTTGGTGTACACCAATGCTTTGATGGCATTGCTCTAGTTGTGCCGTCATGTAGTCTTTTTGCATTAACAATGAGGTGGCTTCTAGGGTTTTTATTTCATTGGTTAATCGCTGATAAGAGCGAACGGTTTGCGTCTGCCTTTGTAGGCTACGAATTTGCTTGGCAAACCCTTCTAGTACAAGGTCGATATTGCTTAGGTTTTCTTCACTGGCACGAAACCGTAATTGGGCATTTCTTCTTCTGTCTTTATAGTACGAAACGCCTGCGGCTGTTTCGAGATAGCTGCGTAATTTTTCGGGGCTGGCTTCGGCGAGATCGCCCACCATGCCCTGCTCTATTATGGAGTACGATCGGGGGGTAGTGCCCGCATCGTGAAATAAATCAATGACATCACGCCGTCTAACTGTTTGTCCATTAATGGTGTATTTTTGGTTGCCATCTCGTGCTAGCTCACGCCGCACAATAATAGTCGGGTATGCCGACCACATGGCACCGCCCATTTGTTGATTGTTGTCAAAGTGTAATTCGACAAAACACCAGTCTGCAGCACTGTGTTTTTCAGTTCCATTAAACAATACATCAACCAATAAAGAGCCTCGTAATGAAGAGGCAGTTGATTCGCCTAATACCCAACGAATGGCATCAACAATATTGGATTTTCCACAACCATTGGGACCGACAACACCGGTTAATGAATCGTCGAATTTAAACGATACCAATTCAGAAAATGATTTAAAACCTTTTGATTTAAAGGTTGTTAATTGCACGTGTTAACACTTAACGTAAAGATTATATGGCTGAAAAAACAAGGGATGCATTTGTTCCACCAAAGCCAAAAGAATTAGACATGGCATGATTAATAGTTACGTCACGTGCGGTGTTTGGCACATAATCCAAGTCGCACAATGGATCCGGCGTATTTAAATTAATAGTTGGCACAGCCGTTTTGTTGTAAATAGATAAAACGGTAAAGATTGATTCAACACCACCAGCAGCACCTAATAAATGCCCTGTCATTGATTTGGTAGAGCTCACCATAATTGATTTGGCATGACTGCCAAAAGTTTTTTTGATGGCGACGGTTTCGGCAACATCACCCAACAGAGTGGATGTACCATGTGCATTGATATAAACGATGTCTTCTGCCGCTAGGTTTGCATCGTTGAGCGCGTTATCCATGGAACGACTAGCACCTGATCCGTCTTCAAGAGGAGCGGTTATATGATGACAATCCGCACTCATGCCATAGCCAATTATTTCGGCATAAATTTTGGCACCTCTACTTTTCGCACGTTCGTATTCTTCAAGGACCATTACACCTGCCCCCTCACCTAAAACAAAGCCATTGCGATTGGCGTCAAATGGTCTTGATGCTTCTTCGGGGTTGTCATTGTTGTCTGATAAAGCTCTGGCGTTAGCAAAACCTCCTATTGCCAATGGCGTAATGGCGGCTTCGGCACCCCCACAAACCATGACATTGGCATCACCATACGCAATCATCCGATAACTATCACCAATACAGTGCGTACCCGTTGTACAGGCTGTAACCAAAGCAACATTCGGACCACCAAATTTATAAGCAATAGACAGGCGTCCCGAAATCATGTTAATGATGGTATTGGGGATAAATAATGGCGATATTCGACTGGCAGATTTTATTCGATACGAAGCCGATGTTTTATCAATGGTTTCAATACCTCCTATACCCGACCCTATGGATACGCCAATTTTGTCCCAATCAGATTCATCTTTTGTAAGACCTGCATCGGTAACGGCATCAATACCAGCGGCTAAGCCGTATTGAATAAAGAGGTCCATTTTATTAACGTCTTTAGCAGCAATATACTTTTTTGCGTCAAAGTTTTTGATCTCACCCGCTATACGAACTGATAAATCAGCAAGTATATCTTCTGTAACCGAAGAAATAGTCGCAATGCCACTCTTGCCTTGAACTAGGCTTTGCCAAGCTTCATCACAAGTATTGCCAATAGGACTAGTGATTCCTAGCCCAGTAATTACAACGCGTCTTTTAGACACCGCCTATTAAGAGTTTTCAGATTGCTTTTTTTCAATATATTCCAAAACTTCGTTAATACAGGTAATTTTTTCTGCTTCCTCGTCTGGAATATCACAGTTAAATTCTTCTTCAAGAGCCATTACTAGCTCAACGGTATCCAAAGAATCAGCACCTAAATCGTCAACAAAATTTGCCTCGGCTGTGATTTTTTCATCTTCTACACCTAACTGCTCTGATACTATCTTTTTTATACGCACCATTGTATCTTCATTCGACATTATTCACTCCTTTCATCGTAATTATCTGTGGAAACGTATTTTTTATATATTTTTATAATTACGCTCCAATCCATAGTTGTGATTCTACACGGTTAATATTATTTATAAAAGAAATTGTAATAAATTATAGTGGGCATATCAGTGTCAAAATTTCATCTTTATCCACTCCATTTATAATAATAGCATTACATTATGCCTAGCAACAGAGTACAATAATAGCCTAAACACTACTCATGACTACTGACTTCAATAATGACCTACTAGAGCGCTACAGCCGCCATATCATGCTAGATAATTTTGATTTAAAAGGACAAGAGCGGTTAAAAAACGCGTCTATTCTTATCGTTGGTTTGGGTGGTTTGGGTACCATTGCCAGCTTATATTTGGCAAGTGCTGGGGTCGGTAAATTAATTTTATGCGATGATGATGTGGTAGAAACAAGTAATTTACAACGACAAATTTTATACACCGATAACGATGTAAAAGAAAAAAAAGTGATGGTTGCCAAAGCACGTTTGTTTGCCGCAAACCCGCATTGCCAAGTATCCGTTATTGATTCCCGCTTAACCGTAGATAATGGCGATGACATAGTAAAACAGATTAGTGTCGTGCTTGATTGCAGTGATAATTTTGCCACACGCCATTTAATTAATCGCATTTGTTTTAACAATAAAAAACCACTTGTATTTGCATCTGCTGTTCAGTTTGATGGTCAATTGTCTGTTTTTGATCCACACAACGAACAATCCCCCTGTTACAATTGCTTATTTGACGAGGCCGACATTGCTGATGACACACCTTGTGCATTATTGGGCGTTTTGGCTCCAGCATTGGGTGTTATTGGTAGCTTGCAAGCCATTGAAGCGATAAAATTAATAGCCATGCCTGATACCGCAAAAACAATGATAGGACGGCTACTATTAATTGATACACTTAATTGCCGCTTTCGTGAAGTAGCACTGCCCAAAGATCCACATTGCCCCATTTGCCTTGACCGCCAAAAAAATGATTCTCAATAATATTTCCATTGTTCTAAAAGATACAACACACCCCGGTAACATCGGCTCTAGTGCCAGAGCAATGAAAACAATGGGCATTACCCAATTACGTCTTGCTTGTCCTAAAGTAGAAATAAACGAAGTGTCCGTTGCTATGGCTTCGGGGGCGAGCGATGTATTGGATAACGCACTGACTTTTTCAACATTCAGTGATGCCATTGCCGACTTTCATTATGTATTTGCACTAACGGCTAGAAGGCGCGATTCATCGCCCAAGTCATTAACCGCTCGCGATGGTGCTTGCGAAATTATCAATTGCATTAATCGCGGTGGCAAAGTGGCTGTGCTATTGGGTGGCGAGCGCAGTGGACTCGAAAACAGCGATATACAAGAATCGTATCGGGTGCTCGAAATACCAACCAACCCCGACTATTCATCGCTTAATTTATCACAGGCAGTACAAATTATTTGTTACGAGATACGCCAAGCGTCGTTGCTTTCTTCTTCTGCCGAAGCAACGCGAGATTTGCCCACCCGTGAAGAATTTGAAAACATGCTAACCCATTTAGAACAAGCTTTACACCACATTGGACTACCCAAACCCAATGATACCCGCCCGCTATTACCGCGAGTCAAAAGGCTACTGACTCGTGCCGACCTTGACTCAAGCGAAGTGCGTCTGTTAAGGGGTATATACCGATCTATATTGCATTCAGTAAATAGTCAAAAATAACCCGTTGACGGGCTTTGGTTTAACGATGCAATTAGTTGTTGTGCAAAGCTGGGACCGTTATAGACCAGCCCTGTATAAAATTGTATTAAATCGGCACCTGCCGCTAATTTTTCGTGCATATCTTCAGCATTCATAATGCCACCTACGCCAATTATGGCAGTGCTGGCTGGTAATTTTTGTCGTAATAAGCGAATAATGCGAGTGGATTTTTCACCTAACAGCTGACCGGATAGTCCACCTGTTTCAGCACCATGCTTTAAGTTGGATAATGCAACAGGACGGGCAACGGTGGTATTGCAAGCAATAACACCGTCAATTTCGCATTGACTTATGGTGTTTATGATTTCATTTAAGGCGGCTTCGTCATTGTCTGGGGAAATTTTTACAAGGATAGGGACCCGTTTGCCGTTGATTTCGGTTAGCGAATCCCGCTTTTTTAAAACATTGGTAAGCAGTTGTAAAAAATAATGCCCGTGTTGCCATTCGCGTAAATTGGCGGTGTTTGGTGAAGATACATTGATGGTAAAAAAATCACCGACTGCATGAAGTTTTTCTAAACCAATTAAAAAATCATTAATCGCTTCTTCGTGGGGAGTGGTCGCGTTTTTACCTAGATTTATGCCAATGATTCCACTGTACTGTTTGTTTTTCAAATTAACAGCGACTTGATTAGCCCCAACATTATTAAAACCCATGCGGTTGATTAGCCCGTGAACTTGAGGGAGTCTAAAAATTCTAGGTTGTGGATTGCCCGCTTGCGGTTTGGGAGTAACGCCGCCTATTTCGATAAAACCAAAGCCTAAATTACCCAATGCATCAACATGCTCACCATTTTTATCAAAGCCAGCGGCTAGTCCAATCGGGTTGGGAAAATCCAATCCCATTATTTTTTTTGAAGCAACTTGAGGGATAGGCTGATTTCCACATACTTTTAGTTTTAATTCGAGTGCCTGCATTGCCATGCAGTGCGCTTTTTCGGGTGGAGTTAAAAATATAAAAGGTTGCAATAAATTATAAATCATATAAGTTTATCAACTGGATTATCAACGCGATAATAGCTTTTAAGCGTGTTTATTAAGCATTTAAAAAATGATGCCAATGGTATTGCAAGGAATATGCCCCATGCTCCCCAAATGCCACCAAAAAATAGTATAAAGGCAAATATGACGGATGGGTGAATATTAATTGTTTCAGAAAATAGCAAAGGTACTAATATTTGACCATCAAGTATTTGTATAAGTAGGTGCAGCCCAAGTATCCAAGCAAATTCTGAACCAAAGCCAAATTGCAAAAAGACAAATATAGCCAATAGGACTGTAACAACAATAATACCGACAAATGGAATAAATACGGATAACCCGATAATGATTGATAACGTCAGCCCCAGTTCGACATCAAATATTAACATAATCCACCATGTGACTATACTAATAACAAAGGCTTCAAAGATTTTTCCGTGCAGATAAGAAACCAATTCGGTGTTTACATTAACGAAAAAATATTTCAATTTTTCATTATAAGGAAGTAGTTTTGATATGTAATCAATAATGATCACTTTGTCTTTTAACACAAAGAAAACGAACATTGGCATAATCACTAAAAATATTGCAAATGAAAATATATTGCCAACCAAACTAACAGTATTGTTTAGCGCAAAAGAAGAAAATACGCCGACTATATCCGAAATATAAGTAATGACTGTTTCTTGGCTTATTTTTGCGGTGGATGGCAAGTATTCATTGATATAAACGACAATGTTATTGACGGCTTCATTTGATTTTGGTAGGCGAGTTTTTATTTCTTGTAGTTGCGATAGTAGCTTTGTCAGTGTGTACGAACCTAATATACAAGAGAAAATAACACCCAAGGTAACCACCGATACAGCAAAAATTCTATTAAATTTAAACCTTACTATAAAAAAATCAACAAAATTTGCACAGATATAAGAAATAAGCACCATGACTAAAATAACGGCAATGTCGTCAATAAAAATCCACAAGAACAGCCCACTTCCTATGATTAGCATGTATATTTGATTGATTTCTCTATTCGCAAATAGAACAGCCAGCCATTGATTCAATTTTGTACTTGCGCGATTTTCCATCAGTTTTGTTTTTTTTCTTTGAAATGTCTCATAAATTTTGTAGAATCACAGCTTCTACTCAGACATGAATTATATACAAATATGCTAAAAATCAGATTATCCCGTGGAGGTGCTAAAAAACGCCCCTATTACCGAATCAATGTTACCGAAAATTCCATGCCTAGGGATGGTCGATATGTTGAAGCTATCGGCTTTTCCAACCCAATGGCTTCTGGCAAAGAAGTTGCCTTTCATCTCCAAGATGATCGTTACGCCTACTGGGAAAGCAAAGGAGCACAACCAAGCCCTACAGTTAAGCGATTGGTTAATCAACATCGTCGTCAAAACGCCACTTCTGAAAAATCCTGATAATTTTATCAACTTAGGCCGTTTTGGTGCACCACACGGTGTCCACGGTCTAATTAATGTTGATATTTTTTCACGTACACCAGAATTTATTGCCAGCCAACGGCTGTGGTGGGTGTTGCCAGCCAACGCGACAGATTGGATAACAGTTGATGTTTTGTCTTGTCTGCCGCATGGAAAGCGATGGCTTGTTAAAATAAAAGACGTCAATGACCGCAACGATGCCGACAAATGGTGTCATAGTCAGTTGGGCATACGTCGCGATGACCTCCCCCCCATTGAAGACAGCACCGAATTCTATTGGCACGACTTAATCGGGCTGAATGTCAGGAATAAAAATAAGCAAGATTTAGGCGAGGTCGTTGGTTTAATCGAATCAGTGAATCACGATATTCTTGAAGTCAAAGAACCGACAACAAAAGATATATTACTCATTCCTTATCATCGGCTCTACGTGTTGGATGTTAATTTAACCAATGGCTGTATTGATGTGGATTGGCAGATTGATTGGTAACCATGCGCATTGATGTCATTACTTTGTTTCCTGATATGTTTAGCGGTTTTAATAACATGGGTGTCATTGGTAGAGCCATACAAAAAAATATTATTAAAATAAATTTTACATCGCCCCGACAATTTGCACCGCTGCCGCATCGAATTGTTGATGACAAACCTTATGGCGGCGGTGCCGGCATGGTAATGATGGCACAACCCATTATCGATAGCATCGATCATGTAGTGCAAGAAAACCCCAATGCCACACGCATTTATCTAACCCCTCGTGGCAAATTATTTGACGATAAATCAGCACGTGATTTTGCACAGCACGATGGCTTTATTTTTTTATGTGGACGTTATCGTGGTATCGACGAGCGAGCAGTAGAGTATTTTGCAGGCACAGAAGTATCAGTGGGCGATTATGTTTTATCAGGCGGCGAAGTTGCTGCAATGGCAATAATCGATTCTATTTCACGTTATATCCCCACTGTTTTAGGCAATCAAAATTCATTACACGAAGAATCATTTGTCAATAATTTATTGGACTCTCCTTGTTACACCCGACCAGAAACCATTTTAGACAAAAAAGTACCGAGGATATTATTACAAGGCAATCATCTTGAAATTGCCAAGTGGCGACTAAAAGCACAACAAAAAATCACCTCTGAAAAACGTCCTGATTTATTTCTACAAAAGTAATACTCAACCACTATTTGCAATTCAAAACAGTGATTGGCAAGGGGACAAACACTCACCATCGCACTATAATCATTGATATAAGTAAAAAACAAAATAACAATGAATTTATGCAAGCCATTAACATTGGATTATTCAACGCCTTTTTACTTTATAATGTTGCTTTCCATTTGCCATTTAAAAATATCATGAAAAAAGAAATTCATCCCGTTTATAATTCCATCAACGTGCGTTGCAACTGTGGTAACACGCTTACCATTCGTTCGGTACTAGAACAAGAAAATTTAGAACTTGACATCTGCTCAAATTGTCACCCATTTTATACTGGTAAGCAAAAATTGGTTGATACTTCTGGACGAGTCGAGCGTTTTCGTCGTCGTTTTGCTCAAAACTAAATTAGTTTACTTATATCTAATTCGGACAGCAGTCGCCCATATTTAAGTGTATGGGATGGTTTACTTCTAAAAAAATAATTATCAGACCGCGTACAGCGGCAGGGGATATTTTTGACTTTGCCCCCCCGAAAGCGGTGCGCCCGATTCCACCTCTTAAATCTTTTTTGTTTTTTATCATCATCCTACTGTGGATGAGTTTTGGTATTTTCGACAGAGATCCATGGAAGCCAGAAGAAACATTTTTATCAGCAATCGCATTGCAAATGTCACAAACGGGGTTGGTATTAAACCCGATGTTACTCGGTGAGTTTTTTACAAACCACCCGCCTTTGTATTTATGGATTATCTCTTTATTTGCTAATAGTACTCCACTAGAAATTCACGAAGGCGCAAGACTATCCAACATTGCCATTTTATCTCTTGCGTTTTATTTTATATTTTATAGCACCAAAAAAAATTATGGAATTCGTATTGGCTGGCTTTCTGTTTTATTGGTTATTGGTACCGTTGGATTTCTTATTCGAGGGCATCAACTCAATTTTGGCATTGCCGCTTTTGTTGGAGTTGCCATTGTTATCTATGGCTATACCATTGCTTCCAATCGACTAATTTATAACACTTATTCGTCACTTAAAGGCGTTTTTGCCATTAGTGCAGGTGTTCTATTTTTACTGTTTTCTATCGGTATATTTGCCGCTTTTGCAACATTAATCGCAGTTTGTTTGCATTTCTTTAGACAAAAATCACTGCTGTTTTTACTTCCTTTTATACTGGTTATTATAATGCCAGCGGCATTATGGGTAACGTCCGATACCCTTGCGTATAAACCCAGACAAGAACTATTTATCTTGTCAGATAATTTAGATCTGCCAAAACATTTTACTAATTACTTAATTTTAGTGGCGTGGTCGTTGTTTCCCACATTGCCTTTGGCAATTATAGCGGTGCGGTTACAATCACAAAAAAACGATGGCTTTTTTAATTTCTTAATCACACTCAGTTGCCTGCTTTTTGCTTATACTTTTATACTGGACACAAACGAAGAAAATTTATTTATTCTATTGCCTAGCATTACCATATTAGCCGCTCGTGCCTTGCAAAAAACTTCTGATAACACGGGCTATATCTTGGATGCATTTGCCTTTTTGGTAGTGGGCTTACTGCTGGTTGTAGGAATATGGTTATTTACACTGTCAATGCTTAGCGGTGTAAATTGGTTTGACAGTTCAATTTCAGAAATATTCGGTGAATTTGATTTTATTTATCCAAATGTGATAAAAATAATAGCAGCAGTTGCATTAACCTTGTTATGGATTAAACTGCTTTTTCGTTCTCGTCGCTCAAATGAAAGAGCCATTGTTAATTGGTCTTGTGGCGTTACTGTGGCTTGGATATTATTTTGCTTGTTGCTGTTACCTTCGTTTGATGCCAGAAAATCGTATCGCTCCATTGGTACTGCTATTTATAACCATACTGAAGGTAACTGCATAGAAGCAACAAATATTAATAAACATCTTCGTTCTCAATTGGTTTATTTTGGTAATATCATCGCTACTACCAATGCCAATACCCAAGCGCAATGCTCATTTTTATTATCACAAGACAAACAAGGAAACGTTGTTTGGCAAGGTGGGCGCATTAATCACAACCAATACTATCTTATAAAACGGTAAATTTATGCCACTATTAACCCTAAGCAGCATTAAAACGGCGGAAGCCGAAATCAGTAAAAATGATGTTATTATGGGACAACTAATCCTACGTAACTGCCCGCTTACGCTAAAAGACAGCCATACGCCGTTTGAGCATATTGCAACCTCTATTATTAATCAACAGCTTTCACAAAAAGCCGCTGCCACCATAGAAAACCGAATTTTAGCGATTACGCCTATGCAAAGTGATCTCATTTTAAAAATTAAAGATGATACGCTGCGCAATGCTGGCATGTCATGGCGCAAAATTGGTTATCTTAAAACACTTGCCACTGCCGATATTGATGGACACTTAGACATCGCTCTACTCAAAAAAATGGACAATGAAACTGTTATTTGCCATCTCTGTAAATTAAAAGGCATTGGACGATGGACTGCTGAAATGTTTTTAATGTTTGCGTTACGCCGTTCAGACGTCGTTGCTTTAGACGATGCTGGCTTACAACGGGCAGCAAAAATACACTATGATAAAGACACCACTGACAGTAAGGCTTTATTAGAAAAAATAGCAATCCACTGGCAGCCGTGGCAAACCGTTGCCTGCTGGTACTTGTGGCGGTCATTAGAGTAAATGCAAAAATCCCGTCAAGGAGCCAGTGTTTCAGTATGGCCATCAATACAAAGCGACTGCCCTGATACTTTATTGGCTTGCTGTGAACAAACAAAAAGTGCCATATTAGCAACATCGTCTGCACTCACCCATGTTTTTAAAGACACGCCTTTTACATAGAGCTGCCTGATTTCGTCTTCACTTATACCGCGCGCTTTGGCTTCGTTTTTAACCACTCTATCCATACGATCGCCTTCTACAGCACCGGGACATAAGGCATTAACACGAATACCTCTATCTCCCAATTCCATCGCCAAGGTTTTCATTAGACCAATAATACCCCATTTGGCAGTGGCATAGGGTGAACGCATTGGATAGCCCGCTATACCGGCGGTTGATGATGTCAGTAAAATGGCACCGCCACGTGACATCATGCCCACGGCGTGTTTGGTGGCAAGAAAAGCACCATCTAAATTAACTGCTAGGCATTGCCGCCAATCGCCATGGCTGATATCTTCAATACGTCCAGCCGGGCCGCCCGTTCCTGCATTGGCACATAAAACATCAATATTGCCCCACCGTGCTTTTATCGTTGCAAAAAATGATTCCATATCTTTTTCACAACATACATCAACCGTTTGCGCTATCATATCTGGATATTGGCTCTGAAAATTTGCTACTGCATTGGCATCAATATCGCACACAGCCACCTTTTCTCCTATTTGCATAAACGCTTTTGCCATTGCCAAGCCAAGACCAGCAGCCCCTGCTGTAATAACAATAGTGCGATTGGTTTTATCAGACATAATGCCTCCTTTTTTTTATATTATTGTTTGGTTGATAATGCGGCAACGGTTTGTTCAATTGACAGCTGTCCCGGCGCACTGTTTTTTCCTTTAGAAGCAAAGGCAATGCACGAACCGTATTGCGGGAGTTGCTTACGGGCGTGTATGGCAGTGGCGTTATCCGTGCCATCACTCATGCCAATAACGACGCTTAACTGGTTGTTTTGTTTGCATTGTTTGGCAAATGTTTCTAGGGTGTTGTAATCGGTGTCTTGCAAACACAATGATGCCGTTTTAAAAACATCGACTCCCAAGTCTTGTGATTTTTGCATGGATTTTTGCATGGATGACAAAGATTCTGGCGCCGTAAAATTATGGTGAGAAGCAATGACGATTCGCTGTGCATCGTGTGCCGATTGTATGACGGGGAGAATTATCGTACTCGCTGATAATTCTATATCGACTGCCGAACAGCTGTACATCAGTGTTTGATAATAAAAAAGACGCTCATCTTCGCTTTTGTGCCATTGCCCACCTTCTCGGGCAGTACGAATAGTTAAAATAGTGGGCAAAGCAGCAGTGATGGTTTGACAAAATTGTTTTGCCTGATGAACGTCCATATCATCGGCTAAATCAAGGCGAATTTCGGCAATTTCCATACCCAATTGCTGCCACGTGCTTAATTTTTTTACATCATCAGTTTGCCATACACTGGCAACCACTCGTGCTTTATTGACAGATAAAGGCAAATGACCAATCGATGTCATTGTCGTAAAAAATGCACATTCAGAAAATCCAGAGTCCAAGCCACACCAAAACCAGTGAGTGGCCCAGACAATGCTCCCAAACCGCCATCACACGATACGGCAGATAAATCCATGTGTATCCAATTGGGGTCGTTTTCGATAAATTCGCGTAGAAACAAAGCGGCTCGAATATGATCGGCTTCGCCTTTTTCGGCACATTGTTTAATATCGGCTACTTTGCTTTCTAAACTGTCTTTGTAGTCATCAGGCATAGGAAAATAGCACAAGCGTTCGCCACTGTTTTTAGCAGCCACGAAACTGCTGCTATGTTGTTTTTCGCAGCTCGCAAAAAAACCACTCATGCGTTCTGCCAACGCCACATGCATCGTACCGGTTAGGGTGGCATAGCTAATGATGGTATCGGGTTTGTCACGACTGGTTAGCGTCAATGTATCGGCGAGAATCATCCGCCCTTCCGCATCGGTATGAATAATTTCAATACGTTTGCCGTTTAGTGCGGTAATAACCTCATCAGGGCGATAAGCATTGGGCCCAACGTCGTTTTCTACAATGGCTATCCATGCATCTACCCCAAGGGCTATTTTTGATTGGGCAATGGCAGCAATAGATGCCAATACAGTGGCACCGCCTGCCATGTCTTTACTCATACCACGCATATAATTGGCTGGCTTTAAATTTATGCCACCTGTATCAAAGCAAACGCCTTTGCCCACCAATGCCACACGTTTTTTATCTTTAGGGCGATACGACAAACGAATAATAGCGGGCGGTTTATCAATACTACCACGCCCAACAGCGAGGATTGCACCTGCGCCCATTGCTTGTAATTGCTTTTGAGAATAGACAGTGGTGCGTAATCCGTAGGCTTTACCAAACTTGCGACAGACTGCTAAAAAATCATTGGAAGATAATTCATTAGGGGGCAAATAAGTTAAACGACGGGCAACTGTATTGGCGTGTGCTGTTATAGCTGTTGTTTGTAATGCGACACGAGCACAGCCGGCAATGGTTAGTTTAACCTCGTCTTTTTTATTAGAGGTATCAGGCGATAACGATGGCATCGATACCAAAGCGGTATAGACACTGTTTTGTACAGCAGTGGTGCTTTGCACACGGATATCAAGTGCCAACTTGCTAGACGATAAACTCAATGCCAACTCGAACGCCCGACGCAGTTTTTCGTAACTGGCAAAGGTATCCCATTTGTCATCCCACGTTATTTGGACAACGGCTGTACCTTTGTTTAGTGTTATTACTGGCAGCTCTTGGGCAACTTTTTTGCGACGACCTTTGACTGCATTAATCAGCTCGGCAAAAGGGGCTTCGGTGGATGTATCGACAATTTGCAATACGACATCGTATTTACTGTATTGATCTTCAGCCAGTACTTTACTCTGTTTTGTCCATGCTTGCGTCCGATCGATTGATTGGAATAATGATGTAGCCATTATAATTGCCCTGCTTCGGTTAACACCTTACGCGCTACTCGAAAACATTCCAACGATTGCGGCACCCCGCAATAGATACCAATAACATGAATAATGGCACGGATTTCATCTTTGCTGACGCCATTTTTTATCGCACCTTTACAATGTATTTCCCATTCATGCATTTTGCCTAAAGCACCAATCATCGCTAAATTCATCATCGAGCGGGTTTTGGCATCAATCGTTTCATCGCCCCAACCAAAGCCCCAGCACCATGCGGTCATTGCTTCTTGAAAAGGACGAGTAAAATCGTCTGCTGCCTCTAGGTTTTTTTCAACGTAGTTGGCACCAAGTGTTGCTTTGCGTTGTTCTAATCCTTTTTCAAATAAACTATCATCCATGTCTTTTTTTCCTATTTTATGTTAATGGTGTTTTCTTCTACAGCACTGCGCATCCATTGTTGTAAGTAACGAATCGAATGTTCTGAATTAACCCCACAAGCGGGGTTTAGTACCAATGGACCCGGATTATAACCACGACTTTTCATGCCACGATGTACGGATTCTACCAAACCTATGTCTTCTGCCACGGTGGTTTCGCGATCTTGCTTTGCCAATTGGCGAATAAAAGCGGACTCCTCGCCAGAAATACTATACCAGCCCCGCCAAACCGCTACTTTATCAACGCCTTGCGGTCGCCAATGGTAGGTATTGAGCACATTGCCCGGATACACCTGAAACGAGAACATCGGCCATAAAAACCACGAACTATACGAGCCTGCATACGGATTGGCATTTAAATCTATTGGATACGACATTTTTTCTAGGTTTTGGCATTCAGTGGTGTGTCGTAAACAATAACCTTGCGGTTGAATATCATACGTTTCTGGCTTAACAACGCCACTAGAAAAAGTAGGATGATTGGTTAAACAATGATAGCATTCCGAATAATTTTCCACCGAAATTTTCCAATTGCAATTCTCGGGAACTTCAAGCCATTGTAATGGTTTGAGTTGTTTGATAGTCGGCACATATTTTGACAATTGCTCTCTTGCTTGCAAAAACCAGTCGTCCATTGGCTTGGCATCTTTGTTTAAATTAACAAAAATAAAGCCGCAAAAATCTTCGACTGCTATTTCAGATAATTTAATTTTATCTTTGTCAAAACCAACCACATTCTGAATATGAGGAGCCGTTTTAAACTTTCCATTTAACTCATACGCCCACGAATGATACGGACATGTAATATAACGCACATTGCCCTCACCTTGTAATAATTGGTGTGCACGATGTTGGCACACATTATAAAAAGCTTGGATTTTGTCATTGGCAGAACGAATGCAAAAAATACTCTCTTCGGCAATTTTTAGCGTTAGGTAATCGCCCACATTGGCAAGACTTGAACCATGCCCCGCAAACTGCCACGTAGTCGCCATTAGAGAATCTCGCTCTCGAATATAATAATTGGCGTCGGTATAGTAAGACGCTGCAAGCGAATGAATAACGCCGTTATCCCCGCTATTTTCACACTCTACTATCATTGCAAAAACTCCCCCGTTTATACCATTCTATAACTCGTTATTTATGATTATATTATACTGCTATTATTTTCTTGCAATCTAAATAATGAAACCCTGCCACCCAATAAGCTTTGCACTGCATTCAAAATTTTGCGCTCCGTTTTTTTAGTGCTTTATAACTTCGTTTACCTCATCGTTTGGCAAATTCTTTACAATATGATCTCGCCTTTGTTTTTTCATATGTGGATCATTTTTAGTGATGTTTTTCACCAATACAACAAAATCTTTTTTGATATCAACGCCGCCAACAGCATAACGCCGATGCAGACTTTGCTTAATTATATCCGCCAATTTTTGATACCCCATCTTATACAATTCATTGTAAACAGTTTTGTTATCATCACTCATATTAAAACGCAAAACATGAATCAGTTCTGCCATTAAAGCCACTTCTTGCTCACCCCCCGGCAGTGGCATAGCGGAGGGCAATTCTTCTATCAATAAAGGATCTGCCTCAAATATACAGAGCAAGTTAAATTGCTTGCTTTCGGGACGCATGATAAAGTTATTATGCGGACGCGATGCCGCAACAGTTTGTTTATTGGCAATTTTTTTAATGGTATCCGGTGCAATTTGAGTATATTGTGATATTTTTGTCAAAATTAATTGACGCAAAAAACCACCCTCACTCACCGAAATTAAACGCAACAAACGTTCCGCCTCTTCCATTACCTTGCTTTTTCTTCCCTCATCAGTGGTGATTGATTCAAATTTTTTATCGAGGCTATTGATGATAAATTCGCTTAATGATTGCGCGTTTTTAATACATACATCAAAGGCTTTGGCACCAAATTTTTGAATATAACTATCTGGATCATGCCCTTTTGGTAAAAACATAAATGATACTGATACGCCATCTTTTAGTGCGGGGAGCATGTTTTCCATCGCCCGTTGAGCACCCTTAGTGCCAGCTTCGTCACCATCATAAGCAAAAACAATATTGTTTACGAGCTGAATGGCTTTTTTCATTTGTTCGGGTGTTGCCGCTGTCCCCATCGTCGCAACGCTTTCGGCATAACCATGTTGTGACAGCATAATAACATCCATATAACCTTCGCAAATAATAAGACGGTTATTGGCACGGGCGGCTTCCATTGCTTGCGGCATTCCAAACAAAATCCGCCGTTTAGAAAAATAAATACTATCAGGAGAATTTAAATACTTGGGCTCCGTTTTATCCAAACACCGCCCACCAAAACCAACCACCCGTTGACGTTGGTCGATAATCGGAACCATTAATCGATGGCGAAAATAATCATATAAACGCCCATCTTTTTCGCGCACCAACCCTATATCCACCAATAATTTTTTATCTGATGTCGCTAATAAATCAGCCACATCAGTCCATTGATTACTAGCGTAGCCCAAAGAAAATCGTTTAATGGTGTCAGGATTGACTCCTCGCTTTTGCAAATACGCCAAGGTCTCTTTGTTTTTTTCAAGCAAACCTGCCCAATGCTGACTGACTTTTTTTAGCAATGCACTCGGGTCATGCACTTGATACGCTTGCTTTGTTCTGGGTACGGGCATTGACATCAACGATGCCAGTGATTCAACGCCTAAAACAAAATCACCCCCATTTAAATGCACCATATAATCCAAGGCGTTGCCATGTTGCCCACAACCAAAACAATGGTAATACCCTTTATCTGGATTAACCGAAAATGACGGGGTTTTTTCATTGTGAAAAGGACACAACCCAAACCAGTTATTGCCCTTTTTTTCTAATTTTACATAAGGACGTAATATCTCTACCACATCGCTGCGCTCGATTAATTGGTGAATAAACTCTTTAGGAATGGTTGACATGGTTTATAACAACATTTTTAAATGAGTGATGACACCCCTAAAATCACTACTCCAGCAATAATTAAACCCATGCCGAATGTTCGAATTTGCCCTTCGGATAATTTTGCCATCTCTAGCATTTTATTTTGCCACATTTTTGGTGCAATAAAAGGCATAAAACCTTCTACGACAAATACACACGCCAAAATTATTAAAATAGTTTCAAACATATAAATCAATACAATAAATTATTTTCAAAAGGAAACGATGACAATAACTCTATTGCATCATCGGTAATAAGAACTTGTTGCTCTAATTTTACGCCCTCACTGCCCCCTTTTTCGCCAATATAACTCTCAACACAAAGAACCATTCCCGGCAATAAAACACCCTCATAGCCAGCATCTGAATAGTCGGCACGATGATACAAATACGGATATTCCCCACTCATACCACAACCATGTGCCGATAAATAATAGCGATTGGTAAAATATTTATCAGCAATAGCCCATGCCTTATCAGCGTACTCACTAAAATGCAAGCCCGCTTTTAAAATTCCTATATTATGGTGCACTTGTTCATGAGCTGCTTGGTACAGTGTTTTTTGCATGGCAGTCGGGGCATCAGGACCCACATGAAAAGTACGAGAAAAATCAGCATAATACCCATGGCACCCCACCACATCGGTATCCAACGCCACCAATTCATTTTTATTAATCACTTTAGTCGCAGTCTCTTGAAACCATGGATTGGTACGTTGTCCAGAATTCAACAAACGAGTCTCAACATAATCACCATTATTGGCAATAACGGCTTGATGCAATACCGACCATAATTCGTTTTCGGTCATTCCCGGTTTGATGGCTTGTTTTAATTGCTCTACACCTTTTTCGGTCGCACGCAGCGAAGCCTTAACGCATTTTAATTCTTCTGCCGATTTTATTGCACGCGCTCTTTCTACTGCTGCTTGTGCATCGACAATAACAAAACCCTGCGTCGCCATTGCGATGGCAACGCCCGCATTCATACGCTCGATACCCACTACTTTATTACCACTACCAACCAATTCAACAATAGTCTGTGCCATTTTTTTTGCCCACTGCTTTTCGACCTCGGCAATGGCTTCACCTGCTGCCACGTAGCTGGCAGTTACCGAAGGTCTCACCTCATCAATGGTTTCAAACCCATCTGCCAAATGCAGACATCCAGTAAATTCATACAAAATAGTGGTATCAGCCGTCAGCAGCAAATAACGCGATGGTGCATTACGAGACGTAAAAACCTGCATATTACGAGTACCAGTGGCATAACGAATATTAATCGCATCCGATAAAATCAAAGCGTCGATACCACGTGCCTGCATTTCGCCGCGCACTCGTTGTAAGCGGTATTGACGCACTGCTTTTAAATCAATACCCTCGCTTTCAGGGGCGATATCCAACAACGCTAATGCAGATAAATCAGTTCTATCCGCATGCCAATCTAACATCGTATTTCTTTCTCTTATTGTTGTCGTCAGCAGCCATTATTTTATTTTTTTAATGGGAATGTATAGGGTTGTTTTTAAATCGTTGACTGCTGTATCCAATGGCGTGTTTTCATAGATTTCGTAGGCATGGCGTTGTAGGTCAATTTGCATTTTTTTCATGCGAGCATGTGCATAGGCTTGCTTCCATGTGTAGCGTAAATATTCATACGCCCCTTGTTGCTCCACCACAAAATAATGACCACCAGCAATGGTTTGCAAAAAATAACCTTCTGGGGCTTCGGTGTCTTCTTGCACCGGCACTGCTATATCAAAATTAAAATCTTGTCCAATTGTTTTTTTGTAAATCGCACACCTAACACTGCTTTGTTTGTTACCCACTGCTTTTAATAATTTGGGAAACTCTTTTTGCATAATCGATGCCATCTGATTGATATTTTCTATAAATGGTTTTGTTACACAGTTTAATGCTTCTTTAAAGGCAATTTCGTTAAAATGTATTGTTAATTGATTGGCTGTTGGGTCTAATAAATTACGCAATAAAACAAGCCCTAACTCGTAATCTGGTCCTAACATGCCTTCCATTCTTTTTGCAAAGGGACGAAATAACAAAGGCATTTTGCCGTGCATTGTCCATTTAATTGTTGTCATAGAGGCATTTTTTACGGCAAATGTCCAAATGATTTTATTGGTTGATTTAAACGGACGGGTAAAGGAAATTTCTTGCACAATGGTTGCTGGTGATTCCATTTTTTTATGCGTTACACGACCAGCCCCAATTAAAAAGCCATTCCATTCGTAATAGCTTCCTTGTTCATTGCTAGAATTTGAAAAAGTCAGTGGGCATTCTGGCTCATTGATTAACCAAGGATTCCATTGCTTCCACGTATCCAATGAGGCGACTTTGTCAAATGCTGCCTGTTCGCTACACTTAACATCAATACTACGTTCTACTTGAAAATAAGGCGAAATCGAAAGCAAATACGCGAGTATTAAAGCGGCAACAATGAATAAAATAACGAGGATGGTTATCATGTTATAAACGGGTGGCTAACACCATTAAACGCTTGTTGAGTTCCATTAAAATACTGGGCACTCGCTTCCAATTACCGTCTTCTTCGGTAAGGTTTTTAATGGAATCAATAGAAGCATTGGTGTTATTGAGTGCTTCGGCTAGGTTATTCATTGCCATTGCCAATGCTTGTAAGTCTGTGGTGCTTTTTTCCGGTGTTGGAAATTCTTCATTCATACTGTTTCCTTTCTTTTGGTGTCTAGTATTGTATCAATAAATTCTATATGACTTTGCAATGATCCTTGATGATTTTTGCAAAATTTAGTGCCCGCTTGTATTGCTAGCTGCCGATTGGCATTGTTCATTAACAAGTTTACACCATCGATGGCACTTGTCGCACTTGGGCACTGCAACAGTGCTTTTTGTGCAACTGCCCGCACGACCAAGCGTTTATAATTACGCACGTAAGGACCAATGATAGACGGCACTTGTGCCTGCAAGGGTTCAATTGGGTTTTGCCCACCGTAGTCTATAAAACTACCTCCAATAATAACCACATCCGCAATAGCATACCACCGATTCATCTCGCCAATGGTATCGGCAATATAGACTTGTGTTGTTGCTTTTACGGCTTGTTGCTGGCTACGCATAGCAGATTTTATAGTGCGTTGTTGCAAATAGTGACTGACTTTTTGAGCACGGTGAGGATGACGCAAAGCCACAATTACGAAATATTGTTCTAAAAAATTGGCATCCATTGCGTCAAACAACAGCGCTTCTTCACCTTCACGGGTTGAGGCAAGCAGTAACGTTGGGCGAGTAGATAGCCGCGAAACATCATCAATAGCATCTACTTTTACATCAAATTTAAGATTGCCGACACAGGCAACGGGCAACCCGCGATAACAACGCAAACGCCCTGCATCACGATTCGTTTGTGCTAGGATTAGGTTAAATGATTGAATACATTCTGAAAACAAACGACTAATAAGACGAAATCGGTACGCACTGCGATGACTTAATCGGGCGTTGGCAAGCACCAAAACAACCTCACGTTTTTTTGCCTCAATAATAAGATTGGGCCAAAACTCTGCTTCTAAAATAATCCCAACATCGGGCTGACAACGCCTAAAAAACTGCCGTACCGCATAAGGATAATCCAATGGCAAAGCACTTATCCACACATCGGGCAACGCTTTTTGTAACTGCTGACGAGCAGCAAGAGTGGTACAGCTTAAACACAACTTAACATCCTGCTGTTGGTTTAAGTGTTTGAGTAGCTCAGTGGCGGCTTTTACCTCACCCACCGAAACCATATGCACCCACACCACAATTTGTGATGGCATGGTTTTTTCACAGTTAGGAACAAAACCCAAATACTCTCGCCAAAGGATGTTTTTCCACTGATGACGCTGCCCTATCCGCCAAATAGCATAAGGAAAAAATATCCATAATAAAATTGTATAAGCCAGTCGCCCAAACATCATTAAAAAATGGCTCTATGGTTTTTTAAGTGTCATTTTTTTGCCAGTACCAGTCGTACTATCCGTATTTTCTGGTGGTGTCTCTGGTGGTGTCTCTACACAAGGAAATAATTGCTTTAAATGTGCTAGTAGTTCCTCGGTACTGGTTATTAATATCGCATTGTCCATTTTTTGTGCTTCATCACCAATAAAACAAGTAGGTTTGCCACTAGCAGATGATAATACGGACTCTAAACCATTGCCTATAGTTACTACTGCATGTTGCGCTAGAGCCGCCGTTTCTTCAATGGTAAAACCACTTTTGCTATCTGGATAGCCATATTTACCACCCAATACGCGAACAGCAGAAAAATTAGAATCACAGAAAAATTTATCCAACACATCCGTAAAAACATTTGGCACATTGCCCGACAGCAAAATGTAGGGTGAATCATCCAACCATTGCAAACGTTGATAATCGTTAATATAAGAATCTTGTAAGGGGTTTGGAGTATAGCTAAAATGACGTGCGACCAGTTGTCTGCGTCGCATCATACTGCTTATATTATGAGGTATTTGATAACAATCATGATACAACAAACTCGCACCCGTCATCGATTCCCTTTCGCCAGAGCTATCAAAGCCAATAATCTTTTCTTTTTTGGCAATTTTGGTGGTGGACAATGAAAAAGTCGTCATGTCTAAATCAAAAACCACATCATACCTAACAAGACGCAAGGTTTCGGACATTGCCCAATAATTTTTAGAATTATCCTGCACAAACGATTTAACCGCTTTGGTAGAAGACAGTAGTTTGTCCTTCCACGAAACACCCGCAGGCTTGGTCATATCTTTAATAGTATCGGTTGCAAGTGAGGGAATAGCAATCACCCGACGGATATGTCTCCCCATTTTCGCACAATCAACCAATGCTTCTGTGGTGGCAATGTCTATCTGTACCTCATCGCCAAATTTATCCACCAAATCGGCTGCCACTGCCAACGCCTCTATAACTTCTGTATCTGCACCTGCTCGTATTAATAAATAATCTGTCATATACCTATTATAGCAACCCTTGACTCCGCATTTTTCAATTACTTTTTTGAAAATAGACGATAATACCCTTTATCAAAAAAGGCGTAATCAATATAAGCAAATAACGTTAAACAGAATTATGGATTAAACTGCCGATTTTGCTCCCATTGCCAAGCATGCTTAATAATCGTTTCAAGCGAACTATATTGTGGTTGCCAGCCAAGCGATTGAATGGCAGCTGTTGAATCGGCAATTAAAGAATCAGAGTCTCCCTCACGGCGAGGTGCAAATTCCACTGTAAAATCAGCCCCACTCACTTTGAGAACCATATCAACAACCTGCCGCACCGTAAAACCATTGCCATTGCCAAGGTTATATTCAATACTTTTATCCTCACGCTGTATTTTTTCTAACGCTAAAAGATGAGCGGTGGCAAGATCGCAAATATGCACGTAATCACGGCAACAAGTACCATCAACCGTATTGTAATCGTCACCAAAAATATAAAGTTTATCACGCTTGCCCTGCGCCGTTTGCAAGGCAATGGGAATCAAATGCGTTTCTGGATTATGCAACTCTCCCAATCGGGCTTGTGGGTCGGCACCACAAGCATTAAAGTAACGCAGTATGGCATAACGCATACCGTAGGCAGCCGCATAATCGGCTAAAATTTGCTCGACCATTAATTTACTTTTGCCATACGGATTAATTGGTTTTTTCGGATGTGCTGCATCAATAGGCAGATATTCCGCATTGCCAAACACCGCCGCCGTCGATGAAAAAATAAAATTTTGCACGCCTGCCATACGCATAGCATCAAGCAAACACAATGTTTTACTCACATTATTTTGGTAATATGCTGACGGATTTCCAACTGATTCTCCCACCAAAGAAAAAGCAGCAAAATGCATGACAGCACTTATTTGATAACGGGTGAATATATCACTCAATAAAGAAGCATCGCCCATATCACCAACAAAAAATGTCGCACGATTACTAACAGCTTGTCTATGCCCACAAGACAAATTATCTAAAACGACCACTTGATAACCCTGCTGTAATAAATAATCAACCTGATGGCTACCAATATAGCCTGCACCCCCGACAACTAAAATGCAATCGTTATTTTTCTTGGTCATGCGATGATTGATTATTACCATCCAACTGTTGCTCTACAACATACAATGGACGATTTTTACTCTGCATAAAAATTTTACCTATGTACTCGCCAACCACACCAATCGAAAACATGATTAACCCACCCAAAAAGTACAAGGAGGTTATCAGCGAAGTCCACCCCCGAACGACATCAGAATGACCGCTGTAATAGTTATAGACAAGGGAGGCAATAAAATACAATGAAATCAAAGAAATCAATAACCCTAACAAAGTGATAAAGCGTAGCGGGATTATCGAAAATGAAGTAACACCGTTCATCGCCAGCGTTAGCATTTTCATTATCGTATATTTGGTTTTTCCAGCCATACGTGCTTGTCGTGTGTAAAACACTTTTTCAGAAGGTAAATTAAGCGACGGTACAATGCCACGCCAATAAAGGTGTTGTTCGCTATATTGGCGTATTACCAACAATGCTCGACGACTAAGCAAGCGATAATCCGCATGATTGGGAATACCCCCCATTCCCATTTTTTTCGCCACCCAATAAAAAGCGTTGGCAAACCCTCTTTTAAAAATTGAATCGCTACTGCGATTATTGCGAACACCGTAAACCACCTCATTGCCATTGCGGTAGTGTTGTATCATATCGGGAATAACGTTGATATCATCTTGTAAATCTGAATCTAACGAAATACAGCAATCACAATCATCGGCTACGCTCACCATACCCGCAAACAATGCATTTTGGTGCCCGACATTGTGTGCTAGTTTGATCATACGTACATGCTTTTGCTCCTGTTGA
Source organism: Gammaproteobacteria bacterium (assembly GCA_965243565.1). Lineage (GTDB taxonomy): Bacteria > Pseudomonadota > Gammaproteobacteria > Tethybacterales > Persebacteraceae > CBDEVH01. The sequence continues at coordinate 1,165,685 of OZ251571.1, forward strand.
CAAAGCATATGCCATGTTGAATCTATACTACCATCGTCAACAAAACAACAAAAACTCTCTGGTGCAATTAATTTTTGCAGTTTCCATTCGTTTAAATGTTTTGTAATAATCGCCATCGAATCGGCAAGAATTTCCTCTTCGTTATAGCAAGGTATAACCAACGCCAATATTGGCAAAGAACGGTTAGCAGCTGATGATATTATAGGGGTGGAATTTGGCATAAGTTAAATAAGAAATATTACCATTTTTTCCAAGGTGCATTCCCTTGAAGCCAGAGTTTTTCTAGTTCGTTTTTATCGCGCAATGTATCCATAGGCCGCCAAAAACCATCATGCTGCCACGCCATTAACTCTCCATCTGCCGCAAGTTGCATTAGTGGTGTTGCTCCCACACACAGCCCTCATCTTTACTAACATAATTTTCTAGCACTTGTGGGGACAATACAAAAAAAACCCCATTAATATACCCACCGTCTCCTGCCGGCTTTTCTATAAATTCAGCAACTTGTGCCCCCTTCATTTGCAATGAACCGTAACGCCCGGGCGGCTGTACCGCCGTAAGTGTGGCAAGTTTGCCGTGTTGTTGATGAAACTCTGTAAGTGCGCTAATATCCACATCGCTCACACCATCCCCATAGGTAAAATGAAAAAACGGTTCATTTTTTTACATACTCGGCTACCCGTGCTAGCCGTCCGCCCGTCATGGTGCTATCGCCAGTGTTTACCAGCGTTACCTGCCAATCTTCTGATTTATTATTATGCACACGCATTTCATTTTTAGCCATATTAAAAGTAACATCCGACATGTGCAAAAAGTAATTATTAAAATATTCCTTAATAACATAGCCTTTATATCCACAACAAATAATAAATTCATTAACACCGTGTGCCGCATAAATTTTCATAATATGCCATAAAATTGGCGAATCACCAATTTCGACCATCGGTTTTGGACGAGTAACGGTTTCTTCACTAAGACGCGTACCAAGCCCGCCGACAAGAATGACTGCTTTCATAGCTTATATTATCCCACCAATTTAAATATTGTCGAATAATTACAATGGATTTTTATCCTTAAGATAAAAATCTGTCCCGTCTATAGGGTATGGTGCAATAATAAAGCTTGAATGACCGAGATTACTCAATAGTATCAATAATGCAATTTTTCTATTTTTTCTGTATAGAAAACCCTGTTGCCGTAAAATCACTACCGCCAGTTGTGTAAAAAGTCAGTTGCGGTAATCCTAAGTTATTAGTAACAAATTGCCATTGTGTTTTTGTATTAGTTTGTTTAATGGGTTTTAGTTCTTGATTATTGAGAGAAAACAGGATAGAAGGCGGTTCATTGGTATTATCATAGTCAAAAGTAATAAGATAAGCATCAGGTTGCAGGGTCAAGGATCGGGAATATATTTTACCTTTGTACTCTTTAGGGAAGAATAATTTATTATCTTCATATCTTATCGTATCATAAATAAGAGGGGAATTGTTTCTTATACTATTGGCATCACCATGCACTGGCATTAATCCGTTGGTTAATATAGAAAAAACAGTTTTGGAAAAAAATTGTCCGACAGGATTAACCGTTAATAGAGGCATACAAAATTGCTGACAAGAAAAAACCCATGGACGATGTATATGAGATACATTTAGCGATGCACCACCGTATGTATAGGATATTAAAAAACAAATGCAGGTAATCGGTAATAATCCTATTTCTTTTTTCCTTTTCTTCTCTTTTTTTCTTTTTTTACTTTCCTTCTTTTCTTCTTTCTTTTCTTCAGGGATATTCCAAATAAGATAAATAAAGGTGATGGTGATACCCCACCACGCCATGTACAAAAAGCGAGACCAATCAATAGCAATAATATTAATAGGTAGCATAAAAATGGAAGTCAGTAGTAAAAGAATTACGACATGGTGATTTTCTATAACATTAAAAAATGATGGGTATTTTCTTTTTAATGTCGTCAAGGGAGCAGCGGGCGAAAGGTAAGTAATATGTTTTTTAAAGGCGATGGCGACAAAAAAGACCCATAGTATTGGAGTGCCACCAAATATCAATAATCCTAATATAATATTTGTGCTGTGTAAGGACCAAGAGACTTGCATATACCTAATACCTTGGGTGGCAGGGTGCGTAAAAGCAGTAATAACTCGTTCTAATGTTTCTCCTGTATATAAGCCGTATTTTTTGATAAAAGTTATATTGTTTTGTATGTCATTGAAAAAGTGCAACAATAACGGCAACAGTAAAATGCAGATGACCGTTATTCCCCATTGTCGGTATTTTTTTAGATTTTGTTTATTAAAATAAACAGCATGAAAAACAATCATTGTAAGTAACAGAGCATAAAACAGCATTATGGGATGAATTAAAAAACCTACTGCACAACATAATAGACACCACCACGGCTGATTAAGTATAATCATAATAAGTGCGGCATAAACGGAGAGTAATATCCATTTATCCATGAAACCAATATTAACTACATTGGTGCGCCAAATCGGCACTAGCAATAAAACGGCGACAACAGAAAGCAAAAACCATTTTTTATTGGCACGGATAGACAGCGTTAATATACGGGGAATCAATAACAGCCAAGTAATAATAACCAACCACTTAAGCAGGTTATATTCCCAAACAGGGACAATACTGCGGATAATATTGTTATATTCAGTAAAATTTTTTGTGGGAAGTGGGTGGAAAAATTGAAAAATAGTGCCCATTAATCCGCGATGGTTATAGCCCAAACTATAATTAAAATACCAATTAAATAATTGAATATTATCTACCGACGCGTATTTTACAAATAAGGAGGCGAGTAAGGCGTAAATCAATAAAAACAATCCTACCGCCAGTTGAAATTTAGCGTTATTGCTACTTTTCAGGTGGTACAAGTAATTTGTTATTTTCATCTATAAATTATAGATGAAATAGACCGTTTTATGATGTATTGCTACAGTTGTTTATTGGACGCAACAATCCTTTAGCGTTTTCAACGATAATAAGTAGCGATGTCGTCCCATGCTTTTTTTCTGACCAATTTAATTCTTTTTTATCTAATAACTGACTATTTATTCTTTTCATTGGCTCATTAAAATCTGTTTGTTTAATTAAGTGAACAGTACAAGGTAAATTTAATCGCTTACGCATTTCACGAGCATAGCGACGTGTAAAAGCCCCTTGTGTTTCTACGTATCCCGAATCGCACTTCAGCATCAGAATATCCAGCACCAAAATCAATAATATTAACCGCCTTTTTATTAACGCTGTGTTTATTAAAAAATTAAATAAGGGAAATTAGTATGGTGAGCCCAATAAATGCCGAGTGCTCAGCCTCTCTTATAGCACCGCACCAAGCTTATGGTCATTTTCATTATAAACAGTGACAAAATGCTAAAAAAAATGTGTATTATTTTGTATTATCATTTAAAATTGAGGCACATGCCACAATACAAAAAATTATTACAGCACAAAAATAATAAGCAGCGATTCAATTTAACTGTTTTGAAACTAGCAAAGTGATAAAAACCCAATTCCTTTCAACACAATCTCACCGCGAGAATTTATGGGTAGCGTTCATTTTTGCCATCGCCGCCTATTTAGTGCTTTTTAATCTTAGCTATGCACCGCTTTGGCACGACGAAGCACCACTGGCAGTAGCAGCAAAGAATATTACTTTAAAGGGTGAATATACTGGGTGGGATGGACGTAATCTGTTTATTTCCTTTGATGGGCGAGCAGTTGATAGCAAATTTCGAATGGTCTCTTTTCCACCTTGGCAAGCACTGCCTAGTGCTCTGGGAATTTTAATTTTTGGCGAAAATGAAACAGGCGTTCGACTGATTCATGGTCTATTAGGTTTATTATCTTTAATCGTCTTTTGGTTTTTACTGCGATTGGATTTTTCCAAACAACCTCGATTACGCCTGCTGGCATTTACCTTATTTGCCTTATCAGCACAAACAATTTTATTTATGCGACAAGGGCGGTATGCCGCTGATGCATTTTTATTCACATTGTTATGTTTTTACGCATACCGACTTTATATCAATCCTGGTGGGAAACTGCTACATTTACTAATTGCAGGAGTCATGGCAGTCATGGGGTTTTTAAACCACTTTGCCATTGGTGCTGCATTTGGATTATCGTTAGGAGCATGGCATTTGCTTTTTTATCGACAGCAAACGACCCGCCGTCAATGGATCGAAATTATACTTACAACAGTGGGAGTGGGGCTATTATGTTTAATATACCTCATTTCTGTCGGCATTTTATTGAGTGACGAAAAGTTAGAACATTTAAATGTAATTTATAAATGGGACTGGTTCAAACGCCATGCTTATTTAATATATTACATTTTTAGAGATCTATTAAAATTTAGCTGGCTCCCTTTATGGATAGTGATTTGGTTTGGCTATTTTATCGTAATGCATTTTTATCAATTAAAGAACGACCACAGCAAGAAAAAGAAACAAAGATTCAACACCGATAATAGTAACCTTCAAAAAAATCAAGCCATTTTCCGATGGGCTGTATTACTAGCATTATTTTTGTTTTTTTCCGGATTGATAGCCGTTCGACGTGTTGCTATACATCCCTATGCTGACATGCGTCATCTTATACCAGCATTGGCATTTTCTATGGTAATCATCGCAGCCTGTATTGATTGGCTATGGCATTACCGTTCATGGGGGAAATGGTTGGCTCCCATCGTACTAATGACGGCATTAACAACCAATGCACTCTCATATCCTTTTGTAAATGGAAATGTCTTTACCAAAGACGTTATAAGATTTACATTGCCAAATTTGATTCGTGAAATACATCATACCTATCCATCTTATGTCAGCGAAGCGGTGTCTTTTTTACGTCAGCATGCAAAACAAGATGATACAATTTTTGTTGATCCGTGGCAGGACTTCGCCGTTTTTCAGTTTTATTTATCCGACCAGCTTATTTTTTGTTGTGCTCTAAACGATAACTCGGCATTGCCAAAAGAAAAAATACGTCAGTTAGGCTTGCCTCTGTATAAAGGCGATGTCAATCCAAAATGGCATGTTGTTATAGGATACGGCAAACCTAATAAAAATTTATACGATTTGGTTTATATTGGAAAAAACTACGGTTACCCCACTCATCGTCCAGAATTGGAGTTTCATCTATTTGAACCCTTACCAGCAAGAGGACATCTTCGCATTTATCACCTGAAAAACTAATCTTATTAAAGTCGTATTAATTGTAAGTGTATCTTTATTCATACAATAACTCACTATAAGGAACTGTTTTATTTTTTATGTGTAATCCCTCAAACCATTTATATTGTTTTTCGATAGCATAAGTAGCCGATGGCATAGGGTCATAACCATTTGTTAGGCAACGCATTATTTGCCGTAGCAACAAGGTTACATCAGCATACTGACCAAGCGCTGTCGATTCGTCAATGTATGATTGACAAGTATTGGCAGGCGACATTGCCAACAATATACCGTGACGATCAAACATCAGGAAATCATCCTCTTCTTTCGAATAATCACTCAAATTAAATGATAGGTGGCGAGAAAGCCATAAGCCGTGATCACCATAATAAATAATAATCCCGTTCGGGTCATGTTGACGAATAAATGAATGTATTTTTTCCATTAGTGGCGTCGTTTGGTTTTTAGCAACGTCAATAAAATGATCGCGAAACGCATTGTAGTCATCCATATCATTGTGGTTATAAGGTCGTGGGGTATGGTTGGGAGAAGTCAAATGTGCCATAAAAAAATGGGGGTTTTGCTGCTGTAAGCGATTTTCTATGTCCTGTAATATTGAATCAGCATGCGATTCAACAGGAGGCATGCCATTTAGGTGTGTCGTTGGAATCCCCCATAACTGCAAAAATAGTTTATTTTTCATCAGCTGACAGTAACCAAAAAAAGAAAATAGTTCTCCTAATTTTGCAATATGGTTATAACAAATTGTATAGGGATAATCGGGATGATAGGAATCAACATGTACACCACTTCTGCCACCCAAATAGGTATTTTGATAGTAGGTATTGGTTGTATAACCGTTATATTTTAATAGTTGTAACAATGGCGATGGTGCCAAACCGTTAAAAAGGTGCGATTCTTTGTGTTGAGATTCCAATTCCTTGTAATATCCCTTGTCAAATGCCAAAATGCTATTCAACGTTGGCAAGGTTTGCGAATAAGCACTAAAGGCATTGCGAAAACGGCGAAAATCGTTGTTCTCTATCCATGATTGATAAGGCAATGATTGTGTATTGATATACCGCTGAGTAATTGCCAAAGGTGCCAACGCATCAAATGATATTAGATATATATTAGGCTTGTCAATCAATTCAACCAAACTAACATTTTTAGAGGCGGTTTGATCACTGTTAGTGGCAACAGGTGTTGGATATTCTTGAATAAAATAAATTACCAACTGCCAAATACATAGGAGCGATATGATAACCGATGCTAATTGACATATTCTTTTTGTAGAAAATATCAAATCACATACTTCATAAGTAATTAGACTAGTCAATAATAAACCAAGTATCAAAAACCACGCAGGCATTGCAGAAAATGGTGGAATAATACAAATAAATAGACTAAATAAATTAATGACAAATAAAAAGGCATATAAAATATTTGCAAAAAATGGAGTGTATCGATTTAATAAATACACGGCTCCTGCTTGTAGCAACAAGACGGCAACAAATAAAAAACGGATAATGCGCCAATCATCAACTGATTTACTCGGATAGGAAGCATTAATAACAAACAACAACAAAAATATTGCAGATAAAAACAATACCGTTATTTTTACATGAATAATACCTTGTCTCGGTGGTGTTGTTATACTCATTTATTTTTTTGCACAATTGACGGATGGCAAGAAAAATACACAAAAAAAGGCAATCCTAATAAAGCCGCATAAAATACATTGGCAATGCGAATAATACTAATTGTAAGCGCAAGCGACAACGTATTGCCATATTCCTGTAAAAGATAAATCATTGCAACATCATAACCACCAATCCCCCCCGGTAGTAACGATAAAACACCTGCTATATTCCCCAGAGCAATGGTAATAAGTGCTGCATGAAAATTCAATATCCCATTTAATTCAGTTGCAATATAAAACAACGCCCACCCTTCAAAACTCCAAGCACTTAAAGACAATATAAGGAGCGGAAAATAACTTACAGGTCGCACAATAAATTTAACATGGCGAACCATTGCAAGTAGAGAAGCAAATAAACGAGGCAAACGCTTGCCGCATATTTTCCATAACAATTTAATAATCAGGCGAATCCAATTCGGCTTTAACATTAATAAAAATATCATTAAAAATAGGACCATTGCCGCAAATGCAGGCAATCGATAGGCTGTCAAAGTAACAAATACACCAGTGGATGCAAATAACAACAGTGCATTTAAATCAAATAAACGATCACAGAATATAAGAGGTAACGCTTTACGATAGTTTATTTTTTGGTGAAAGTTTAGTGCCCATGCACGCCATAACTCTCCCACACGACCTGGTGTAAGAATTATACTAAAACCGCCAATATAAATACCAGCCGTTTGCCGCCAGTTAAATTCCGAATTAACAATGCGATTAAGGTAACACCAACGCAATGTTCGAATGGCAAGTGATATCGTAATCAAAACAAGGAACTTTATCAATAAAAAAAACGAAAAAGTATTGAATACAGCACCAACTTCTTCTGAAAAAGCAACAATAGTAATAGACGCTATCGTATAAAGGACAATACAGACTACTAACCCGCTTAAGATATATCGAATAGAAATTGGAGAGTTTTGTAGCAAATCAATATATAGAGGGTATTGTGCGTATATTCTAGCATGAAAATTTCGAGCCCTTTCGTAGCTAAACAAATAAGCCATCCACCGTTATACTTTATAAAAAGTGATTGGGAAAATCTCTTTTTATCAAAACCAATCTTTCATCATTTTAATATTTTTTAAAAAGTAGGGTTTACAAATAATTTTTGATCAAAATGATTTAAACGCTCGGCAGCACCATTTTTGTTAATTACGATAGTCTCGGTAATTTCTATGCCCCAATCGCCCATCCAAATACCGGGCATAAAATGAAAAGTCATTCCTGCTTTTAATTCAGAATGATCATTCGGACGCAATGAAATCGTCCGCTCGCCCCAATCGGGTGGGTACGAAATACCAATTGCATAGCCACAACGAGCCTCACGCTCAATACCATAACGACGCAATGCCCCAAATAAAGCGTTGGCAATATCACTTGCCATTGCTCCATTGCGTGCGGCTTCTATTCCCTCATCCAAACCTTCAATTAATGCTTTTTCAGCGTCTAATATTTTTTGTGGTGGTGTGCCAAAATAGACGCTACGACACAAAGGCGCATGATAGCGACGGTAGCAACCTGATAATTCAAAAAAAGTAATGCCTTCTTCCGGCACGGGCGTATCGTTCCATGTTAAATGCGACGCACCAGTTTCTTCGCCACTTGGTACCAAAGAGATTATGGCGGGGTAGTCTCCCCAATGCCCATCTGCTCCAAGAATCGCTTGATGTTGAATATCAGCAACCAACTGATTTTTGGGCAAGCCGGGACGAATAGTTGTTAATGCCTTATGCATTATTGCTTCAGAAATAGCGGCGGCACGGCGCATATAGGTAATTTCTGTGTCTGATTTAACCCCGCGCTGCCAGTTAACCAATGCTGTTGCGTCGATCCAATGTGCTTGTGGCAATGATGTTTTTAGAACTTCATAGGCTTTAGCAGAAAAATAATAATTGTCCATTTCAACACCAATGGCTTTGTTGTCGTAACCATGATTAATAAGGTGTTGGGCAAGGTCTTGCATGGGGTGTTTATCGGTCGCTTGGACATAATTTTCATCATACCCCGCAATATATTCATGTGACATATAAACCGTACGGCGAGCACCATGCGCATCTTGTGCCCGTCCCCACCACATTGGCGGTGCATCATGGAAAACAATCACCCCTTGATGGACATAAAACGACCACCCATCATACCCCGTTAGCCACGCCATATTAGACGGGTCTTCTACAAATAATACATCAATGCCACGCTGTTGCATGGCTTGGCGTACTTTTTGTAGCCGCAGATTGTATTCTTCAATAGAAAAAGGCAGGTTTATTACGGTTGGGTTAATCATAAATGTATTTTCAGTTATCTTATAATCTTATCTTATCCTCATTAGTTTAACCTATTTTTACCGATTATCATTATTTATGTAGATGAGGTATCAGCCTATCTAAAGTTTAATCACTTGTTTAATCGCTTTAGCAGAACACTTATTTAAAATAATAGAAATTATTAAAATTAATTACTCATTAGTCAGTCTATTTTCGGTAAAATATATGTGAATCAGGTATATCTGAAAACGTTTTGTGCAAAAAATTAAGTAGTATCAATTATCAACCAGATGGTATTCAAAACATTGTTATTGCAAAATTGGTATTAAATTATTTATATGGTCTTTAACAATGAATTCTAAAACTAGTAAGAAAAAAGCACTCAAAAAAAAACAACTAAACAAGAGCCCTCTTGCAAACAAGAAGGTGGAAAAAGAAAAAATAACCTACAACTTATCGCTTTCTATATTTAAGTTTAGCGTTTTTTTTCTGATATCCATTTTTGCTTTTTTATTGACTTTCAATGAGTCATTGGGCGAAATGTCATATATTGATCGCTCAACTATCATTTACAGTGGTCTGGCTATTGGTTTGGTTCAATCAATTATCCTAACTGCCATTTTTGCATTAATGAAACGTTATCACTTTTGCTCGATTGTTTTTAATGTTTTACTATCACTATTTTCTGTATTGAATTTATATTCATTCTATATTGTCTTTATCAATGATTTTGCGACTCTTTCGATCGTTGTTCAAATCCTATTTTTTCTATTATCTGTCTTTGTTGCGTGCCAAATTTTTATATCTCTAAAAGAATCAAAATGGTGGCGTTATGCCATAACCGCTACACTTTCGTTCTCCTTATTATTCCAAACTTTCAATCTGGTCAGTAACGTTATTACCGATAGTGTCTTGATATTTGAAGGGGAAAAAGGAGATACAGTTGCTTCTAATATAAAAATCGTTGATTTTGTTAAAAAGCCTAATATTTATTTTATCTCATTTGATGCAATGCTGGCTCCTAGTATTGTTAAAGAAACGATGAATTTGCCAAATATAGGTTATCAATCAATATTGGACAAGTACCAATTCCGTTGGTTTAAAAATTCTTTTAGTGAGAAAAGTAGCACAGCAAAAACGTTGAATAGTGTCCTAGCGTTAGATCCCAATTATTATGATCAGTTGTTTGAGCAAAAACGTTATACAACGTTATACCGAGGCATAAACCCAGCACCATTAACACAAATTTTGCAGGCAAATGGTTATTTAACTTCGACCTATAGCCGAGATACTTATTTTGGGAAAAATTTAGGTCCTAATCTTGATCATCTTGTTGGATTGCCTCTATCTCTTTGCTTTAATCATCTAGCAACCACAGCAAGAAAATACGGTTTTTATGGTTATTGTCGATGGTTATTTAATAGAAATATTTTAGAGCTATTGGGCATCGACTTTTCATTTATTAATAATTTTTATCAGAGCCCTAACAAATACATAAATTTGGTTCTAAATGATTGGCATAAGAGACGAAAGCAAGGAAAACCATTGTTTACCTTTACTTATATTATTTCACCAGGACATATTCCACCAGGATACAAAGGAACGGATAAAGAATTTCAACAATTTCGTGCAAGTTATTCGCATCGATCAAACAAAGAAACAGCACCGATAATGAATACATTGATTCAGGATATTAAAAAAAATGACCCCAATGCTTATATTTTTATTTTTGGTGATCATGGAACTTCTGTCGGCTATTCAAAATTGAAAAATGTGGATATCAGCTCTTTGAAGACATCGGATGGTCTAAAGCAATATTTTGTAAAAACACAACATGGTATTGCCTCTGCATTTTATCCAGCATCCGCATGCGAAGAATACTTTGCACAATCATCAGGGTCAATAATGGAAAAAATAGCCCTACCTAGTATGGTTGCTCGTTTGCTAGTAAAATGTTTAGCCAACGGTAAAGATCCGTTTGTAAACGAGGTTGATTATTTACTGTATGAAAACGATATTCATCATAGTATTGATCAAAATCTTTTTACGAAAGAAAAGCCGGATCGCTTTGAGAACTACATATACGAATAAGGTGGTATTTTGATTTAAATTGAATGGGTAGGACAATCACCCCAATACCGTTTATAGATTAGCGTACCTTTTTGTAACCACATATCATATTATTCGATAGAAGTTGGAGTAATCATAATCAGGTTTGTTATTCAAATTAATCAATCCTTGCTTTATATCCCCTTCTATACCGCACAGATAGACACCAGACGCAGACAATAAATTGAATCAATATTTTTTACTTTAAGCTTGTTTTTATAAAAAATGTATTTGTTTTTTACTGTATAATTTTTGTTCTAATGTATCGAAAAATCAACTCCAACCGTGCGGTATTAGCACTTGAAGATGGTTTTTTTTATACAGGTTATTCAAAAGGTTATAATGATAACTTATGTTTTTCTGTTGGTGAAGTCGTGTTTAACACAGCCATATCTGGTTATCAAGAAATCATAACCGACCCCTCTTACCACAGCCAGATTGTCAACTTTACGCATCCGCATATAGGCAATGTTGGGGTTAATGCTTTAGACCACGAAGCCAGTACTATTTTTACCCGTGGGGTTATCGCCAGAAAAATCAGCAGCCACTACAGTAATTGGCGGGCACAATGCTCATTGCCTGATTTTTTACAAGATAAAAAAATTGTTGCTATTGATGATGTTGATACCCGTGCTATTACTCATCATTTGCGTCAAAAAGGGTCTTTAGCCGGTTGTATTATGCCGGTGCCCGATAACGATACTATTGATAACACTTGCGAGCGTGCTTTGGCAGAAGCGCGGGCTTTTACGGGGCTCGAAAACGCCCTACTTGCGCAAGATGCCAGTTCGTTGCTGCCCAGTGAATGGCGTTTGGGGACATGGAATCACGATAACAATAGTTATACGGAATCTGTCAATAATACCAATGGTGCAAGCTCTGCATTGCATGTTGTTGTTATTGATTGTGGCTGTAAACAAAATATATTGCGCTTGCTAACTAATCGCGGGTTAAATGTTAGTATTGTTGATTATAACATTGAATTTTCTGATTTAATTAATAAAAAACCTGATGCAGTTTTGGTGAGTAATGGACCGGGTGACCCAACACCATGCACGTCAATTCAAACTATCGTTGGCGAATTAATCCAACATAAAATCCCTGTTTTTGGTTTGTGTTTGGGGCATCAAATTGTTGCAATGGCGTTGGGAGCCACTATCGAAAAAATGAAATTTGGTCATCACGGGGCTAATCACCCTGTTATGGATGATAATGGTTTGGTTATTATTACGAGTCAAAATCACGGTTTTAGCGTTCGTGCTGATTCCCTCCCCGATTTTATTAAAGTTACCCATACTTCGCTTTTTGATGGCAGCTTGCAAGGTTTTATGTCGCAAGATCCACCTATTATGACTTTTCAGGGGCATCCAGAGGCAAGCCCTGGTCCATCGGATGCAGAGGTATTATTTGACCAATTTATCGAATTAATAGACAATCATTATGCCTAGACGCCAAGATATTAACAATATACTTATTTTAGGTGCTGGTCCTATTATTATCGGACAGGCATGTGAGTTTGATTATTCTGGCACCCAAGCACTGCAAACCCTAAAAGAAGAAGGCGTTCGTAGCGTATTGCTTAATTCAAATCCTGCCACGATTATGACCGATCCTGATACGGCTGATGTTACCTATATCGAGCCAGTGGATGCACAATCGGCATGTGCGATTATCAAAAAAGAAAAAATCGATGCGGTTTTGCCAACAATGGGCGGACAGACCGCTCTTAATTGTGCGATGGAACTCGATAAAATGGGCGTTTTTGGCAAAGGACTAGCCATAGACGGCAAACCGATGCTTATAGGTGCCAATGCCCATAGTATTAACAAAGCCGAAGACAGACAAGCCTTTAAAAAGGCAATGGATTCTATTGGGCTAAAGTCAGCACCCAGTGCTATTATTTCTAGTATCTATGAAGGCGAAGTCGCTGTTCAAGAAATCGGTTTTCCTATTATTGTACGCCCGTCATTTACCTTAGGCGGTACTGGTGGTGGTATTGCTTATAACAAAGAGGAATTTCGCCCGCTGATAGCACAAGCACTTCTAGAATCTCCCACTAAATCCATTCTTATCGAACGTTCTCTTATTGGTTGGAAAGAGTTTGAAATGGAGGTGATGCGCGACCACCTCGACAATTGCATTATCGTCTGTTCTATCGAAAATTTTGATCCAATGGGCGTGCATACAGGCGATTCCATTACAGTTGCCCCCGCTCAAACACTAAGCGATAAAGAGTACCAGCGAATGCGTAATGCGTCTATTGCAGTTTTACGTGAAATTGGAGTGGATTCTGGTGGCTCAAATGTGCAGTTTGCCGTTAATCCAATTGATGGCGATTTAATCGTTATTGAGATGAATCCCCGCGTTTCTCGATCATCCGCTTTGGCATCAAAAGCAACTGGTTTTCCGATTGCAAAAGTTGCGACACGTCTGGCACTGGGTTATACACTTGACGAAATACGCAATGATATTACAGGAAAGCAAACCCCTATTTCATTCGAGCCAAGTATTGACTATATCGTAACCAAAATACCGCGTTTTGATTTTCGCAAATTCACACCTACACCGGATATCCTGACTACTCAAATGCGGTCGGTGGGCGAGGTTATGGCGATTGGCAAGACTTTTGCCGAATCAATACAAAAATCTTTGTCGGGACTCGAAATTAAAATTTCAGGTTTTAAATCATCTTTAAATAATAACGATGTTAAAACATTGACACTTTTAGCCACTGGCGATGAGCTCAATGATGATTTAAATGCCCTTATCGAATCACTCAAACCGAAGCTTTCGGTGCCTTCTTCTACACGTATTTTGCATGTTGCTGATGCTTTTCGTTTGTGCATGAGTGTAGAGCAAATTAATGCCCTTACCCATATTGACCCTTGGTTTTTATGTGAGATTTCCGATATTATCGAAACCGAAAAAAACATTATTAATTTTGCTAGCAAAAATCCTATTGATGCCATTGACAAGCCACTATTACGCGAGTGGAAGCGGCTTGGTTTTTCAGATGAACACCTACAGTGGTGCTTTAACCTATATCATCCGCCCACCACAGGGGCTAAAAGAATTGTATCCGAAATTGCCGAACACCGCACCAATTTAGGGCTACACCCTGTTTTTAAACGCATAGATACCTGCGCTGCTGAGTTTCCCACAAGTACTGCCTATCTTTATTCTTGCTATGAAGACGAATGTGAACTACATCCAACTGATAATAAAAAAATAATGATTTTAGGCAGTGGACCTAATCGCATTGGTCAAGGTATCGAGTTTGATTATTGTTGTGTACATGGCATTATGGCACTGCGAGAGGAGGGGTTTGAGACCATTATGGTTAACTGCAATCCCGAGACTGTTTCCACTGACTACAACACTGCCAATCGTTTGTTTTTTGAGCCATTAACGGTTGAAAATGTTTGGGAGATTATCGTTCGTGAAAAACCGTTTGGCGTGATTGTACAATTTGGCGGGCAAACACCGCTTTCTATTGCGCGTGTTTTGTCCAATTTAGGAGCACCTATTATCGGCACGTCGGTCGATGCTATTGACTTATCTGAATCGAGGCGGCGTTTTCAGCAGTTATTATTATCGCTGGAATTAAAACAACCAAAAAACGCGATTGTCCATTGTACCCCTTTGCCTTTTTCAATTGAGACCAACACTGCATCAGAAAAATCGATTAAAGAGCAAATTACCAATACTGCCGAAAGCGTTGCATATCCGTTGGTTATTCGCCCTAGCTATGTATTGGGCGGACAAGCAATGTCTATTGTGCATAACAAACAAGAATTAGAGGCGTATGTTGATAAACACGCTTATGCCCTACAAAACGATGTACTGTTGGATCGTTTTGTGGACAATGCCATTGAGGTTGATGTTGATGCCGTGCGCGACCATACAGGAGAAATCATGATAGCCGGCGTGATGGAGCATATTGAACGGGCTGGTATCCATTCTGGCGATTCAGCGTGTTGTTTGCCTCCGCATTCGTTGCCACAACATATTGTCGATTCCATAAAAGAACAAACCAAAAAACTAGCCCAAGCACTTAATGTCATCGGACTAATGAATGTGCAATACGCAGTACAAAACGAAACCATATACGTGTTAGAGGTTAACCCACGTGCCTCACGCACATCTCCTTTTGTCTCTAAAGCTACCGGTGTGCCGATTGCTAAAATTGCTGCCAAAGCGATGGCGGGTATTTGTTTTGCTAGGCAGCAAGTGACAATCGATATGCCTGATTTACCTTATTATTCGGTAAAAGAAGCTGTTTTTCCTTTTAATAAATTTCCCGGGGTCGATGTTTTATTGGGACCAGAAATGAAATCCACCGGCGAGAGCATGGGTATTGGCAAACATTCGGCAACTGCCTACTACCTAGCCCAAGAAGCCATTTTGCCCCACCCATCCAGCGGCACAGTGGTTTTTAGTGTTCGCAACCAAGACAAGCCCAGCATCGTACCTATTGCCCAAAGTCTTGTTGATATTGGCTTTAAAATTGTTGCTACTTCTGGCACAGCAGCTTACTTAAAAGAACATGGCGTGGCTGTCGAAACCATTCGCAAAGCCCGAGAAGGCAGACCGCATATTGTTGATTTTATTATCGATAACAAAGCGTGCATGATTGTCAATACCGAAGGCAATTCCAGCACCATTCGATCGGATTCATTCGACATTCGTCACGCCGCTTTAATGGGAAAAGTCATGCACTTTACCACCATTGCAGCTACTCAAATTGCCGTTGAAGGCATCAAGCAATCTATATTAAACAAAGGTCGTCCTGATGTGTCTTCTTTACAAACGTGGCAAATGCAACAATCAAACAAAATAACAGAAAGATAACACATGAGTCCAATTACAAAAGAAGGTTACGATCGACTAAACGCCGAACTCGTAATACTAAAATCAGAGGCCCGTCCAAGCATTATTCAAGCTATTGCAGAAGCACGTGCACATGGCGACCTATCAGAAAATGCCGAATATCATTCTGCCAAAGACAAGCAAGGTTTTATTGAAGCTCGTATTAAATTACTAGAAGACGTACTGTCCACATCCACTATATTTTATCCCGAAACCATCGGCGTTACCGATCGTTGTATTTTTGGTTCTTATGTTGATCTAATAAACAATGACAAAGCAGTTATTACCTATCGATTGGTTAGCGAATTTGAAACCGATGTTGACAACAATATGATTTCATCATCATCGCCACTTGGGCGTGCTTTAATGGGCAAAGAACTAAGCGATACCATTACAGTACATACCCCTGATGGTGATACAAATTACGAGATTATCGCCGTCCGTTATACTCTTTAATACCACTTTATCTTTTGCTTTGTAAAAGATAAAGTCAAAACAAGCAATCTGCACTCCACTTGGCTTACAATAAAAATTACTATTGCTAAATAATTTTAGCAATGTTTATTGAATAAAATTCTCATAAATAAGTTTTTATCTTTATAATTATAAATTCATAATAAATTATAGAAAGGTCTTTTTATGAACAAAAAAGTATTTGTTACCTGCGCATTAACTGGTGCTGGTGATACCACTGACAAAAGCCCTCTTGTGCCAGTTACGCCCGAGCAAATTGCCCAACAAGCCATAGAAGTTGCCAAAGCAGGTGCGGCTATTGCTCATATTCACGTGCGTGACCCCAATACTGGTGCGGGTAGTCGTGATCCAGAGTTGTACAAAAAAACGCTGGATATTATCCGTGCTTCAGGGGTCGATGTTGTTTTAAATCTAACGGCTGGTATGGGTGGTGATTTGGTGTTGGGCAATGAGGAATCCCCCTTGCCCCCACAAGACGGCACCGATATGGTGGGTCCGTTAACAAGGCTTATTCACGTGCGTGAGCTCCTTCCAGAGATTTGCACGTTGGATTGTGGTAGTATGAATTTTGCTGCTGGTGGTAATTATGTCATGGTTAATACCCCACCTGCTTTGGTTAAAATGGCAAAGCATGTTCGCTCGCTTAATGTACGTCCCGAACTCGAAGTATTTGATACTGGGCATTTGGTGTTTGTCGATTATCTACAAAAGCAAGGATTACTTGATTCCCCTTGTTTAATTCAGCTGTGTATGGGGATTGCCTACGGCGCACCTGCCGAAATGGATGTGTTAATGGGCATGGTACACCGCCTTCCCACCGATGCGGTTTGGTCATCATTTGCGATTGGTCGTTTACAAATGCCTTGGGTTGTGGTGTCGGCATTGGCAGGTGGCAATGTGCGGGTCGGTCTTGAAGACAATTTAATGCTCGAAAGAGGCGTGCTTGCCACCAATGCGCAATTGGTTGAACGTGCCATTGAAATTTTACAGCGAATCGGTGTTGGCATTATGACTCCAGCCGAAACCCGTACTCACCTAAACTTAACCACGCCGGGGACAAACCAATGATAAAAAAAATCACCTGTGTCGGTGGCGGTGTTATCGGTGCCGGTTGGGCAGCGCGTTTTTTATTAGAAGGTTACGATGTAACCGTGGTTGACGCCAATGCCGATAGCGAGCAACATCTACAAACGGTTATACAAGCCGCACGCCAAGCATGGCAAAAAATAACGCTATCACCAGCACCAACCGAAGGTCAGCTACAATTTACCACCGATATTGCCAGTGCGGTGGCAAATGCAGACTTTATCCAAGAAAGCCTGCCAGAACAAATCGAATTAAAAAAGCGAGTGTATCAAATCATCGAAGCACATGCCCCTAGCCATACGCCAATCATGTCATCGACATCCGGCTTGCTACCCACACAGTTACAACAAGAGTTGCAACACCCTGAACGTTTTTGTGTTGCACACCCGTTTAACCCTGTTTATTTATTGCCTTTGGTAGAACTTTGCGGGGGTGATAAAACATCGCCCACCGTCATACAGCAAGCCGCTGATTTTTACACCTCTATTGGTATGCGTCCGTTGATTCTAAAAAAAGAAATTGACGGTTTTATTGCCGACAG
This sequence comes from Gammaproteobacteria bacterium, assembly GCA_965243565.1. Taxonomy (GTDB): domain Bacteria; phylum Pseudomonadota; class Gammaproteobacteria; order Tethybacterales; family Persebacteraceae; genus CBDEVH01. Next base: position 1,183,931 of record OZ251571.1, read on the forward strand.
ATTGATGGAGGCACTATGGCGTGAGGCACTGTGGCTTGTTCACGATGATATTGCCACCGCCACTGAAATTGACGAAGCAATACGCTTAGGTTGCGGTTTACGCTGGGCATTTATGGGTCCGTTTTTAACCTATCGATTGGGCGGTGGCGAAGGTGGTATGCGACATTTTATGGCACAATTCGCACCCACACTAGCACTGCCTTGGACCAAACTAACCAACGTGCCAAACATGGATGATGCCTTGCTCGACAAAATCGTTGCTCAATCAGATGAACAAGCTGGTACGCGTGATACGCTCAGTTTGTACACCATGCGCGACAACTGTTTGGTAAGTATATTGCAAGGCTTAAAAAGCAATAACGAAGGTGGAGGAACACTTCTTTTAGAACATGAGAAACGCCGCTACAGCAAAGCCCACTCGGCAAACAACACACCCACCATTAATAATAAAGCACCTTTAAATCTGCACACCACCCGCGTTGCCGCAGAATGGATAGATTACAATAATCACATGAACGAAAGTCGTTATTTACAGGTGTTTGGCGATGCCACCGATGCCTTTTTGCATCATATTGGGCTTAGCATAGACTATGTTCACGAGCGGGGTAGTTTTTATACGGTAGAAACGCATATTCGGCACCTTGGACAAGCCTATTTAAACGATTCTCTTTCACTCACCACTCAGATTATTAATGTCGATGCAAAGCGTGTACACCTTTTTCATAGCATGTATAGCCAAAATACATTGGTTGCAACAGCAGAGCAAATGATGTTGTATGTCGAAAAAGCCAAAGCCTGTGCTTGCCCCGAACCACTAAGCGGCAATATTAACGCACTCTGGCACCATCATCAAAATCTCCCATTGCCCAAAGGTGTTGGCAAAACCATCGGGTTTTAAATCGGGTTTTAATGATTAGTAAATGACCACCCTTTTTTCTGCCACACCTTCAAACCAACAGCCACTTGCTGATGCTTTGCGTCCACAAGACAAACTGCTATTTTACGGGCAAGACCATTTACTGGCAGAGAGTATGCCACTACAACGGTTATTAAATAATGATATGGCATTGCATTCTATGTTGTTTTGGGGACCACCCGGCTGTGGTAAAACCACGTTTGCCCAATTATTAGCCAAAAAAAATAACGTGGCTTTTTTTCAGGTATCGGCTGTTACCGCTGGTGTAAAAGACATACGTGATATTGTAAAACAAGCCGAACAAATTCACCAAGACAGCCCAGAACGCCCTCGTCTTTTGTTTATTGATGAGTGTCATCATTTTAATAAAACCCAACAAGATGCTTTATTGCCTTATATAGAAAATGGGTTATTCATATTTATTGGTGCCACTACCGAAAACCCCTCGTTTGAAATGAATAACGCCTTGTTATCACGTTTAACCGTTTATTCATTTAAAGCTTTAAACCCATCCGATCTTGCCCATATATTACAAATTGCACTCGAACACAAAGGCAAAACCGTTTCCGAGCAAGCCCGAGAAAAAATCATTGACTTTGCCGATGGCGATGCCAGACGTCTGCTTAACATTACCGAACAATTGATATGCAGTACCACCGATTCTATTGAACTCGAAGCCGTCGATAAAATACTCACCGACAAAAATCGCCAATTTGATAACGGTGGCGATCATTTTTATAATTTAACCTCTGCATTGCACAAGTCGATTCGGGGATCAAACCCCGATGCTGCATTGTATTGGTTTTGCCGTCTATTAGATGGCGGTGCCGATCCTCGTTATATTGGTCGCCGCCTTCTACGTATTGCTTCCGAAGACATCGGGCTTGCCGACCCACGGGCTTTGTCAATGACGACCGATGCCAACCAAGCTTACCGTCAGCTCGGCAGCCCCGAAGGTGAATTAGCATTAGCCCAAGCGGCGACATACCTTGCTTGTGCTCCCAAAAGCGACGCTGTGTATCGCGCGTTTAACCAAACTAATGCTCTCATTAAAAAAGAAAGTAGTCGCCCCGTACCCAAACACTTGTGCAACGCCCCCACACAATTGATGAGAAATCAAGGTTATAGTAAAGGCTATCGTCACGCCCATAACGAAAAAAACGCCTATGCCAGCAATGTTCATTATTTTCCAGATGATATGCCAGCAACCAATTTTTACACACCAACATCACGCGGTTTAGAAAAATCAATCAAAGAACATCTGGCACAATTACGCAAAACCGATCAAAGCTAAAATGCAATAAGACAAATGACGAGGAGTATTTTAGTTAAAAGGTATCCCACCACGCTTGTAAGATAACAGCGGCAGATTTATCATCTTGGTTTTTGCCAACTGCTTGAGTGCTTAATCGCTCGTCCACTAAAATCGTTTTTAAATTATAACGATTGGTTAATAAAGTCGAAAAATAACGACAATGCTTGGTCATTGGATTGGGTGTACCGTCCATATGAAAGGGTAGCCCGACAACCAATAAAGCCGGATTCCATTGTTTAATTAATTTATCAATTTGTTCTAGTTGACCGCTGCGCCCACCGTTAATAACGCAAAGTGGTCTAGCACCGCGGGTAATGGCGTTGCCAATAGCGACGCCGGTTTTTTTACGACCGACATCAAAGGCAATGACAATAGAAGATTGGGTGGCGGTATTAAGCGTGTCCAACGACATCACTTAAGTGATTGATGTCAAAACCAAAGCGGCGGGTTGCTTCGGTCAAACGTGTGTTAATAGGGGTGTCAAAAATAATATCAACGTTGGCTGGAATCGCTATCCAGTCGTTACGCCTTACTTCAGTTTCAATTTGTCCTTGATTCCAACCTGCATAGCCAAATGCAAAAATACATTTTTCAGGCCCTTTTTTGTCGGAGATGGAACCAAGAATGTCTTTGGATAGAGTAACCCCTACGCTATCGTTGACTTTTATGGTCATATCAAACTCACCAGGGAGCGAATGTAAGATAATTACTTGTTCAGGTTTGACAGGGCCACCTTGTAATACAACCCCTTGCGTTGAAATAACTTGTGACATTTTGAGAGATTCAAATAGTTCGCTGACTTTGGTATTGCTGGGCTTGTTTAAAATAACACCAAAGGCTCCATCTTCGTCATGACGACAGACATAGACAATCGCACCACCAAATAAATCGCTTTCGTTTTGGGTAGTGGATATTAAAAAATGATTGGTAAAATTTGATTCCATCTGATATTTATTGCCTTCTATTTTTATCATTTTAACATGAAAAATAACTCATAATAATTGGTTTAACGCTTATTTTATATAATATACGCTTTATGTATTGGATAAAAAGATGTGTTTCTACGGCTTTTATGTTTTTGTTGTTTACTTATATACTAGCATCTATACACGACTACCCATTAACACGCCAGCAAATAAATAAAATTAGAATCGGTGATCCCGTCGCTGTAAAAAGGCAGTGGCTGCAATTTTTTTATTTTATCAACGAGGCAGGCAGTGGTATTAAATACAAAATTTCTGGCAACCCCAAACACATGAGGCATTATCCATCGCTAGAATATTTAGAACAACAGCAAAAAAATAATTAGCGGTAGATTTGACTCCCTCCTTGTTGGAATTCAATCGCTTTTTCTTCCATGCCCTGTGCCTGTGCTTTTTGCAATTCGACTTCTTGAGCAGCAGCGTATTCTCTAATTTCTTGGGTGATCTTCATCGAGCAGAATTTAGGGCCACACATCGAACAAAAATGAGCAACTTTAGCGGATTCCTGCGGTAGTGTTTCATCATGATACTGACGCGCTGTATCTGGGTCTAGGCTTAAGTTAAATTGGTCTTCCCAACGGAATTCAAAGCGGGCTTGCGATACGGCGTTGTCTCGTGCTTGTGCGGTTGGGTGACCTTTGGCAAGGTCAGCCGCATGAGCCGCAATTTTGTAAGTGATAATGCCCGTTTTAACATCGTCGCGGTTGGGTAAACCCAAATGCTCTTTGGGTGTAACATAACAAAGCATAGCCGTACCATACCAGCCAATTTGAGCGGCACCAATGGCTGATGTAATGTGATCATAAGCCGGTGCAATATCTGTTACCAGAGGACCCAATGTATAAAATGGTGCTTCGTGGCAAGATTCTAGTTCAGCCGTCATGTTTTCTTTGATTAGTTGCATTGGCACATGGCCAGGACCTTCTATCATTACTTGTACATCGTGCTTCCACGCTATAGCGGTTAATTCGCCCAACGTTCGTAGTTCAGACATTTGTGCTTCGTCATTTGCATCGGCAAGGCAACCCGGGCGTAAGCCGTCACCCAGTGAGAAGCTAACGTCATAGGCTTTCATTATTTTGCAGATGTCTTCAAAATGATCGTATAAAAAGCTTTCTTTATGATGTGCCAAGCACCATTTTGCCATAATGGAACCGCCGCGCGAGACAATACCCGTGAGACGTTTGGCTGTCATCGGTACAAATTGCAAACGCACGCCTGCATGAATGGTAAAGTAATCAACGCCTTGTTCAGCTTGTTCAATAAGGGTGTCTCTATAGAGTTCCCATGTTAAGTCTTCTGCTGCACCATTTACTTTTTCAAGTGCTTGGTAAATTGGCACCGTGCCAATGGGCACAGGAGAATTACGAATTATCCATTCACGGGTTTCGTGAATATGCTTTCCTGTAGAAAGGTCCATAACGGTATCAGCACCCCATCTTGTTGCCCATACCATTTTGTCGATTTCTTCGCCAATGTCCGATGATACTGCTGAATTTCCGATATTGGCATTCACTTTAACCAAAAAATTCCGCCCGATAATCATCGGTTCAGTTTCTGGGTGATTAATATTAGCGGGGATAATAGCCCTGCCGGAGGCGACTTCGTCACGGACAAATTCGGGGGTGATTTGCTCGGGCAAATTAGCACCAAAGGATTCGCCTGCATGACGTTTTTTAAGAGCTTCTGCCAGACGTTCACGGCACTGGTTTTCACGAATCGCGATGTATTCCATTTCAGCAGTAACGATACCACGCCGAGCATAATGCATTTGTGTTACATTGGCGTCTTTAACCGCACAACGTGGCTGCAAGTTGATGGGAAAACGCTGTCGCTCGGTTTTGCTGTCTTCTTGACGACGCTGTCCGAAGGCTGAGGTTAAATTCGCTAGTTTTTGCGTGTCAGCACGACTTTCAATCCATTTGTCTCGAATACGTGGCAACCCTTTTTGAATATCGATATTAGCATCGGTATCGGAGTATATGCCCGATGTATCGTACACATAAAACGGCGCATTAGATACTTCGTTTTTCCCTATCAATGTCGGCGATAAGGTGATTTCACGCATCGGTACTTGTACTTCAAAATGTTGTCCTTTTACATAAACTTTTTTAGATTTTGGAAAAGGTGATACCGATTCTGGATTAAGTCCAGCATCATTGGCATTAAATTGTTTTTTTGCAACTTTTATCATGATTTTTCTATATTAGTAGGGTTAAAATAACTGACATCTATTATATACTACCAATGCAAAGTCATCGTTTTATAAAGTTATTTAAAGACCTCAATATTAGGAGAAAAATCAAAATGTTCATAGTTGATTGTGATTGCCATAACGAATGGCACAGTGCGGATGAACTACTACCATACTTGACTGGATGGTGGAAAGAATGTTATCAACGCGGTGAGCATACGGGTCCTAAGGGTTCTTTTCCTCATGCACATCGTGCGTGGTTTCACCCTGAAGATTTTCGCCGTGCTGACTTCAAACCAGAATGCAAAGAAGATCATTACAAAATAATGAAAGAAAAGCATTTGGATCCCAATGGCATCGATATTGCTATTTTAACGGGCGAAGAAGGGCTTGAAGTCTCGACCCTTGCCAACCCTCATTTTGCCAGTGCCTTGGCATCTGCCAATAACGATTGGATGCTTGACGAATGGGTGTCATTGGATGATCGTTTTTATTCTTCACTGATTATAGCCCCACAAGATCCAGCACTTGCAGCCAAAGAAATCCGCCGCTTAGGCAGGCATCCACGTATTGCACAAGTTCTTAGCTCACACGGCTCTATACTACCGTATGGTGATCCGTTTTTCCATCCCATCTACGAAGCCTGCGCCGAAGTCGGTTTGCCTTTTGCCATTCATTTAGGAGGCAACGGCGGGATTAACATCATGAATTTTGCTGGAGGATCGCCTAGATACTACGCCGAAGCCCATACCTTGTTAATACAACCCGCCCAAACCCATGTCGTTAGCATGATTATCAATGGCGTTTTTGAAAAATTTCCATCGTTAAAAATGGCTGTTATAGAATGTGGTGTCGCTTGGGTGCCATCAATACTATGGCGGTTGGATGCCGAATGGAAATCCCTACGCAAAGAAGTGCCTTGGGTAAAAAAACTGCCATCGGAATATTTTAGAGAACACGTACGCTTTACCACTCAACCCCTCGAAGTCCCTAAAAAAACAGAACATTTATGGGCAACGCTTGAAGCCATGCATGGCAAAGAAACGTTAATGTTTGCATCGGATTTTCCGCATTGGGATCAAGACGAAATTAAATCACTCAATATCCCTAAAGATTGGAAGCCCGATATTTTTGGCAATAATGCACTCGATTTTTACAGCCGTTTGCCCCAAGCAAGAGCAGTTGCATAATGGCTAAAAAACATATCGTTTGTCCCGTTAGCGATATGCCTATTGGCACTCGTAAAATTATCAAAATAGGGTCTCGCTCCATCGGTGTATTTAATGTTGACAACCATTTTTATGCCTTGCTTAACCTATGCCCACATCAAGGTGCAAATTTATGCGAAGGTCCAGTGGGCGGCACTAATTTACCCACTGATGGGTATCAATACATTTACGCCAATGAGGGCAAGGTATTACGTTGTTCACGACATGGCTGGGAATTTGACATCACCACCGGGAAAAACTTTGATGACCCCACAATATGTGCAAAAACCTACCCTGTTACAGTCGAAGAAAACAACGTCGTACTATCATTGTAAAAATTACTTTTTTATCGAGTGGGGCGAAGCATTAAATATATAATGCACGATAATCGGAAACGACACCGCCACCAGCAAGATAAACGATCCCAATAATTGGTACGATGTTACCGCTAAGCCCACAAAAATAGTCTGTAAAACAAGCGTTATCACCGGACTGGTTGACGCGAATAATGCCGCTCGGGCAACGCCTAGTATCCCGGCGGCATTCATATAAGCCACACGAGCAATAAAAGGTCCTACAAATGCGGCAATCGCTAAAAACAATAAATTGTAAATAGGCATAGCAAAAACCGCCTGTATTAATGACGGGTTAATAACGCTCATCACCACCACCAATAACAATAGACGGACACTATTAATAAACAACGCATCAACTTTATACAATAAAACACGCGTTGCCGCTTGCATAATAGCAAAGCATACCGCCGACAGCAGCGCCATAAAAAACGGTGTTAAATTAACAGTGTGATTCGTTTGTTCGTTTTCGTGTGCGTATAAAAAATAAAGCCCGCAACAAAACAAAAATATCGATACTAAAAATATTTTAAAATGCCCTTCCTTTAAAAAGCATATTCCTATCAAAATAGCAAAAATTGTTTCGGAGCGTTGTATTAAATGCACACTGCTAGGAGGAAAATACTGCAAAGCAGTAGCCGCCGAGGTATTGCCTACCAATGCTGACACACAGACCAAGACCATCATCACCACGTATTTTTTTTGCCATATCGTTTTGTCAATTGCCAAAAAATGTTTTTTACTGGGCAATATATTAAATAAAAAAGCCAATAGAAATACGGTATAAGCACCGACTATAGGGGGTATGCCATCACAACCTTTTTGATAAAAAATAAAAAAGACACTGCCACCCAACGCTGCCACTTGCGATAGCAATACGCCACGAACAAATGATACGGACATTGTATCAGTCGGCATTAAATAGTGATGAAGCAACGGATGCTAAGAAGCAAAATCAGGTGATTCTGACATTAATTGGCGTTTTAACTCTTCAAAATGTAGTATTGGGTAGTTTTCCCACTGGACAGCGGTTTTTTCGGCGGTTTCGGCATCCACACTAAATAACGGCTTTGCGGTACTCATAGCCAACCATTGGTTACGGCACGCTCTTTCAAAATAATAAAGCCTATCAAACGCCGCGCCTACTGTTTCACCTACGACCAAAATACCGTGACCTCGCATAACCAATACTTGGTTGTTTTTCATTACCGCACATTGTCTTGCGGCTTCTTCTTGTGCCAATAACATACCGCCAAAATTTTCATCATAGGCAACACGATTGTAAAAGCGACACGAATTTTGATCAATTGCCTGCATGTGCCAGTCTTTTAGTGATGCCAACGCTGTTGCATACGGTGAGTGTACATGTAACAAACATTTTGCTTGTGGCAAATGTTGATGAAAATACGCATGCAAACACCACGCTGTATCATCAATTGTCGGTGGTGGGGTTTTTGTAGCAGTATTGGCGTGAATCAAATCGCTTGCGCATAAATCCGAAAAAAGCCGCGAAGCAGGATTAATTAAAAATTCATTGCCTGCCTCATTGGCAGCAACGCTGAAGTGGTTGGCAACTGCCTCGTGCATATCCAACTTGGCACACCAACGCAATGCACAAGCCAAATCAATTCTTAACGTATCAATCGACATTGTTTATTCAAACGGACACTCAAAGTCACCCATTTGGGTATAAACTGACTTGGTTTGCGTGTATTGTTTAATCGTCTCCAAACCGTTTTCGGTACCAATGCCCGATTGCTTAAAACCACCCGCCGGCATCGACATTTCATAAACACCATAACTATTAATCCAACACATGCCCGCTTCAAGTGCATTGGCAACGCGGTTTGCCCGTTGTATGTCTTGGCTAAATACTCCAGCCGCTAAGCCATATATCGTATTGTTTGCCCGCTCAATAACTTCTGCTTCTTCATCAAATACCAAAATCGCCATCACCGGGCCAAAAATTTCTTCTTTGACAATCGTCATGGAATCATTACAATCAATAAAAATAGTAGGCTCTATAAAAGCCCCATTGCTATTAACATCAGATGGCACATTGCCCCCACATAATAAAGTAGCACCTTCTTTTTTAGCCGATTCAATATACGCCAATACTTTTTGTTGGTGCTGTTGATTAATCAAAGAGCCTATTTGTGTTGCATTATCAAGTGGATCGCCTATTATCAATTTTTTTGTTCGTGCCTGTATTTGTGCAACAAAATCTTTATAAATCGAACGATGTACAAATACCCGAGTGCAATTGGTACAAACCTCACCTTGTGTAAAAAAGTTGCCCATCATCGCCGCCGACACCGCATTATTTAGCTGAGCATCTGCAAAAACAATTAATGGTGATTTGCCGCCTAATTCCATTGTTACTGTTTTTAAGGTACTCGCAGCATCTCTCATCACCAAACGACCGGTCTCAACCTCACCTGTTAACGACACTTTGGCAATTTTTTCGTGACAACTAAGCATCGCCCCGGTCTCACCAAAACCATTAATCACATTAAAAACTCCGTCAGGCACACCCGCTTGTGTTAATATTTCTGCCAAGATAGTCGAAGTAATAGGCGTTAATTCGGCAGGTTTATAAATAACACTATTGCCACACGCTAGGGCTGGGGCTATTTTCCACGCAGCTACTTGAATCGGATAATTCCACGCTCCAATCGCAGCACAAACACCCAATGGCTCGCGACGGGTAAAAGCAAAATGATTATGATAATCCATGTATTGGCCGCTGATAGTTGGTGCCACACCAGCATAGTACTCAAAACAATCGGCAGCCCAATGAATATCCACCGTTAGTGATTCCTGAATGGGCTTACCAGAATCCAACGTTTCTAGTCTAGCCAATTCGTCATTGCGCTCTCTTAGTAATTTTTCGACCTTTTTAAGTATCCGCCCACGTTCTAAACCCGTTGTTTGTCGCCACTGCTTATAACCTTCTAACGACGATTGTACCGCGGCTTCTACATCTGCTGCATTGGCAATTTGTACCTCTTGCAAAACCTCTCCCGTTGCGGGGTTGTAGTTGGTAAAAACCTCACCAGACAGAGCATGAACATACTGCCCATGTATATATAATTGAATCGTATTCATGATTTTTAAATTATACCGTTACAATGGCAATAAATTATAAAAATAATATTTTTCTGTCCTAAATTATTCTATAGAAAATGCAGATGATTATTTATTGAGGTGGTTGAGTGTCTTTAATGAGTTGTTCGATGATCTCACAAACAGGCACGACGGTGTTGTCTTTAGAGCCCAAACGACGTACAGAAACGGTGTTGTTTTCTGCTTCACGCTTACCAACAGAAAAGATAATGGGTATTTTGCTGTTTGAGTGTTCGCGTATTTTATAGTTTATTTTTTCATTACGACTGTCTAAAACACAACGTACATTCGCTTGTTTTAGTGCTTCCATCACCGCTGTTGCATGAGTGTCGGCAGCTTGCGTGATGGTGGCAACCACCACTTGCACAGGTGATAACCAAAGCGGTAAATGCCCCGCATAATGCTCTAATAATATACCAATGAATCGCTCAAATGATCCAATAATAGTCCGATGACACATCACCGGTCGTAAACGCTCGCCTTGCTCATTGGTGTATTCGGCGTCTAAATTTTCAGGTAGAACAAAATCCACCTGCCATGTCCCACATTGCCACTCGCGACCGATGGCATCACGCAATACAAATTCAAGTTTAGGACCGTAAAAAGCCCCTTCTCCCGCATTTAATGACCATTCGACACCAGCCTTTACACAGGCATTTTTTAGGGCTTCTTCGGCTTTGTCCCATACCTCGTCACTGCCTGCTCTAACAGCGGGTCTGTCAGAAAATTTGACGATAAATGAATCAAAGCCCAAATCTTTATAAACAGATTCGAGCAAATGTACATAGGCAATGGTTTCATCGGTGATTTGTTCTTCACGGCAAAAAATATGAGCATCGTCTTGTACAAAATTTCTAACGCGCATAATGCCATGCAACGCACCTGATGGCTCACAGCGATGGCAGCTACCAAACTCAGCCATACGCAATGGTAAATCACGATAACTTTTAACGCCTTGTTTGTATATTTGTACATGACACGGGCAGTTCATCGGTTTTAATGCAAAAACGGTTTTTTGTTCGGGGTTGTCTAAATATTTCTTTAAGCCTTCTTCATTTTCGGATAAATACATATGTTCGCGAAACTTTGCCCAATGACCTGACATTTCCCACAATTTTTTATCAACCAATTGCGGTGTTTTGACTTCAATATAGCCTGCGGTTTGTTGACGACGGCGTATATACGCCTCAAGGTCACGATACAAAGTCCACCCTTTATCGTGCCAAAAAATCATCCCTGCCGCTTCTTCTTGTTGATGAAACAAATCCATCACTCGCCCTAAATTGCGATGATCGCGACGGCGCGCTTCTTCAAGAAAAATCAAGTAATCACTCAATGCGGTTTCGGTTGCAAATGCCACACCGTAAATACGCTGTAACATAGCATTGTCGGAATTTCCCTTCCAGTAACTACCCGCCAAATGCGTTAGTTTAAATGCCACACCTACATCGCCAGTATGTCGCATGTGAGGCCCACGGCATAAATCCAAAAAATCACCCTGTTGATAAAAACTAATTTTTTGGTCATCAGCAATAACGTGAATCAACTCTTGCTTATAAGGCTCATTACGTTCGGTGTAATACGCCAACGCTTCTTGTCTGGTATATTCGAATCGCTCAAATGGTATTTTTTCTTGAATTAATTGACGCATCTTTACTTCAATTTTTTCTAAATCTTCAGGCGTAAAAGGCGTTTCGCGAGAAAAATCATAATAAAAACCGTTGGCGATGGCAGGGCCAATGGTTGGCTGCGCATCGGGAAATAAATGTTGAACAGCTTGTGCCAATACATGCGCACAATCATGACGAATCACTCCAACAGCGATATCATCAGTACGGTCAATAAATTCAACTGTATCGCCATCGTGTAATAAACTGCTTAAATCAGATAATTCACCATTGATTTTGCATAGTGTTGTTTTTTTTGCCAGTGATGTTGAGATTTGCTTAACCGCAGCAAGTGCAGTGGAATTTTGCTCAAATTGACGTTGACTACCATCGTTTAAAATGATTTTAATGGGATTACTCATCGATAAAAAACAAACCGTTTAAACGTTATTTCTCGTGTTATTGGCAATAGCTGTAAGCCTTAGATATTTAACTGTGGCCAATGGTTTTCGCTACGACGAATAAAACCAGCAGCATCACTCAACCACGCACTGCGAATACCCTTACTGTAGTTTAAGTAGAGCTTACCCTTACGGATACTCCAGGCAGTTGGATCGCCACGGACAAGATAGCCTTGTGCCACACCATACGCACAATGCCCGCCATATTGAGGTAGGTATTTGGCAGGGTTTTTAGTGAATTTATCCATGTTCTTGACGGATGAAAATTGCCAATTTTTACCACCAAATTTAGCGGTAAAAGTCGCTTTGCCTTGAATCGCTTTTTGTTCTTCAAAATAAGAAACAAGGTCGTAGCCTTCTACTCCTAAGCCATTGCTGTAGTTGTAAAATTTAACTTTAGAGGGTAAATCACCCGCATTGCCACTGCCACCAACAGCATTAATAAACAACGCACCAATGCCACTTGTTAGCAAAACTAAAATGAATAAAAATATTGGAAAACGACGGTTATACATTAAAACTACTTTATTATTTATACTATTGCACAGGATTTATAGAGATGAAATTCTAACACAAATTTTCTCCTTATAATCAGTGATAAATAAAATTATAAGTCTCTTTCAGGAGCAACTAGCTGGTCGAATGTCTGAGGTTTGCGGATTAGTCGTGACTGTCCATTATTAACCAGTACAGCGGCAGGGCGTAAGCGGCAATTGTAGTTGGAAGTCAGCACTTCTCCATACGCACCTGTGTTAAAAATAATTAATACATCTCCTGTTTTTACTACGAGTTGACAGTTTTTATAAAATACATCAGCACTTTCACAAACAGGACCGACAACATCACCAACATCAGCAGAATTGTCGCTCGAAACTGCTGAAACGATGGGGTGAATAGCCCCATATAATGCAGGACGAATTAAGTCATTCATGGCGGCATCAACCACCCATATTTTTTTATGTGGGTTTGTTTTGACATATTCAACAGTGGTTAATAACAAGCCAGCACCTGCCGAAATTGAACGTCCCGGTTCGATAATAATGACTTTATCGGAAAATAAAGTCGCCAATTTTTTATCGTATTCGGGTAAGTGAATCGGCTGCTGTTGTAGTTTTGCATAGTCAATGGCAAACCCTCCTCCCATATCGACCATTTTGATGGGAATGTTGGCAGCTTCAGCAATATTCACTTGTTCTGCCATTTTATCCGCCAGTTCCAAATAAATAGATTCTTTGTTAATTTGTGATCCCACATGGCAACTAAAACCTAAAAAGTCGATGGCATCGCTGTTGTGTGCAACCACCGCCAAACGCAACGCATCGGATGCGGTTACACCAAATTTGGTGTCGGAGGTGCCCGTTGTTAAATATTGATGGGTATTGCCATCTACTTCAAGGGTCAGGCGAATCGCCACAGGGGCAACCGCATTAATATTTTTAGCACAGTCGATTATGCGATACAACTCGTCTTCAGATTCGATATTGAAAGAATAAATGCCATATTTTAATGCCTGAATAATTTCGCTCGTTTTTTTTCCCACACCTGAAAAAACGATTCTGCGGGAATCGCCTCCTGCTTCGAGAACTTTGCGTAATTCACCGATGGATACAATATCAAACCCCGCACCCAATGCCACCAATAAACGCAGTAAATTTAAGTTATCGTTGGTTTTTACCGCATAATGAATATGAGGGGCACTTTTGCAAAACGTTTTTTGAATGTCAGCATAGGCCTGTTCAAAGACGGATTGTGAATACACGTAACAAGGCGTTGAATATTGTTTCGCCAGATCAGTTACAGCCACGCCATCGACATGCCATTGATTGTTTTTACAAATAATACCTTGCATGATTAGTCTAACGTAAAAAACGAGGTGGGCGAGTGTGATTCGGCTTTGGTGTCTTCATCAGGCAGCGAGAGTGGTCCTTTTTTGCCACAAGCACTTATTAACAACACCATTGATAATAGTAAAGCAATTTTTTTTGTCATACATGAATTATACAAGTATGGATTCTTTTTTTTGTCAAATATACCGTTGTCTTGTTGTCTCAAGTACTCGACACCAGTAAAATAGTGATAATGATTTTATAACTGCTTTTTTCAACACACCAAAAGGACATGATTACCCATGGATGCCTCACAATTTCACCAACAATGCGACGTTCTTTACCAACAAATCGAAACTCTTTTAGAAGATAATTCGATCGATTTTGATAATAATGGTAATATTATTGAAATTTATACCGACAATGACGAAACCATTGTGATTAACAAACAAGCCCCTATGTCGCAAGTTTGGTTAGCCTCACGCGAAGGCGGTAGGCATTTTCATTTTGTTAATGATGAATGGGTAGATACACGTGATGGCAGCCAATTACTCACGCATTTACAATCTATTTTATAAACGCCAATGCTATCGCTCAACGCCAATGGTTGGATTAATCAAGTCCAGCACTTTTCTAGCCCTCATTATAGCGAGCGTGATGATGCAAACAACGTCCAATTATTGGTGATTCATGGTATATCATTACCCCCAAACAAGTTTGGCAGTAACGATATTATTGACTTGTTCTTGGGCAAACTGGATACCAATTGCCACCCTAGTTTTAACGATTTATCGGGTTTAAAAGTATCCGCCCATTTTCTAATTCGTCGTGATGGTTGCCTTTTGCAATTTGTCTCTTGCCACCATGCCGCATGGCATGCGGGCGAGTCTTTTTGGAATGGACAAAGTCAATGTAATCCTTTTTCTATCGGCATAGAACTAGAAGGTAGCGACTCTTGCGAGTACGACAATCAACAGTATTTACAATTAATCACTTTATTTAATTTACTAAAAACATCATATCCCACCATTCGCGTTGCCGGACATTGCCATATTGCACCAACTCGCAAAACCGATCCGGGCGATTATTTTATGTGGGATGATTTTTTTTCAACCATAGGAAAGCAATACGATGGAAGACCAAATTCTTGAATACAATCCAAAAAACCATGCCAAATACAGTATTATTTTATTGCATGGCTTAGGTGCCAGTGGCAATGACTTATACCCCCTTGCTCGCCATATCGGCAATGGCTTGTGTCGGGTGGTTTGTCCCAATGCGCCAATCATGCCCGTTACGCTTAACGGAGGCATGCAAATGCCAGCATGGTATGACATTATCGGCAGCGATTTATCCGACCGACAGGATGAAAAAGGCGTGGCTCAATCCACCCAATTTATTCATGAAATCATCAATAGCGAAATTGAGAAAGGATTTGCGGCTGATCATATTTTTTTAGCCGGTTTTTCACAAGGTGCTGCCATGTCGTTGCACATTGGCTTGCGTTATCCCCAGACAGTGGCAGGTATTATTGTATTATCAGGCTATTTATTGTTTGCTCAGCAAGCCCTACCCATGCAAAACAAATCGGTGCCTATTTTTCAGGCACATGGTACATTGGATCCTGTGGTCTTGCCAGAATGGGCAAGAACCACCCACAATATTTTGCAAGAAAATGATTTTAATATCACCTATTGTGAATATAATATAATGCATAACATATCACAAGATACAATCGATAGTATCAATCAATGGATACTACCGTTGATTTCAACAAAGGAATAATACAATGACTCTCAATCAAAAAATAGACGACTTTACCGTTGCCATTACCGGCGAAAACAAAACATTTACTTTATCCGAACATCGGGGTAAAAACATCGCCTTGTTTTTTTACCCCAAAGACGACACACCGGGCTGCACCATCGAAGGCAACGAATTTACCGCTCATATCAGCGATTTTGAAAAAGCCAATACCATCATCTTGGGGGTGTCACGTGACAGCATTGCATCACACGAAAAATTTAGAAGCAAGTTTTCTTACGAGCATCATTTATTAGCCGATACAGACGGCGTATTGTGCGATCTATTTGATGTCATGGGTCCTAAAAATATGTTTGGTAAAATTTATCAAGGTATTAACCGACGCACTTTTATTATTAACGGTGAGGGCGTATTGGTACAACAATGGCTCGACGTAACCGCCAAAGGTCACGCCGAAGAAGTATTAAAATATGTGCAATCATTGCCAGCGTAACAAGCTTTGAAAAGTATTTGGATTAGCCGCCCCAGCGCGCGTGCACAATTATTGGCAGCTCACTGCCGTGAGTCGGGGCTAAAGCCTTTGTGTTATCCTGCCATTACAATTACGCCAGTCGCTACCACTGATGCTTGTGTTCAACGTTATTTCAAACAGATTAAGCAGTATAAACTCAGTCTATTTATCAGTGCCGATGCAGCGCACTATATAAGCAATTATATAGATGACCAACTCGCTTGGTCTGGTGATAATAACCAGCTTCTTTACGCCGTTGCCATTGGCAAACACACCGCTACTGCACTGCATTCGGCTTATACTTTGGTCGCAACACCGCCTGATTCTATTAGCGATAGTCTGCATTTATTAACAACGCTATCGCTTACACCGCCTGCCATCGTTGCCGTTATTGGTGGCAATAATCAGAGCAATGACATGCCCTCCCCGCCATTGTGCGAGGCACTGCACAAGCAGGGAATTGGTGTTGAACCCATTGTTTGTTATCAGCGAAGTATCGCCCCACCCAACAACGAATTATCACAATTAGGCAACAGTGGTGGGGTCAATGCTGCCGTCGCTTACAGCACTGAAACACTCACCGCCATGTTGGCAATGATACACCCATACACCGACTGGTTGCTAAACACCCCTTTGTTTGTTATACATTCTAATATCGAAAAGGCAGCAAAGCAGCTCGGCTTTAAAAAAATAATGGTTGTCAGTGATTCCTCACAAATGGCAATTGCCATTCGTGATTATTTTGCCAATACCTCATCATAAACCGCACGCGTTTTTTGTACCATTTGTTGCAACGAAAAAGCAGATACCGACTCCCTTAAATCAATTTTTGGTAGTTCAAACACCGATAACATTGCCGTCGCCAAACCATCACAATCACTCGGCGTAAATAAAATACCATTTTTATTGGCTTGAATAATATCCATTGCGCCACCATGTGCAGGAGCAATAGTAAGACAATTCATCGCCAACGCTTCTACAACAGTCCGTCCAAATGCTTCGGGCTTAGTCGAAGCCGACACCACCACATCTGATAAATGATATATTTCGCGCATCTGCTGTTGCTTGCCCACAAAACGCACTGCATCACCAATACCCAATGACTGTGCGGTGTCTTTTAAGGTTATTAAGCGTTGTGGGTTTTTATCATCATCGCCCACTATAATCGCTAATAAATTATTGTCTTTTTGATACGCTTTGGCAAACGCCATCAAAAACAAGCCATGCCCTTTTAACGAAGACAACCGTCCCACCAATGCAATTATTTTTTTGCCCTGTAATTGAAATTGCGTTTGCAACGCTAAGCTGCATTCCTTGTCGACTTTAGTGGGAGTAAAATAATCAAAATCAATGCCTCGATGAATCAACCGTACTTTGTTAGTGGGTGTATGGTAGTTTTTTTGCACGTAATCCACCATCGCCGTACTCGGGCATATTACTTTTTTAGCCCGTGTCATTTGCGCACTATAGCGGTTAATACTATACATACCATGACAAGTTGAGACGACGCTCCATTTTAAATGCGCCCCGGCAAAGTACAATAACCACGCTGGTACACGACTACGTACATGAATAATTGACGGATTAATAGCCATTAAAATTTCGCGTAATTGGAATGCCCTATAAGGTAAGGTCAATATATTTTTACTGCCACAATCGTAATGAACGTGCTGTCCGCCATCTGCCAATACTGTATTGATTAACTCACCATGCCGCGAAATGACCACGCTTTCCATGCCCTGATTAACCAAGTATCGCGATAACTCAACCACACCACGTTCCACACCACCCAACACCATATCAGGCAGTAGTTGCACCACTTTTATGGGTTGCTTCATCGCTGACACCGCCGACAATAAAAAGTAGAACGTCCGCTTTGCGTGGTTTTAATAATGGCAGTGCCGCACTTGCGACAAGGCAAACCAGCACGCCCATAGACTTTCCACTGCATCTGAAAATGCCCTTCGTGCCCTTCTGTATTTACAAAATCGCGAATCGTCGAACCGCCCGCTAAAATGGCTTGTTGAAGAATAGTACGAACCGCTGTAACTATTTTTCGAAGTGATGGCAAGCACAAACTATTAGCGGCATGGCTAGGTAATAAACCAGCCGAAAACAACGCTTCTGCCGCATAAATATTACCTACTCCCGCCACCACTCGTGCGTCCATTAATGCCGATTTTATCGGCATCGATTTTGATTTAAGTACTTTTTGCAAATAAACCGCCGAAAAATCGTCACCCAGTGGTTCTGCTCCAATAGACGATAACCAAGGATGATCTTGCCACGGTAACACTGTTGTCGTCATCCGTCCGAATCGACGGGGATCGGTATAAACAAGGTATTGCCCATCGTTGAATTTAATCCGTACATGCGCATGAGTATTAAACACCGCTTTTTTTTGTAAAGAAAAATAACCACTCATGCCAAAATGCACCAAAAAATAGCAATTTTTACCACTAATAATCAGATATTTACCGCGTCTATCCACACTTGTAATGGTTTCACCACACAGCAGTTGTTTCATATTATGTGGAAATTTATCACGCAGACCATCGCGTTTTAGCACCACGCTTTTAATCGTTTTATGCAATATAGCTTGTTCTAAGCTGTTGCGAATCGTTTCTACTTCGGGTAATTCAGGCATGATTTACAATGAGTCTTTATGGCAAAAAAGAAATACCAACGCGCTCATGCCCCATTAAATCATTAACATGAAAGCCACCGCAAAAACCCGCCTTTGCCATTAAGTGAATCACTTCTTTGGATTGATTGTAACCGTTTTCAACCATTAATACGCCGCCTCGTTTCAAGTAGGCAGATGCATTTTGAATGATGTGTTCAAACGCCGTCAACCCATCTTTGCCACTAGCAAGGGCTATTTTAGGCTCAAAACGACAATCTCCTTTATTTAAATGTTCATCGTCTTCGGGGATATAAGGCGGATTACTCACAATTAAATCAAACGGTTGAAACGGCACACCGCTAAACCAATCGGCTTGATAAAACGCGATGTTATTGACGCTGTGCGCAGTAGCGTTTTTTTTCGCCAATGCCAGTGTACTGGCTTCACAGTCGGTTGCCACCAACGATGCCGACGGTCTTTCCAGCGCAATGCTAATAGCTATTGCCCCACAACCCGTGCCTAAATCAAGCACTCGCATTGGCTTTTGTTCGGGGACAAACTGTAAGGTTAAATCCACCAATAATTCGGTTTCACAACGCGGAATCAGTGCTACCGGTGTGGTTTTAAAGCGACGACCGTAAAATTCTCTATAGCCAATAATATAGGCAATGGGCATACCGCTTTCACGCTTGCGAATCGCCTTGCAAAATTTATCGTAAAGTACTTCAGAAATTATTTCATCGCGATTAATAATAAGTGATGAAAAATCACTCGCCCCCAAGCCATAAAGTAATAGCGTACGCGCATCCACTGTGGCATTATCGTAGCCCAATCCGCATTTTTCAAGTCGGATAACCGCTTCAGCAATCGCTTGCTGTATGGTCGGTGTAGTAGATGTGGAAAATTTAAGCACTGGAGATTCGGTCGGCTTCATCCTCTTTGCTTAAGGTGTCAAACAATTCGTCCAACTCACCTTCCATAATTTGCGCTAGTTTATACAATGTTAGCCCCACACGATGATCTGTCATTCGCCCTTGAGGAAAATTATAAGTACGAATCCTGTCAGATCTATCTCCACTGCCTACCAACAAACGTCGCTCACTCGCTTCTTTTTCCATACGCTCGCGTTTTTGTTTGTTGATAACACGTGCTTTTAAAATTTTCATCGCCGTAGCTTTGTTTTTGTGTTGTGATCGTTCATCCTGACATTCTGAAACAATGCCCGTCGGTAAGTGCGTTATCCGCACTGCAGAATCAGTGGTGTTAACGTGCTGTCCCCCTGCCCCTGATGCTCGATACGTATCAATTTTTAAATCGCTGGTTTGAATATCGCATTCATCCTTCTCGGTAATCACCGGTAAAATTACCACAGTGGCAACCGAGGTGTGTATGCGTCCTTGCGATTCTGTTTCAGGGATGCGTTGTACACGGTGTGCACCTGATTCAAATTTTAGATTACCATACGCACCAGTGCCCGTCATTTGCAAAATAACCTCTTTAAAGCCACCAACCTCACCGAGGCTTTCGGACAACACTTCTGTTTTCCAACGTTTATTTTCAGCATATCGACAGTACATACGCAGTAAATCAGCAGCAAACAAGCAGGACTCATTGCCTCCTGCTGCCGCACGAATTTCAATAAAACAATCTCGTGTGTCTTCTTCTGCCTCAGGCGATAATATGTGAAATAAATTTGCTTCAATTTTTGCCAATGCCTCAGTCTCTGTTTTAATTTCTTCTGTCGCCATTTTGTACATTTGGGCATCGTCTAGCAACGAATTTAAATCTTCTAAATTCGCCATCACCTGTTGCCAATCACGAAAAGCACTAACAATAGGTAACAATTTACCATGCTCAATTGCAAGTTCGCGTATATTGCCCTCGCTATTTGCCATCTTGGATTCGATTTCGACCAATAAATTTTCGTTTTTATTGAGTTTATCAATGATTATCGGATTCATCTTCTTCATCAGTCGTTATATCATCAGCTAGCAGCCACTGTGTTGGTAAGTGCATCATTTGCCCCGTTACACGATTAATGGCTTGTTTTAAAACCTCTTCGGGATTATCCCCTCTTGCCAAGCATGCCAAATACCGCGCAAGTGCTTTGCTTTTTATGGAATCGGATTGATTGCGATATTGGCGAATTTTTGGAATATTTTCACGCTCATTCATCCATTGAAAAAAATTGCCTACATGTCGCGCAATAATAGGTTCGGCATATTCTGCTGCCAATTCTCGTTGCTCGTTGTTATACGATGCCATTTGTGCGAATTGGTCCAAATTGTAAAAAAATACATTTGACAGTTTTTTAATCTCAGGCTCAAAATCACTCGGCAATGCCAAATCGGCAAACATAATGGGCTTTTGTCGGCGTTGTTTTAACGCTTTTTCGACCGCTCCCTTACCTAAAATAGGCACTTGACTACTCGTTGATGAAACAACAATATCAAACTCTGCCAAGCAATTTGGCAACTGTGACAATGCAATAGCCTCGGCGTTAAAACGAGAAGCCATTGCTTCCGCTTTATCAAAATTACGACTTACCACTGCTATACGTTGGGGCTTTTCTCTCGAAAAAACCACCCCACCCGATGCCGTCATATCGCCTGTGCCGATAAATAAAACCGAACATTCGTTTAAATGAGTAAAAATAGATTTTGCCATACGCAAAGCCAATGAAGCATACGATACAGAATGTTTACCAATTTGTGTATAAGTCCGAACGTCCTTTGCTGCTGCCAAAGACCGCTCCAATAAGCGGTTAATGACCATGCCTGATGCCCCTACTTGCCGTGCTTCATCAGTAAACTGCTTGACTTGCCCTGCAATCTCGTGTTCACCAATAATTTGTGAGTCTAAACCACTCGTTACACGAAAAAGATGCTTGACTGCCGTTTGGTATTGCAAATAATACAAATAAGATGACATATCGGTGTTTGCTTCCTTCGATAACCACTTAGCAATGTTTGATGCCTCACCCGATAAAAAATAGACTTCAGTGCGATTACAAGTTGATAAAATAGCCACCTCACGCAGATTACAATATCGCTTAATATCGGTTAATTTTTCTGCCACAACCTCTTTGGGAATAGTCATCAACTGTCGTATTTCTAACGGCGTTTTATGGTAACTCAAGCCAACCGCCTGTACATCCTGTAGCATAGCGGTATTTTACAATTATTTACTATACTTAAGCGTAAAATAACTTGCTTTTTTATTCTTAATAGACGATAATATAGGCTTTAACACTACACCACCATTTGAATAAAATTTATGGCAAACTCTCAACAATCAGTTAAGCGTGCGCGACAAGCAATTGCACGCAAGGGGCATAATCAACCGATTCGCACCTTTTACCGTACCACTATTAAAAAAGCCCGTGCTGAAGTGGGCAATGCCGACACTGCAACCGTCGCTTATAAAATCATGCAATCCACCGCTGACCGCACTGCACGCAAAGGATTAGTTCATAAAAATACCGTTGCTCGTTTGAAAAAGCGTTTAAACAACAGTATTCGCAAAGCAGCGGCAACAGCAACTGCTTCTTAATATTTAGTATTTTTCTGCATTTATAAAAAATAAACACTATGTCTTATGTAAAAATTTCCGAAACCGATTCTTTTGAAAATGCCATGCGTCGCTTCAAGCGCATGATAGACCGTTCTGGTTTACTCACTGAACTACGTATGAGAGAAACTTACGAGAAACCAACAACCATGCGTAAGCGCAAAAAACTAGCGGCAAAAAAGAAACTTCGCCGTCAAATGTACCTCCAGTCAATTCCTAAGCGGAAGTATTAACCCGCTCATATTTTTTATGAGTGAGGTCATACAACAACTTCAAAAATCCATTGCCACTTGCTTAAAGGCAGGTCAAAAATCAAAGCTAGAAACCGTGCGAATGGTACTTTCTATCGCTAAAAAAAATGAGATTGATTCTGGCAAAGATTTAAACAATCAAGACTTTACAAGCTTGGTTGAAAAAATGATCAAACAACGCAAAGAATCCATCGGCTATTATGAAAAAGCCGGCAGAACCGAACTTGCCCAAAAAGAGCAAGAAGAAATCATCTACCTACAAGAATACCTCCCTCAGCAACTAGACGATGCAACCATTAATGTCGAAATAAAAAATGCCATTGATGGGGTCAACGCTTCCTCTATAAAAGACATGGGAAACGTCATGAAAATATTAAAAAGCAAACTGGCAGGTCGCGCCGACATGGGCATTGTAAGCCAGCGCATACGTGCATTGCTTTCTTAAATTTATTTTCAACCACAACCACAACAACCACATTTTTTTCTTATCCTATATCGTCTACACAGGAGGTTCTTTTGCTTGTTTTTGGTCTCTGTTTGATTACTGACTAACAATAAAGCCGCAGTAATTGTATTCGGCACAAATTTTTCTGTCACTCATAGCAGCTATTTCTCGAGTTTTAAAGGGACCGATTCGCACCTTGTATAAACCATCAGCGATTTTGTTAATACTGACTTCGGAAAATGATTGATTAGCCCATGTTATATCAGAATGCACTTGATTGGCATACTCAATGGCGTTTTTGTGCGATTCGAAAGCACCAAATTGAATGTAAAGATTCTTTTCATTAGTTTCAGGGATGTTTTCTATGCGTGGGAATTCGATTAACTTTTCTACTTCAGGCACTATCTTGTTATAGCTTTCGGGTAAGATACTTTCGACTATTACTTCACCCACACCACTATTGACAATGCCCAATTTGGTTGCCGCTGCAAAAGATAAATCGATGATTCGATTGTTTAAAAAAGGTCCTCTGTCGTTAATTTTAACGATGATTGATTTTTTGCTTTTAACATGCGTTACTCTAGCAAAACTAGGTATTGGCAAAATAGTATGGGCAGCCGTCATTTGATACATATCATAGATATCACCCGACGATGTTTTTCGCCCGTGATAGCGACGACCATACCACGAGGCAACACCTTGGTTTTTGTATGGCGTTAATTCTTGGTATGGTGTGTATCGCTTACCCAGGGCATTATAAGGACGATTGCGTTTGGGATTTATAGGTTTATGTTTAACAACAGCATCATTTGTTTCGCTTATTAATGCTAGTTTTTCATCATCATTAGGCGGGCCATCATCCAAATAATACGCACCATCGTTACTTTGTGGCTTTTTTTCTTTTTTGCTACTCGGGGTTACGCTTATGCTTTCGGTGCTTGCTGTTGCTTTTTTGTCTTCATTTTTACTAACCGAAAAAGACTGACAAGAAGCCAGCAGCGATACTGCTATTAATAGAATGGTGATTTTTTTTATGACTTGTGGCAATTTTCGATTTGTGGCTAGTGGTTGGTGGGCAAAAATTCCCGCTACATCAGAGTTAGCGGAAGTCATTAACATATCTGTCACTTGTTTAATCATATGCCTCGAATTGCTTTGTACTTTTATTATTTTTTGATACCGATAATATAACACCAAATCCCATTAAAGTTGCCAATAAAGCGGTACCACCATAACTTATCAATGGTAATGGCATTCCTACTACTGGTAGCAAGCCCGATACCATGCATAAATTAATCATCGCTGTCAAGAAAAATACCATTGTAATAGATGCAGTCACACTGGTAAAAAATAAATCGTTTGCCTTTCGGGCAATTGCCAAACAACGACAGCTGATTAATACAATGAGAGCCAGTAACACCAAAGCTCCAACTAAGCCAAATTCTTCGGCATAAACGGCAAAAATAAAGTCTGTATGGCGTTCGGGTAAAAAGCCCAACTGTGCTTGCGTGCCTTCTCTAAACCCTTTGCCCCATAACCCCCCAGAACCAACGGCAATTTGTGATTGAATAGTGTGATAGCCCGCTCCCAATGGATCTTTGTATGGGTCTAACATAGTGAGCACTCGATTTTTCTGATAATCTTTTAATACCACGTTCCATAGCACCGGCAACATTGCCAAGCCCGCTGTCGATAGTCCTGCTATCCAAGCAAAACGAATACCTGCAAAATAAATGGTTACCAAACCACTGACTGCCACCAATACCGATGTGCCAAAATCAGGTTGTTTAAAAACCAATAAAGTGGGTATCGCCACAAAACCAATCGCCACAAAATGGTGCCACCACTTTACTTTATCGACCAAAGTATAGACATACGCCAAGCCCAGTGGTAGAAATATTTTCATTAATTCAGATGGTTGAACAAAAAAACCGAGATTTAACCAGCGTTGTGCGTTGTTAATTTTAACCCCCACAAACAATACCAATACCAGCATGATTAATACAATGACAAACAAAACAATACCCCCATGCTTTATAAAATTCGCTGGTACTTGGCTAAGAAGGAGCATGAGCACAATACCTGTACACCCTCGATTAATTTGACGGTAGTATAATTTTTCACCACCCGCAGACAATAAAGCAACCAGACCTATACCCATGAGTATTAGAATGAGTATAACTAAAAACCAATCAATTTGTAGTTTTAGTTTGGGCATGTTACAAAACTGGTATAGTTGGTTTTAATAATTGGCTAGGATACGCCCAATATTGCATATAGGCATCAAGTATTCTACGTGCTACCGGTCCTGCCACTTTACCCCCACTACCACCGTTTTCAACGATAACCGCCACTGCTACTTTAGGGTGGCGAGATGGTGCATAGCCAACAAACCAAGCGTGATCGCGCAAGTACTTAGGTAAATCTTTATTTTTAATACGATTGCCTTTTTCGTCCAATTGAAGCCGTGATACCTGTGCAGTCCCTGTCTTGCCAGCGATGCCATAACTAGAACCTTTTCCCACTGTTGTAAAGGCAGTTCCCCCAGGCTTGGTTACTTTTTCGAGCGCACGACGAATAACATTAATGTTATCTTCTGAATAAAATTCTTGCACAGTACTATTATTTTTCTGTAATAAATATGGCTGTAGTCGCTTTCCACCATTGGCAATCATTGCCATTGCTCTTGCCATTTGCAGTGGCGTCATTTGCATATAGCCTTGCCCTACACTACTTGATATGGTGTCCCCAGGATACCATGGCTCATCAAATGCTTTATTTTTCCAAGCCTTTGATGGTAGCAATCCTGCTTTTTCGTTATTTAAGTCAATTTTAGTTCGTTGACCAAATCCAAAATGAGACAACCCTTGATGCATGGCATCAATCCCAATGTCGTAACCCAACTGATAATAAAAAGAATTAACCGATCGAACAATTGATTTTTCGATATTGACCTCACCATGTCCGCCTTTTTTCCAATCGTGAAAAATGTGCTTATCACTCAATTTAAAAAAGCCTTTCGATATATACGTATAATCGGGCGTCCGCCAACCATTTTGTAAGGCCTCTAAAGCAAGGAATGGTTTGACTACCGAGCCGGGGGCGTATTGTCCATAAATTGCACGATGAATTAAAGGTTTGTCTTTTGAGGTGTTAAGTACATCCCAGTTTTCGTGAGAAATTCCAAAAACAAATTGATTCCCGTCAAAACGAGGACTACTCGCCAATGCAAGTAATTCGCCAGTATTAACATCCATGAGCACGACAGCACCACGCTCTCCATCTAATAATGATTCTGCTAGTGATTGCAAACGCCAATCCAAACTGAGATAAATATCTTTTCCTGCTTCCGGTGGAATAATAATGTTACTGCTATAAATACGACCATGTGCATCGACCGATGCCTCTTGACTGCCTGATTTTCCGCGGAGAATATCTTCATAAATTAATTCCACACCTGTTTTTCCAATAAATTTTGCCGCCCGATAATTTTTAATTTTCTTTTCTTTTTTTAGTTGTTCAACATTTTCTTGGTTAATTCTGCCCACATAACCGATAACATGACCGGCGGAATCTTCATAAGTATATTCCCTAACCAAGTCAGCATACAAAACAACTTCAGGAAATAAAAACTGCCATTGAATAAAATTTTGTACTTCTTCATCTTTTAATTTTTGCCGTAATACCACCTCACCACGGTACACTTTACTATTTTTAGCTTGGCGCAATTTTTCAATCGCGCTATCGTTAATTTTAATAATGGTGGTTAATGAATCAATCTTGCCTAAAATTTCTTTGGCAAATGATGAGTCCATTTTCAAAGAAAATTGTCCTCTATTTTTAGTAATTTGCACACCATTTCTATCGTAAATATTGCCTCGCGGTGGTTCTACTGATAGTAGTTTTATTTGGTTGTCTCGTGCCAGTTCCGAAAAATGACCATGCTGTTCAATTTGCAATCCAGTCCACTGGTTTATAAGTAAAAAACTACAACCAAAAATAAAAATAAAAACAACTAACCAAATACGCAAAGATGCGTTTACATTGTAATTAGTCATAACTCAATTTATTTTTATTGGTGATAAGACTTTTAAAGCGTTGTAATAACAACGGCAGCATAATCCAAAAAACCGCACTTGAGATACTCGGATAGAATAATTTCCAATTAAAATTATCAAACACCAGAAAACCGATTTCAAAAATTGACAAAAGGTAAACGCTCATTTGGCTGACCACCATGACAATAAAAACATAAAATGATTGGGCAATGACACCATGCAAAACAAAGCGAGTATAAAAATTAGTTGTTAAATACACCACCACAATACAGCCTACGACATTAAAGCCAAGTAATGTGTGGTTGGATAAATCGATTAATACACCAATCACAATAGCCACCGTAAAGCCCACTAATTTAGGAGCATACAGTGTCCAATAAATGAGCAATAACAAAGGCAACACTGGTTTAAACGGAACGATAAAAGCAGGCCATGGGAAAAATTCAAAAGCCATAGCAAAGAACAAAGAGATAAAAACAAAAAATGGTGATTTTTGTACAGATGGATTAGAATCAGTATACATAATTATTGTACTTCGTTACTTTCTTCGGTTTGATCAACCACATATAGCATTACGGCTGTATTATTTTGAAACTTAGAATAAGGCGTTACCTCTGCATCTATATAAATTGCGCCTTCTTCAATTGCGCTGATTTGCCCAATGGGATAGCCTGTAGGGAAATGTCCACCTTCTACTAGTAGTTCATCTCCCACTTGTATATCAACGTTATTTGAAGCGTATTGAAGCAGTAATTTATCGTGTCCATTGCCTCGCAAAATAACCAACTGGTTGTTGCGTCGAATACGTGCACTCATCCATTGATTAATATCGGTAATAAAATTAACAACGCTGGTATTGGCGTCCACACGAATCACCTGCCCTATTATGCCAAGTTCATCCACCACTGCTTGCCCGGGCACAACGTCTTGCAACGTACCTTTGTCTAAATACAATTTAGATGCCAACGGTTGTGAAATATTACGCTCGACACCAACGGCTATCCATTTGCCTCTTTGTAGCGTTGTAATTTGCAATAAATTTCTAAGATCTTTGTTTTGGTGTTCATAAAAATCAAATGATTTAAGTCTTGCTTCATCAATGGTAATTTTACTTTTAAGCGAATCAATTTCTTTGAGTAGATCACTTCTGGAGCGTAAATAATCTGATGTTGTTTTATATGAATTTTCGGGCAAATTAGCGACAAAGCGAAACGGCGTAATAACCACCGATAACGTGCTGCGGATTTGCGAAAAAAACGCGATATTAATATCCCCATAAATAAGGATAAATGCAAATAAAAGTGATATAAAAAAACGAATATGTTGCAAAGAGTTATTTTGCATACACCCTCAAACCCTTAATAACGTGACTGTTTTACAACAACAATTATGATAGTACACGGCGGGTTTGGATGTTTTCCACAAACCCAAGTGCCTTACCACAACCACGAGCAACACACGTGAGTGGATCTTCTGCTTTGGTAACTGGCACGCCGATTTGTTCATTCAACAGGACATCAAGCCCTTCAATGAGGGCACCACCACCAGTTAGTGCAATACCACGCTCTGAAATATCAGCTGATAATTCAGGTGGAATATTTTCAAGTGCAACTCGTACCGAGCGAATGATGTCGCTTAGTACATTATCAATTGCACTATGCACGTCTTCAGAAGTAACCGTAAATTGACGTGGCACACCTTCTGCTACATGATGACCACTGACAACAATTTCGCGATTCTCTTTTTCGATTAGCGTTGGATGTGCCAAAGCCACTTGCTTTTTAATACGCTCTGCGGTGCTTTCACCAATAGCAATGCCAAACTTTTTGCGGATAAATTCTATAATCGATAGATCAATTTTATCTCCACCCACCGGCACCGATTTGCTATACACCAACCCCCCCAACGAAATCACGCCAATTTCAGCAGTGCCACCACCAATATCAAGTACCATAGAACCGCACGCCTCATGCACGGGTAAACCACAACCAATAGCAGCAGCCATCGGTTCGTCGATTAAAAACACCTTGACTGCACCAGCCGCCAAAGCCGACTCGCGAATAGCGCGTCT
Source organism: Gammaproteobacteria bacterium (assembly GCA_965243565.1). Lineage (GTDB taxonomy): Bacteria > Pseudomonadota > Gammaproteobacteria > Tethybacterales > Persebacteraceae > CBDEVH01. The sequence continues at coordinate 1,213,216 of OZ251571.1, forward strand.
GTCCACAGGCGTTGCCGATGTTGGCACACAGATAACAATACGCGGTCCCGGCGAAAAAATACTAGAACCATGCACTTTACGGATAAAGTGATTGAGCATTTGCTCGGTAATTTTATAATCGGCAATGACGCCATCCTTCATCGGGCGAATCGCCACAATATTACCGGGCGTACGACCCAACATTTGTTTGGCACCATGTCCGACATCACGAATACGCTTTTGTGATCCATCAATTTCTAGTGCCACCACAGAAGGCTCATTTAAAACAATACCTTGCCCATCCAAATAAATGATAGTATTAGCCGTACCAAGGTCAATTGCCATATCTTTTGACCACATACTACGAAGCATTTTAATCATGTAAACCCCTTTTAAGTCTTTTTCACATCGTTTGTGAACTACTAGAACCTATCTAACTATATAAATTCTAATCAGCTTTGAATTATACCAGTAAAACAGCCTATCGCTTTGAAAACACTGTGGATTTTCGCACCTTTTAGCAAGACAAAATAAGCAATGGAGCAAAGGTGTATAATCCGTGCTCTTATGGACTACTTAACAACACTTTATACACTTAAAGGCAAGCATGCACTTGTTACTGGAGGAGGCTCTGGTATAGGCAAAACGCTCGCCATTGCGTTGGCACAAGCGGGTGCCAATATCACCATCGTTGGCAGACGCCAACAGCCCATTAACGACACTGTACAAGCCATACAAATCGCCAATCCTACCGTACAAAGTTATGCTGTATCTGCCAATATTGCTGATTTAAATGGCATACCTTCCTTGGTAGAAAAAATTAACCAAAAAATGGGCAATATTGATATTGTTATTAACAACGCCGGTAACAACCCACGCTTGCCCATTGAACAACTGACACCGCAAATATGGCAAACCTCAATGGATGTTAATTTATCCGCTGCATTTTTCTTAGCACAAGCAGTGGCACCACAAATGAAAGCCAATAAATGGGGTAGAATTGTCAACTTGGCATCGTTACAATCCTCTCTCGCCTTTAAAAATGGATCGGTTTATGGTGCCGCTAAAAGTGGTATTAGTCAATTAACTCGTGGCATGGCACGCGAATGGTCGGATAATGGCATTAACATCAATGCCATCGCGCCGGGGTTTTTTCCCACTGAATTAACCGCCCCTGTATTGCATAACTCACCCGAAGGTGCCGCCGACCTTGCCAACCGCACGGCGATAGGCAGAAACGGTGAACTACACGAATTGGTTGGCACCGTTATACTATTATGCAGTGATGCCAGCAGTTTTATAACTGGGCAAACATGGTACATCGACGGTGGTTTTACTGCGGTTTAGACAATCTACTATCTCATCTAAAAACCACAATAATAGTTTGTGCCACATTACATGGCACCAAACCTTATTTTTTATTGATGATTAAAACAGCCGTTTTGTAAAAAATGGCATATCTGTTGAATTGCCACATCTGAAAAAACAATGAATGAATGCGACCAATTGATTTCGATAAAATCTTGCATTCCTTCTACTTTGGTATTTTCAATGGTTACAACACCATCATTGGCTCCTTTTAAAAATAACTTATTAAAGAAAAATAGGGGCCAATCAGTATTGCCAGCAATAATGCCAACTGGATAATCAACGCTCGGTAAGCTCACTGGCATACTGTTTTTATCCGTGCCTAACTGCAAAACGCTTGTGCCACAAGCCATTTTTAATATACCCCAACGACGATAAATATCCACCAAATGACATCCTTTGTTAGGTGGGGCAAGCATAACGATTCGACCCAATTTTTCTATTTTGTGATGCGCTAGGTAATAACGCACTATTATGCCGCCCATAGAATGCGTAACAAAATGTATTTTGCCTTGATGGCTGTTTTTTTGACACTTTTGTAACGCTGTTTCAATCGCCGAGATGGCAAGGTCTTCGATGCATTTTTGACGCGAAGGGTAATCAACATTAACCGTATAATAGCCTTGCTTTTTTAGTTTTTTTTCGATTTTATTCATCGAAGCCGATCTTCTTGAAAGTCCGTGTAATATAACAACACCGTCTTGTGGCATTAGTATTCTTGTGCTCGATTAATGGTGTTTTTCGGCGGTTTATTTTGCATGATGTCAGCAATCGCTTTTGCTACTTGTTCCGATGCGGTATAAATATTGGTTTGAGCGGCAACATGAGGCCATACCGATATTTTTGGATGAGACCAGAATGGATGCTCGGGTGGCAATGGTTCTTCGGCAAATACATCCAATGCGGCACCGTCTAAATGATTTTGTTCAATGGCATTTAATAAGTCCTGCTCAATAACCGACTTTCCTCGCCCAGCATTAATAAAATAAGAGCCTTGTTTCATTTGGCTAAATATAGGTTCGTTAAAAATCCCGTTGGTCTGGCTGGTTAAAGGCAATAGGTTAATATGAATATCAACTGTCTGTAACATTTTAGCAAAGCTGTTTTGTCCAGCCAATGAAACAAAATTAGTGGTGTCTTTTTTGTTTTTTGACCACCCATAAACATCAAAACCAAGTTTTTTTATGTGGGCTGCAACAACCGAACCGATAGCACCAACGCCGTATATGCCTATTTTTTTCGTGTCTGCCGAGCGGTGTGTTAACTGAACAAATTGCTTTTGGGCTTGCATTTTTCGGTAAAAAGCGCCTTGACAGAGGTAATCCAACAGAACCAATATAACCCAGCGACTCATCGCATTCGACATATCTGGATCTACCAAACGGATTATAGGCACAGGCGGCAAAGTATCGTCCAACAACAAATGGTCCACTCCCTGCCCCAATGAAATAATCGCTTTTAAGGTGGGTATGGATGCCAATTTGCCTAAGGGTGGGTTCCATACCAAAGCAATATCAGCATCGGTGCATTGGGTAAAATCAATCAACTGAAGCAAAGGTATAGACGGACGTAAAACCTCTTGCCATGCGTTTTTTTTACCTTCATCAATACCAAGGTTATCATGGTAGGCAAGGGTAACTTTATCCTTATACAACATTAATTTCTTCCAACCAATTTTAATGGCAATCCTGCTTTTTCGGGATTTTTTTGGTACTCCTCTGGAATATCCCCCCATAAACAGCGACTAAAGTAGGGATAATTTATTGTTGCCAAATAAACGTATTGCCCATTTACAACAGCACCATTACACTGATCTAAAAATCCGGCATCGCTATCATAATAATAATCTTCATTGTATTTGCCATCGTAATCCCCCGATGGTGCATTTGTTGGGCGCTTGCCTTCACGCAGTACGTAACTAGACAAAGCCGCGCGCCCTGCATAGTGGATTTCAAAACCGTCAACCGCATAACCAATTTTCGTACTGCCAATGGTCTCGACCAAATTTCTATCGACTCCATGATAATGGTATTGCCCTCGCCAATCGTCGTGTCCATTGTAAATGTCAAAGCCAAAACCATGCCTTTGTTTTAGTTCGTTAACCGTCCATCGTTCATTACCAATTTTGCTATAGCCACGGAGATTGTTTGCATCCCATTTTTTTCGTGAAACAGGGCGAATAAAAATACCATTTAAAGCGATTCCCATCACGCCTTCGATGATTGCTTCAGCCTCATTTTTAACAGGGTGTAACGGAACGCATTTTTTGTGGCTTGTAGCGTCTGCCATTGTAATGCAACGCTTAGCGTCTATCGCTTTTATAGGAGCCAACTGACCAAAGGCAGAAACATCCATTAGTAGTATAAGCAAACACAATATCCATCGATATTTAATTGCCATCCTTATAACTCACCATTCTCTGCCAACGAATAATGATCAAATAGACTCACGTTTTTATCTCGAATCGAATGTTTTTTTCGACTAAAAATAATATGATCAAGTAATTGAATTCCAAGTATCTTACCAGCTTCTTTAATGCGCTTGGTTACATCAATATCTGCCGTGCTTGGGGTTAAATTACCACTGGGGTGATTGTGCGCAACGATAATCGAAGAGGCTCTTTTGGCAATAGCATCGGCAAAGACTTCACGCGGGTGTACTTGAGTTCGATTAACCAGACCAATAGTAATTATTTGCACCTTAATGACTTCGTTAGCACCGTTAAGCATAATACAAAAAAACATTTCTTGTTTTTTGTCACCATGGTGGCAGATTAGCGGCACAATATCTGTTGGTGAAGTAATTTTAATCCCTTCTGGTTTAACTCGACGACGGACGTATTCGAGTGCTGCCATTATCGTGGTTGCCTTTGCTTCTCCTACGCCTTTTATTTTCTTGATCGCGTCTATTTTTACCGTATCATCTACTGCTTCGTAGCTGTTGTCTAAGTATTTCGCCAGTTGCTTGGCTATTTTAGTCACGCTATTGCCCCGAACACCACGCCCTAGTATTATTATTAGCAATTCTTCATCGCTCAGAAAACCAGCTCCGTTGGCTATTAGTCTTTCACGTGGGCGGTCTTTTTTAGCTAAATCTTTTATATTTTTTTCCATCATTTCTATTGTACCAATTTTTAAACACTACTACTAATAGATAAATAAACCATTAATAACCTTAAAATTGTAAAATAACCTAACTATTAGGTATAATTATCAGGTCTGGAGGAGACTTTGTTATTTATCGTTGATAGAATAACTTGGTGATTTACTATGGTCTTTCTTCATAAATTGTAATAAAAAACGGAGAAATATACACAATGAAAAACCCTATCCTTTCCATGAAAAAGAAATTTGTTCATGGCGCTGTCGCCGCTGCGGCATTGGTTATGCCTATTGGCAATACTGCTTTCGCACTTGATGAAATCACTATTGCTTACTTCTTGGAGTGGCCAACACCCAACCAAGTTGCACAAATAGAAGAAACTTATGACAAAGAACTTGGCATTAAAGTTAATTGGAAATCCTTTGGCAGTGGTAACGACATGTCGGCAGCCATGGCTTCTGGTGATGTCCAAATTTCTTATTCACAAGGACTAATTCCATTTATCGTTGCTGCTAGCAAAGGCCTACCCATCAGCCTTGTCGGTATTGCTGTTGGTTACGCCGAAGCAGACAACTGTGTTGTTAGTGACAAAGCTGGTTTGGACCGCTCTTCTGCAGCAGCCGTTAGTAAGTCATTAAAAGGCATGAAAATCGCCACACCTGTTGGTAACGTTACCCATTACAAATTGCTAAAAACATTGGCCTACTATGGTGTTAGCAATAGTGATGTCGAAATCGTTCCTGTCGCAGGTGGTAACGATGCCGCTGCTGCTTTCTTAACCGATCGCGTTGACATTGGCTGTGCTTTTGGTGGACCTCTTGACAAAATGAAAGAAAAAGGCAGTGTCCTTATGACTGGTGCCGAGCAAGAAAATATCGGCATTTTGACTTTTGACGTTATTTCTGTTTCTGATGATTTTGCTAAGAACCATACCGATTTACTCGTTAAGTTCTTACAAGTTACCGAAGACTCTAACAATGACTTTGCTGCTAACCCAAATAAGCATTGGGACACATTGGCGAAGGCTGCTGGTATGTCTGTAGAAGGCGTTAAAGGCTACTTAGGCTCAACAGGTACATTTTCATTCCCAACCAAAGATGAGCAAATATCTTCAGCATGGTTAGGTGGAACAGTACAAAAACTGACCAACGCTGCTGCTCAATTTTTCGTTGACCAAGGTGTCATGAAGAGTGCTCTTAGCAGTTACGATTCAGTCATTGATGATAAGTACCTAAAACAAGTTAAGTAGTACGTAGTACTATTAACTTATAGCGAAACCACTACACTAGAATCATCTCGTAATGGTTTCGCTTCTTTTTTATCAGGAGGAGATTTGACATGTCATTGGTATTAAACAACCTAGGTATGATTTATGAATTACCCAACGGTGATCAAGTTGAAGCACTAAAAGAAATTAACTTAGAATTAAAATCTGGGGAAATTCTTGCAATACTTGGACCTTCCGGTTGCGGTAAAACAACACTATTAAATATTTTAGCGGGCTTTCTAGCTCCTACATCAGGAACTGCTTCTTTTTCAAGCAAAGTCATAACCGAACCCGGTTCAGACAGAGGCGTTCTTGAAAACATTCAACCCGAACCAGGCAACATAATTACAGAACCAACCAGCGATAGAGGGATGGTTTTTCAACACGGTGCATTGTTTGAATGGATGTCCGTATCTGAAAATATTTCCTTTGGTCCGTCCGTTAAGGGCATGCCAAAAAAAGAAAGTGATGTCATCGTTAAACGCTATCTCGAAACAGTTGGTCTAAAAGATTTTGGCAACAAAGCGGTTTACGAACTATCCGGCGGTATGCAACAGCGCGTTGCTTTAGCACGTTGTCTAGCAAACGAACCTGACCTTATATTAATGGATGAACCTTTGGGAGCATTAGACGCATTAACACGTGAAAAAATGCAATCATTGGTTTTAAAAATTTGGGACGAAACCAAAAAAAGCATTATTATTATCACGCATAGTGTCGAAGAAGCATTGCTTTTAGGACAGAGAGTCATTGTAATGGCACCTCGTCCGGGACGAATCGAAAAAGAATATCAACTTCCATTCGCAAAAGAAGGGCTTACTAAAAATTTACGCGATGTAAAACTAACTGAAGAGTTTATTGATACACGTGAAGAAATTCTTTCTATGATTTGGAATATGGAAGATGATATTATGGGCAAAATGGACTTAGCATAATTATGAATATACTTGTATTATTAGGATTAAAAGAAACAGGGCAAGACGCTCGTAAAACTGTATCATTTGGCGACCCGGAAGCGGCAGTTGGTGGTATTTTTTGGAGCCTGTTGTCTGTCATTTCTATACTTTTGTTGTGGTTTTGTGCCACCTATTTTGAATGGGCATCCCCAATCTTCCTTCCATCTATTGCTCAAGTTATTTCAGACTTTATCGAATTGCTCAGTGGTGGTTTTCGTAACTTCACTCTGATAGAACATATTGGCGTTAGTGTCAAGCGCTTGTTAATCGGTTTTGGTCTCGGTTGTCTTATTGGTGTGCCTATTGGTTTTTCAATGGGTTTGTCTAAAATGTTCCGTGGCTTTTTTGACCCGATTGTTGAGTTTATGCGCCCTATCCCACCATTGGCACTTATTCCGCTAATGATTATCTGGCTAGGGATTGGTGAAGCATCAAAAATCGTTCTATTGTTTTTGGCTGCCCTTTGGGTTATGGTATTAGCAGGTCGTGCTGGTGTACAAGGCATAAAACTTTCTAAAATACACGCTGCCTATACTTTGGGTGCCAATAAAAAGCAAGTTTTGTTGCGGATTATCCTGCCCAATGCCTTACCTGAAATATTTACTGGTATGCGTGTTGCAATGGGCGTTTGTTGGGGAACACTGGTTGCAGCCGAATTAGTTGCTGCTGATGCTGGTATCGGCTTTTTGATCGTCGTTGCTGGAAAATTCCTTGAAACTGGTTATGTCTTTATTGGTATTATAATAATTGGTATTATTGGTGCCATTATCGATGTTGCCATGCGAAAACTCGAAGCCAAGTTAGTACCTTGGAAAGGACGCGGCTAAAGCATCCTATAGCTTAGAACCATAAAAAAAAACACCTGTAATATTGCAGGTGTTTTTTTTTATGATTTAGTTAGAGCTAGTAATTGATTTCGTTTATAAAAACTTGATACTGTCCGAATTTTACTCGTGATACAGACCTCTCCATTCGCAAATAAATTACACCACAATATTTTGTTTGTTTTTTAGATAGTAACCCTACCATTCAATATCATTAATGCTGGTTAGCAATTGCTTGCTTGGCTGTTAGCTCTATCATTTGTTGAATATCTAATACGGTAGCACCTCTTGAAAGATCATTATATGGCTTACATAGCCCTTGCAAAACTGGTCCTATGGCAATACTGTCGGTTAGTTGTTGTACTATTTTATAGGCGATATTGCCAGAATTTAAGTCAGGGAATATCCACACGTTGGCAGGTGATTGTAATATCAAACCTTTTCGTTTGGCTATTTTCATATTAATGGCGGCGTCCATTTGGACTTCACCTACTACTTTTAAATCAGGGTGTTCGGCAGATAATCGATTCGCAACGGATTTAATTTTTAATGCGAATTCATGAGTAGAACTGCCGAGTGTCGAAAACGATAATAATGCGATTTGTGGTGACTCAGACAAAAATATGGCAGCATTTTTAGCACTGGATACAGCAATATCGAATAATTGTTCTTCAGATGGCGCTATTACCAAACCACAGTCTGCCATTATAAACGGCTTCCTATGATAGGAATCAGGCATTTTTATTAAAAAGAAACTCGATAGTGTATTGGTTCCTTCTTCTAGTTTAACAATACGCAATGCAGAACGCACCACATGCGCTGTAGTTGCTACAGCACCCGCCACCACTCCATCAACTTTACCCGCTTTTAGCATTAATGCCGATAAAATAATTTCATCTTTTAGCATCTCGCTAATCTCTTCGTCGGTCAGAGTTATTTTTGGTAGGTAGGATTTCCGCAATAAATCGGCATAATCATCGGGATTGATTTTAATGCTACGAATACGATTAATATCAGAATTTCCTGCTACCGATATAAAAACAGGAGTTGCCAATTGAGAAGATGAAAGATGCCGCACAGCGGCAATAACTCGTTCATCCTCCTTTTCAGGAAGGAGGATGAGTGGTTTTTTATTACTCAAAATTTTTGTATTTTTCAAGCAAACGAACGGGATGCTTTAGTGCATCACGGCGGAATGGATCGCCTAATTCGCGTGTTACTTGAATTTCGAGTACAGTTGTACGACCTTGTTTCTGTGCTTCACAGGCTTCTGCCAAAGCATCACCCACACGAGATAGCTCAGTGATGTTTTCAGCATGAGCACCCATCGACTTGCTGATGTCAGTCCAACTGGTAGGTTTAATGTTTGATCCCAAGAAACGAGTACCGTAAAAGTCAACTTGGTTTTTCTTTTCGGCACCCCATTGCTGGTTATTAAAGACAACGGCTGTAACAGGTACATCTTCACGCATACAAGTTAAGAGTTCACCAAAGCTAATGCCCCAAGCACCATCACCTGTATAGGAAACAGCAGGACGATCAGGACGTGCCATTTTAGAGCCCATAATGGTTGGCAATGCATAACCACAGTTGCCAAAACTCATGGCTGCAAAAAAGCTCTTTGGTTTGTTAAAACGTAAATAACTATTAGCCACAGAACAGATATTACCAATGTCGGTGGATACCATAGCGTCTTCAGGCATAGCGTTTTCGAGTGCACGAAGCACCTGACGTGGATGCAAACGGTTGGAATTAAAGTCGTCTTGTAATATGGATTTACTCCATTCGTCAGATTCTGATGTCCAATCGTCAAGTTCGGATTCCCATGCTTCTTTTTCTCGGCTAATGGTTTTCAAGCGATTGTCTTTATTTTCCAAACAAGCGACAGATTGCCCTGCGGCAATAAGTTTTTCTTTGATAGATTTGGCGACAACACCGCTATCACCTTGAATGCCAACATCGATGTTTTTAACCAAACCAAGCATACGATGATCAGTATCAACTTGAATAATTTTGGCATTTTTTGGCCAGTAATCCAATCCATGCTGTGGCAATGTGCCAAAGGGTCCTAAGCGTGAGCCCAAAGCAATGACAACATCGGCTTGCATAAGGAGTTTCATGCCGGCTTTGGAACCTTGATAACCCAAAGAACCAGCCCATAGAGGATGATTGGCAGGAAATGAATCATTGTGCAAATAACTGTTAACAACGGGACAAGACAATGCTTCAGCCAATGCCACACATTCGTCAACACCATCGCCCATGACCAAACCACCACCAGCAATAATAATTGGGAATTTTGCGTTTGCAATAATCTCAACAGCTTGTGCAACTTCACGCTCAGAACCCATTAGTTTCCCATACTGCATGGGGCTTGGAATGTTGTAATCGTGTTCACCATAAAAATAGTCACGTGGGATATTAACTTGAGCCGGTCCGCGCTCGATCATGGATAAATCAAAAGCACGAGAAGTTAGTTCGGCAATACGTTCAGAACGATTAATATGTGCCTGAAATTTGGTAATTTGCGAAAAAACAGGTAACTGGTTTGTTTCTTGGAAACCTCCCAAGCCAATACCCATAGAGCCTGTTTCGGGTGTGAGAACAACCACAGGGGAATGCGCCCAGTAAGCGGCTGCTACGGCAGTAACAAAGTTGGTAACACCAGGACCGTTTTGACCAATACAAACACCATGTTTACCACTGGCTCGTGAATAACCGTCTGCCATATGGGCAGATCCTTGTTCGTGTACATTGGGGACAAAGCGAATACCTGCTGCCGGAAAAATATCTAACGCATCCATAAATGCAGAACCAACGATGCCAAAAACCGTATCTACACCATGTGCAGCCAATGTTTCGACAAATGCTTCACTCGACGTCATTTTAGTCATATATCAACCTTTCTTAAATTTATAATTTATGTTACAAATAATAGTAACAATAAGGCTTATACATTACCGCATATTTACAACACTTTTAGACGATTATTATAACCTTTTTTTTCTGTCTATACAATAAGAATTATCATTTTTTTAACGCCCTGATTTTAATAATAATCGACATTTTTTATCCGTCCACCAAGCCGCCCAAATGTTGGATAATAATATCACTATCCAAATTTCGGTAACACCACCATCTAAGATGTGAATAAATAGACCTATGAATAAAGTAGGAATTATGATTAACCGCATGACACTGACTATCATTATGTTTTTTATTTGGTGTGCCCCCAACAAAACCGCACCGGCTGTATTGATGACGACATAAAGCATACCAACTGCTGCTGCAATACAAAGATAATACGTGCCATGCTGACGTACTGTTTCATCATCGGTAAATAAACTCATGAAAAAATAACCACCAAACAGCATCATTCCCCCCCCCAAACTCATTAATATCATTCCATAACGAAGCGATTCATCATACGCTAATGTGGTTCTTTTGTACTTATGGGCAGCTAAGTTTTGACTGGCAAAGCTTAGCAAAGCTATTTCTAGGCTGATGGTTGGTAGCAAAAATAGTTGTTCGATTCGCAAAGCAATGCCATAAGCAGCAACCGCTGAAACATCCAACGCACCCACTGTTGCTGTGATAATGAAAAAAAATCCGCCAATGCCCAGCATTCTTGCTGTGGGTGCTATTGACTGACGAACCAATAGCCATAAATGAATCAAGGAAGGCACTATAAAACGAAGATGCCAGTGCGAAATGAACTCTATTTTGATGGTTTGTTTGGCTAAATAAAGGCAACCGACTAGCTGCGATATAATGGTCGCCAATGCAAGTCCTTTTATGCCCAATGCCGGCATTCCTAACAAACCAAACATTAAAATTGGGTTTAATATTATGTTAAGAAAAACGGCAAAAATATGCACGTTGCGCATAGAACGGGTATTGCCAACGGCTTGCAAAGCACTATTGGCTAGCGTTGACCACAACATGAAAGGACAGCCTAATAATATAATTGTACTGTAGTCTTCAGCATATTGCTTGGCATCGCCCTGCCCGCCCATTATTTCAATTAAATACGGTATTTGTGGAACAATAAGTAACCACAGAAAAAAAGCAGTGCCAATGGCCAAGTAGTTTGATTGCACCAATAAATGAGCGGCTCTTTTCGGGCGTTTAATGCCCAATGCATTGCCGATATTGGCGGTAACCGATTGCCCAACACCAATACAACAAGACAATAAAATAAAATAAATCGGAAACGAAAAAGCCAGTCCTGCTTGTGCCTCTGTGCCTAATAAACTGGCAAAAAAGGCATCGGTCATGTTATAAATAGTGTGGCATAAAAACGCAATGGACGCAGGGATAATCATACGTTTTAAATGAAAACGTATGTTGCCTACGGTTAAATCTTCAGTGTTTCTTTCCATTGCTTAGTCGTTGCTATGAGAAAAATTTTTAGGATCAATATCAACTGCCCAATGTACAGTATTAGGCAATAACGGTATGGCCTGATGAACGGTGTTATGCAACGCCGATCGAGTTTTTGAATGTAGTAATAATTGCTTACGATAATAATTATTAACCCTTTCAATGGGTGGAACAACAGGGTCGAAAATCATCACTTTTTTTGATACAGATTTTGTAATCCTGACCGCATCGTGCATAAACTTATCGAGTTTGCTTAAGTTTTTGTCTCTGGCACGCAATAATGCGAGATGTCCAAATGGCGGCATTTGTACTTGCTGGCGATTATCCAATTGGCGTTGCCAAGAGGTTTCTACATTATCGCTAATGAGTTCTTTGAAGAAAGGTTGATTGGGAAAAGCGGTTTGTATCATAACATGGCAACCGTTGGGGTTGCGAGTGCCTCGCCCTATGACTTGTGATAATAAAGCAAATAATCGTTCTTCGGAACGTAAATCGGTTGCCAATAAACCTGCATCGGCGTTTAAAATACCAACCAAAGCCAACCCCGGAAAATTATGCCCTTTGGCAATAATTTGGGTGCCAATGAGTAGCTGATAACGGTTATAAACGCTATCGGTAATACTTTCAGGCGTGGCTATATCACTGTCCAAGCGCAATGTTGATACAGTGGGGAAAAGTTTTAACACCGCTTCTTCTATCCGTTGCGTGCCACTGCCTAAAAAGCTCATCTTGCCTCGACACGATGAGCATGCGATGGGAATTTCTTTTTCATAGCCACACCAATGACAAGCCAATAGACCTCGTCGTTTGTGTACGGTCATGGTGGTGCTACAGCGTTGACATCCTTCTGTTTTATCGCAATTTTGACACATGATAACTGGGCTATAAGCACGGCGATTTATAAATATTAGAGCTTGGTTACCGTTTTGCACGCATTCTTTTAAACGCTTTATAAAAGACGGTTGCATACCATGAAAATCCAATGCGGCGTTTTCTTCGATTAGTTCAAATGTTAGTTTTGCAGTGGTTGCATTGTGCAAACGTTCGGGCATACGTAGCAATTGCCATTTTTTTTCTATTGTTTTTTGATATGATTCGAGCGATGGCGTTGCCGAACCTGCAATAAAAGGTATGCTGTTTTGTTTGGCACGCCACACTGCTACCTGTACCGCCGAAAAACTAAAATATGCTTGTTGTTTATATGACTCATCGTGTTCTTCATCAACAATGATAATGCCCAAACGCGGCATTGGCGTAAATACAGCAAGGCGGGTACCCAACACAATATCCGCATCTCCCATTAACGCCATTAACCATCGCCGTGCTCGTTCGCTATCGCTAAGATCACTATGCAAGACCACCAACCGATGCTTAGAAAAACGATGACGTAATTTTTCTTCAATTTGTGGCGTCAGATGGATTTCGGGCGTTAATATTAAGGCTTGTTGTTTTTTTTCAAGCACCGACTGTATTAATCTAAAATACACCTCACTTTTACCACTGCCAGTTGCACCAAATAATAAATGTGGCACAAACCCTTTCAAGACTGTCGCTGCCACCGCTTTATTTTGTTGGTCGGTTAGTTGTAATGTCTCGGTGATGAGATTCTCTGGCAACGACGGCAATAATCGACATTTTTCAATCGTACCGCTGGCGAGCAATCGTTCTATAGCTAATTTAGGGCTTGCCACTACGCTTTTAATAGCCGCCATTGACAATGTCTCATTTGCCAAAAACAAGGCTAGCAGCTTCTTTATATTGGACGTTATGCGCAATGATTCAGCAACTGGCTTTTTATTGGTCAAGCGATAAGCTGGCTGTAAATGAAAACTTTTGGTTCGGCGCAGTACCGACGGCAAAATAGCCGCTACCACTAAGCCAATGGGCCAATGATAATACTCAGAACAAAACCGAATGAGGGCGATGGTTTCAGATGGCAATGCAGGAATGTCATCAAAAACTGTTTCAACTGCCTTGATTTTATCTTTATTAACGGTCGAAAAATCGGTGGTTTCCAACACCAAACCAACGATTGTTTTTCCACGAAACGGCACACAAACACGACGTCCAATTATATCGTCTTGCTTTTTTATTTTGTAATCAAAAAGCCCGTAATATCGAGCATCAACAGCAATTCTGGCTATTTGCGTGTTATCTGTATCCAACTAGCACTCTACTGTAGTGTATCAATAGTCAGTAAAAAATCTTCTTCAGTAATAGCACCATAAAAAACTTCGCCATTAATCACCATCGATGGCGTGCCTCTAACATTTAATAAAGTCGCTAGGCTAAAACTGGTGTCAAATCCATCTCCTGCTTCGCCGTTATTCACAAATTTTTCGGCACGGACAATATCAATATTCGCCTTTACCATCATTTTCTTTATTATTTCGATTGTTGGGCGGTTATTGTTATTCATTAAATTGGAATGAAACAAAGCAAACTTGCCTTGCTCGTGTGCTGCCAATGCGTATTGTGCTGCCTTTTCGGAATCAGGACCTAGTAAAGGAAGTTCGATAACATGCACTCGAATTCGCCCTAAGTCGGCATATTTTTGCAAAATCGGAAACATACGACGGCAATAACCACATTGGTAATCAGAAAATTCATAGACATCAATATGCCCCTCGCCATAACCTGGCAAGCTATCCTGCTTTTTTAAAATCTTAATTGAGCGAGAAACAACCTCACGGTTAAACGCATTTTGTAATATTCGAATATCTAAAATATTTCCCGATTCAGCACTATAGACTTTGAAAAGTTCGTCCAACGCTTTCTTTTTATCGGCAGTCTGAGCAACAGCACTAGAAAATACAAATGGCAAGAAGGTAATTAGTATTAAAATACGTCGTAACATAGTCGCAATTCTATCACCGCCAAAGTATAGAATACGCAATCTGGCACAATATATTTTCGCCCTTTCATTCAGAAATAATGCGTGTTTATGATTCTATAAACCGCTGTTAAATTGTTAACGACAGCGATGACCAATAAACTGATTAATAAGCTGTCAATACCAAATTCAACAATAAGTTGACCTGCAATTAAAGGAAAGCCAAAAATACCAATAAAATACGATAAACTAAATAATAAAAGTGATTGGGCAACCCATTGTTCTGGTGCTTCGTTGGCAGCCAATGCGTTAATCACCGAATAAGTCAGCCCATAACCAAAGCCCAATAAGATGGAAGCGGTGATATAAAGCACTACACTGTGTTCAATAATCAAAAATAGCACCATCGAAATAACCATTACCAGTGTTAATACAAAAGCCGCTAAAAATGGGTTAAAGTAAGTAACATAGCTTGCAAGAAACAATCGGCTTGATATTGCAGTTAATAAAAAGCCCAGAAAAAAGAAAACATAATCAAACCCTCTAGTAGCAGCATAAGTTGTTTGAAAACTTGAAAGACCGCCAAAAATACAACCACCAAGCCCCACCATAATAATAGAAAACAGTGCCTTGCTCTTGCTTATTTCGCAGATTGATTTAATAGACAATCGGCTTGATGTTACTTTTACAGTGTGGGTTTTAAACCGTTTGTTTAAAGTCCAAAAAATACACGCACCAAAAAAACTGGTGAGTGCGGATAATAAAAAAGCCGTGCTGATTTCATAATTAAGCCAAGACATTAACCGCCCCAACAAAGGCCCTGTGCCAATACCCGACATAATAGAGCCAGATAATAGCGTAAAGCAACGGGTTCTTTCTTTGTTACCTGCCACTGATGCCACTAAAATAGGACCTAAGGTATAAAAAACACCCCAGCCCATACCCAACATAAATCCAAAAATTATCATCATATAATTGGCCTGACTACTCAATGCAAAACCAATATTTGATAGACTTAATAAAAAACCAAAAACAACGATGGATTTTATAATACCGATCCTATCAGAAATATGACCGGTAATAATGATCAATAAAATAGTGCCAATGGTAGCAATAGAAATAATTAATCCAGTCGTGGCGTCATTCCCCCCTCTTTCGCTAACCAATAAAGATAATAAAAAAGTAACACCATACGCTATTGCCAACAAATAGGAGGCAATACACAAATAAATAAAGTTATTGCGTGTTAATTGATTACTTTTTTCCAATTCATACCCTTTCTGTTTATTTATAAATCAGTATGATATTGGTATGAAGCTGTTGCTATTTATAGATTCAAGCGATAAATTACGTAAAAAGATCGGTTAACGCATTGTCAACAGCGGTAATAATTTGGTCTATATCGGTTTTGGTGGCAATTAATGCAGGACTAAACAATAGAGTATTGTTATAGCCTGGCAAACTGCGATTCGTGCCTCCAATAATAACACCATTGCTCATGCAATGCCCCTGTACAGCAGCGACTTTTATTTCTGGTAATGGTTCTTTGGTTTCTCTGTCAACGACTAATTCTAAACCAACAAACAAACCACGTCCTCTGACATCACCAATGATTGAATGCTTGGCATAAAGATTATTCGATTGCTCTAAGAGATACTCGCCCATTTTTTTGCAATTATCCAAGAGGTTTTCTTCTTCGATAATTGCCATATTTGCCAAGGCAGCGGCGGTGCCGCCCGTACAACCACCATAAGTAGAAATATCACGAAAATAACTCATAGGATCATCAGGAGTTGACTTGAAAAAATTAAATATCTCTTCGGTGGTAACCATACAAGCAATGGCGGCATAACCCGAAGCCAAGCCTTTTGCCATGGTCACAAAATCAGGCTTAATGTCAAACTGCTGATAACCAAACCACGTACCCAGCCGTCCAAATCCACAAACAACTTCATCCAAATGTAACAGTACATTATATTTTTTGCAAATCTCTTGCACACGCTGCCAATAGCCTTCAGGAGGCAAAATACAGCCACCACCTGCCGTTATGGTTTCGAGTACAATAGCACCGACTGTATCGGGACCTTCTTTTAAAATGACTTCTTCAATGGCATCTGCCGCACGGATTCCATAATTATTATCTACACCGTATTGATTGCGGTATTCTAAACAATGAGGCACCTCGACAAATCCTGGAGGAAATGGCCCGTATTGGCTTACACGCTCTGGGTGTCCACCAGATGCCAAGTTAGCAATAGTGGTACCATGATAATCGCGCTCGCGATAAAGAATTTTATATTTACCGCCGCCATGTTTAATTTTTGAAATTTGGCGAACCATCTTATAAACTTTTTCGTTTGCTTCGGATCCAGAATTAGAATAATAAACGCGACTCATGCCGGGCATTTTTTGAATTAATTTCTCAGCAAATTCTGCAGCAGGGATAGTGCCCATCGCGTTGGAATAAAAATTCATTTTTATTAATTGATCGCGCACTGCATTGGCAATACTCTCTCTACCATACCCAACATTAACCGTCCACAGACCACCCGAAACAGCATCAAGATACTCCTTACCATTCGTATCACGCAGACGCATGCCCTTGCCTTCGACAAAAACAATCGGATCGCTGGATTCAAATTTTTTATGTTGTGTAAGATGGTGCCAAATATGTGTTTTATCTAAATTAGTGGCAATATTTGTAATGTTATCTGACATAGATTTTCCTGATTAAAATAAGTTAATTTTTATGAGGTTTTTCATAAAAAGTCCATATCATTTTACAGCAAATCTCTGCTGCCTATATAGAAATGATAGGGATCATGCGATATTTAAAAACCCGCACAAAAGTGCGGGTTTTTAGTAAAAAGGCAAAGCCTTGGATTACATTCCCATGCCTTCCATACCACCCATACCACCCATACCACCGGGCATTGGAGCACCGGCATCTTTTTTAGGTGCATCAACAATAACAGCATCGGTTGTCAATACCAAAGAAGCAATAGAGGCTGCATTTTGCAAAGCAGAACGAGTAACTTTGGTTGGATCCAACACACCATCTTTTATCATATCGCCAAATTTACCAGTGGCTGCATTGTAGCCAAAATTACCAGTGCCTTCTTTGACTTTATTAACAACGACAGAGGATTCTTCACCAGCGTTTTCAACAATCATACGCAATGGAGATTCCAACGCACGCTCAACAATACGAATACCTGCATTTTGATCGTCATTATCACCTTTGATTTTACCAACAGTCGCGACAGAACGAATAAGCGCAACACCACCACCAGCAACGATGCCTTCTTCGACAGCGGCACGTGTGGCATGCAATGCATCTTCGACGCGTGCTTTCTTTTCTTTCATTTCAACTTCGGTGGCAGCACCAACCTTAATGACAGCAACACCGCCAGAAAGCTTAGCAACACGCTCTTGCAATTTTTCGCGGTCATAATCGCTATTGGTTTCTTCGATTTGTGCACGAATGGTTTCGACACGAGCAGCGATTTCTTTTTTAGAGCCTTTGCCATCAATAATAGTGGTGTTCTCTTTACCGACTTCGATGCGTTTGGCTTGTCCTAAATCTTCCATCGTGGTTTTTTCTAGGGAAAGACCGATTTCGTCACAGATAACACGACCTTTGGTCAAAATAGCGATGTCTTCAGAAATTGATTTGCGACGATCACCAAAACCAGGCAATTTAACAGCACATACTTTTAAGGTGCCACGCATGTTGTTTACAACTAAAGTTGCCAATGCTTCTCCTTCAATGTCTTCAGCCAAAATCATTAATGGACGACCGGCTTTAGCAGCCTGTTCCAAAACTGGCAAAATATCACGAATAGCAGAGATTTTTTTGTCATGGATTAAAATCAAAGGATTATCCAAAACAACAATCTGACGCTCGGGTTGGTTGATGAAATAAGGTGAGGTATAACCACGATCAAACTGCATACCTTCAACGATGTCTAGGTCGTTTTGCAAACCAGAACCATCTTCGACGGTGATAACACCTTCTTTACCGACTTTGTCCATTGCTTCGGCAATTATCTGGCCAACAGAGGCATCAGAGTTTGCAGAAATACTAGCCACTTGAGCTATCTCGGTACGTGTACGACATTCTTTAGAAATTTTACGAAGGTTTTCGACAGCGACTTCAACCGCTTTGTCGATACCACGCTTAAGATCCATTGGGTTCATTCCGGCGGCAACGTATTTCATGCCTTCGTTAACGATGCATTGAGCAATAACGGTACCAGTGGTGGTGCCATCACCGACTACATCGGATGTTTTGGATGCAACTTCTTTAAGAATTTGTGCGCCCATGTTTTCGACTCTGTCTTCTAGTTCGATTTCTTTGGCAACGGAAACACCATCTTTAGTGATGGTTGGGGCGCCGAACGAACGTTCTATTACGACATTACGACCTTTGGGTCCTAATGTAACTTTAACGGCATCGGCAATGCGGTTAACGCCGTTAAGAATACCGCGGCGTGCCTCATCTGAAAATTTAATATCTTTTGCTGACATTTTTTACTCCTTTATAAATAGTTATCTGTTAATTATTACTCAAAAACAGCCATGACATCATCTTCACGCATGACAAGCAATTCACTACCGTCAATTTTTACGGAAGTTCCAGCATATTTGCCAAACAATACTCTGTCACCTTTTTTAACGGCCAACGGACGAACGCTTCCGTCGTCTTTGATTTTTCCATTACCCACTGAAACGACTTCACCCTGGTCAGGTTTTTCGGTTGCTGAATCGGGGATAACAATACCGCTTGCGGTGGTGCGTTCTTCTTCTAGGCGACGCACAATAATGCGATCGTGTAGAGGACGAATTTTAGTTTTCATAGTTTATTCTCCTTGTATCATGATTGAAAATTACATGCTTATATTATGTAAGCATTCCTAATATAAGGATTAATTTTATCTTTTCAAGAGATTAATGAAATTATTTTACCCAACGCATAACATTGGATAAGTTTGCGGCTATGCCAGTGGTTGCCGAGGTAATTTTCAGAGCAATCACTCGTCGTCTTACCTTTTTGATAATACAATCGTAATTCGGAACTATTGCGTACGCTTGCCTGCCGTGCTGTCTGCAAATTAGATTTCCAGCAATAATCGTGAGGGGTCTTCAATGGCATTTTTGATGGCAACCAAAAATTGTACGGCCTCTCGCCCATCTATAATTCTGTGATCGTAGGACAACGCAAAATAACACATCGGTCTAATGACGATTTCGTTGTTTTCGACAACAGCGCGTTCCTTGGTTGCATGAATGCCTAAAATAGCACTTTGCGGTGGGTTAATAATAGGGGTTGAAAACATCGAACCAAAGACACCACCGTTGGTGATAGAAAATGTACCGCCAGTGATTTCGTCCAAACGAAGCCTGCCTGTTTTGGCACGTTGTCCAAAGTCGGCAATGCCTTTTTCAATATCTGCCATCGACGCCGAATCGGCATCACGAAGAACAGGCACGATAAGACCACGTCCAGTAGAAACAGCAACACCGATGTCATAGTATTCGTGATAGACGATGTCATTGCCTTCAACCGATGCATTAATCACTGGAAATTCTTTTAACGCTGCAACAGTGGCTTTGGTGAAAAATGACATAAAACCCAGTTTAATATCATGCTTTTTTTCAAATGTATCACGATAACTCGCCCGCAAGTCCATCACCGCTTTCATGTTGACTTCGTTAAATGTGGTTAAGGTGGCTGTTTGTTGTTGTGATTCTAATAAACGCTCGGCAATTCGAGTACGCAATTTACTCATTGGCACACGATGAACAGCGCGGTTGCCAACGGCTGCCGACTGTATCGGTGCGGATGATGTATCTTTATTGCTGGTGCTGGTATTGGCATTGAGAACATCGCCTTTGGTCACACGCCCACCTTTACCACTGCCGCTAATGCTAGCCAATGCCACGCCTTTTTCGGCGGCTATTTTTTTAGCCGATGGCATGGCTTTAACGGCATCGGTGGCAACGGCTGCTGGCATCGGTGTAGCAGGTTCGGCTTTAGCAGGTTCGGCTTTAGCACCTTTTTTAACATGCGCTAATAACTCGCCGCTTTTTACCGACGCTCCTGCTTTGATATAAATGGCTTCTAATACACCATCACAGGCGGCATAGATTTCCATTGTTATTTTATCGGTTTCAACTTCTACCAAAACATCACCTTCGGCAACGCTGTCACCAACATTTTTCTTCCAATCCAATAAAGCAGCTTCAGAAACTGATTCGGATAATTCAGGTACTTTAATTTCTATCATATTTTCTTCCTATTTTTTTATACGATGGAGTTGATATCTAATGCCGCATCAATGACTTCTTGTTGTTCACGTTTGTGAACATCGGCAAAACCAACGGCAGGCGATGCAGAAGAACGCCGTAAGGCGTAGGTTAAATGCTGTCCTTCGCGTACATGACGATTCAAATAATGGAATATTCGATGCCATGCCCCTTGGTTGCCCGGTTCTTCTTGACACCAAACAACAGTATTGGCATTTTTATACTTGGCAATTTGTTTTTCAATGCTTTTGTGTGGAAAAGGATACAACTGCTCTATACGACATAATGCAACATCGGTCTGTTTTTTTATACGCCTGGCGTTACGTAATTCGTAATAAATTTTGCCCGAACAAAAGACCAACCGTTTAACGTCTTTGACGCGAATATCGCTATCTGTTTCACCAATGATTGCTTCAAACCGTCCTGTAGACAGATCTTCTAGACTTGATACAGCATCGGGATTGCGCAATAAACTTTTGGGGGATATAACAATTAAAGGGGTTCGGCTACTGCGTAATACCTGACGGCGCAATAGATGATATATTTGTGATGGAGAAGAGGGCACGCATACTTGAATATTGTATTCTGCACATAATTGTAGATAACGCTCTAATCGGGCTGAGGAATGCTCAGGGCCTTGTCCCTCAAAGCCATGTGGTAGCAATAGGGTTAACCCACACAACCGCCCCCATTTTGATTCACCTGAAGTAATAAACTGGTCTATCACCACTTGTGCACCATTGGCAAAATCGCCAAATTGACCTTCCCATATAACGAGCCCTTCGGGCAATGTAGTGGCATAACCGTACTCAAAAGCCATAACGCCTTCTTCGGATAAGATGGAATCGATAACCAGAAAGTTGCCTTGCTTTTTAGACAGATGACGAAGTGGCACATAACTACCACCATCGCGTTTAGCGCGTTTTTGGTCGTGCCATGCCGCATGTCGGTGAGAGAATGTTCCTCGTCCGCAATCTTGCCCTGATAAACGCACGCGATACCCTTCTGTCAATAAACTGGCATACGATAAATTTTCTGCCATTCCCCAATCCAGTGGGCGATTGCCTTCTGCCATATCACGGCGTTGGCGCACCAAGCGTTTTAGATTGGCATGTGGCTCAAAGCCATCGGGAATAGTGGATAATTTTTTTCCCAATGCTTTCAGTGTTTTAACCGATACAATCTCTTTGGGTGTCCAATCCCATTTTTCATTGCCGTGGCTGTAAGATGACCAATCTATCAACGTGCTTTTTTTGGTGGGTATCGACAAAGGGTTAACTGATACTCCTTCGTCTAAACACTGACGATACTGTGCTTTTATTTCCTTTAGCTGGTCTTGGGTAATCGTACCTTCTTGAATCAGATGGTTGGCATAAATCGCTAGCGAACCGGGGTGTTCGGCAATTTTATGGTACATAAGCGGTTGTGTCATTAGCGGTTCGTCTTGTTCGTTATGACCCAAACGTCTAAAGCAAACCAAATCGATTATAACGCAAACACCAAATTTTTGTTTAAAGGCAAAAGCCGTTTTAGCGGCATATGACACCGCCAGTAAATCATCACAATTAACATGGATGATAGGGATTTCGACCATTTTACCAATATCAGTACAGAAAAAAGTGGAACGAGCATCATCGGGCGATGACGTGGTAAAGCCGATTTGATTATTGACGATAACATGAATAGAACCGCCCGTTTTATAGCCTTTTGCCTGCGAAAAATTAAGCGTTTCCATGACCACTCCTTGCCCTGCAAAGGCGGCATCACCATGCACGTGGATAGAAAATGCTTTGTTTCGCTTGATGTCGTTGCGACGATCTTGACGGGCGCGAACCGAGCCTTCAATAACTGGGCTGACAATTTCGAGGTGGGAAGGATTAAACGACAATGCTAAATGCATAACGCCAGTAGTGGTTTTTAGTGTACTAGAAAAACCCATGTGGTATTTAACATCACCCGAACCTCTGTTGACCGCATGCTTTCCTTCAAACTCCATAAATAATTCATTGGGTTGCTTACCCAATATATTAACCAACACATTTAAACGACCGCGGTGTGCCATACCAATAACGGTTTCGACCACACCATCGTCACCCGCTTCAGATAATAAAGTATCAATTAAAGGAATGAGAGAATCACCCCCTTCTAGTGAAAAACGTTTTTGTCCGATAAATCGAGTATGCAAGTATTTTTCGAGTGCTTCCGCCGCGTTTAAACGCTCTAATAAGCGAATTTTTTCTTCTTTGCTACTGTCGGCGTGCGGTTTTTCAAAATGTTCAAGCAACCAGTGTCGTTGCTCATCATCCGAAATATGCATGAACTCTGGGACGATAGTACCACAGTACACTTGGTTCATGTGGTCGGTTATTTTTTGTAAAGTAGAAAATTCCATGCCCGGAATATCAGTATGGAAAACAGTGCCTAGATCTTGCTCGCTCAAATCAAATAACGATAAATTCAAACGACTTTGCTCCACGATGTCATACTGTAAAGGGTTAATTTTGGATTCACGCACGCCCAACATACGGTAACGCGTAATAAGTGCACTGACTTGACTTTGTTTTTTGGCATAGGCAGTATTATCGCCAACACTACCTACTGCAACCGATGATGATGGCTTACGATACGCCCGTTCAACAATAGAATCAATGACTGGCTGATGTGAAGCAGTGGTATCGTTATCTTGCTGAAAATACTGCTGCCATGAAGCGTCCACCGATTTTGGATCATCACAATAACGCAACCGTATTTGCTCAATATAATCTGCATTTTCGCCCGATAAAATAGCGTCCCAATCTGTTTTCATAATCTGTCCTATTGTCTTGCTTTTTTCCGTATTTGCTTCTTCTGAGATACTTTAACATATTGTAACCCAAAAATAAAAATAAATCAGCTAGGCGATGGTACTTTCAATGTCATTTTGCCTTTGCTCAGCATGATTTCGAGTTCCTGTAATACATTCATTCCCAACAGCACAAGCACGTCATCTGATACCGATGTGTTAGGAACCACCACCGCCGAGATATTTTCAAAAAGAAAATTACCTATTTCTAGACGAGCAATTTTTGTTTGATAACCAGTAATCTTGCCAGAAGCTGTTGTTACAGTTGTTTTTTCTAGATCTGGTACCCCAATACGTTGGGCAAACGTTATTGGAATTGTCACTTCTGTTGCTCCTGTATCGACTAAAAAAACCACTTTTTCGTCATTAATATACCCTTCAACAACATATTGATTGCCCCTATTCTTTTGTATGATTAAAGTCTTCGCCTGAATAGAGGATTTCGATAAATGATTAGAAGATTTTTTTTCTTCCAGTACATAACTGAAAAACATCGTTACCGAAAAAAACACACATGCACAACACAAAAAAATAATGAGCCCTGCTTGGCCTTTTTGTGCATCAAACTTATGCACTATGTTACTCATCTAGCGATGTGATGTCATCAATTTTTAAAAAGTCATCAATATAAATTTGCATTTCATCTATAGAGGCTTGGATATCATAAACCGCACTATGCACAGCGGCTTCATTGCCAATTTTACGATTTTTTACTTTATTAAACAAAGACGGCGCGTAAATTTGGGCGATGATTTTAAACGATGATACATCCAAATTACGATAATGAAAATAGTCTTCGAATTCTCGCATATGCACTGCTAAAAATCGGCGGTCCTGACAAATACTGTTACCACAAATCGGCGATACCTTTTTATCGATTTGTTTTTTTAGGTATTTTATAACCGATTTTTCGACGGCTTTGGTGTTTTCTTTGGATTGGCGGCACCGTTCAATCAGACCTGTTTTTGTATGAGTATTGGTATTCCATGCGTCCATATTGTCTAATACCGAATCTGGCTGATAAACTGCCCACGATTCGGGCTCGGCAACAACGTTGAGATATTTATCGGTAATGATAATTGCCACCTCCAATATGACATCTTTTTCTGGAGACAGTCCGGACATTTCTAAATCTACCCAAATGAGTTTAGACAGCGCTTTCATCTCTCCTTTTTTACACATCGTTATTAAACCTTTCTTTTTATTGTCATATATTTCTAGTGATGCCCAATTATTCCATATAATAAGGGTTTTACCCAATTTATTAAAATTATGGCTGTATTCACCGCTGTTTCTAAGGACGATTTTTTGCAATGGGCTCAGGTTAATTACCCTGAGCTAGATTTGATTGACATCGTTCCTATTTTAGATGGCATTGAAAATACCAATTTTCGCGTAAAAGGAGTCAATAATAACTATGTTTTTACCATTTTTGAACTTTGGACAAGGGTTGATGTTGAGTATTATTCAGCACTATTGCAGCACTTAAATCACAAAAATATGCCCGTTCCATCGCCTGTGGGTGGCGTGGTCAATGAATGGCAAGGCAAGCCCTGTGTATTGGTTTTATTTGTCGAAGGTGCTAGCATTATGCAAACGGATCACACCCATTGCTATATTGCTGGCAAAGCCCTAGCCCAATTACATTTAGCAGCGTCTGATTTTACATTGCAGCATTCAAACCCACGGAATTATTGGTGGCGGCGTGATGGCATGGAAAAAATACTGGATTCCTTATCAAATGAGCAACAACAATTATTGCATCAAGCACATCGAATAGACACCACGTTTACCGAGTTACCGTTGCCATCGGGTGCCGTGCATTGTGATTTTTTTCGTAACAACGTTTTATGGCAAAACAATACCATTGCTGCAATTATTGATTTTTATTTTGGTGGTCAAGACCATCTTATTTTTGATTTAGCGGTTTGTGCATGCGATTGGTGTTTTGATACTGAACGACAAATTTTTTGCGAAAAACGACTCAAAGCATTGTTAACTGGCTACCATCAGCACCGCCATTTTTGTGATCTCGAAAAACGTCATTTTGCCGATGCACTATGCGTTGCTGCCACTCGATTTTGGATTTCACGTTGGTATGATGTGCTTTATCCACGTCAAGCACAAAATTTGACTCCGCATGACCCAACTTACTTTGAAATCGTATTAAGCGATGCACTCCAAAGAAAAGATAACATACAACAACTCGTACAAGCAGTGGCGTAAATTATGACAATCAAATCAGATAGATGGATATTAGAACATGCACAAAAAGGCATGATTACCCCCTTTTTTGAAAAACAAGTGCGCAATCAAGACGGAGAGCCGCTTATTTCTTATGGCGTATCAAGCTATGGCTACGACGTGCGTTGTGCCCCCGAATTTAAAGTATTTACCAATTTAAATAGCACAGTGGTTGATCCGAAAAATTTCGATGAAAAATCATTTGTTGATATTAAAAGCGACTACTGCATTATTCCGCCCAACTCTTTTGTCCTATCACGAACAATCGAATATTTTTGCATGCCACGCCGTGTTATGACCATCTGTGTCGGCAAATCCACTTATGCCCGTTGCGGCATTATCGTTAATGTAACTCCACTCGAACCTGAATGGGAAGGTCATGTAACATTGGAATTTTCCAATACCACGCCTTTACCCGCCAAAATTTATGCCAACGAAGGGGTCGCACAATTTTTGTTTTTTGAGTCGGATGAAGATTGCAAAGTCTCCTACAAAGACCGTGCCGGTAAATACCAAAAACAAACAGGCATTAATATCCCCAAAGCCTAACCTACCATGAATGATAACCTCATCAGTTGGCTAAGTGTTTTTCTCTTAGGGATTGTCGAAGGGTTAACCGAATTTTTACCCATATCAAGCACTGGTCACCTTATTGTGGTAGCTCATTTTTTGGGAGAAGAGTCCAAATCCATCAAATTATTTGAAGTGGTTATTCAGTTAGGAGCCATATTGGCAGTTTGCTGGCATTATCGCAAGCGCTTACTTGACATTGTGACCACCAAACATTCACTCAGAGCCGAACCCACCCGCCTTGTTATAAAACTATTCATTGCCTTTTTACCAGCAGCAGTATTGGGACTGTTATTTTATGATTATATCAAAGCCTACTTGTTCTCAGTTAAAACCGTTGCCATTGCACTAATTATAGGTGGTATCATTATTATCGTGGTAGAACGATACAATATTAAACAACGGTTTACCAGCGTTGAATCATTGAAATTTTCAGATGCCTTTGCCATTGGTTGTTTTCAGGCAATCGCTTTATTTCCTGGAGCGTCGCGTTCTGGCTCTACTATTATTGGGGGGTTGTTGTGGGGTGTCAACCGCAAGACCGCCACCGAATTTTCATTTTTACTCGCACTGCCGACAATGTTTGCCGCAGTTTTTTATGACCTTTATAAAAATACCGATATTCTTAATGCACAATTAATAGTGCATATATTAGTCGGCTTATTCATCTCTTTTTGTTCTGCCCTCGTTGCCATTAAAACCTTACTGCACTTTATTAGTAAATATAAATTTACTATTTTTGGCTGGTATCGTATCGCATTAGGTACTATAATTCTTATACTTTTAAGTAATACCAATAGTCTGTAATAAAACACAAAGGAAACAACACCATGAAATACAGAAAAGAAAAAGATTCGATGGGAGAATTAAACGTCCCCGCCCACGCACTTTACAAAGCACAAACACAACGAGCAGTTGATAACTTTCCCATTAGTGGCAAACCTATGCCACCGTCATTTATTATGGCATTGGCGTTGGTTAAAAAATGTGCTGCCGAAGCCAATATGTCACTTTCATTACTCAATAAAAAAATTGGCAATGCCATTGTTAAGTCTGCCACAGAAATTATGAACGGTGAACATTTAGACCAGTTTCCTATTGATGTTTTTCAGACTGGATCAGGCACCAGTACCAATATGAACATGAACGAAGTACTGGCAACGTTAGCCGAAAAGCATTGCAAAATGACCGTTAGTGCCAATGACCACGTTAATATGGGACAATCCAGTAACGATATTATCCCCACTACTATTCACGTATCGGCAGTACTGGAAATCCGCAAAAAATTATTGCCGTCACTGCAACTATTGGCACAAACCATCGACAAAAAAAGCAAAAAACTCAATAAAAAAATTAAAACCGGTCGAACTCACTTAATGGATGCAATGCCGATTAGAATGAGCCAAGAATTAAATGCATGGGCATTACAAATCAAAAAAGGTATCGGACGCATTCGCGATTCAGAAAAGCGATTATTAATGATTGCTCAAGGTGGCACTGCTGTTGGCACCGGCATTAACACCGATCCAAAATTTGCATCGCTCTTTGCCAAACAACTCAATGCCGCCACCAAAGTTTTGTTTGTACCCAACGCTTCATTTTTTGAAAGTTTAAGTACACAAGACGCCGCTGTCGAAATGTCAGGACAATTAAAAACACTTGCCGTTGGACTGATAAAAATAGCCAATGATTTACGTTGGATGAATAGCGGACCATTGGCAGGGATAGGCGAGATAGAACTGCCCGCACTACAGCCCGGTAGCAGCATTATGCCGGGCAAAGTTAACCCCGTTATTCCCGAGGCGGTGGCAATGGTTTGTGCACGAGTCATTGGCAATGATGCAGGCATTACCATTGCTGGACAATCCGGTAATTTTCAGTTAAATGTGATGTTGCCCGTTATTGCCGATAATTTATTAGAGTCCATCACTTTACTTGCTAATTGCACACCCTTGCTTGCCAAAAATATCGAAACCTTTACAGTGCGTGATGATAATTTACAGCATTCGCTATCCAAAAACCCCATCTTAGTCACTGTATTAAACCCTGTTATTGGTTATTTGGCAGCTGCCAAAATTGCCAAACGTGCCTATCAAGAAAAACGACCTGTATTAGAAGTAGCGGTGGAAGACACCGACATGTCGGAAAAATCATTAAAAAAACTACTCAATCCCGAAAAATTAACCCATGGAGGCAATCCTTCATAACAAACAATGACAACAACTTGGACTCCTGTACACACTGCTCGCAACCACATCTTATCGCAAATCTGCCCCATCGAAGAAGCAGAATCATGCGCCGTTGAAGTTGCGCTTTGGCGCGTTTTAGCCGATGATATTATCGCTCCTTTTAATGTCCCTGGACACGACAATTCTGCTATGGACGGTTTTGCAGCGCATTTTGACGATGTTAATAAAAACGACGTAACACTGCGTATAGTTGGATCTTCTTTTGCAGGGCACCCATTTGCAGGTGGCTTTGACAAAGGCGAATGCGTAAAGATTATGACCGGTGCACGCTTACCAGACAACACCACCATTATCGTGCCACAAGAACAAACCACCAATCATAATGATGGTACAGTTACTATTTATGCGGATAACAAGAGATACTCTTTGCAACATCTTCGTTTTGCAGGTGAAGACATCAAACAAAGCAATGTGGCATTGGCAGCAGGGCAATTGCTTAAACCAGCTGATATTGGCTTAATCGCCTCTTTGGGCATTGCCAATGTTAACGTTCGTCGCCGTTTAAAAATTGCTTTTTTCTCTAGTGGTGATGAAGTACAAACCATCGGACAAACACTCAAAAATGGTGATGTCTACGATTCCAATCGCCATACTCTACGTGCAATGATACAACGTATGGGCTTTGAGGCGATTGACTTTGGTGTCGTCAAAGACGATCGCGAATCACTCATGGCAACGATAGCAAAAATTCAAGCCGAAAAGGTAGATGTAGTTATTACCAGCGGTGGTGTATCGGTAGGCGAAGCCGATTATATTCGTGACATATTGGCTAGTTGTGGCAGTGTTTTATTTTGGAAAGTTGCCATGCGACCCGGTCGTCCCTTAGCCTACGGCAAAATCGGCAAATGCGATTTTTTTGGATTGCCCGGCAACCCCGTATCGGTAATGGTTTGTTTTTATCAATTTGTCGCACCTGCCCTATGGAAACGCAGCCATCGGAGCAGCGATACTGTCCCACTGTATTACCAAGCCCGCACCACTACTCAACTTAAAAAACAAGTCGGACGCATGGAATTTCAACGTGGTGTACTTGCTCCTTGCCCAAACGGACATCTCACCGTTACCGTTACTGGCGATCAAGGATCTGGCATTCTCTCATCGATGAGCGCCGCCAACGCCTTTATTATATTAGATGATGATGTTGGACGAGTAGATGCTGGCGATTGGGTAAAGGTTCAACCATTCGAAGGTATAATTTAAAAAATAAAAGGAATCAACAATGATAAAAAAAATTAACGTTGGCATCAATGGTTTAGGCAGAATCGGGCGGTGCTTACTCCGCCTAATGGTGCAAAATCCACGTGATGATATTAATATCGTTGCAGTTAACGCCCCAGCTCCTATTGAAATGAGCGCGCATTTACTCAAATACGACTCCACTCACGGCGTATTAAATGCCGATATTCAAACGCACGGCTATGATACTTTACTAATCAATGGCAAAGCCATACGGTATCTGCGTATAAAAGATCCAGAAGATTTACCTTGGCAGGAAACAGGCGTGGATATAGTATTGGAATGTACAGGGCTTTTTAACAAACGAGAGGCCGCTGCCGCTCATTTAACCGCCGGTGCCAACAAAGTACTGATTTCTGCCCCTGCTAAAGATGTAGATTTGACAGTCGTTTATGGGGTTAACCACAGCGCATTGCGTAGTAATATGCAAATTGTTTCCAACGCTTCCTGTACCACCAATTGCTTGGCACCGGTTGTACATGTCTTAAACGAAACATTTGGTATTGAAGCAGGATTAATGAATACCATTCATTCATTTACTCGAGACCAACGTTTGGTTGATTCTACCCACAGCGATTTTCGCCGTGCACGTGCCGCAACGCAATCATTGATTCCTACCAAAACTGGTGCTGCTGATGCCATTGGGCTGGTTATTCCAGCTTTGGCAGGAAAGTTATCGGGACTTGCAGTACGCGTACCAACCATGAATGTTTCATTGGTTGACCTTAGCTGTACTTTGTCTCAAACCACCACCGCACAAGCCATTAACGATGCCATGCGTAAAGCTGCTGCAGGGCCGCTGGCTGGCATACTTGCTATAAATGATATACCCCTTGTTTCATCCGATTTTAATGGTCGTTGCGAATCCTCGATTTTGGATAGCGATCAAACCATGGTAAGCAATGGGAACTTGGTTAAAGTCTTGGCATGGTATGATAACGAGATGGGGTTTGCTGACCGCATGTTTGATACTACAATTGCCATGGCAACGTGTCAAAGTCATTAAACGACTTTTTAGTGAGTCATTAAATACGGCGGTCTTGCCTAATCCATACGGAGCAAATCGTTAATACTGGTTTTAGAGCGAGTTTTTTCGTCAACCGTTTTAACGATAACAGCACAAGCCAATGAATACTTACCACAAGACGAAGGCAAAGAACCGGGAACAACCACGCTACCGGCGGGAACAACCCCATAATGTGTTTGTCCTGTTTGTCTATCGTAAATACGGGTGCTTTGACCGATAAAAACGCCCATTGACAGTACCGACCCACGCTTAACAATAACACCTTCGACTACCTCAGAACGCGCACCAATAAAGCAGTCGTCTTCAATAATAGTTGGAGTTGCTTGCAAGGGCTCTAAAACACCGCCAATACCAACACCACCGGATAAATGCACGTTTTTACCAATTTGAGCACACGACCCTACTGTTGCCCATGTATCGACCATAGTACGACTATCAACATACGCCCCAATATTTACGTAAGATGGCATTAAGACGACATCGGCGCCAATATGCGCACCTTGACGAACAATGGCAGAAGGCACAACTCGCGCGCCCATGGCTTTAAACGCCGCCTCATCGTAATTGGAAAATTTCAGCGGCACTTTGTCAAAATAGCGTATATCACCCGCCTGCACAACAGCATTATCAGTCAAGCGAAAAGACAGTAAAACGGCTTTTTTTAGCCATTCATGCACCATCCATTGCCCATCCTCCGTTGGGCTGGCAACGCGTAATTGTCCGTTGTCGAGTAATTGTAAGGTTTGACTAACGGCATCACACACCTCAATAGGTGCACTTTGAGCAGTTAACTCAGTGCGTTTCTCAAATGCATTTTCTATAATTAATTTTAATTCTTCGTTCATATTTCAATTATACTATTACTATTAATATCTGTGTATTCATTTTACTTTAATGATTAATTTAAATTTTCTTTGTAAGCCTTAAAAATTATATTTATGTCATCTAAATTATCACCTCTTAATATCATTGCTGGCAGCTTTGTTTTGTTTGCACGCCATTGGGGAACTCTGTTGGGGTTCCTTGGCTTACCAATTGGTGCCTTTATTGCTTTTTCTACATTTTATGTCAAAGAAAATAATTCGCTCTCTAATTCGATGATATTGGTGATTATGCAATTATTGTTGACTGTATTAATTTCATATTTTATTTTCAATCTGATCTTACTCAAAAAAAAGCCACGATCAATGATAAATATTTTAATAATTGATGTGAAAAAATTGACATTATTCAAAATTTATATTTCGATCTATATTCGAATTTTTGCTGTCTTTTTTGTACTTTACCTATTTAGTTCGTTTTTTTACACAGCCCCCACTTTCGATGAAAATGGCAAGATTGATAAAGCACAAATAGAAATGTTTCATGACTTGGTGCGTTATTTATTTTTACCATGTAGTTATATTTTAGCCCGCTATTGTTTGGCATTGCCCGCAAATGCCATCGGTATAAAAATGATATTAAGTGAAGCATGGGCAGCCTCCCGACCAAATCACATTCAACTCTATATTATTCTTGGTATTTTCCCTTGGTTACTTGATGCAGTGCTATTTAAAATTAATGATATAGATACTTCAATCGCCAATTTAATCTTATATCAATCATTGTATTTTTCTTTTACCGTTATTAAAGCCATTACCATTGCCTTGTGCTTTGAAAAAATTTGTCCTCCAGCTCTTTTTACAAAAACAACACCAACAACCACATCAAAACAGAATAATGACAATGACCAACTCAATGATTAAAGGCGGCTGCCTGTGTGGCAGTGTACGCTATGAAATTCGTGGCAACCTTAAAAGAAACGTGGTTAACTGCCATTGCGGTATGTGCAGACGATTACATGGAGGCTTTGGGGCACATACCAAAGCGAACAAACAAGACATTGTTATTACCAATGCAACTGGGCTTGTGTGGTATGACAGTTCAACCATTGCCCGTCGCGGTTTTTGTAAACAATGTGGTTCTAGCTTGTTTTGGGAGCCTACTCATCATGAAGCCACTGGTATTGTCGCAGGTTCATTGGATGAATCCCATGCGTTAAAAACAATAGGGCATATCTTTGTGGGTGAGAAGGCAGATTTTTACGATATTTCAGACGATTTACCACAATTTGACGGCTCCTCCCATGGCAAACTACCCAATGATTATTGTGTATAACGGTTAATATCTTTTTAGCCCAATTCGCAAATGACGATACTCATCTGCAGATAACATCATTGGAAAAACCAATAATACGTAACGACGTGTACCATGCACAATAATAGTTATTATCCAAGTCGATATAAAAAAATTAGTAACGTTGCCGTTATCAATAAACTCACCGTCTTGTTTGTACAATTTTACATTTCTATTTTTTAATAACTCAATGCCTTGAGCTTGGTAACGACCGAGATGCTTTAACATTTGCCAATAATGATAAAGCCATGAAATAATAATAATCAAAGCTATTACCAATTTTAACCCGATATGAATTGGTATAATAACAGTTGATAACAACCCTATCGTAACGGCAAACAACAATAAAACACCACTACAATGTGATGTTTTAAAGAAAAACCTATTATTAATAACAGAATAACTCATGACTACTTATTGTCGCATTAATCGACTGACTTGTCTCGAATTTTCGGGCAAAGACGCTGCTCTTTTTTTACAAGGGCAAATCTCTATTAATACCAAAACCTTAGCCGCTGGACAATGGCAGCGCTTTGCCTATTGCTCACGTCAAGGAAAAATGATTGCCAATGGCATTATTGCCAAAACAGAAAGCACCGCTGACAGCGATACTTTTATTGTATTATTGTGTTCAAACATTTCCAACACAACGACTTTGGCGTTACAAAAATTTATCTTAAGAGCAAAGGTTCGTATTACACCATTGGCTTGCTCTGTGTATGGCATTTGGCACGATAATAACATCATTGCCTCTACTATATTGGGGACTTCAGGAAGCATCAGTCATGATGGTCTATTTACGACCCTACAGGCAGACGACCGTTGTCTGGTGCTAATCAACGATAATGATACTGATAATGCAATTTTGCGGCATGATTGGTTGCAAACTGACAAAAAAAATACCGACGAAAACCAATGGTGGGCACAAGAAATTAAACAGGGCATTACTTGGATTGATGAAAATAATCAAGATACACATATCCCCCAACATATTAATTTTGAATTAATTGGTGGCATAAATTTTACCAAAGGTTGTTTTGTTGGACAAGAAGTCATTGCGCGACTTCAACATTTGGGCGAAATTAAAAAACGAGCGGTTATTATTTACGGCAATATAAAAAACAATACCTTGCCAATGCCAGGGCAAAAATTATTAACCAACGATAATAAAGCGGCAGGAATATTGATTAATGCTGTGACAGTTGACAATCAGTCTTTTATTGGTTTGGCATGCACTTCAACGGCCTCGCATAGCGATAAAAAACTATTGTTAGATGAACAGCCTGTTTCAATTGAAATGCCTCCTTATGATTTTCCTCATAAAGAAAAACTAAAGCGAACACTGTAACTCGTACGTCTCAGCGTTTTAGGGTCGAAAAATTAAGCAATAATTTGCTTATATTGTTTTCGTTATTGTTTTCGTTATTGTTTTCGTTATTGTTTTCGTTATCCGTCATATCAGCAAGGCTCACTGTATCTAAAAAGATTCGCATTTTATCAGCGGCTAAGCCACCTTCATCGTGCATAAAAACAAGGGTGGGCGTTCGTCGCATATTGAGTTTTTTTGCCAATTGATGACGGTATTTTTCTTTATTTTCTGTTAAAAATAAAGCAACTTCTTTAGAGTCCTCACCAGTAAAAACATAAAAAATGAAGGCAGTACTGAGTTCGTTATTAAGTTCAATACGACGAATCGTTATAATGCCATTGTTTATTGTACTAGGAATAATTGTGGTTATTGATTTATGTATTAACGAGGCTATACGATAACGTCGCGGAAATGATTTTTTTACTCCTGGCCTCGACATTAGAACTTTTAAAGTTCGGAAGCGGTTTCTGTTCGTTCAAATGTTTCGATTTTGTCACCTGTTTTGATATCATTAAAACGAGCAATAGATATACCACACTCAGAACCAACTTTTACCTCAGAGGATTCGTCTTTAAAATGGCGAAGTGAATCAATTCGCCCTTCATAGACGCTTACATTGTCACGTACAAGCCTAACTAATGCTCGAGCACAAACCGTTCCTTCTTCGACTCTACAACCCGCAACCTGCCCTACTTTACTAACATTAAATATTTGTAGTACATTGGCAACGCCAGTTATTTTTTCTTCAACTATTGGTGGTAGTGTATCTAACACGGATGCCAATATTTTTTCAACCAACTCATAAATAACATTGCCGATGATAATTTTTATACCGCGGGATTCTGCAGCTTTGCGAACGCGATTATCAGGGCGTACATTAAAGGCAACGACTATCCCGTCTCCCGTTTGTGCGAGATAAATATCCGATTCGGTTACCGCCCCCACACCAGAATGAATGACTTTAACTTTTGAATTTTTACCTGCTATATTGCCAAGTGCCGCTGCGACGGCTTCTCGTGAACCTTCAACATCGGTTTTAACAATCACATTAAAGGTTTTAATCTGATTGTTTTCTTTGTTCATCACGTTAAGTAATGATTGTGCATCTAAAGAGACTGATTTAACAATCGTATTTGCCAAACGTTTTTCTCGCATTTTTTCTTGACGAATACTAGCAACATGCTTAGCTGCTTTTTCGTCTTTTACCACCATTAATTCTTCACCAGCGGCAGGTACACTCGACAGACCTTGAATTTCGACAGACATTGAAGGGTGTGCTTCTTTAATTTTAGGATTTAAAGAATCCCACATTGCACGAATACGACCGATATCTGCACCACATAAGTAAAAATCTCCTACTTTTAGTATGCCACGTGAGACGATGATTGTTGCAATAATGCCACGACCTTTATCGACCCGTGATTCAACCACTGTTCCTACCGCTGGCACATTAACGGGGGCTTTAAGTTCAAGAATTTCGGCTTGTATTGCCAAAGCATCCAGCAGTTTATCAATACCTTCGCCAGTCTGTGCTGAAATGGGAATCACAATGGCATCGCCACCCCAATCTTCGGGCAATACATTGTGTTGCGCCAATTCACTTTTAACATTTTCAAGATTGGCATCGGGTTTATCAATTTTATTAACAGCAACGACAATCGGCACATTCGCCGCTTTGGCATGATTAATGGCCTCAATAGTTTGTGGCTTTACACCATCATCTGCCGCCACCACCAACACAACAATGTTGGTAATTTTAGCACCACGAGAGCGCATTTCGGTAAACAAGGCATGTCCAGGAGTGTCGATAAAAGAAACAGGACCAAACGAGGTGTTGACACGATACGCTCCAATGTGTTGCGTGATTCCACCTGCTTCGGATGAGACAACACGCGCTTTACGAATATAATCTAATAATGATGTTTTGCCATGATCAACGTGCCCCATGACTGTTACAATTGGTGCACAGCTTTCGTATTCGATTGAATCAGTATCGCATTTAATAAGGTCGAGTTCTTTTTCGTCTTCGGGAGGTGCTTCTACTGGAATATGCCCCAGTTCTTCAACAATAATCCAAGCCGTATCTCTATCGAGCAAATCATTTGCAGAAGATATTTCTATGCCGTTTTCCATGAGTTTGTGGATAATGGCACCGCTTTTCATCGATAATTCTTGTGCTAGATTGGTTACTGATAAAAATTCAGGTATTTTTACTTCGCGAACGATTGGCTTTGTCGGTTTGTGAAAAACCTGCTGACTGTCAGATGTTTTTTCGATTGCCTGATTAAAAGTAAAACTTCTCTTCTTTTTCTTTTTATGCGCAGAAACCGCTTTTGGATCAATGCGAATAATATCTTCTTTTTTCTTTTTGCCGTTTTTTTGTGAAGCGGATGCAACAACCGGCGGTGGTGTAGCTAGTTTTTTCGCTGAATCTTGCTTTGCCTGTTCTTGTCGTTCTATTTGTAGTTGGTAAAGCGTTTCGCTATTAAATGTTTTTGGCTTTTGTGGTATTGATACGACTGGCTTGGCTACATCAACGTTATTGTCTTGCTTGTTTTTGACTATATTACTTTCAGCAACAGGTTCTGTAACAACAGGATTTTCTTCTTTGGATACCGATTTTACTTTGACTACTGGTTTTTCAATCGGTGGCTTAATTCCTTTTATTTCAGGAATAGGCTCGATATCAGGGACAGGCAAAGGCTGATGTCTTTGTACTTCTGCCTCAACTGCTTTTTTGAATATACGTCGTGTTTTTTTCTCGGTAACATGCGTTCCTTCTACTTTACGAGACACTTTTTGCGATGTCATCATTGCATCGCTTTTTTTAATGGTAGAAAATCGGTCAGGCGATTCTGTTTTTACAGCCACCCTTGCTTGTGGCAACACCTTTATTATTTCTTTTACTGCTTGCTGATCTTTGGAAGCAATAACAGTTGCCACTATTGCTTTAGGAGGTGTTGTAGTCGCACTGGCTTCAATGTCTTTTTTAAGAATTTCAAATTCTTCTTCGGTCAGTTTAATGCTCGCAGATAATTTTTTTCTGATGCCTGTTGATTTAATCACATTTCCTACGGTTTCTAATGTGCATTTTAAAATTGCTGCACATTCATCAAGTGATTTTTTTGAAGTCATTTATTGTTGGGTATCGTCTTGAGACTCTTCGTCATCTTCTAGAAGTGTGCGTGCGCGCATGATCATTTCAGATGCATTTTGGGAAGAAATTTCAGAAATTTCTAGTAAGTCATCAACCGATAAATCAGCAAAGTCTTCTAAGGTAATAATATCACCATTAACAATACTATAAAGTAGTTCGTCATTCATGCCTTCTAATTGCTTTAGAGTTTCTTCTACTTTGGTCATTTTTTCCCGAATCATTAACTCCTTGGCTTCAACGACTTCACGGGCACGTCGCTGAATACTTTCGACGACTTCTTCGTTAAAACCTTCAATTTCTAGCAACTCGGCTGAATCAACATAGGCAACATGATCAAGTGTTTCAAAACCTTCATCGTATAAAATTCGGGCGGCTTCTGCTTCAAGACTGAGTGATTCAGCAATAACCGCACTTCGTTTAGCAGCAAGAACTTCGGTGTCGGTTTCATATTCTTCGGGGGTCAGTAGGTTGAGCTGCCATCCTGTTAATTCGGATGCCAACCGCACATTGCTACCGTTTCGACCAATGGCTTGCGCCATTAGGTTGGGATCAATAATAACATCCATTACCCGTCTATCTCTATCGACTGATATTTTGGAAACTTCGGCAGGTGCCAATGAACGCAAGACGTATTTGGCATCGTCCTCATCCCAATGGATGATGTCAATACGCTCACCGTTTAATTCGTTGGTTACTTGTTGGACACGGGAACCACGCACGCCAACACAAGTGCCAACGGGGTCAATTCGCGAATCGCTCGAACGAACTGCTATTTTGGTACGATTGCCAGCCGAACGAACTGCTGCTACAATTTGTAGTACGCCTTTTTCAATTTCAGGTACATATCGTTCAAACAATCGGACAACAAAATCAGGACCAGTACGGGTTAAAAACAGTTGGGTGGACAGACGCTCACTATCGTCATTAGGAACTTCTTTTATTAATGCTTGAATGCGGTCACCGACTTTGAGAATTTCGCGAGGAATCATTTCGCTTTTAGGCAGTTTGCAGTCAACACGCATTACCTCAACAATGGCATCACCTTTATTACGCGATATTTTTTGGATTTGTCCAGTAACGAGTTGATCGCTACGTGATAATACTTCTTGGAGTAATTTTGAACGTTCGGCATCGCGTAAACGGGCACTAAAAAATTGTTTGGCAAACAACATGCTGATGCGTTGATTGAAATCAACACTCGGAAGGATTTCTTCAATAATGTCATTCGGATTAACATCTACTCCCCCAGAACGCAATAGTGCCTCATCAATTATCATTTCGGATTCAGGCGTAGTCATGATTTCTTCATCATCAAGAACGCGCCAACGACGAAAAGCTTCCATTTCGCCAGTCACAGTGTCGATAGTAACACGAAAATTGGCGTCTCGAAAACCTTCAGAACTTTTACGCAATGAATGCGCTAATGCTTCTGAAAATATTCCTAATACTTCATCATAATCCAGGCCTCTTTCGCTAGAAATAGACCGAACGAACATCAAAACATCCGCACCATTAATTTTTTGTGACATACCTAAAATTTAAATAAACAAGAAAACAAGAAAAACGATTTAACTTTACCCAAGACCGCCATTATATCACCTATACTAATAGTGAATCGTAATAGACAAGCACAATTGGTAAAGAATTTCAGTATAAAGGTAAGTAGCAATGTTATAATTTTTGTCTAAGGTAAAATCAGTGATGAAATTAGACGATAAAATAATATTAATAACAGGTTGTTCCAGTGGAATCGGTTGGTATTGTGCGACTGAACTCAACAAACGTCAAGGTTGGAAAGTTTTTGCCAGTGCCCGAGATCCAAGCGATGTTAAACACCTACAGGATGAAGGACTAACAGCACTGCAACTAGATTTAGCAGATTCGCATTCGATTAATAACGCCGTCGATGCAATGTTAGCACAAACTAATAACCGCATTGATGTCTTGTTTAATAATGGTGCCTATGGCCAACCCGGGGCGGTAGAAGACCTATCTCGGACAGCATTACGCCATCAGTTTGAAACCAATGTCTTTGGCACACAAGAACTAAGTAATCGACTTATTCCTATTATGCGCAAGCAAGGCAGTGGCAAAATCATTCAAAACTCTTCAGTATTGGGGTTTGTCGCTCTGCGCTATCGCGGAGCCTACAATGCTTCTAAATACGCCCTAGAAGGGCTGAGCGACACCATGCGTCTAGAACTTCATCAAACAGGAATTCATGTTGTCTTAATCGAACCCGGTCCTATTACCAGTGATTTTCGTAAAAATGCCACAGCGCAGTTTCATCGACATTTTAGTGATGATATTATTGCCGCCAGTGCCCATCGAGACTTTTATAATGACCATTTATCCAAAGTGGATGGACGTCATACACCGCCATTCACTTTAGGTCCTGATGCCGTCTATAAAGCACTCGTCGCTGCACTTAAATCTCCCCATCCTAAAACACGATACCCTGTTACCGTACCTACTTCATTATTTTGGTGGTGCAAGCGATTACTCCCCACCAAACTACTCGATTCCCTATTGCGGCGGGTGACTTAATGCAAGGCATTTACGCCATTACCCCCGATGAAGACAACGATGACCTTTTGCTCAATAAGATAATCATAGCGATAAAAGGCGGTATTCGCATTATTCAATATAGACATTCAACCGCCACTCACGATGTATGCCTTCGACAAGCATTGTCAATAGCCACTATTTGTAAAGCGCATCATGTGATGCTACTCATTAACAATCATATCGATATTGCTAAAACCTGCTCTGCCTCTGGTGTTCATTTGGGAATCAATGACACACCCATTACCACGGCTCGTGCACAATTAGGCAATGATGCTATTATTGGTGCGACTTGCTATAATAGTCTTGAACGAGCCAAAGTCGCCCAAAAATCAGGTGCCAATTATATTGCCATAGGCGCGATATTCCCTTCTCCTACAAAACCAAATGCGCCACAATGTTCATTGGAAAAATTGCGAACCATAAAACAAAAAATAAATCTGCCATTGATTGCCATTGGTGGCATTAACTTTGAGAATGCCCAATCAGTCCTTGCTACGGGAGTAGACTGCATCGCAATGGTATCGGGTTTGTTTGATACTCAAGACATCACTGCCAATTGCCAAAAATTAACACAGATTTTAAAAAAAAGCCCCCATGACACATTATGATAGGCATCATGAGGGCAGGAGGATATATTTATTGTTAATTATTCTATTTTGTTGAATTCATCTATTAGCAATTTATAAGATTTGGTATTTCTGATGTATTTATTTGTTTTTGCTAACATTAATGCATCTTTTCTGTCTTTATTTTTAGAAAACACGTCCGCACCTGCTTCAATCAATAATTCGATTACTCGATAATCACCCGTTTGAGAAACAGCATAGTGCAATGGTGTGTCATCGTTATCTGTTTTAGCATTAACATCGGCCCCCATAAGAAGTAGCATTTCAGTCATTTCAAAATTATTTTCCGCTTTTGCGGCCAAATGTAAGGGCGTTTCTCCCTCTTCAAGCTTCGTGTTAATTTTATCAACTTGCAATAACACTCGCACAATATTAATATCGGCACCACTTACTATAGAAAGATGAAAAGCTGTATAGCCTGCATCATTCTTAATCGTCGGATTAGCACCTTTTAAAAGTAAAAATTCTATCAATTCAGGTTGAATATTATCTCTCTGAACAGCTATATGCAAAGGCGTATTACCACTATTATCTCTGGCATTAATTTTAATCTTATTGTCCAGTAATAAATCAATAATGTTTGTATTAATTGGTCCTTCTTTACCAATTGCCAAATGCAAGAGATTGGAATTATTACCATTTAGAGCATTGATCTTTGCCCCATAGTAGAGTAGCATCTCTATCAATTTTGGGTTATTATTTTCATACACAGCAACATGCAAAGGCGTATTGCCATCCACTGAACGCGCATTAATATTTTTAATTTGTTTAATCACAAGCGAAAGTAATGTCACATCTTCATAGGCAGCCATGACATGCAACAACGATACATCCTCATTGTTTGTTAGATTCATATCTGCCCCCAAACTAATTAAGTGGGCAGCCAAAGAAACATTATTATTAGAAACTGCCAAATATAGTGGCGTATTTCCTGCTTCATCTGGTGAATTTATGTCAATAACACCTGTGCTAATCAGCATATTAATTTTATCTATATCATTGGCATTAACAGATTCATGAAGCGAAAAATTATTTAAATCAACAATAATTTCTGTTTCTAAACTGGAATTCATCACTGCTCCTTTTTCAGAAAAATATTCGATTAATCTAGTATTGTAGCCATTCTTATCGTTCATGACAACATAATGTAATGGTGTATTTCCTTCGCTATCTCTAGTATTAACATGCGCTCCTTTGGATAATAGAAAGTAGGACATTGGGTGATGATTTATAACAACGGCATAATGCAAAGACGTAGAATCACTATCATTGGTGGCATCAATATCTGCTCCTTTTTCAAGCAAACTACTAACAATACGCACATCATTAGAATATCTTACTGCCATGTGCAAAGGTGTATTACCGGCGCCTTCCCTAGCATCAACATTAATGTCGTTTAAATCAGTCACTTGGACAGTTGACCAATCAATATCAAAACAAATGCTTTCTTCACAAACATTTTCTTGAAAAGACATAGTTAAAAATAAGGAAGCACCGATTAATAAAAAAGAAACGCCAATAGCCAAAAGACTTCTATTAAAATGTTTCCTTTTTGTTTGTTTTATTATATTTTTAAAGGTAATTTTCACTGGTGTGCCTTAAAAAAAATTACGGACCTAATTTTTCTTTTTTGAGGAAGGAGTACACCGTTTTATATCCGCCATACTCATAGAAACTATTATTATCCTTGCCTATGTCAAGCACTGTTTGACCTAGTTTATTTTTGACGCGGGCATCAGAACCTAAATTCAATAATGTTAATATGATATCAATATTAAAATTTCGCTTACGAATAGCTGATAAATGCAAAGGAGTGTTTCCATCTTTATCTCTTAAATTCATATCTGCATCATAAAAATAAAAAGTATACAAAACTCTGGAGTTATCATTGTATTTGGCCGCTTTATGCAATGGCGTTTCGTTATTAGCATCTCTGACGTTAACATCGGCACTGTTTTTCAACAATGCTTTGATAACGTCTGGGTCTTTGCTATATTTTGCAGCCATATGTAAAGGCGTACCACCTTTATATATTTCTATTTTTTCATTCGGATCTACACCATACTCTAACAATTTATCAACAACTGTGGCGACGTTATTAATCGTTGCCAAAAATAAAACAGGAGAACCATCTTTGGTTTTAATATTAATATCAGCACCTTTTTTTAGCAACAAAGCAACAATATCAGGGTTGGAATTAAATTTCGCCGCCAGATGCAAAGCAGTAAACCCACTATCGGTTTTCGCATCAATATCAGTTGCATACTTTAGTAAGATATCCAATGCTCGTGGATCATCGTTATAAGCAGCTGCCACATGTAGCGGTGATGACCCTCGATCATTTTTTTGCGAAATATCTGCTCCCCACATCAAAAGGGTCTTTATGACATTGGGATCATCACTATTTTTTACCGCATAGTGAACAGTGGGATCTCCCCATGCGTTTTTTAGATTCAGGCTAGCGCCTTTGCGCAACAATAATTTGATAACTTCTTGATTGGTATTAAAACGAGTAGCAATATGAAGTGGCGTATTTTTGTTATACCCCCTTGCGTTAACGTTGACACCACTAGGAGGTGCAAAGTTGCCTTCTCTCAACATTTTATTTAACAACCAGATATTACTATCCAAACGAAATCTTGTTTTTCGTTTTCGATAAATTGATATTGCATCCGATAAAAACAAGTCCACTACATTGGGATTTGGATTGTATGCTGCAAAATGAA
Source organism: Gammaproteobacteria bacterium (assembly GCA_965243565.1). GTDB lineage: Bacteria > Pseudomonadota > Gammaproteobacteria > Tethybacterales > Persebacteraceae > CBDEVH01. The sequence continues at coordinate 1,257,026 of OZ251571.1, forward strand.
TTGGGTAATCACCGTATTTTGTTTTTTTGTTAATATCAGAGCCATTCAATAGCAAAAATTTGATTATTCCTGGATTAGAACTGTATTGTGCAGCGATGTGTAGAGGAGTTTTGCCTTCTTTATCAGGCATTGAAACCTCACCACCATGTTCAATTAGCAGAATCATTAAATCAACATTGGATCTTTTGGCAGATTCATGCACGGGCGTTATGCCTTCATTGTTAACATGATTAGGATTCGCTCCTTCTTTAAGGAGAAATTTAATTTTTTCGATATCAACATTAAAATTAATGGCGTGATGTAAATGTGTGTTGTTGTGTTCATCCACCTCAAAAACATCAATCCCATGGATTTCTTCAAGTTCTACCCATGGCCAGTTAATACCCAAGCATATACCGTCATCGGTGTATTCACAGTGTTCAGCCAATGCCAGGCTAAAATTGCTCGCCAAAGCAATTAAAAGCATATTTTTTAACACTCTTGACAAAACTTATACCATACCTTTACTTTACTTTTGACAAAACTTCACGTAGTTTAGCATTAGTTTTCGCTAATACTTGTTAATATTCTAACACATAAACTAAATTAAACCTTATGCCCTGTGTTACAAAAAATTTAATGACACCCTTAGGAGGATAATAGCAATTATCATTAAAAGCCTCAATACATTTCTTTTATACAATGTATCTTGATTAGGATCAAATTTCTTAACACCAATATGTATTCCAAAAAATAAAAAAGGCACCGCTAAAAATGCCCTTGCCAATAGACTGCTATCGACCATACCGCTCCCCTCTGCTATATCCAAAGCATAAAGATCTGTTGCAAAAAATAGAAACACCACCGAAGCACGAAAAATAGCAACAGGCAAACCAGAATTAATCAAAAATACCGAAACCAAGAACCCCTCATTGCCATCATGCCGTTCATAAAACCACTCACACACACCGTCAACAACCAATTAAACGAACCACTTTTCATGCGGAACAAGCTATAATTCCAATTAAATAGAACTGCCAGCAGTAATGCAATAGCTACTACAACCAGCATGATATCAACATTCACCCAACGCAAAACCATTTTCCCTAAGGGGATAAAAATTATTGATGCAACTATAATATGTAAACACAAACGCCAATGTATGTGCTTCCATACTTTTCTTGCCATTTGAACACTTGCACAAACTTCTAAAAACAACACCATGATTATAGCTTCTAATGGCGGTATAAATATTAATGAAATTGCAACAGCAATAGCTGAAAAACCAAAACCAGCATAACCACGAATAATAGATGCACAAAAAACGATTAAACACAATAAAACTGCATAAAGTAAAGACAAATCTATCCACTATAAAATCATCATGCTACCATTCTAAACCATGACTACTATTATTTATTACAAAATATTCTGTGTGATTTTTTAATGAATAATGGATTAAGGGATACGCTTTAAGGAGTAATTCAAATTGAATCCAACATACAATTTTGTACTTATTTCGTAAAAATAGTGAATTTCGAAAAATACTATTCGAGACACAGGGATGGGTATTTTGTAGTAATTTGGCACAGAGAGTGGGATTCGAACTCACGATGTGGTTTTCCACATACACGCGTTCCAGGCGTGCGCCTTCAACCGCTCAGCTATCTCTCCTAGACTATCGCAATTGAAGAGGCGCATTCTATACTGCTATGATTAGAATGCAACTGCCATTCCATCCTTTCGGGTGTCAGAAGCGGCCTCTAACAGGCCATCATCCGCATGACGCATAACAACTTGCCCACCACCAATGGGAGTTTTTGCTGTTTGAGTGGGTATACCGCTTGCTTCTAGTTGCTGCCTCCAGTGTGCGGGGAATGTCGGCTCTATCTCTAGACAGTCCGGATAATTGAATAAACGCGGATAGTCTAGTGCTTGTTGTAAATTACATTGGTCATCAAATAAACGTGATAAAAACCACGCTTGTCCTGCTGCTTGGTAATGTCCACCCATGACTCCAAAACTCATGACATCACCTTGAGGGTTTGTTGCCAAAGCTGGTATGATGGTATGCATAGGACGCTTATTGCCCTGAATTTGATTGGGATGACCATCTTCGAGTGAAAAACACGAGCCACGATTGTGTAGTAATATACCACTGTTCGGTGTCACAATGCCACTGCCAAATGCATTAAATAAGCTATTAATAAACGAAACGCTCAAGCCTTGTGAGTCAATTGCCGTTAAATAAACCGTGTCTTGATGCTCTGGGGGCGGTAATGATGTTAGTTTGTCGGTATTTTTTAGGTGTTCAACATCGGCGATTAACCTTTGCCAATTGAATGTTGGATTATCGCCCAAATGATTATCACGCCAAGTATAAGCAATGCGCGTTATTTCCAAATATTGACGAATTCCTTCATCATCAAGCGGTTTTGCGGGCTGTTTATTCATTAACGCGAGCATGAGCAATGCGATAATTCCCTGACCATTGGGGGCGCATTCCCATATCGTCCAATTGCGAAAATCCGTATGGACGGGTTGTTGCCACTGTGCTTTGTAGGATTGAAAGTCTTGTTTGCTATGAGGTGCCCCCAATGCATTCATTTTTTGCACAATATCATCGGCTATATCGCCGTGATAAAAAGCAATTTCACCTCCATCGGCGATTTTTTTAAATGTCTCTGCCAAAGCAATTTGTTTGTGCCATGTACCTGCTAATGGTGCTTTGCCATCGGGTAAAAATATTTTTGCGGCATCAGCATCTTGTTTAAGTCTTTCTTGATTTTCCGCCCAGTCATGGGCAACCCGAGAATAAACAGGATAACCTTCTTGTGCATATTGAATCGCCACCTGAAACAGACCTCGCCAAGGCAGTTTGCCATAATTTTTATGCAACTGTGCCCATGCCGATACTGCCCCGGGAATCGTTACTGCCAATGGCGATGTTGCATCAATACTATTAATTTTATTGTCTTTTAACCATGTTGGCGTTAATGCTTTTGGTGTCGTACCACTACCATTGAGTGTGCGTGGTTTGCCATCGATGGTTTTTACCATGACAAAACAATCGCCACCGATACCCGTCATGTGCGGTTCAACCACACACTGCACCGCACATGCTGCAATACAAGCGTCAGCGGCAGAACCGCCAGCTCGCAAAACACTCAAGGCTTCGGCAGATGCCAAAGGATGTGATGTTGCTGCTGCTCCATAACGACCATAAACGGGGTGCCGCTTACCCGAAAAAAAATCAGGCGAAGGAGTTTGCATTAGTGAGCAATAATTGGAACATTAACCATTGATTCTTTTTTTAGATGCCATCCGCAACCGCAACGCATTAAGTTTAATAAACCCTTCTGCATCTCGCTGATCGTACGCTCCTTGGTCTTCTTCGAAGGTGGCAATATTTTCATCAAACAAAGAATTATCCGAATCACGCCCACAGACAATGACATTGCCTTTGTGCAGTTTAATTTGAACCGTTCCATTAACCGACGCTTGTGATGTGTCTATCATCTGTTGTAGCAATATCCGCTCTGGACTCCACCAATAGCCATTGTAGATTAAAGCAGCATAGCGTGGCATTAAGTCATCACGTAGGCGCATCACTTCTCTATCAAGTGTGATTGATTCAAGTGCACGTCGTGTTTTTAGAAGCAAAGTTCCGCCCGGTGTCTCGTAACACCCTCGTGATTTCATGCCAACATAACGGTTTTCGACAATATCAGAACGACCTATACCATGTCGACCTGCCAGTGTATTGAGCTCGGTTAGTAAGTCAGCGGGGCTATAAGACTGCCCATTAATAGCAATTGGGTTGCCTGCCTTAAAAGCAACTTCGACACATTCGGAAGCATCAGGGGCATCGGTAATATCAACCGTCCGTCGCCACATTCCTGTTTGTGCAGGAGCAACGGCTGGGTTTTCGAGCTCACAACCTTCGTAAGAAATATGTAATAAATTGGCATCCATGCTGTAGGGTGCAGTATCACCCCGCTTTTGTTCGACAGGAATCTGACGGGCATTGGCATAGGCCAATAATTTTTCACGTGAATTTAAATCCCACTCCCGCCACGGTGCTACAATTTTAATATCTGGTGCCAATGCATAAAATCCAAGTTCAAAACGCACTTGGTCATTGCCCTTACCGGTTGCACCATGACTAACCGCATCGGCATTAACCGCCGCTGCGATTTCCACTTGTCTTTTAGCGATTAACGGACGAGCAATGGAAGTACCCAATAAATATTCACCTTCGTAAACTGCATTGCCTCGAAACATCGGAAAGACAAAATCACGTACAAATTCTTCTCGTAAATCGTCAATAAATATTTCACAAGCACCGCCATCTTTGGCTTTTTGACGGGCTGGTTCGACTTCTTCTCCTTGCCCAATATCCGCGGTAAAAGTAACCACCTCACATTGATAGGTCTCTTGTAGCCACGCCAATATTACAGATGTATCCAAGCCCCCCGAATACGCCAATACAATTTTATTAATTTGTTTCATGGTATTTTTTTTAGTATAGATTTGTAAATTTATTAACAATCAAGCAAATGCAATAACAAGGCTTTTTGGACATGTAAGCGGTTTTCTGCTTGTTGCCATACGACACTTTGCGCACCATCAATCACCGAAGAGCTGACTTCTTCTTCGCGATGGGCAGGTAGGCAATGCATAAAAACAGCATCGTCTTTGGCACACGCCATTAGCGTTGTATTTACTTGATAGGGTACAAACGCTTGCAGGCGTTTGTCTCTGTCAGTATCGCCCATACTCACCCACGCATCGGTCATGACGAGATCGGCATTATCGGCTGCTTGTCCAGCGGTATCAACATGCACAGCGGATTCAAAGCCATTATCCACTTTACGATAATGTTCAGGGCATGCAATAAAAATTTGCGATGTCATTAGTTTTGCCATCTCCACCCATGAGTAAGCGACATTATTACAATCACCAATCCATGCGATTTTTTTGCCGCTTATATCTCCGTGAATCTCGATGAATGTCATTAAATCTGCCATTACTTGACACGGATGCGACACATTGCTTAAACCATTGATAACTGGGATAGAACTATGCTGGGCAAATGTCTCTATTTTTTGATGATCCAATGTACGTATTAGCAAGGCATCGCCAAAACAGCCAAGCGCCCGTGCCGTATCTTCTAATGTTTCGCCATTGGCAATTTGGCTACTGTTAAAATTCATCTCACTTACCGCACCACCGCTTTGTACCATTGCTGCGGTAAACGACTGCCGTGTTCGAGTCGATGCCGCTTCAAACGCCATAATAAGCAACTTATTAGCCAAACGATTATGGCGATTACCTTGGGCGACTTCGGCTTTAATAGCTATAGCACTATCTATAACAGACAAAATTGCTTGTCTAGAAAGATTATTTATTTGAAGAAAATGTTTCATTATGTGCTTATCCTGTGGCGTGCGTAATTATAATATGGTATCATACAGTTTGATGACGAAGTCATTTATTATGTGCTTAATATTTTATTCTAACAACCATGTCCAATTCTGATTCTCAAACAGAAGATTCACTATCCGATAAGGCAGTTACTGCGTTTATTATTATATTAGGTAGCACCACCAGTGGTACTACCTTTCGTCCTAGCGACTGGAGCGACCGCTTACATGGAACTTTACAATCACTAAAAGACGACGACTGTTACGAAGATATTAAAGACATGGTGCGGTTGGTCAATTACGATAACTATAAATGCATTATGGTCGAAACCGAACTCAAAAACATCAATTCGCTTGTTTATAATTTTTTCATTAATTTTGCAAAAAACAATAAATTAAATCTGCTTGAGTTAAGCGAAGAAGAATGGGAACAATACCATTCTTAATTTCAAAAACTATTTTTCATGAAAAGTATTATTGAAACCATTGGCAATACACCTTTGGTTGATGTCAGTTCGTTGGGCAGTGGACGCAACACCATTCTTGCTAAAATGGAAGGCAACAACCCTGCTGGCTCTGTCAAAGACCGCCCTGCCTACAACATGATAATTTCTGCCCAAGAACGCGGGACCATTAAACCCGGCGATCATCTCATTGAAGCCACCAGTGGCAATACCGGCATTGCATTGGCAATGGTTGCCGCCGCACTGGATTATCGCATAACCTTACTAATGCCGTCCAACCAAACCGAAGAAAGAAAACAAGCCATGCGTGCTTATGGTGCCAATCTTATTTTGATAGAAGGCGACAACGGCATGGAAACCGCCCGCGATACGGCACAAAGAATGGGAAATAACAACGAAGGTCATGTCTTAAACCAATTTGCCAACCCCGACAATCCAGCCGCCCACTATAAAACAACCGCCCCCGAGATTTGGCAAGACACAAACCAAAGCATAACGCATTTTGTATCATCAATGGGCACCACTGGCACCATTACTGGATGTTCACGTTACTTCAAACAAAAAAACCCCAACATTCAGATTATTGGCGTACAACCCAAAGAAGGATCACAAATCCCCGGCATTCGCAAATGGGCACCAGAATACATTCCACCAATATACAACAGCACTCATATTGATGACATTCGTTATGTCAGCGAAGATCAATCCATTGACACCATGAAGAATATGGCAAAAAAAGCAGGTATATTTAGCGGAGTATCATCGGGCGGTGCCATGGCCATCGCTTTAGAGCTTGACACCCAACTACAAAACGCAGTCATTGTTTCTATTTGCTGTGATCGTGGTGACCGTTATTTATCCACTGGTGTTTATCAAAACTAAACTATGTTGCAACAGCCTATTTTAGCCTTTGACATTGAAACCATCCCCGACGTTGACTTACTACGAAAGTTAAACAATCTTCCCGATACACTGGCAGACACCAAAGTCGTTGACATTAGCAAGCGTTTGTTACGCCAAAAAAAAGGCACAGATTTCTTCCCTCATCATCTGCAACGCGTTGTTGCCATAGCCTGTGTTTTACGTACGAAAGACACCTACAAAATTTTTTCATTGCCAGACAAATCCCCCTACACCAGCGAATGCGACGCCATCTCATTGTTTTTTAAAATCATCGACAAATACCAGCCGACACTCGTTTCTTGGAATGGCGGTGGGTTTGACTTACCCGTTATGCACTATCGGGCACTAAAACACAAATTACAAGCGCCCACCTACTGGGCAACCGAGGGGCAATCTAAATGGAACAACTACACCAGCCGCTACCACAAACGCCACACTGATTTAATGGACATATTGGCGATGTATCAACCACGTGCTTGGGTCGGACTAGATGAAGCCGCCCAACTCTGCGGTTTGCCCGGCAAAATCGGAATCGGTGGTAGCAATATATGGCAAGCATGGCAAGACAACGCTATTGACGACATCCGACGCTACTGCGAAGTTGATTCATTAATAACGTATTTATTGTATCTGCGTTATTTAAACCTAACCACCGACATTGACGAATCAACCGAAATACCGTTGTTACGAAAATACTTAGAAAATAGCGAAACAACCGATTGGTCAGAATTTTTATCAGCGTGGAAATCCACCTAAACTGCTTTGAAATTCTCCCCTCGCTTTTACTATAACAAACGTGACATTTATTTTTATGTCATTGTAGGAATATCCCTCCTATGCACTGTATTTAACAGTTGGATATTCAGCAATCTATTTAACAGTTCGGCACTCAATGATTTATTTACTTTGCGGTGGTCACCCATTTATTTGATATTATCGCCATTTGTCCACGGTGGACTAACCCATCTTTTATTTAATTGTTTGGCATTTTATTACATCGGATTAGGCATGTTACGCCCGCTCATCGGCAACAAACGCCTAATCATCATATTCTTCTGTGCCATCATCGTTGCCCATATCGCTAACAATTTAATGAGCGATTCCTATGCCATTGGTATCAGTGGTGGAGTCATGGGCATAATAGCCGCCTCACTATACCGTTATGGCAATGCCCCTATGAAGCTATTATTAATTCATGATATTTTTCCATTTTTACCTTATATTCGATTCCGTAATATCGTGGTGTTTTTTGTCGGCTTAGACATCTGTGGTATTATTTTCAAGTGGCATTTTTTCGCCCATTGGGCACACCTTGGCGGCTTTGCCTGTGGCTTGGCTATCGGTTATGCTATTTTTAAAACCAACCCGTTTCGGCGTTAGTTCGGCTAGAAATTAGCGAGGCAGACGACTCTTACCCATTAGATGTTTATCAACGGCATGTGCACACTGTCGCCCTTCGCGAATAGCCCATACAACCAAAGATTGTCCCCGCCGCATATCACCTGCGGTAAAAACGTTATCAATAGTTGTTTTATAGTGGTTATCATCAGCTTCTACGTTACCACGCTTATCTAAATTAACACCTAAATCTTCTAGTAAACCATTGTGTTTGGGATGGACATAGCCCATTGCCAATAAAACCAAATCAGCATCAATGGTAAATTCGGAGTCGGGGATTTCCTGCATTTGCATTCTGCCGGACTCATCTTGTGACCATTCTACTTTTGCCAAACGGATTTTTTCGACACAAGTGCTACCGATAAACTCTTTGGTAACCACACCCCATTCACGACCACAACCTTCATCGTGTGATGTCGAGGTGCGTAACTTTAGAGGCCAGTTAGGCCAGACTGTAAATTTGTCTTCTTGCTCGGGTGGCTGCGATAAAAGTTCTAACTGTACGATATTTTTGGCATTTTGCCGATTCGATGTACCAATACAATCCGAACCAGTATCACCACCACCGATAACAATAACATTCTTATCGGTCGCTAGAATATCGTCAACACCAACAGACAAACCAGCTACGCGGCAGTTTTGTTGTGGTAAAAAATCCATGGCAAAATGCACACCTGCCAACTCACGCCCGGGTATGGGTAAATCGCGGGGATGTTCGCTACCACCTGATAGTACGACCGCATCAAAATCATCCACAATTTTATCAATGGTAATATCACCATTGCTACCAACCTTCGTATTGGTTACAAACGTAACTCCTTCGGCTTGCATTTGCTCAACTCGCCTATCGATTAAAGTTTTTTCCATTTTAAAATCAGGGATACCAAAACGCAACAGCCCACCAGGTTTTTCGTTCTTCTCGTACAACGTTACCGCATGCCCTGCCCGTGCCAACTGTTGCGCACAAGCCAAACCTGCCGGGCCAGAACCAATAACGGCAATCGATTTCCCACTTTTTTCGGTGGCAATTTGGGGTGTAATCCATTGTTGTTGCCAAGCGTGATCGACAATCGCCCGTTCAACGGACTTAATGGCAACAGCATCATCATTAAAATTTAAAGTACAAGCCGCTTCACACGGTGCGGGGCAGACTCGACCGGTAAATTCAGGAAAATTATTAGTCGAGTGTAGTCTATCAATGGCTTGTTGCCAATTGCCTTGATACACCAAATCATTCCAATCGGGGATAATATTATTAACAGGACAACCTGACTGACAAAAAGGAATCCCGCAGTCCATACAACGTGCGGCTTGTTTAGACACCGCATCATCGTCTAAAAACACCGCAAATTCTTTGTAGTGTCCTACTCGCGTGACAGACTCTTCGTAGTGATGATCGACCCTATCAATTTCTAAAAAACCAGTAATTTTTCCCATAATAATGATTCTGTGTTTATAGCACTGCTTTAATTGACAATGCTACTTTTGAAAATATCTCGTCGATGTTGTCTTTGCTCATAATAAGCGGTGGCGAAAATGCAATTGTTTCACCGCTAACACGCAATACCAAGTCACGGTTATGAAAACAATCGTTAAGCACTTTAAAGCCACGTTCACCCGGGCTACCTGCAACAGGTTCGAGTTCGACCGCTCCCATAAAACCTAGGTTACGAACATCTTTTACATAAGGCAAATCTTTTAGCGAATGCACACCGGCTTCAAAAGACGCTATCATGTCATCGTTGTTTTCAAATATTCCTTCTTCTTCGTAAACATCCATCGTCGCCAAACCTGCCGCCATTGCCAATGGGTGCCCGCTATAAGTATAGCCATGAAATAAATCAATGGCGTTTTCACCAGCGGCGGCATTCGAAAATTCTTGACGAATTGTTTCACTCACTGCGACCCCACCCAATGGTACTGTACCACTGGTGACACCTTTGGCAAAGGTAATTAAATCTGGCGTAACACCAAAATATTCAGAAGCAGTGGCGACTCCTAAGCGACCAAAACCAGTAATAACTTCATCAAAAATCAATAAAATATCGTGTTCGGTACAGATTTCACGCAGACGCTGTAAATAACCTTTTGGTGGTGGAAGAACGCCACCAGAACCAACCACTGGCTCGACAATAACTGCCGCAATAGTAGAGGCATCATGCAAATTAATAATACGCAATAATTCATTTGCCAATGCAATACCACCGTTTTCTGGCATGCCCTTTGCAAAACGGTTTTCTTCTAGTGCGGTACTGGGTAGGTGATCAACACGCAATAATTGATTGCCATACCACAAGCGATTTTTAACCATACCACCAACTGAAATACCGCCAAAGTTAACACCATGATAGCCCAACTCACGCCCGACAAACATTTGTTTGCTACCTTTACCGCGCAATCGTTGGTACGCCAATGCAATTTTAAGGGATGAATCTGCTGCTTCAGAACCAGAATTACAAAAGAAAAATGAACTGAAATTTTTAGGAAAAATCTTTTTTAGTTTATCGGCTAGTTCATAAACTTTGGGATGACCATATTGAAAAGTCGGACAAAAATCTAGTTCTGCCGCTTGGTTTTGAATCGCCTCAACCACTTTAGGGTGGCTATGTCCTATATTGCAACACCACAAACCAGCACAAGAATCCAACATCTTACGCCCTTCGATATCGTAATAATACATGCCTTTGGCAGTCTTAATGATACGTGGTTGTTTTTTAAAATTGCCATAAGCCGTAAATGGCATCCAATAAGAATCTGAATACATTTGTGTCATTTTTTCACTCCTCTTTCAATAAAAATAAAATTATAAAAATTTACATCGCCTCGTAATTTGGTCCACCACCACCTTCTGGCGTTACCCAATGGATGTTTTGAGTTGGATCTTTAATATCACAGGTTTTGCAATGAACGCAATTTTGGGCATTAATAACCAACTCCATGCCTTTTTCTTTGTTTTCGACATACTCATAAACACCTGCAGGACAAAAGCGCGATTCTGGTCCTGCATATAACTTCCAATTAACATCCACCGCCACGCTAGACTTTCTTAAGCGCAAATGAGCCGGTTGATTTGCCTCGTGGTTAACACCCGCATAAGCGAGGTTATCCAAACGTGAAAAACTAATTATACCATCTGGTTTGGGATAATCAATTGGTGTGGAATCACTGGCTTTTTGCAATTGAGAATGATCGGCATGGTGTTTAAAAGTCCACGGTGCATTGCCCCGAAAAACATAGGTATCAACCGCAGCATGCATTAGCCCGACCCATAAACCATAATGAAAAGCAGGGCGGACATTACGCGCTTTGTGAAGTTCTTCATTAATCCAGCTCTGTTTTACAGCATTGGGATACGATTTAACGGTTAAATCATTTTCCTCGATACTATCCAAAAGTGATTTAGCCGCTAACATCCCGCTTTTCATGGCTGTATGTACGCCTTTAATTTTAGGCACATTTAAAAACCCAGCACCACAACCAACCAATAACCCACCGGGAAATATAAGATCGGGTATGCTCTGCCACCCGCCTTCATTTAATGCACGCGCACCATACCCAATACGACGACCGCCTTCGAGTAATGGTTTAATAACAGGATGATGTTTAAAACGTTGAAACTCTTGATACGGTGAAAGATAAGGATTTTTATAGTCCAAGCCCACAACAAAACCCAAGGCAATTTTATTTTCTTCGAGGTGATAAACAAAAGATCCACCATAAGTATTGCTTTGAAGTGGCCAACCAATGGTATGTAAAATTTGTCCGGGATTCGATGCCGATGTTTCCCATAGTTCTTTAATGCCGATGCCATACGTTTGTGGCGACTTGTCTTTACGTAGATCAAACTTTTTAATGAGTTCTTCGGTTAGTGAACCACGACAACCCTCAGCAAAAACCGTATAACGCGCGCGTAACTCAACCCCTTGTTGATAATTTGCGGTTTGTTGTCCTTCTTTGTCGACACCCATATCGCCGGTGGCAACACCAACTACTGTGTCACCTGATTCATCAAATAAAACTTCAGCAGCCGCAAAACCTGGATAAATTTCGATGTCCATGCCTTCTGCTTGTGCAGCCAACCATCGCACCACACGACTAAGGCTAATAATATAATTACCTTTATTGTGCATTGTCGGCGGCACTGGCATACAGATAGACTTATTTTCAGTTAGAAAACAAAATTTATCTTCTTTAACTTTCGTTTTAATAGGGGAGTTCATCTCACGCCAGTTAGGAAGTAACTCGTCCAAGGCACGTGGCTCTAGCACCGCTCCCGCAATAGAATGCGCGCCCGGCTCTGCCCCTTTTTCAAGAATACAAATACTCAATTTTTTGTCACTGGCATTTGCCAATTGCCGTAGATGAATAGCGGTTGCAAGACCGGCAGGACCGCACCCCACCACAACCACATCATACTCCATTATCTCTCGTTGAGTCGTCATCGATTTACCTTATTACTTATCTGCGTTTATGCGTCAAGTTCTGCCTCAAAAGCAGGCAGTGCCTCAAATAAATCAGCCACTAAACCGTAATCGGCAATCTCAAAAATAGGTGCATCAGGATCTTTGTTAATGGCGACAATCACTTTGGAATCCTTCATGCCAGCGATATGCTGTATAGCTCCCGAAATACCGACAGCCATATACATATCTGGAGCAACAATCTTACCCGTTTGTCCGACTTGATAATCGTTGGGTACAAAGCCCGCATCCACTGCTGCCCGTGAAGCACCCACTGCTGCATTTAGTTTGTCAGCAACACGCTCGATGAGCGAAAAATTTGCGGCACTACCAACCCCGCGACCACCTGATATCACAATTTTAGCAGCCGTTAATTCAGGACGAGTTAATTCCGATACACGCTCATCAACAAAACTCGACAACCCCAAATCGGTATCATCACCCAGCGTAATTGATTCAACTGTGGCATTGCCCTCGCCCTCTAACGGCTCAAATGCAGTAATACGCACCGACAACCATTTAGAAGAATCGTTACTCTTGATCTTTGCCAAAGCATTACCAGCATACAAAGGACGGACAAAAGTATCGGTGGATTTAATCTCAATAACATCGGTTAGCATTTGCACATCTGCCAACGCCGCCGCCCGTGGCAACCATTGACGCGATATAGCACCCGAAGCGATAACCACGTGTGTCATGCCTGTAGCGGCAGTACAAATAATAGGGGCGCAGTTTTCAGCCAATCCTTTTGCCAAAGCAGGATGATCTGCCAATTTAACCAAATCAACGCCGGGCATTTTTGCGACCGAATCGGCAACCGACTGACAGTCATGCCCAATAACCAAAGCCGTAATAGTATCACCCAACTGCTTGGCTGCCTGCAATACAGAACGCGTGCTTTCGCGTGCTGTATTGTTATCATGTTCAACAATCAATAAAACCGTCATAATACTTTTGCCTCTTCTTTAAGTAACTTTATCAACTCTGCCACATTGGCAACACGTTTACCACCAGATCTTTGTGATGGAGTGTTCACCTCTAGTGTCTCAAGACGCGATGAAATCGTCACGCCTAAATCAGCAGGCTCTAGTGTTTCGAGCGGCTTGCGTTTTGCCTTCATAATATTAGGCAAAGTAGCATAACGTGCTTCGTTTAAACGTAAATCTGCCGTTAGCACACACGGCATTTTAACTTTGGTAATACTAATACCGCTATCAATTTCAGACTCTGTAATAACCTCATCACCTTCAATTGTTGCACTAGACAGAAAAACCGACTGTCCCCAACCCAACAACGCCGCAGTCATTTGACCGGTTTGGTTGTAATCATTGTCAATGCCTTGCTTACCCATCCAAATAACACTCGGATTTTCACGTTTGGCAACCGCAGCAATAATCTTTGCGGTTTGCAAAGGCTCTGGCGTAAAACCAGCATTCACCAAAATAGCACGGTCGGCACCAACCGCCAATGCCGTCCGCAATGTCTCAGAACTACTTGCATCGCCAATAGACAACGCCACGACTTCGTCCGCATATCCTGCCTCACGCCACCGCAAAGCAGCTTCAAGTGCATTCTCACAAAATGGGTTAACCGCAGTTTTAACTCCATCAGTCTCTATTCCTGATTTATCACTACGAACACGGACCTTAACATAAGGATCAATCACTCGTTTTATCGTTACAAGAATTTTCATTGTATCTTCCTAAAAAATGTATTATTTAACAACCATGAACCATCAGTAGCTACAACTATTGAAAGCAAGCAAGACTTTAATTATATCATTGACAAAAGTGTTTTTCTCAGAATTTAAACATCAATAAACACACTCTACTCCAAGTGTTTATTACCATTCATAGCGTGAAATTAATTACCAACCAAATAAAAATAATCAAGCATAAAACGGGGTTATACTGAACCAATCAAGTAACAGCGACAACCATCTATTATTTACTGATTATAATCATAAAAACCACGTCCGCTTTTTTTGCCCAAACAACCATCATTCACCATTGTTTGCAACAAAGGACAAGGACAATAACGCTCTTGACTAATCCCATCGTACAACGTATTTAAAATCGCCAAACATGTATCCAAACCAATAAAATCCGCTAAGGCAAGCGGTCCCATGGGGTGCTTCATGCCCAATGTCATGGCTTTATCAATATCGGCGGCACTGGCAAGCCCTTCATCTAAGGCATAAATTGCCTCATTAATCATTGGGAAAAAAATACGATTGGCAATAAACCCTGCTTTATCAGCGGATTGAATCGTTGTTTTACCCATTGCCTCTGCCAATTGTTCTGTCGCAGCAACCACCGCTTGGCTAGTCTGTTTAGACACCACGATTTCAACCAACGGCATCATTGGCACGGGATTCATAAAATGCATACCAATACATTGCGCCGGATACCGATACGATTTTGCCAGTTGCTCAATTGTATAAGACGACGTATTACTTGCCAATATAGCCATTGGTTGTGCAAAATCGCTTAGCTGTGCATACAGCTGCTGTTTGAGTTGGTGATTTTCTAAAATTGCCTCAATAATAAAATCAACCTGTTGCAACCACGCACCAAGAGTATGATGAATTTGAATTTTATCCAATGCCGCTTTTGCCTGCTCAGCAGTAATACTACCTTTGGTTTGTTGTCGGCTTAAATTTTTTTCTATGCCATTAATTGCGTGCGACACTATAGCCTGCTTGACATCATACAAATGCACACTATAACCTGCCAACGCTGCTACATGGGCAATACCACTGCCCATTTGCCCTGCACCCAATACGGCAATAATCACTTGTCGCGAAAATTGGGAGAGCGTTTGTTAATAAAAGCGTGCATACCCTCTTGCCGATCGTCTAAATTAAACGTAGAATAAAATAATCGACGTTCATAGGCAATGCCATTGCTTAGCGATGTTTCATCCGCCATTAGTACTGCCTGCTTAATCCGCTTAATAACGGGCATAGAATACGATGCAATGGTTGCTGCCAATGCCAATGCACTACTTTCTAAATTATCATCCTCTACAATTTTTGTGACGATACCCAAATGCTCGGCTTCTTTTGCATCGATTATTCGCCCGGTTAAACACATTTCCATTGTTTTTGCCTTGCCAATAATTTGCGTTAGGCGTTGCGTACCGCCTGCCCCGGGCATCGTCCCAACTTTAATTTCGGGCTGGGCAAATCTGGCACTTTCGGCGGCGATAATCATATCGCACATTAAGGCAAGCTCAAAACCACCACCCAAAGCCAAACCATTAACAGCAGCAATAACAGGTTTTTGACAACGCGAAATTGCCTCCCACTGCTCTGTTATTAAATTTTGCTCAATGGCATCTTGCGTGTTTTTTATTGCGACCATTTGTGTTAAATCCGCCCCTGCCGAAAAAGCACGACCACTACTCATTAATACAATCACTACAATATGCTTGTCTTCTTCCGCCATTGTTAATGCAGTGTTTAATTCGCTAAAAAATTTCGCTGATAAAACATTTAATTTTTCAGGACAGTTAAACCGAATTAATAAAACACGTGGCTGATGTCTCTCAATGACAATGGTTTCCATATTAAAAAACCAATCCCCACTCTATGATTAGCGGCACTTGACGGTTATTAAAATATATTGGCTTCATACTCCCGATATTATACAATCACTACATACAACTCCATGCGATGGTATGTAAGCAATTGTTAATACAAAAAATAGATTTTTTTTGTATTATTTCAACCCTTTGTTGCCCAAAAGAATAATTTCCGTAATCATTCCAAACAATGACTGTAACAGCACTCCCTTGCATAGTGTAAAATCTACCCCCACAATGAAAGAAGCGCTGACTTTTGATGATGTCCTTCTGGAGCCACAATACTCCGAAGTAATTCCTAGCGATACGCTCATTAACACCACATTAACAAGTGGTCTTTCTCTTTCTCTTCCTTTTTTATCAGCGGCTATGGACACAGTCACAGAATCGGCTATGGGTATAGCAATGGCACAATCTGGCGGTGTTGGTATTATTCATAAAAATTTAAGCACGACCGTACAGGCAGACGAAATAGAAAAAGTTAAACGGTTTGAAAGCGGCGTTGTACTAAAACCTACGACCATCACCCCCGATACAACATTGGGCGAAATCAAGCAGATAAAAGAAAATAAAAATGTTTCTGGCTTTCCGGTCATTAACGAAGTAGGCTGTGTCGTTGGTATTTTAACCAATCGTGATGTACGGTTTGAAAAATCAATGAAAAAAACGGCAAAAGAGGTTATGACTCCTAGCGAAAAATTAGTCACTGTGCGACCGGGCTATAAAATGTCGGAAGTAAAAAAATTACTCCATGAACATCGCATAGAGCGGGTTATTATCACAACCGCACAAGGGCAATTAAAAGGGCTTATTACAGTAAAAGATATTTTAAACATTCACCAAAACCCGGATGCAAGTAAAGATAAAAAAGGACGCTTATTGGTAGGAGCAGCACTTGGTATTTTTGATGATGATCGCACTGATATAGTGGTTGAAGCAGGGGCTGATATTTTAGTCATTGATTCTGCACATGGACATAGCAAAAACGTACTAACGGCTATTAGTCGGATTAAAAAACGCAATCCCAATATCTTTATTATTGGTGGCAATATATCAACTGGAAAAGCAGCCCTAGCATTGGCAAATGCAGGTGCAGATGTCGTAAAAGTAGGCATCGGTCCGGGCTCTATATGTACAACACGCATTGTGGCAGGTGTTGGTGTGCCGCAAATTACGGCAATCCAAAATGTTGCACAATCACTGTCCAAATATAAAAAACGGATAGGCATTATTGCCGATGGCGGCATTCGCTATTCAGGCGATATTGCCAAAGCAATTGCTGCTGGTGCAGATGCCGTTATGATTGGTAATTTGTTGGCAGGAACAGAAGAAACCCCGGGTGATATAGAACTTTATCAAGGGCGGGCGTATAAGCAATATCGCGGCATGGGATCGGTGGCTGCCATGCGTTATGGATCGAGCGAACGTTATTTTCAAGAAAACGTAAAAACTGAAAAATTTGTACCCGAAGGAATCGAAGGGCGTACACCTTTTAAAGGCAAAGTTACCGATGTTTTATACCAGCTATCCGGCGGCTTGCGATCGGCGATGGGTTATGTTGGTGCTCCTAATTTAAATACTTTAAAACAATCAAAGTTTATTCGTATATCAAATGCTGGCATGAAAGAATCCCACGTTCATGATATCGAAATCACCCGTGAACCACCCAACTACCAAATTTAAAACACCTATTAACGGCACTACTGTGTGCTGTTATCCGTTATGGAAAAAATATTAATCATTGATTTTGGTTCGCAGTTTACGCAATTGGTTGCACGGCGTGTACGAGAGTGCGGCGTTTATTGCGAAATACTACCCTACGATGCCACAGACGATGTTATTATTGCCTTTAACGCCAATGCTTTCATACTATCAGGTGGACCTCAATCGGTTTTAGACAGCGATTCGCCCTGTATTAATCCGCTCTTTTTAACAGGTGACAAACCCGTCTTGGGCATTTGTTATGGTATGCAAGCGATGATTGCACATTTTGGCGGACAATTAAAATCAGATAAAACACGAGAATACGGCGGCACCACGGTTTACCCCCAAACAGACTCCCCCCTGTGGAATAGCATTCAACAAGACAGCCTTCGCGTTTGGATGAGTCACGGCGACAGCGTTGTCGCCCTACCAGAAGGGTTTAACACATTGGGCAAAACACAAGAAGGCGTTATTGCAGCAGTGGCACACGACACCCTCCCTTTTTATGGCATACAATATCACCCCGAAGTACAACACAGCGACTTTGGCACGGTGGTATTGGACAATTTTTTGCAGATTATTTGCAGGCTAAAACGCGAATGGACAATGCCCAATTTTATCGATACCGAAATACAAAAAATACAAAAAACCATTGGTAACGAAGGCGTTTTACTGGCATTGTCTGGTGGAGTCGATTCCGCTGTTTTAGCCGCCTTACTACACCGCGCCATTGGTGACAAACTACACTGTGTTTTGGTGGACAACGGCTTGCTTCGCCAAGACGAAGCCCAGAAAATTGAAACTCTTTTTAACCAACAATTTAAATTAAACTTTACCGTTATTAATGTCCAACAACCATTTTTTGATGCACTGGCTGGCATAACCGACCCCGAACAAAAACGCCACCGTATCGGACACTTGTTTATTCAAACATTCGAGCAACACGCCAAAAAACTAGGCACACAAGTGCAGTGGCTGGCACAAGGCACCATCTACCCCGATGTTGTTGAATCCGCCAAAACTGGCAAAGGCAAAGCCGTCATAAAAACACACCATAATGTTGGTGGACTACCCGACACCCTTGCGCTGAAATTAATAGAGCCACTACGTGAGCTTTTTAAAGACGAAGTACGAAAAATCGGCAAAGAGCTCGGTCTAAGCGACGCCTTTATTAACCGCCACCCGTTCCCCGGTCCCGGACTTGCTGTGCGTGTATTAGGCGAAGTAACCGCCGAACGTGCCGCCATTGCCCGTCATGCCGATGACATATTTTTACAAGAACTTTACGCAGCCGATGCCTATCAACAAACATCACAAGCCTTTGCTGTATTACTCCCCATTAAATCAGTCGGAGTTATGGGCGATGGCAGAACCTATGAAAACGTAGTCGCCTTGCGAGCAGTTACCACCGATGACTTTATGACTGCCGATTGGACTCGTCTAAACGGTGATCTACTTGCCCGCGTATCCAGCCGTATTATTAACGAAGTAAACCATGTCAACCGTGTTGTTTACGATATATCATCAAAACCCCCTGCCACCATTGAGTGGGAGTAAAACCCGCCCCTACATATAGACCAATCGCAAAAACTATTTGTAATGACGCTCGTCTTGTGGCATTGACCGACACAACATGATGATTTTTAAATCACTACTTTTTTTCGTCTTGATAATCTTCTCTATTCCAAAACCGATTGGGATTGGCGGTATCGCTATAATTTTTAGCACGTGTTGACCAACTTTCGGTTATATAAATAACCGGCTCTTCGGCAATGTGTATTTTAAATAATTTATCAATAATCGATTGTAATATTTTTTCATCGAAATCAATGGTAAAAATTAATTCGACAACAGCAAAATCAAGCACGTTATTAACATCACCCAAATAAGCACCAGTAACAGGGCGAAAATTTTGCGTTCCTACAGCAGAATGAAACGCCACATTTTCATAACACCCATAACGCAACGGCACAATTTCTGTGAGTGCTGCCAATGTTTTTTTAACATCGGGTTGTGGAATATAAGTGCGAATTAAATAACCATGACAAAGCGTTGCGTTATTTGATGTAAAATCTTTCAAATGATTCATTATTTTTATCTTTTTTTTATGCGATTAATATGCCCGATTACCAAGCAATAAAGTTAACTATACTTTATTCAATCGTCAAATATTTTTATTTCTTGTAAAATTTCCTTTATTTTTGTCTTGCTTTGCTTAAATCTAAAGCACGACAATTGTTTTAAAATCAAACCACCATGACAAACATAAAATTAACAATTGATGCTGCCACCGATCTTGCCAAACAAGCATTGCAACGCAATAATACATCACCCGATAATGCACTGTGCGTAGCCAATGCATTGGTACAAGCAGAAATTGAACACCAGCAAGGGCATGGCTTGTGTCGATTATTAAGTTACGCTCCCCAAGCCAAAAACGGCAAGATTAATGGCGTTGCCAAACCCACTATAAATAATATTAGCGATGCCCTATTTTGTGTTGATGCACATCATGGCTTTGCTTTTCCGGCATTGGATTTAGCCATTCAACAAATCGAAATAGTCATCGATAAAACAGCCATTTGTTTGGCAGGCATTACCCGTTCTCATCATTTTGGACAAGCCTCTCAAATCGTCGAAAAACTAGCCAAAAAAAATTATTTGGCAATCGTACTTGGCAATACTCCAAAAGCCATCGCACCACCCCCTTCTAAACAACCATTATTGGGCACCAATCCCATTGCTTTTGCCGCACCCATCGGTGGTATAGACAATCACCCACCCCTTGTTATTGATATGGCATTGTCAAATACTGCCCGTGGAAAAATTATTATTGCCAAACAACAAGGGGAAAAAATCCCACTGCATTGGGCTTATGATAAAAATGGCAATGCGACAGATGACCCAACACTGGCACTTGACGGCATGTTACAACCGTTGGGCGGCAACAAAGGTGCTTTGCTGGCATTAATGGTAGAGGTGATGAGTGCGGCACTGATGAACGGGCATTTTGGTTTTGAAGCGTCTTCACTTTTAAATGATGAAGGTGATGCTCCCAATTTAGGGCAAACAATTATTGCCATTGATCCACATCGTCTCAATCCTAATTTTTCCGAAAGAATGATTGTTTTGCGTGATACCCTACAACAAAATGGAGTGCATATAGCAGGGTCAAAAAAAGCAAGTTATCACCAACACGCACAAAAATATGGCATAGAGATTGAGGCGGCATTGCTACAAAAAATTCTTGCTCTTTAATTCTTTTATATCTGTCTCAATGCAATAAGACAATGGCATATTTGATACAATGAGAACGATGATATATCGTTGGATTATTTTATTGAGTTGTTTTTTATTGTTGCCTGCATGTGCGCAAAACACATCTGTTACGGACGAAAGCCCCATTAATTTAAATCAGAAAACGCAATGCCCTAGCGATAGCAGCAGCGGCAAAGCAGTTGATTTTAAGACACTGAAAAAAGGCAATGGTGGCACAAAAAACAAAAATCTAGTTGTTTTTAATAGTCAAAGTGCGTGGGATACTTTTAGCCAATCGCATAATGCACACTTAAAAATGACAGTTGATTTTTCGCAGTTTAGTGTCATTGGTGCTTTTGCAGGATTGCGTAATACTGGCGGTTTTAGTATTACCATTAGCGAAATTATTGACTTAGATGAGGTATTATTTATTCGTGTTTCTACCAAAAGACCCAAAAGCGGTAGCCTTGTTACTATGGCACTGACCACCCCTTTACATATTGTCCAAGTAAAAGCCATTGGCAATAAGCCCATTATTATTCAGATGAATTCTCGATGTTATGTACCCGCCGCTGCGTAGTCGGCGGTGGCGTATCGGGCAGCAGCTCAATTAATATATCGTTTAAATACAGCAAGCCTTTGGCGGTTGCTTGCAGCTTTTCTAAACTGTCGTAAAGCAAACCATTGTCGATGGCTTGGTTAATTTTATTTTGCATTTTTGTTGATGGTCGTCCAGCTCTACTGTGGACAGTAGCGATGTCTATGCCGTCTGTCAGTCGCAAGGCGTTTAGCAGACAGTCAAATATGGCTTGGTCACCTCTTTGTCGATATTGACTGCGGATTTTATCGGTCGCTTCCATATACAAACGCGGATTTTTAATTTTTTCGATGCGGTGAATAGTATCGTGCGTGGTTATTTTGCCATGAGCACCGGCACCGATACCCAAGTAATCACCAAATTGCCAATAGTTTAAATTATGCTGACACTGGTTATTTTGTGCGGCATAGGCAGAAATTTCGTATTGTGGGTAGCCGTTGCTAATAACGTATTGATTAACGGTGGTGGCGATGTCAGCAGCGAAGTCGGCACTGGGTAAGTGCTGGGGAGGCTGTTTATAAAATGGGGTATTGGGTTCTAAAGTCAGTTGGTATAAAGACAAATGCGTCGGTTTATAATCAATTGCCGTGGCAACATCCGCCTTTGCCATGTCGATGGTTTGTTGGGGCAAGGCGTGCATTAAGTCAAAATTAACATTGTTAAAAACATCAATAGCCGCACGACTGGCACGATGTGCGCTATCGCCATCATGCAACCTACCGAGTGATTTTAAACTATCATTATTGTAGCTTTGTACGCCAAGTGATAAGCGATTGATCCCCGCTTTTTTAAAGTCCGAAAATTTTTCAATATCGGATGAATCAGGATTGGCTTCGAGCGTTATTTCAATAGTCGGTGAGATGTTAAATAGTAGTCGCAACCGCGACAATATGTCATCGATACCAGCGGGAGAAAATAAACTAGGTGTGCCACCTCCAAAAAAAATGGTTTGCACTCGTCTGCCCCAAACCATTGCCAATGAGGTTTCTATATCTTGTTGTAAGGCATCAATATATTCTTTTTCAGGCAGATTGCTTGATGTTACATGCGAATTAAAATCACAATAAGGGCATTTTTTACCACACCATGGCAGGTGAATATATAAACTTAATGGTGAGTTGGTTGAACGGCTGCTTAAGAATTGAATACTGGATTCGTCAGACATTGCATTAAATAATCTGGCGTTTTGTCATTTGCATTAGTATGTGCCGCAATGATTCACCACGGTGGCTTACTTTGTTTTTTTCTTGCAAGGTCATTTGTGCCCCTGTTTTGCCAACAGTCGCATCTAAAAACAAAGGGTCATAACCAAAGCCGCCATCACCCATCCGCTGTTTTGTAATCGTGCCATGCCATAAACCTTCGGCAACAATCGGGGTAGGGTCGTCCGCATTGGCGATATAAATAATGCAAGCGTAATAATAGGCTTGGCGATTATCAATACCTTGCATGGCAGCCAATAATTTTTGGTTGTTACTTTCATCGGTGGCATTATCGCCACTGTATCGAGCAGAATAAACGCCCGGGGCATATTTTAAAGCAGGGACGACCAAACCCGAATCATCCGATAATGTGGGCAATCCACAGATTGTGGCAACGTGACGGGCTTTGGCAAGTGCGTTTTCGACAAAGGTGGCATACGGCTCGAAGGCACCTTTGATGCTTAATTCTTCTTGTGTTTGCAAGATTAAATTGGTGTGGGCAAATGCTTGTTTTATCTCGCGAATTTTGCCTTTATTGCCGCTGGCAATAACCAATTTATTTGTACTCATATTACTTGTTATCAATCAGATTTTTTAACCGCTGCTTTTTTGCTTGCTTGTTTTATCACTTGCTTTATCATTTGCTTTATCAGCCCCGCCTTTGCTGTCTTTGGCAGTGTCAGTGGTTTTTTTGTCTTTGCCGTCTTTGCCGTCTTTACTATCTTTATTGTCTGCTGTGTCTTTTGTTTTGGATTCTTTCGCAGCATCATCTTGGCTATCGGACGATTTTTTATCATCGGCTTTTTTGGGTTTGTCTTTAAAGTCGGTTGCATACCACCCTGTTCCTTTGAGCTGAAACCCTGCTGCCGATATGAGGCGTTTAAACGCTTGTCTTTTTTTACACTGCGGACAAGTCTTACTGCGAGAGTCAGTATAACTTTCTAAAAGGGTGTCTTCGTACCCACAGGCTTTGCATTGATACTCATAAAATGGCATGGTTTAAACTCTTTTTCTATTTAATGTAAAAAATCAAGTTGGAATTATACCGCTACCCATTGGCAGTGCAGTGTTAAAATACGCCAATGACAGATGGGATTGTTTTAATTGATAAACCAGCGGGGTCTTCTTCGGCTTATTTTTCGCGAAAGGTAGGGCGGTGTTTTGGCGAAAAACGGGTTGGACATGGCGGCACTTTAGATCCAATGGCAAGTGGCTTGTTGGTGGTAATGATGGGACAAACCACAAAATTATCTCGCTTTTTATTGACGGGAGACAAACAATATATAGCGACTGCTATTTTTGGTGTTGCTTCGACGACGCTAGACAGTGAGGGCGATTTAACTGTTACAGCAGCAGCACCAACAGATTTACAAAATGTGTTACAAAATGTTTTGCCACAGTTTGTGGGAGATATTACACAGCTGCCACCGATGACCAGCGCCATTAAACACAAAGGGCGCAGGCTATATGAATACGCGCGTAAAGGCATCGAGGTAGAAATAAAGCCACGCCCTGTTTGTATTCATGAAATTGAGTTACTTGGTGTCAATGGCAATAGTGCGCAGTTATTGGTACATTGTAGTGGTGGTACTTATATTCGGTCGTTAATTCGTGACATCGGTGCGGCGGTTGGTTGCGATGCTTATATGTCGGCATTGCAACGCACTGCCAGCACGCCTTATAGTTTGGATGATGCCGTTACGTGGGACACCTTAGAAAACGCAAGTCCAATTGAAAAAGAAGCGTTGTTGCAAGATGGCAACCGCTTATTATTGCATTTGCCACCTTACGTATTGCCATTGCACGACATACAGCGGTTGGGGCAAGGGCAACGTTTATTCATCGATTTTATTGCGGGTTATTTAAGCGATGAATCGCCAACTGTCTTTAGAATCGTTGATGAAAACAACCGCCTAGCAGGGATTGCACAATATCACCAACAAGTGATGAATCCAATTTACCTATTTCATTGGACGAGGATAGCGTATAAATCACCGCAATAGAGTAGAATCTCAGAATAATTTTTTAAATTTAATGAATAACAAGAGAATACCAAGGAGAAAAATTTAATGAACATAGGCATCCCAAAAGAAATTAAAAACCATGAATACCGTGTTGGCATGACACCTGAATCCGTTGCGCAATCAATTGGTGATGGCCATGCTGTTATGGTCGAAAAAAACGCCGGCGAAGGCATTGGCGCAAGTGATAATGACTACAAAGCAGTTGGTGCAAAAATTGGTGCTAATGCAAAGGCAGTTTTTAATTTTGCTGATATGATTATTAAAGTAAAAGAGCCACTTGCCCCTGAAAGAAAAATGCTTAAAAAAGGACAATTATTATTTACCTATTTGCATTTGGCTGCTGATAAAATTTTAACCAATGAACTATTAAAAAGCGGTGCTACTTGTATTGCTTATGAAACCATCACCGATAATCGTGGTGCCTTGCCTTTGTTGGCACCAATGTCAAAGGTTGCAGGGCGTTTGGCATCGCAAGCGGCGGCTCACTATTTGCAAAAATCAGTTGGTGGCAATGGTAAATTAATTGGTGGTGTATCGGGTGTATTACCAGCCAAAGTGCTTGTTATTGGTGGCGGTGTTGTCGGTCGTAACGCTACCCGCATTGCTTTGGGAATGGGTGCTACTGTTACCGTACTCGACAAAAGCGCTGAAGTTATGGATTCATACGTTGCAGAGTTTAACGGCAATGTCAGAACATTGTATTCTTCATCCGCCAACCTTGCCGCTCAAGTGGCTGACTCTGATGTTGTTATTGGCGGTGTTTTGTTGCCGGGTGAGGCAGCACCTAAATTGGTAACCGAAAAAATGATTAAATCCATGCGTCCCGGTAGCGTTATTGTTGATGTTGCCATTGACCAAGGTGGCTGTATTGCAACTGCCAAGGCTACGACACACAAAGACCCGGTCTATACCAAGCATGGCGTGATTCATTATTGTGTTGCCAATATGCCGGGCGCGGTACCACATACCTCAACCTACGCATTAAACAACGTAACCTTGCCTTTTGCCCTAAAACTAGCCAATAAAGGCTGGAAGCAAGCGGTTAAAGACGATGTCAATTTGCTAAACGGTGTCAGTGTGGTTGATGGAAAACTCACTTGCCCACACACTGCAAAATCGCTTAAACTCAAGCATACCCCTTGCGCTAGCCTATTATAAAACTCAATGCCCATTACCAATGACCCTCGCTTAAACGTAATAATCCCCGATTTACACGGGGTATTACGGGGCTTATCTGCTCCCCTTCGAGACAAACCATCATTGATAGAGGGCAAGCCTTTGTATTGGTCATCTTCGCTTTTTTCGTCCCGTTTTGATGGTGGTGTGAGCGAAGGCGGTCTTCGGGGTATTGCTTATGGCGACCCGGACTATCCTTGTTATTATATTGCCAATAGCTTACAAGCGGTAGGCTGGGATGCTGGTGACGAACAAGCCGTTTTTGCCATGTATTTACCCGATAGCGAACCAGATTACCTCGACCCTCGCCATGTGCTTGCTTATGTACTCAACACGCTTAGCAATGACGGCATTGACGTAAAAATGGCATGTGAGTTTGAGTTTTATTTGTTGGATGCCAATCATAACGCTGTTGGCAATGCGCCTTTTTGTGAACTCTATTCATTGGATGCACTGGCTGAACAACACGACTTTTTTTCATTACTAAGACATAGTTGCAAGCAACAATCGATTGAAATCGGCAATATTATTTCCGAATACGCCCCTGGTCAATGGGAAGTTAATTTAAACCACACCGATCCATTAACAGCGTGCCTCGAAGGTATTTTATTACGCAGAGCGATTCGTACTTGTGCCAAAAAAACAAATCAAACCGCTACTTTTATGGCAAAACCTTTTTCGGGTACATCTGGTAGCGGTATGCATATTCATGTGAGCTTATACAAAGACGGCAAAAACTTACTCACCGATAAAAATTTGCTAGACAATGCCATTGCAGGCGTACTCGAAGCTTGTGCAGAAAGCACTTTGTTTTATGCACCGTTTGATAATTCCTACCGCCGTTTTATGGCGGACAGTTACGCCCCAATCGCCATTAATTGGGCGGTAGAAAGCCGTGCTGCTACCGTTCGGATTCCTCATGCTGACAGCGAAAACAGCATTCGTTTTGAACACCGTTTAGCAGGTGCAGATTGCAACCCGTATTTGGTGGCAGCAAGTGTTTTGGCTGGTGCGCATTGGGGACTAAATAACAATGCCACTCCACCGCCAGCAGGACAACCCCACGCCAAGTCACTGCCCATGACATGGCACGCAGCAATTGCCGCTTTTGAATCAGCCACTATCCTCCCGCACTATTTACCGAGCGATTCAATCAACAATTATTCTCATGTAAAAAAAGATGAATGGCAGCGACATCGTGCTTTAATAACAGAACATGAAAGAGCCTATTACAGTTGTATTTTATAAAATAAAGGAATCCACCTATGCCTAATAATAAAAAAATCATTAAAACCACCAAAGCCCCCAGTGCTATTGGCACTTATTCCCAAGCAGTATGCTGTGGTGATTTAATATTTATTTCAGGACAAATACCACTTGACCCTGCCACTGGTGAAGTCATTAGCGATGATCCACGCACACAAGTCGAACAATCGTTTAAAAACTTAATCGCCGTTGTCGAAGCCGCAGGTGGCACTGCCGACCAATTGATTAAACTATCGGTTTATCTCACTGATTTAACCAATTTTCCGTTGGTCAATGAGGTCATGCAACAACACTTTAGCGAGCCTTTTCCAGCACGGGCTGCCGTTGGTGTGGCAGCTTTACCCAAAGGCGTTTGTGTCGAAGTCGAAGGAATACTGTCATTAAACGGCTAAAAAAAGTTACTTTGGTAAAAAAATTAATCAGTTTTATACTATTACTTTTTTTACCGCTAACACCTTTGCCTGCGGTTGCCGAACAACTGATTAACGCCACTACCTCTTTTCCCGGCAGTGTTATGCCAACCGCAGAAAGAAACCGCCTTGCCCATAGTATATTGGGCAATCGTTGGTTACGTGACCCCGAAGTTACGCAGTATTTTAACTATGTTAATTCACTGCTAAGCGATAAGGACGATTACTTTTTTACGCTGGTTAATGCAAGGCAAGTCAATGCCTTTGCTTTTGTCGGTGGGTTAATTGTCGTGTATTCGGGATTGTGGGTAACCAGCAACACCGAAGATGAATTATTAAGTGTGATGGCACATGAAATGGGGCACATTAAACTAGACCATCTCAACAAAAGCAAACAAAACAACAAAGAAGCAGCACTCATTGCAGTACCACTATTACTTGCCACTATTTTATCTAAAAACAGCGAAGTAACCGAAGCCATTATTGCATCAAGCAGTAGTTTTTTGTCCAGCGACTTTGTGGCGTATTCGCGAAGTCTTGAACACGAAGCCGATATTTTTGCCTTGGACCTCATGATTAACCAGCAACGCAATGCCGCCGCACTACTCGATGTCTATGGCCGCTTTAAGTCAAATGGCAATGAATATCTATCGACCCACCCCGCCCCCAAACGACGCAGTGCTTATATTCTCGATAGGTTATCCCAAACAAACTTGCCCCAACCACCCTATCGTCCTGATTTTTATCTAATAAAAGAAAAACTTGAACTACTACAAGACCAAGGCGTTATTTTTAAAAATAGCCGTTTAAAAAAACTAAATGACAACACATTAACGCCTTACGACAAAAACACACTACACTATGGCTTATTGTTGTATGCCATTGAACATTACGACAAAACACTAGGCGAGACAATGGTAAACGCTCTAAAAGATCAAGCACACCCTTTTATACAACGGGCTATTGGCGAATATTACATTACCCAAAGACGCTATGACGATGCCATAACCCTGCTTTTGCAGGAACACGAGGCACACCCCGAAAGCGTCGCCATTATTTTAGAGCTGCTTCGTGCCTACAATATTTCCAAACAATATCAAGCAATCATCGATATTTTTGAGATTCTCCCACCGACTATTAAACAACATGTCGGCATTGCCATCATTGCTACCAATAGTTACCAAAAGATCAATATCAAAGGAAATTCTCAACAGTTACTTGCCGAGGCGTATGCGTGGGATGGACTTTATGAAAACGCTTTTCGGCAAATTTCGGTGGGGGAAAAAAGCAAAGAAACCCCAACCGACATTTTACTGAAGCTAGGGAATTTAAAAGAACTACTGAAAAAGCAACAGGCTTGGGCAAAAAGCCTAAATTAATCACAACTAACACTTTTAAGTGTCTGTGAACTTCTGTTTTCGTTATAAAATACGGTTCTGCATTTGACGTCGTCGCCGAGGTGGCGGAACTGGTAGACGCGCCGGACTCAAAATCCGGTGTTGGTGACAACGTGAGGGTTCGAGTCCCTCCCTCGGCACCATAGGCACGTAGCTCAGTTGGTTAGAGCGCTACCTTGACATGGTAGAGGTCACAGGTTCGAATCCTGTCGTGCCTACCGAATCGCCCACTCACGTGGTGGTAAAAAATCTTTTACTAGCGATTCCTCTTGATAACTTAATAGTGGGGCACTCCCCCAACTAACCGTTGGTGGTAGCGACATTAAAATACTATCAGCATTACCACCAGATTGCAATCCAAATAACGTGCCTCTATCATGCACCAAATTAAATTCCACATAACGCCCACGTCTGTGCTGTTGCCATTGCTTGTGCGCGTCGGTATAAGTCAGTGCTTTGCGGCGGTCAATAATAGGTTGATAAGCAGGCAAAAAACTATTCCCCACTGCTTGCAAAAATAAAAAATCGTCTTTGTAGTTATTGGTCGTGTAGTCATCAAAAAATATACCACCAATACCACGTGCCTCTTGCCGATGTGGAATATAAAAATAATCATCACATTGTTTTTTAAACAAAGGGTAATGTGCTGTATCGTGCTTGTCCAAAGCATCTTTTAGTGTTTGGTGAAAATGTTGGCAGTCTTCAGCAAACCCATAATAAGGGGTTAAATCCAAACCACCACCAAACCACCAATGATTGTCTGTAACAAAACAACGCACATTCATGTGAACAGTTGGGCAAAAAGGGTTATGAGGGTGCATAACCAACGACACACCACAAGCCTGATAAGGCTGCCCCGCCAAATCGGGGTGTCGTTTACTGGCAGCAGGAGGCATTTTATCGGCAGCAATACACGAAAAATTAACGCCACCGCGTTCAAATAAATCGCCACCACTCAATTGCATCATCACGCCATTGCCTAATTTACTCTCCCATGTTTTTCGCTCAGCAATAGCGTTGTCTTTTAACGCCAAGTCGTCAATAATGCGTTTTTGCAAATTAATAAAATAGTTTCTTACTTCGATAAAATCCATACAATCATTGTAACAGGTAGAATAATGACATGACCACATTCAAGCATCATAGCAGTATTTTTTTACGGGGTTTTTGTATGGGCGTGGCAGACCTCATTCCCGGCGTTTCTGGTGGCACCATTGCTTTTATTACTGGCATTTATGCCAATTTATTAGGTGCATTGTCAGTTTTTTCGACCGCTGCTTTTTGGCAAGCACTATTACGCCTACAATTTAAAACCGTTTTCAAACTACTTGACTGGCAGTTTTTATTGGCATTATTTTTGGGCTTACTCACCGCCATACTCACCATGTCCAAACTATTACATTATTTGTTAATAACACAAACACAGTTTTTATTGGGCTTCTTTTTTGGTTTGGTCATTGCCTCTGCCCTATTTTTATGGCGGCAATTATCATCGCATTCAGCACAAACCATCGCACTGGTGGTGGTCATGGCAGCACTCACTTTTGCAGTGGTTAGCAGTGGACAAACCAGCCTGCCAACAACGCCAGTGGTGTTGTTTTTTTGTGGCATGTTGGCAATTAGCGCAATGCTATTACCCGGTATTTCAGGAAGTTATATTTTATTGATTTTAGGGGTTTACCCTACCGTTATTGCGGCAATACACGAGCGTGATATTATTGTTTTACTCGTATTTGCAGCAGGTTGTGGCACGGGTTTGTTATTGTTTTCGCGTTTGTTGTTCGAGCTCATTAACCGTTATTACGCAACGACGATGGCGGTGTTAATTGGGGTTATGATTGGTGCATTGCCTAAAATATGGCCATGGAAAGCCGCCCTTGATGATAAAAAAATAATACTGGCAGACAACGTCCTACCAAATGGATCTATCGGCGAAATTATCGGCGTCGTGGTGTTGGCTGTTGTTGGGTTTGCCATTGTCTTTATGCTAGAAAAAATCAACCGCAACATTAATGATACACACTGATTTTTTTAAAGAGTCGTTTTATCAAGGGTGTCGAATTTTTTTCACCATTTTTAAAATAACCTTTCCTATTCTCATTGTTCTGTTTTTTTGCGATCATTTTTTCAACTTAACGGCGGTAATAGGCGATGCGCTTTCACCCATTATGGGCATCGTTGGACTCCCCGGCGAAACAGGCATTGTATTTGCCACAGCGTTATTACTTAATATTTATAGTGCCTTATTGGTTTTTGTGGGGATCGCACCAGCACTCGATTTAAGCACTGCCCAAGTAACCGTACTAATGACGATGATACTAGTAGCACATGCCTTGCCTGTAGAAATACGCATTGTCCAAATGGCAGGAGTACGACCGCTGTTTATATTTTGCTTGCGATTTTTTGGCAGCTTTGCAATGGGCTATGCACTATTGCTTATTTATTCTGACCAATGGCTACAAGAAACCGCCACCTACTACCTTAATGCAAGCACCAAAGATGATACTTTTTGGCAATGGTTACAAAGCCAAGCCACAAACTGGTTAATTATTTTTGGTATTATCCAAGTGTTGGTTTTAATGAATGAAGGTATGAAAAAAAGCAATATCGAAGCCGTGTTGATTCGATTCTGCACGCCGTTTTTTCGGCTTATTGGCATCGGCGAAAAAGCCATTACTATGGCGTTAATTGGTATGCTGCTCGGCTTGTCTTATGGGGGTGGTTTTTTAATCGAACACGGGCGGCGAGGTGATATTAACCAACGCGATATTTTATGCGTGTTAAGTCTTTTGTGTTTGTGCCATTCGATTATCGAAGACACTTTGGTCGTCATGGTAGTGGGGGCGCACTTTAGCGGAGTGTTAATTGCGCGGACTGTTTTTTCGTTGGTCTTTATGATGGGATTCACCGCATTAATAAAAAAATTATCAAACAACACCTTAAATAGGTTTTTTGTGATTCCCTCTCGCCGTGCTTAAACCGCTCCTTTTACGCGGTCTTGCCAATGATAATTATATTCACCCCATAACCCTCATTTGTTTTATTATAGGTGTTGCTTTTTCGTTTTATTGGCTACACCTTCCGTCTTTACCGCCACTGCTATTTATCGTATTATTTTTAATACTCAGTATTATTGTTGTTGGACGTATTGGCAATAATGACATCAAGCAAAAAAAACAAGCACTCATTTTATCGACGCTATGGGCAGCGTTGTTTTTTGCTATCGGTTTTACAACTGCCGTTTGGCGGGCGGATTATCGCCTTGCCGATACCATCCCCGATAATCTATTGGGTAAAAATGTAACGCTTGAAGGCACGGTAATAAACTTGTCGCCAGCCCGATACAACAGCACTCAATTTGAATTTAAAATTGAAACTTTGCAAACCGCTGATCAAACATTGCATTTAGACCTTGTGGCACGATTACGCGATTACCACCACAAAAAACCACCGTTAAAATCGCTAAAAAATGGAGTACGCCTGCGTTTTGACGCAAAACTACGTAAGCCCACTGCTTTTTTTAACCCTCATAATTTTGATTATGCCGCCTATTTATTTGCAAAAAATATTCGCCTACTCGGCTATGTTCGACAACGCGATACATTGCATGTTTTATCAACCCCTCATTCCACACCAAGACAGCTGTTACGCCAGCGACTATTGGCAAAAAAAGACATTAATTATGCCACCTTATTAGCCCTCACCATTGGCGATAAGCAAAGCATGACAAGCACCCAATTAGACACCTTACGCACCACTGGCACCGCTCATTTAATGAGTATTTCTGGCACTCATATCGGCTTTGTATTTTTGTTTGTATCACTGATTATGCATTGGTTATGGCGACGGTTTCCGTCGTTGCTATTACGCCTACCTGCCCCAAAAGCGGCAATGCTGCTTGCCCTGCCCTTTGCATTTGCCTATGCACTACTAGCAGGGTTTACAGTACCCACCCAACGCAGTTTTTATATGTTACTTTTAAGCGTATTGCTATTTATTTACGGACGGCAAATGTCCGCCACCACCATTTTATTATTGGTCATGACAGGCGTTGTTATAATCGATCCATGGGCTTTAATCAGTGCTGGGTTTTGGTTGTCTTTTGGCTTAACCGCAGTTGTTATTGCCGTGCATTATCAGCAATCAGGCACGCTCAACAACACCACTAAAAGACTAAGTTTTGCAAAACAACTATTAATAATGCAATGTTATCTTTCATTACTTGCGATGCCAATGACGCTGTGGTTTTTTAATCAAGCATCAATTATATCGCCAGTGGCTAATTTTTTTGCAGTGCCTTGGGTCGGGTCAGTCGTGTTACCGCTGTCTTTTTTTGGTATGCTCACCGATATTTGGCAACCGGCAGATTGGGCATTAATCGTATTGTGGAAATACCTCGACTTTTTAGCACAATGGTCTTTTGCTGCTTGGTCGCCAACACAAGCACCATTGTGGGTATTCATAATCGCCATTGCTGGCACGGGACTATTTTTAATGCCTACTGGCACGCCCATGCGATGGCTAGGGCTATTGCCCATTGTCGTTTTATTGGTTTGGCAAAACAAAGCCATTGACATTGGCGCCATTAAAGCCGTGGCATTAGACGCTGGACAAGGAACCGCCATTGCCCTACAAACCACAAACAGCACGCAAGTTTATGACACAGGACCACCTGTCGGCGGCTTATTACTTAGGCAGTTTTTACGCAGCGAAGGCGTATCAAAAATTAATCGGCTATTAATCAGCCATGACGACTTTGACCATCGTGGCGGTGTCAATGCATTAACTGCGTTTTATCCCAATACAAAAACAATGGCAAGCAATGGCGATTGGCAATGCGTTAAAGGTTTAAACTGGCAATATGACAACGTGCGGTTTAGCGTACTGCACCCACCGCCGTCTTTTAGTAGCACCGACAGCAAAAACA
Organism: Gammaproteobacteria bacterium; assembly: GCA_965243565.1. Lineage (GTDB taxonomy): Bacteria > Pseudomonadota > Gammaproteobacteria > Tethybacterales > Persebacteraceae > CBDEVH01. The sequence goes on from OZ251571.1 coordinate 1,291,203, forward strand.
GTGACAACGATAACAGCTGTGTTGTTCGTATCGAAACCAGCAACGGGCTTTCGATGTTATTAACAGGTGATATATCCAGCGATGTCGAAAATTTATTAGCCACCACCATTAAACCCGTTGATGTGCTTTTTATTGCGCACCACGGCAGCCGTTATTCAACCAGTGATGCTTTTTTAGACGCAACCCGCCCAAGCATCGCCGTTATTACCGTTGGCAACAATCGTTATGGACACCCCCACCCCTCAGTTATAAAAAAATTACAACAACGCGGCATAACCATTTATCGCACCGACACCATGGGTGCCGTACAATTAGATTTAAATCACATCATTAATATAAAAACCACTCGTCAACAAGCGTTAAGGTATTGGCACCTTTAAAAAAACGACTTATTCGATAAACGACACACTCGGCAAATCTAAACTTAATTGTTTGCCATTACGCAATATGTTGATTCGTTTGGCATCCTCTGGTAAGTAACCCGTCACAAAATTATAATCACCCATATTTTTATCGTTAATACTTAAAAGTATATCACCCACCTGCAACCCTGCTTGTTTTGCAACACTCGCTTCCCATACTTTAATAACCAAAAAACTATTCTCAACATCATAATCCAATAACATTATCTCCTTACGCAAGCGATCTGTTATACGGCGAACTGACGCCCCCCACACATTATCGGGCTCTTGCACCTCGTTAATAATCTCATCATAAGCATCAATAGCCAATCCAACCGGAATTGCAAAACCAATACCCTGCGGTAAAACCCCGTGCTGTCGATAATACAACGCACTATTAATACCGACCATTTGCCCTTTGGTATTAGTCAGCGGACCACCCGAACTACCGGGATTAATAGCCGCATCGGTTTGAATAAAACTTTCGTTATCGTACAAACCCAAACGAGTACGCCCAACCGCACTGACAATACCCATTGAAGCAGAACCCTCTAAACCAAACGGATTACCAATAGCAAAAACAACATCGCCCTGCCTTAAGTATTTATCTTCACTTGCTGCAATTGCCGGAAACTCACTTGTATTAATTTTTAAAACAGCAATATCAATATCAGGGCTAATACCTATTAAATCCGCATCATGAATCGATTTATCGGCAGTCTGAACGACAATACTCTCAACATCAACAATCAAATGATAATTGGTTAGAATATGCCCATCGTTACTAACGATAACCCCCGTGCCGGTAATACTATCGCCATTGCCATTGGTACGATACCCATTAATACTAACCACAGACGGCAAAACACGACCAATCGCATCGCGATACGACAATGGCTCATCACCAAACCGAGCATAAAGCGAATGCGAAAACAACACCGCCAGCGAAACCACCACCACCTGTGCGAATAATATCGACAACCTTTTAACCACTCTATTTTTCATCAGCTAATAATTATAATAGCCACTACCTCTATTTACCGAATTTAAACCAAATAAAATCACTTATTTATAGCACTCATCATTCATAACAATTAGACAATCGTTATAATAACGCTTACGGAGAGATGGCAGAGTGGTCGAATGCGACGGACTTGAAATCCGTTAAGGGCGCAAGCTCTTCAAGGGTTCGAATCCCTTTCTCTCCGCCGGTATTAATAAGCTGATTAATCAGAACATCCAACCAAATACCCCGCTGTCCAAGCTGCTTGAAAATTAAAGCCACCTGTTAAAGCGTCAATATGCAATAACTCACCAATCACATATAAACCTTTAAATTTTTTAACCGAAAAATCAGCAAAATCTATCTCTGTCAGCCCTACCCCACCACAAGAAACAAACTCCTCCTTATTGGTACTTTTACCACTAATCGAAAAACAAGAACGCTTCAATTCTGCCATTAAAACTTGCAACTGCTTTTTTGTCACATTCGACCAAGTCGTATCCTCGCCAATAGTTGTGTAAAGAACAAGAGATGCCCATAACCTTTTAGGCACATCAAACAAATTAGTTCCCACAATTTTTTTATTAGGAGACTGCTTTTTCATCGCATTAAATTGTTGCTGTATTGTATCGCTGTGTATGTGGTTACACCAATCTATCTTGATTTTAAACTGATACTCTAATTGATGCAAAAACACAGCAGCAACAGCCGACATTTTTAAAATACTAGGACCGCTCAACCCTCGATGAGTGATAAGCAATGCCCCCAACTCCTGCACCTTGCATTGCTTGTATTGGGGCTTTTGCGGTTCATTAACCAAGCCAACCGCTGTATTTACCACTGCAATACCTGATAAATCACTCAACCGCCTATCCTTTGTATTAAAAGTAAACAACGATGGAATAAGATTCTCAGTTGATAAACCCAATTGCTCTAACTGCCTTAATATAGGAAAACTAGAACCACCAGTCGCTAGCACCAATTTTTTAGCGTTAAAACTACCCTTATTTGTATTAACTTGCCAAATATCGTTATTTTGTGTATTTTGTGTATTTTGTGAAGTTGGATAGAAATCAACAACCACTTGTTGCAACAAAATATCAATTTGTAACTGTTCTGCCAAATCCAAAAAGCAATCAATAATAGTCTGTGAGTTATCGGTAGTAGGGAACATACGCCCATCTGCTTCGGTCTTTAAAGACACGCCTTGCTCTTCAAACCACTGTACAGTATGCTGTGGTGAGAATTTTAAAAAAGGTGATAGCAATTCTTTTTTGCCACGTGGATAAAACTTTACTAAATCGCGAGGTTCAAAACAAGCATGAGTCACATTGCAACGCCCACCACCCGAAATTTTAACCTTCTTTAATAACTGACTTGTTTTTTCTAAAATAACAATTTTTTGTTTAGGCAAGCCCGCATTTTTTAAACGCAAACCGTAGTTAATAGCCGCAAAAAACCCGGCAGCACCGCCACCTACGACTAAAAAATCTACTGTTGTATTATTCATTTGAAATAATTTAGACCAAACATTGCGTTATATTTATTGATTATTATTGAAAAAATGAAAGTTATAGCGAAAAATATAAGTATAACAATTAGAATAGTGAGGGCTAAAACCAATTAATGAATGGTCTTAGATTAATAATTCTGCTGGGTAGTCGGCTATGCCGGCGTTGTCTTTTACGTCTTTTAGTTTGGGTTGGTTTAAGTGTTCAAAACTAACTTTTTGTTTAGTTTTTAGGTAGGTACTAACGACGTCCCAAATGGGTGGTCCGTCGGATAGGTTGGATGTTGCCCAACCTGATACAGTGTAATCGGTGGTGCTATTTAGCAAACTGCCGTTGTCTAGGCGAATGTCACTTATACGATTGCCAAATGTGCCTTGTGGATGTAGAGTATAGTTTATGCCACTTACGCGTACCATGTCGCCACCTTGTTGATAAAAAGGATCTTCATGGTATAGGTTATCGGCTATGGCTTCGAGGGTGTCTTTTATATCGCTGCCTTTCATTTGGCGGCTAAAGGTTTCGGGGTAAGATATAGCGGTTGTATTCATGATGTCTTCAAAGGTAATATTACCGGAAGCAATTGATGGTCCCCAACGAAAGCCGGGCGATAGTGCTATGTCGGTGTCGTAGTAGTGGTGTAACGCGTCAGTGATGAGTTGGTCGATGGTGCCGTTAAAGTTACCACGACGATATAGTAGTGTGTCGGTAGTGGATAATACTTCTGATAGTGCTTTTTCATGAGGAGCACGAACAGTATCAATGTGTTGTTGCATTTGCGGATGAGCAGGTAGTAGATTGGCAAAAACAGGGATTGCCCGCCATTGGTATTTTGCTACTTTGTTGTTTTTAATATCAATGTCTAAACAGCCGACAAATTTTCCAACACTGCCTGTGTTAATGATAACGGTGTTGCCTATGATGCGTTCTTTATAAAGGATGTCGTGGGTGTGTCCGCCTAAAATAAAATCTATGCCATTGACTTTTCGAGCAAGGGCAACGTCTAGGTCGGAGCCATTGTGCGATAATAAAATAATGATTCCAATTTTTTCATTAACACGTATGTGATTTATCAATGTTTGTAGTTCTTCGGCTCGTATTCCAAATGTCCAGTCAGGTATAAAGCGTTGCGGATTTGAGATGGTGGTGTAAGGAAATGACTGCCCTATTATCGCAACACGATTACCACCGATTTCACGGATGCTGTAGGGTTTAAAAACATGCCCTGTGTCTTCGTTATAAACTTCGATATTATCAAATGTGGCTTCTTCTTTTACAAATACATTTTGTGATAAAAATTCACCGTTAAAATTGGCGATATTTTTACGAATTATTTGTTCGGGGTAGGTGTATTCCCAATGTCCTACCATTGCATCAATGCCAAGCAGGTTTGAGGCGGCAACCATGTCTGCCCCTTGTGTATAGAATGCGGTGGCAGACCCTTGCCACATATCACCACTATCTAAGTGTAAGGTGTTGTTTTTACCAGCACTGTTGCGTAGTTGTTCGGTTAAGGTCATGATGTGGGAAAATCCACCCATACGCCCGTATTTGTGGGCTAGTTCGTCGATGTTTTGATGGCTTAGGGCATAGGCTAGTGCACTGTCTTTTTTTATGCCGTGTTGGTTTAATAGGGCATTACCAACAATATGTGGGGAGAGGTTTTTGTAGTCGCCAAAGCCTAAGTTAACGTTTGGTTCTCGATAATAAACAGGGTTTAGCTGGGCGTGGGTGTCGCACGTATGAATAATGCGAGCGTTGCCAATGGTAGGGATGTCATAAAATGATTCTGCCGTAGCGGTGGTCGGCTTTAAGTGCTGGGCGGATGAGGCAACAAAAGCCATTGCAATCGTTTGCAAAAATTGCCGTCTGTCCATGATAACTGTCAGTTAATTTTTTTAGGTTTATTTGGGAACCGCAATTTTCCAATTTTTTTCGGCAGTTATAATTTGCTCTTTTGCTAAGTTTACTTGTCGGTTTGCCAAAGCGGTTAGTTTTAAGGCTCTGTTTAGCCGACCTTTTTTTACGGCATTTCTGGCTTTTAGGATGTGCCCGGGAGTCCAACGCCATGCAAAACCAGTAGGGATTAGTGCTTTATGTTCCGCTTCTATTTTATCGAGTGATTCTAAAATACTTGCTTTGTCTGCCGCCAATACCGACGATATTGGCAAGAATATAACAAATGATAGTATTAATAAAGTTTTTTTAATCATGGTTTATTTCCTTACACCTGGCCCGTTTATGGGTAGTCCGTTGCCCATGTATGTCATGAAATATTCGACATTGCGATACGAGATGGATTGTGCTTTTAAGTTTCTTGTCCCTTGGTCGCGATGACATGCCCGTATGCGTTTATGTAAGGTGGCAATATGCCCCCATTTTAAGCGATAGTTGGGCCAGTTGGTGGTTTCGCCTAAGGCAGGGTGTAGTACCTCAGAACGAACACGCAAGCCTGCACCTTGTACGTGGCAGGTTGCGCAAGAATTATTAAGGTAGCCACGCTTGCTATAATAAAACTTTTTGCCAGCTTCATAGGCTGCCAATGCGTCTTTGCCCTTTACTTTTACGTCAATTTTTTTGCCACGCGATTGGTATGCCATATAGGCGGAGATAAAAGCCAAATCGTGTCTTTCCCACTTTAAGGGTTTTTCGTTATTGGCGATGCGGCAACGGTTGATGTCGTATTCCAGTGTGATAACTTCTTGAATTTCTTCGTCAAAAAATGGGTATTGATGTTTAACGGCACCATCACCAAAGCAATCAAAATAGCCTTTGCCGTTGGTAAAGGCTGTGTTATACAATAATACACCTCTTTCGATGGATTCTTCATAGGGAGGGAATTCTTCAATATCTTCCCATTGGGCGCGTGATTGTGCATCAATGGCATATACGCCATTACTAAAATCGTTGAATTCAACATTGGGAAAACGCCCTTTGAAATAGTCAACAAAAGCTTTACGATCTTGTTCGGGGCTGGCGTTTACAGGGATGACCAACGCGAGAACAAGCAATGTTGCTTTAATTATTTGATACACTACTTCACTTCCTTATTGGTACTGGCTTTTTCGCCAAGGTTGTCTGTCCAATTTAATAAAATTTTGTCACCTACTGCACCGGCGTAATAAAATTTTAAATAAGGGTCTTTGGATATTGCCGGACCGAGTTGCGAGCTAAAAACGACTTCGTCACCGACCATTGCGACTAGATTTTCGATATAGTGAGCGGGTATTTCATTGCCTTCTTTGTCTTTTGCCGTGCCTATTTCCATAGGGTGTTTGACAAGAACTTTTACCTCGACCTTATTGCCTTTTGCTTTTGCTTTAATGCGAATACCTGACATTGTGTATTTCTCCTTCGCTTGCTTTTTATTTATAAAAAATTTAATAGATAGAATGGAATGGTTTAACCGCCACAACCACCGATGGTTACTTTGACTTCCTTGCCAATCCCTAGTATTTTGCCATCGGTTGTTTCGACAACGGCATGGACATTTGAGCTCTTGTTCATTTTAATACGAGTAGAGACATAAGACGTGCCTTTGGCATGAATGTCGAATGCAGCGGCTAATGGATGTCGATTGCTTTCGACAAAAATAGCAATACGTTTTGCCGTGCCTGAATAGTCAATAGTAACAGGCACTATCGCACCATTTTCGGCAATTTCGGGCGTTTTGAATTTAATGGCATCCGTGCTGACATAATTGGTAACAGAAAAATGCTGATTAAGTGATTCTGTAAAATTTTTTACTTTAAATGCAGGAGAACGGACTGCGGCAATGGCGGTGTTTACCCAAGATGAAAGGGTAATGCCAACGGTTAGTAATCCAGTGTTTTTTAAAAATAATCGTCGATTCATTGGGTGCTTCCTTTTTTTTTACAGTGTATAAAGATAATCTATTACTTTTTCAATCTCTTGTTCGGTCAGGATCTCATGCTTGCCAAATGGCGGCATGGCAGAAATGGGATTGATAAGGGTTGGGTCGTATAGACGGTCACGCAAGATATCTCTACTGGGAAAACGTTGCTTCATAGAAACAAGTGGCGGCCCCATATTGCCGGGTAATTTTGCTCCTGCAATTACATGACAGGCGATGCAATTACCAACTCCTTGCTTCCCTTTGCGAGTAAATGCGATTTTTTTACCTTCTTCAATTCTATCAGCAAGTGCAATATCTGCCATTAAAAATGACGATGCAAGTGCGATAGAACCAATGAGCGACAGTAATTTCATGCGTGTGATTTTCCTTTTATTCTCTTTGCGTATTCTAGCATATTTTTTTATGGGAAATAGTAATATAATTTATTTTTTATGCCTTTATATATAAATTGTGCTAACTTGAGTTGATTGGTACGATGAATCATATTTATCATATATGAGAGTATTCATTCTAATTACTTTGCTAAGTTACAATACAGTCTTATGGATAGACGTTTTTTTATACAAACACTCAGTACCATGGCAATGCAATTGCCTTGTTGGGCAAACACATCATCGGCAAATGCCGTTATAGTGGTGGTTGGTGGCGGTATTGGTGGTTGTGCGGTAGCGATACAGCTAAAGCAAAGATTGCCCAAAGCACGAATTATTTTAGTGGAAAAAAACAACCATTATTTTGCTGATTTTTATAATAACATGGCTTTAATTGATGAGATTCCTTTGACTGATTTATCCTTTTCTTATGATGCCATACGTCGTTTGGGTATTGAATGGGTACAAGCCGAGGCTGTATCAATTGAACAAAAGCAAGTTGTCTTGCAAGACCAAAGAATCGATTTTGATTTTGCGGTGGTGGCAACAGGCATTGGTTTTGATCATCGCCAATTACTTGATGGAGTAACGCCCTCACAATTGACAAAAGTGCCACACGCTATGAATGGCAAGCAATCAGCAGTGGCACTAAAACAAAAGTTACAAGCACTTAAAGATGGTGATGCGGTGGCTTTTGTTCCACCGCCTTCGCCCAGCCGTTGCACGCCTGCCGTTTATAGCCGTGTTGGTTTGTTTGCGCATTATATGCAACAACATTTGCCCAACAGCAAAATTATTATTTTTGATAGTAAAAATAAATTTCCCCTACAGACATTTTTTGATGACGGGTGGACAAGTCATTACGGCGATAAGATTGAATGGCTTGCCAATGAAGCGGGAGGATTGATTGAAGCGATTGATGTCAATAACAATGTTATACACACTGAATTTGGTGAGGAAAAAATGGCATTAATTAATTATATTCCACCACAATATGCTGGACAGTTTGCTACCAACAGCGGTTTAACCGATGATAGCGGTTGGTGCCCTGTTAATGCCAATAGCATGGAGTCCATCCAACAAAATGCTGTTTACGTGATTGGCGATGCGGTATCGACACGAATGCCAAAAGCCGCTTCTTGTGCGATTGGTCAGGCAAATGTTGCGGCACAGGCTATTATTAGTGCGATTGGTGACAGTGGCAATACAACACCCAGTAATATCGACTTAATTAATTATGTTTGTTACAGCCATATCGCACCTAATTACGCTTTTTGGGAACAGGGCAACTACTCTTTTAGTAACGAACGGTTTAAACTGCAAGACCAAGCGTTTAGCCAACGCCACCCAACGCCAGAACAAGCCGAACAAGCAGCTAACGACGGCTATGATTTTTTTAGTAATAAGGTGACTGCATTATTTGGCATTTAAAGCGGTTTTTACCAAATAATAACGTCTATGCCTTGTTCTCGTTGGTGCTCGGCTCGTGCTTGTAAAAAACGCTGAAATTCTGGTTCTGTTTTATAAGCGTCGGATAATACATAGTCCAATACGCTTTCTAGGTGAAAAGTACGTAAATAACCATCGGCACGCATAATTTCAGTGCCATCGGTATCAAAAAACACCAACGTCGGCACAAAGGCGATGTTTTTGTTGTTTATCCATTGGTTTTCGCTTATCGTACTGTCAATGGTAATGGCTTTATTGTTAATATTAAATTGCATCATCTCAAATTGATCTCGCCATTGTTTTGTTTTATCGCTGTTTAATAAATCTTGCCATTCCACACAAAATTGACAGTTGTCTTGCACAACCAATACCGCTCGTTTTTTAGTTTGATGATTGGTATTAAAAGGGGGTTGTATAAATTTGTCAGGGTATCCAACTGATATTGCTTTTGCAGCATTCGTTTTTTGAAAGGCACGTATGTAATCGGCAAAAGGCTCTTCGGTTTCTTTTTTGTTTGCAACATAGTCCAATAAGGCAAGCATTTTTTGTGGAGGTTGATAGCCGGCGACGGTTAATATTTCTTTACCGTCTTCGTCTAAAAATAATAGCGATGGCGTAAATTGAATGCCTAGTTTTTTTGTCAATTCTTTTTCGGTATAGTCATTGCCATCTATCCATGTAACTTCGATATCGCCAAATATATTGATGGCAATGGAATCAAAATTGCTTCGTATTTTTTTTACAATACTACTTTGGTAAAAACTATCGTTGTGCAGTTTCTCGCAGTAAGGGCAACCGTTTTGACCGAAGTAAATCATTAGTCGTTTATTGTCGGCAGCGGCTTCGGCAACGTCTTCGGAGAAGTCGTAAAACGTTTCTTTAAACCAAGTGGGCGTATCACGGCTAACATCATAGGCTGCCATTGCCATCGGTGTTATTAGTAATGATAAGCCAATTAGTATTGTTTTCATGAGTTGTAATAACATGTTTTTCATAATGCTAATCGTTTTCTATAAGCACTAAAACTTTCTTTTTTTTCTCGTTTTGTTATTACATAATTAGCAGCCTCGCGAAACTGCTTGCGCGATAGGTAACCACCAAATTGTAATGCTATGTTGCCGTCTTCGTCTAAAAACACCAATGATGGCGTAAATTCAATGCCCAGTTCTTCGGATAGCGATTTTTCGGTGTACGATTTGCCATCAACCCACGTTATATCAATATCACCATGAATATTAATGGCGATTGCATCAAAATGCTTGATAAGGTTTGGTCGAATTTTTGTATTGTTAAATACTTCTTTGTGCAATTTTACACAAGCCCCACAGCCATCTTGTCCAAAATACACCATGACTCTTTTATTGACAGCGGTGGCTTCGGCAACGTCATCAGAAAAATCGTAAAATGTTTCTTTAAACCAAGTGGGTGTGTCACGCGTTACCATATAGTCATTGAACGCCCAGCTTGGTGATAACAACGCTAGAGCAAAGGCTATTATGATTTTTTTGTAGTGTAATATTTTCATCGTTTTTTTTAGTCAATCCCTATTCGTTTTCTGATTATAACACCTATTCCAGTACCAAATAAAGCAAAAATAAACCATAGCCAACCGTGCATACTGCCTGAAGACAAAGCACTCATATAAGAACCTATGTTACAGCCATAACTTATTTGAGCACCATAACCCATTAATAACCCACCCACTAAAGACAGTACAACCATTTTTGGTGCGGGTATACTAAATCGGAACTGACTGGCATAATAGGAAGCCAATACAACGCCAATGAGCATTCCTACATTGGTAATAATTTGCGTTTGAGAAAATGAATCGTTATACAATACTTCACTGGCAGCGTTGTATCTCGTCCAAAAATCCCAAAAATCAATGTCTTCATAACCCCACCATAACAGTAGTTTTCCCCCCATAACTGTAAAGCCATTGACAATGCCCCAGGGTTGCCCTGACAATGCCAATAATAATGTCGTTAGTAATGCCAAATAAACAGCAGCTCGCATTAGCGATGGCTTTTTTTTAGTCTCTGGTTCAGCCGGTGGTACATGCAATTTTTTGCATATTATGAACATTGCTACCACGATTAGAATCATCGCTAATAAGCCGCCCCATCCCCATGATTGAAAAAATGAAAATGACGGCAGTGCTGGTAGCGATTGCCAATACGTACTATGATACGCTGCAAATAATGCACCTGTTATAAATCCAACGATGCCAAACAACGGAACACTGTTGCCCTGCCCCATACCAACAATAGACCCACTGGTACAAGCACCGCTTAACTGCATACCAATACCAAACAGTATTGCCCCAATAACAATCGCCAAGGTCAGCGGACGAACATTGGCAACGGCGTACATCTGCCCATCAAATTCAATGCTGGTTAATATAAAAAAGGGCGTTAAGGTCAATAGTATCCATAGCATTTGTGCTTGCATACCTAGCATGTTACGTTGCGTAATTGTTACACGCCATGTATAACTAAAACCAAATTTACTCCGAAAAAAAACACAGCCAATTGCCATAGCAGTTAGCCCAGTTAAAGCAATACGCCAACCTTGCTCACTTTGCAAAAACAATACATAAGCGGCGGCGGCTATAACGATGATAATTATTTTTACAAGCGTGCGGCTGCAAAAAGTATGTTTATCGGGCTGTTTTATTATTTTTTCTATGGCTTCCATAATAGTTTGTATGTAATTTTTGGCAGAAAAAGTCTCTCCATTATTTTTTAAAAAATGTAGATAAGTGCTTTATAAATACATTGATAGCATTGTCGTCAATGTCCAAATGCGTGACCAAACGTATTTGTTTTTCACCACCACCTAATAAAATCCCTTGTTGTCGCATGTATTGATATAATTTATTGCCAATGTCGGCATCTTTTGCAAAAGGCAATTGCATAAATACCATGTTGGTTTCTACCAAATCTGTATCAACTATTATCTCGGGCACGGTTGCCAATTGTTCGGCTAATCGCAGTGCTCGTTGATGATCGTCTTGTAGCCGTTGGACATGATTGTCCAATGCATAAAGCCCTGCTGCCGCCAACACGCCAGCTTGTCGCATACCACCGCCCAACATTTTACGCCAGCGTTTTGCACGATAAATAAATTTGGCATCGCCCACCAATACCGATCCTGCTGGTGCACCCAAACCTTTGGATAGACACAAAGAAACGCTATCGACAGAATGCACAATATTAGCCGCAGCAACATTTAGTTTGGTGGCGGCGTTCATCAGTCTCGCACCATCTAAATGCACCAATAACCCATGCTTACGCGCTTGTGCTGCACAAGCGTTAATTTGATTAACACTTTGTACACAACCCGATACCGTGTTTTCTAATGTTAATAAACGGCTTATCGGATAATGAAAATCATCGGGTTTTACTGTGCGGTTAATTTCCTCTATTGACAATGCGCCTTTTTTGTCCGTTGACATCGGAGCAAAAACCAAACCACCCAATACAGACGCTCCCCCTGCTTCGTCAATAAATATATGGTAGGCATCACCGGTTAGTATTTCTTCGCCACGCTGACAATGTGCAAGCATGGCACATAAATTGCTTTGGGTGCCGCTGCTAACAAATAAGCCTGCTTCTTTTTCAAGCAACTTGGCTGTTTGTGCTTGTAACTGGTTTACCATTGGGTCATCGTCATACACATCATCACCTACTTGGGCGGATGCCATTGCCGCCCGCATTGCTGCTGTTGGGCGTGTAACGGTATCGCTACGAAAGTCGATAAAGTCTGATTGGGATAATGTTTTTTGCGTTAAATAGGGAGAATCGTGCATTGAAAGTCCTTGTTAAAATGAAGCGTATAAAATAGTATTGGCTAGACATTGTGTGTTTTTATGACACTCATCTATTGTACTGTATTACTAAGTTTAAAAGATTGCGATTAATACAGTAGACTCATACGCTATGACAGTGAATGAATCTTTGTTTTCAATCAGCGTACAAAATAATACGATTGACATTGCCCATGAAATACAATGCTTGAGCGATATTGATAATATGGGTGCATTGGTAACGTTTAGCGGTTTTGTTCGGCATGATGATGGCGTTTGCGCAATGGAAATAGAACATTACCCCGCTATGACACAAACGGCGTTAGAAGATATTAGCAAGCAGGCAATAACGCGCTGGCGTTTGGAATATGTGCGTGTTGTCCATCGCTATGGAACACTGCTCGCAAAAGAGCCCATTGTTTTTGTTGCGACAGTTGCAGCACATCGTGCCGATGCTTTTTTGGCAAATACTTTTATTATGGATTTTTTAAAAAGCCGCGCTCCTTTTTGGAAAAAAGAATTTTTGCAAAGTAACGCCCCCAAACCGACTAAAACCGCACGTTGGGTTAATGCCAAAGAAGAAGACGAATCGGCACTGCGTCAATGGCACCATGAGTGATGTTTTTTTACTGATTATAGCGACTGCTGTCGCAGATAATATTATTTTAACGTCGATGCTCGGTTTGTGCCCTTTTATTAGTTTATCCAAACAAATGCCAATAGCGGTGGGGGTGGGGGTTGTCACAACATTTGTATTGGCGTTGTCATGTGCCATCGCTTGGGGGATTCATCAACTACTACCCACTGCATTGGCCCCTATCTTGCCTTTGTTATTAATCACCGTTATTGCTTGTATTGTGCAAATTACCGAATTACTAATGCGCTTATACACGCCAAAACAACACCGCTTATTGGGCGTATTCTTACCGTTAATTGCCACTAATTGTGCGGTATTGGGCAGTGTTTTATTAATACTACGACAAGACCCACCGCATTCATTGCTTAGTGCCACCATTGCCGGGGCAGGGTATGGTTTAGGATTTTTGGCGGCTATTGTTTGTTTAAATGGATTACGCTCAAGAATAATCAATAATGCTATCCCACCAGCATTAAGAGGCACCCCTATTTTAATGATCAATGCGGGTATTATGGCACTGACTTTTTCGGCTTTTGCCAGCTGATAATAATACGATGATAGCAGGGATATTATGTGTTATTTTAGTGGGTGCATTGTTTGGGCTTGCCATCCAAAAAATAAACGACAAAGCCAGTGTCCAATCATCTTCAAAAACAAAATTAATCAATGAGGTCAATGCTTTGCTGCCGCAATTACAATGCGGTAAATGCAATTATCCCGGGTGTCTGCCTTATGCCGAAGCGATTATTGTACAACATGCACGTATTGATTTATGCCCACCGGGGGGCGAAGCAACACTTAAACAACTGGCGGATTTTTTACAAACCGAACCACCAGAAACCCTTCCGTTTGCAACACATGCCCAAAAAGAAATCGCCTTTATTGATTCCGCATCGTGTATTGGTTGTACTCTTTGCTTGCCAGTCTGCCCAACCGATGCCATTGTCGGTAGCCAACGTCATTTGCATCATATTATCGATTCTTATTGTGTGGGCTGCGGTTTGTGTGTTGACCCTTGTCCGGTTAATTGTATTGATATGCGCCCTGCTTCATGACACTACTCACACTCCCCTATCCACCATTGTTGGCGTTTCCTTTAATTAATAATACGGCACAAGTCACCATTGGCGATACCGTTACAGCAGGGCAAGTGCTCGCTTACGGCAATCTCTTAGGAGTGGATACAATTTGCTCGGTTAATGGCACCGTCATCGGCATTGAGACAATGACTATTGCCAGTGATGAAGCTGTAGCGGCTCGGTGTATTGTTATAAAAACAGCAAACGATACGCCGACCATTGAACAAAAAAAATCATTTAATATCAACGACACCACTGTTGTTAATGTACTTAAACGAGCTGGTATTGTCGGCTTAGGTGGTGGGGCTTTTCCTGCATGGCGTAAATGGCGGCAAAACCTCAAGGCGGTTATTATCAACGGTTTACAAACCGATCCACGAATTTCTGCCGACCAAGCATTATTGGAATCAGTCTATCAAGCAAAGGTAAAATCGGGGGCTGATTTAATGACTGTCTTTCAGACCATTGCCAACGCCTTTAATGCCCCTATAACCGTTGCTTTACGCGATGACTTTCAGCCACAATGGCAACACCCGATGATACAACGCATACAAGCCCGCTATGCCGATGGCAACGAGCGATTACTTATTAAAAAATTATTGGGCATTTCGATTGACGACTCTCAAGCAACAGCAGATGTTGGTGTGGTTACTTTTAATATTGCCACCGCATTGGCAATTGTTGCTGCACTGTCAAAGCACCAAGCTTTATCGCACCGCATTGTTACCGTTGTCTCATCGCCACAAAAAACGCATAATATAGTACTGCCTTTGGGTGCGCTTGTGTCGGATGTACAGCAGTTTTTAGGGCTTTGTCCAACCCAAACAAAATGGTTTGTTGGCGATGCAAGCGATGTCATTACCAATGATGCTGTTATTCATGCACAAACCACAATATTGTCCGCCACGCCTTTTGATTTTTACAATGTCGATGCCAATGCTTGTATTCGTTGCGGTCATTGTACATCCGTGTGTCCTAGCCAACTAGCACCGTGGAATTTATACCATTTAGCACAAAACAATCAAAGCGCATCGTTGGAAAAATCGCGGCTCAATGATTGTTTGCTCTGTCGCCGTTGCGATGAAGTATGCCCTAGCCATATTCCATTAACATCGACATTTAAAGCACAAAAACGCATACTAAAACAAACCGAAGCCCAACAAACACAACAACAGCAATGGCAAACGCGTTTTGATGAACACAGTGCCCGTTTATTACAAAAAAAGAATAAAAATTGGGCAAAACGAGATGCTTTAAAATCACTCTTGCAAAATTCATAATATAATCACACCAATGAATAATCAATTAAAAGTAACTATTCTTGCCGATGCACTTAATTATGTTAAACGGTATGCTGGACGCACCATCGTTATTAAATATGGGGGCAACGCCATGATTGACAAAGAACTGGAAAAACGTTTTGCAAACGACCTCGCTTTGCTAACATTGGTAGGCGTTCGCCCCGTTATCGTTCATGGTGGCGGACCGCATATTAATGCAAACTTAGCTGCGTTAAAAATTGAAAGCCATTTTATCAATGGCTTGCGTTATACCGATAGTGCAACCATGAAAGTTGTCGAGCAGGTTTTAGGTGGTGAAGTTAATCAACAAGTCGTGCGTAATATTAACCGCCACGGTGCTCGTGCTGTTGGACTTACTGGCAAAGACGATGGTTTTATTGTTGCTCGTAAATTTCAACCTCAAGATGACAATGGCAATTTAATTGATATTGGGCAAGTCGGTGAAATCACCCATATCAAAAAAGAAGTCATCGAACTACTACAACAAGCCGGTATCATCCCTGTTATTGCACCGGTTGCTTATGATGAAAACGGTGACGCATTAAATATTAATGCCGATACCGCTGCTGCCGAAATTGCCATTGCTTTATCTGCCGAAGCCTTGTTTTTGCTTACCAACACTCCCGGCATTTTAGATGATAATAACACTTTAATCACACATCTTAAAACATCACAAGTCAATGAGATGATTGACCAACGAGTTATTAAAGGCGGCATGAAACCTAAAATTGATTGCGCTATTCATGCCGTACAAAATGGCGTTAAATCATGTCAAATTATCGATGGTCGCCTACCACATGCATTACTACTTGAACTATTTACCGATGAAGGAGCAGGCACTTTTATAGAAGACGATACTCCGTGAAAAATGTACTAAGAATATACGCTGATAAGCGTATGGCTAAAATTTTATTCCTCGGGTTTATCAGCGGTTTTCCTTGGGTATTAATTGCTTCAATGCTATCGCTATGGCTTAAAGAAGAAGGCATATCACGCACAGGCATTGGCCTGTTTAGTTTGTTATTTGGTGTTTATGCTGTTAATGCGTTGTGGGCACCGCTAATAGACAAAATTAATATCCCCTTTCTAGCAGCGCGTTTTGGCAAACGATGTGCATGGATTTTACTCATGCAATCAATCATCGCATTGGCAATGGTTGGCATGTTCTTTTTGCCCGGAGCACAGGGATATGCGTGGTGGATTGCATTATTTGCATTTATCATTGCCTTGGCAAGTGCAACGCAAGACATTGGCATTGACGCCATTCGTATTGAAATGTTTGCTGAACACGAGCCTGAAAAAATTGGTGGTGGCTCGGCAATGGCAACCTCAGGTTGGTGGATAGGCTTTGGTGGTAGCAAGGTAATCGCACTGCCATTGGTCCAAGCACTACAAATGGCAGGCGTTACTAATGCATGGCAAGCAGGGTATCTATCATTGGTTATCATTGTGGTGCTGTGCATGTTTGGCGTTATGCGCTTTATTCCATCTGTTACTGACAACGCAACAAGCGACAAAACAAACAAACCAGAAGAAAAAAGCAAGTCAATTAAACAAATAATAATGACTCCATGGAGACTCTATACCGAACCATTATTGGCGTTTTTTAATAAATTTGCACTTAAACCTGCATTAATGTTGTTGTTTTTTATCGTGTTTTTTAAAATCGGTGAGGCATTTCTGGGGCGAATGTCGGTTATTTTTTATAAAGAAATCGGTTTTTCTATAAGCGAAATCGCACTACTATCAGGCGGTTTGGGCACTATAACCGTTTGTGTGTTTGCCATCTTTGGCAGTTTTTTTAATGCCAAATACGGTTTAATGAAAGGTATTATTTTGGGCGGTGTTGGTATGGCTCTAACCAATTTATTATTTGCCGCCCTCGCCTATTATCCCGAAAAATGGTTGTTTGTTACAACAGTAGTAGCTGACCAATTTACCACAGCAGTATCAACCGTTGCCTTTGTTGCGTTTATATCGCAGCTGTGCGACCGCCGTTTTACGGCTACCCACTACGCCGCTCTTGCCTCATTGGGTAATTTATCACGTACACTTTTCGCAGCAAGCAGTGGCGCTTTGGTGGACGGACTAGAAAAAGCAACAGGGGCAAGCGAAGCCACTGGTTTTGCCGATGCATGGGCATTGTTTTTTGTTATCACCGTGCTCATGGTACTGCCCAGCTTATTTATTATTTATTGTTTACGCCCATACCTTGCTCCTTTAATGCAAGGTATTAAAACAAAACTACTATAATCACACAATGCTAAATTTTAATCATACTTTTTCTCTTGAGTCTATCCACAAAAATATTAAATTTGCTTTTTGCTTGATTTTAAGTTTTGTACTAATCGGGTGTACATCACAATCAATTGAGTTAGAGGCAATCGAAGCGCGGACGGCATCGGATAAAACGTCTCAAATGAACAAAGAACAATTAAACATTATTAAAAAATCAAAGCAACTGCATGCTGAATTTATAAAAAAAGGGTTGTTATGGGACAAAGCAGCGTCCAATGCGTATCTTAATAAAATTGCAACTCATATTCTAACCACTGCCAAATTGCCTACTGATTCTTACCGCTTTTATATTATACGAAATGCAATTCCAAATGCATTTACAACAGGCGCTGGCAATATTTATATTCATACTGGTTTATTGGCTTTGCTCGAAAACGAAGCACAATTTGCTTATTTACTGTCACATGAAATTGCCCATGTTGAAAACGAAGACGCACTGCGATCTTACTACGCGCTAAATAATGCCAAAGACAGTGAGTTTATTCTTGGATTGGTTGTTGGCGGATTGGGCAGTGCTATTAGTTATGCAGGTTTTTTTGAATTTTCACGAGCACAGGAAGAAAAAGCCGATATTGATGCCTTTACTTGGATTTTAAAAACTGATTATGATATAAATGAAGCCCCTAAACTTTTTTCTCAAATGCGCACTATTGATAATAGTGGCCCTTCTATTTATTCCTCTCACCCACAGTTAATAGCCAGAGAAAATTACGTCAAAGATTTAGTTACTGCCAATGCTGAGCATGGTGGCACTAAAATTGCAAAAGATAACTTTAATGGCTTGAAACAACTTATTCTAGAAGATGTTATAAAGTCAGCTTTTAATAAAAAACTATACTTGCTTGGGCGTGAATTTGCCCAAGCACATAATATGCAACTTTATACTGCTGAGGCTTTTCGTTTAGCCGCTGATAATCCACTAATGGTAAGCAATGAAGCGGATGGACGACAGATATCAGGCGCTATTGATGGCATCATTCCGAGCGATGATACTTTTTCTAATATTAATCGCGAAAAAGCCAAAGAAATTTTTCAAAAAGAATTAGACGATGGTAATACAAAAGCGTTGAGAGGCATGGGTTTGCTACTCGTTGCTGAGGGTAAAAAAGAAGAAGGTGTCATCCTTTTAAAAGATTATTTGCTAGAATATTATAATGCGCACGATAAGCGTTATATCAATTCCATTATAAAATCAACTCAATAAATATTATGAAAAATATTAAACAAATATTAAATATTGCAGTACTTTCTGTCACGATATTATTAATTGCAGGGTGCTCAACTCCTACTTCAATTCGTAAACATAAAACATTTGACAACGAAAGTTATAAAGACATTAAAACCATCGGTGTATTGCCTGTACAAACTATTGTGACTGAAATTACAACTGATGCCAGCGGTGGAAGAGTGCCTGAAAAAGAAAAAACTCTAGGTGCTCTAGCCCAACAGAATATTATTTACTGGTTAAATCAACACCGATTTGAAAGTAAATTATTGGATGATAAGTTATTATCAGGCGATAATAACTATAAAATTAACCAATTTAGTGAAAAAGTGTTGAGCAGCCTGAAAGAACTGTATCCAAGATTAATAATGGGTGAGGATGAAGCTTTTTCAATGGAAGTATCACTGGGCAATACTGCCAATGAAATAGCAGATTTATACGATACAGATTATCTTTTTATTTCTCACCTCAATTGGTACACTCTTTCTCAAGATAAAATGACTCAAGAACAATCTAAAGCAATTGCTCTGGCAGTAATTACCACTCTACTTGGGGCACCAATGATATCGTCGCCCCATCAAGAATATGGAAATATACAAGGCGTTTTGGTAGATGGTAATACAGGTGATATTTTGTGGGCTCATGTGGGTGTTGGAAGTTCTGACGTCATTAATGCTATAACTAGATTCCGAGATGCAAAAATTTATCCTATTGAAATTACAGGACTTGATAATTTTGATTTTGATACGTTAGACTCGATTCCAGAGAAAGATAACGATACCAACATTTCTATGTCTCCTGATACAACAGAAGAAACCGCAGATGGTAAAGCAAAATTAGCAAAAAAGTGTCATAAGAAATATAAAAATGCGGCAGACAAACAAACTGGACAGAATGATGCCTTATACATTAAATGTAAAATAGCAAATATATTCTAAGCAAACTACTTCGTGATTTAAAGCATGAAAAATTATTTTCTGAAGGCTTTTTTTCTGCTTGTATAAATTTTATCCATTAATTTAAAGAGGTCAAAAATTGGCGTAACTCGTCGCATTGCTCGGCGATGTTCTCACCTTGCAGTTTTAAACGAATGCCATTGCTACCCGCGGGTTGGCATTTGTTAATGGTAATGGCTTTTATAATTTTATCGGCAACAGCTGGAGGTGGGTTGTCGCAAAATTTAATAGTGACAGTTTTAGATTTATCGACATTGATTTTTTCTACGCCTATTGGCTTGCCAATAAGGCGTAAGCGATGCGAATCAATCAATACTCGTGCTTCTTCTGGTAGCTGACCGAAACGATCTAGCCATTCCAAATGGATATTGTCTAGCTTTGCAAAATCGGCTTCGTTTAATCGGCGATAATAATGCATACGTTCTACAGGAGATGGTATATAGCGGTTTGGCAATAGGCTGGGGGTATCAAATTTAATGTCGAGTAATTTGTCAGTGTCGGGGGCTTCTTGTTTTCCTGATAATAGTGCAACTGCCCCTTGAATTAATCTTTGATAGTTGGCTAAACCTATCGTCTCAATGTCTCCACTTTGCCGTTCGCCTAATATTTCGCCGGCTCCACGGATTTCTAGGTCACGCATCGACAATGCCGTACCACTGCCCAAAGCACTATGTTCTTCAATGGCTTGTAGGCGTTTTGTGGCGGATGGTGTTATTTGACCGTGTTCAGGATACAAAAAATAAGCATAAGCTTGGATGTTATTACGCCCTACTCTGCCTCGCAACTGATGTAATCGCGATAGCCCCATACGGTCGGAACGATTAATAATGATGGTGTTGGCGTTGGAAATATCCAAACCACTTTCAACGATAGTGGTACATAATAATATATCGACTTCGCGACGTAAAAATTTATGCATGACGTTTTTCATGGCATTTTGATGCATCGAACCGTGCGCAATTTGAATTTTAACACGTGGTAACCATAGGGAAATTTGCCTTGCCATTTCTTCTAAAGTGGCGATTTCATTGTGAATAAAGTATATTTGGCCACCACGGCGTAGTTCACGCTCACATGCTTCTTTAATTATTGATGGTGCAAAAGTAGTCACCATTGTTTTTACGGATAGGCGTGGCGGAGGTGTAGAGATAATGGATAAATCTCGAATACCCGCAAATGCCATTGCCAAGGTTCTGGGTATAGGTGTTGCCGATAGTGATAACAATTCAACATTGGCACGCATTTTTTTAAAGTGTTCTTTGTGAATAACACCAAAGCGATGTTCTTCATCGATTATCGCCAAACCTAGATTTTTAAACTGACAGCGTTTTTGCAAGACGGCATGAGTCCCGATTAATATATCCAAATCACCATCTGCTGTGGCTTTTAATGTTTTTTGCCGCTCTTTGGGAAGTACAGCACGACTTAACAATCCGATTTTGACGGGAAAATAAGCAAATCTATCAGAAAATGTGCGGTAATGTTGATCTGCTAGCAAACTGGTCGGAGCGACTATTACGACTTGTTTTTCCGAAAATACAATGGTTGCAGCGGCTCGCATAGCGATTTCGGTTTTGCCGAATCCGACATCGGCACTTAATAATCTATCCATCGCACCGGGTTGTTTGATATCATTGATGACTTCACCACTCACACGTTCTTGGTCTGGGGTTTCCTCATAAGCAAAGGCATCAATAAATTGAGCCAAATAATTTTCATCTGGATTATTGCCCTCGTTTTTTTCTATATACCGTCGTGCTTGAATTTCGAGTAGTCTGGCTGCTGTATCTTCGGCTCGTTTTTTAGCACGAGTAAAGGCACGCTTCCACGCGTTACTACCCATTTTAGACAATGGGGATTCACCGTGATATATGTCAATTTGTTGTAGTTCTTCAATGGGTAGCCATAAGCGTTGGTCTTCGGCATATTCTATTTCTAGGTAATCACCGATTTTGCCACCAACTGTGATGGTTTTTAGCCCATGACATAAGCCTATGCCGTAGCTTTGATGAATGATTTTATTGCCGCTTTGAATATCGTTTTGTATCCAGTTCGATTGCGAATTAGTGGCTTTAAATCGCTGTTTTGGCATAGAAACCACATCAAATATTTCGGCTTCGGTTAATACTGAAGCGTCATTTAATTGAAACCCTTCTCGCAACGAACAGGTGGAAAACCGCAATTTATTTTTGGTTTCTTCTAAATAATTTTTTACCTGAATGCCATGCAGTCCTTCATTGCCTAATACGGTTTTTATCGCCTCTAATCGCCCAACACTGTCAACACAAATCATGCATGGTTTTTTTTTGCTTTTGATATAGTTTATCAGTGCTTCGTAAGGCTTTTCTTTTCTGTCGTCTACTGCCACTACTGGCAATTTGGTGTCGGCTTCCGCCGTTGGCAAATTTAAACAATGTTTTGCTTGTAATTGTTGCAGGCAAGTGTTGGGGGTTAAATATAACTGCTCTACCGCTAGGGTGGGTCTGCTTTCAAACGCATGTACATCTTGTTTACGCTGATGTGCTTGTTTTATAAATAAAGCGAGTTCCTCTGTTACACCAGATTGCATTAATATCTGCGTGCTTTTTGGAATGTAATCGAATAATCGCCCGATTTGTTCAAAGAATAATGGCAAATAAAATTCACCGCCAGCAGGCATTTTTCCAGCACTAACTCCTGTATAAATGGATGAGTTCGCAGAGTTTTCAAAATGCTCTAAAAATTTTGAGCGAAACATTGTAATGCCTTCTTGTGATAAATTACATTCGTGCATGGGTAAAACATTTATTGATTTCACTCGTTTTATTGATCGTTGGTCAATGGTATTAAAAAGACGAATTTGTTCGATTTCGTCATCAAATAATACTAACCGAATTGGCAGGAGACTATCAGGTGGGAAAAAATCAATTTGCCCACCGTAAACGGCAAAATAACCTTCTTCGCAAACTCTGTCGACTCGCTCGTAACCACTTTGTGCCAGTTTACTAATAAAACTGTTGATATTGATTTTTTCGCCTTCGCAGAGTATAAAGCAACGCCCTTGCATAAACGATACCGGAGCGTAAGGTTGTAACAATGCAGCAGCAGTGGTAATGACTACATCACTACGAGATTCATACAATGCCAATAATGCCGCTATTCGACTGCTGATAATATCATTTTTTGGAGAGTAGTTGTCGTAAGGCAGAACATCAAATTCTGGCAATAGATGACATGATAAATCGGGGGCGAAAAAACGCATTTCTTCGCTAAAAAACTCCGCGCTTAATATATCACGGGCAATGTAGAGAGTTTTACTTTTTGTTTTACGAAGGGCTTGGGCAATGGTATAGCACTGCCCCGCACCAGAAACAGCACAGGATTGAAGATATTTTTCAATCGTTCTTATTTTATACAAACAACGCTAATGCGGATTTTTATTAGATTTCAGTGTTGAGTGCATTATCGGTATGCGATATCGCTTCACTACTGACATCAATCGCATCGTCTTGCTTTTGCATATCATCACGCATCATTTCTTCTGCAGCGCCACTTAAATCCATTTCTTTCATGCGACGATAATGGGCAAAACCCGTACCAGCAGGAATCAAACGACCAACAATCACGTTTTCTTTTAGGCCACGCAAGGAATCACGACGACCTGATAATGCAGCGTCAGTTAATACGCGAGTGGTTTCTTGGAAAGAGGCTTCTGAAATAAATGAGTCTGTTGCCAAAGAGGCTTTGGTAATACCCAATAAAATATTTTTGTATTTAATGACTTTCTTACCGTCTTCTTTGAGTTTGATGTTTTCGAGGTCTATACCACGTCGGACCAATTGCTCACCTTTGACATAGCTTGAATCACCAGGATTAGAAATAATAACACAACGTAACATTTGATGCACGATGACCTCGATGTGTTTGTCGTTAATGGTTACACCTTGCAAGCGATAGACCGCCTGTACTTCGTCAACAATATGTGCGGTTAGTTTTTCAATACCCTGAATGGCTAAGATTTCATGAGGGTTTATATCACCTTCGACAATTTCTTCCCCTTGTTTAACCATAATGCCATCTTGCACCAATAGGTTACGCCCTTTGGGAATAATATGTTCGACTTCGTTTCCATCTGCATCAATAACATAAAGCATTTGCTTGCCACGAATAGAGCCACGTAATTCAACGCGTCCGCTAATATTAGCCAACAACCGTGATTCTTTTGGTTCTCTGGCTTCAAAAAGTTCGGCAACACGTGGTAAACCACCAGTAATATCTCGACTCTTACTGGCTTCTTGCGGCATGGTTGCTACAATATCACCAATTTGTACTTCTTGCTCTTCACGTATCAATAAAGTAGAGCCGGCACGCAAGTTAATACTGACATCGGTTTTAGTGCCCTGAATTCGCACAGGTTTACCGGTTTCATCCATAAAGTTAATTTGAACGGGTTTTTTCTTTTTAAGTGACCGTTTGTCTTCGAGGATTAACCATGCTTCAAGACCTGTATTTTCATCAAGTTGCTTGGTGGCATTAACGCCTTCTTCGATATTTTCAATATGAACTTTTCCACCGTATTCGGCAATGATTGGGTAAATTAATGGATCACGTGTTGATATTTTCATACCAGCTTGTACTTGCTCGCCATCGCCTATTTTAATGGTTTCGCCGTATGACAAACGATAACGTTCACGCTCACGACCACCCGCATCATGTACGGACATCTCACCACCCCGTGAGACAACAACATTGTCGCCTTTTCTGTTTTTAATAGTACGAGCGTTAATACGCAGTGTTCCATCAATTTTTGCTTCGATGTTACGCACGACTGCCGTGCGAGATGCAGCACCACCAATATGGAAAGTTCTCATCGTTAGCTGTGTTCCCGGCTCACCAATAGACTGTGCAGCAATAACACCAACTGCCTCGCCTAGTTGTATCATACGACCACGCGCTAAATCACGACCGTAACATTTGGTGCATAAACCATATGGTAATTCACATTTAACAGGACTACGTACAATGACTTCTTCGACTCCTTGGCTGGTAATGGTTTGTGCTTTTTCTTCGTCAATATATTCACCCGCACGATATAAAATTTCGTTGCTTTGTGGCTCTAGTACATTGGCTACCAATACACGCCCTAATACACGCGCAGACAATGGGAGTAAAACCTCACCACCCATTAATACGGCACGCAAGATTATGCCTGCTTTGGTACCACAATCCTCTTCGTTAATAACAACATCTTGAGCGACATCGACCAAACGACGAGTCAAATAACCCGAGTTGGCGGTTTTTAATGCGGTATCGGCCAAACCTTTACGCGCACCGTGAGTGGATTGGAAATACTGCAATACCGATAGACCTTCACGGAAATTGGCAGTAATTGCAGTTTCCATAATACGTCCATCCGGACGAGTCATCAGTCCACGCATACCTGCTAACTGTTTAATCTGTGTTTGAGAACCACGTGCACCTGAGTCAGCCATAATATACAAAGAGTTAAATGAATCTTGCATTTTAGGTTTGCCGTTTTCCATAACCACTTTATCGGTTTTAGGATCACGCACTTCTTCGTATGATAAATCTTCCATCATCACCCGAGAAATTTCATCACTGGCTTTATCCCATAAGTCAATTGATTTATTGTAACGCTCATCTTGTGTTAACAAACCGTTCTGAAACTGCTTGTATGCTGCTTTCATTTCTTTTTCAGTGGCATTAATAATGGCAGATTTTCTCTCTGGAATAACCATATCATTGATACAAATAGAAACACCTGCCGCTGTGGATTGCTTAAAGCCAAAGCGCATGAGACTGTCTGAAAAGACAACGGTCCTATGTAACCCGCAAGTCAAAAATACCATGTTCACAAGATTGGACAAATCTTTTTTCTTGAGCGTGCGATTAATTAAAGTAAAAGGCATTTTTTCAGGATAAAACTCAAGCAACAATGCGCGCCCTACCGTTGTTTCGACCAACATTGTATCGGTCTGTTTTTCGATTTCGGTAAGTTCTTGTTTTTTTTCGGCAAAGGTTGTCGGTATCATCACTTTGATTTTTGCTTGTAATGCAACCGCTTTATTGTAAAGTGCCATTTCCATTTCGTCTAGGTTACTAAAGTACATGCCCTCACCTGTTGCGCCAATACGCTCACGAGTGGCATAGTACAAGCCCAAGACAATATCTTGCGATGGCAAAATAATAGGCTCACCGTTGGCTGGCGTTAAGATATTATTAGACGACATCATTAACAAACGACTTTCGGCTTGTGCCTCTAAAGACAACGGCACGTGTACTGCCATTTGGTCACCATCAAAGTCGGCATTAAACGCCACACAAACCAAGGGGTGTAACTGAATGGCTTTGCCTTCGATTAGCACGGGTTCAAAAGCCTGCATACCCAAGCGATGCAATGTTGGAGCGCGGTTAAGCAACACTGGGTGTTGATGAATTACCTCTTCAAGCACATCCCAGACTTCGGCATCGGGTGCTTCGACTTTGTTACGGGCTTGTTTAATATTACCAACATAGCCTTTGGCAATGAGTAAATTGAAGATAAACGGACGGAATATGTTTAATGCCATTTGCTTAGGCAAACCGCATTGATGTAATTTTAGGTTAGGACCGACCACAATAACTGAACGGGCTGAAAAGTCAACACGCTTACCCAAAAGGTTTTGACGAAAACGACCTGTTTTTCCTTTGACAACGTCCGACAATGATTTAAGTGGTCTTTTATTAGGACCAACCGCAGGCTTGCCACGGCGACCGTTATCAATAAGCGAATCTACTGCTTCTTGTAACATGCGTTTTTCGTTATTAACGATGATTTCAGGGGCATCCAACTCTAGCAATTTACGCAAGCGATTATTGCGGTTAATAACTCTACGATACAAATCGTTTAGATCAGAATTGGTAAAGCGACCACCTTCTAATTGTACCAACGGACGAAGGTTGGGTGGCAATACAGGTAATTTTTCGAGAATCATCCATTCTGGTCGGATATTTGCCTTAATAAAATTTTGCATGAGCTTCATGCGTTTGAGAATTTTGCGTTGTTTGGTAGCAGACGATGTACCTTCTAGTTGTTGTTGCAAAAATTCTATTTCTTCTTTTAGATCTATTTCTTTTAAAAATATCCTTAATCCTTCGGCACCAATACCTGCTACAAAAGCCGAAGGTCCGTGCTCACGCACCAGTTCAAAATAAGTTTCAGCGTTAAGTAGCTGTCCGCGATCGATGTCACGAACGCGTTTTGGATCAAGCACCACATACGCTTCAAAATACAAAATACGCTCAATATCACGCATGGTCAAATCCAAGACCAAACCAATACGCGAAGGCACTGATTTGAAGAATAATATATGGGCAATAGGACAGGCTAAAGTGATGTGTCCCATGCGGTCACGACGAACACGCTCCTGGGTAATCTCAACACCGCATTTTTCGCAGATGACTTTTTTATACTTAGGCCCTTTGTATTTTTCACAAATACATTCGTAGTCTTTTATTGGTCCAAAAATTTTGGCACAAAAAAGCCCACCCGGCTCTGGTTTAAATGTGCGGTAATTAATTGTCTCAGGAAAACGCACCTCGCCATAAGACCAGGATTGAATTTTTTCTGGTGATGCCAGTGACAAAGAAATTTCTTCAATATTCTTTTCATCATTATTTTTAAACAAAAAATGTTGATCGACTCTTTTCATAATTTTAATTACCTTGTCTTATTTAGTTGACGTCCATATCTATTCCCATAGAACGGATCTCTTTAGTGACTACATTGAATGATTCTGGAACACCACTTTTTAGTTGAAAATCATTGTCAATAATGTTTTCAAACATCTTGGTACGCCATGCAATGTCATCTGACTTGACAGTCAGCAACTCACACAGAGTATAAGCAGCACCGTAAGCCTCTAATGCCCAAACCTCCATCTCACCCAAACGCTGACCACCACGCTGTGCTTTACCACCCAACGGTTGCTGTGTAACCAACGAATATGGCCCAGTTGCGCGAGAATGCATTTTGTCATCGACCAAATGATGCAACTTCATGATGTACATATACCCCACTGTAACAGGTCTGTCAAATGGCTCACCAGTATGACCGTCGCGCAAAATCATTTGCCCTGATTGTGGTAAATCGGCTAAATCAAGCATTCTTGCTATTTCTTTTTCAGATGCACCTTCAAAAATAGGTGAGGCAAAAGGCACACCTTGGGCGAGGTTTTGAGCCATTTCGATTAGCTCATCATCTTTTAAATCGCTAATTTTACAGGTCATGTCATCGCTATACACTTTTTCTAAAAAGGCACGGATTTCGATCAGTTGTTTGTCTTGCTCTAAACGTAGCATGTCACAAATTTTATCGCCCAAACCTTTGGCAGCAAAGCCCAAATGGGTTTCTAAAATTTGTCCGACATTCATTCGAGAAGGCACGCCCAACGGATTTAATACAATATCAACTGACGTTCCATCTGGTAAGTATGGCATGCTTTCGACAGGCTCAACGCGCGAAACCACACCTTTGTTACCATGACGTCCTGCCATTTTATCGCCAACTTGCAAATTACGTTTAATAGCAACATACACTTTAACGGTTTTTAATATACCCTGTTGCAAGTCATGACCTTCAACGAGCTTGCGTTCCATGATTTTAATACGCCCTTCTTTTTTCTCTTTTTCAGCATCAAGCATAGCAACAATAGATTCGATTTTTTTATTGGTGGCATCTGTTTTAACACGTAATTCCAACCAATCCGCTGTTTTGGTTATTGCGCTTAGTTCTTCAGGCGATTTTTCTTTTTTAACCAATTTACGGATACGCTCAATGGAATCTTCTACCAAAAATTGATAATCATCATCTTGTTGTTTAACGTAACGTTTGAGTCCTTCTTCGTTAATCATTAAAGCACGCTGACTTTTTTCAGCGCCTTTTTCTTTTTCTTTTTTACGAACTTCTTCACTGGTAAAGACTTTAACATCAATAACTACACCCGCGGCTCCCGATGGCATCCGTAACGATGTATCTTTGTAATCGTTCGCTTTTTCGCCAAAGACCGCTTGTAATAGGCGTTCTTCAGGTGTCATCTGACGCTCACCTTTTGGCGTAACTTTACCCACCAAAATATCGCCGGGATGAACTTCGACACCTACACGTACAATACCTTCATCATCCAAATTTGCCAATGCCGATATAGATTGATGCGGAATATCTCTGGTGATTTCTTCTTCGCCCAATTGCGTACTACGTGCATGGGTAATTTCTTCGATAATGTGAACCGAAGCAAAGCGTTGCTCAGCGACCACACGCTCGGAAATCAATATTGAATCTTCAAAGTTATAACCATTCCACGGCAAAAAGGCGATTAATAGGTTTTGTCCTAGTGATAACTCACCCATATCAACACCACAACCATCAGCAATAACATCGTTCGTTTGAATTTTATCGCCAATGTTTACTATTGGTCGTTGGTTAACTTGGGTGTTTTGATTCGATCGAATATGCTTGGTTAAGTGATAAATATCCGTGCTTTTCTCATTTTCTTCTTCACAAATAGCACTTTCTTTAACGCTAACAACAATGCGGTTTGCATCGACATAAGTAATGGAACCGGGACGCTTTGCTTTAATAACAGCACTGGAATCATTGGCAATGACTCTTTCGATTCCTGTTCCGACCAAAGGTTTTTCGGCATTAACACAAGGCACTGCCTGACGTTGCATATTAGAACCCATTAACGCACGGTTGGCATCATCATGCTCTAAGAATGGAATCATACTTGCCGCCACTGAGCCAATTTGAGCAGGTGAGATATCAATGTAGTCCACTTTATCAGGGCTAATTATGATGTATTCACCATCTTTACGTGCTGATACCAAATCATCGGTAATGTTTCCATCGTCATCGCGCACGGTATTCGCCTGTGCAATGGCTTTGGATTCTTCTTCAATAGCAGACAAACAGACTGTTTCATTCGTCACACAGCCGTCTTTTACTTTAAGGTAGCGTGTTTGCAAAAATCCATAATGATCCATGCTCGAATAAAGTGCCATTGAGTTAATTAAACCAATATTTTGACCTTCAGGGGTTTCGATAGGGCAGATTCTCCCATAGTGAGTGGGGTGCACATCGCGTACCTCAAAGCTAACCCTATCACGCGTTAAACCACCAATACCAAAAGCCGAAACACGACGTTTATGCGTAATATCAGACAATGGGTTGGTATGATCCATAAACTGTGATAATTGGTTGCCATTAAAAAATTCCGACACCGATGCACTAATGGCTTTTGCACTGATTAAATCATGTGGCATTAAGCCTTCGATTTCAGCACGGGAAAGTCTATCACGGATAGCGCGATCAACACGCACCAAGCCTTGTTGAAAATAATGAGAAACAAACTCACCCACCGTACGAACACGACGGTTGGTTAGGCTATCGATATCATCAGTACGACCGCCACCATTGCGTAAATCAACCAACATTTTAACCACATTGAGAATATCAGCACGCGACAATGTGCGTTGCTCTAGTAATTCGTGTTTGGTATCAGTTAGTTTTGCCGACAAAGCTTCCGCTTCATCTCTTGTCATGTTTTCCTTAACCGATGCGCTGTTGTATTGGGCAATATAATTTACAAACTCTTTTGCTTCTTCAACACTATCGTATAGACCAATATCAGCCAAGTTACGCGCAGCATTATTAATAATTTCTTTGCTCAACAAGTCGGTCTTGTTAATCCAAATTTTATATTCCATCTCAGGGCGGTCTCTATCCACACGGCGATTAAACTTCATACGCCCTACTTTGGATAAATCATAATTAAGATGATTAAAAAACATGCTGTCCAAATAGTTATTGACCACGTCTTTATTGGGTGGATCACCCGGACGCAACATTCGATAAATAGCGTTACGGGCTGCCTCTCTATCGAGCTTTTCATCCAACGACAGCGTATGGGCAATATAAGGACCACGGTTAAGCTCGTTAAAGTACAACACTAGTAATTCGGTTACACCCGCTTCTCGCAATTGTTGCAGTACCTCTTGGGTAATAGGTGTATTGGCACGAGCAATTATTTCACCATCGGCATCAACAATGTTCTTTGCCAAACGTTTTTCGTCTAGGAAAGAATCATCCACAGGATAATCTGGATCGAGTTCTTTTATTTTGGCTAAATCCGATTTTTTAATCCGCTGATTTTTAGCAACAAGCACCGTTCCATCTGCTTTTTTAATATCAAAAGGCAAAGTCGTACTAAGCAAAAAATCAACGTTAAGTTTGTAGGAAACTTCGTTTTCTTTGGCACCCAACGTGAAATGATCAAAATCGTAAAACTTCTCAAGGATTTTTTCTTCGTCAAAACCAATGGCTTTTAACAACAAAGTAACAGGCATTTTACGACGACGATCTATTCTAAAATACACCATATCGCGTTGATCAAACTCAAAATCTAGCCAACGTCCGTTATAAGGAATAACCCGTGCACTATAAATATATTTTTTAGACAAAGTACCACGCCCTGAATCGTGTTCAAAAAACACGCCGGGAGATCGGTGTAACTGCGACACTACAATACGCTCGGTACCATTGACGATAAAAGATCCGTAGTCGGTCATCATGGGAATATCCCCCATATAGACTCTTTCGGTTTTCACACTCTTTACATTACCACCACGTTTTTCGGTAATGACCATTTTTAGAAAAGCATACACAGAAGAAAAATAGGTAAGACCTCTGTCTTTACACTCTTGTACATCGTAAACTGGATCGCTTAATTCATAGCCTTCAAATTCTAAATAGAC
Organism: Gammaproteobacteria bacterium; assembly: GCA_965243565.1. GTDB lineage: Bacteria > Pseudomonadota > Gammaproteobacteria > Tethybacterales > Persebacteraceae > CBDEVH01. The sequence goes on from OZ251571.1 coordinate 1,322,909, forward strand.
CGAACCCGAGCTAGAATAAATAGGAAAAATAGAATTAAATGCATTTTGTAAGCCCGCATCTAAACGGTCATCATGTGGCTTGTCCGTTTGCAAAAATTTTTCGTAGGAAGTACGTTGGATTTGCAACAATGAAGGGTTATTAGCTCGGTAACGTGCTTTCGAAAATGAACGACGAAAACGTTTTTTCTCAGTAAATGAATAAGTCATGGGTAATCTTTTGGTTCCTTCAGTGATATGTTGCCCAAAAATAAATAGGCATTAGTCCAATGTCAATAGTAACAACCGTATTTAAAAACGGTTACTGTGAAGAGATTCAATTATTCAATGAAATAATTGAATCCCAAAATATTGATAATTACTTGATTTCGCAAGTGGCACCAGCTTCACGCAATTGTGTAGCCACACCCTCTGCATCGTCTTTTTCCACACCTTCTTTAATTGGTTTAGGAGCAGCTTCGACCAAGTCTTTTGCTTCTTTTAGACCCAATCCTGTAATTGCACGAACGGCTTTAATAACGGAGATCTTGTTGGCACCAATCTCTGTCAAAACAACATCAAATTGTGTTTGTTCTTCGGCGACTTCGGCGACAGGTGCGGCAGCAACAGCGGCAGCAGCAGGTGCTGCTGCGGAAACACCGAATTTATCTTCCATATCTTTAATGAGTTCGGATAATTCCAAAACAGTCATTCCTGCAATTACATTTAAAATTTCTTCTTTATTCATGGTTTACTCCATTAGTGGTTGGTTGTTGTTAATAGATAAAATTAATTTTTTGTATCGCGATAAGCCGCCAAAACACGAACACATCCCGTTGGAATGGCGCTTAATATACGAACAAATTGAGTAATTGGCATTTGCAATGTGCCTGCCAACTGAGCAAGTAACTGCTCTTTCGACGGCAACTCTGCCAAAATTTTTACAGCTGATTCATCAAGAAAATCGCTATTGGCCAAAACGGCACCGCGAATAGCCAATTTATTATTCTTTTTAGCGGTTTCGATAAAATGTTTGGCAATATCCGCTGGGTCCTCACCCACACCATAGATAAGTGCGCCCGACAATTTGTTAGAAAGTGCGTTAAATTGGGTATCTTTGACCGCAATAGATGCCAAGGTGTTTTTTACCACTTGTACGCTATTACTGCCTTCGTCTTTTTTGATTTTTTCACGCAGGCTACTGATGTCAGAAACGGTTAATCCTAAGTTTTCGGCAATGATGATGACTTTCGCATCTTTAATTCTGCTGCTAAAGCGGTCTATGTTTTCTTTTTTTGTATCTCTGGTTAGCATAATTTATACTCTCGATTAGCGATAAGAAACAATATCAACACGGACGGAACGCCCCATTGTGCATGACACTGACGATGAAGTTAAATAAATACCCTTACTACTATTTGGCTTGGCTTTTTTAAGAGCTGCTACAATACTTTCAAAATTCTGTTTGAGGGCATCAACAGAAAAAGAGGCTTTGCCTATTGGTGCATGAATGATACCGTATTTATCGGCACGAAACCGAACTTGTCCAGCCTTTGCCAAACGCACACCTTCGACAACATCTTTGACAACGGTATCACTTTTTGGGTTTGGCATCAAACCGCGCGGACCCAATACTTTTGCAACCGATGACAAATGACGCATTGAATCAGGTGTTGCCAATAGCACGTCGAAATCGAGGTTACCATCGCCAATGGATTTAATCAGGTCTTCAAAGCCAACGACTTCGGCATTTGCTTCTTTGGCTTTATTTTGATCGTCTTCGGAGGCAGCAACTACAGCAACACGCACTGTTTTGCCAGTACCTGACGGTAAGACAGCCGAACCACGTACATTTTGATCCGACTTACGAGGATCGATTCCAAGACGAATCGCAACATCCACTGTTTCGTCAAATTTAACACCACTACCCCCCACAACGGCTGATAATGCGGCATTTATTGGCACCGAAGTAATCGATGCTTCAATTGATTTTAAACGTTTACTCATATAAACAACCTCTTTCCTTTATTGCTCAACTTCTACACCCATACTACGGGCAGTACCTGCTACTTGTAATACAGCGGCATTTAAATCATTTGTGTTTAAATCTGGCATTTTAGCCTTTGCGACGTCTTCGGCTTGTGCACGTGTTAATTTGCCAACTTTATCAAGATGCGGACGACCGCTGCCTTTTTCGAGACCTAATGCTTTGCGAATTAATACCGACATAGGCGGTTGCTTAACCACAAAAGTAAAGGTCTTGTCTTCGTAGCAAGTAATAACCACAGGCAGTGGTACTCCTTTTTCACTCTTTTCGGTAGCCGCATTAAAGGCTTTACAAAAATTTTGAATATTTAAGCCACGTTGACCCAATGCTGGACCAATAGGAGGTGCTGGTGTTGCCGATCCTGCGGGAACTTGCAATTTAATAATACCACTAACTTTTTTTGCTGCCATTGCTATAACCTTTATTCTTTTTCTACTTGACTAAAATCTAACTCAACTGGAGTGGAACGTCCAAAAACCATTACTGCTACGGTTAAACGCTCTCGCTCGTTATTGACGGATTCGACTGTGCCGTTAAAATCATCAAACGGACCATCCTTAATATGCACTTGCTCGCCCACTATAAACTTTGAGCGCAATGTTGGTGCGTGTGCGTTATCACCAATACGATTTTGAATCGACGTAATCTCTTCTTCAGATAGAGGGCGTGGTGACTCTGCCGTCCCGCCAATAAAACCCTTAATCCAACGTGTTTTAACCACCAAATGCCAGCACGCTGAATCCATTTCCATTTGAACAAACAAATAACCTGGAAATATTTTTTCTTCAATTTCTTTTTTAACACCACGTTTAAATTCAAAACGCTTTTCGGTTGGAATAAGAATTTCTCCAAAGTTATCTTCCATATCATTGGATTCAACACGCTCCATCAAACAGACGTGTGCATGCTTTTCGTAACCAGTGGTTACCTGTAAAGCATACCAACATTTTGTATTTTCTATTGTTTCTTCCATTATGCTAATGCCTCTATTACTAAGCCAATAATAAAATCAAAAAATGATAGCATTGCCACCATCACAGTTAAAAAAATAAAAACCACGAGTGTTAACTGTAGTGTTTCTTGTTTTGTAGGCCACACCACTTTACGCAATTCTGCAAAAGATTCACGAGAAAAAAGATAAATTTTACGACCTGATTGTGAAAAAAATAAAATAAGTAGCGCAAAAGCAATACTTCCAACGCCAATACCAAACCGTGCTGCTGTAGACAACTCGGCATAAGAAAAAACATAAACCGTTGTGATAACAAGTAGCACTATTAGCCACAGTTTTAATTTTTCGATAATAGGTGATGATGTCATTGGTTACTTTAAAAATGCTTTAAAAAAATGGCAGGCCAGGAGGGAATCGAACCCCCAACCTTCGGTTTTGGAGACCGCTACTCTACCTAATTGAGCCACTGGCCTAAAATTACAATAAATACTATTTGAATACATGTATAAAGAATTATTCAATAATTTTAGTAACAACACCTGCACCAACAGTACGGCCACCTTCACGAATTGCAAAACGAAGACCTTCTTCCATTGCAATTGGGGTGATGAGTTCAACTTCTAATGCTAAGTTGTCGCCGGGCATCACCATCTCTACGCCACTGGGTAGAATAACCGCACCGGTTACGTCTGTCGTTCTGAAATAAAATTGAGGACGATAGCCTTTGAAAAATGGTGTATGACGACCACCTTCGTCTTTGCCTAATACATAAATCTCCGCACTAAACTTTTTATGAGGTTTAATGCTGCCAGGTTTTGCCATGACTTGACCTCGCTCTACATCTTCTCGCTTGGTTCCGCGTAGTAACAAACCAACGTTGTCGCCCGCTCTGCCTTCGTCTAATAAACGACGAAACATTTCAACTCCCGTACAGATTGTTTTGCTTGTCGCGTTAATCCCGACCACTTCAACTTCTTCTCCGACTTTGACTATTCCGCGTTCAATTCGACCAGTAACTACCGTGCCACGACCAGATATCGAAAATACGTCTTCAACTGGCATCAAAAATGTACCGTCAACCGCACGCTCTGGTTGCTCAATATAAGTGTCTAGTGCATCTGCCAATTTGACAATCGATTCCTTGCCTATTAGACTCGTATCGCCTTCAAGAGCTTTTAGGGCTGAACCTATAATAACAGGAGTGTCATCACCAGGAAAATCGTATTTCGACAGTAACTCGCGTACTTCCATTTCAACCAATTCTAGTAACTCTTCGTCATCAACCATATCTGCTTTATTGAGATATACTACAATGCGAGGAACACCTACCTGACGAGCTAATAATATATGCTCGCGGGTTTGAGGCATAGGACCGTCTGCCGCACTTACTACCAATATGGCAGCGTCCATTTGAGCAGCTCCTGTAATCATGTTCTTAACGTAGTCTGCATGACCAGGGCAATCAACGTGGGCGTAATGACGATTGCCTGTTTCGTATTCAACGTGAGATGTGTTAATCGTTATGCCTCTGGCTTTTTCTTCAGGGGCATTGTCTATTTGGTCGTAGGCTCTTGCCTCGCCACCAAATTCAACTGCTAATATGGACGTTAATGCCGCTGTTAAAGTGGTTTTGCCATGGTCAACGTGACCAATTGTACCCACATTCATGTGCGGTTTCGAACGTTCAAATTTCTCTTTCGCCATCTCTATTTCCTTTTACTTTAATGATATAAATTTAAACTATTGGTGCCCATGGCCAGGATTGAACTGGCGACCTCTCCCTTACCAAGGGAGTGCTCTACCACTGAGCTACATGGGCAAACACAGTGGCTGGAGCAGGTGAAGGGAATCGAACCCTCATCTTGAGCTTGGAAGGCTCCGGCTCTACCATTGAGCTACACCTGCAAGCTTCTAGATACTCCTGTTTATTTTCCCAACACATCTATTTTTGCTGTACAAATTTTTATAAACCAATTATCGTTTTTATGTAACTCTACCTTACCCTACCAAATCCCGCCTATTATGGTGGAGGGGGCAGGATTCGAACCTGCGAAGGCTGAGCCGCCAGATTTACAGTCTGGTCCCTTTGACCGCTCGGGTACCCCTCCTTCGAGGTAAGACATTAATTATACCAGTTATTTTGCTAAAGAGTAAGATTTTTGCACAATTTATAGGACAAATTGTGCGCTTTTTGTAATGCCTAATTATTACCAAATTTAACTAATATTGGCAGCTCTTGTCACCGCTCTGTCTCCGATTAATAATAATCCGCTTACGGCTGTTTTTTTGAGTTTGTACCGATGACAAGTGATAAAGCCATCACTCGTTAGTAGAGCCGATAGTAAAAACTTATTAGGATTATTTGAATGATAGAAATGATTGCTTACAATACATTTTACGCTGATAAAATTAATATCGTAGCTGTGTTTGTATCGTAAGTTTACTCGGCATTTTTTACTAGTTGGCAGAGATTAAGTGCAACACTAGTATCGTGTTTTTCACAATAACTTTCTTCGGTTACACCAGGCATCCAACCATTGCCATCACTGTTATTACTCGGGTTTGGATCAAGTCCAACATAAGGAATATTACCATTGTAAGCTCTTAGTGCTTCGGGGTGAGAACCCGCACGAAAAGGCACACAAACTCTATCAGTATTAAACGATATAGTTGTAGCTACCTCTATATCGGTAACACGGTCTAGTATGGTAACAGTTACGTTATTGGGATTGCCAGTAATTCCATCATAGACAATGCCTTCACAAATACTGCCGTTAGCAAAATCTTGCATATCATTAGAAAATAACGGGACAACTGTTGAGTTAACTATGACTGTTCCGTCAAAGACTCCCTCGGGGATACATTCATGTGCATGGCTTTCACCATAATCTAAAAATTCATTGCTCTTTCTACCCCATAAATCAAGTTCTGGCTCATCTCTGTCAACCGATGCAAAATGTCCACCAGTTCCTAGCCCTAAACCTTGCACATATAAAGACAACTGACCGTTGGTATTTTCGTCATTGAGTAAACGGTCATCGCTTATCCAATGTGAGTTATAACGCGGATCAACAAACGGTATTTCTGCATTAAAATATCTATCACTGTCCTCAGCATCATCAAAAACAAACCCGGATAAGTTAAATATATTGCCATCAAACGTGGAGCCACTGTTGATAGATGTTCTGTCAGAGCTATAAGGCATTGCTGCTCTGGCGTGAGAAGCATCATCGAATCTGGTCTGATAGTTTGAACCTTTAAACGGGCCCCATCCATTTTTTTGCGCATTAAAACTTCGACGCTGCATATCCATGTGCGTTTTAGGATAAGGCAATAAGACTTGTTCGTCTCGTAATAAGCAGATTTCATCTGTCTTATCACATGTGATACTTTTAGCCGCTAATATACCACCACATTGGTTTCCATAAAAATGTAAGTTACGCGAGCATCGCCGTAAATCAAGGTTTGCGACTCCAGGATCAGTAGCTCCTACTGTCAATCCATCTACACCTCCGTAAGGCCCTTTAACCAAACCATTGCTGTCTTCCCCGTTAAATGTAAGTGTTGGTACGGAGCTTGCGTCAAAAGTACCTGCTGTATCACCAGAACTTCTACCGCATGAATAAGGCTGTCCTTCCCAAGTAAAATTTTTCCAATCATTACTTGCTGGGTTTTCGCGCAAATCAGCATTGCGAAGGCAAGTGATGTCATTGACATAGTGCTTTTGTTGACCATAACGAGAAGTAAGACTTACTACGTATCCGGCATTATCAAAGCTCTTAACCACTTTGTTGGTTTGAGAATCCACAATAGTGATATTGGCTTGTTTGGGATAATCATACCAGTTAACACCGCTGATAGTGTTAAAACGTGCGTTTTTTTCTTGAATACCTTCTAACGTTCCTGCCAGTCCAGTACCTATCACTGTTATTGTTGCTGGAGCAATAAGTACCTCAGGGGTTCTCCTATCAATTCTATTCCACCACTCAAATTGATGTCCCCATGTTATTGCCGGATCCTTGTAATGCCCTCTATCCACATAAGTGAAGAAATCTCTGTTCCAAGGTTTATCGAGATCATTGGGATGATTTATATCAGATGTGAGCTGGCTGTCAGCTATACGGATTCCTTCTGCCCAATGAATAGGAAAAATTTGCGAATTGCCTAAGCGATGATTGATTCTAACAAGCTGATGATTCCCCTCTTTTGTTTCCCACATAGTTTGAGGTGAACTTTTAGTACCCGTAGTCTCAGAAGCCAGTCCTTCATGCAGGCTTCCAGGTATGCCGTATTTCAGATGGAGAGGGCCATTTATCCCCGTATAAGTGACTGTTAACATATCGTAAAAGCCATAATAAATTAAAGTTTCAGGTCGTTCTTGAGTTACGATACCTGCTGCATCACTTATTTTCGTAATACCGTCCCAATCGATATAATACGCTTTATCTCTTGTTTGAAATTGCTGTTGACTACGAGATACATAAGGTATACGAAGTTCATAACCAAAGCAATGCTCCATAATTATATTACCGTGATTTGTACCACTTTTAGGTGAATGGCTAATAGTATTATAAAAAATAGTTGGCAGACCACCATCACCGAGCGAAGAAAATTTTTCAGCCTCTTCTGATAATTGTCCACCACGAAAAACTGTGCCATTCACAGTAATAGTCACTGCGACTAAGTCTACCGGCTCTAGCGAATCAGATACTACCAGCTCTATTACATTTATTCCAAGGTTATGCATAAGAGTCATCAGCGTCGCTGCGGGACCTTCTAGCTCATCACCATTCCATGACTGATTGGGGCATTCTTGTTCTGTAATATCATAGACCCGAATATCGCTTGCAGACACTCTCATAATACGAGGAGATGCTGTTAAGTGTTCTCCATATAGACATCTCGCCAAGAGATCGCTCTCTGTTACAACTGCAATATCCCTGATTTCATTGTCAGGAACATCGCCATAATTGTCAAAATACGTAGTGAAAAAATGGGAAGATATTTGTATTGTATAAGGACCTAATATAAATGTTGGTGATAATACTTTACCGTCGTCTTCATCAAACACTCTATATGCGAGACTATTTGCGGGAATAATATTTACTGTAGTCTCTACTGTGTAAGTATGCTTGTATTGAGGGTCAAAAATTAAGACTTCATCTGACGATGCTTCAGGATGCCATATCGAGTCAAAATCACTATTGTTATACTGTGCGATTACCACCCTATTATTTAAAAAAAGATTAGTATCAGCAGTCATACGAGTTTTTGCATTCTTGACCCCACCGTCATACGCCTTCTGACCATAGCCGCCTATAGGACCCGAAAATGTTCTTTCGTATGAGGCATGCAATTCACCATAGAATTTGGTGTTAATCCGATAGTCCTGTCTGTATTTAATTATATGGTGAGAAATGGGAAGATACGGCACACCAGCGGTGTAATACAGTGGCTTGAACAGATTCCACTGCATATTTTCATTGATATCTCTGTCATTTATAAGCAATTTCTCATAAACCTCTGCCAATGAAGAATACTTAAGATCCACCTTTATAGCGTTCCGCTCCTTATACTGCCTAACAATACGATTAAGATGAAAGATTGCCTCATCTTCTAGACGGGAATTATTAGCGTTAGATATGTCCACCCCGTTGAAATACGTCACCTGAGCCTCATCTAATGAATTACTGTCATTATCGGCCACACCTGGCGTGTCAATATTTGCTTCTATGTAGGTCACACCAGCGGCATAACAAATAGACGATGAATAGACTATAAATAATAAAAATGCTAGTAATTTTTTCATATTATAACTTTTAGGACCACTTAGCACGAAAACGCTGAAGCATTCTGACAAATTCTTCGAACGTGATCAGTTCGCCATCGCCACCGGCTGATGGTACGATCCTCACCATTTCACCAACCTTTGTTGCTCTAAAAATTGGAATGTTTGCTGCGTCAAATAATGTAATAACATTTCCGAGGAAAATTCGGTGTATAGCAACATCCAAGCGGTTATAATCAGGATTCACTTTATCATGTTGTTTCCTTCTGTTTTCCTCCAGATCACCTTTATACGTGCTTGGTTTTTTATTTATATGTAGTGGATATAGCCGCGTAGATAATCTACTTCGAGCTAAATTATTCACTACTTTTAGGACATTGTTGTTGGAATATTCAGTGTTTCCATAAGCATGCTGCTGATAGTTAGTGTGAGCGTACTTCCAGAGAGACTTGAGACGGCCTAAATTAGCACGTCTATCTTCTCTTGAAAAATCACTGATTGGTTTAAGTTCAAAATCATCTACCCTTTCTTCTTGCATAATCTCAAAAAGTTTTCTCCCGATAGGTCTCATCGCTATATTATCAGCATCGGCTCCCAGCAAATCTGGATAATTTGGGGGCTCATCACCCTTATTAGAATATAAAGCACCTGATCCTATCTGTCTACCTCCAAGGATATTACGCAAACCAGTATATGATATATGATTCCTACCACTTGGAATAAAATTATTTAAATTTCTTGCCATTATAAAAAAACCGTGATCACCGATACTACGTTCAATATTTTTGCCCCATCTGCTGGAGGTATAAAATTTGATATTATTATACGGAGGTAAATTACTATACGGAGATAAGTTCGGCAAAAAGGTTACACCAACAGTAGAAGTATATCTTTTCATTGCGGAATATATAATCTTAAATCGTGGCAAGGCGTCAACTTGAAAGGGATGTGAAATATCAATTGTCAAAGCCACAGGTTTAGGTATGTGATTTCTTATCACTTCGAAGACGCCTCCATTATAATTAAGAGGTATAAAAACATCACTGATAACTGTTTCGTGAGCAGGACATGGATTAGCCTCATAATTATTTCTGTCTAACTCATTCGCACAAAATGCAGTGTAAAAGCCATTGCTAAGTCGTTGCCCTCCCCTCACAGGGTCCACACCAACAAACCAATCAAAATCTAAAATAACATCTGATTGATAACCCACAAAACCCGAGCTTCTTGTGGTATCACTACCAACCGCTCTATTATTAATGTGAATTTTTCTTGTATCAAGCCGCGGTACTATTGATACAAGATAACTAGTTTCTGCACCGATTAGATGTCTTGCTTTTGACACAGTAGCAAAAGCAGCCGCTAAATTTATATTGTAAAATAAGTCGGCTTGCTGCCTCTCACCAAAAGCTCGTACAAATGGATTTACTCCAGCTATCCCTGCATTGTTAACTGCCTCGTTGAGATAGCCTTCTATTGCGACTAAACCCTGAAAGTGCTCGGGACCTATACTGGCTCGTAACTCACGAGGTCTTTCTGGCAATACAGTGGCATTACCATCGCCATCATATTCAATGAAAGGCCCAAAAGTATGACGCCTCGCTTCAATACGCAGTACACCATTTAAACTGTCATAAACACCATATATGTAATTATATTGCGTCTCTTCTACGCGAGATCGATGTGCAGATTTACCGGAAAGTCCCCCCGGGTTATCAGATAAGTTCTCCTTATCCTTCCTGTTGTCAAGCTTGGCATAAGTAGGATTAAATATATTATATTCTTGATCATATAAATCATAATTGAAGTATGTTTTTTTTACCGATCTCTGCTGTTCGTCCAGTTCATGGTTTTGAGTGGCGGGGAAATTTCTAAAACCCTTATCGTCATTCACTTCCCATTGGATTCGCTTGACCCATACATTATTAGCCCCATCTCCATTGGCAAAAGGAACGTTAAAACAATGACCCGGAATTTGATTAACAGTTCGGTCGCAGTACGCTATTGCAAGAGTTTGAGGTACATGAAGCGTTAGTGGATTATTAGCAACATTAGCCGAGTAGTTTAAGGTTATTACCTGTGCCGCGCTCGGCAGGCAGGCCCCCAGTAACCAGGTAAAAAGTAAGTATTTAAAATAATGTCTAAACATAATTCCCAATAACGTTAAATAATTAGTAACGGTATCATTCTAACATATCTATATCTGTTTGTCGGGTATAATTCGCTCATGAATATAGGGTTTATTGGTTTGGGAAATGTAGGTGCCAAATTGGCAACTAGTCTTTTACGTAATGGTTACAGCCTTGTGGTGCATGATGTCAATCCAATAGCAGCACAAGGCATTGTTAACAAAGGAGCACAGTGGGCAGATACACCAAAAGCCCTAACAGAACAGGTACAATTGGTAATTACTTGCTTGCCTTCACCCCAAATTAGCGCATCCGTTATGGAAAGCGATAATGGCATTTTAGCCGGGTTTGACAAGGGCAAAATATGGGCTGAAATGAGCACAACCAATAGCGATGAGATTAAACGATTGGGACGGTTGGTTGAAAACCATGGCGGTGAAGCAGTGGATTGCCCAGTTTCGGGAGGCTGTCATCGCGCGGCAACAGGTAATATATCTATTTTTGCCGGTTGTAAGCGTTCTGTTTTTGAAACTCTATTGCCCGTTTTATCACATATGGGACGTAATATCTTACACACAGGTGATTTAGGCTCGGCATCTATACATAAAGTGCTGACCAATTATCTTGCCAGTGCCAATTTACTGTCTGTTTGTGAAGCACTGGTGACTGCCAAAGCCGCAGGGATGGATCTCAATACAACTTACGAGGCTATTCGTATTTCTTCTGGAACTTCTTTTGTACACGAAACAGAAAGCCAAGTGATATTAAATGGTAGTCGAGATATTAACTTTACAATGGATTTGGTGGTGAAGGATTTATCCTTGTTTCAGCAAGTGGCAGAAAATGCCAATGTGCCACTCGAATTATCCCCTTTGTTCCTAAAAATATTTAAAGAAGCAGCTGCCAAATATGGTGATCGAGAATGGTCACCTAATATTATCCGTCGCCTAGAAGATGCAACAGGGTTATCGGTTTTGACAAGTGGTTTTCCCGAACAAATGGAGGACAACGAACCCGAAGTAACAGGCACTGAAGTTGTCGTTAAACGATAAAGTTTTTTGATAGTCTTATAGTGGATTTACTGTGATTTGGTTGTTCGTAGAGGTTGCGATTTTATTGACTCTGATTGGCGTTATCGCTTTGTGGTTGTTTTTACCTAAAAAAAATCAAACCCCTGATTCTCAACATCAAGATAAAACACCGACTGATTCGGAGTAAAATACTCCGCCTACTTATTGTTGTTTTAATGCTTGGCGGGATAACATGCAAGCACTGGGCATTAAGTAATGGCGGTTAATATTAACGATGGCGTCGAAATAATGGCGTTTACCAAAGGCACAGAAGAGGTGTCCGCTGATGGATCTTCTCCCCATTGGCCGTGCTGCCAATATCCCCATAATACCCCAATAAAACCCATACCTGATGCCATAGCGGCTTCGCCATCACGTACATCGTCTCCCACATAAACACACTGGTCGGGCGTGCAGTGGCATAGCTCTGCCGCTTTTAATAATGACATTGGGTGCGGCTTGGCATGAGTACAGTCGTCACCACAAATAATGGTTTGTATGCCGTATTGCTCTATGTGTAATATATCTTCTAATATAGGTTTTGCATAACGTCGTGGTTTGTTGGTAACAATGCCTACTGTATAACCGCGTTGTTGTAGCTGCATTAACATAGTGGCTACTTGAGGGAATAATACGGTTCGCTGATAGGCAGTTTTTTCGTATTCTACAAGATAATCAGCAACGGCGGATTGCCATTGTTCGGTGCCAATGCCACGAATAGACAACAGACCACGACTGCCCATTGAACATAAATTGCGAGCAACAGCAAAGGCAACAGCAGGTTGGTTTCTTATTGCTAACCACTGGTTTAAGGCAGCAACCATGTCTTCTGCGGTATCGGCAAGAGTGCCATCTAAGTCAAATAGTATGGTCTTAATCATCGTTTAAACGCGCTACTAAAAAATAATTAACGGTGGTGTTTCGAGGGTCTAAGTGGAAATGCTTACCAAAGAAGGAGTAACGTAAACCAATAACATCAATAACCGATAAACCACAGTCATTGCACCAACTGGTGAGTTGATCAGGCTGAATAAACTGCTCAAAGCAGTGCGTGCCTATAGGCAAGGCTTTTCCCATGACTTCTAAGCCAACTATTATTGTCATCCATGCCGCCATGGTGCGATTGATGGTAGAAAATATAACATAACCGTTTTTTTTCAAGCGAGTGCTAATGTCGGCTATCAATACAGCCGGGTCGGCTACATGTTCAAGCACTTCAAAACAAGTGATAATATCAAATGATGAAGTGGCTAAGGAGGTCAAATCATTGCTGTATTCAATGGATAATTGATTGGTAATCGCATGATGCTTGGCAGATTTTAATGAATCCGTGTTGATATCGAATCCTCTGACATTCGCCCCTTTTTTAGCAGCGGCTTCGGTAAAAATACCACCACCACATCCCCAGTCTAATAGTTTTTTGCCTTGTAAAGTGCCTGCCTTTTTCTCAAGCAAGGCTAAGCGTAACGGCGTTATGTCGTGCAAGGTGCGAAAGTCGCCCGTTTTGTCCCACCAAGCACCTTTACTGAATATTTCTGCGTCTCGCCGTGTCATCTGTTTAGCTATTTATTGTATTTGCTTTATGATTAAAGTCAATGCAAATAAAAATAAAATTGTACCACATGCCCATTGCAAGTAACGCCCTATTCTAGAAGAATTAAAATAACCATAAATGCGTTTGGATAATACGACCAAACAATATTGCACGGGAATGTTAAATGCAAGTAGTGTTAGCGTTAATAAAAATATTTGTAACGTCCCAGAACCTAATGTTGGTTGGATAAAGGCAGGGATGATGGTTAGAAATAAAATGAGTACCTTGGGGTTTAATAAGTTACAAAGTAAGCCTTGAAAAATATACGGCTTAATGTTTGTAATAGAATGAGTAAGAATAGAATCGTTTTTTAATGGCTCATACATAGCAATACCCCTGCTTTTTATCATCATAATGCCCAAATAAGCCAAATAAAACGCACCTGCCCACGATAAAACGGCAAATAACTTCGGAAAGTAATGCAACAGTATTGACAATCCCGCCACCGACAACAGAGCATGACATAATATACCTATTTGAACACCTACTAGGGTTGCCATGCCAAAGGCTTTGCCTTTTGCCAAACTGTTGTATAAAATCAAAAAAGAATCAGGGCCCGGTGATAATGTTATGGTGAAAGCAACTGGAATAAACCCCAGCGTAATGGATGCCATTGATTCCATTTATTCAATGGCATCAAAATCATTGTCATATTGCTTGCCGACACTCGCTAAACCAGAAAAGACTATGCCTACTTTAAATTCGGAATTACGTTTGTCTGCTGATATAACTCGATTTACGAAACCCAAATGTAACTCCCAACACCCACAATCGTCTTCAATATTAAATGATAGCCTGCTTTGCGTTGCCTGATTGTTGGTTAATGAGTAGTCAATATCATAACTGCCCTCTACTCGACTAAATAAAGGCGTAGAAAAACCAGCAACAATGGTTTCGGATGTGTCGGTTAAATAGCCAAATTTAAATTTCTTTTTGGTTGAACGCCAGTTTAAGTCAATATAAAACCGCTCGGTTGTGCCTGTTTGTGTGTTAAATTCAGCATCACTTTTTATCCGCCATTTATCACCTTCGTTAAAGTATGATTCCATCAATAAATTACCAGCACCTGATTTTTGTTGCTGCTGCCAAGGCAATGAAACACGCGGCTTAGAAAAATAATAACGCTGCCCCACCCCTAAAAAAAAGTATTCATGTCCAACGTTGTATAAACGATGTTCAAAGCCATAAGTAAGCGCACTGATGTCACCATAACGGTCGCCCCCTATAAATCGATTCCATTCATATATATTAGACAGCGAAGATGCCAAACCTCGAGTGGTATAGGGAATAATTTCATTTTGCTTACGGTATGGTGCGTACATTAATGCCGTACGCCATAAAATATGGCTGTCGCTTTTTTCATTCCAAGTAAAATTTTGATGATACTCTGTTTCTAATTGTACATGTGGCACCAAAACAAATTGGTTTTTTTGTTTATCAATAATATGATAACCGCCGTTAATACCCAATGAAGAATGAATATTAAAGTTCTTGATTTGATAATCGCTATTTAATTCATTATTAAATAATAAACGATCGGTATCGGGAGTTGCCGAATAGGGGTTTTTGAAGCGCGTATAGCGAAAATGATGACGCAAATCGTCTTTGTTATAGTGATAGGTTATTTGCGGAAGCATTTGCGATGGAGGGATTAAGTCACTATCAAGCGTTTTATAGGTTTTAACGTCCATCCTCACCCGCCATGTATCACGGTTATAAGATATGCCTATAACACGTGGTAAATTACGTTGAGAAGTTTCTTCCGCTGTCTCACCAAAATTTTTATAATAATCGTCGTCTGATATATTACTCCCATTAATCCACCACCGCCATGGAGACGTTTTATAAGCGGCATTGGCATTAGATTCCAGTTTTATCAATTGCCGCCCCCGAGAGTCGTCAAGCACATGGTTTATTTCTATCTCGCCACTCATTTCATCGGTTAAAAACCGCAGTTGATTGCCTAGTTCAAATCCATATTCGGTATCAAAGTTGGGAGTCATCGTCATATCAATGTTATCGGCTATACGAAAATAATATGGGGTTTTGCCCCCAATGCCAGATGATTTAATCGAAATATCAGGGCTTAAAAATCCTGTTTTGGCTTCTTCCCCGTAGTAAAACCGCCAGTAAGGAAGATAAGCAATGGGAATGTCACCCAAAAAAAACACGGCATTACTAACTTCGGTTTCTTTTTCTAATCTATCAATTTTTGTAATGTCCTGAAACAGCTTCCAATCCTCGCTCTCTACAGGACAACTGGTAATGTAAACGGAAGAAATAAAAAAATCTTGAGGGGTTAGGTGAATTTGTTCGCCATAGATTCGCAAATTGGTATCGTTAATCGTGCCATCAAAGGAATGAATGGCGGCTTCGTTTGTTTGAACATTATAATCAACCGCTTGTCCAGTAAATTCGCCTTCTTTCATGCTGATTTGAACGTCGTCTGCAAATGACAATGCACCATTGACAGTGTTATAGTCTGCTGATTGTGAGCAAATTAAATAATTATTTTGGCGGAATTTAACATTGCCTTTGGCATATAGTGTGTTGTTTTTTTCAAACAGAGTGTCGCTTTCAAAATATACCTGCTCACGACCATGAGCAGGTGATGTACCAATTAAAATGATAGTAACCAACCATAACAGGGACTTTGTTCTCATGTTAAAATACATTTTGTTAATACTTTTCATTGATACTCTTATTAAAACAATAATAATGTCCATTTTACCACTTTCAACCACAACTCTAATTCAGTGGGTCGCTGATTTTTTAAAGATTGAAGCACAATCACTTATTCTTACGCTACTGGTTGGTGATGCAAGCCCTCGTCAATACTATCGAGTAAAAGCCATGCACCAATCGTATATTTTAATGGTCGATGACAATGCCGAACAATGTCTTCGTTTTTTAACCATTGCACATGGTTTATACCAAAACGGAGTACATGTTCCCATTATCCATAACAGCGACAATGCACCGAGCTTGGTTCTACTCGAAGATTTTGGCAATACTACATTGTATTCAATATTGCCTAATTTAAATGATGACGTCATAGAACAATACTATTTTCAAGCATTTGATGCCCTTATTTCCTTACAAAAAAGCACTTTACAACTGCCCGATTATAATCATGAATTGCTGTCTGCTGAAACTGATTTATATGATGTATGGTACTGCCAACAGTTTTTAAAAAAACCGCTGACAACACAGCATCAGCAAGATTTTATACAATGCAAAACCATGCTGCATAATGCAATGGCTGATTCAACACAAATACCCGTGCATCGTGATTATCATTCACGTAATTTAATGTGTGTTAACAACACTATTGGCGTGATTGATTTTCAAGATGCCGTCATTGGCTGTTGTGCCTATGATATGGTGTCCCTGCTACGTGATGCTTATGTTGAACGCTCGCTTACAACTCAAAAAAAATGGCTACAAGATTATTGGATTCGCGCACGGGCACAGTCTATTGCACTGCCCAATGATTTTGATGATTTTTATAATTTGTATAATATAACCGCTATTCAACGCGGATTAAAAGTATTGGGTATTTTTGCAAGATTGGCAATAAGAGACGGTAAAAAACATTATTTGAACGATATGCCATTGGTGTATCGTCATCTCATCGAAGCCACACAAGCACTCAATAACAGCACGATACCACTACAATTTTTACAACACTACGCACCACCATCATGCAAGCAATGATTCTCGCCGCAGGACGCGGAAGTCGACTGCGCCCTCTCACCGACACCATTCCCAAACCACTCGTTACGTTGGCCAATGACCCTATTATCGTCCACCATATTCGGCGAATCGCGGCGGCTGGATTTTCATCAATCGTCATTAACCTTTGGCATTTGGGAGAGCAAATTGAATCGGCTTTGGGTGATGGCTCGCAATTTGGCATTCCTATTTTCTACTCAAAAGAACCACACCTACTGGGTACTGCCGGCGGTATTAGTCAAGCAATCCATTTAGGCTTACTTAAGCAGCCGTTTTTAACAATCAATAGCGATATATACTGCAATGTAAATTTACAAACACTAAAAAAAATAAACCCCGCTGCCGCACATCTCATCCTAACAGCAAACCCAGAACACAATCCCAATGGTGATTTTTCATTGGATGAACATCGCCTGCAGCACCGCACAAAAGTTTGTTATACCTATACAGGCATTGCCGTTTTTAACCCGCTGTTTTTTTCATCAATACCGCCCACTACAACCGCCGAACTAAAACCTTTATTAGACAAAGCCATTGATAAAAATAAAATAACCGCCACCGTACATGACGGTTTTTGGCACGATTTAGGAACATTGGAACGATTAAAAAAAGTCGAAGCGCAAATAGCCAATTATGCACTATAAGATAAAAAATTGAATTATAATTAAGCTTTTACAGAGTTTACAAGAGGATTTTTTATTTATGATTATTTTATTAATGGGACCACCTGGGGTCGGCAAAGGAACACAGGCAAAACAAATCTGCAATCATTTTAATATAGCTCATTTATCTACAGGCGATATGCTAAGACAACACGTTGCCGAAAAAACAGAATTAGGCATTGCCGCAGAAAGTAAAATGAATGCAGGTAACTTAGTACCAGATGAGCTTATTATTGCTATGATGTTAGATCGTTTTAAACAAGATGATTGCAACGATGGGTTATTACTCGATGGTTTCCCTCGCACCAAAGACCAAGCCATTGCCCTAAAAAACACAGGCATCCATATTGATTATGTGGTCGATCTTGATAGCGATGATGCTACCATTGTTGCAAGGCTATCTGGCAGATTACTACACCCCACCTCTGGGCGTGTTTATCATGCCATATCAATGCCACCAAAAGTGGCAGGGCATGATGATATTACAGGTGAGCCTTTAATTCAACGCAAAGACGATCAAGAAGCAACTGTTTATAGCCGCCTTAAAGTTTATCGTGAGCAAACCGAACCGCTAAAAGATTTTTACCAACAAGAAGCAAATGCCGATTTGTTGCGCTATATACCGCTACAGGGTGATGGTGATATAAATGGTATTTTTAACACCATTATTAAAAATATAACGGATTAATACAACCCGATGCCAACCACGCCAGCCAAAAACATCTGCTATGCTCAGTCGGGTGGAGTTACCGCTGTTATCAATGCCACTGCTGCAGGCGTTATACTGGCTGGACGCAAAAACCAGCAGATTGATAAAATTTATGCGGGTGAAAACGGTATTCTAGGTATTTTGCAAGAAGAATTAATCGAAACATGGCATGATTCCGATGAATCTATAAAGCAATTATTACACACACCCGGTGGTGCCTTTGGCTCTTGTCGTATCAAATTGCCCAACCCCCAAGACAATATCAAACCATATCGTCGTCTTTACACTGTTTTTAATGCCTATAACATCGACTGCTTGCTTTATAACGGTGGCAACGATTCGGCTGATACCTCTTTAAAAATTTCAGCAGCCATGCGTACATTGGGCGCCAATACCCAATGTATTGGACTGCCTAAAACCATTGATAACGACTTACCCGAAACTGATTGTTGTCCGGGCTATGGTTCGGTTGCAAAATATATTGCTGTTAGCGTTTCAGAAACAGCACTAGACATCCAGTCAATGTGTCGAACATCAACCAAAGTATTTGTGATGGAAGTCATGGGGCGACACGCGGGTTGGATAGCCGCAGCCGCAGGCTTGGTTACCCATAACCCCGGTGCCATCATTATTTTGTTTCCCGAAGTACCTTTTGATGAAAAATTATTTCTCAAAGCAGTCAAAGACCGCGTTAAAAAATATGGTTATGTAGTCGTCGTCGTATCGGAAGGATTAAAAGATCAAAGCGGCAACATCATGACAGCGAGTTCACAAAAAGATCAATTCTCACATCAGCAATTAGGTGGAGTGGCACTATCGATTACCAACATTATTAAAAACAATCTAGCACTCAAATGTCACTGGGCAATTTGTGATTATTTACAACGCTCTGCCCGTCATATCGCATCGCTCTGCGACTTAAAACAAGCACGTGCCATTGGCGAAGCCGCTGTTAAAATAGCAATCCAAAATAAAAATGGCGTTATGCCCATCATTAAACGATTGAGTAATAAACCTTACCGATGGGAAATTGACGAAGCACCACTCAACAAAATAGCCAATTTTGAAAAAACATTAACGGCTGATTTTTTAAGCAAAGATAAATTCTTTATCTCTAAAAAAGCGTATAACTATTTGCAACCATTAATTGAAGGAGAGGCAAAAGTGCCTTATTGCAATGGCTTACCCGTACATGCTTCACTAAAAAATAAACATGCTAAAAAACGTTTAGCCAACTACAAACATAAATAATCCGCTAGACTGCGACGGCTATCGCCCCTCTATATTGCTTTTTAAAAAAGCACAATCAAAACAAAAACGACCGCTTGGCTGCGTTCTATGTCACGCATACACAAAGTGAATATAAAATACCCCGCTTTACAATAAATGTCAAAGCGGGGTATTAATTTAAAGAAAACAAATGTTACTGTTTTTGTTCTGCAGATTGTTCGGTAGATTGTTCAGAATTTTCAGCGGTATCTGAAGCATCGATTTGTATATCTGCTGACGTTGCAGTTACAACGGTTTCTTTGTTGACTGGCTCAACAACAGGTAATACTGCTTTGGGATTTGCTTTGTCTACTTTAGACTTTTTATCCAATTTTTTGGGTTCAGCCTTGGCTTCTTCGATTCTATCAACAAACTCAATTAATGCCATCATCGCGTTATCACCTGGGCGAAACCCACATTTTAGAACACGAAGGTAACCACCGGGGCGATCAGCAACACGCACACCAATGTCATCAAATAATTTTGTAACACTGCTTCTATCATGTAAACGTGAAAATACTAACCGACGATTAGCAACTGATGCTGTCTTGCTAATTGTTACTAATGGTTCTAAAAATCGACGTAATTCTTTGGCACGAACAGCAGTTGTTTTAATTCTTTCATGAAGAATTAATGAATTGCTCATGTTGCGAAACATAGCACGGCGATGTGCGCTATCAGTTATGTTTAATTTTCTTAATCCAGATCTATGATTCATAAATTACCATGCTTTTGAGTCGTGGTTGGAGGGGTCCAGTTGATTAATTTCATACCTAATTTTAATTCGGAACGTGCGAGTGATTCTTTTATCTCAACCAATGATTTTTTACCCAAGTGAGGTGTTTTCATTAGGTCTTTTTCGGTTCTTTGTACTAGTTCTGCTACATACCGTATGTTTTCTTGACGCAAACAGTTTTGTGAACGGACGGTTAATCCCAATGAAGAAACTTCATCTGATAAGATACCTTGGTTAATCATGGTTTGTACAGTGTCTTCAGTACTTTCGGTTTCTGCTTCAACGAGTATTTCGCCGGCTTTGGCAAATATGGTTAAATGCTCAACAAGGCGATTTGATGAACGTTGAACGATTTCTTCGCAAGAATAAATACCGTTACTTTCGATTTCTAAAATTAAGCAGTCTAGGTCAGTACGGTTTTCAACGCGAGCACTTTCAACTTGAAAAGAGACTTTACGGACAGGACTATAAATAGCGTCTAGTGCAATAGAACCAAATGGCTTGCCATTGGGATATTCACGGTTGATTGCGGATTCGTAACCGATGCCACGACGGACTGTCATTTTCATGTCGATGCTACCAAACTCGGTTAATGTGGCCAATACGTGATCGGTATTGATAATAACTGTATTATGTGGGATTTTTATATCTCCTGCCAAAATAGGACCAGCACCCGACTTTTTAACATGAACTTCACAACTGCTTTCATCCTGAATTTGAAAAACAATATTTTTAATGTTCATTAAAAGACGCATAACGTCTTCACGCATGCCTTCTACACGGTCATATTCGTGCGACACACCTTCTATTGTCACATCGGTTACTGCATAACCAGGAAGTGATGACAACATGACACGTCTTAGTGCATTGCCCAATGTATGACCATAACCTCGTTCCATTGGCTCGATTCTTAACCGAGAGCAAAGTGGCTTAATGACTTCGATACCGCTTATTTTAGGAATTATATTTAACTTCGATAACATTCTATATTCTCCAACCTATTTTATTAATCTTGTTTATATTACTTAGAATAGTACTCAACGATTAAATTTTCGTTGATTTCCTTTGCAAATTGCTCACGCAACGGCAGCTGAACAAAGACACCTCGCATATTTTCGTAGTCAGTTTCAACCCACTCAGGTAAAATTTGTGTTTGTCCCCAAACAGTTGAATCTTTGACGATTTGTAAATTTTTGGCTTTGTCTGTAAGCACTATTTCTTGACCGGGAGATACTTGATACGATGGGATATTGACAACTGTCTCACCGACTTTAATGAGCTTATGAGAAATCATTTGTCGGGCTTGTGCACGTGTAACAGAAAAACCCATACGATACACGACGTTGTCAAGTCGAGCCTCAAGTGTTTGCAATAATGCAAGCCCCGTTGCTTTCTTAGATTTATCGGCGTTAGTGTAATAACGTCTAAACTGACGCTCTAGCACACCGTACATCCTACGTACTTTTTGTTTTTCGCGGAGATGCTCAAGATAGTCAACTTTACGACCAGCACCTGTGCGACGATTACCGCCGGGTAGAGTTTTAAATTTACATTTTTTTTCAATGGGACGACTTGCGCTTTTGAGCATCAAATCAACTCCCTCGCGACGAGAAAGTTTACACTTTGGACCTAGATATCTTGCCATAATTTATACTCTACGTTTTTTAGGAGGGCGACAGCCATTATGTGGTACTGGCGTTACATCGCGTATTGAGGTGACACGAAACCCCAGAAAATTCAATGCCCGAATGGATGAATCGCGACCAGCACCCAATCCTTTAACACGTATATCAACGCTTTTCACACCGAGTTCTTGTGCACGACGTGCCGCCTTTTCGGTGGTTACCTGTGCTGCATAAGGGGTCCCTTTACGAGCACCTTTAAAGCCAGAAGAACCAGTGGTTGCCCATGCAATTACATTGCCTTTTAAATCAGAAAATGTAACAACAGTGTTGTTAAACGATACCGATACACTAACTATCGCTTCTGGTACTACTTTTTTAACTTTTGCCATAATTTATTAATTCACTTATTTTTTAACACGGATTCGACGTGGCCCCTTACGGGTTCGCGCATTGGTTTTTGTTCGTTGCCCTCGAACCGGTAAACCGTGACGATGGCGAAGACCACGATAACAGCCTAAATCTACTAGACGTTTGATATTCATAGAAACTTCACGACGCAAATCACCTTCGAGTAAAAATGTTGATACGGCATCTCGAAGACGATCCATCGCACTTCCTGTAACTGAGTCCATCCGCTTTGATGAATCAATTTCCGCCATTTCGCAAATTTTTCTTGCTCTTGTCCGCCCAATTCCATAGATAGCAGTCAAAGCTATTTCAACATGTTTATACTCTGGGATGACTACACCTGATATTCTTATCATATTTTCAAGACCTTAATTATAGCATATTTTTGTTTTGTAAATTATCCTTGACGCTGCTTGTGTCTTTTATTTTGACATAAAATCCATACACGGCGACGGCGACGAATCACGCGACAATGTTGACATATTTTTTTTACTGAAGCACTGACTTTCATGCGAACTCCTTATTTTTCTCTGTAGACTATTCTGCCCTTGCTTAAGTCATACTGACTTAACTCAATGCGGACTTTATCACCCTGTAATATGCGAATATGACGAAGACGCATTTTACCTGAAGCATGGGCTAATATTACATGCCCTGTTTCTAATTTAACACGAAACATGGCATTTGGAAGTGGTTCGCTCACAATACCGTATATTTCTATCTTATCTTCTTTTGCCATTATTTTTTCCCCGGCATTTTTTTCAATAAACTGCCGTATTGTTGAGTCATTAAATAATGTTGTACTTGATCCATAAAGTCAAGCGATACAACAACCATAATAAGGATCGATGTACCGCCAAAAATGGTGGCAATGTTCAGCGTAGTTAAAAATGTTTCAGGTAACAAACAAATCAATGTTAGGTACAAGGCACCAATATAGGTTAAACGTGATACGATTTTTTCAAGGTGTAATGCAGTTTGCTCACCCGGGCGAATGCCTGGAATAAATGCACCACTCTTTTTGAGAGAATCAGCGTTTTCTTTGGAATTATAAATCAATGAGACAAAGAAGAAGGCAAAGAAAAATATAGTACCTCCCAATGCCATTAAATAAAATGGCGTGCCTCTTTGCAAATAGGCTCCTAAATCTCGCACCCATTCGTGACCACCACCAAATGTAAGTATTGTTGCTGGAAAGGTGACTATGGCATAGGCAAAAATGGCAGGCATTACACCGCCCATGTTAACTTTTAACGGAAAGTACGAACTTTGCCCACCAAACATTTTATTGCCAACTTGGCGCTTGGCATAATTGAGTAAGACACGACGTTGTGCTCTTTCAACAAAAACAACGAACATTAACATACCAATAGCGGCTAATAGTACGCCTATTACAAAAAATGGACCGTAAGCACCTACCCTCACTTGCTCAAATAATTGACCAAATGCAACAGGTACGCCAGAGACAATACTGGCAAATATAAGTAAGGATATACCATTGCCTATACCACGTTCGGTAATTTGCTCACCCAACCACATTAAAAATACGGCACCTGATGTCATCGCTACCATTGAGATCAATTGAAATGTTACGCCAGGAGTTTCGACGACTCCGAAAGACTCAAGAGCAACAGTAAAACCATAGGATTGAAAAAGTGCCAATGGAACAGTTAATATTCGGGTGTATTGGTTTATTTTTCTCCGACCTGCACCGCCTTCTTTTCGAAGATCTTCAAGAAAAGGAATAGAATAAGAACCTAACATCATAATAATGGAAGAGGTAATGTAAGGGAAAATGCCCAAAGCAACAACACTAGCACGGCTTAACGCACCCCCTGAAAATAGATTGACAAAATCTAGGATGCCGCTGTTTCCACCTTCAAAAACACCTCGCAAACGCATGTAGTCCACGCCCGGAACCGGTACGTGAGAACAAATTCTAAAAACTATTAATGCTCCGATAAGAAAAAATAATCTCGATTTTAAATCGGAAAGGTTGCGTTTTTGTTCTCTATCCATTGCAGCAATCAACAGATTTTCTAATGCGTGTATTGTAAAAAATAGAAGGAGTCATTAATCGTATTTATTTGGATTCGCTAACGACTTGACCACCTGCTTTTTCAATGGCGGCAATTGCCCCTTTGGTTGCAGGAATATTAATTAATTTAACCGCACGTTTGACTTCACCACGACAGAAAAACTTAACCCGTTTAATGTTATGAGGAATAATACCTGTTTCAATTAAACCTTCCATGGTAATGTCGTCCATTGGTAAGTGATTTAACACGTTGAGACGAAGTTCCATAGTAACTTTTGCCAATCTTGAATTAAAGCCACGCTTAGGCACACGACGATGCAAAGGCATTTGCCCACCTTCAAAGTTGCCATCACGGCGAGCACCCGAACGGGCACGCTGGCCTTTATGTCCTTTGCCTGATGTTTTTCCGAGTCCACTGCCTATGCCACGCCCCAATCGCTTGCGCTGGCGAGTTGCAATAGATGGTAGTGTATTTAATCTCATTTCTGTCATCTTGTTAACCTATTGGGTGATATCTGTTTTCAAGTACTTCGGCTGATAATCCACGTTTAACAGCAATGTCGGATGGTGTTGTTTGTAAGTCCAAAGCATTTAATGCCGCACGTAAAATATTGTGAGGATTGGTTGACCCTATGTTTTTAGATAAGACATCACGCACACCTGCCACATCAAATAACATACGAACAGGACCACCAGCAATAATACCAGTACCTTTTGAAGCCGGTTTAATGTAGATTTTGGAAGCACCATGCTTGCCATAAGTGGCGTGATAAACAGTATTGCCCATTAGATTGATGTCAATCATGTTCGCACGAGCAGATTCAGTTGCTTTTTGGACTGCCAATGGAACTTCGCGCGCTTTTCCTGTACCCATACCAACACGTCCTTTACCATCGCCGACAACAACGATTGCCGCAAAACGCATAATACGCCCTCCCTTAACCACTTTTGTTACGCGGTTAATAGTTATCATCTTTTCGATTAAATCTTGCTTATTTTCCATGATAGTTTCTTATTTTATTAAATTTAGAATAACATGCCTTCAGAACGCATCGCTTCTGCCATTTTCTTAACACGTCCAGCATAACGAAAACCGTTACGGTCAAAACCAATTTTTGTGATCTCGGATGAGTTAAGATCTTTTGCTTTTTGTGCGAGTCTACGACCAATCATTTCTGCGGCTTCTTGGTTGCCTCCGTTTTTGCAAATTCCACGGACTTCTTTCTCGGCAGTGGATGCCGATACCAATACTTTGGCTTCTGGTGATATTAACTGCACATAGGAATGTTTGTTCGACAAATAGACCACAATGCGTGATACACCTTGTTTCTGCTGTATGTAGCGTGTTTTTGCACCACGTAATCTTCTTCGACTAATTTTTTTAACAACGCTCATTTTTTCTTTATCTCCTTAATCACAACACGTTCATCGCGATAACGAATACCTTTGCCTTTATAAGGCTCTGGCGGACGAAAACGACGAATATCGGCAGCAACTTGTCCTACTAGCATTTTATCCGCACTTTTTAATCTGATTTCTGTTTGAGACGGCATCGTCGCCGTTACACCGTCGGGCAATGTGTGGTTAATTGGGTTAGAAAAACCCAGCTGTAAAACCAATTTGTTGCCTGTCAGTTGAGCACGATAACCCACGCCCATTAAATCAAGAATTCTTTCAATACCATTTTTTGCACCGTCCAGCATACTGTTGAGTATGCGCCAATAAGTACCGCTCATTGCTGCACTTTCTTTTGACTCATCATTACGTGTAATATGTAAAGTGTTGTCATCCTTTTTTTCAATGCGAACACGCTTATCTTTGAATAATTTTTTGACCTCACCAGCAGGCCCTTTGACACAGATGTTAAAACCATCAATGTCTACACTTACTCCGTCTGGAATAGCGATAGTGTTTCTTATAAACCGTGACATGACTAACCCTCTAAATTATTATTATGATACTTCGCACAAAATTTCACCACCAACCCCTAATTCGCGGGCACGATGATCACTTATAACACCTTTAGAAGTTGATAAAACTGAAATACCTAAACCATTTTTAACCAATGGGATGTTTTTAGCCGATGCATATCTGCGCAAACTAGGATGACTATAACGCTTTATAGTCGATATAACTGGTTTATTATCATAGTATTTGATGTCCATTTCTATATCGCGACCATCTTGTGATACCGTATAGACACTAACATAACCTTCTTCTTTTAACACTTTTAGTATTGCTCTTTTTAAGTTGCTGTTTGAAAAGACTACTTTTTTCTTGCTTACTGCTTGCGCGTTTCTTACGCGGGTTAGCATATCAGCAATTGAATCACTCATCATAAGTTTATTATCTCCGTCTTTCTTACCAACTTGATTTCATAATACCTGGAATTTCGCCATTCATTGCCATTTCTCGCAATTTGGATCTCGAAATACCAAAACGACGAAAAACACCACGAGGCCTCCCGGTTAATGCGCAACGAATGCGCAAACGTACAGGACTGCTGTCTCTAGGTAATTTTTGCAACTGCAAAAAAGCATCCTCACGTATTCCTTGGCTGTTTTTCATATTTAGCCAGTCCTTTTTTAACTGTTCTCTGCGTTTTTGATACGCATCAACAGTTTTGGTTCTTGCTAAGTTTCTGTTAATAACTGATTTTTTTGACATAGATTATAGTGTCCTCGTTATTTTTCTAACGGTTTGATCGGAAGTCCCATTTTAACCAACAAGTCATAGGCTCCTTCATCGGTGGATGATGTGGTTGCGATGGCAATATCAAGTCCACGGAAAACATCAACGCTTTCGTATTTGACTTCGTGAAAAATTATTTGCTCACGAACACCTAAATTATAGTTTCCTTGTCCGTCGAATGAACGCGAAGGCAGACCACGAAAATCTCGTGAACGAGGCAATGCCATTGTAACCAAACGCTCAAAAAAATCATACATGCGATGACGACGCAAGGTAACTTTACAACCAATAGGATAGCCTTCTCTGATTTTAAAACCAGCAATTGATTTTCGGGCGAGTGTTACGATGGGTTGTTGACCACTAATTTGACGTAAATCATCAAGTGCAGCTTGCATGTGCTTTTTATCGGAAACTGCTTCACCAAGTCCCATATTAAGAACGATTTTTGAAATTCGTGGCACTTGCATCACTGATTTGATGTTTTTTTCTTTTTGGATTTGTGGCACGATTTCAGTTAGGTAACGATTTTCTAACTGCGAACGAACAGTGGTTGTTTGTACATTGCTCATTTTGCCTGTCTCCTTTGACTGACATGAAATGATCTTATCTTCTTGTTGTCTTCAGAACGTGTGATTTTAACACGTGATGGTAAGTTACTCTCGGCATCAAGAACTGCAACATTAGAAACATGAATAGACGCTTCTCTTTTTATAATTCCACCCTGCTCGTTTTTTTGAGGATTAGGACGTACAAAATGGCTGACCATATTCAAGCCGTCAACGACGACACGCTCAGGTTTGCCGTTATCACCCATAATAACTTTGCTAATTGCACCGGTTTCGCCTTTGTTGCGACCAGTCATTACCATTACTTTATCTTTATTTCGTATTTTATTCATAATCAAAATACCTCTGGTGCCAATGATACAATTTTCATAAATTTTTCGGTACGCAATTCACGAGTAACAGGACCGAATACACGTGTGCCGATAGGCTCACGACGATTGTTTAACAAAACGGCGGCATTTTTATCAAATTTTAGTTTTGAACCATCGGTGCGACGAACACCATGAACCGTACGAACTACCACAGCATCGTAAACCTCACCTTTTTTCACACGTCCACCTGGGCTCGAAGTTTTAACGCTGACTTTAATGACATCGCCAATAGCAGCATAACGTCTTTTTGAGCCACCCAATACTTTAATACACATTAACGACCGTGCACCGCTGTTATCAGCAGCATCTAGTCTGGTTTGCATTTGAATCATAAACTTAAGCTCCCTGCTCTATCTTTTTTTCTTCGACAACAATCCATGATTTTGTTTTTGAGAATCTTGGCGTCTCTTCAACAACAATCCTGTCTCCTAATTGGCATCGATTTGCTTCGTCATGTGCTTGAACATGTGAATGTACACGCATTATTTTTCCATATAAAGGGTGCTTTACTCGACGCTCAATGCGGATACGAACTGTTTTATCAGAACGATTAGCCACAACAACCCCTTGCAATTGTCTTTTTTTCTTCACCGCTGTTTCCATTATATTTAAACGCTTTCTGCTTCTTTAATAATCGTTAGTAGTCGCGCAATGTCTCTTTTAGCACGACGCAACTGAGTATGATTAGGCAATGATTGAATAGCATGTTGCATACGCAAGTTAAAAAACTCACGACGCGATGCCACCAACTCTTGATTGAGTTCATCTTTAGATTTTGCACGAAAATCTGCTGTTTTTATTTTTTTTGCCATTAATGTAATTCCTAGCCGTTATCTCTTCTTGATACAAATCTTGTCTTCATTGGTAATTTTGCAGCCCCTAGACGAAACGCTTCTCTGGCTACTTTTTCACTCACGCCTTCCATTTCGTAAAGCACCTTACCGGGCTTAACTTCAAAACACCAGTATTCGACATTGCCTTTACCACTACCCATACGTACCTCAGCGGGTTTTTTACTAATGGGTTTATCAGGGAAAATACGAATCCATGTCTTACCACCACGGCGGATGGATCGAACAATCGCACGACGAGCTGCCTCAATTTGACGCGATGTCAACTGCCCTCTTCCGATAGCTTTAAGACCGTATTCGCCAAAACTAACCAAAGTACCACTAGTTGCTGGGCCACGGCTACGACCTTTATGAATTTTTTTGTATTTTGTTCTTGACGGTTGTAACATAACCAATTATCCCTATACTGATACAGTTACAGCGTTAGTATCACTCGCCTTTTCGGCGGGAGTGGTTGGCTGCTCTTCTGTTTTATTTTCATCAACAATAGTATATTTTGCTTTTTTCTTGCGTCCAGGAATATCGCCTTTTGATATCCAAACTTTGACACCCACAACACCCATTGCAGTGTGTGCTTCGGCAAAACCATAATCAATATCGTTTTTAAGTGTGTGCAATGGTACACGTCCTTCACGATACCATTCGGTACGCGCGATTTCGATGCCATTGAGTCGACCTCCACTCATAATTTTTATACCATCAACTTTAAGACGCATAGCATTGGCCAATGCACGACGCATCGCACGACGAAACATAATGCGATTTTCTAGTTGGGTAGCAATATTCTGTGCAACTAATTTTGCATCGATTTCGGGTTGTTTAATGTCTTGTAAAACAACGGTTACATCATTTAGCTCGTACATTTTGCGTAATTTAGCACGTAGGCTCTCAATGCCTTCACCTTTTTTACCGATGACAACGCCGGGACGAGCCGAAAAGATAGTAAAACTGACACTATTCATTTTACGTCCGATTTCGATTTTACTAATTAAGGCTTGTGCGTATTTTTTCTCGACATAGCGTCTTGCATTGGCATCTTTGATAACCATAACCGAAAAAGCACGCCCCTTAGCATACCAACGGGATTTCCAATCCCTGCGTATCGCTAAACGAAAACCAATTGGATTTATTTTTTGTCCCATTACTTCCCTCTCTTCTTCGACTTAACATCACCTAATTCAACAAGAATATGACAACGTTGTTTGGTAATACGACTCACTCTGCCTCGTGCTCCAAAACGGATGCGACGCATATGCTGTCCATCTGATACCTCTATGCGTTGTACATACAATGTATCAATATCTGCTTGTGATTTATCTTCAGCATTGGCAATAGCGGAGTTTAATAACTTTTCAATTAACGCACTTGCTTTTTTTTGTGAAAAATGCAAACGCTCTAACGCCGCTCCAATTGATAGACCACGAATTGTATCTGCCACCAATCGACCTTTTTGTGGTGATAAACTGGCATTTTTATGCAATGCGCGAGAAATTACCATTTGTCCTATATCTGCCATAAAATTCTTTCTATCTCTTGGATGATTTATCGCCAGCTTGATGGCCTCTAAATGTGCGAGTTGGTGAAAATTCTCCCAAACGATGTCCAACCATATTTTCAGAAATGTAAACAGGCATATGAACTTTACCGTTATGCACACTGATTGTTAAGCCAACAAACTCAGGCGTAATCATTGAACGACGCGACCATGTTTTAATGGGACGTTTATCACGTGTCTGTTGCCATTTCAAGACCTTTACCATAAGATGGTGGTCTACCATTATTCCTTTTTTAATCGATCGAGCCATATTAATTACCGTTTATTCTTGGGACGACGCGTTACAATCCAACGATCCGTACGTTTGTTTGTCCGTGTTACATAACCTTTAGAAGGCTGCCCCCAAGGACTGACTGGGATTTTATTTGATTTACTGCGACCTTCACCACCACCCATTGGGTGATCGATTGGGTTCATGACCATACCACGAACATGAGGACGACGACCGCGCCAACGGACCGCACCTGCTTTTCCTATTTTACGCAAAAAGTGTTCGTTATTGCCAACTTCACCAATGACAGCACGGCAAGATGACAAAACACGACGAACTTCACCAGAACGCATTCTTATCATAGCGTAATCGCCGTCCATGGCTAAAAATTTAGCACTGGCACCAGCAGAACGTGCCATTTGCGCACCTTTACTGGGTTGTAATTCGATACAATGCAATGAAACACCAACAGGGATACTAAATAAAGGCTTCGCATTGCCAGGTCTGATTGGTGCTTCGATTCCGTTTTCGATTGAATCGCCAATTTTAATATTACGTGGTGCAATAATATAACGCTGCTCACCATCAGCATAAACCAATAATGCTAGATGGGCAGTACGATTTGGATCGTACTCGATTTGACGAACAACCGCAGGAATGCCATCTTTTTGACGTTTAAAGTCAACGATGCGATAGTTCTTTTTATGACCACCACCACGATGACGCATGGTAATACGACCATAACTATTACGACCAGCCGTTCGTTTTTTGGATTCTACCAAAGAACGATTATTCGATTTTCCTTTGTAAATATCCTCACTCTTTACCTTGACCATATTGCGCTGGCCAGGCGTTGTAGGTTTCATTTTAATAAGAGCCATTAGCGTAACTCCGAAAAATTAATATCATGACCTTTTTGAAGCACCACATAGGCTTTTTTAATTGATGCTCGTTTACCTAAGTGTCCTTTAAAGCGTTTAACTTTTCCGCTTATTCGAACAGTACCGACTTTATCAACCTTTACTTCAAACAACTCTTCAACGGCATCACGAATTTGTCCTTTGGTCGCCATAGGATCCACACGAAATACCACCGTCCGTAAACGGTCGCCTAAATCCGTGCTTTTTTCGGAAATAATCGGAGCCAACAAAACCGTAAATTGATTATTTACCTGCTTCATGCCATACCTCTATACTACGCAAAATTGCGCCTTCTGAAAAAATGATGTGATCTGCTTTTAGCAAATCAGTGGACAATAAGTTTGCATGTGATACCAACGATATACTGGGAACATTTTGACAGGATAAAATAAAATCAACGTTCCAATCGACATCAACAAACAAAACACGTCCTGATAGATTCATCTCGGCTATTTTTGTCAAAAACGCTTTTGTTTTAGGACTACTAATAGACAATTCTCTTACTGCAGAAAACCTTCCCTCACGAACCAACTTAGAAAGGATAACCGCCATACCCGCACGATACATCTTGCGGTTTATTTTTAAACTAAAGTTTTCATCAGGCATTGCTGGAAAAGCACGACCACCACCACGACGAATAGGAGTCGAAGAGTGTCCACCACGTGCACGACCTGTGCCTTTTTGACGAAACAATTTTTTGGTGGAGTGATGAACTTGAGCACGATTTTTTTGTGCTCTTGTACCTTGACGACCACACGCCAAAGAAACATGGTTGGTCTGTTGTACCAAAGACGCAATGAAATTCTTTAAAAACAATTCGTCCGGTACGGTGATCGAACCACCGTTCTGCCCTCCAAAATCAACTATAGGCAATTCCACGTTATTCCCCTTTTCTCTTTACAGCAGAGCGCATTATTATCGTATTGCCAGGCATCCCTGGAATAGCACCCTTTACCAAAATAATATTCTCTTCGTTGTCAACACGCATGATTTTTAAATTTTGCGTGGTGTGACGAACATTTCCCAAACGCCCCGGCATTTTTTTACCCGGAAAGGTACGACCTGGATCTTGACATTGACCCGTTGAACCTGGCTTGCGGTGAGACCGTGAGTTACCGTGTGTAGCGCGGTTAGAACTAAAGCCATGCCGTTTAATAACACCGGCAAATCCTTTTCCTTTGCTGTTTGAAGTAACATCAACATACTGCCCTTCGGCAAAAATGTCGATTGTTAGTTCATCACCAGACTCTTTTGCCTCAGGTAATTGCATGTCTCTAAACTCTACCACATCTTTTGCGGCACCTGCTTTATACTTAGCCAAATGACCTTTTTGTGCAGCGTTTAAACGCTTTGTTTTTCTTGTGCCAGCAACGACTTGCACAGATGAATAACCATCGGATTTTTCCGTTTTAATTTGAGCGATACGATTGTTTTCAAACTCTATAACGCTTACAGCAACAACGCCTGTCTCAGTGACAATGCGTGTCATTCCTAGTTTTTTACCAATTAATCCAATCATATCAAAAATGTCTTTACGTCAATTTCTATTCCGGGTGGCAGATCAAGGTTTGCCATGGCGTTGGTTGCCTTGTTGCTAACATCAACAATATCAAGTAAACGTACATGCTCACGAATTTCTAACTGTTCTCTTGATTTTTTGTCTTTATGTGGGGACCGTAGTAGGTCAAAGCGACGGCGACGAACAGGTAATGGCACAGGACCACATACCATCGCACCAACACTTTTTACAGTGTTTACAATACTCGCCGTTGAATCGTCTAATACACGATAGTCAAATGACGACAAGCGAATTCTTATTTTAGTTGATGTAGAGTTTTTATACATTGTTATTCAATAATTTTAGTAACAACACCTGCACCAACAGTACGGCCACCTTCACGAATTGCAAAACGAAGACCTTCTTCCATTGCAATTGGGGTGATGAGTTCAACTTCTAATGCTAAGTTGTCACCGGGCATCACCATCTCTACGCCACTGGGTAGAATAACCGCACCGGTTACGTCTGTCGTTCTGAAATAAAATTGAGGACGATAGCCTTTGAAAAATGGTGTATGACGACCACCTTCGTCTTTGCCTAATACATAAATCTCCGCACTAAACTTTTTATGAGGTTTAATGCTGCCAGGTTTTGCCATGACTTGACCTCGCTCTACATCTTCTCGCTTGGTTCCGCGTAGTAACAAACCAACGTTGTCGCCCGCTCTGCCTTCGTCTAATAAACGACGAAACATTTCAACTCCCGTACAGATTGTTTTGCTTGTCGCGTTAATCCCGACCACTTCAACTTCTTCTCCGACTTTGACTATTCCGCGTTCAATTCGACCAGTAACTACCGTGCCACGACCAGATATCGAAAATACGTCTTCAACTGGCATCAAAAATGTACCGTCAACCGCACGCTCTGGTTGCTCAATATAAGTGTCTAGTGCATCTGCCAATTTGACAATCGATTCCTTGCCTATTAGACTCGTATCGCCTTCAAGAGCTTTTAGGGCTGAACCTATAATAACAGGGGTGTCATCACCAGGAAAATCGTATTTCGACAGTAACTCGCGTACTTCCATTTCAACCAATTCTAGTAACTCTTCGTCATCAACCATATCTGCTTTATTGAGATATACTACAATGCGAGGAACACCTACCTGACGAGCTAATAATATATGCTCGCGGGTTTGAGGCATAGGACCGTCTGCCGCACTTACTACCAATATGGCAGCGTCCATTTGAGCAGCTCCTGTAATCATGTTCTTAACGTAGTCTGCATGACCAGGGCAATCAACGTGGGCGTAATGACGATTGCCTGTTTCGTATTCAACGTGAGATGTGTTAATCGTTATGCCTCTGGCTTTTTCTTCAGGGGCATTGTCTATTTGGTCGTAGGCTCTTGCCTCGCCACCAAATTCAACTGCTAATATGGACGTTAATGCCGCTGTTAAAGTGGTTTTGCCATGGTCAACGTGACCAATTGTACCCACATTCATGTGCGGTTTCGAACGTTCAAATTTCTCTTTCGCCATCTCTATTTCCTTTTTATGTTTTTATGTTTTTATAATTTCTGCTGCCACATTGGCTGGGACTTCAGCATAATGTTTAAAGTCCATGCTGTATGTCGCCCGACCTTGTGTTAGTGAGCGTAGTTGTGTGGAATAACCAAACATTTCGGACAACGGAACATCAGCAGATATTTTTTTAATGCCTTCTAAAATATCTTCCATTCCTTGAATCATGCCACGGCGTGAATTAATGTCACCCATGACATCACCCATTTTTTCTTCTGGGGTTTCGACTTCAACATCCATCATTGGCTCTAGTATGACTGGTGATGCTTTTTTCATGCCATCACGGAAAGCAATACCGGCTGCCATACGAAACGCTTGTTCGCTGGAGTCAACATCGTGAAAAGAACCATCAAATAGTGTTACCTTAATATCAACGACAGGATAACCAGCCAATACGCCTGATTTCATGGTATCACGCAAACCTTTTTCGACACCAGGAATGTATTCACGAGGAATAGAACCGCCTTTAATAACGTCAACAAATTCGAATCCGCCACCACTACCAGAAGATTCTACTTTAATCCAGACATGACCGTATTGACCACGACCACCAGATTGCTTGATAAATTTGCCTTCGACTTCGACTTTTTTGCGAATGGTTTCGCGATACGCCACTTGCGGACGACCAACATTGGCTTCAACATTAAACTCGCGACGCATGCGGTCAACAATAATTTCTAGGTGTAACTCACCCATACCAGAGATGATGGTTTGACCCGATTCTTCGTCACTACGTACACGAAATGAAGGGTCTTCCTGTGCCAAACGCCCTAGTGCAATCGACATTTTTTCTTGATCGACTTTTGTTTTAGGTTCGACTGCGACATGAATAACTGGCTCAGGGAATGACATTTTTTCTAGGATAATAGGTGCATCAGAAGCACAGATTGTCTCACCCGTAATGCCTTCTTTAAGCCCAACAGCAGCAGCAATATCACCAGCAAAGACTTCTTTAATCTCTTCACGTGTATTGGCGTGCATTTGCAAAATACGACCAACGCGCTCTTTTTTACCACGAGAGGCATTAAGTACGGTCATTCCGCTACTAAGTTTGCCTGAATAGACTCTAAAAAATGATAATTGACCCACAAACGGATCGGTGGCAACTTTAAAAATAAGACCTGCCATTTTTTCTTCGTCGTTCATTTTACGAACAACGGCTTGGTCTTTATCGTCAGTGCCTTTGAGGTCTTCTAAGTCTTCAGGAGATGGCAAGTAATGCACAACACAATCAAGCATAGATTGAACACCTTTGTTTTTAAAGGCGGTGCCACAAAGCATTGGCACAACTTCGTTAGCCAATGTACGTAGACGAATGGCTTTATAAATACTTTCTGCGTCTAAGTCGCCGTCTTCAAGATATTTTTCCATCGTTTCTTCTGTGGATTCGGCTGCGACTTCGACTAAATTAGAATGCCATTTTTTGGCTTCGGCTTGGTATTCTGCAGGGATGTCATCAATGTAATATTGCGCACCCATGTTTTCTTCTTCCCAGTAAATTGCCTTCATGCAGACCAAATCAATGATACCTTTGAAATTTTCTTCGGCACCAATGGGTAATTGCACAGGAACGGGATTGGCTTTTAAGCGGGATATCATTTGCTCGCGTACACGATGAAAATTAGCACCAACTCGATCCATTTTGTTAACAAATGCAATGCGTGGAACACCGTATTTGGTGGCTTGTCGCCACACGGTTTCGGACTGTGGCTGAACACCACCGACTGAACAAAATACACCGACTGCACCGTCTAGTACGCGCAATGAACGCTCTACTTCAATGGTAAAGTCAACGTGCCCTGGGGTGTCAATGATGTTAATGCGATGCTCGGAAAAGTTATGTTCCATGCCTTTCCAAAAACAAGTGGTAGCCGCAGAAGTAATGGTTATGCCACGTTCTTGCTCTTGCTCCATCCAGTCCATGACTGCTGTACCTTCGTGAACCTCACCAATTTTGTGAGAAATACCCGTATAAAACAAAACACGCTCAGTGGTGGTGGTCTTACCCGCATCAATATGCGCCATAATTCCTATGTTACGGTAATTTTTAAGTGGCGTTTTACGAGGCATATAGAATAATTAACTAAATATTGATTAAGTATGAATTTATAAATTAAAAATTAAAATGTGAAAAAGCTTTGTTGGCAGCTGCCATGCGATGTACTTCCTCTCGCTTTTTCATTGCGCTACCACGGCTTTCGGAGGCGTCTAGTAAAGATGTCGCCAAATTACGAATGGTGGATTTATCACCACCCTGACGCATGGATTCACGCAACCAGCGCATTGCTAATGCAGTACCACGGCTTGGACCGACTTCAATAGGGACTTGGTAATTGGCACCACCAACACGGCGACTTTTTACCTCAACCTGCGGACAAACATTGGTAATAGCGGTTTCAATGATTTCAACTGGGTTTTTTTGAGTTTTCTTCTCAATTTCATTCATGGCACCGTAAACCAAGCGCTCAGCAACGGATTTTTTACCGCCACTCATTAATACATTAATGAATTTTGCAATTCTAACGCTCCCGTATTTGGCATCAGGGGCAACAACTCTTTTTACAGCAACTCGACGTCTAGACATAATATATTACTTATTTAGGACGCTTAGCGCCATACTTAGAACGACCGCGACGGCGTTTGTCAACA
Organism: Gammaproteobacteria bacterium; assembly: GCA_965243565.1. Taxonomy (GTDB): domain Bacteria; phylum Pseudomonadota; class Gammaproteobacteria; order Tethybacterales; family Persebacteraceae; genus CBDEVH01. Next base: position 1,360,541 of record OZ251571.1, read on the forward strand.
CCTGCTGCATCCAAAGCACCACGCACCACGTGATAACGAACACCTGGTAAATCTTTTACACGACCACCACGCACTAAAACAACCGAGTGTTCTTGCAAATTATGCCCTTCACCCGGAATGTATGTTGTAACCTCATAACCGTTTGTCAACCGGACACGTGCTGCTTTACGCAAAGCCGAGTTTGGCTTTTTAGGTGTCGTGGTATAGACGCGCAAACAAACCCCGCGTTTTTGCGGGCAAATGTCTAACGCCGGTGAGGCGGATTTTGCTTTTTTTGAACGACGCGCTTTGCGTATCAATTGATTAATAGTTGGCATAACATTGTTTTGGTTGTCAAAAAGAAGTAAAAATGAACACTCTTTACCCCGAATTTTTCAAGACCATTATTATATTTTTAATACGGTGTAATGTCAATAGTAATATAAAGAAGTAGGCGTTAATTTGATGAATATGAATAAAAACATCTCAATATTACGGTAGTTTTTATTTTAAAGAGTAAATAACGGTGTTTTTCATTAACAGCACTACACTTTGCCGTGAATTGCTTTGTCATTCCTTATCTGTAAAACAAAGTAAATTAAAAATTCAATGTTTATATTTGTCAGCATTAATAATTGGGATAACTTGGCTTGTTTTTAATAAAGAAACCTCTAGGTCTAAAATTTTAAACAACACTTACATGGCACTTATGCTATTGCCCCCAATAAGCGCTTGCCATACTCTGTGTTTGTCATACAATCGGCAAGTTTTTTCAAAACATTGGTATCTATCCAGCCTTGATTAAATGCCACTTCTTCAGGTGCTGCCATTACCAGTTGTTTATTATTTTGTTATTGATAACGATAACCTCTTTTACCTCTATTGCGTGCTAATTCTCTACTAATAGTTGATGGGTTACGCCCCATTGTCGAGGACATGTTCCTGATTGCAAAACCTCTTTGTTTTATCAGGTAAATATGGTATCTTTCCTATTCAGTCAATTGGGTATATTTTTTCATTACCACTCCTTTTTTTTATTGTCAGTAAAAAGGTGATATGACACCCTCTCTGGCTGACTATAGAGTGTTACACTTATGATGTGAATTCAATGGTTATCCGTTTTAATAAAAAATAGAAAAGGAATTTTATGTTAGGTTTTTTCTTATTCGTAGGTCTTGTTTATTTAAGTATTACTTACAACAAACCGTTGGTTTTGGCTACTTTTTATACATTTTTTATTACCTTAATTTATGTATCGTTTGGAAATGAAGAGGTCGAACTGATAGTTGTGGGAGCATTAATAATTTTTTTTATTATGTGGTTATTCTTTTGGTTATTGAAGATAACTGCAGAAAAGGGCATCTTATGGTGGCTCGTCGTTATTTTATTTACAGTACCAATTCTTGGGCTAAATTTTGCTACATAACAATCGAATATCCTCTATCCAATTCTTATATTCTGTCGGAACTTGCTACTAAAAATTCTAGGAAAATTCAAAATTAACAACCTAGGTTCTAAAAACAATGATAAATTCTAGGTATAAAATTTTAGACAACGTTTATATGGCACTTATGCTATTGCCCCCAATAAGCGCTTGCCATACTCTGTGTTTGTCATACAATCGGCAAGTTTTTTCAAAGCATTGGTATCTATCCAGCCTTGATTAAATGCCACTTCTTCAGGTGCTGCTATTAGCAGTTGTTTATTATTTTGTATTTGTTCTACTGCTTTCGATGCCGTTAGCAATGAGTCTGGCGTACCCGCATCAAACCATAATATATCAGCATCCAAATGTTGTACTGATAAATTTTGCGCCTCTAAGTAGCATTGATTCAAATCGGTAATTTCCAGCTCACCACGAGCAGATGGCTGCAAGCCCATAACTTGCGACAGCACCGAATTATCGTAAAAATAACAGCCAATAATAGCAAGGTTTGAATCAGGTTCGGCTGGCTTTTCGGTTAATTTAATAGGGTCGCCACTGCTGTTTAATGTCACAATGCCAAATCGTTGCGGATCATCCACTGCATAAGAAAAAATAGTCGCACCACTATTGCTGTTATTTGCTTGTTGCAAAATAGCGGGTAAATTAGCACCATAAAAAATATTATCAGCCAGAACCAAAGCACAATCATCATCGCCAACAAATGATTCTCCAATAAAAAAAGCATCGGCAATGCCCTTGGGTGTTTTTTGCTCTGCGTAAGAAATATTAATACCCCATTGTCCACCATCACCAAGTAATTGCTGATGAGGAAAAAGCCCAGTAGGACTGGTAATAATGAGTATATCCCGAATACCTGCCAGCATTAGAACTGATAAAGGGTAATAAATCATCGGTTTATCATAAATCGGTAGTAACGACTTAGGCACAGCATAAGTAATAGGAAACAGACGAGAATTTACCCCACCTGCCAAAATAATGCCCTTTCTATTACTCATATCGCTTACAAACCTTTCTTCAAAATATAAGCTTACCACGCCCGGCAACAACTCTCGAAAAAACAACCGTATTAACATCTCTTGATTAGGCTAACAACAGTAGTAATTGACAACACATATCGTCTGACTGCCCTAAATAAGCCGTTAGGATAAAGTGGAGAAAAGTGGTAAAAAGTGGGAATTATTGATTTTTTCGTGTAAAATAATAGGCAATTATGTCTAATAAAAACACAGCTCTTGCAAATAAGAATATCGTGACTGGTTCTGCAAAAATTCATCCCGATGAAAAGGGAAGGATTGCCATCCCTAGTCGCTTACGCGATTATTTGTTAGCCGCTTCTACCATTACCTTAACGTTACACCCGCATGGTTGTCTTAGTTTATATACCGATTTGCAATTTGAAAAAGTCAAAGCACAGATTATAGCGAGCGGTAATATGGGCTATTTTGATTCACATTTAGAAGAGGTTATTATTGGTTGTGCTGAGACAACGTCTATTGATAATGCAGGACGAATTACAATTTCGAGCCATTTGCGAGAACGAGCGACAATAAAACGTGATGTTTTGCTTTTTGGTGTTGGCGAAAGTATACGAATTTGGGATGAAGAACGATGGGAACAACGCAATGCGTTGATGACTGCCTATATGCAAGATGAAGGGATTTCGACACCATGGAAAAACATGCGGATTTAAGTAATCCTCATCAGTCGGTCATGCTGCATGAAGCGATTGACCATTTGATAAGTGATGTCAGCTCTAATGAGCGTGTTTTTGTTGACGCAACGTTTGGGGCTGGAGGGCATACAAAATCTATTCTTTCTCGCATTGGTGCTGACGATCGATTGATTTCGATCGATTGCGATGATGTAGCTGCCGATATTGCCAAGACTATTGCCAATAAAAATTTTACATTTGTTCATCGCAATTATGCCGATATTTCTGATGTTCTCGCTTCGCTTAATATTAATAGTGTACACGGTTTTTTATTTGATTTGGGAGTGTCTAGTATGCAATTGGATACATCTGATAGAGGTTTTTCATTTCAAAAAGAAGCTGCATTGGATATGCGGATGGACCATCGCTTGCCACAAACAGCAGCGGATTGGTTGGTAGCGAGTAGTGAGAAGGAAATTTTTTATTCACTGCGCACGTATGGCGAAGAGCCAGAAGCCAAACGCTTGGCACGGGCTATTTATAATGATCGCAATGAATTAAAAACAACGTTACAATTAGCAGCACTTGTTAAACGCGTTAAAAGGAAATCTACACCTATTGGCAAGCATCCTGCTACTCGCGTTTTTCAGGCTATTCGTATTAGTGTTAATAACGAGTTGGATAATTTGCGGCTGGGGCTTGCCGCAGCACAACAAGCATTGGCGGTTGGTGGACGGTTGGTGGTTATCGCGTTTAATTCGCTAGAGGATAGAATTGTAAAACAGCTCGGCATTGGTACCGCCTACCCCGGGTTTGGTCGTATTTATAACAACCAACTCAAGCCATTGGGTAAGATGCAACGTCCCACCCAAGATGAAGTTAAAAATAATGTGCGTGCGCGCAGTGCTTGTGTACGGGTGTTTATCAAAACGGAGGCGGTGTAATGCATAGACGTTTGGTAATAGTATATGCATTGTTTGCCCTGTTTTTTATTTATTCGGTAGGAGCAGTTATTGATGCACGTACTGAAATTCGTGAATTAACAATTAAAAAAACAGTGCTTCGTGATAAATCTCGTGAATTGCAAGATATAAATCGAAATTTAAAATTAGAGGTAGCGACTTTAACAGATTATCATTATGTTCGAAAATACGCACTAAATGCAGGAATGAAAGAGCCTTCATTTGTTGATGGCACATGGATAAGGCTAGATAAGTGAAGAAAATGCGTTACACCCCTAAAAAAACGGCACGACTTAGTCCGTCTCGTATTAATTTTTATTTTTTTGTGCTGGCGTTGTTGTTTATTGGCACGGCAGCCGGTGGCGTCTTTCGTATTAACAATCTCAAACAAGAATTAAATCAATTTAGCGGTAATACCTATCATACCAACAAAGAAATTAAAGGACATCGCGGCGATATTTACGGCGTTGACCGTAATGTTCCTTTGGCAATGAGTGCTGATAATTATCATGTGGTGATTAACCCTTATTTACTGTCTGAGCAGTTGTCTAAAGCTGGTATGGTTAATCTTGTTGATAAATTGTCTGCTTTACTTGATATTCCCAAAGCCACTATTGAAGATAAACTTGCCAATACCAAACGACAGTTTTCTTACATTAAAAAGAATGTGTCACCCAATGTTGCCGAAAAAATTAACAAACTAACCTATAACGGAGTTAGAACGGAATATGATTCACGTCGTTTTTATCCCAATGGCGAATCGATTGCGCATATTATCGGTTTTACCAATTACAAAGGGATTGGGCAAAATGGTATTGAATTTATGCGTCATAGCGATTTAAATTCACACTCTGGTTCGTCTAAATTTGTGCGTACTGCCAGTGGCGACCGCATTAAAGAACGCGGTATAACACCAGTAAGATATGGTAAAAATTTACAGCTGACCATTGATTCACGCTTGCAACATGTTGCTTTTGAAACACTCAAAGAGGCTGTGCAAAAAAACAATGCCAAATCAGCATCGGCGGTGGTGATGGATGTTAAAACAGGAGGTTTATTAGCCATTGCCAATTATCCTAGTTTTAATCCAAATAACATTATTGAAATGAACGAGCACATGCAAAATACCGCATTGTCTCATCAGGTAGAGCCGGGCTCTACCATTAAGCCTTTTATAGTGGCTTTGGCTTTGGAAGAAAACAAGACATCGGCAGACGAGGTGCTACCAACGTCTAAACCACTCATAGTAGCAAGAAAAGCCATTGTTGAAGAACGCATAAAAGAAGATCTAACGCCCGAAGACATTATTCGCCGCTCTAGCAATAAAGGTGTGGTTTTGTTATCACAACGCGTAGGGCCAGAAAAAGTTTGGGAGGCATATACGCAGTTTGGTTTTACTGGTGACCCTATTTTGGGGCTACCAAGCGAAGAAAACGGGGTTCTACGTCACTATAAAAAATGGCACGGACGAGATTTTTCCAATCATTCTTTTGGTTATGGTTTTTCAACCACCCTACTTAAATTAACAAGGGCTTATTCTATTTTTGCAACCGATGGTTATTTATTAGAGCCTATTATCGAGCATAACGCACCTTCTACTGCCAAACGTATTCTATCGGCAAAGACAGCCAAACAAGTGAGATACATGATGGAAAGCACAACCCATCATAATGGAACAGGGCGACGCGGTGCCATTGAAGGGTATCGCGTTGCTGGTAAAACAGGGACGGTTAATAAGGTGATTAATGGAAAATATGAAGACGGCAAAGTTCGTGCTTTTTTTGTTGGTATCGCACCTATTTCCCAACCTCGTTATATTGTTGTAGTCATGGTGGATGAACCCTCCTCCAAAATCCGCTATGGCGGAGTTGTTGCCGCTCCTGCTTTTAAAAGCATTATGCGGCGCGCTCTTTTGTTTGGGGGTATTCAACCAGATGACCCCGATTTGACTTATTTTCACAAGAGTAAGGAACGTTTAAAAGATGTTTGACGACCATACCTTGCTATTAAAACTAAAAACTGACAAAATCAGTCACCTAACCAATGACAGTCGCATGGTTATCCCCGGCAGTGCTTTTTTTGCCTATCCCGGTCACGGCGGTAGTGATGGACGACATTATATTAGCGAAGCCATCAAACGCGGTGCTAGTGCTGTGTTTTGGGAGGCTAATAATTACCGATGGAATTACAATGAATGGTCTGTTTATAATCACCCCATTGATGATTTAAAATACAAACTCGGTTATTTTGCCAATGCATTCTATGGCTCGCCTAGCCATAAAATGCCTGTTATTGCAATAACAGGCACCAATGGAAAAACATCCATTGTTCATTTTATCGCACAATTGTTATCGACATCTCACAACAAAGTCGGCACGATAGGCACATTGGGTGCAGGGCTGTGGAGTGATTTATCTCCATTAGACAACACTACACCTGATTCTATTCGGATGCACCAGCTCTTTAAAAAATTTGTTGACGATCACTTTTCAACAGCAGTTATCGAAGCCTCTTCACACGGAATTTTCCAAGGTAGAATTAACGGCATTAATATAACCACCGCTGTTTTTGCAAATGCTCAAAGCGATCATCTGGATTTTCATAAGAATCTTGAAAATTACTGGCAAAGCAAGGCAAAGTTATTTGATATACCATCAGTAAAAATCGGCATACTCAATGCAGACGATTCATTTTGTGTAAAACTAGCCGCTCATCTACAAAGTCGTTTATCGATTTATACCTATGGCAAAGCCGGGCATGATTTACGCCTTTTATCAGTCCAGAGTAACCAAACTGATAGCGTGATTAGTGTCGATGGTTGTTTGGGCAAAAGACAGTTTCATGTTAATTTTATTGGACAATATAACATTGATAATTTTATGGCAGCAGCACTGAGTGCGCACCTCAATGGCATTAGCGGTGATAGGATTGAACAAATAAGTCAAACACTCACTCTACCGATGGGACGCATGCAAAAAATTTCCAATAGTCCCAATGTGTATGTTGATTTCGCCCATACGCCCAATGCTATGGCCGCTGTTTTAAATGCCGTGCGCAAACAAGATGACGGGAAATTATGGGTTGTTTTTGGCTGTGGCGGCAACCGCGATAAAACCAAACGCCCGCAAATGGGGGCGATAGCCACTCAGTATGCTGATTTTGTTATTGTGACTGATGACAATCCACGCGACGAAGATCCAGCCGCTATTCGATCAGAAATTATGCAATCAGCGCCCAATGCATACAATATTGGCAGTCGTGAAGAAGCGATAGCCACTGCTATTAAACAATCAAAAAACAATGATGTGATTTTAATTTTAGGCAAAGGGCACGAACAATCGCAAACGATAAAGGGCAAGCAATTGTATTTTTCTGATGCACAAATTGCCAAAAAACAAGTCGAGAGTTTACTATGTTCTTAGACTTAAAAACCATTGCCAATCAGTGTAATGGACAGCTATTTGACGACAAAGATGGCATTGTGGTTACCAAAGGCGTTTCTATTGATTCACGTACACTAAAAAATGGACAGTTGTTTTTTGCCATTCGTGGTGATAAAGCAGATGGGCATGATTACCTAAAAGCGGCTGCCGATAATGGGGCAGTTGGAGCAGTGGTTGAAAAACACCAAGATGATTGTAAACTTGCCCAAATTGTGGTTGACGATTCTATTAGTGCATTGCAACAAAGTGCCAAACAATGGCGGCAACTCTTGTCTGCTAAAATTATTATGATAACAGGCAGTAACGGCAAAACCACTGTTAAAGAAATGCTCAATAATATTTTTAGCAATGCCCATAGTAATCATTTAGTACATTGCTCCAAAGGCAATTTTAATAATCATTTGGGATTGCCATTAACCCTGTTGCAAGCGACATTTAAACATCGTTACATAATTACCGAAGCCGGGATGAATCACCCCGGCGAATTAAAACTATTAAGCCAAATGACCGCTCCCAATGCCGTCGTTATTAATAACGCCCAACGTGCGCACATTGGTAATTTTACTTCACTCAAAGCCGTTGCTGAAGCAAAAGGTGAAATATTAGAAGGACTTCCTATGAACGGCATGGCAATTCTTAACGTCGATGACCCGTATTATTCACTATGGAAAGAACTAGCGGGTGATAAAAAAATAGTTCCTTTTGGCACTTCTAGCAAAAACACCGAGCATGACTTTATTAACATTAAAAATGGACATTTGTATTTATGCAATTATCGCATTGATTTGCCTTTATTAGGCCAGCACAATGTAATGAATGCAGCAACAGCGGCAGCTGTGGCATATGCATTTAAAATCTCCTCCCACCATATTATTAAAGGACTAAAACAAATGACCGCGGTTGATGGCCGACTCAAACCTCACCCTCTCAACAACGGCTCAATGCTCATTGATGATAGTTACAATGCCAATCCAGATTCTGCAAATGCAGCAGTGGATACGTTATTTCAGATGACACAAAAATCCAATCATAAACCCATCTACGTATTGGCAGACATGCAAGAACTCGGTGAAAAAGCGGATAACTATCACGAAGAAATAATTAACCACATTGTCAGCAATGAAATTACTGTCATTGGCTTTGGGAAGATAATGAAAAAAGCAATGATAGCCACCAATACTGCCGATAATTATTTCAAGAGTAAAAAGGCTATGAATCAATTTTTAGAAAATGAAATGAAGGACGCTGCTTGTTGTATTTTGGTAAAAGGGTCGCGAGAATTGGCGATGGATGACCTAGTTAAAACAATTTTAAAGAAATATATTTCATGATTTATTGGTTAGCAAAACTCGGATTGCCTTATTTTAGCGCGCTCAACATATTAACTTATGTGTCATCACGTGCTGTTTTTGCTGCCCTTACCTCACTTATTATCGGTTGGGCTATTGGACCTGCCTTTATTCGGTGGCTATCCAATCATGGCAACGACCAGCCCATTCGCGATGATGGTCCTTCCTCGCATTTGAAAAAAAGCAAAACCCCCACCATGGGCGGCATTCTTATTTTGGTTTCTTTACTGTGTTCATTGCTATTATGGGCCGATTTATCCAGTTATCATACATGGCTAATGGTTAGTGTTATGGTGTTGTTTTCCTATATTGGTTGGATTGATGACCGTGCAAAAATTAAACAAAAAAATGCCAAAGGATTGTCTGCCCGTAAAAAAATAGCACTACAATCTATTTTCACCATTGGTATTTTGATTTTTATTTGGCAGACCGACCTCATTAGTGGACACGATTCCATCGCGATTCCATTCACCAAAAACTTAAGCTTATCGTTAGGTGCTACCGGCTTTTTTATCATTGGTTTTTTCGCCATTATTGGTTCATCTAATGCGGTTAATCTAACCGATGGATTGGACGGTTTGGCAATTTTACCATCGGTTATGGTGGCAGGTGGGCTTGGTGTTTTTGCCTATGTTAGCAGCAATGCCATTTGGGCAGATCATTTGGGCTTGCCTTATATTGAAGGAACACACGAAATTGTTATTTTTATTGCTGCCTTTATCGGGGCAGGCTTGGCGTTTTTGTGGTTTAACGCACACCCCGCACAAATATTTATGGGCGATGTCGGTTCGCTGGCGATTGGTGCTGTTTTGGGAGTTATTGCAGTTGTTATTCGCCAAGAAATCATTTTTATTATTATGAGTGGCGTTTTTGTTATGGAAGCATTGTCCGTCATTATGCAAGTTATCTCCTTTAAATTGACAGGGCGGCGTATTTTCAAAATGGCACCTATTCATCACCACTTTGAACTTAAAGGATGGAACGAAACACAGGTGGTTATTCGTTTTTGGATTATCACCATTGTATTGGTATTAATTGGTTTATCGGGACTTAAAATACGATGAAATATATCGTTGTTGGTATGGGCAAAACAGGGTTATCCATAGCCCGCTATTGGCATAATTTGGGCTATGCTGTCACTGCAATTGATAACCGTATCGCTCCTCCTTGTCAGCAAGAATTTATACAATTATTAGGCGATAAAAATTGTAATAACGATTGCAATTTTAAACAATGGGAATGCAAGCAATTTGCCGAGTATAACCAAGTGGCAATCAGTCCGGGTATTGATCCCAACGAAATTGCTATCCCATTTAACAAACGGTGCAATGATGCCTCTTTATTTTCGCAACATTGGCAATATCACTATAAAAATAAAGCCCATCTAATTGCTATTACCGGCACCAATGGCAAAAGCACGGCGGTTAGCTTGGCACAGCACATTGCTCAAACCTCTGGCAAAACAGCAATTGCTGTTGGCAACATCGGCATCCCCATGCTGGATGCACTTTTACAATGGCAAGACAACCCACCTGATATTGTGGTGATAGAACTCTCAAGTTTTCAGTTAGAAATTGCAAAACAATTTTATTCTGACGCAGCGGTGGTACTCAATATTAGCGAAGACCATTTAGATCGACATAAAACAATAGAACGTTACACCAATATAAAAGGCAATATTTATAACAATACACAAAAAGCGGTTATTAACATTGATAGTCCTTATGCACAATTGTATTGTCGTAAAATAAAAGTAGAACAACAGCAACAAAGTCTATCATTAATCAGCCGCTCGGCCCATTGGACGATTTTTGACAACGCCATTGTTAACGAAGACAAATTAGTTATTGGCATTGATGATTTATCGCTGGCTTGTCAACAGCAACTGCTTGGAACAATGGCAGTATGCGCTTTACTAAAAGAGGTGATATCTCTCAATTTATCAGCCTTGTCTACCTTTAGTGGCTTGGCTCATCGCCAACAATGGGTGACAGATGATAATAACATTCGTTATATCAACGATTCCAAAGCCACCAATGTTAGTGCCGCTTTGTTTAGCGTGCAAAACATCCAGACCCACATCGTTTTAATAGCCGGTGGACAAGGCAAAAAGCAAGATTTTAGCCCCTTACAAACAATAACCTCTAAACTACGTGCGGTTATATTAATAGGTGAAGACGCAAAAAACATCGAAAAAATTCTGTGTCTAAGTGACACACCTTGCCATTTTGCTAATTTGATGAATGATGCGGTTGCTTTGGCAAAAGACATCGCACGACAAGGCGATACGGTTTTACTGGCTCCTGCTTGTGCCAGCTTTGATATGTTTGATAATTTTGAAGCTCGGGGAAATCAATTTATACAATCGGTTCGAAAACTCACCACTCATATAAACATCCAATGAAAAGTTATACCAACCCTGTTGATTTTCAATTATTGAGTAGTTGCTTGTTATTACTCTTTTTTGGCTTGACAACGCTCTATTCATTATCGGCAACAGGCAATAACAATTATTTTGGCAAGCAAGTGGTGTTTTTGTTGCTAGGGTGTGGGCTTTTTTATCTTCTTTATCAAATTCCCATCAGTAACTGGCGACGTTATGCCAATATAGGTTTTGCCGCTATTTCTGTTTTATTACTACTAACCCTACTTATTGGCAACGAAGTAAACGGAGCAAAACGGTGGATTAACGTTGCTGGATTATTTTCAATTCAACCCACTGAATTTTTTAAATTATTTTTATTATTGTGCTTGGCACGTTGGACAGGCAGTTCGTTTGAAAAACACCAACTAGATGGCAAAACGTTTATACGCATGGCTTCTAAACTCGCAATACCACTTGTTATTATTTGTTTTCAACCTGATTTTGGCACATTGGTTTTGGTTATTGCTGTTACGCTAGTGGTTTTCTTTTTATCGGGACTGCCACTAAAATGGGTTTTTATCACGGCTGTTTTAGGATCTATCGTGATAAGCCTCATGGCAATATTCGAACCCTATCGAATGCAGCGACTCACCAGTTTTATTGATCCTTTTTCTGACCCTTATGGATCGGGTTATAACCAATTGCATTCGTTAATGGGCTACAACGCTGGTGGTATATCAGGCGTGGGCATTGGTCAAAGTATCGAAAAATACCAACATCTACCCGAAGCACAAAATGACTTTATCATTGCTATTATTGCTGAAGAATGGGGACTCATTGGCTTTTTAATCGTTTGTATTTTATATTTATTCCTTATCACCCGCGCCATCGGTATTGCCCGCGACGCCGAAATACGTGGTGAAATTTTTGGCGCTTTATATGCTTTTGGTTTATCAGCTGTATTGTCTTTTCAGGTTCTTATTAACATTGGTGGCAGTTTATCCATCTTGCCATCAAAAGGGTTTACGCTACCATTGATTAGTTATGGCGGTAGTAGTCTATGGGCAACGCTTATTATGATTGCGATTTTAATGCGATTAGATTGGGAAAACCGACAATCTTATGCAAAAGGAGTACTCTATTATGCACGTCGCTAACCGCCCTTTGCTCATTGCCGCAGGTGGTACAGGAGGACATGTCTTTCCTGCTATTGCGGTGGCACACGAATTACAAAAAAAATCAATTCCCATCGCTTTTGTGGGTGTCAATGGCATGGAAAAAGCATTTATTCAAAAAGAAAATTGGGATTATCATGCCGTAGCGTTTTGCGCACCTAAACGTCTCACTGATGGATTTAAATTGTTAATTGCCATTTTTCACGCCGTTGCCTTACTTAAAAAATTACGCCCGTCAGCGGTATTGGCAATGGGTGGTTATTCTTGTGTGCCCAGTGGTATCGCCGCATGGCTGTGTCGTATTCCACTATTAATACACGAGCAAAATGCCATTGCAGGACGTGCAAACCGCTTGCTTGCTCGGTTTGCCACGCATATACTCACTGGGTTTCCCAATGCTCTACCCAATGGCATTCACACTGGCAATCCCGTTCGCCAAGTCTTTGCCATGTCAGATACAACTGTGATTGATAATGCAACAAAACAGCATGAGCAACCATTACAGCTGCTCATTATTGGCGGTAGCCAAGGTGCTAAAAAATTAAATGAAATACTGCCGATAGCGGTGGCAAGCCTCCTACGCAACGGCAAAAAAATTCATATTACTCACCAAACTGGTAAGAATAATCAAGACGATGTTGTTCGTGCCTATGAAGAACAATTTATCGAAAAACAAAATTATAAGGTAGTGAGTTTTATCGACAACATGGCAGACGCTATGAAACAAGCCGATTTGGTGATTTGTCGGGCAGGTGCTGCCACCCTTGCCGAAATATCTATTGTTGGCACCGCTGCCTTATTTGTACCATTTCCATACGCCGCAGCAGACCATCAAACAGCCAATGCACGATTTTTTAGCGATCAAGATGCAGCGATATTAATACCAGAATCACAATTAACACCCGAGGCATTGGTCGATACTATCGACAATTTAAATGAATCACAACTAAACACCATGCGGCAAAAAATAAAAGCATTGGCAATGCCCAATGCTGCCAAAGTGGTAATGAAGTATTGCTTAGAAAGCACACATCATGCAACATAAAATTAAAACCATTCATTTTATTGGCATCGGTGGTGTTGGTATGGCAGGGCTTGCCGAAGTACTGAATGAATTGGGTTATAAGGTCAGCGGTTCTGACATACACGAAAAGCCTATTAATACTCGCTTACGCAATCGACAAATCAATGTTTCTATTGGGCACAGTGCCTCCAATGTTAACGATGTGGATTGTGTGGTTTATTCTGGGGCTGTGCCTGCCGATAATATAGAAAGATTACGAGCACTCGAACGCGGTATTCCGGTTATTCCTCGTGCCCAAATGTTGGGTGAATTGCTCCGCTTTAAAAAAGGCATTGCCATTACTGGCACGCATGGAAAAACCACAGTTTCTAGCATGGTCGCTTCTATTTTAGTAACAGCAAAGTTATCGCCAACATGCATTATTGGAGGGCGTTTTGGCTTGTCTAATGACAACAGTATTACCGGTAGCGGCGATTATGTCGTAGTTGAGGCGGATGAATCCGATGCCTCTTTTTTATATTTACAACCTATCATTGCTGTTATTACTAATATTGATAATGACCATTTAGAGGCTTTTGAAGGCAGTATGGATGTACTATCGAATGTCTTTAAACAATTCTTAACCAACTTGCCGTTTTACGGCGTTGCCATATTGTGTGCCGATGATGGCGGTAGCAATAAAATTTATAACGATATTAACACCATGCGTTGCGTACGCTATGGTTTTTCGGATGACGCCGATATTAAAGCCGAAAATATTCAGTTAGATGATGAATTAATGATCTTTGATTTAGTAACAAAAAATAGCAATCAACCTATGGCAGTACGAGCATTGGGTACACACAACGTACAAAATGCCCTCGCCGCTTGTGCCGTAGCAATGGAATTAGGCATAGACATTGACACCATTAAACAAGGATTAGAAAATTTTAGTGGGGTAGAAAGACGATTGCAATCATACGGCAATGTGATTTTGGATAATAAAACCTATCTGCTCATTGACGACTACGCCCATCATCCCACCGAAATTACTGCCACTATCAAGGCATTGCGCAATAAATACCCAACCACGCGATTGGTATTGGTTTTTCAGCCACATCGCTATTCACGCACCATACAACTAATGCCAGCATTAACAAATAGTTTATCGGCAGCGGATGTACTTATTTTAACCCCTGTTTATGCAGCAGGTGAAGCCACGCCTGATACCAATATTTTAGAACAATTATGTAGTGAGATTCCCTCACATGTTGAAAAACATCTTTGTAATAATTTAGACGATGTGCCTAATTTAATTAAATCCATTGGCTTGGACAACGATCTAATTATTACAATGGGCGCAGGTAGCATTGGTACCCTACCTGAAAAAATTTTAGAAATGGCAAAAAATGAATAATTCTTTGTCCATTCACTCATCACCGCTGTGGAAAGAAAACTTTTCAATGAAACGTATTAGCTCGTGGCGAGTTGGTGGTAAGGTGCGGGCTTTATATTCACCAAAAAATATAAATGATTTAATAGAGTCACTGCCTACTCTATTAAAACAAGCCGTTTTATGGGTTGGTTATGGCAGTAATTTAATGGTGAGAGATGGGGGCTTTAACGGCATTGCCGTACATACCACGCAACTTACCGACATCTATGTAGAAGATGATATTGTTTATGCGAGTGCGGGGATTGGCTGCCCTAAATTTGCTAAATTTTGTGCGAATCATGGTTTAGAAGATTCCTCTTTTTTAAGCGGGATTCCCGGCACAATTGGTGGTGCGTTGGCAATGAACGCAGGTTGTCACGGTTCTGAAATATGGGATTTTATCCAATCTGTTGATGTACTAACGCCATCTGGTATTGAGCGACAAACACCTCATTTCTTTAATATTGCTTATCGTCATGTAGAAGCAAAAAATAAAAATACGTCTCCTTGCTATTTTATTGGTGCATTGTTTTCTTTTAAACAAGGCACTGTAAGCAATGCCAAACAAAAAATAACAGATTTACTCAAGGCACGCAGTCAAACACAACCGATTGGCAACCCCACCAGCGGTTCTGTTTTTTGCAACCCACCAAATGATTATGCAGGGCGGTTAATAGAAGAATGTGGACTTAAAAATACGGCGGTAGGTGATGCGGTGGTTTCAAACAAACACGCCAATTTTATAATCAATAACGGCAATGCCAGTGCAACAGATATAGAAAATTTGATAGTACTGATTCAAAACCGAGTGCAAGCACAGACCAACATATTGTTAAAACCAGAAGTTAAAATTGTAGGAACACCATTATGAAAGTTGTATTGTTAATGGGCGGACATTCTGCCGAACGCGATGTCTCTTTGATGAGTGGTAAGCAAATAAATGTAGCACTGACTAATTTGAAGCATGATGTTACAGTTATCGATCCCAAACTACAGCCCGATTGGATTGCTCAATTGGCTACTCAACAACCTGACCTTGCCTTTAATATTTTACACGGCGGTGCAGGCGAAAATGGCGAAGTGCGCGCTGTTCTCAACGCTTTGGATATCGTAAGCACCGGTAGTGATGTATTGGGTTGCGGGGTTGCGATGTACAAACCACTGACCAAAACAATATGGCGTGAATTGGGGATTCCTACAGCTAACTGGCGAATTGCCAAGCACGCGACTGATGCCCAACATATTTTAAACGAATTAGCACTACCGCTTTTTGTGAAGCCCGCGTCAGGTGGTTCAAGCACTCATAGCAGCAAAGTGATTCATGCAGACACATTACCCACTGCCATTGAAAAAGCAGCGAGTGAAACTGGCACGGCATTAATCGAATCACTTATTGTCGGCGACGAATACACTTTATCGATTTTAAATAATAAACCTTTACCAATTATAAAGATTGAAGCACAAAATGAATTTTATGATTACCATGCAAAATATATTGCCAAGAATACTGACTTTAAATGCCCTTGTGGTTTGCCCGCTGAACAAGAAGCCAGTTTAACCAAACAAGGATTACAGGCATTTTTGGCGGTGCAATGCAGCGAATGGGGACGAGTAGATTTTATTTTAAGCAATGATAATAAGCCTTATTTTTTGGAAGTTAATACTTTGCCCGGCATGACATCCCACAGCTTGGTACCAATGGCTGCCAATACCATTGGTGTTAATTTTGACCAATTGGTTCAATCGATTATGGAAACAGCATTATGCAAAAAATAAAAATCGCTACCCTTTTATCTAAACTACTGTTAATGAGTTCTATTGTATTTTTGGTGGGGGGAGCAATTCATTCCTACCAAGCTCATTATTTTTTACTAAAAAAAGTTTCTATTAATGGGGGAGATTTGGTAATGCGTACTGCGGCTAAAGAGTTATTGGGCGAGTATATTAACCAACCTTTATTGTCATTAAAATTAGAAGATCTTTCTCAACAATTAGAACTGCTACCGGGTATTGCCAATGCAGAAATCGAACGCGCATTAAATAAGCATGAATTAAAAATTGTTTTGCACAAGCATCAGCCATTGGCACAGTGGAAAGCAGGTGGCATGGTCGATGTGTTTGGTCAAATCTACTTTGGTCCTCATGAAACAAACTTGCCTATTTTTAGCGCACCTAGCATTCGGGCAGTTGAAGTAACTGAATTTTATGATGATGCAATTAATGTTTTATCTAAAGACAGCATTGCACAGGTGGAATTGTCCAAGCAAGGAGAATGGCGATTGTTTTTAAACGATGGTATCGTGTTACGCTTAGGCAAAGAAAGACCACTTGGCAAATTACACGTTTATAAAGAAAATGCCACCGCATTAAAAAGACGATTTGCCGGTTTGCGCTCTATTGATTTGCGCTATGACAAAGGATTTTCAATTGTATATGATCAACAAGAAGAACAAGGATGATTCAATCAAACAAAATTAAAAACGTATCACTACCCGCTGCTATAGACTTTGGCAATGACACCATTCGGGTATTGGTCGCCGACCACCTAGAAGATAACTCATTGGTACTAATGGGCATTGGCGAAGCACAATCGGCAGGGATGAAAGAAGGAAGAATTATCGATATTAAAAAGGCATCGGAAGCACTGATTGAAGCAATTAAAGAAGCCGAATTAATGTCCAATACCCATATCACCCGCGCATTGGTTAATATTAGCGGCAGTCATATTCTTGGAGAAAATATCGAAGAAGTCGTTAGTATTAGCGATAATAATGTAACGGTTTCTGATATTGACAATGTGCGGCGATTGGCTGGTTCAGCAGTTAGCCAACAAGAAAGAATTATTATTGCCACCGTTGAACGTTCGTATACCATTGACAAACAAGAAGGCATAAAACAGCCACTGGGCATGGCAGGTAACCGACTAACCGCAAAATTACACCTGATAACTGCCAATCAGCAAGCATTGGAAAATATGGAAAAATGCATTAACAATGCCCATTTGGATATTGCGGGAGATTTTATTTTTTCGGGGTTAGCTACTTCATTGTCTGTTTTGTCAGAAGATGAACGAAATTTAGGTGTTTGTATTGTCGATATTGGCGCCGGCACTACCGAAGCCACTATTTTATTTGATGGCGTTATACAAGGCTCTAGGGTGTGGGATGTGGCAAGCAATGAAATTCATTATGACATTGCTTACATGCACCATACGTCGTTAAGCGATGCCGAGCGCATCAAAAAGCAAATGGGCTTGGTTGTTGCTGACGAAAACGAATTTATTTCGGTTACGAGTACTGGCGGGGGCAATCAACTCGATATTAATTGCAGTTTATTGCGCGACACGATGATTCCTCGAGTGGAAGAAATTTTAGACGATGTCGGCACATTCATTGATTCCTTTGAAAAAAACGGCGCTAAAATTTCGGCAGGCATTGTCTTTGTCGGAAATGGTTCATTGATTCCAGGATTACATGAAATAACAAAAAAACATTTGGGGATTAATAACCGCATTGGTTATCCTAATTATCGCGGTGAAAATCACGACCGTGTATCACAGCCCTGCTATACCATCAGCATTGGCGTACTAACAATGGCTTTATCTCATCAAATGCAACATAAAACGAGTTGGTTACAAAAAATAAAACAATATTTTTCATCCGATTAATAACAAAAAAAACAAGGAGCAGCTATGGAAATTCAATTTGAAAACGAAGATCATCAAGCAAAAATAAAAGTTATCGGTGTTGGCGGTTGCGGCGGCAATTTGGTTCGCTACATGAATGACCGATCGATTTATAGCGTTCGCTATATGGCGATTAATACCGATGCACAGGCACTTAATGTTATGCCTGATGACATTGATTGCGTTCACATTGGCATACAAAACACGCGTGGCCTAGGGGCAGGTGCCAACCCTCAAAGAGGTGCCGAATCCGCTAATTTTGAAGCCAGTCGCATCCGCGATATTGTACAAGGGCTAGATATGATTTTTATAGCAGCAGGTATGGGCAAAGGTACGGGTACGGGAGCATCACCTGTCATTGCCAAAATTGCACGCGAAGAAGGCGTACTTACCATTGCAGTGGTAACCATGCCTTTTAACTATGAAAGACGTAACGCTCGTGCCGAAGAAGGTCTTATTGAATTAGCCAAATACGCAGATTCGGTTATTGTTGTACCCAATGAAAAACTCATTGAAAATACCAATAGTAACCTCACCGCCAAAGCAGCGTTATCAGCCGCCAATGAAGTACTGTTTAACGCCGTGCGTGGTGTGTCGGATATAATTAATAAACCAGGCATGATGAATGTTGATTTTAACGATGTGCGCACCGCCATGCATGACAAAGGCAAAGCCGTTATTGGATCTTCTGTTTGTAGCGGACCTGACCGTGCTATCACAGCGGCTCAAACGGCGTTGCATAGTCCGTTAATTGAAAACATCGATTTATCACAAGCAGGCAATGTATTGGTTAATATTACAACCAATGAAGACTCGCTTATAATGGCAGAACTCCAACAAATTACCGACGAAATAGAAAATAATGTACATGACTTTACAGGCGAAATATTTACAGGCATTGTTTTTGATGAAGACATTGATCCAGATGAAATTCGAGTAACGATTATTGTAACGGGAGTATCTGATAGACACAAACCTCAACATACTATTTCACATTCGGATTCCAATAACAATACCGACAGCAATTTGAAAGACCCAAGCTTTGTTTCAGGACGTAAACTCCAAAATTTTAACGACTGTTTAGACCAAAACGATGGCAACATCAAGAAAGTACCAACAGTATTACGACAGCAAATCAGCTAGTGGAAAATCGGCGTACAAAATACCAAAAAACACTGGCACAACCATGTTGGTTTACTGGTATTGCTTTGCACAATGGCGGCGAAGTCAATGTACGTTTGTTGCCTGCCGCTGAAAATACAGGAATCGTATTTAAGCGTATTGATATAAATGCCACTATTCATACCAAACACCACTTAGTGTCAGAAACCTTGCTAGCAACCGTATTGGCCGAAGATGGCAACAGCGTTTGTATGGTTGAGCATTTGTTATCAGCAATAGCAGCCGTGGGCATTGATAATTTAACGGTGGAATTAGACGGTATGGAAATGCCTATTTTAGATGGCAGTTCTATTGCTTGGATAGTGCTAATTGATTCCATTGGTTTGACTGAACAAAAAGCAGTAAAAAAATATATTCGTGTACAAAAAGCAATCGAAATCAAACAAAACGAGCGTAGCGTCTCTTTACTTCCTACCAATAATAATTTTCCTTGTTTTAATGTAAGTATTGATTACCCTCATAGTGTTGTTAACAAAACAGGATTAAATTATCAGTTTGAACTATCGTACGAATCCTATAAAGAAGAAATAAGCCGAGCACGTACTTTTTGTTATGTAAGCGATGTTGCATGGATGCAACGCAACAACCGCGCATTAGGGGGAAGCTTACAAAACGCCATCGTCTATGACGACAATAAAGTTATTAATGACGATGGATTGCGTTATCACAACGAATTCGTTCGTCATAAAATTCTTGATGCCATTGGTGACTGTTATATTGAAGGGCATCTAATACTTGGCAACTATGTAGGGATTCGCCCCGGGCACGATTTAAACAACCAATTAATGTGTGCTTTATTTTCTGATCCAAACAATTGGACATGGGAATCTGCACAATAATGTCTAACTCTATTTTTACAAAAACAATCATTTACCAAATAGTGTCATTGTAAAAGAAGATTTCTTCCCTCCTTACAAAGTAAGTTCGTAAGCGAATGCCAAGCCAACAAGGCGACAATAATATTATTTTTGGGCTATTTGAGCAAAAGCGTCTTTGGCAATGGCGATGGTGTCGTCAATAATATCAGAGGTATGTGCCAAACCAATAAAACCTGCCTCAAAAGCAGAGGGTGCCAGATAAACACCGCGCGAAAGCATCGCATTAAAAAATTGTTTAAACTGTTCACCATCGCTTAGTTTAACCTCAGCAAACGACGTTGGCACGTTGTTGCAAAAATAAAAACCAAACATACCACCAATGGATTGTGCGCAAAATTCAACCCCTGTTTCTGCGGCGGCATTGCTAAGCCCCTCTGTTAAGCGATGCCCATTGGCATTTAATTGATCAAAAAATTCATCACAAAGCACCAATGACAGCGTTGCCATACCGGCAGCCAATGCCACCGGATTGCCCGATAATGTGCCAGCTTGGTACACGCCTCCCAATGGAGACAAGGTATTCATTATATCTTCACGTCCACCAAAAGCCGCTACTGCTAGCCCACCACCAATTACTTTGCCCAAACATGTTAAATCAGGGGTAATACCAAGCAAACCTTGTGCACATTGCTTGTCCACACGAAAACCCGACATGACTTCGTCAAAAATAAGAACTGCACCGTGTTCATCACAACACTGTCGCAACTGTGTTAAAAACGCTTGGCTTGCACAAACCATATTCATATTACCAGCAATGGGCTCGATAATAACCGCAGCAATGGCATTGCCATGCTCATTAAAGCAACGTAGCAACGCCTCGTCATCATTGTAAGGCAACACCAATGTATCAGCAACACCACCCGCAGTTACACCTGCCGATGTAGGAGAACCAAAGGTTAAAGCCCCTGAGCCTGCTGCCACCAACAACGCATCACTGTGTCCGTGATAACAACCTTCAAATTTTATTAGTAATGATCGTTTTGTATAGCCTCGTGCCAAACGAATGGCACTCATCGTCGCTTCGGTACCTGAATTAACAGCACGCACTTTATCCATGCTCGGCAATGCCGCACATAATCGGGCGGCAAATTCAACTTCTATTTCGGTTGTCGCACCAAAGCCTAATCCCCGCTCGGCAGCAGATTGCACGGCTGTAATAACTTGCGAGTGAGCATGTCCGGTAATAACAGCACCCCAAGAACAAACATAATCAATATATCGATGGTTATCAACACTATACAAATAGGCACCATCACCACTTTTAAAAAATACGGGATTCCCCCCCACCGCATTAAACGCCCGAACCGGTGAATTAACACCGCCCGGGATAAATTGCTTGGCTTTGGCTAATAATTGCTCTGATTTTTGCACCAAAAGACTGCTTTATTCATTCTAAATTATAGTTAAACAATGGACATTATTTGCTTTTTTTAATCGAACGCTTTTTATACCCCAAATACATTTGGCGAGGACGGCCGATACGAAATTCAGCGTCTTCGTGTAATTCGTTCCATTGCGATACCCAACCGATTGTCCGACCAATAGCAAAGATCGCAGTAAACATAGAGGTTGGTATACCAATGGCACGCAATACGATTCCAGAATAAAAATCGACATTCGGATACAATTTACGCTTTACAAAATACTCATCACTTAGCGCAATTTTTTCAAGTTCCAGCGCAATTTTAAATAATTGATTATCTTGTAATTTAAGATGCTTTAATATCTTATGACAAATTTTATGCATCACACTGGCACGCGGATCAAAGCTTTTATAAACGCGATGACCAAAGCCCATTAGTCGAGGTCCTTCACCTGATTTAACTTTTTCGATATAAGCAGGAATGTTGTCAACAGTTCCTATCTGCTCTAGCATTTTTAGCACTGCTTCATTTGCCCCACCGTGTGCAGGTCCCCACAATGCAGAAATACCAGACGCCACACAAACAAATGGGTCGGCATTGGTCGAGCCAGTTAAACGCACTGCCGATGTTGATGCATTTTGTTCATGGTCGGCATGTAAGGTAAAAATAGCATCCAACGCATCTACCACAACTGGGTCGGGCTTATAAGCCTCGCAAGGTGTTGCAAACATCATATATAAAAAATTTTCAACAAAATTATATTTGTTGCGCGGATACATAAAGGGATGACCAATACTATACTTATACGACATCGCGGCGATGGTCGGTACCTTTGCAACCAAACGCACAGCAGACCGCTCACGACTAGCAGAATCTTTTACATTAACCCAATCATGATAAAAAGCCGCCAACGCCCCTACCACTGAAATCATAATTGCCATTGGATGCGATGTGGAATCAAAACCATTAATAAATTTACCAACACGCTCATACACCATCGTGTGCTTGGTAATTAAATTACTATAATTTTTGTGTTGAGTGGCTGTTGGTAACTCACCATAATACAAAAGATAACACACCGACATATAATCTAATTTTCCGGTTAATGATTCGATAGGGTAACCACGATAAAGCAATTCACCCTTGTCACCATCAATAAAAGTAATGGTTGAAGAACAAGCCGCAGTCGCAATAAAACCGGGATCATAGGTAAATAAATCGACCTTTTTAAGGGGGGCTATATTAATCACATCAGGCCCCAACGCACCTCTGTACATTGGCAATATAATCTCTTCACCACTGGGCAACGTGAGTTTGGCATCCCCTACATGTTTGGGGATTTGAGTATATTTTTTGGGTGGCACTACTTTGTTATTAGCCTTTTTTTTAGTCGCTGGCTTCGTTGTTTTTATGGGTGTCGTTTTTTTAGGCATGTTTATTCTCCATTAACTATTTTTATGGCTAATTGATTATTAGCATTGGATTGTTGTTGTAAAAAATCCCACAATTGTGGGTCGTCCATTGCCAACCAATCCGCTAACGCTTTTAATTCATTCTGTGACATCTTACCACCATGCAACTGCCAAAAACGTTGTAAGGTTAAATCAAGCTCAAGCCATCCTCGCCGACTCTTCCAGCGTAACGCTTTTTCAGTTGTTGTAATCGCCGCTTCTGTCATTCAGTTATACAGCACGCCGCACCATCATGTCTTTAATTTTTCCAATCGCTTGAGTGGGGTTTAATGATTTTGGACAAACATCAACACAATTCATAATTGTATGACAACGAAACAGACGATACGGATCTTCGAGATTATCCAAACGTTCATTTACGGCAGTATCACGCGAATCAGCAATAAAACGGTACGCCTGCAACAAGCCAGCCGGACCTACAAACTTATCAGGATTCCACCAAAAAGAAGGGCACGATGTTGAACAACACGCGCACAAAATACACTCATACAGACCATCCAACTCCTCACGCTCGGCAGGTGATTGCAATCTTTCTTTTTCGGGCAATGGCTCATCATTAATAAGATAAGGTTTAATCGACCGATACTGTTTATAAAATTGACTCATATCGACGATTAAATCACGAATAATCGGCAATCCCGGTAATGGACGTACAATAATAGGTTCTTTTAGTTCTGCCAGCGGCGCAATACACGCCAACATATTTTTGCCATTAACATTAACCCCATCTGAACCACATACACCCTCGCGGCACGAACGCCGCACACTAAGCGAATCATCATGTTCCGACTTTATTTGAACAAGTGCATCCAACAACATTTTTGCCGTAGAAGGCAGCGTCACATCAAAATCCTGCATATAGGGTTTGCTGTCTGTTTCTGGATTGTAACGATAGATAGATAACTTCATGCCAAATTGTCCTTTTATTTAACTCAAAATATCAATACGATAATCATTGATGTTATCCCGTATATTACCCTATTGCTTCTTTTAAAAAAATATTCTGGTGCAATGCAGCATTATCAGGATGAGATTTTAATAATACCCACTATTTGATTGATATCGTTATAACACCTTTATAACAATGGTGTTTTTAGCTCATAAAAACCAATGAAATTGACCTATCAACCACTATAACAGTTAAATTACCCGACAATATTTTTCAAAATGGTATAAAATTAAACTGTCAGCAAATCAAAATATAGTCCTCACCATATACAACAGTACTACACTCAAATTTAAATGATGTTAAAAAAGACCTTCGTTGCCATTGATTTTGAAACAGCCAATTATGCAAGGAACAGTGCTTGCGCGGTTGCCATTGTTCGAGTTGAATCAGGGCAGATAACACAACAAGAGTATAAGTTAATTCAGCCACCTACTTTAGATTTTACTTTTACCCATATTCATGGCATAACGGCAGAACAGGTAGAAAACGAACCTTACTTTGCGACAGTATGGAATTCTATATCTTATTTAACGGAAGGCATCGATTGCTTTGTTGCACACAATGCTCCTTTTGATAAAGGCGTTTTAGATGCTTGTTGTGAACATGAAAATATTAATATTCCGAATATTCCATTCGAGTGTACTTTGTCGATGGCGAGAAAGCGGTTAAATTTAACATCTAATAAACTACCCGATGTTTGCCATTATTTTAATATCCCGTTAAATCACCATGATGCTTTATCCGATGCAAGGGCTTGTGCTCATATTGCATTGGCATTGCAGACCCTCTAATAATTGATTGCCCTGCCCTAAATATACTAAGTTTTGACTAAAAAACCAGAGTGTGGTTTTAACCAATAAAAAATCACTTTCAGATTAGTTTGTCATAGTCGTAAAAGTAATACAATTTCTGGGCATTATGGCGTGATAAAATTATTATATGGCTAAAAAAACCACCTCTCCTAGCAACAATGCCATTGATTCTAATTATGAAATTTACAGCGGTGATTGTATTGATAGACTAAAAAAACTACCTGAAAAATCGGTTAATTTGGTTTTTGCCGATCCGCCCTACAACCTACAGCTTAAAAAAGAATTGTATCGCCCCAATCATACCAAAGTCGATGGCGTCAATGATCATTGGGATAAATTTTCATCAAATACCGATTACGATAAATTTACCATAGACTGGTTAAGTGCTTGTCGCCGAGTGCTTGCTGACGATGCCACAATTTGGGTTATTGGTTCATACCATAATATTTTTAGAGTCGGCAAAATTATGATGGATTTGGATTTTTGGATTCTCAACGATGTGCAATGGTACAAACCCAACCCCATGCCCAATTTTCGGGGAGTGCGTTTTACCAATGCCACTGAAACATTAATTTGGGCAAAAAAATCGGAATCACAAAAAAAATATACCTTTAATCACCAAGTAATGAAGGCATTAAACAATGACAAGCAAATGACATCGGTTTGGCAAATTCCCTTGTGTACTGGCAACGAAAGAATAAAGGGCAAAGACGGGAAAAAAGCCCATTCAACACAAAAACCAGAGGAATTATTAAAACGAGTTATATTGTCTAGCACTCATGAAGGCGATATTGTTTTAGATCCTTTTGCAGGCAGTGGCACAACCTGTGCCATGGCAAAAAAATTAAATCGAAAATGGATTGCCATCGAAAAAGAAGCAAAATATATAAGGCTTATAAAGCAACGATTAGACGATATTAACCCTGATGATTTTAAACAATTAAGATTGGTAGAAGCAAAAAAAGAATCCGCTACCAAAGTTAGTATGCAGCAGTTGATTAAAGCAAAATACATACAAAAAAATCAAACCCTATACACAAAAAACAAGAAACATTCCGCCGCTGTTTTGTCTGATGGTCATATAAAAAATGGAATTAGCAGCGGTTCCATCCACAAAGTAGGTGCTCTAATAAAAGAAACCGAAAGTTGTAATGGCTGGCTATTTTGGTATTTTGAAAATAACAGAGAATTAATTTCAATCGACGAACACCGAAAAAATTATAGAAAACATTATGAATTATAAAATAGGACAATCATCAATTTTCCCAATGCCAAGTAATAGCAAGTAATGACAGCCTACCTTCTTAATACGATTCCCGTTAGTGAGTTTATTAATCAAGCGGCAAAAACGATTGACGCACATTTTTCACCGTTATGGATTAGCGGCGAAATTGCCAATTTTACGGCAGCGACTTCTGGGCATTGGTATTTTGTGCTGCGTGATCAAAAAACTCAAATGGATTGCGTGATGTTTGCACGTGAAAACAGGCTGGTTAATCAACCAATTAAAAGCGGTGATAAAGTGGTTTTGTTTGGTAGACCGACGCTATATCCCGCTCGAGGGAAGTTTCAATTTTCCGCACAATTAATGGAGTTAGACGGCGTTGGAAGATTATACGACCTTTTTTTACGACGTAAGCAAAAATGGAATGAACTCGGCTGGTTTAGTCGCGACTCTAAGAAATCACTACCGCTTATTCCCAAAAGCATAGGCATTGTTGGTTCTACGGCTGGTGCCGCCTTGCAAGATGTACTGCATACTATTGAACAACGGTTTCCAGCAGTACAAATAATTGTTTATCCATGCCCCGCACAAGGTGCTGATGCCGCCGAAAAAATTGCCAATGCAATTACAATTGCCAATAAACGGCAAGAGTGCGATGTGCTTATTGTTTGCCGTGGCGGTGGTGGTATTGAAGATTTATGGGCATACAACGAAGAGGCAGTGGTGACTGCCATTGCCTCTTCTGATTTGCCTATTGTAACAGGCATCGGTCATGAGATTGATGAAACACTTGCTGATTATGCCGCTGATTATCATGCTGTAACACCAACGGCGGCGGCAGTTGCCACTGTGCCTGTCCTATCAACTATTATGAATCAATTACACGATTATCGTAATCGCTTACAAAAAAACATGAACACACTGCTCAATAATCAGATTCAGCAGCTGGACTGGGCAATCAAATTAATAACAAGCCCGATGCAATTAATAGAACAAAAAAAAGAGGCAGTGCATTTTTTGCAAGCCAAATTGAACATGATAGTTTGGCAATTTCTCAATGTATCAGTAGAAAAAATTGCACGCCAAGAAAAATCCATTCGTCAACCTAATTTGTCGTTGCCAATAGCCAGAATCGAAAAACGACAGCAATTGTTACAACAAGCGTTGCATAATAAATTAATGAAACTATCCACCAAATTGCTAGAAAAAGAAACAGCCTTACGCTTTTTATCACCACAGCATGTTTTAGAACGTGGCTATAGTATTGTCTATAACGAAAAGGGCAAGGTTATTAGCGATGGCAAGAAAATTCAAACGGCTTCTGTTATTACGGTTGACTTTAACCAAGGGCAGATAACCGCGTCTGTTTTAACTGTTAAAAAAAATAAAAAACATGACCTTTGCTAAAAAAGATATTAGTGGCGTTGTATTAGCAGGCGGGCAAGGTAGCCGCATGAATAGCCAAGACAAAGGGTTGCTTTTGCTGGCGGATAAACCGTTGGTATACTGGACAATTAAACGTTTGCAACAACAAATTAGTACCATTGTTATTAATGCCAACCGTAGTTTGGATACTTATGAAAAACTGGGCTACCTTGTTGTCAGCGATAGTATTACGGGTTATTTGGGGCCGCTGGCAGGAATGCATGCGGGAATGATAGCAACACAATCTAGTGAATGGACAGTATTTGTACCTTGTGATTCGCCCTTTTTCCCATCCGATTTGGTACAACGGTTATACGATGCCGTAATAGCAAAAGATGCCGATATTGCAGTGGCTTGTACGGGCGGTTATCCGCAACCTGTTTTTTTACTAGCACGCACTTCGTTGGCGAATCAGCTTGCCGATTTTATACAGCAACAACAAAAAATAATGTTGTGGTGTCGGCAGCATAAATGGACAGAGGTCGATTTTTTAGATAAGCAGTGTTTTGATAATATTAATACACCCGACGACTTAAAAGCAGCTCATAGCCGCATATTACAGGAATGGACAAATGCATAAGCGGTGTGCGTGGGTTGATTTAAACAGTCCGCTGTATGTTGACTATCACGATACAGTATGGGGCGTTGCTGTCCATAATGATCGTACGCATTTTGAATTTATTACCTTAGAAGGTGCACAAGCAGGGCTTAGCTGGATTACCATACTTAAAAAACGCGAGCAGTATCAGCTGGCTTTTGATGACTTTGATTTTGAAAAAATTGCACGTTATGATGATGCTAAAATTGAATCGCTCATGCAAAATAGCGGCTTGGTACGCAACCGTAGAAAAATTGAATCGACTATTGGCAATGCCCGTGTTTTTATCAAAATTATTGAATCTCATGGCTCATTTGATTCTTGGGTATGGCGTTTTGTTAACAACGCCCCTATCATCAACGACTGGAAAGCCCTCGATGAAGTCCCTATTACAACCGCTATTGCACAAGATTTATCAAAATCACTAAAAGCCCATGGGTTTAAATTTGTTGGTCCAACCATTGTTTATTCTTATATGCAAGCCACTGGTATGATTTGCGATCATGAAACGCAGTGTTTTTGCCATCCTAATAATTGTCGCTAAGTCGCTCACACCTATCAACAAGTATTGGATATTCCTGTAAAATTAAGCATTATGGAATTTTCGCCTTTAACCACTCGAGCTGATTCAATTCACGATGATGGTACGTTAATCGACCGCTATGGCCGCCACATCAATTATTTGCGATTATCAGTGACTGATCGCTGCGATTTACGTTGTCATTATTGTATGCCATACAACATGAAGTTTCTACCTAAAAAAGAGATTCTCACCTTACAAGAGCTGCTCATCATATCTGAAACTTTTGTGGATTTGGGTGTAAAGAAAATCCGTATTACCGGTGGCGAACCATTGGTACGTAATAATGTCTTGTGGCTTTGTGAAAAAATTGCGGCACTAGATGGGCTCAATGAACTGACGATTACCAGCAATGGTACACAGTTAAAACGTTTTGCCACCGATCTTGTTAATGCTGGCGTAAAGCGCATTAATATTTCGCTGGATACGTTACAAGCCGACAAATTTGAAAAACTAACCCGTACCGGCCGTTTACACGATGTTTTAGAGGGACTCAATGCGGCCATTGCGGCCAAGTTTCCTAAGCGCATTAAGATCAATACGGTGATGATGAATAATTTTAATAGTGACGAAATTATTAATTTGGTTAGTTTTGCTATTGAACGTGATTTAGACATTTCATTTATTGAGGAAATGCCATTGGGAGATGTTGGATATGAACGACGTGATTCCTTCTATAGCGCCGAAAAAGCGATGCAGCAACTACAAACGGTTTTTAAATTGTCCCAGAGTAATCACGATAGCGGTGGTCCTGCACGTTACTGGGATATTGCCGATACCGATACCCGTGTTGGCTTTATCACACCCCATAGTCATAATTTTTGCCATCGGTGTAATCGTGTCCGCACCACCGCCACGGGTATGTTATACCCTTGTTTGGGGCAAAACGATGCGGTGAATATTCGCGATATTATCCGAGAAAGTGCCAATCCACGTGTTGCATTACGGCAAGGTATTATTGATTTAATGGATATTAAACCAAAAGGGCATGAGTTTGATCTTGAACAAAGCAATGTAGCGGTTGTTCGTTTTATGTCTACTACCGGCGGATGAAGACTAAAAAGCCTTTGTGCAGTAAGGCTGCCATCGCTTCTGATATTTCTATTGACGTTATTGACGAAACAGGAAAAACACGCCCTTTGGCTATTACTGCCGAATACCCGCTAACGGTTTATATTGATAAACGCGAAATGGTCACTCTAATGACGTTGGGGTTAATGCCCGAACTACTGACCATTGGTTGGTTACGCAACCAATCCATTTTGCAATCATTGTCACAGATTGAATCCGTACAAGTTGATTGGGAGGCCGAAGCAGTTAGCGTCTGCACAGTTAAAGGCAAAACCATACCCGATACAGATCACCATAGCCCGCCTCGCGTCGTTACCTCTGGTTGCGGACAAAACACCATGTTGGACAATCTCATGGCACAAATTGATACCCTATCATTAACTCGAAAAAAAAAATTCAATGCGACCGCTTTATACGACTTAGTGCAACGTATTCGCACCTTAGACAGCGTCTATAAAAAATCTGGTACAGTACATGGCTGTATGCTTGCCGAATACAACAAAAATCATGTGAGTCCTCTCATTTTTGTAGAGGATATTGGTCGCCATAATGCGGTCGATACGATTTCAGGCTGGATGTGGATGAATAATATTAACGGTGATAGCAAAGTATTTTATACCACAGGCCGTTTGACATCAGAGATGGTGATTAAGTGTGCACAAATGCAAATCCCTTATTTGGTCTCGCGTTCTGGCACTACCGGCATGGGTTACTCGGTTGCCAAGCAAGTCGGGCTAACCATGATTGGACGGGCATTAAATCGTCGCTATGTTATTTTTTCGGGGCAGGCACACTTTAATAGTTAGTTGGAAACTTTGTATAAAAATGGATATTGAAGAACTTTTTGCTGATGGCGGCGTTTTGTCTCGCACATTACCCACTTATAGTGCCCGTCATGAGCAAATAGCAATGGCACGTGAGGTCGAAAACACCCTGTCTGGTGGTTGCGCTGTACTTGAAGCAGGAACAGGGATTGGCAAAACTTTCGCCTATTTGATTCCAATTATTCAAAGTGGCTTGTCGGCACTTATATCAACTGGTGCGCGCGGATTACAAGACCAGATATCACAAAATGACATTCCCTTGCTTGCCAAAGCACTCAATCGCAATATCAATATGACCGTGCTCAAAGGACGCAGTAATTATCTTTGTCGCGATGCAGTCAAAAAAAACAGTGCTGTTTTTAACCATGAATTAATTCAAGAAGAAACCGGCGAATGGCAAGTCATTCAACAGTTTATGGCACAAACCGACAGTGGTGAAATCAGTGAAATTAAAGGAATTTCACAACGCTCGCCAATTTGGCAGGCCGTTACCTCTACCAAAGAAACTTGCGATGTACAAGCCTGCGATCACTACAATGAGTGCTTTTTATACAAAGCACGTGCCCGTGCTAAAAACGCCGATATTATTATTGTCAATCACCATTTGTTTTTATCAGATGTGACGCTACGCGATAGCGGAGTGGCAGAAATACTGCCATCGCGCGACGTTCTATTATTTGATGAAGCACATATACTACCGCAATTAGCACCACAATTTTTTAGTAAAAGTCTTTCAACCAAACAACTATCACGCCTGTTAATCTTGCTTGAACGCACCATCATCGATCAAGTAACGATTAATAACGATATTACCGCCCACAGCAAGCGACTACAAGCCAGTATTAATACATTGCTTTCGCTTGGCGATAACTTGCCTAACAGTCGTTACAGCGTTACCGAAGTTACCAAGCAAACGGATTTGGCAAAAGCGATTAACCAAATGAGTGTAATGTTACAAGGGTTAACCGAAGCCTTACTCCCACATATTGATAAAAGTGAAAAATTAAGCAAAACCACTCTCCAAATTAAAGAGTACTGGCAGTTTTTAAATAAATGGCAACAAACAGATTCGAGTGTGGATGAAGATTCGATGCTCACTATTCATTGGCTAGAAAAAAATCAAAATCATATCACTTTGTTTATGGCTCCTATTAGTGGTCGTCATTACTTTAAAAGACAATGGCAAACAACCAAAGCCATTATATTAACATCGGCAACCCTTAGCATTGCCAACGATTTTAAAAATTTCTGTGAAGAAATAGGCATTGATAAAAGCCATGCAAAATCATGGGACAGCCCCTATGATTTTGCCAACCGCACATTACTGTATCAACCACCAAACTTACCACTAACAAATGATTCAGAACATACCAAAGCGGTTGTAAATGCTGCCATACCGCTTATTAGAGTCAATAAAGGACGCGCTTTTATATTGTTTTCGAGCTTGCGCGCAATGGATACGGCTGCCGACTTATTAACCAAAGCACTTAGCAAAGACGATATTATTATTTTTAAGCAAGGGGATATGCCCAATGACACACTACTGCGTCAGTTTAAAACCACACCGCAATCCATCCTCATTGGTAGTCAATCGTTTTGGCATGGTGTTAATGTACAGGGTCCTGCGTTGTCATTGGTGGTGGTTGATAAAATCCCTTTTACCCCACCAAACGACCCCATATTAATGGCACGAGATGAATGGAGAAAGCAACGTGGTGAAGACAGTTTTATGCACAATCAACTTCCCAATGCGGTTATTCTAATGAAGCAAGTGGCAGGAAGACTCATGCGTGATTTTAACGATTACGGCATATTTATGGTGGGCGATACTCGTTTAAAGACTCGCGGTTATGGCAAAAAAATATTACAATCATTACCCCCCATGAAACCATGCTTCAATAATGATGAAGCCGTTTCCTTTTTACAATCATTTTTACCAGACTCTCATAATTCAAAATAAACCATGAATCTATTACTTATTGATTTTAGTAATTTTTTATTCCGTGCTTTTCATGCAACAGGCGATTTACGCACATCTGACGGACGTCCCAGTGGTGCTATTTTTAGCACGATTAACATGATTGATAAGTTGGTCCGCCAGCACCCAGATTATTTTATTGCTTGTATTGCCGATAAAAGTGGTAAGAATTTTCGCCATACGCTTGATATCCAATACAAGGCAAACCGCCCACCGATGCCTGAAGATTTGGCGGTACAAATCCCCACTATTCATCAACTAATCGAAGCCTACGGCTTCCCCATTATTGCGATTGAAGGTGTCGAAGCCGATGATGTTATTGCCACCTTTACCAAACAAGCCAAACAGTTAAAGTGGGATATCGTCATTGCCAGCAGTGACAAAGACTTAATGCAATTGGTCGGCGATAATGCGATTGTTTACGACAGCATGAAAGACAAATGCTATGATACCAATGGTGTCATAGAAAAATTTGGAGTCACTCCCTTGCAGATAGCCGACTACCTTGCTCTTATTGGTGATACATCCGATAATATTAAAGGCGTCGAAAAAGTAGGACCAAAAACAGCTGCCAAATGGCTCAATGCATGGGACAACCTTAACAACATCATTGGTGCCGCCAACACTATTAAAGGTGTTGTCGGTGAAAACCTGCGACATGCCATTGACAATAATCAACTCCATCTAGCAAGACAGCTGGTCGCGTTAAAAGACGATGTCAATCTCCTCCCATCTTTATCGGCACTTTCCCGTCAAGAACCTGATTTTGAAACATGGGACAATCTATGCCAATTATTTGAACTCACCCAAATCAAAAACCGACTACGCACTTCGTATAAACCACCTCAAAGCGAACGCCCTAAAGTAACTCTTATTAACACCGCAGAACAATTAACACAATGGTGTGAAAAAATTCGTCAACAAAAGTGTTGTGCCATTGATACCGAAACCATGGGCGAGCCTTCGTATAGAGCCATTATTGTTGGTTTTTCATTGGCACTCAATAACAAAGAAGCCGCCTATGTACCACTGCGTCATACCGATACCAGCCAGCCACAAATAGAAGTAGCAACCGCCATCAATTTATTAAAATCGATTATGGAAGATCCTACTATCGTTAAAATTTTACACAATGGCAAATACGATTGGCATGTTTTATTAACTGCTGGCATCACCCTACAAGGTGTACTAGAAGACACAAAAATTGCCGCTTATGTTGAAAATTCCACCGCCGATAGCAGTATGGACACACTGGCGTTAAACCGTTTAGGCATTAATACCACCTCGTTCAATTCACTTGTTAACAGTAAAACCGTTGCTAATTTTTCTGAAATTAGCATCGATGTGGCAACGGATTATGCCGGTGAAGATGCTTATATCACCCACCGCTTATTTGAACTCATCGTGCCTAAATTAAGTGCCGAAGCAAGCTCTATTTATAATCAAATCGATCGCCCGTTAATGCCGATACTAGCCCAAATGGAACGCACTGGCATAGGCGTTGATATCGATCAACTAAAAACGCTGTCCGAAAAATTACACCAACAAATTACCCAATTAGAGAATGAAGCCTTTAATTGTGCGGGCGAAATATTCAACCTCAATTCTCCCAAACAAGTAGCCGAAATACTGTTTGACAAAATTGGAGCGACTGTCTTACGCAAGACTAAAACCAAAGCACGATCGACAGACGAACAAACGCTCGAAAAATTATCGCACGACTACCCCTTAGCCGCCGCGCTGTTAAAACACCGTGGACTCAACAAATTGGTTAATACTTATACCGACCGCCTGCCCGAAATCATTAACCCCCATACCAACCGCATACACACCCAATTTTCGCAAACCACTGTTTTTACTGGACGACTATCATCGTCTAATCCCAATTTACAAAATATCCCCATACGTTCAAAAGAAGGACGGGTAATACGTCAAGCCTTTGTTGCAGCTGAAGGGAAAAAAATCATATCTGCAGATTATTCACAGATTGAACTGCGAGTTATGGCGACAATGGCAGACGATAAAACCATGTTAGCGGCATTTGCTGATGAAGCCGATATCCACAAACAAACTGCTGGGGAGATATTTTCGACACCACTTGACAGCGTTACCGAAGAACAAAGACGATCGGCAAAAGCCATTAATTTTGGGCTCATCTACGGTATGTCTGCCTTTGGCCTGGCAAAAAACATTAATATTTCTAGAACTCAAGCCGATGTTTATATTGACCGCTATTTTAGCCGATACCCAAATATTGCTGCTTTTATGCAACAGACTCGTGAATCCGCACCAGCAATGGGCTATGTCAAAACACTACTTGGAAGAAAAATTCCATTGCTCATTGGGCAAACCAACAAAGCAGCAATCGAGCGTATTGCCATTAATGCCCCCATCCAAGGCAGTGCTGCCGATATTGTTAAAATGGCAATGATTGCCGTCAATAAATGGTTACTAACAAACAAAATGACATCACAGATGATTTTACAAGTACACGATGAAATCGTCATCGAAGCCGACGAAAACGAAGTCAATGACATTGTAGAAAAATTACCTTCATTGATGAATGTGATGAATTTACCAGTCGATTTAAAAGTGAATATTCATGTCGGAAATAACTGGAATGAAGCCCATTAATTTGCTTATTGTCGCCAATACACCGTCGGACAATACCCAAAAAATTGCCAATGCGGTTTATGCAGGTGCAATACATCCTGATATTGATGATGTCAATTGTCAACTATTACAACCACTGGCTGCCACCCCACAAGATGTTCTAAAATGCGATGGAATCATCATTGGTACCACCGAAAATTTTGGTTATATGAGTGGTCAGATAAAAGATTTTTTTGAGCGGATATATTACCCTTGTTTAGAAACCAAACAGGGCTTGCCATACGCATTGTATATACGTGCAGGCAAAGATGGCAGCGGAACGTTAAGAGCAGTACATTCGATAACACAAGGCTTGCGGTGGCGCGAAGTGCAAGCACCAACGTTGATGTCTGGTCAGTATCAAGATTCTTTTTTACAATCGTGTAGTCTTTTAGGCACCACGATGGCAGCGGGATTATCCTCTAATATTTTTTAAGTTCAATTAAGACCAGCCCTGTCGCATATAAGCGACACCCTGCGCTCCCAACAGTTGCGCTTTGGGCAAATCATCTATTGTCAATCCACCTAAAGCATAAACAGGAATACCCACATTTTCTATCATACGAGAAAACATCTCCCAGCCCATGGGTGGAACATTGACATGAGTTAATGTTTTGCACACCGGTGATAACACCGCAAAATCAACATCAATTTTTGCGGCTTGTTGCAAGTCTTCTTGTGTATGACAAGATGCACCCACCCATTGATAATCAGGGCGTTTATCGTGCATCCATAGTTTTCTAGAACTTAAATGAATACCATCGCTTTTTTTAGCCCATTCGTCATGATCATTAACAAGTACTATTGCACGGGGATGCTTGGAGATAGACTGTATCGCCTGAAATAAACGTCGCCGCTCATTGTCGGGCAATTGCTTATCTCGTAATTGCAACATTACTGGCTTTTGTAATAGTGTCTCTAGTTGGAGAATGGATTGATCAACCCCGATGATTTCTGCCGCACTAATAATACAACGATTGGGCAGACACAGCCATTTCCAAATTTTTTTACTACCTGCTAAAAAAGGCTTTGGTGGATTATCCAATGTACGCCATTCAATGCGCTGTCCTTCTTGACCTTTGGCACATCCATGCCAATCACTTACGCGATAAAATTTTATTCTAACCTCACCATGGTCATACGTATGACACCGTGTTATCCACGGCACGGCTTGCCGAATTACAATACCCAGTTCTTCTCTTATCTCGCGCAGTAAAGCTTGTTCAGAGGTCTCACGATCTTCTACTTTGCCGCCAACAAATTCCCAAAAACCAGCGGCGATTAAATTTTCTTGTCTTTGTTGTACCAGTACACAACCATCACCATTGCTTAGTATCCCAACAGCGACATCTATCATTGCAGAAACAATACTTTGAATTTTTTCAAAAATTAACCGTTAATAAAACGGTATTACCCTAACTTTGATGACTATTCCAACCAAAAATTAGCTATATTCACCCCTATTTAGCACCGCATCACGATTGGCATCTAAATACACTTTTATCCTATCACGAATCTCTCCCGGTATCTCATGCTCTGACTCAGCAAGAACTTCAAAAACTACCCTTGATAATTCATCGTATTGCACATCAGAGAGTCCTTTTTTTACCAATTCTGTATGCGCTCGTTTCAAATCTAGTTTCTCACTGTGCCCTTCCCCAAAAGCCAAGGCAGATAAAAGAAAAACTTCGTGGTGAGAATGCAATTTATCTAAGTCATAACCTTTAAAATAAGGAAGTAGTATTTCATTGCTTGTAACTTTTTTGAAAAAAGCATCAATAATGTAGCGTACCCCTTTTACACCACCCAAAGAAGTCAGAGTTTTCATAAATACATTCATGGAACCTATTTTACCTAAAGCACCAAATAAAGTCAATAAAAATAAATAACGATATTACAAAACAGGATAATTCACACACTTTTTGTTTTATAATTATTGGTATGAATATATCTGATGCGGACAAACACCATAGACACAATAAAAACAACTGAGATATCTCAAAAAGACATCGCTATAGATGATATCAATGATAACTCTAATGAGCAATCCCATAACGATACTATCGCCAAAGCATTTAATATTAATTTTAACGGAACAACCAGGCAATATTTTTCACTCTGGTATTCCAATTTATTCTTAACCATTATAAGCTGTGGAATATTCTCACCATGGGCAAAAGTTCGTAAAAATCGTTTTTTTTATGGCAACACACAAATAAACGATGCTAATTTTGAATACGATGCCAATCCTCTGAACATTTTAATTATCCGTATTATTCTAATCAGTATCTTATTGGCTTCTTCTTATTTTGTAGGCGCCGATCAAAATTTACAAAGCATCGAAAATATCTGTATTCTTCTTATTATTCCATTTTTAATCATCCGTGGCCTGTCTTTTAATGCAAGATTTTCGTCTTATCGTCAAGTCCGATTTAAATTTGAAAAGCATACCTTATTACTCTACCTACACATTCTGCCTTTTCTAATTATAGCGATATTTGGACTTACAATATTATCATCTTGGAATGATCTCAATATCGATATTAATTTGCCATTTGATCAAAGTCTTCAACAATTAACAATTTATACATTATTGTTTTTATCGGTTATTTTATTTGTTTTATTGGTTTACCTTGTCCGCTACTTCTTTTATTTCAAAGTGCAAAATCATCATTGGGGAAGTTTAAATTTTCAATATAAACAGCCGCACCTCATAACAATGTTTTCTATATACTTGACCAGTCTGTTGCTGATTTTTGCTGGTTTTTTTGTCATTTCATCTTCCGACATAGCTAATTTAGAAGTGCATCATACCTTGTTTATTGTTTGGTTTATACTTTTATTTATCATTATCAAAATATATTTTTCAATCGCTCATTTTAAAATATTTTGGGGAAATATATTTTTTGAAGACGGTCATTTTTCCGTTCAATTTTCTATTTGGAAATACATTACACGCGTTGGCCTGCCCAATTTTTTTATCATATTATTTTCTTGTGGAACTTTATATCCTTGGACGGCCATTCGCCGTACTCGGTTTCTTGCCAAGCATGTCTCAATCATTACAACACAAAAGACACTGAACAGCATTCTGCAAAAAAACACTCTTAAAGAAAATGCCATGGGAGATGAATTTGTTGCTGACCAAGGGATAGATTTTGATATTGGATTGGTTCCATAACGTTAGCCAGATAACCAGGCATCAATGAATAATAAAATAACCGCTACGTGGTTTCATGCAACGTCTAGTCAAGCGATTAAAGCAAATTTATGGTTCGAAAATGGGTTTTTATATGCCGATAACCAAAATAATGAAACAATAAAAGCGGCTATTAGCGAACTTAAAATTTCTGCTCGAATAGCCACTATTCCTCGTAATATCACCATTGGCAATGTAACATTGGTGGTTGATAACAACGATTTTATCGACAAACATCTAACAGTGTCTAAAAATCATGTTTTGTATTTGCTTGAAACACGATGGCAACTAATACTCGGTTTGCTTCCATTCTTCATTTTAACAATGTTTTTATTTATCCAATTTGCCATACCTAAACTATCTGAAGTAGCGGCAAATCAACTTTCTATTTCCTACCTTACCGAAGTAACAGACGAAATTTATGACCAACTAACATCAACAAGTAAAAATAGTCTTGTTCCGGTCTATTTAACCGAGACAAAATTATCTGAATATCAGCAACAACGCGTCACAAATATTTTCAACACCGTTAGTCAAGACTTTACTCATATACCTTACAATTATCGGTTAAAAATTCACGGTTTTTTCCATAATAGTGCCAATGCCTTTGCTCTGCCCGATGGCTTGATCGTTGCCACCGATGCGCTTGTCCTAAATCTAAACAACGATGAGCTCGAAGCCGTCCTTGCACACGAAATTGGACATGTTAACGAACGCCATGGCATGCGTTCTTTTATTCAATCCACTGCCTTAGGACTGTTTTTAATACTCATTGGCGATGTCAGCGGTTTTGCCGCTATTCCTCTAGCGCTCACCCAGTCGCGATATTCGCGTAAAGCAGAACAAGAAGCTGATTGTTTTGCTGCTCGCTATCTCAAACAAAAAGGAAAATCGCCCGATTTACTCGGTACTGCCTTATTAAAAATTGAGAGCACTTATAGCAAGCCCTTGAGTAACGAAAACAGTGAAGAGGAAGAGTCCTTGAGTAACGAAAATAATAAAGAGGAAGAGTCCTTGATTATAGACTTGATTCAATTGTTATCTTCTCACCCAGAAACCGAAGACAGACAAAATTTAGAGGTGGCATGTCAATTATCAAATTAAGTTACTATAGAATCAACGTTTTAGCAAACCTTTAGGAATTCCCCATGTCACTCCCTACTCCCAATAATATAGAAGAATGGATTCTCAAAAAAATTGACTGCACTCATACCAAAGTGGCGGGTGACGGACATCACTTTCAAGCACTCATCGTCAGTGAGGCATTTAGAGGATTGCGCACGATAAAACGCCACCAACTAGTATATCAGGCATTGGGCGATAAAATGGCAGGAGAAATTCACGCTCTATCAATGAGAACACTCACACCAGACGAATGGGATGGATAAATTTATAATCGAGGGCGGTGTGCCATTGGTAGGAGTGGTTAAAATCAGTGGTGCAAAAAATGCCGCGCTGCCTATTCTTTTTTCAAGTTTACTCACGGATAAACCCAGTGACTATAAAAATATTCCTCAACTAAGGGATATTGACTCCACCATTGCCGTGTTATCCTATTTAGGCGTTAAATGCGAACATAATCGCCAACGAATAACCCTCAGTCCATCGCAGTCTATTAATCATATTGCTCCATACGATTTAGTACGTACCATGCGCGCATCCATTTTGACTTTAGGTCCTCTACTGGCAAGATATGGTCGTGCTACTGTCTCATTACCGGGCGGATGTGCCATAGGATCTCGCCCTGTCGATATGCATTTGGCAGGCTTAAAAAAATTGGGTGCAAAAATTCGCATAGAAGGCGGTTATATCCATGCCACTGCCAATCAATTACGCGGTACAACCATTAGCATGAAAAAACTATCGGTCACTTGCACCGAAAATTTACTCATGGCGGCAACACTCGCCAAAGGCGAGACCGTATTAAAAAATGCTGCATGTGAGCCCGAAATCATTAATTTAATAGACTGCCTGAAAAGCATGGGAGCAAAAATTCAATGGCAAGGCAAACGTACTATTATTATTGAAGGAGTCGACGAATTATCAGGCACACAATTTAGCATCATGCCAGATCGTATCGAAACGGGTACCTACATAGCCGCAGTTGCTGCCTGTGGTGGAAAAATCACCATTAAAGATGGCCCCAAAGATGGATTAGATAATGTTATTAATGTATTTACAGAAGGCGGAGTCACTTTTCGTCATGACACCGATGATCTGCATATTAGTATGAAAGGACGTTTTCGGGCAACCAGCCTTCGTACCGCACCATATCCGGGATTCCCCACCGACCTACAAGCCCAATTAATGGCTGTCAATTGCACTGCCAACGGCACTTCAACCATCACTGAAACTATTTTTGAAAATCGGTTTATGCATGTGGACGAACTCAACCGCATGGGAGCAGATATCAGTTGCGAAAAACGGGTTGCCACCATCAACGGACGTTCATCATTAACCGGGGCTCCTGTTATGGCAACCGACTTACGTGCGTCAGCGTCACTGGTAATTGCAGCATTAAGTGCCAAAGGCACAACAGAAATTAATCGCATTTATCATTTAGATCGAGGTTATGCCCACATGGAAAAAAAACTACGTCTATTGGGTGCATCGGTAAAACGTGTTCGGAGCAAGCAATGAAACTAGGGGTTAATATAGACCACATTGCCACTATTCGCCAAGCAAGACATACGCCCTACCCCAATATTGTCGAAGCGGCAATATTGGCAGAAAAAGGCGGAGCCGACTATATTACAGTGCATCTGCGTGAAGACAGACGTCACATCATCGATGATGATTTACCAAAATTAATGCAAGCGTTATCTACTCCTTTAAACCTAGAAATTGCCGCAACCGCAGAAATGCAACAAATCATATTACAATTGCACCCTCCTAAAATCTGCGTAGTACCTGAAAAACGTGCCGAACTAACGACCGAAGGCGGATTAGACGTGGTAAAAAATAAAGAAACACTCAGTGCTTTTTGCGCCCCCATTATGCAAGCTGGCATAGAAATTTCTTTTTTTATCGATCCTTACGAAAAACAAATTGAAGCAGCCAATGCTGTTGGCGTTCCAGCCATTGAACTACACACAGGTCAGTACGCCATTGATGGCAATACCACTACCATTGAAAATGCCATTAAAATAGCCGATAAATTTGCATTAAAAACCAATGCAGGGCATGGCTTAACGCTAGACAATGTAGCAAAAATTGCTTGTTTGCCCATTGATGAACTACACATCGGACATTCTATTATCTCACGTGCTTTATTTGTTGGCTTACAACAAG
Source organism: Gammaproteobacteria bacterium (assembly GCA_965243565.1). GTDB lineage: Bacteria > Pseudomonadota > Gammaproteobacteria > Tethybacterales > Persebacteraceae > CBDEVH01. The sequence goes on from OZ251571.1 coordinate 1,402,535, forward strand.
CAGTGGTAGAAATGCGAGACGCAATCAAGATATGATTATTGGCATTGGCAATGATTTAATCGATATTAATCGAGTCCAAAACGCCTTGGTTCGTTTTCCCACGCGTTTTCCAAGCAAAGTTTTGTCACCATTTGAAAATCAAGCCATGCCTAATAAACAGGCATCGCACTACATAGCCGGTCGTTGGGCCGCAAAAGAAGCCATTGGCAAAGCACTGGGAACAGGAATGCGTGCGCCCTGCACTTGGCAAAACATAACGGTTAAAAACAATGCGATGGGCAAACCTTATTTTATTTTTGCGTCGTCCATTACCACGCTACTAGAAAAAAAAGGCATTCGTCATTGTCATTTAAGTATTAGCCATGACGTTTCATACGCACTAGCAACCGTGATTCTCGAACAATGAGTGCCCGCTTGATGATTGCCATAGAAGGCAATACATCGCTCTGTCTAATTGATATTAAGCGATTGCAAAATCCGATTATTGGTGGCGTTATACTATTTGCACGTAATTTTAGCGATGGACAACAATTACGCCAATTGACCAGTAGCATTAGACGCCATGCCAACCGTCCTATACTGATTGCGGTTGATCAAGAAGGCGGACGTGTTCAACGTTTTTGTGACAATGGTTTTACAGCTCTGCCTGCCATGCAGGATATAGCCGATTACCCCCAAGCAACAAAAGTAGCCGAAGCCACTGGTATTGTACTCGCCGCAGAATTACTAAGTCATGGGATTGATTTTTCATTTACTCCCGTGTTAGATATCAATTATGGTCATTCCACGATTATCGGCACACGCTCCTTTTCCTCTGACCCTCATACAGTGGCAAAAATAGCGCTTTGCCTAATGCAAGGACTCAAGCAAGCGGGTATGGCGGCCTGTGGTAAGCACTTTCCCGGACATGGCTATGTCACCGCTGATTCACATCTGGAACTACCCATTGATACACGCGATGCTTCAATCATATGGCAAAACGATTTAATTCCATTTCAAGCATTTATAGAGGCGAAGGGCGACTTACTCATGACTGCTCATATTGTTTATCAGGCAGTCGATGAACAAGCCGCCACCTTTTCATCGGTTTGGCTTAAAACCGTGCTCCGTCAGGAACTAGGCTATACTGGCCAGATTGTTTGTGATGACCTATCAATGGAAGGAGCAAAATCCATCGGTGATTGTGATCAACGCATTAAAAAAGCATCGATGGCAGGTTGTGATTTATTTTTAGCCTGTCAACCGCCCGATATTGCCGATACCATACAAGCAGTACAGCAACTCGATGACAATCAAGAACACCAACAATGGACAAGCCTTTGTCAACGCCATACACGCATAGGAATCGGTGATGCGATATACCGCGAGGCAAAAACAACTCTCTTACAATTTCAATCACATGTCTCGTCGCCAAAAAATTAAATCAGCCAATTGGAGGCGACAACAAGAGAACGACCCTCATGTAAAAAACTCTAGACAAGAAGGCTATCGCTCTCGTGCGGTATATAAATTATTAGAAATCGACAAACAATACCAACTGCTTAACCATTGCCATAACATTGTTGACTTGGGTAGCGCACCTGGCAGCTGGTCTCAGCTGTTTGCTGCCAAACGTCAAACCAGCCATACGATTGTTGCCGTCGATCTGCTCCCCATGTTGCCCATTAAAAATGTAACTTTCATTCAGGGTAATTTTTGCGACGAATCAATCAAACAATCGATTCTTGCACAGTTTAATGGCCCCATTGATATCATTGCTTCAGACATTGCTCCCAATTTAACTGGTATTGGGGACAGTGATAGCGAACGAATTTTTGAACTCAACCAAATGGTTATTCAATTTGCCGCCACGCATTTAACAGCAGGTGGACATTTACTGTTTAAAAGTTTTGATAACGAGCACAGCCAAACTTTGCGTCAGCAGTTAAAACAAGATTACACCACTTTAAAAATCATTCGTCCTAAAGCCATCCGCTCCGCCTCTTCAGAGTTTTATGTTTATGCCAAAGGCATGAAAGAAAAAACACAATAATAGCATTTTATAGATTATCTATCAGCACCAAAAGGGTGTTTTTTTGACAACCCTATAATCTTCAGACATGATAATAATTTTACAATGTTAGAATTAACCTTTAGTAAATTCTTTTACTCATTATCAAAAAATCAATGCGCACTCTATCTTACATAAATTGGAAAAATAAAATCGCTGTACTGCGTACTGATTTAAATGCTCCACTCAATAATAATACTATAACAGATACTTCTCGCATTATTGCAGCGGTGCCAACCATTAAAACAATACTGAATAATGGCGGAAGTGTGGTCGTGCTTTCTCATCTTGGTCGTCCAGAAGAAGGCATTTATAATGCTGATTTATCGACATCACTTTTGACCGAAGCATTGGCAGATGCCCTACAACATCCTGTCCAATTTTATGCCAATTTCCCCAGTAATCCCATCGCAGCAGGGCAAGTCGCTTTATTAGAAAATACCCGTTTTAACAAAGGTGAAAAAAAGTGTGACCCCGCATTGAGTCAACAGTACGCAACGCTAGGTGATGTTTTTGTCATGGACGCTTTTGCCAGTGCCCATCGAACTGAAGCATCTGTTACCGGTATTGCCAGCTATTTACCCAGCTGTGCCGGACAATTACTCATCGATGAAATTACCGCCTTAAATAAAATTAGCAGGCACATTAACAGACCTTTTGTGGGTGTATTTGGCGGTGCAAAAATATCCACCAAATTGGATGTTCTCAACGCCATGGGCAAAATTTGCGACACTCTCATTGTAGGTGGTGGTATTGCCAATACGCTACTAGCCGCTCAAGGGCATAAGGTAAGCCGGTCATTGGTCCAATTTGATATGCTAGAAAACGCCAAAACTTTGTTGCAAAATATCGGACAAAAAATCATCCTACCAACGGATGTCATTGTCGCAGATAACCCTAATGCCGAGGAAGGGCAAAATCGAATGTTGCTGGACATCAAAGATAACGACATGATTTTAGATATTGGTATAGATAGCGCAATGCAATGTCAACGTTTACTTTTATCTGCTCAAACCGTATTATGGAATGGACCAGTGGGTCTATTCGAAAACCCACCTTTTGCCAATGGCACGCAAATCATTGCCAATACCATTGCCCAATCATCGGCTTTTTCAGTCATCGGCGGTGGTGATACTATTGCTGCTTGTAATCAATTTAATGTGACCAACAGCATATCCTATGTATCCACCGGCGGTGGTGCATTACTTGACTATCTAGCCAATGGCGATTTACCCGGACTGTCTGCCCTTTATGTCTAACTATCGCCGTACATTATTACAAGAAGGGTGTGCCATTGTTGGCTGCTTTGCCATTTTATTTTTGCTGTTAATTCTCATAACTTACAGCCCAATGGATCCCGCATTTGCAAAAACAACCAAGGTCGAAGCAATTAATAATATTGGCGGTATATTTGGTGCTTATACATCAAGCTCGCTTTTTGAACTATTCGGGCGCAGTGCTTATCTGCTGTGTATTATTTTCTTTTTATTAGGTCAGCACTTAATTTTTAAATTGCCTTTTAAAAACTCCGATTATGAGTTAAGTATTGCGTGGATTATAGTTGGTGCATTGATGTTCATGATATCTGCATCTTCATTAGAATACCTACGATTTCACCATAACGACAACCTACCGGCAGGGGCTGGAGGTTTAGTTGGTAAGATAGTGTCTTCCGTTACCATAGATTTTTTAGGCATATTTGGCGCTTCTTTGTTCTATATTTCCGTTTTAATATTCAGTATTAGTTTAACCGCTGGAATGTCGTGGTTTTTATTTTTTGAAGCCATCGGCGCACGAACCGAATCCTTATTTTTGTGGTTAAAAAATATCATTTCTGATAAGCAATATAAACGAAAACAAGCAAAACATCTTGTAAAATCTATTATTAAAAACAAGGCAGTAGTGTCTCAAAGTAAACTGCGTGAAATCACAAAAAAACCGTCTCTCATTTCACAGCAAGCAAAGAAATCTTCACAAGTCAAGACACCCTCACCGTCTAAATCTGTTAGTACATCCAATGATTTAAACACCCCAATCCCAATCCCCCAGCCTACAGAAGAATCACCACCAACAATCAATAATGACAGCAAACCCACACTGGAGTTATTGGATACACCCAATACCTCCATTCAATTTTCAGAACAAGAATTACATGAAACAGCAATTCTTATCGAAAAAACACTGGCTAGTTTTAATGTAGCGGTAAAGATCATGGCTGTATTGCCTGGACCGGTTGTCACGCGTTATGATTTACAGCCCGCAACAGGCGTAAAAGGATCACAAATTGTTAATTTGGCACGCGACTTAGCCCGAACCTTGTCTGTTAGTGCAATACGGGTGCTAGAGACCATACACGGCACCAAGCATATCGGATTAGAATTACCCAACAAAAATCAGTCTATGATCACATTATCAGAAATTTTATCTTCTGATAATTTTCAATCCTCTAATGTTGATCTACCCATTGCATTGGGGAAAACCGCATCCGGCGAAGTTGCCATTGTTGATTTACGAAGCATGCCTCATTTATTAGTGGCAGGTTCAACAGGATCAGGAAAATCTGTTTTTATTAATTCCACTATACTAAGTCTTTTATACGCCAAATCACCTGATGATATTCGCTTTTTACTCATTGATCCAAAAATGTTAGAGTTATCTACTTATGCCAATATTCCACATTTACTAGCACCTGTTATTACCGATATGACGCTGGCACCCACTGCTTTAAATTGGGCAGTCGAAGAAATGGAAAGACGCTATAGAAAAATAGCAGCCGCTGGCGTGAGAAGCATTATTTCCTACAACCAAGCCATTAAAGACAATAATATTGAAATTAATGAAAGCGACCCAATAGACCATCAACACTTGCCTTATATCGTTATTATCATCGATGAATTAGCCGACTTAATGATGGTTTCTGGCAAAGCCATTGAAATGTCTATTAGCCGTTTGGCACAAAAAGCACGTGCTGCTGGTATTCACATGATACTCGCCACACAACGCCCCTCGGTTGATGTTATTACTGGACTTATTAAAGCCAACGTCCCATCACGGCTTTCGTTTCAAGTTGCCTCTAAAATCGACTCACGTACTATTCTCGATCAAATGGGTGCCGAATCATTGCTTGGAAAAGGCGACATGCTATTTTTACCCCCCGGACAAGGCAATCCTTTGCGTGCTCACGGTGCTTTTGTGAAAGACCAAGAGGTTCATCGAGTCGTTGATTACATTCATAAAAATTCACCCGCAGTAGACTATCTAACTGAATTTAATGAAGTAAACAACTCCTTTGCCCTCACCAGTACCAATGAAGCAAAAGGAGAACGTGATCCTTTATATGACCAAGCCATTGCCTATGTCCTAGAAGCAAAGCGCCCTTCTATATCTTTTGTGCAACGCAAGTTATCGGTTGGTTATAATCGTGCCGCTCGTATCATAGAATCGATGGAAGAAGCCTCGCTAATTACGTCACCCAATCAGCAAGGCATACGAAAAATCATTGTCCGAACAACAGATTAATACTATACTGTAAAAACAAGGTAAAATTGTACTATGCGAACCAATGCCATTGTTATTCATGAAAACGGTAGCCCAGACATCATGCACTGGAAAGAAGTCGATGTCCCCGCTGTAAAAGCCAATCAAGTATTGGTACGCGTGGTTGCCGCAGGCCTTAATTATATTGATATTTATCACCGTACTGGTTTGTACCCCGTACCATTACCAACAATTTTAGGACTAGAAGGCGCTGGCATCGTAGAAGAAGTCGGCAGCGATGTTGACACCATAAAAGTCGGTGATAAAGTAGGTTATTGTGTTGCTGGCTTAGGTGCCTATGCAAATTATCGCGTGATTAATGCCAACCAGTTAATCCCCTTACCTAAAAACATTTCGCCCGAAATTGCCGCAGCCATACTACTCAAAGGCATGACAACTGAATATCTTATTCGGCGTACTTACCCCGTAACAAAAGACAGTGTGGTGTTATTTCACGCTGCTGCTGGTGGCGTTGGTTTAATAGCGTGCCAATGGCTTCACAATTTAGGAGCGACTATTATCGGCACCGTCGGCAATGAACAAAAAGCAGAATTAGCACAAGAAAATGGTTGTACGCATACCATTTTGTACGACCAAGAAGACCTTCCTGCACGCGTTGCCAAACTAACTGATGGCAAAGGCGTTGATGTTGTCTATGATTCTGTTGGCAAATCAACCTTCATGTCATCAATAAAATCGCTCAAACCGCGCGGTTATTTTGTCTCTTTTGGCAATGCATCAGGCCCTGTCCCAGCTTTTGCACCATCACTACTGGCAGAGCACGGCGGATTGTTTTTTACCCGACCATCGCTCATGAATTATTGTGCCACCCAGGTCGAAATGATTGCCAGCGCCAATGCTCTATTTTTTTCTATGAATCAAGGGTTAAAAGCCCATATTAAGCACCATTTTGACTTAAAAGACGCTGCTGCTGCCCATCGCCAACTCGAAAACCGTCAAACCACTGGTTCTACCATTTTATTAACCTGACTTCTATCCATTAAAAAAATGACCACACTTGCCCATCGTCTCAATAAAATTAAATCTTCCCCCACCATCGCCGTTTCAACTCGCGCTCAAGAACTTAAAGCAGAAGGTCGTGATGTGATTAATTTAGCGTCAGGCGAACCTGACTTTAATACCCCAGAACATATCGGATTAGCCGCTAAAAACGCCATTGACAATGGCGAAACTAGATATACTGCCGTCAACGGCACGCCTGCCTTAAAACAAGCGATTGTCGGAAAATTTAACAAAGACAATTCTTTGAACTACTCAACCAATCAGATTATTGTATCAACCGGTGCCAAACAATGCCTGATGAATGCATTACTAGCCATACTCAATGTTAATGATGAGGTTATTATTCCTATCCCTTATTGGACATCATACCCTGATATGGTATTACTTGCTGACGCTAAACCTGTGACTGTAATGTCCAAAGACAATTATAAAATGACAGCAAGTCAATTGGCTGCCGCAATCACACCAAAAACAAAAATTATTTTATTAAACAGTCCTTCCAACCCATCAGGGACCATTTACGATGCGGATGATTTAAAAGCATTGTCTCAAATCATTACTGAAAAAGCCCCCAATGCTTGGGTAATTTGTGATGATATTTACGAACATCTCCGTTACGAAGGGCGATCTTTTCAGTCCATCGTTAATGTTTGTCCCGAACTTTATGACCGCACTCTGATAATCAACGGTGTGTCAAAGGCTTATGCCATGACCGGGTGGCGTATAGGTTATGCGGCAGGTCCGCAATATCTCATCAAAGCAATGACTAAAATACAATCACAAAGCACTTCTAACCCTACTTCCATTGCGCAAGCAGCGGCAGTAGCGGCTTTAAATACCGGCACCGACTGCATTGCCCCCATGTTACAGGCATTTGATCGAAGGCGTCAGTTTGTTACAGACGCCCTCAACGCTATAGATGGCATTAGTTGCCGCTGTATCGAAGGCGCGTTTTACGCCTTTGCCAACGCCAATGACGCCATACAAAAATTAGCAAATCAAGGAAAAATTAGCAGTGTTTCTGACATTGCTTTTTGTGACTATTTACTCGAAGAAGCAGAGGTAGCCACAGTTCCAGGTTCAGCATTTGGCTGTGCTAATTATTTTCGTATCTCTTTTGCCACCTCTGATGATCTTTTAAAAAAGGCTTTACAACGCATTCATGCGGTGTTGTCTGACTAATTATGTGTTTTTTTGCTTACTTGGCGTTTTAATAAAATAACCAATCGTTGCCATTGCCGTACAGGCAAGGCAGACAATTGTGAAGATAAGCGCGCCCCCGATGGCACATTTTTATTCAGCGTTGAAGCTCCTGCTATTTGCGCATCGTCACCTATACTAAGATGACCGCTGATACAACAAGCACCACCAATAACACATCTTTGACCTATCTTCGTACTACCCGCAATGGCAACACAGCCACAAATTATGCTGTTTTCTCCAATTGTTACATTATGACCAACTTGCACTAAATTATCAATTTTTACGCCATTGGCAATGATTGTATTATCTAGTGTTCCACAATCAATAGCGGTATTGGCGCCAATATCAACATCATCGCCAATAACAACAGTACCCAACTGCGGGATTTTTTCATGCCCAGTTTCCCCCCCAAGTACAAAACCAAAACCATCTGCGCCAATAACAGCACCCGCATGAATGATATTATTTTTTCCAATTTGAACACTATCGTATAATACAACGCGAGGATAAATAACGGTATTGTCTTGAATGATTGCCTTTTTACCAATAACAACATGATCATATATTTGGCAACCATCGCCAATAACCGCATTATCACCAATGACAACATAATCACCTATTGACACATTATTGCCAATGACAACGCCTTTGCCAATAATTGCCGTGTCGGCAATGCCTTTTGGTTTATTTTCAGCGGGCCTTAAAATAGCGGCTGCTCGGGCAAATACCAAGCGTTGGTTATCGACCACCCATGCAGTATTTTTTACAAACCGTGCGTTGCGTTCACTAACCAATACGACATCCGCATTGCAATTTAGTAAAGCATCATTAGCCGATTTCCCTTCATAAAAAGCCAAATCGCCAGATCCTGCCTGCCCCAATGATGCAACATCACGTAGTACCGTTTGATTATTGCCAACAACTTCACCACCTAAAAACGCCAGCAGTTCTGATAACGTTTTATTGGTCGAAGTCATAAAAATTTATTGAATAATGGCTTCTTTATCAAATAATTTGATAACTTGGTCCGTCAAATTAACTTCTTTTTCTGAATACAAAACGATATTGCGAGGAACGGGTTTATTGTTCACTGGGACTGTAAGGATACCGTTAACAACTAATTTTATATCGTTCTCTCGTGCAACTTTGGCAATAACTCGGTTAATTTCTGGCTCAATCTTTTGTTGCATTACTTGAATCTCTTTTGCGACTACATTATTGAGTTCGGCGGACTTTTGCTGAAAAACCTGCTGTTGTTTAAGCAATACTTGCTGCTTTTCGGTTCTTTCTTCTTCAGTCATCAAGACGCTTTCTTTCTCAAATTGCTTGGCTTTTTCTTGTAAATCTTGAAACAGTCCACGCACTTCTTCATCTTGTACTTTAAAATTTCCTGCCGTTGCATCACGCAACTCTTTAATGATTTTAGATTTTGCGTAGACCTGTTCGATAACAACATAGCCAACACTGTCTGCATGACTAGTCAATACGCTGCCGGTAATAAAGAATGAAAGTAATAATAGTTTTTTAATCATAGTAGTTCCTGTATATTTATTTAAAAAGTGCTGATTGAAAATTGAAAGTTCTGTATCGAGTCATTTGGATGCTCGGTTGCTACCCATGCATAAGAAAAACGCAAAGGCCCAACCGGGGACAACCATCTTGTTTCGATTCCGTAGGTTAAATGGACTCTTGCAAGATCCACATCTTGTCCGACCACCCCAGCATCCATAAATGGCACCAAATAAATCTGCTGGTTTTTAAAGTAATCAATTGCATATGATGTTTCTGCAGTTCCAAAGATACGAAGTTTTCCACCAATAGCGTCACCACTGGTATCATAGGCAAAACCAATTGAATCTGGCTCATACCCTCTTACGGTATTGATTCCCCCAACGGTATAACGCTCATAAAACGGAAAGATGTCTTCGTCTCCATCGTAAACATCGCCGTAATTTAATCCTAATTTTAAATGCAAGACCGGATCAAAAGACAAACGTTTGAATTGATGATAAAAATCATGGGTGAATCCATATTTATAATAGCCTGTCCCGGTACCCGGTATGGATAGTACTGTGCTGAAATTAAAACGATTGCCGTCTTTAGGTGCAGTTGCGGCATCTCGTGTATCGTAATCTAAACCACCTATCAAAAAGTAGTGCTCAGATGTATCGCCGTATTTTTGTAAGTATTGTCGATAAAAAGTATTTAAAAATTGTGGATCATTAATTTTAACTTTTTCGTAGGCAGCGTAAACATTGTATTTTCCATCATCTGTAAAAGGAAAAGAAAAGCCATATTCTATTTTTTGCTTTGATGTTGAATAATCAGACACATCATCATCGGCCTCTCTGTCTTCAAAGTTAATTCCGATATGACGACTCACGCCATCATTAGTGTAATAATGTTCTTCTAATACCAATCCAAACTGTTTTAAATCGTCTTGGACTCTGATGTTTGATGAAAAGTTATTACCAGTGCCAAATATATTTTTAATATCAAAATTTAAATTGTAGCTAATGCCACCATCGGTTGAAAATCCTGCGCCAAGACCAATTTCACCTGTATTTTTTTCGACTATTTCAACCAGTAAATCAATCTCTGAATCATTAACAGGGACTTGTAAAATTCTGACCGACTGAAAATAACCCAAGCGGTTAATTCTTTTACGAGAGGATTCCACGTCTTCTGCTGAATAGAGCTCTTTTTCAAACTGAACCATTTCTCGGCGTATGGTTTTATCTGCTGTAAACTCATTGCCTACTATGTTGATTTCTCTCACATAAATCACCTGATCAGTTTCGATAACATACGAAATGGAAACCATGTTGTTCTCTTTGTCAACATTGCTTTGTAAATTAACATTGGTATTGGCATAGCCTAAATTTTTAAAATAATCAGTTAAGTCAGAAATAGTTTCTTGTGCTGAGGCTCCACTATAAATATCACCTACCGCTTGTTCACTCAATAAAGACAATTCCTCACGTGGAATATCTCGAATAGTATCAAACTCTATTTGACTAATCGTATAAGGTTTGCCTTCGCTAATATGAATCAGTATATCAATGTCTTTTTTATCTGGAGAAAACTCAACTAATTTTGATACTACTGCGAAACCAAGATACCCTTTTTCCAGATAAAATGTTCTTAACCGCCCCAAATCCGCTTCTAGGTTTCTATCGGAATATTTATAGTTATCGGTAAAGAAATTTAGTATGCCTTTGGGTTCGAGTTCGAGCTCACGTGATAAACGAAAGTCAGAAAATTCTTCATTGCCTTTAATAGACAATGATTGAATGGCCGATTCTTCGCCTTCTTCGATATTAAATAAAATATTGATGCGGTTTCTTTCTACGGGTGAAGTAATCGCTTCGATTTTGACTTGGTAAAAGTTTTTCTCAATATAAATGTCTTTAATGACGTTAATTGCTTCTTCAATAGTACTTTGATTAAATACAGCGGCTTTTTTGACACCAATGGATTCCAAAAGCCCTTGTAATGTTTTCGCTTGAATTTCTTCGAAACCTTTTAATTCAACGTTAAAAATCGTTGGGCTTTCTTGTAATCGAATAACGAGCACATTGCCATCACGCAAAACCTCTACAGTTCGAAAGTAACCTGTTTTATAAAGGTTTTTAATAATAGAAATTGAATCTAAAACGGTTATTTCGCTACCAATTGTAACGGGTAGGCGAGAGGTAACAACCCCAGATGAAAACCGCTGTAAACCCTCTAGACGAATGTCCTCAATGATAAAATTTTCGGTTATTCCATCTGCCCTAACGCTGTGTAAACCAAAGCAAAGTGTTAAAAAAAACAGTACTAGTAATTTTTTAGTCCACATATAAAATTTATAATAAACGAGCGATATCGGTGACTATTAAATAAACGAATAAAGCCAACATTAACGTGACACCAATTGCATTCCATATCATCATCCAACGTTCAGAAAACCGATGTCCATAACAATATTCTAGCATATTTAATACTATCTGCCCACCATCTAAAACAGGGAAAGGCAGCATATTAATGACCGCCAAACTAATCGATATAAAAGCAATAAAACGTAGCCATGAATAGAACCCTTGACTCGCTGCTTCTTTTGAATGCGTCGCCACACCGATTGGTCCACTAATGTGTTTGGATGAAGCTTTTCCTTGAAATAATTTAACAATGAATTGAACAGTTCTATTGACATCATCCCAAGCACGGCCAATACCTTCTTGTACCAATTCAAGAGGTGAAAAATGCACAGTGGTTAGTAATGATGATAATTTACCCCTATCAATTATTGGTGTAATACCCAAGCGTCCAATTTGTTTGCCGCCTTTGATCTCGGCACTATCGAGTAATGCCGTTGTGGTTATCGGGGTGCCATCTCGCCATACAACAAGCGTTATTAATCGATTGGGATTTTGTTGTATTTCTGCCAATGCGTCCTGCCATGTATCGATGATTCGCTTATTAATTAATACCAATTCATCCTGCGATTTAATATCGGCTTTATCAGCAGGGCTGTCTTTTTGTACATAACTAACCTGAGGTAAAATAAAATCATTACGAGGTGCAATACCAATAATGTCATCAACACCTTCGACTAAATCATCAAAATCAATCTGCTTGTCAATCACATACCGCTCTTGATTGGCTGTTTCTATCTCAAAAGGCTGACCTGCAAGGGATGCATCCAACAACTCTAACTTGACATGACGCCAAATCAATACTTCATTGTCGTTAATTTTGTTGATGGTTTGATTGGGTTTGAGACCAGCTTGTTCGGCAATGGAATGACTGCGGACACTGCCTATTTCTGCATTGATTCCAACTTCACCTTGTAACAACACAACCATAATAACCACCGCCGACAACACCAAATTAGCAAATGGACCTGCTGCATAGATAAAAATGCGCTGCCAATGCGGTTTGGCATCAATACAATCATTACTATCCAAATGATTGTCTTTGGCAAATGCTGTATCCATTAGATGAACGAATCCACCCAATGGAATAGGCGCAACCGACCACAAAGTTTGCCGTTTATCGCGATACGATAATAAAGCTGGTCCAAATCCAATGCTAAAACGCAGTACTCGAACCTTGCATAAACGAGCCGCAATATAATGCCCATACTCATGTACCGAAACAACAATGACGAGAACAGATAAAAAAGACAGTAGGGCTAACATACTGTTGTATATTAGTAAGTCAGCGCTTGTTTACGAGCGATTCCATCAATATACCAAATTGCATCAATATCCAATGCCTCATGATTTGGCATCGTATCCAATGCTCTAGCATTAATACAGGCGATGTCGGTAAATTTTATATCGCCCTGCAAAAACCGTGCTACTGCTACTTCGTTGGCTGCCGACAAAGCCGCTGGTGCTCCATTGCCCATTTCGAGAGCTTGATACGCCAAAGACAAACAGGGATAACGTGCTTCATCAGGTTCAAAAAAAGTGAGTTGCGATAATGCCGACCACTTTAGGCTAGGTTGTACTTGTGGCAATCTATCGGGCCATGCCAACATCCGCGCAATCGGTAGCCGCATATTCGGCTGCGAAAAATTGGCGTGGATAAATCCGTCATCGTATTCGAGCAGTGCATGACAAATACTTTGCGGGTGCATAACAATGCCAATAGAATCACCCGTTCGATTAAATAATACCGATGCTTCGATGGTTTCTAATACTTTATTCATCATCGTCGCTGAATCAACCGTCACTTTTTTACCCATCGACCAATTTGGGTGCTGCAACGTTTTTTCTGGTGTTACCGTCACTAACTCACTAATCGGAACGTCGCGAACCGCACCACCACTGGCAGTTAGCCATAATTTTTTAATATTATGTTGATTGTCCACCAGTAAATCAAATAAAGCACAATGTTCGCTATCAATAGGCAGCACTTCACCTCCACCTTCTTTGGCGGCATAATGCAACAAATCACCTAAAAATATGACTGCCTCTTTATTTGCCAACAGCAATCGCTTACCAGCAAAAGCGGCAGCCAATGCAGGCTCAACTCCATGAACACCCGAAATAGCGACAATAACAGTATCATGCGTAGATGATTTAACGGCATTAATAATAGATTCTTTGCCGCTTGATAGTGCTATATCTTGCCCCTCAAGGCAATCTTTTAATACTGGTAGTTTTTGTGGATTGGCAATAACCGCAACAGCGGGTTTAAACTCCAAACACAATGCCACCAACTGTTCAACATTATCACCTGCCACCAATGTATCAACACGGTATTTATCAGGATGCTCACGCACAACAGACAAGGTGGATTGACCGACGCTCCCAGTTGCCCCTAACACACATAAATGTCGCACTAAATCGTCCACACATTAAGTAGAAAGATAAATGGCAATACCGGCAACATAGCATCAAAACGATCCAATACCCCACCATGATCACCCAGTAAAACACCGCTGTCTTTAACGCCAGAATAACGTTTAAATTGTGATTCTGATAAATCACCCAATACAGCCAATACCGACATCGAAAAGATAATGGCAAGCACCACCACCAATGGTTGATTGTCAAAATCGATATACCAATAAAGAATCATGCCCAGCAGCATCACAAAGCCAATACCACCCAACGAGCCTTCCACTGTTTTTTTAGGGCTAATGGTGACAGCCAATGGCGTTTGTCCTATGCTTCTGCCGACAAAATAAGCAATACTATCGTTTAAACAGACAATGGCGATAGCCATTGTCAACAAAAATAAATTACTGGCAAATAAAAATGAACTTGCCATCCATGCAGTAAACAAAAACAGCATTCCCACAGACATCATCACCACTGGTGGCAAATGCCATTTGCGTAGCAACCACCACGGCACCACAAATACCCATAACAACACAATTAATGCCGCCAAGCGTTGCTGAAAATAGTCTTCTTCTAGCAGTAATAAAGTGCTAATGCATGACAATATAACAAATAAAACACTATAAACAAAACTATCACGCCGGCTTAACTTGCATAATTTCCCCCATTCATAAGAAGCAATCGTCACTAATACCAACGTTAGAAGCATCCATACGCGATGTAAATCATAAATAAAGATAGTCGTCAATACAGTGATTAACAAAAGTGCAATAAACCATCGACTTTTAAGCATTGCCATCGTTATGCATTCTCCACAACAGCACCAAATCGTCGTTCTCTTGTTGAAAAATCAGCAAGTGCGGCGTGTATATCCGCTTCAGTGAAATCTGGCCATAACACCGATGTAAAATATAGCTCAGTATAAGCCAATTGCCACAACATAAAATTACTGACCCGTCGCTCACCACCAGTACGTATTAATAAATCAGGCGGGGGCATATCGGCAGTCGCCAAATGCCGTGCGAAATTTTCTTCTGTAAATTCCTGATTTTGTGCTGCCATAGTCTTCGCCGCCTGAACAATATCCCAACGACCACTATAACTCACCGCCAATATAACGGTTAAACGGCAATCCACTCGGTTGGTTACTTTTTCAATATGAGCAATGCCCTTTTGTAACAGTAATGGAAAGCGAGATGTATCACCAATAAACCGCAAGCGAATCCGATTATCTATAAATTCTTGTTCTTCATTGCGAATGACATCCGAAAACAGTGATAGCAAGGTTTTAACCTCTTGCTGCGGTCGTGCCCAATTTTCATTGCTAAATGTAAATAAGGTGAGGTAGTCGGCAGTGGTTTGTTCTGCCACCAACCGAATAAACCGCCTTGCTACCCCTAAACCGTGTTTATGACCTTTGTGTCGAGGCAAACCTTGCTGCTTTGCCCATCGTCCATTGCCGTCCATAATGACCGCAATATGAGATAAATTACTGCTAGGTACAGATGCAAGTGTCACGCATTTAACTGTCTAAACCGTCATCAAGTCTTTTTGCTTATCGGTAGCAATCGACTCCATTTTGGTATTGACATCATCCATTAACTTTTGTAAGTTTTTTTCTAAACGTTTGGATTCATCTTCGCTCATTGACTTATCTTTAACGGCGGATTTTAGATAATCCAATTCATCATGACGGGCTTTTCTAGCGGCAATTTTTGCCTTTTCGACCTCTTTGCCAACCAGTTTGACCAAATCACGGCGCCGCTCTTCCGAAAGAATTGGCATAGGTACGCGGATATTTTGTCCACTGCCCATCGGATTAACCCCCACGTCAGAATCACGAATAGCCTTTTCGACTGCACTAGCATTTTGTTTATCCCAAACTATCACCGTTAAGGTTTTGGCATCCATAATACTCACTGTCGCTACTTGTGGTAGTGGCATCTCTGATCCATAGCAGTTTACCATGATGCTATCGAGCAAACCAGGATGTGCACGATTAGAACGTAATTTACTTAGATTATCTACTAAAGCAGCCACTGTTTTGTCTAATCGATTAGTGATTGATTCGTTATTATCCATTTCTCATTATCCTTAGTCGATTATCACTTGGTGCGCCCGGCAAGATTCGAACTCACGGCCTCCAGGTTCGTAGCCTGGCGCTCTATCCAACTGAGCTACGGGCGCACAGTTTTCACTTGCAATTCTATATGATTGTTAACCTTATTTGTAATATTTTAGAAGTTTAATCTGAAGTATCCGTATTGAAGGACAAAAAAGTAACAATATCAGACACCATTGCAATAACCGTTGTTGTTTGTTCTATCTGAAATTGGCTACAAGCCTGATACTTATCTTTTCTTGCCAACAACAACGCCTGTAATTTATTTTTTAGATCTTGACCATCACCCAATAAAGGTCTGTTGCTTGCTTCTTTTGCCAAACGTGCTACCAAAACATCAATTGGAGCTTGTAAATAGATAACACAGTTTTTTTTCAACAACGTTTGGTTGTTGACGCTTGTAACAATACCACCACCAGTGGCGATAATCATTGGTATTTCTTTTTGTAAAACATCTGCTAAACACTGTGATTCTAACTGTCTAAACGCAGCTTCGCCTTTGGTTTTAAAAATATCAGTAATGGTTTGTTGCGCTTGTGTCTCGACACTGACATCAATATCGCAAAAATCCCACTGCAATCGCTCTGCCAATTGTTTGCCAATGGTACTCTTCCCACTCCCCATCATTCCAATTAAAACAACATGACAAGGATTCATGGTTGTAAAAATTGCCCTTTCCACTGCTGCTGATTATGCAGTGTAAAGGCAATACGATGATGTAAACGAAACGCCCCTTCTTGCCAAAATTCAATATAATTGGGCATTAAACAATAGCCCCGCCAATAAGGCGGCAATGGCATTGTCGAATCATTTTCTTCACATTCCGTTTTTTTATCAATTACCGCATTTTTTAAACTCGTGATTGATGCAATCGGGCGAGATTGTTGACTCACGCAAGCATTTAACTGACTCTCGAAAGGGCGGGAATGAAAGTACTGCGCACTTTCTTCTTTGCCTATTGGATGTACATGTCCTTGTATTAACACTTGTCGTCCGAGCAATTTCCAGTAAAACAGCAATGCCGCTTGAGCGTTATCTTGCAAGGCACACCCTTTACGACTCTCACTATTCGTGTAAAAAACAAATCCAGCAGACGACCATGATTTCAGCAATACAGTTCTTGCTTGTGGTGTGCCTTTGCTCGTAACAGTTGCCAATGTCATTGCATTGGGGTTAATTGATTCTTTTGTCTTTGCCAAAGCAAACCATTCATCAAAAATATCAAATGGATTTTGCTTTTGTAAATTTTCAAAAACCGTTGTATTCGCCGTATCTATCATAATATGATTCTACCCCATGCGATAAGCGCTATCAACATAAAGCAACAGCGGCATATTAAATTAAAAAGTGACACTATAAAGTGTCACTTTTTTAAACCTGCTTTCTTTCCAAAGAGGAGGAGGAGGAGGAAAGAAAGCAGTAAAACTTACTTCTTGCGATTTGCTGATTTTTCGACCACTGTTGCTTGTACATCTTTTGCATCACCTTTACAGATATTGTCGAAGTTTTTTTGCCATACTGTTTGTGCATTATCAAAAGCCTTTTGAGCAAAAGAAAAACCATCGGCAACATTAGTAGATTGTGGAGAAAATGGAAAAGCATTATTGGTAAAACTACCAAAGGCTTTTTGCCAAAACGCTTGGCTTTGCTCAGCGATTTTTACAAAATCACGAGTGGCTTCTTCACCCAATTTATAATATTCTAATCCGCTTTTTTTAAGTTCGGTAATTTCTTCGGTGCTGGCTGTGCGTTGAAAATCCAATGCTGCTTCTGCTGTATTGATAGAGCCCAATGAATCAGCACGAGTAATAGCACGTTCGGTTGTGCTTTTTGCTACTTCCATTTGTTTGCTAACAAAGTTAGAAAAATGTTGAAATGTTGAATAAAAAGCTGCGTTGTTAATCTGGTTTAAATCGTCGTTGTTGAATAGTGTATTTTGCATTTTTGTCTCCTATTTGGTTAATAGTGAGATTATATATCATTAAATGCTGCATTGCAGCATATTAATGATATTTTTTTTTATTAATATGCTTTTTTATTAAAAAGATGAGTATCGTTTAACTGATTCATTAACACGCATTTCAATAGCATGTGTCAATTGAACACTGTCTTTTATGTCCTCTATGATGATATGCTTTCTGTCAGGAATGCCATAAAAGATAGCCTTATCAACGTTGTCTTTTATAATTTTTTGTTGGACTTCATACCAATCATTTGATAGGTAAGGCTTTGCGTTTTCAATGCACTCCATCGTTTGTGGTTCAATTAGCCCTTTCAATAGCATCTTCCCCCTCTCATGCACATAGACTTCGTCGTCCAATAAATGTAGATTGGTTTCTGATATTTTACTAGCATTGAATCGACTGCCTTGCAAAGCCGTGTGTAAAAATTCAACACTAGATAAATCGGCATGGCTAAAATCAGCGCCTTGGCAATGTGAATCAATAAATTTTGCGGCTTGACACTCTGCGTTTATCAGTATAGCACCTTGCAAATTTGCTTGATTAAATATTGCTCCTTGTAAATTTGCATTTGATAAATTGACGCCTTGACAATGCGAACCGCGAAAATTACCACCTAAGCATTTACTGTTCTGAAAATTAGCACCGTAGCATTTGGACTCACTAAATACAGTGACTTCACAGTGAGCACTGTCAAAATTAGCATCTTGACAATTGGCTCTTTTAAAAAAAGCACCTTCTAAACCAGTTTGATAAAATCTGGCTTGTTGGCACAATGCGTTCTCAAAATCAGCTACTTGGAACAGTGCTTCATCAAATTTGGCATTTCGACAATCAGCAGAACGAAATGCCGTACGTTGACTTCTGGTATCACTAAAATTAGCCTCGCGACAATCCGCTTTAAAAAAATTAGAACCCTGTAGTATTGATTTTTGAAAATTAACCTTTCGACAATCAGCCAATAAAAAACTCACGTTTTCGCAAGTCGCCTGCTCAAAATCGGCCCCACACAAATAAGAACGCGACAAATCGGCGTGTGGAAAGTTGTTTTCTAGTAAGGATGATTCAGTATAAATGCCAATAACGTTGCCAACATTACGAAATAACAAATTAATATAGGTTTGTATCTCTTCTGACGGTCTATCGGCATGAGATTCAACATAATTAGGCTGTTGTGTCCTTTTGCGGATAAGCGCACTGACAATTTTGGCAAAAGCGTGTTTGAATTCCTTGTCCTTTTGGGTGTATTCAAATAAAGAATAAACTGCACCCACTCGCACAAAACTATCGTCATTGCCCAATAACAATAGCAATGATTCAAAATTTCTCTGCTGTTGCATAGATTCTTCTTGATCGAATTCAGAATGTACTAAAGTTTCTTTTTTCTGACCGATTTCATCCAACATTAATTGAGATTGGTTTTTTTTGAAAAATTTTTGTGCTACTGTTTTTAGTAATTTCATATTTAATAAAAAAATTTATTGTATCATTAATAACTTAATGATACCACAAAAGATGGTGCGCCCGGCAGGACTTGAACCTGCAACCCCCGGCTTAGAAGGCCGGTGCTCTATCCGGTTGAGCTACGGGCGCTTTTAATAGTATCGGTCGGGGCGGTGGGATTCGAACTCACGACTTCCTGGTCCCAAACCAGGCGCGCTAACCAAGCTGCGCTACGCCCCGAAATTATTCTTTTATTTTAACCACAAATTATCAGTAGATGGCATGTTTTGCTTTCGATAATCTTCATAAGCATCTCTCACAAAACTATATTCATCAAGAGCGGCTTCTTCAACCAATGCACTTTTACTCGAGAACTCCCAACGTATATGTACACCAATGACACCTTTTATAGCATTACGTGCATTACCCGACTCTAAATTATTCAAAGGTGAATAATTAGACCGAAGCACTGGCTTTGTGATATCGGTTACTGAGGAAGGCCCTAAAATAGGCAGCACAATATAAGCCGTCCCATTTTTACAATCGCTGTCAATAATATCAAAATCCTTAAAATAAGAACTTTCTTCTTGACAATAAGCACGAATGGTTTGCCCAATATCGGTGTCTTTTTCTTCAATTTCCATCATATCGCCAATATCTATCAACCCACCTATGCCAAAAGATGAATTAAAGGCAAAACGTGCAATGGATTTACTTGCGTCTGTTGCATTGTATTGCAACAAATGGTTAATTGCATTAAATGGCTCTTCAAGATTATTGGCAAAATTACCAATGCCTTTTTGGACAAGGGGGGGGAAATCATTGTAAACCGTTGCCGCAGGTTTTAATAGAACAAGGTCAATTTTTTTATTAATACCATAGGTATTACGATTCATTTCTTCGAGTGGGTCATACGCCCCATCTTCATCACTATTCCAATTTTTAGGCGCACAGGAAACAGTGGTTGCAAGTATGAGTAAGACAAAAGTAGATGATAGTAATTTTTTCATTGGTTTTTATATAAGGCAAGATTATATAGCAAAGCAATCAGTGTAAAAAATGCCGACTGCCCGTCATAACCATAGCGATGCCACATTCATTGGCAACACGAATGACCTCATTGTCATTTTTACTACCACCAGGCTGAATAATAGCGGTAATGCCCGCTTTTGTGAGTTCTTCCAAACCATCCGTAAAAGGAAAAAAACCATCCGATGCTGCCACCGCACCTTTGATATTAATTTTTGCCCGTTTCGCTTTTTCACATGCTAACCATGCACTATCAATACGGCTCATCTGCCCAGCACCAATACCAATGGTGGCGTTGTCTTTAGCGATGACAATGGCATTGGATTTAACCGAAGCTGCCGCTTTCCACGCAAATTTTAAATCTGACATTTCATTCTTGCTGGGTTCTTTTATCGTTGCCACTTTATAGTCATCGTTATTACAAAAATCCAGAGATTCTATTAAAAACAACCCACGATGCCCAAACATTTGGTAGGTTTTATTGCTGCTGTCATCTTCAGGCATAGATGGGATGAGTAACCGTAACCTGTTTTTGAGCGCAAAAATAGTTTTGGCTTCTGAGCTAAATTGTGGTGCCGCCACCACTTCACAAAAACACTTATTCAATTTAGAGGCTGTTTCTTCATCTAACTCACGATTAAAAGCGATAATCCCTCCATAAGCAGATACCGTATCACAACGCAAGGCTGCCACAAAAGCCTCTTTAATGGTTTTAGCCGATGCCATGCCGCAAGGATTATTGTGCTTTACGATAATCGCAGTAGGCTCTTCAAATTGGCTAACAACATGATATGCCAACGTTGTATCAAGTAAATTATTGTAGCTCGCTGGCGTGCCTTGTAGCTGGGTAAACCCACTGCGTGAATCATGACTGGTATAACAGGCAGCACGTTGGTGAGGATTTTCTCCATAGGGTAGATCAGTTACTTTTTTAAGATGGATAAATTTATCCTCTGCAAATTCCAAATCACCCACATCTGCTGAAAAATAATTCGCAATTTCCATGTCTAGTTCAGCCACCCGACAAAACGCTTTGGTAGCCAAATATTTCCGATATTGCAACGACGACGCTTTGTCTTTTTGGTTAATAGAACTAATAAAAAGCGGGTAATCCTTGGGATCAGATAATACCCACGTATGTTGATAATTTTTTGCTGCTGCTCGTAGCATAGAAGGACCACCAACATCAATATTATCTATGGCTTCGCTATGTATGTGCTGCTTATTAACCACTTTTTCGAATGGGTAAAAATTAGTCACCACCAAATCAATTTTAGGTAATTTAAGTTTTTTTAGCTCATCTACCTGCTCCGGGTCATCAAGATTGGCTAAAATACCTGCATAAATACGAGGATGTAAGGATTTAACCCGCCCTCCAGCAAGTTCACCAAAGCCGGTAAAGTCATTCACACTAAATACAGGACAATCGTTTTCTTTAAGCAACTGAGCGGTACCTCCAGTCGAGTATATCTGAACGCCATGCTCTCTTAGTGCTTTGGCCAATTCGATCAGACCTGTTTTATCACTCGCACTAATCAATGCCGTTTTAATAGTCATACATTAAGATCCAATTTTATAATATAGTGACTTACGCCGCAACGTCGTCCGATTAATGCCAAGCATTTTAGCAGCACTAGAATAATTGTAATTGCATTTGTCAAGAACAAACTTGATTAAATCCTTTTCAATAATTTCAATAGTAGCACGATGCAAGCCATTAACGGCTTCGCCTTCCATACTATCAAAATAGCATTGTAATGATTTTCGAAAACACGAAGATAGCTCTTCCGTCATCTTATCCTCCCCCTTAAAATGCTATGTTATCATAAGATAATTAAAACATTAGCAATATTGAAAAATCTATTTTAGTCAAATATACTACTATATGTAGTGAAATTTCAACATTAACATCTAAAAATATTAAAAAATAAAAATATCTATGTCGCTTTTACTAAGTGCTTGTTTTTCCTGTACTTTATAGAATTGGTTAGTTTGTACTCAATCTTATGATACGCCACTATAGCAGTGCATTTTGTTAGTTTTGAACAAGGTTTTCAACAGAAGATGTTAGTAATTAAAATAGATAAAAACAAGCTGTTGGCAAGGTGTCAGTAACTAGGTGTTTTTAGAACGTACCACCGCTTTTTTCGTACTCTTCCTGTAAATTCTTACATTCTATACACAATGTAGCCACAGGTCTAGCCAGCATTCTTTTAATACCAATAGGCTCACCGCACTCATTACAAAAACCAAACGATGCCTCGTTGATGCGGCGAATAGCGTGTTCAATTTTAGACATTAATTGGCGTTCGCGATCTCTACCGCGTAAAACCATGCTAAATTCTGACTCTTTACTGGCTCTATCGTTTTCATCGGGAGTCGTTTCAAGGTTATCCTTCATTTCATCAATCAGTTTTTCATTACTCTGAACAATTTTTTCCCCCATGTTTTCAAAGTGTTGACGAAAATAATTCAACTGCTTTTTTGACATGTATTTTTCGGTATCGTCCGGGGTATAGGACGGCTTCTTACGCTTGGATAGAGTCGTTTTTTTCTTAGTAACTGTTTTGTCAACCATTTTTATAACCTACAAAAAATTGAAAAAATTATTCGGCTTCAGGTGCTTCAGGTGCGTCAGGTGCCTCTATTGGTGCTTCCTCAATGCTTGTTTCTTTAAGCTCATTAACAACAGCTAAAACAAGGTCTTCACCTCGAACCATGGCGTCAAAACGAACACCTTTAGGTGGTTCAACTTCGCTCAAACGGACACCTTTGCCAATTTCTAGATTTTGAACATCGATGGTAATTGATTCGGGTAAGTCTTTTGGCAAACATTGAATGCTAATTTGATTCTCAACGGCAGAAAATATTCCTTGATGTAATTTAACCCCAGGACAAATGTCGACATTAATGTAGTTGATTGGCACACTGATAGAAATTTCAGTGCCATCACGCACGGACTGAAAATCAATATGCAAAATATTAGAGCGAAAAGGATGCATTTGTACTTCACGAAGCAACGCTTTTACTTTTTTCTTTCCATATTGAATCGTCAATACAGATGAATAAAAAGCATCATCTCTCATTTTAATTTTGATAGCACGCTCTTCAACAGCAATACTTTGTGTTTTGCCATCTCCGTACAATACAGCAGGGACATAACCCGCTCTACGTAATTTTCTTGAGTCACCACGCCCAGTTTTTTCGCGGACAATTGATTCTATTTCCATTTTTATACTCTCATTTAATTTTTTATATTACTTTGATTTTCTTACCTAAAATAAAGAACTAATCGATTCTTGTAGATAAATACGAGAAATCGTTTCTGCCAATATCTGTGAAACAGTAAGACGGCGGATTTTATCACAAGATTGCCCATCTTCACTAAGGGGAATCGTATCACAAACCACCAATTCGTCTAGTTCGGACTGACTAATTCGATCAATAGCGGGACCCGATAAAACGGGATGCGTACAATACGCATAAACACGACGAGCACCATGGTCATTTTTTAATGCATCGGCGGCTTGACACAAGGTATTGGCAGTATCGACAATATCATCCACCAAAAAACAATCTTTGCCTTCAATATCACCTATCACATGCATAACTTTTGCCACATTGGCTTTGGGACGACGTTTGTCAATAATGGCAAGGTTGGTTTTTAGTGAATTAGCAAAAGCACGCGCACGCACCACCCCACCGACATCGGGTGCAACAATAACGGACATGTCTTTATCGACAATAGACGAAGACATATCTCCCATTAGCACCGGCATAGCAAAAATATTTTCGACAGGAATATTGTAAAACCCCTGAATTTGCTCTGCGTGTAAGTCAAGTGTTAATAAACGCTTAATGCCAACCGATGTGACTAAATCGGCAATAACCCGTGCGCTGATAGGAACACGCAAAGAGCGCGAACGCCTGTCTTGGCGAGAATACCCCAAATACGGTGTGATGGCAACAATGTCAGAAGCAGACGCCCGTTTTAGAGCATCGGCTATAAGCAATAATTCCATTAAATTATCGTTAGCAGGATAACAAACAGATTGTAAAATATAGACGCTTTTACCCCGGACGTTTTCTAATAACTCGACTGAGGTTTCGCCGTCCGAAAAACGCTGTAAATTAATTCGACCCAACTGAACTTTTAATATTTTGGCAATTTTTTCAGTTAAATCGACAGGACAGCCTCTACCGGCAAACAGAATTAAATCTTCAAAATTATTTTCATTTATCATAATAAGTTACTATTTTAGGCTGGGAAGGTAGGATTCGAACCTACGCATGACGGGATCAAAACCCGCTGCCTTACCGCTTGGCTACTCCCCAATTATAAATTGGATGTTTCGACATTGCAGAAACAACCATTGTATGCATTTGTTTTGGTAATTTGCTTTTTGCAGCAACAGCCAAAGCCATTGTTGCAAAAGAAGCAAAGACCGTTGAACCACTACCGCTCAATTGAATATGAGACGCCACTTGCTTTAATTTTACGGCTGTTTCTAAAATTGAAGGGTATAACATAACGGCTGCTGCTGATAAATGATTATCTGAATTTTTAAAAGGCTCTATTCTGTCTCTCTTTTGTTCGTTTGTCAACTTATCAAAGCAATTAAAAACATTTAAAGTGCTAGAAGACACTTCAGGAAAGGCGAGTAAATAGCATTTTTGAGGCACATTTATTGCCTGCAAAACCTCCCCAACACCGCTTACATCGGAACATTCGCCAAAAATAAAGAAAGGAACATCCGCCCCTAATTGCAACGCCATATCCATTAATATTTTTTTTTCTAAATACAATGACCACAGCACGTTTAATCCCATCAAAACAGTTGCCGCATCCGAACTCCCACCTCCCAAGCCGCTACCAACTGGTATTTTTTTATCAACTACAATACTCACTCCTTTTGCTGTGTTGCTGTATTTTTTTAATAATTTGGCGGCTTTAAAGGATAAATCATTGTCATCGCTAATGCCATCATATTGCCAAAGGCGAACTATTTCACCGTCATCCCTAACGGTTAAAGTAACTTTATCGCATAAATTAGTCAAAACAATACGGCTCGATAATAAATGATAGCCATCATTGCGCCTACCCTCTATATGCAAACTAATATTTAATTTTGCAGGTGCATCCAAGCAATGTGCTAAAACTTGAGCCATTTTTTAATTTTCACCTTTGCTTTCCCAACATCTGAATGTAATTCAATTATTTTAGGACGGTTATTATCATCATAATCAAGGTAAGCCACTTTCCATGAATATTGTTCGATTAAGGCATAGTTTAGCCCTCCTTCTGCCAATACCGTTTTGCCTGCACCCAAAGGCGATGGACGTCCCTTCATCCAATAGCCCAATGCCTCTAGTGGCAGTGTGTAACCCAACAACTCATGCGTAAATCTGTTGGCATCATCGGCTTCATACGTTTTACCACCCCATTTTAAAATGCTTTTTTTGACTCGGCGAATAAGCTGTCCATGAATACCACCCAAAGGGCTAAGAATATTTACCACATCTTGCGTTTGTCCGTTTTCATCTAGAGAACGCTCCCAAACCGCATCAAATTTTGTTTTTTTACCTGCCTTTGAAGTAGCAATAATTTGCATTCTCACATGCAATTGTTGGCTATCTTCTGGCTCGATAAGAGTGGTTTGCTCAAGCTTGGGAGCACAAGCCGTCAGCATCAACAACGCCAAACCAATAAGAACCTTATTGAAATTCCACATTAAACCTTGCCATGGTATCATTGAGCGTTTCATTATCTGCGTCTTCTTTGATGGCGGCTTTCCACACGCGTTGTGCCTCGTCTTCATCGCCCAATTGCCATAAAACTTCGCCCCAGTGTGCCCATATTTCAACTGCATTTGATAACCCAGCCGCCTTTTTTAGATGAAACAACGCTGTTTCTAGATCGCCCAAACGATAATACACCCACCCCAAACTATCAATGATATTAGGATTATCGGGGTTGGTTTTTATTGCCTTTTCAATGTGGCTTTTGGCAAGTTTCAAATCAATATTATTATCTGCCATCACATAGCCCAATGCATTCCAAGCATCAGGATTATTAGAATGTGCTTTGGTTAGTTTTTGCAATTCAACAATAGCCAAGCTAACATCACCTTTTTCTTCATACAGCAATGCTAAGTTATAACCCAATGTAAAATCATTCACAACTGTCTGTTTGGCGTTCATAAGCCGTTCGATGGCTTTATTTATATTTTCTGTGGATTTAATAAGTTGAGCTATGGACACTTCACGCAATACGTAATCTTCGTTTGAAAGAGTTTTAGCATTTAATAAAAGATCCAATGCCGCTTGCTTGTTTTGCTCTTCTTCTAAAATAGAAGCCAAACCAATTTTTGCCATAAAAAGATTATCAGCACGTTTAAAAGCTGCCTTTGCTTGTTTTGGTCATATTCCATTGCTGATACCAATAAGCTGCTGACAAAGCCCAATGTTTGTGGTTTGTTTTAGCAGCCTAACTCAGCAAGCGCCTCTTGATAAGGCATTTTATTTAAGTGTTGCGAATAGGCCCATAAAACAGCATCCAACGTGCAATTTGTAATACCATCATTGCAATTTTTCTCAACATACGTACTGAACACTGGCAGAGCTGCCGCACTGTTTTCTAAATTTTGAACAATAATTGCCTGTAAAAAATAATTCTCGATATTGCTGTTATCGGCATCAATCGCTAGTTTTACTTTTTTATCCGCCAAATTTATTTTTCCTGCATAAAACATTAACCAAGCGATAAGCCTTTTTCCTTCTGCATTATCCAAAAATAATCGCTCTGCCGTACTGGTAACAGCAGGGTGATCGCGAATAATCAATAATTGTTGAAATATTTCTTGTTGTGTGATCGCTTTCTTGTCAATTAATTGCTTAAATATTTTTTCGACATTGACTATGTCTTTTTTAACCAAAAACAGCCGTGCTTGCATTTTTAATGCTTCATTACTACCATACGATACCCATAAATTGGTGATTTTTTCTGCCAAAGGTAAATCACGGGCTTCAATAGCCATAAACGTTGCCGCTTTTAATGCTTTTTCATTCTTCACTCTAAGCCCAATTTCGCCGATGATTTTTGCGCCTTTTTTCGTCTCACCTTGAGCACCTAACAAAAAACCGTACATCAAGTTAAAAATGATGTCTTCTTCTGATAGTTCTTGTGCGGCTACTGCGCTTGCCCCTCCTATTAGTAATAACAGGGATAACAGTAACGGAATTATTTTACGTTGTAAAAACATAAAGTTGCCTTATATACAAAGATACATACAAAGATACAAAGTTTGGTGGCCAAAGGCGGACTCGAACCACCGACACAAGGATTTTCAGTCCTCTGCTCTACCAACTGAGCTACTTGGCCATAGATGACATTATGCTTACTTTTTGCGAACATTATCACCTCAATAAATATTCTGTCAAACTATTGGAGACAGCGAGACTTGAACTCGCGACCCCCTGGTTGCAAACCAGGTGCTCTACCACTGAGCTATGCCCCCTAAAAAACGTGATTCTATCAGAGGAACAAAGAAAAAAGTTGTAAGACAATTTACAAACAATTAAATTATTGACTAAGAACGTCCAAAGCATGGCAATTTTCTTTCTGCCAGCCGATTTTCACTGTATCATCAATATTTAAATACGAATAATCACCGTTGTTAGGAACCTTAATAATAAAGTCTTCTGACCCTAACAATGCAAAACGAAAACGAATATGATCACCCAAATAAATTTGTTCTTTCATCGTTGCAGTAAAACAATTGTCCATACAATCTGCACTGGCATCATCGGCTAGTATTGTTATTCTTTCAGGACGTAATGACAATGTAGTCTCTTTGTTTTTTTCTGTCAATACCGCTTTGGCAATAACTTTGGATTCACCTATTGATACCGAACAAATACCATCTTCAATCGAATCAACCATGCCTTTTAAGCGATTATTTTCACCGATAAACTGTGCGACAAAGGCATTTTGCGGTTTTTCGTAAAGTTCACTTGGTGATGCTAATTGCTGCACAATCCCGTCATTAAATACGGCGACTCGATTAGACATGGTTAAAGCTTCAGATTGGTCATGTGTAACATACACCACCGTAACACCCAACCTTTCGTGAATATGCTTGAGCTCGTATTGCATTTGTTCACGTAAATTCTTATCCAACGCACCCAAAGGCTCATCCATTAAAATAAGATCAGGTTGAAAAACCAACGCCCTTGCCACTGCCACACGCTGTTGCTGTCCTCCTGATAACTGGGCGGGATAACGCGTTACAAATTCCTGTAACTGAACCATGTCCAGCGCATGGTTTATTTTTTTATCAATCTCACTAACAGGAAGCTTACGAATTTGCAATGGAAACGCTAAATTTTCGCGAATAGTCATATGTGGAAAAAGTGCGTAATTTTGAAAAACCATGCCAATACCGCGCTTATGTGGTGGAATTCTCGAAATTGATTTGCCCCGTAATGTAATATCA
The DNA here is from genome assembly GCA_965243565.1 of Gammaproteobacteria bacterium. Classification (GTDB taxonomy): domain Bacteria; phylum Pseudomonadota; class Gammaproteobacteria; order Tethybacterales; family Persebacteraceae; genus CBDEVH01. The sequence continues at coordinate 1,431,733 of OZ251571.1, forward strand.
CCATGAGTAACCGTCTCAAAACCAGCGAGCATCATAAGGCAAGTCGTTTTACCCGACCCTGAAGGTCCTAACATCGTGAGGAACTCCCCCTCTTCAACATCTAGATTTAATCGTTTAACAACCAATACTTTTCCATCATAAGTCTTTTCGACTTCTTGAAATGATGCATGAATTTTTGACATAGTCCTCCCTTATAAAGTACCATTGTACTATGAAATAAAGAGTTTTACGTAATTAGGATTTAATCAAGCAGTCAAATTCATATAGCGTATTTTTTAGACTTTAAGTTTATATTCGTAAAACAACAATGCCAACAGTCATAATATAAACAAAGCACATCAGAGCAAAATACAGCACGTTATGCTTCTACCCCATATTTTGCAACCGCAACTCTTTAAACATCATTAGAATAAGCCCACTCGCCCTCACATGCTTAGACAAGCATAATCGCTTGCCCTCCAATACCAAACTACAACTGCTACAATAGACGCTTGAATTGCTAAAAATAGCAAGGTTCAAGATTGACGGATTTCGCCCCTGCGGTGATGAGTTAACTATAATCGGGCGCGGTAACAATTACAGCTGCTCCAGCACTTCCTCACTCTACTTGCGCATCTCATCCAGGGACATAAAAGTTTTTACAAATAACATTATTTGGGACCAAGTTGTCGCTTTTTCGCCGCCGTGTTTTTTTAATAAATCAATCATTGCTGAATTATTAGGCATTTCGTATGCAGTATCCAGTGGTGTACCGTGAAGCCATGTGGCGGCATTTACATCAACCCCGTTCTCTAACAACACCTGTGCGACATTAACAGAGCGAAGCAACGCCGCACTATGCAGCATTGTTTCGCCAGTAATAGCACCTATACTACCTATATAAAAAACATCAGCGCCGTTTTGGATAAGTAATCGTGCAGCATCGGCATGGTCACCTATTAATGTGTTGGACAGCGGCATTTTGCCGAAAAAATCTTTAACACTAACATCGGCGCCGTTATCTAGCAGAAGTTGAATAATGTCTACATTACCGGTCAATGCCGCTGCAAGCAGTGGTTTTTCTTCATATTCTTCTTCGTATGCTGTGTTAATGTCAGCGCCGTGGTTAATCAGTATCTCGACAATTGTGAAGTTGCTTTGATCAAGCGCAAACGACAGCGGCGTTAGTGTTCTTTTTGTACGTGCATTAACATCCGCACCTTCCGCCAGCAGGCGTTTTACTTCTTCGGGCTGATTGCTTGCAATGGCATTGTGCAATGGGGTAATGCCGCTGTCATAATCGGTGGGCACGGTAGTACCGGCATCTTTTTGTTGCAGGTGGTAACGAACGCTATTAGTGTCCCCCGCCCTTATTGCCTGCAATAGCGGTAAAATCGGCGTTGATACTTTCTTGGTGGTGGATTCTTCCGCATACATTTCCTGCAGCAGCGTTGATGCTTTCTCGGCGGTGGATTCTTCGGCATAAGCGGGGGAATAAAGCACAGCGAAAAACGCCAGTGCTATGCTGGGGAGTAGTCTAATAATCGTTTTAAATATCATAATTTCCTCACAGTATTTATTACTACAATGTTACGGCAGAATGTATCGCTACTATCGGTTAGGGATAAAAATTCGTTTTGGTTTATCTCTTGCAGTTCAGCACCCACTAAGTCAATATCTTTTAAAATCCTTTAGCAAGTATAACAAACTTTTAGATAATATATATTTTTCATTACTTTCTTCAATCCTGCTTTTTAGATTCCAACTCTTCGGCTTTGGCAAAATCTGCCTCTGCACCTTCAGTATCTCCTTGTGCTTGTTTAAGAATACCACGATTATTGTATGCCACAGTCAACTCAGGATTAAGTCTAATGGCTTCGTCATAATCGGAGAGTGCCTCTGGAAATTGTCCTAAGTGAACTTTAGCAAGACCACGATTATTGTATGCATCAGCCAATTTCGGATTAAGTGTAATTGCTTCTGGAAATTGTTTTAAGTTAGATTTAGCAAGACCACGATTATTGTATGCCACAGTCAACTCAGGATTAAGTCTAATGGCTTGGTTATAATCGTTAATTGCCTCCGCAAATTGTTTTAAGTTAAATTTAGCAAGACCACGATTATTGTATGCATCAGCAAACTGCGGATTAAATTTAATGGCTTCGTCAAAATCGTTAATTGACTCTGCAAATTGTTTTAAGTTAAATTTAGCATTACCACGATTATGGTATGTCCTGCAAACTGTGGATTAAGTGTAATGGCTTTGTCAAAATCGGCGAGTGCCTCTATAAATTGCCTTAAGTCAGCTTTAGCATTACCACGATTATTGTATGCCCCTGCAAACTGCGGATTAAGTTCAATGGCTTTACCATAGTGCTTAATGGCAATATCAAATTCCCCATTGCTAGCTTGCTGTATAGCCTCTATAAAATTCAATATTTGCATCGGTATGAGTGGTTCGATTGGCAATAAAGCCCTGTAAATCGTTATAGATACTCTGGCTGTTAATATGGTGGTAGTGCTGTAGGTAGTCTAAGATAGGCTTTTTATCTTCTTTCTTTATAGTAATAAATTGCTTTTTATTTACCTTTAGCCTGCCTTGTTTGGCATGAACAAACACACTACTTTGAAAAATGACACGGTTGTTTTTACTGGTGGGGGCAATGAGTTCATCTTTAGTACTTTCTACTTGTTTATTATCTTTAGGCGATGAGTAATCAATTTCTGTTACTGTCTCAAAGTCAGTCTCTTTAAAAAAATAGAGCCTACCATCTTTTTTAGCATTAGTTTCGCAGGCAAAGAATAAGGCAATATGCAGATTGTAGCTAAAGTCGAGTAGTGCGGTCTTGCCGCCGTAGTGTTGTAGCTGAGTTAGTATCGCTATATCAGTGGTATTAGGTTCAAAGTGTTGTTGTTTGGCTTGCTTTACCATATCTTTTTCAACAGCGATTACTGAAAAATGTTCGGTTTCTATAGGGGGCGGAGCATTTTCATCTTCACTTTTAACACAGTATTGGCGGTATAACCCTGTGGCTAGTGGATGGTCAAACTCTTTACTTTCGCCACGATAGATATATTTGACATCATCGCTGGGACTGGTTTGGTCAATGATTTCTTGTATGACCGCTATAGTCCTTTTTCTTGTTCAGTCATAACTGTAATTTTGGGTATTTATTAAATGCTCTCTCAACCAAGTTTTAAAACTTATTATAATTATAAACCGTTATTTAAAAAACTAAATAAAAGTGAACTCAAATATAACTAATGCCACATATAGGCACTGCTTATATCGCGCTGTTTAATACTTGAGTGAATTATTATATCGCTAAACCTATTAAAAGGCGATTACCATGCCGTCTTTACGGGGGGCAAAAACCTTATAGTAATCTATGTAATATAATAGATACTATAAATTAATAATTAGATTCCAAGGAGATTAAATGATTACAGATGAGATTTCAAATATTTTGTGGGGTGAAAAGCCCTATCAACAAAAAGCACGCAAAGCATTTCCAATTCTCGTTAAGCAAGCAATTAAGGGCAAACCCATTACCTATTCAGATTTGGCTAAAAAAATAAAGGTATCAAATCCACGTAACTTGAATTATGTTCTCGGATGTATTGGTAAAACAATAATTGAGTTGAGACAGGAAAATAAAGATATACCACCCATTCAAGCTCTAGTCATTAGTAAAGGCACGGGACTACCTGGAGAAGGGTTTTACCAGTTTATCTCTCTGTCTAAGGATGACTTCAAAAAATTAGATAAAGAGCAAAAACAAAAGAGAGTTGACGATTATTTTAACAAAATATATTCCTATCCAGCTTCAAATTGGGATACGCTATTGAGCGGATTAAAACTAAAGAAACTTTAATCCTCCCTACAGAATAATCATCAAAAATTGGAGGTGGTGAAGGTAAGGCAATAGACGATTGGATAGGTAAGAATATCAACATATATCTAACATATTGATTTTAGCAAATGGTATTCTTTTACATACTTTGATTTAATTATTCTTTCTTGAAATTTTAAGTTTTTAATAGGGTCTTCAATTAGTGATATTTTTGGAATTTTATTTAAATTTAACACTAAAGCAATAATATAGTCGTTCTTATATTCTACTGCTTTGTTGTATTCGTTTTCTGTCAATCTAAATTTTCCTTTTTCTTCTCGTATTCCTTTTACTTCAGTCAAAAAAGAATTATCTTTGAGGGTTATCTGAAAATCATAACCATCGCCATAAAGCCTTGCGTCTTCTAAAGTTCCTCCTTGAAAAAAATCTATTGATTGATAATTACCCATAAAAAATAATTCTGCTTCTAATCCTGTTTCTTGTAATTTTTTGAATCTTGTTTTTATTATCGGGCTAGCATCACATTTTTCTATACCTTTAATATCAAAAAATTCTCTCATATATAATTTAATGATGTTTGCATAGTTTTGAACATTTTCATTTCCAAATAAACTATCAATTAACTTTTTTCTATGGATATAACTATCTCCTTTTTGCCACCATCCCCTTCTTTTATTAGGGAAAAAATGGTCAAATAAATCCATTCTATTTTTTACTACTCCCGTTGTATCCGCAATTTTATTTTCAACACAAAACTTATAAAAATCTGTTTTTGTAGAAAAACCAAATTCATTGATAAAGGCACTATCAAATTTTGATAAGCCATAACCTATTAAATTTAAAATGTCGTAGTTTTCATGCTTGTTTATCATAGTGTTAAAGTATAGCCTTTTTTTTCAAAATCTCTTTTTTGACTGTAATCTACCAATGTTTTAACATTGGATTATAATACTTGAGTTAATTATTATAATCGTTTGACAGTCTGTATTTTTCAATTTTTTAGATTGTTAATGTTACACAAATTGTAATAACACAAATGAGCTTATGATAAATCTACTATAATCTTGTCTTTATATCAAACCAATACGTATAACCAATAAAGAATAAGGAAGCAAAACGATGATCGATTTATATTACTGGACAACGCCCAATGGCCACAAAATTACGCTCTTTTTAGAGGAGGCAAATTTAGAGTATCAGATTATTCCCATTAATATTGGGCAAGGGGATCAATTTTCGGACTTTTTCTTATCTTTTTCTCCCAATAATCGCATTCCTGCCATTATCGACCATACGCCTGCGCAATCGTCCACCCCTATTTCATTGTTTGAATCTGGTGCTATCCTTATTTATTTGGCTGAAAAAACAAGCCTATTTTATCCGACCGAGCAACGCTATACTATTTTACAATGGCTGATGTGGCAAATGGGCGGTTTAGGCCCTATGTTAGGGCAAAATCATCACTTTAACAGTTATGCTGCCGAAAAAATTCCCTACGCCATTAGCCGCTACAAAAACGAAACAAAACGTTTATACGCCGTACTTAATAAGCAGTTAGAGAACCAAGATTATATTTGTGGCGATTATTCAATTGCCGATATGGCATGTTATCCATGGACGATTCCTTATGAACTACAAGGTATTGACATAAACCAATATCCCAATGTGCAGCGTTGGATGCAAATTATCGCGCAAAGACCAGCAGTGCAACGTGCTTACGCCAAAGGCAAAGCCATTAACGTTGCCCCCACTGTCGATAAAGATGCCGCAAAAATTTTGTTTGGGCAGACCGATACCAGCAATCCAGCCCAATGAATATTGTCGTCTTAACCGGAGCGGGGATTTCTGCCGAATCCGGCTTGGCGACTTTTCGTGCCAAAGATGGTTTATGGGAAAACGAACCTATTGAAGCGGTTGCCACACCAGAAGGTTTTGCCCAAGACAGCGAACGCGTTCATCGTTTTTATAATGAAAGACGACAGCAATTAAAAACAGTTGCACCCAATGCAGCACATCAAGCATTGGCAGATTTTGAAGCACAGCATATTAATGATTTTTTATTGGTTACGCAAAATATAGATGATTTGCACAAACGCGCGGGCTCGCAAAATTTATACCATATGCATGGCGAGTTGCTGCATGTGCGTTGTGTGAACTGTTCAACGGTTCAACATACCCAAGAAGCCATTAATTCTTATTCTATATGTACCCATTGCGAGCAAAGCGGAACGCTACGCCCTGACATTGTTTGGTTTGGCGAAATGCCGTATTACATGGATGCCATTCATCAATCGCTTGATTCCTGCGATTTATTTATTGCCATTGGTACATCGGGTAATGTGTATCCTGCGGCTAATTTTGTTCAACTCGCCCGCGATGCTGGTGCTCATTGCGTTGAATTAAATCTTAGTGTTTCCAATAATGAACGACTGTTTGACCAACGAATTGAAGGCGCGGCGACTGAAACCGTTGGCGCGTTTTTAGCCGATTATTATTCCACATGAATTTGTTTTTTAACTTTTTCCAGTGCATCAGCGACAGCGATTGCCAATTTTTTTTGATACGCTTTATCCAGTAAAATTTTTTCTTCGGTCGGATTGCTCAAATAAGCAGTTTCGATTAAAATAGACGGTATAGACGGTGATTTTAAAACAGCAAAACCAGCCGCCTCAACCGATTTGCTATGCAAATGATTAATTGTTCCTATGTTTTTTAATACATGGGTTGCCAATAATTGCGAAGCACGGTTTTTGCCATCTTTTGATAATTCTCGCAAAATTATATCTAATGCTGGATCATCAATGGTTGTTGCACCGCCGATTAAATCGGATAGATTGGCTTCTTCTGCCAAGCGTTTGGCATGTTTGCTGGTAGCCCCTTTTTCAGATAAGACATAAACCGATGAACCTCGTGCTTTGGGTGATTTAACCGAATCGGCATGGATAGAAATAAACGCATCAGCATGAAGGCTGTGCGCTCTATTTACTCTATCAAACAATTTAACAAACCTGTCATGGTCACGCGTTAAGAAGGCTTTAAAACCTGTTCTTTTGTTAATATTTTTTTGTATTTCTTTGGAAATGGATAAGACAATGTCTTTTTCGTAATTGCCTTTGCGACTAACCGCCCCCGGATCTTCTCCTCCATGACCGGGGTCGATTAAAACAATGAATGGCTTACTTTCCAGTGATTTTATTAAAGCCAATAATAAATCTGGTTTTTCTTGCGGTTTAATATCAAAGACCAAACGATTTTTAAATTCACGAAAAGGACTAAGGCGCGAAACTTTATAATCCACCGCTGCTGATAAGTCAAATACCGCCCTTAATGTGGTTTCGGAATTTCGAGAAGTGCGCATACCTTCAATATAATTTTTCGCCAGTGATAAATTGTTTTTTATATCAATTCTGCCTTTTGCCGACATCACATCAATCACCAAGCGTGCTGGTTCGTTATAACTTGCAATCGAATAGTTTAATACTTCATCGCTTTCAAATACCAAACGTGTGCCGTCAACACTTGCCCATAGTCGGGTTTTAAAGGTGGGTGGTTTGTTGTCTGCACCATAAGAGCCATTGCCACTGACCAGCAACGCACAAAAAAGAAAAGCCCAATAAATTTTTAGCCGTGTCATAATGCAAATACTTGCTGACAAAGCAATTGCCCTTTTTCGGTGTGTGCTTGGCAATTTATTTGGCGATTATCATCATCGAACATCGTCCATTTTAGCCAAATATCGGGGGGATTCAAATCAATTGCCATTTCGGGCCACTCAATAAAACACAGTGCTGAAGTATCATCCATTAATTCTAACAAATCATCGCCCGCTGGTGCGTTTTGCAAGCGATAAAAATCAAAATGATGAAAGGTTTTGTTATTGACAATATACGTGTAAGCCAAAGCATAGCTAGGTGAGGGAATCGTATCACGCTCACCACAAGCACGCAATAACGAACGCACCCACAATGTTTTACCAGCCCCTAAGTCTCCCGACAAATAGACAATAATAGAGTGAGGTAAAAATTGAGCCACACGCTCGGCAAACTGTGTTGTGCTAGCAACCCCGGTTGATTTCCAAATAAAGGGCTTATGGTTTGTCATCAAACAAAGCATTGGCAATGGGCATACGCCAATCTTTGCCAAATGCGATTTCACTAATCTTTGTGCCTATAGGGGCTTGCTTTCGTTTAAATTCACTTTGATGTAAACGCCGATAAACATCATCGCACAGGGCACTGCCATGGCAATTGGCAACAACGGATGAATCCCCCTGTGCCAAATAAACAGTTAATATTTCATCCAAAACATCATACGCTGGCAAGGTATCTTGATCGGTTTGATTATCACGCAATTCTGCACTAGGTGCTCTTTCAATAATAATTGTCGGAATACGATTCCACCCTGCTTGTTCGTTAATATAACGACATAACGCCCATACTTCTGTTTTTAATACATCTTTAATAGGGGCAAAGCCGCCGCACATATCACCGTATAAAGTGGCATACCCACATGCCATTTCGGTTTTATTGCCCGTTGCCAATAATAACCATTGATGATTATTAGCCAGTGCCATCAACAACAAGCCACGCGTTCGGGCTTGGATATTTTCAGCTGTTACATCGTTTTGTTGTTGAACCAATAACGAGCCAACAGCAGCATGACAAGCATCGGTAATATCACCAATAGCGACAGATGAATAATTAATAGTGAGATTTTTAGCCAATAAAGCAGCAGCATCCAAACTTGTTTGTGAGGTGTATTGTGTTGGCATCATCACGCTATTGACCGCATCCGCGCCCAATGCATCCACTGCCATCGTTGCCACCAATGCAGAATCAACACCTCCTGATAGCCCCAAAATCACGCCGTTATTTAAGCCCGATTTTTTACAATACGCTTGTAACCCGATTTTTAATGCTTCATATATCGCCTCATATTTTGACGGATACGCCACTATTGAATCGACAAAGCCATTGCAAGCCGTAAATGCGGGCATTCTGCCCAATAATTGTCCATTGGCATTCATCGCAAATGAAGCACCGTCAAAAACCAAATCGTCTTGTCCGCCAACACTATTAATATAATACACCGTCGCATTTAATGCTTGACTAATCGCCTGCATTTTGTTTTCACGTAGCAGCTGCTTACCCCAATAAAACGGCGAGCCGTTTAATGCAAGCACATTACTGACTTTTAATGACTTTAATTGCCGAACTTGGTCTTCGTGCCATAAATCTTCGCAAATTTGCACTGCATAAGATACATCATCCACCATAAATATCAAAGGTGGATTATCTGACGGCGTAAAATAGCGACACTCATCAAACACCGAATTATTAGGTAGTTTGTTTTTTTTATACGTCGCTTGCACCTGCCCGTTTTGTATTAAAACCACTGCATTATAGATTTTATTATTCTCTTTTATAGGCAGCCCCACCAACAACGCAAGAGACGAAGGAACTTCGGCACACAAAGTAGCCAAAGATTGTTGTATGCTTTCGTACAAAGCGTTGCCATACAACCTGTCTTCAGGGATATACCCCGTAAGCGATAATTCGGGCGTTATAACAATACGCGCACCCGCCTCCAAGGCGTCTCGACAGCCATTAATAATAGTGTTTTGATTGTGCTGGATATGACCAACAATAAAATCCTGTTGAATAAAGAAAATTTTATTCATAGATTTAGCTATTTAAAAATTGATCAAACCAAGGTTCATGTCTTACCTTATCAAAATCAGGTGCTATTTTTAACGATTCAACATCGAGTACATTATTTGCTTGTGACACTTTAAGCCATTTTAGACACTCTTCATTATTACCAATAATGGCATACAATGTAGCAATATGAAAATCAAAATGATGAGGGGCAACCACATTACCAGCCATAAATTTATCAACCGCCGCATTATAAAAAGGTGCTTGCTTTTTCTCGCTAACATGCAACGCTTTAGCCAACAAAGTAATCCCCCAATTTAGATACAACACCTCATTGGTTTTATTTGCTTGTGCCTGTGCATAACAGGTAAGAGCCTTATCAATCAAAGAATTTCGCTCTTTTAGGCTTCTGGATTTGGTTGCCTTTTGCATTATTGTATCGCCTTTGCGGATTAAATTCCACATCATTATTTCCACTGGCTTACCTTCGCTAGGTACATCTGACAATGTAGGCACAGGTAAAAATGGCAAATCGTCGGATGGGGCGCCTTTCATGGCTTCACCGGCATTGCTAATTGATTTTGCAATCACGTCTTTCCAATTCGAAAAACTTGATCTTTCTGTTGCCTTTTTCTGTTTCTTGGCTCTCTCTTTGGCAATTTGTTTTTCTTTGGCTATTGCTTTCTCTTGTGCGGCTGCTTTCTCTTTGGCTATTGCTTTCTCTTGTGCGGCTGCTTTCTCTTGTGCGGCTGCTTTTTCTTTGGCTATTGCTTTCTCTTGTGCGGCTGCTTTCTCTTTGGCTATTGCTTTCTCTTGTGCGGCTGCTTTCTCTTTGGCTATTGCTTTCTCTTGTGCGGCTGCTTCCTCTTGTGCGGCTGCTTTCTCTTGTGCGGCTGCTTTTCTCTTGTGCGGCTGCTTCCTCTTGTGCGGCTGCTTTCTCTTGTGCGGCTGCTTCCTCTTGTGCGGCTGCTTCCTCTTGTGCGGCTGCTTTCTCTTGTGCGGCTGCTTTCTCTTGTGCGGCTGCTTTTTCTTGTGCGGCTGCTTCCTCTTGTGCGGCTGCTTCCTCTTGTGCTGCTGCTTTTTCTTGTGCGGCTGCTTTTTCTTTGGCATCAGCAATAAGTTCAATTGCCGTTTTTTGAGTTGCCGTCAGTATTTGTTTGTCCTTATCATCACCCAACTTTTGTTTAGGCAGGGAAAATACTTCGATCGGTCTGTTTTTTACTGGCGCTGATTTCTTTTTCTCCGCGTTGATTGGTACTACGGGAAGTGATTCTGGTTGCGGCTTGACTTCTGGCTGCATCTTGACTTCTGGTTGAGATACCGGTATGGCTTCAAGGGCAAGCACAGGGTTATTTTCTACCACAGGCACAGGTAGCGATACTGGTACATGTTTAGGAATTGAGGTTGGTTTTGCCACCTTTACTGCTATTATTTCTTCTTCAAACTCTGTTATCACACTATCTTCTATCAAACCATCTTCTAATGCTGCTGGCGTAATCTGTGATTTTGGCGATTTGTTAACTTTTTCCATTGGTGGCAATACCAATGCCTCAGATATTTCATCCGATTGCATAAGAGCAGCAAATTGTGCATAAAATTCGTAGGATAACCGTTGATGTTTACTGCGCACTTTTTTATCGTCATACGAATGCTCGGCAATGTTTTTATGGACATGCGATAAATGGATTAAAACATCAGGATCTTTGGCATCCATCTCTCGTAATTGGTCTAACATTTGCAATGCAATATTCCATTTTTGGTCATATTCTGCCTCTAAAACACGCGCAATAAAATGGAGTGATGTAGGTAAAAACGGGTCATTACTGGCTTTTCGTACTTCAAGAATTTGTTCTTTACTTGTCAATGCTCGCTCTTTGTGCGAACGCAAACGACGCAATAACCGACGCAATAACTGACTAACGCGCAAATATTCCATTTCTGGACGATTCAATTCACGCATAATATCGCGCATTATATTTTTCGCATCTTCCGTCATTTTGGCGATTTTTTCATGTGCGTTTTTTTGACGAAGGCGAATGTTATTTGCAAAAAGCAAAAACACAAGTAACATTGACAATGCCAGTATTAAAATAACTCTATCAATATGGTATTTTGATTGGTTAATCTGCTGTTCGACGATTTCTAACCGTCGTAAATTATATTCGTTTTGGTTACTGAGCTCTCTTTCGAGTCTAAAAACTTCATTCTCTAAGTGCCGACGTATTCTTTCTTCTGTTGGCAAATCAATTGCTGAATTTTGCCCTGCTTCATTTTTTTCTTGTGCCAAGACCGGCGATGTTGTAAAAATACAAATCGCACAAATACAGGTTAGTAATCTTAATAAGTAATACATGGAAGATAGGATAAAGAAAATATTACCCTAACGATAAGCGGAATCTTCTCTACGAGCCTCAGCAATTTCGTTTTCAAAACGGTCACCGACCGCCAGCAACATATCTTTGGTATAGTATAAGTCGCCTCGTTTTTCGCCATGGTATTCTAAAACATGAGTCTCAACAATGGCATCAACTGGGCAAGCTTCTTCGCACATGCCACAAAAAATGCATTTTGTCATGTCAATATCATAGCGGGAAGTACGGCGTGTACCATCATCACGAACTTCGGATTCAATATGAATAGCCAGTGCTGGACAAACCGCCTCACATAGCTTACAGGCTATACAACGCTCTTCGCCTGTCGGGTATCGTCTTAACGCATGTAATCCTCTAAAACGAGGGCTTTGTGGTGTCTTTTCTTCAGGAAATTGAATCGTTATTTTAGGATTAAAAAAGTTCTTACCCGTTAAAAACAAGCCCTTTAATAGATCTAATAATAATAATGACATTAGCCATTTGTGAACAACTACAATATATTTAGACATTTTACATTAACTCCTAATAGCGATATTCTACCGACAAATAGCCAAGTATTTCAATTACTTGTTTTTTTGTTGTAATCATCTAGCAAACGCTTCATTATAATTAAATCTATAAACCACCATAGCCCTGCTGCTGCTATCAATAAAATTCCAAGTAAAGGTATTTCGGTTTCTGTCATAACTGACATCATGCTGTCTAAATCATTAAAATCAGTTGCTCCACCTTGTAGTGAACTCGCAGCGGATTGAAGTACAGCAATCGCTGCTGTAACATAAGTATAAAGAATAACAACAAAGCCCGAAAGCAACAACGCACTTAACAAAAAACCAGTTATGTGGTGCCTTAAATAATGCCGATGCCCTCCCCAATAGCCTAATATAAAACCAACTATCGCCCAAGTATAAGCGCCGACTAACGTTTTATTCGATTTTTTAGTCACGTAGGTTTTCGTTTTTAGTATCGTAAGGCGATTCGGGTAAGATAGTTGCACGATGAAGCTTACCTAAAACATCAATCTCAAACTCAGTGCCCACTGCCGACAAAGATGGTGGAACCATTGCCAATGCCAATGATTTTTGTAGACGAAAACCAAAATTACCGCTGGTTGCTCGTCCAACCATTTTGCCTTCATGGAATATTGCATTATTACCCAATGGGTCTGCATCAACAACATCATGCACTTCCAGTGTAACGCTTTGGTTTTTAAAACCTGATTTTTCCCATTCTAGCAATGCATCACGACCAATAAAATCACCCTTTGATAGATGTACAAATCGGTGTAATCCGCTCTCATAAGCAGCGTACTCAATCGACAATTCTTGTCCTACCAATTTATAAGATTTTTCAACACGTAGGCTGTCCATCGCACGAATACCAAACGGCTTAACATTAAGCTCGTCTGCATGACTCATCAATGCATCATAAATATGGTTTTGGTATTCGATAGGATGATGTAACTCCCACCCTAATTCGCCCACAAAATTAACACGAATAGCCAAACAAGGAGCCAAACCAACATCTACCCACTGCCCTGACAACCAAGGAAACGCCGCCGTTGAATAATCGGTACGAGGTGATACTTTTTGCATCAATGCACGGGCTGATGGTCCTGCTACTATTAGCACACCACGCTGATTGGTCATGCTCTCAAATTGAACACTGCCATCCGTTGGCATGTGTTTTTTAATCCAATCATGGTCTAAACGCTGAAGCGCACCAGCAGAAACCAAATAATAAGAATCATGTGATTCACGATAAATCGTAAATTCAGAGTGCACACCACCACGGGTATTTAAAGCATGGCACAACGAAATACGACTGTCTTTACTAGGCAATTTATTCGCCACTAAACCATCTAAAAACGCAAGAGCACCTGACCCTTTAATACGACATTTTGCAAACGCTGACATATCCAAAACACCCACATGATTAGCAACATGCTTGGCTTCGTTACCCACATGTTCAAACCATTTAGAACGTCTAAACGACCAATGATCTTTTTGTTCGACACCAGCAGGGGCAAACCAATTTGCTCGCTCCCAACCAAATTTTTGTCCAAACACCGCCCCTTGTGCTTTTTGTCTATCATAGCAAGGTGCTTGTCTTAGTGGGCGACCTGCCTCACGCTCTTCGTCTGGGTAATGAACGGTAAAAACACTAGCATACGACTCTTCATTTTTTTCAACCAAAAATGACTTGGTTGCGTAATCACCAAAGCGACGTGGATCAACCCCCAACATATCAATCGTTGGTTCGCCATCCACAATCCATTCTGCCAACTGCCAACCAGCACCACCAGCAGCCGTAATACCAAAGCTATGTCCTTCGTTAATCCAAAAATTAGGCAAATCCCAGGCAGGACCGATAATTGGGCTACCATCAGGGGTATAACAAATAGCACCGTTATACACTTCTTTAACGCCCCCTTTTTCAAAACACGGCACACGGCGAATAGCCGACTCAATATGTGGCATTAACCGCTCTAAATCACTCTCAAATAACTCACGCTCAGTACCTTCGGCAGGACCATTCACATAACAAGCTGGTGCCCCTTTTTCATAAGGACCTAAAATAAGTCCGCCACGCTCCTCGCGCATATACCAAGAACCATCGGATTCACGCAATACACCCATTTCAGGCAAGCCCTGTGCGCGACGCTCCATTAACTCGGGAATCTCACCCGTTACGATATATTGATGCTCAACTGGGATAACAGGAATATCCAACCCCACCATCGCACCAGTTTGGCGAGCATAATTACCACTGGCACTTACAATATGTTCGCAAGTAATAGAATGGGAATCGCCTTTTTTATCTATTACCGAAACCACCCACTCACCCGCAGTGCGATCAATACCCACCACACGAGTACGGGTATAAATTTCACCACCACCATTACGTGCGCCCTTTGCCAATGAAAACGTTAAATCAGCAGGCTGAATATAACCATCTTCAGGATGAACAATAGCCCCCACCAAACCCTCGGTAGAACACAAAGGCCACAATTCCTTTACATCAGCAGGCGTTAAAAATTTAACCTCAATACCAATCGTAGCAGCAACTGCTGCGTACTGACGATACTCGTCCATTCTATCTTCGGTCATTGCCAAGCGGATATTACCCACCACGCTTAAACCGGGATTTAATCCTGTTTCTGCTTCAAGACTATTGTACAACTTAACCGAATATTTATGCACCTGCCCCACTGAATACGACATATTAAACAACGGCAACAAGCCCGCTGCATGCCATGTTGAACCAGATGTTAAATCAGCTTGCTCAAGCAATACCACATCAGACCAACCCTTTTTTGTTAGATGATATAGCGTAGAAACGCCAACAACACCGCCACCAATAACTACTACACGTGTTCTACTTTTCATAAAAAATCCTTAAAAATTGCAAATTAAAATAAATAAGACACTGCACACTCATCTTTAGAGCAATACGGATACTAAAATTCACCATTGCATATATACAGCCTTAACGTTATTTTATCTGATATTATGGCATTTATACCCAAACAAGACTACACGAAGTAGAGATTTTTGGTTTCATAATCAGTATAATAAAATAATGACCATAAAAAAACAATGTCGCGTATCGTGTATTCAAATGACATCAACCGATTCGGTTAATGATAACCTACAACAAGCCGAACAATTAATCACCGATAGCGTTGCAGCGGGAGCCAATCTAGTGGTACTACCCGAGTTTTTTTCCGCCCTAAGTGCCGATGAAAAACTAAAAATAAATATCGCCGAAGAAGACGGCAAAGGCATGGTGCAAGACTTTTTAGCACAAACCGCCAAAGCCAAAAAAATCCATTTAATTGGGGGTAGCATCCCCATTAAAAACAATCAAGACCCCGCTCGCGTTTTTTCGAGTTGTATGGTTTATGACGCTAACGGACAAAGGCTTTGCCGCTACGACAAAATACACCTCTTTCGCTTTCATGATGAAAGTGGACATTTTGATGAAACGCAAACAATCACCGCAGGAACACAAGTAAAAACAACCGCCACTCCTTTTGGGCGGATTGGGCTATCCATTTGTTACGACCTTCGCTTTCCCGAACTATACCGAAGCATGCAACAACCCGACATCATTGTTATACCCTCTGCCTTTATTCCAGTCACCGGAAAAGCCCATTGGGAATTATTATTACGCGCCCGTGCTGTCGAAAATTTATGCTATGTTATTGGTGCTGCCCAAGCAGGCACGCATCCGGGCAATCGCCAAACGTATGGACACAGCATGATAATTGACCCATGGGGCAGTATAATTACCGAAGCCACCAACGCCACTCCACAAATTATAACCGCCACTATAAACAACGAAAAACAAGACCTGCACCGACAACAACTCCCCGCACTAAAAAATCGGTGCTTACCAATTACAGCAAACACCCTATTATGATTGAATCACAACCCAACTTTTGGTCATGTAAACACACATGGCGACGCAGTAGCATAAACACACTATGGTGTTTAATAGGGTGTTCAATTGGCGACTTTGGAACAATAGCCTACTTTCAATTTAACTCCCCCGAAACAGCCGTTTTAATAGTCATGGGCTTAGCCATTATCAACGGACTAACCACCAGTATTATTTTAGAAACATTTATATTAATGCGCGCAAAAATGAAATTTGCACTTGCATTAAAAACAGCCTTTGGAATGAGTTTTATATCGATGATTGCAATGGAAGTCGCCATGAACAGCACCGACTACGCTCTCACCGGCGGTGCTATTTTAACTTGGTGGGTAATACCCCCCGCTCTATTAGCCGGTTACATCACGCCCCTACCATACAACTATTGGCGACTCAAAAAATATAATAAATCCTGCCACTAATCCGTAATCAATCCACAACCAACCCAATGGCTTTGCACTCAATAAAATCCGAACAATACAACAATTTTTATAACATTTCGAGCCATTCATTATAAAAAGACCACGTAAGACAATGTTATAATAACGCTTCAATTTTCCTCGATAGCTCAGCTGGTAGAGCAAGTGACTGTTAATCACTGGGTCGTAGGTTCGAGTCCTACTCGGGGAGCCATAATCGGTATAGCCGTAACCATTTCGCATGTTGTGTTTTACTTACCAGCCATCATGATTTTGACTATCCGTTGATTTATAAACAACTCAAAAGACATCTGATGACATTTATGTTGTATTACAACCATCAACGACCTCTAAAGTCACTGAAGTTTAAAACACCATAGCAATTAATACTGCAATGTTACAATGATAACAAACTATCTTTTAGAGAAAATCCTAATCACAAGATTATGGGACTAAACAAGTACTTGATTTAAAAAATGCTGAGCACGTGGGTTTTGAGGATTGGTAAAAAATTCTTCAGGTTCTGCACTTTCGACAATTTTTCCGTCATCCATAAAAATTATTTTATCTGCAATCGCGCGAGCAAAGCCCATTTCGTGTGTAACGCAAATCATGGTCATCCCCGACTTGGCAAGATCAGTCATAACCTCTAAAACCTCTGCAACCATTTCTGGGTCTAATGCGGAAGTGGGTTCGTCAAATAGCATAACTTTTGGATTCATGCACAAGGCGCGAGCAATAGCAACCCGCTGTTGTTGACCGCCAGATAACTGTCCGGGATACTTGTCCGCTTGCTCCGGAATTTTTACGCGTTCTAAAAATGTGCGTGCCGTCTTATTCGCTTGTTCTTGCGAAATATTGAGTGCCCATTTAGGACCAGCAGTGAGGTTTTCCATGATGGTCAAATGCGGGAATAAATTAAAACTTTGAAACACCATGCCGATATTGGCGCGTAACAAATGTACATCTTTCATATACGTGTGTAGTCGCATATCTGCCGCGATAATTTCGCCTTTTTGATGCGATTCTAGGCGATTGATACAGCGAATAAGAGTGGATTTCCCAGACCCAGATGGACCACAAATAACAATTTTATCTCCCGTAAAGACGTCCAGTGAAACATCTTTTAAAGCATGAAATTGATCATAAAATTTATCAATATGTTGGATCGATATAATCGGTTTAGCCGTGCTATTCATCGGTCATTGCCATTTCAAATATAAAAGGATTCATAATTTTTTTATTTACTAACGTTTGCGATAATGTTTTTCGATTCGCTCTTGAATGACTTCCAACACCATGGTGAGTATCCAATAAATGATGGCAACCGTGATGAGCATTTCCATGTGTTGAAAAGTTTTACCACCCAATCTTTTTGCCAAAAACATCAGTTCCCATACCCCTATAACGGACACCAAAGAAGAATCCTTGAGCATGGCAATAAACTGATTTCCGGTTGGTGGAATGATTACCGGAGCCGCTTGCGGCAGGATTATTCGGCGCATAATTGTGCTAAATCGCAATCCAACAGCACGTGAGGCTTCCCACTGACCTTTTGGGATGCTTTCAATCCCTGCCCGAAAAATTTCAGTCATGTAGGCACCGTAGCACAATGACAGTGCAGCAATTCCTGCGGGAATTGCGGTAACGACGTAGCCTAACTGCGGTAAGCCAAGGTAAATCAAATAGACTTGCATCAAAAGCGGTAAACCGCGAAAAAATGACGTATAAAAGCCAGCGATAGCAACCGCAAAGCCATTGCCCGATAATTTAGCAATGGCACCAATAATGGCAATGACAAACGCGATGCAGATGGATATTGCAGACACGTAAAGGGTGGTTATCATGCCTTTACTGATCAATATCCATAATTTGCTATAAATAAAACTGAAACTAAGATCAAAAATCAGAAAGAACGTAATAAATGAACTGGTTAATTCCAACCAAACAATGCCAATTTGCCACTTGGTTGGTAAACACCCTAAGATGATGATGTTTACGCAAAACAAACCGGAAAATAAGATAGCCGCCATGCACTGAAACAAAGGATTTGCTTCAGATACATCGCCTCCCCATAAAGGTAAAATGACCTGTGCCAAGCCCCCTTTACTGAAGTCAATAAAATAGAAAAAAACAGCAACGATTAAGAATAAGCCAACGATGAAACGTGGTTGATGTACAAGGGTATCACCAATAACGGTATCGGCGTGCATAATGCCCTATCTTCTTATTTTTAACCGAATAACTGCCTCTTGACTATTTATTGCACTTTGGAGTAATCAACGCCGTACCATTTTTTTGATAAGCGGGTTAATGTACCGTCGCTATGCATATTGGCAACAATGTCAGCCAGCTTTTTTGAAAACTCCTTGTCGCCTTTGTCGATGGCGAGTGCCAGCGGTTCGTAAAAGACAGGTGGGGTCAATATACGAATCGGAAAGCCGTTTTCAATGGCTGCGAGCATGGTGGGCATATTGCCGACAACACCGTCTATGCGCACCCCGTCACCCAGTTTCAAATCTTCCAGTAGGAGATGGGTATTTTCCAGCGAATAAAGTTCACCCGGCTCGATGAGAAAATTGAATTTAGGTGCTTGAAAAATTTCCAAATCTTTGGTCACGTAAAATTCATAAGTTGTGCCAGTTGCTACGCCAATTTTTTTACCTGAAAGATCAGACGGCTTGGTGCTCGCTGAATCTTTGTGTACGGCCGCTGCCGCTGGTGTGTAGTAGTAAACAGCAGGAAAGTCCAACACCTTGGCGCGGTCAGCGGTGGGGGTCATTGAGCCAATCGATAAATCCCAGCGACCAACCCAGTTACCAGCGGTAATGATTGACCACTCAGGATTGACAAACTCAATTTTAACCCCGAGTCGCTTGGCTACTTCTTTGGCAACATCGACATCGAATCCGTCCATTTCGTTATTGTCGTTGATAAAGGATTGTGGTGGCCACTGTGCATCATTCGAGACCTGCAATACACCCTTACTCATGACGCGATCCAGTACTTCACCTGCAAAAGTTGGTGTGCTAATCAGCGGCAAAATGCCTAATAATAAAGTTGATAGAATTTTATTTTTGTTTTTTACCATGTTTTTCCTCCTTGTAATAAATGGTTATATAGTTTTATTGAATGTAACACGCAATCGGCTTTGGAGCGTTTCGCGATTTAGATAGCACCCATGAAATTTGCGGTATCCCGCAAAAGAACATCGACCGTGCAACAGCCGCCAATTGTCAAATAAAATGGCTTCACCAGATTGCAATTTGTATTTCCAAGTCATTTTATTATCTTGGGATAGTTCGTGAAAGCGACGCACTCCCAAATAAAATTGTTGCATTTGATTCAAAGGTGGCAGGAATGCCGATCGATCGTAACAATTATAGGAAACCTGTGTTAATCGGCCTGATTCGGGGCTATGGTAAAACATTGGTCGGCTCGCACGCAAATGTGTATCCGTTTCTAGGTATTCAGCAGGAATTGATAAAGTGCGGAGCAAATCATAGAGCGCGGGATCTTCGTTGCGAATTATTTCAGCAATTTTATAACCATCAACCAGAGTGCTTTCTCCGCCTTTTTCAGCTGATTCGGCGCAAAGTAAAAGCTGTAAGCCCGGGGCATCGGGGCAGTAAGTAGAGTCGGTATGTGCACCGAGTGCTTCGTAGCCGTATGCCGTATCTTGATGTTTGTTACTGCCTGATTCCAGTGTCCACAAGCCCCCAAAATTTGTTTCGCGGATATGACCAATGGTATCGGCAATCACCTGTACGCTTTCCATGTTTGGTGATGCATTCTGAATAATGACAAATCCATATTCTGCCAGCTGCATCAGCCATGCAGAGTCACCATCGGCAATTGCCTGAAATTCAGCAAAAGGGAGGGCGTTGTTCAAGGTGGTGGCATTCCATAATTTCGGTTCAATATAACAATCGCCAAATTTTGATATGCCGTCAGTGTTAATGATGTCATGAAAAAAACTGCTGGGGTAGCGGCTGGCAGTTTCTTTGTTATTCCACTGTACGACTAGTTCGTCCTCCGAATTTTCCCATTGCAGTGCGTTTGCTGATATATTGAGGTCAAGTTCTAAAGGAGTATGTCGTCGTTGCGATGTTTCTTGATTATAAGAATGTGTTGCACGGCAATGGTCGCGTAACCAAATCCAGGGCAGCAATACATTGTTTTTAGCATGATTGGGTTGTACTTGGAGCCCATCAGTGGTTAGTTCAAAACGAAATTGCGGTGACTCTATAATATCCATAATTTTTTAGGTATTTATCTTTAGGCATGAACCTAATTATAGTACAATTTAAATATTTACTGCACTTGACGACATTGTTTATCATGTTTATTTCTGTTAGTTATGCGCAACATGTGCGGTTACTTGAGTAATTTTAGGGTTATGTTGCATAGCGGGAGTCAAAGTATTGTAAAAATTTAACGCCTTTTGGTTTTGTTTCGTACGAGAATGGTGGGTTAATATCGAATTTTAGCCATTTCTAACAATTTCTGAAAATTCTATCTTTAGTAAGGACAGCATAGCCACCGCCTTTTGATAGAATAGACGTTTCCCAGCGGAGGGATGGCCGAGCGGTCGAAGGCGCACGCCTGGAAAGCGTGTATGCGGGAAACCGCATCGTGGGTTCGAATCCCACTCTCTCCGCCAATTTTATGTTATGAATATCTATACGCAAACCGATTTTGCGTTAAATCGTATTTTTCCTTTTTTAGGGGGTAAATAAACCTTTAAAATGTTAATATGCACGTTTGAAATTAGTTTTCGTAAAACTGATTGTTTTATCTCTGGTGCATAAAACTACAGAAAGGATTTTTATGAGTTACACCATCCCCAAGCCATGCCCGTTTAAATTACAACGCAGTGAATTAGCAGTTCCCGGCTCCAATCCAAGCATGATTGAAAAAGCCTTTCACTCTAGTGCAGATTTTGTTTTCCTTGATTTAGAAGATGCTGTTGCGCCTGACGAAAAGCTGCCGGCAAGAAAAAATATTATTGAAGCCCTCAATGATTTGGATTGGCGAGAAAGTGGCAAAACCCTTAGTATTCGTATCAACGGGCTGGATACACATTATATGTATCGGGATGTTGTCGATTGCGTTGAACAAGCCGGTTCGTTTATCGACACTATTTTAGTGCCAAAAGTTGGCGTTGCTGATGATTTATATTGCGTTGAAGTGTTGTTATCACAAATTGAAGAATCCCTACAACTACCGCATAAAATTGCTGTTGAGGCACTGATAGAAACAGCGCTTGGCATGTCTAATATTCATTCCATTGCACAATTTGGTTCGCGATTGGAGGCGTTACATTTCGGGGTTGCTGATTATGCGGCTAGTTGTCGTGCCAGAACTGTTAATATTGGCGGTCTAAATCCGGATTATCCAGGCGACCAATGGCATTTTGCCTTGTCTCAGTTGGTGGTATGTTGTCGTGCCAATGGCTTAAGAGCAATTGATGGACCTTTTGGAGATATTTCAGACCCAGATGGTTTTATGGACGCTGCCAAAAGAGCGAGAGCTTTAGGCATTGAAGGGAAATGGGCAATTCATCCTAGCCAAGTGGATTTGGTCAATGAAATATTTACCCCATCAGAATCTGAACTAGACAAAGCACAAAGAATACTCTCCGCATTAGAAGAAGCTGCCAAAAACAAAAAAGGGGCAGCACAATTAGACGGTCGTATGATTGATGCGGCATCGGCACGAATGGCTCAAAATATTATAAATATCAATGCCGCGATTATCAACAAAAATACTTAAAGGGAATAGTAATGGATATACATGAATATCAGGCAAAAGAAATATTAAGCAATTATGGCCTTCCGATGGCACCCGGTGGGATTGCCTATAGCCCTGAACAGGCGGGCTATCGTGCCCTTGAAATCGGCGGACAAGGGTTTATTGTTAAAGCACAAGTTCATTCTGGTGGTCGCGGTAAGGCGGGAGGCGTGCAATTGTGTCAAGATGATAGAGAAGTTAGAACTGTCGCAACCAGTCTGTTAGGCTCAATGTTAAAAACACATCAATCGGGCGCTAAGGGTAAGCTGGTACAGCGTTTATATATTGAGCAAGCCACCGAAATAATGCAAGAAATTTACTTAGGTTTTGTACTTGACCGTAAAACAGAGCGGGTGATGATTGTGGCCTCGGCTGAGGGTGGCATGGATATTGAAGAGCTGTCCGAAAAAAAACCTGAAGCCATTATCAGCTTGGCGATTGATGCGGCAACTGGAATAAAGCCTTTTCATGCAAGAAAAATCGCCTATGATTTGGGCATGAATGATAATGTCAGAGAAATGAGCGACATCATACTCAACTGCTATCGGGCGTTTTACGATTTAGATGCCGAATTACTAGAAATCAATCCGCTGGTTTTAACAACAAACAATAGGTTACTGGCACTAGATGCCAAAATGACCTTTGACGAAAATGCATTGTTTCGGCACAGCGAAATTGCCGAGTTAAGAGACAAGTCACAAGAAGATGCACGAGAAAGCTACGCTGCCGATAGAGGATTAAGCTATGTCGGTTTAGACGGAAACATCGGCTGTATTATTAATGGTGCTGGTTTGGCGATGGCATCAATGGATATGATTAAATTGGTTAATGGTGAACCGGCTAATTTTTTGGATATTGGCGGTGGTGCTTCACCTGATCGTGTTCGTATGGCATTTCAGGCTGTATTACAAGATGAAAATGTTGAGGTTATTTTGATTAATATTTTTGCGGGCATTAATCGTTGCGATTGGGTTGCCGAAGGTATTATTCAGGCATATACCAAACTCGATATCACGCTGCCAGTGGTTGTGCGATTGTCAGGAACGCATGTTGAAAAAGGAATGGAAATTTTAAACAACAGCGGATTGCCGTTAATCGTCGCAAATTCATTAGCAGATGCTGCCACAAAAGCAGTCAACTGCATAAAAAGTTAAAGGGTATAAATAACATGTCAATTTTAGTAGACGAAAAATCTAAAATATTAGTACAGGGAATTACCGGACGAATCGGGCTTTTTCATGCAAAAGAAATGCGCGATTACGGAAGCAATATTGTCGGGGGGGTAACGCCGGGCAAAGGCGGTACAACCATTGATGGGTTTCCTGTATTTAACTCGGTTTCCGAAGCCACCAACAAAACAGGTGCAGACACCAGCGTTATTTTTGTACCGGGACCATTTGCCGCCGACTCCATTATGGAAGCTGCCGAATATGGCATTCGCTACTGTGTTTGCATAACCGATGGCATTCCTGCATTGGATATGGTGCGCGTAAAACGTTTTATGCGGCGATTTAAATACGAAGACCGAATGTTACTAACTGGACCTAATTGTGCGGGCACAATTAGCCCGGGAGAAGCATTGGTAGGCATTATGCCGGGGCATATTTACAAGCGTGGTCGGGTTGGCGTTGTATCACGCTCAGGAACATTGGGCTATGAAGCAGCAGAACAAATGAAAAGCTTGGATATCGGAATTTCAACAAGCGTGGGAATAGGGGGCGACCCCATTAATGGAGCTTCGTTTAAAGACATATTGATTTATTTTAATCAAGACAAAGAAACCGATATGGTATTAATGATTGGTGAAATTGGCGGACCACAAGAAACAGAAGCGGCACACTATATTAAAACAGAGATGAAAAAACCTGTGGTTAGCTACATAGCAGGATTAAGTGCGCCCAAAGGCAGACGCATGGGACATGCTGGGGCAATCGTATCCACCGTAGGCGAATCCGCTGCAGAAAAAATCAGTGTATTGGAAGCAGCAGGCGTAACCATTGCACCAAATCCTTCATCTTTTGGTGAAACCGTACAACAAGTTCTTCGGGAGAATAATTTATTATGACAATCACTTCTTTTTACCCCCCACAACGGACACTAATGGGACCGGGTCCATCCAATGTTTATCCCAGCGTATTACAATCTTTATCAAAACCCACCGTTGGTCATTTAGACCCAACATTCATACAGCTAATGGATGAGGTCAAGCAATTACTACAGTACGCATTTCAAACAAAAAACGTATTAACCAGTGCAATATCAGCACCCGGTTCGGCAGGAATGGAATCTTGTTTTGTTAATCTGGTTGAACCCGGCGATACAGTGATTGTCTGTATTAATGGAGTATTCGGTACAAGAATGTTGGAAAATGTCATTCGCTGCGGGGCAACGCCCGTTGTTGTTAACGACAGCTGGGGAACAGCGGTTGACCCACAAAAAGTAGAAGATGCACTAAAAGCAAATCCCAATGCTAATCTGCTCGCATTTGTTCATGCAGAAACATCAACCGGTGCGCGCAGTGATGCACAAACACTGTGTCAGTTGGCAAAACAATATGATTGTCTTAGTTTGGTTGATGCAGTAACATCACTGGCAGGCATTCCATTATTGGTTGATGAATGGGGCATTGATGCAATTTACTCCGGAACTCAAAAATGCTTGTCCTGCGTGCCGGGGCTATCGCCCGTATCCTTTAGCGAACGCGCTTTTGAAAGAATAAAAAATCGCAAAAGTAAAATACAAAGCTGGTTTTTAGACCAAACGCTGATGATGGGCTATTGGTCGGGAGAGGGAAAGCGTAGTTATCACCACACCGCCCCCGTTAATTCAATATACGCTCTACACGAAGCGTTGGTATTATTACAAAACGAAACCCTAGAAAAATCTTGGCAACGGCATTACGACAACCATTTAATCCTGCGTGCAGGACTGGAAAAAATGGGCATTGAATATATTGTTGACGAAGCACATCGCCTACCGCAGCTCAACTCAGTCAAAATACCAGACGGTGTGAACGATGCTAAAGTACGCAGCCAACTACTAGAAGAATACAACTTAGAAATTGGCGCGGGCTTAGGTGAATTTGCCGGCAAAGCGTGGCGTATTGGATTGATGGGTGCATCAAGCAATAAAGCGTCCATATCACTTTGCTTAAACGCTTTGTCTTCTACCTTAAAATAACCAATTAAATCGTTTGTAAGTTAGTATGCGATGGCGTAAAGGCATCGCATACTCTGTTGGTCTGTGACTAAAATAATTTACTGTTACCGATATTAACAAGTAAGATAGTTATTAGTCTCTTTTTTTATCTGCATTTTGTTATATGGGGTAACTATATCAATCCATATAACACTTGTCTATGGTATTTAAAAGTAAAAAATTATACGTAAAAACACGATTGGTTCAAAAATATAGTGTGCTAACATACTAAAAATACTGAATTAGTATTTTCAAAATAACCAATACTTAACTCGCCATAACCAAAGGCAAAATCGTGCTGGTCATTGGATTAAATTAAAAATGGACAGCGGAACTTTATTATTATTACAGCTCGCCGGTAGCGTCGCCATGCTACTGTGGGGGCTAAACATGCTCAGTGCCGCTATATCCAAACAATTTGGCTGGCGGCTCAAACGCCTTGCTAGTGCCGCCGGCAACCGTCGCATCCCCATTTTTGGTAGTGGTATTGTGTTGGGGGGTAGTTTTCAATCTAGCACCGCCGCCATTTTATTGGGCGGTCAGATGGTGGCACAAGGCACACTCAACACCGCACAAGGTTTGGCACTCGCCCTTGGGGCAGATGTTGGTGCAACACTAGCAGCACAATTACTCGGCTGGAATCTCGTCGCACTAACGCCGCCGCTGTTACTCATCGCCTACCTCATCAACCGACTCGGCAAGCACGACAGCACCCGTCAAATCTCACACATCTTGTTTGGTATTGCACTAATCATCCTTGCTTTGCAGATGGTTTTTCATGCTACCGAACCCTTACGACAATCAGAAATCACTCGGCTGATATTAACCGCTATTGCCGACAAACCATTAATATTAATAATCATCGCTGCACTATTAACATTTATATGCCATTCTGCATTGGCAGTCGTATTGATAGTCGTCGCACTCGTTAGCAATGCAACCATCGAACCAATCACCGCCTTTTGGTTAATACTCGGAGTCAACGCCGGTGGCGGCTTACCCGCCGTATTGGCAGGTTGGAGTGAAGGGGCTGCAATGCGGCGTATTGTTGTCGGCAATGCACTGTTTCGCTTATTAGGCGTGATATTCATCGCACCATTTGCCTTGTACATAGAAGCATTCATGGCAAACACTTTCTCGCCTGCACGTTCGGTCGTGCATTTTCATACCTTTATTAATTTAGCGATGAGTATCCCCCTGCTATTACTCACAGTAGCAGCCGCCCGCTGGTTAGAACAACTGCTAAAAACATTAGACAGTGAAAACAAATGGAAGCGGCTACGTTACTTGGGCGGACACAACACGGGCGACAGTAGCAACAAGCAACAACGCACTGCCCCCCTGCAACTTGCTCATGCCATACGCGAAACATTGAACATGGGAGATTTAGTCGCCCGCATGTTAGATTACTGTGCGCGCTTGTTTAAAAAGGATGATTCCACCACCCGCACCGAAATAAGTGAGTTAGACGATGCCGTCGACTACCTTAACCGCGAAATCAAACTATTCACTACCAACCTAGACGAATCGACCATGAACGATGAAGACAAAAGGCGGTCGAATTTGGTGTTGTCCACCATCACTCATTTGGAACACATTGGCGATATTATTGATAACGGCATTCGCAGAGTACTCAAACGGATGCAACAACGGCGCGTGCGTTTTTCCGAAGACGGCATTAGCGAAATACGCGACATATACGACATCGTACGACAAGACCTAAACGCCACCCTCGGCTTGCTTGTTTCACCCGACCCACGCGTTGCTCATGAGCAACATCAGTTGCGATTACATCTAGCGAATCGTTGTCAACATACTTTTGAAAGCCACCTTATGCGGTTGCGTCGTGGGCGTAGCGAAAGCATAGAAAGCAGCTCGATGCACTTGGATTTAGTACGCGACTTAAAACGCATCAGCGATCACATCGCCGCCATTGCCGATAGTATTCTCACTATATCAACACCCACCGATACGCCTCCAAACACATCAAACCATGACAAGCAGAAAACCTCATACAGTATGCCGCGTGATTAATAATGTTGGACTCTGTTTTCTTCTTCCCCATCGCCATTAAAAACGCGGTATGTGTGCATTGTTAAACGCTCCTGCAAAGTCAATTATCGCGGGCGGAATTGGTGGCTTTTGTGCTGTTACTACTTACACCATTGTACTCTTCGCCATCGGCGTAATGTTAATTATCAGTAGTACTAAGTAAATCAGGAATCAATGTGCATAAATCTGCATAAGAATACCGCTCAATCGTGCGGTCATGCAGAACAACCGCTAACTCGCTACCGTTCCATTCCAAACTATCATAATGCTCGGTTGTCGTTTTGAAAAAACGATGAATTTTGTCATATTGTTCTTGCATAAATTGCCTCTTCTATTTTCCCTTTAGTGTTACAACAAACTAGGATACATTATAGTAATACCAATCCTAAAAATTTAATAAAAAACTAATATTCTATTGTCGTGTGTTTTCAATTTCTTTTATTTCCATTACTCAATCTCCGATTGTTGCTTTATTCTTAGTAATTCGTTGTTGCTGCCTTCTTTGGTTTTGGTGGCGGGCTTTTTTGACATGGTTATGTGATTTTACGCTATTATAGAGTCCCCTAGCTCCATTCCATAAATACGGTTATCAATGTAGCCAGATGTAGCCATTAATGCCGTGATTGATAGTGTAATTTTTTATGTGTGTCTCTTATTCATACAATGATGAATTATAATCACCGATAATAATCGCCAATGAATATATAAATAATGAACAACCTAGATAACGCCCCCGACTCCAGCGTAGATTTATTATCTACTCCTTTACAAGAATCTGATTTTAAATTGGCTTCTCGGCTTTGTAGATTCACAGCAGCGATTATAGATACGATAATATGGGGTTGCTTGACTTTTTTATATATGACTATATTTTTTCCATCGGAAGGTTTCTATGAAATGGAGGCTGCAATGGAGGGTCTCGATGACGTAACTATTTTTCTATTTAATGCCTTAGTGATTGGTTCTTTTTTCGCAATCAGTTTTTATCCATTAAAAACACGAGGGCAAACTTGGGGAATGAAGCTTTTGGGTGTTCAAGTCGTTTCGGTAATTGATAATAAAATCATACCGTTTTGGAAGTACGTGGTTTTTCGAGACTTACCATTTACCCTATTGGGATACATACCCGTCATTGGATTGATACTCTATTTGGTGAATCTCCTATTTATATATAGAAAAGATAGAAGGTGTCTGCACGATTTCATAGCCAAAACGCGCGTCATTACTTATAAGCCGCATCCAATCTCTTAGATTGCCCCAAATCTTTATTGATTCAATGGATAAGCTGGATAGACTCTAGTGCAGGAAAAGCAAGATGGTTTTTGCTATTAAATAACTTCGATTAAAAGTTGACGCATATTTTCTTCGGTTAAAATAATTGGATTACCGCCACTGCTAGGGTCTGCTAATGCTAGTTTTATAAGTTGGTCCAAACGATTGTTGTCCACACCTAATTCGCTTAGTTTATTGGGGATTGCCAGTTGCTGACGCAGTGCCATAATATGCTGATAAAACCCGTCAAAGCCGCCATTAATACCGAGATAAGCGGCAGCGGATTTTACGCGTGATTCTATAGCAGGGCGATTTAAACGCATGACTGCTGGCAATACCACGGCGTTGGTTATGCCATGGTGCGTGTTATATAGCGCACCGACAGAATGCGATATTGAATGCGTTGCACCTAATCCTTTTTGAAAAGCAACAGCACCCATTGCGGCAGCACTCATCATATTTGCCCTTGCCAATAGATTGTCTGCTTGTGCATAGGCATGGGGTAGATTAGTTAGTGCGAGTTGCATGCCTTCTAAGGCGATGCCTTGACTCATTGGGTGGTAGTGTGGGGAGGAATATGCCTCAAAACAGTGAATAAAAGCGTCCATTCCGGTGCCAGCGGTAATTAACGGCGGCATTCCTACCGTAAGTTCGGCATCGCATATCACTATACTGGGCAGAATTTTAGGGTGAAATATTATTTTTTTTACGTGTTTGACAGAGTCACTTAATACACCAGCACGCCCGACTTCAGAGCCTGTGCCAGCAGTGGTAGGGACTGCAATTATAGGAGCGATGGTGTCGTTGTTTGCACGTGTCCACCAATCACCGATGTCTTCAAAATCCCAAATCGAGCGCGTTTGCCCTTGTTGAAAGGCGATGAGCTTGCCTAAATCCAAGGCACTACCACCACCAAATGCAATGACACCGTCATGACCGCGCTGCCGATAACTGGCTACACCTTCATTTAAATTGATTTCAGTTGGGTTTATATCGACTTGTGAAAAAACAGATGTTTCAACGCCATGTTCCTCAAGTACGGACAGTGCTTTTTGGGCAATGGGGAGTGTAATAATTGATTTATCGGTTACGAATAACGGGTTTGTCATGCCGGCTTCGCCACAGGCTTTGGCAAGTTCGGCAATCCGCCCAACACCAAACCAGATGGTTGTAGGGTAAGACCAATTTGCAACTGGTAATAGTGTGTTTTGCATTGTTATTATCCTGTTTTCTTTTTTAAATGAAATGACATCGGGCGCGTTAGTTGATGATAACCAATAATGGATAATGCCCCACCGCGCCCGGTGTTTTTACAGCCTGTCCAACACAGTGCTGGATCAACATAATCTGCTCGATTCATAAATACCGTGCCTGTTTGTAATTGCTTGCCTATGGTCATGGCACGATCGACATCGTTTGTCCACAGCGATGCGGTTAGTCCATAGTCGCAATCGTTCATATAAGCAATTGCTTGGGCATCGTTTTTTACTTTCATTAGGCAGACTACTGGTGCAAATGATTCTTCTTGCATGATTCGCATGTTTGAGGTGACTTGGGTAAGTAATTGCGGTGCAAGATACGCACCACCGTCATCGCCTACTTGGTTGCGAACATGACAAACCGCACCTTGTGCCACCGCTTCTTTAATTTGTCCACGGGCATGATTGGCAAAGCGTGTGGCTGCCATTGGTCCCAATGTGGTTTCGTTATCAAGCGGATTGCCCAAGCGGTATTGTTCGCACAGTGCTGTCATTTGTTCGAGTACTGTATCAAAATGATGGGCGGCGATATACACCCGTTCTATGCCACAACAGCATTGTCCTGAGTTATACATAGCGGCATCGGTAACGGTTGCCACTGCTGCGTTAATATCGGCATCGTCCATAATGTAGGCGGGGTCTTTGCCGCCTAGTTCTAAACCCAATGCTGTAAATGTACCAGCGGCGGCTTGTTCTATTGCTTTTCCACCTGCTACCGAGCCGGTAAAATTAACAAAATTAAATGCTTTGTTTGCAATAAGCTCGGTTGCCATATCATGCGTTAAAAATACATTTTGTATAATATCGGCAGGAATACCCGCACTGACAAACGCTTTTACCAACCGTTCTCCTGCCAGCAATGTTTGTGTGGCAGGTTTTAAAATAACCGCATTGCCAGCAATTAATGCGGGTGCGATGTTATTAATGGCGGTAAGATAAGGGTAGTTCCACGGTGCAATGACGAGTACAAGCCCTTGTGGCATACGCAATATATGGCGTTGAAATTCATCGCTTGATTCAACAACAAACGGTGCCAATGCTTGTTCGGCAATTTCTGCCATATACAAAGTACGTTCCAAAACTCCGCCAAATTCGCCACCATAACGAATGGGTCGCCCCATCATCCATGCTAGTTCTTCTGCGGCTTCGTCTTGTTGTTCACACAAAAATCGAATGCCTTCTTTTACCAATGCCACTCGCGCAGCCAGTGGCATTGCCGCCCATTGATGTTGGGCAGCAGTGGCACGCACTAACCCTGCCATTGCTTGTTCTTTGGTTAATACCTCCCGCTCGGCAAAAACCGAACCGTCCACAGGAGAGATGCAACGCAAGCTATTAGCCATGTTTATTTTAATCCTTTTTTGTGAAATTTATTATTAATTTGATTGTAATTTTCTTGCAACAGCCCATTTATACGACAATAAAATCAATATAATGAACGAGTATTTTATCAGCAAATTCTTCGTTTTTTGGTAGGTAAGGACGCGGCTCGGACACCCGTAATTGTTCAATTTTATTGGCGGCTGTTAATGCATTAAGCACGCTTTGTACGTCACGGTCCATAAATAAATCAGTGCGTTGCGTAAAAATAATTGGTCCTTGTGGTTTTACAATTCGGCAAAATTCTTGTAAGGTATTGGCGGTATCAGGCAGATAGGTAGAAACGCCGACGCTAATTAACGCATCGTATTGATCGTTTTTTAACGGAAAAGGAAATGATTGCAGATCAACACATTTGATATTGTTATAGACTTTTACATCTTTTGCCAATTTTAATGATTCCTCTGAAATATCAATGCCATCAATTGTGTTAAAGCCGACGGCACGCAATGCTATCCCAGTTTTGCCAGTGCCACACCCAGCATCTAAAACACTCGCTTCTAGCGGTAGATTTTTTGCCAACATAGATGCCACTTTTTCAGGTGCGTCATATTGCCACTGCGATGTTATTGTATTGTAATCATTAGAAAATTGATCGTAATATTCTGCAATGGACTTGCTATGCAACGCAATGTCTTTCAAGCCTTTGGTCTTAAATGTTTTTTTTGTATTGATAACAGTTCCTCCTTTTTTTTACCTTAATTTTTTATATTAATAGGACTATAAAATACCATTGTAACAAATAATTAAAAATTTCATCTAAAGTGTTTTTATGGCAGTCTAAGTACGGCTATTTGAATTTAGGTATAATGTTATTTGATGCAAACGATTTCTTTTGACCATTATGATTTAGTAGAACTGCGGGTGGGCACGATTGTGCGGGCGGAGGCTTTTGCTAAAGCACGCAAAGCGGCTTATAAGGTATGGGTAGATTTTGGTGACGAAATCGGCATAAAAAAATCAAGTGCACAAATTACCGATTTATATACGTTGGATTCATTAATTGGCAAACAAGTTATTGGGGTGATTAATTTCCCTGCTCGCCAAGTTGCCGATTTTATGTCAGAATTTTTATTAACTGGCTTTTACAACAAAGATGGTGCGGTAGTACTTGCTATTCCAGAACAAAGTGTAGCCAATGGCGAGAAGCTTAATTAATACCGATTTTTTTTGATAACAAGATTGGTTAGGATTTATTCATTCAAGTATAATTAGCGTTTGGTACTTGTATTTCGCGGTGGGCAATAATACCGATTTCTTTCTCATCGTGCGATTCTTTCAGTGGTGGTTGTAGCTCAGTTGGTAGAGCCCTGGATTGTGATTCCAGTTGTCGTGGGTTCGAGCCCCATCAGTCACCCCACTTATCGGATAAATACCAATTATTTCAACTGCCGAGAATTTTATCCATGTCTGCTCTTTTTTCTCCTATTCAAATCGACCAATGGTGTGTATTTGAACAATCTGGACAGATTGTTCATGCCAAAGTTGTTTCTGTGTCGGATAAAAATATTCGGTTAAATAACAACAAACGCATTGCCCGTCAGCAAGTTTGGTTCAATTTTGATGAATCAATGCTTAATGCTACCATTCAAACTGCCGATATATGGCGAGGACAACTAGACATTGATGAGCTATGGCAAGCAAGTGCTGGCGAAAATTTAACATTGGCTGAATTAACGGCGGTTGGCACCAATGACACCCATGTTGGAATTCAATGGGCTGTTTTAGAATGCATTATTGCTAACCCTATTTATTTCAAACGGTTCAACCAACAAATCATACCGGTTAATGCTTCTGTTTTACAAAAAGCGTTAACGTCGGTTGATGCCCGTAAAAGACTGTTACACCTAGAAAATCAATTACTAACCGAACTACAAGCAAATAAAGTCCCCGATGCAATTGCTCAAGATATGATTCCGTTGCTGTGTCAGACCAATAAGCTTTTGCCAACGTATCAGGCGTTAAGAAAATTTTTAGGCAAGGACAAAGAAGCGTTTGCCCAGTTTTTCATCAATGCTGGTTTATTAAAAGACATCTGTGAGTATTGGATAATTCTTTTTGAAAGCCAATGGAATCACGCTGATACAAACGATAACGTCGTTTTTGCCACAACCGATTTGCCTAATTTACCCAAAAGCGAGACCATGGCGTTTAGTATTGATGATGGTGGTACGATAGAAGTAGATGACGCATTTAGCGTGAACTACATAGATGATGAGCTCGTTCAGATAGGGGTGCATATCGCCGCTCCCGCTTTAATAAACAACGATAAAGTGTTTGAAATAGCCCGCCATCATTTAACATCGGTCTATACACCTACCAAAAAATACCCGATGTTGCCATTATCGATAATTGAAGAATTTTCATTGTCAACCACACATTTCCGACCTGCGATTAGCTTGTATATATTGTTTAACCCCAGCGACAACTCATGGCAAGTACAAAATACAACGGTAGAATTAATTAAATTAAATAGTACACTCACGCCCGACCAAGTCAGCGAAGGCAAAATAAGTGATGCTGTGCAAAAGGCTTATGACTATTTGTTTCAATTTTCTGATGTGCTGATTTTTCAAAAGCCACTGCCTTATGTCGACCGTTCGCGTAATTTTAAAGTCGATACTGCTAATATGTTGGTTAGTAAAAGAGATAAAAACGAGGTTCATATTGTTGTCGAAACATTGATGCGCTTGGTTAATTCGCATTGGGGCAAACAAATTAACCAAGCCAATATTGGCGGCTTATACCGACATAACGGCAATACGATTGCGCTTTCTAAAAAAATCGAAGATCCGTATGTGTGGGTGTCTTCGCCATTGCGGCGATTTGTTGATTTAATTAATCAACGACTATTACTTTCTTTATTATCATATCCAAAGCCCTATTCGGAGCAATGGCATAAACTGGCAAAACAATATGAAATAAAGAGAGCACAGGCGCGACATTTTCAAATGACGATGGAATGCCATTGGGCAATGATGATTCTCCAACAAAAAACATTGCCTTTTGTTGAACCAATTGATATTAGCAAACGAGGAAAAATTCAACTGAAAAACTATCCGATTACAGTACAAACGTCCTCGCCACTGCCCATCAACGTCCAACTGTCTCAACTAAAATCCACACAGTTACAAATAACATCTATCAATTTTTTCACACAACAGGTAATAGGAGATTTGGTATGAGTAGCCGTTATGGTGTTTGTGGCAATCCGATACGGCATTCGTTATCTCCTTGGTTACATCGCTATTTTGCACAAATAACACAACGCCCGATTAATTACGCCGCTTATCATGTAGCCCAAAATGGATTTTCTGATTTTGCCACGCAATTTTTTGCACAAGGTGGGCGTGGTTTAAACATTACATTGCCATTTAAAGGCGATGCCCTACAGCTATCTGATATTCAAACTAGTTTTAGCAAACAAGTAAGGGCGGCCAATGTGCTCTTGTATAAAAATCAAAAAATTCAAGCATTTAATACCGATGGGGCTGGGTTTATTCAAGATATTAAACATTATATTCGTGGTGGCGTTAAAGCACGAGATGTTTTGCTATTGGGGGCTGGTGGGGCTGCTAGAGCCGTTGCTTTTGCCATTGCCAAAGAGCAACCCAATGCTTTTTTTATTTATAACCGCACGCTACACAAAGCATCATCATTGGCAGACGACTGCGGGGCTAAGAGCCTTGCCGATTTAGACAAGAATACTTCTTACGACATTATCATTAATGCTTCCGCTGCGGGGCATACATCATCGGCAATGACATTTCCACCGACTTTATTTCGGTCAACAAAAATAGCCTATGATTTATCTTATGGCAAGGCAGCACATGCTTTTTTATCAACGGCAGGGCAGATGGGAGCACACAAAACGGTCGATGGCATAGGCATGCTCGCACGACAAGCGGCACTTTCTTTTGCTATTTGGCAAGGCGTATTACCACCCACCACCAATGCCATTGACTTTTTGCAAAACGCATAGGGGCTTATATGTTAGAATCCCCTCCCATTAATAAAAAGGCAATGGCGGTGTAGCTCAGTTGGTTAGAGCAGCGGAATCATAATCCGTGTGCCGGGGGTTCAAATCCCTCCTCCGCTACCAATTTTTTTTGTATAATAGTCATTATTATTCCATTCAAATAAATCCTTTACTACTCCATGAACACTTTTCGTGTCCTATTTTATTTATCACTATGAATAAAAAATTATTCATCCGCACTTTTGGGTGCCAAATGAATGAATATGATTCCGACAAAATGTCGGATATCATGCACGAAACAGGCGTTACAAGAACCAACGCCATCGAAGAAGCCGATATTGTTATATTAAATACTTGCTCGATACGCGAAAAAGCAGAAGAAAAAGTTTTTTCTGATCTCGGACGTATCCGTCGTCTTAAAGAAAAAAATCCGGATTTGGTTATCGGTGTGGGTGGATGTGTTGCCTCACAAGAAGGCAAAACCATTCTCCAACGCGCGCCCTTTGTTGATGTTGTGTTTGGTCCGCAAACCATTCACCGCTTGCCTCAGCTCATTGAACAATCTAAACAAACAAAAAAACCACAGATTGATATTAGTTTTCCTGAAATCGAAAAATTCGATGCTCTACCGAAATCACAAAACACTGGTGCAACCGCTTTTGTTTCTATTATGGAAGGCTGTAGCAAATACTGTACGTTTTGTGTTGTCCCCTACACTCGCGGCGAGGAAATCTCTCGCCCTCTCAACGGTATTATTGACGAAATTAAACAACTCGTACAACAAGGCATCAAGGAAGTAACGCTTTTAGGACAAAATGTTAATGCATATTTTATGCAGTTTAACGGCATGGATGTCGATTTTACTGCATTACTTGAATGTATTAGCGACATTGACGGAGTCGAACGTATTCGCTTTACAACGTCCCACCCCATCGAGTTTACAGATCGACTCATCAATGCCTATTCTTATTTACCCAAACTGCCAGACTACTTACATTTACCCGTACAATCAGGTTCTGATAAAATTCTATCGCAAATGAAACGAGGTTACACCACATTGGAATTTAAACGAATCATTCGCCGAGTACGCGAACACCGCCCCGACATTCACGTGTCTAGCGATTTTATTATTGGTTTTCCCGGCGAGACAGAAAAAGATTTCAACCAAACCATGAAACTCATCGACGATGTTGGTTTTGATTTTAGCTTTAGCTTTATTTATAGTCCACGCCCAGGCACACCTGCTGCCTTTATGCCAGACGATACCTCCCTGACGGTTAAAAAAGACCGACTCGCCATACTACAACAAACAATTGATTCCTATGGCAGAACGCTAAGCGAAAAAATGATAGGACATGTTTTTCCTGTTTTGGTTGAAGGCAAAGCCAAAAGAAGCGATAACATGCAAGGGCGTACATCCAATAACCGTGTGGTTAACTTTTCAGGCACTGCTGATTCCATTGGCAAAACCATCCCTATCGAAATGCTAAAAACAACGACTTATAGTTTGCTTGGCGAGCCTGCCGACAACCCGCTGTCTTTTGCTAACAAGTCCTCTACTATTAACTAATTATCATCCATTGAATGGATACACCCATACGCTTTACTCTACCCGCCGATAGCAATGTTCGATTGAATAATCTATGTGGTGTTATGGATAATAATATCCTGCACTTAGAGCGCGCGTTGTCTGTTACTATTAAAAGACGTGGTGAAGTTTTTGAAATTAATGGTGATGACTCTAATTTAGCCAAAACCATCATTGAACACTTTTTTACCAAAGCCGATAAAAATATTGATATTAACGATATTCGCCGTTATTTAACGCAAACAGTCATTAACAATACGGATACAAATGAGATACAAGAAACCTATCAAAAAGAGCCCAAACATCAATCTGAATACGGTTTTGAACACATTCCGGGCAATGACAGCCTATCTACCAAAACCAATCAGTCTCGGCATTTTAAAGTACGCACGCACGCCCAGCAGGTTTTTATTGACAAAATAAATGCCAACGCCATTACGCTATGCACGGGGCCTGCAGGCACCGGCAAAACCCATGTTGCCATTGCGGCGGCATTACAACAAACCCACATTAATCGTCACTTACGTTTATTGTTGTCTCGTCCGATTGTCGAAGCAGCAGGAGAACGGCTTGGTTTTTTACCCGGTGATATGGAAAAAAAGGCAAACCCCTATTTACGCCCATTGTATGATGTATTAGCACAAACCATTGGTTTGCGTGAGGTCGAAAGGCGGATGGCAGAAGGGCTAATTGAAGTCTTGCCTTTGGCTTTTATGCGTGGCATTACTTTAAAAAATACGTTTCTCATTTTAGATGAAGCACAAAACACCACCAAAGAACAAATGAAAATGCTGCTCTCACGCATTGGCGAAAACTCCACCATTGTTGTTTGTGGAGATCCAACGCAAAATGATTTAACCAAAGACATGACATCGGGGCTTTGCGATGCCATTACTCGCTTACAAAGAATAAAAAACATCGCCGTTCATCATTTTGATGCAGGTGATATTGTTCGGCATCCATTGGTACACAAAATACTAACTGCTTATGAAAAATCCTGAATTTGAACTATCGATTCGAGACGTCAGCGGCGAGGAACCTCCATCGCGATATCACATTAAACGGTGGATTCGCACCACCCTCAAAACGGCAATCCCTGATAACAATCGAACAGTTGATATTAGTATTCGCTTTGTTAACGTTGAAGAAGGGCTTTCTTTCAATCATCGTTTTCTGCAAAAAGAACACGCCACGAATGTATTGTCTTTTGACTATAGCACCGATGATTTAGTAATGGGCGATATTATTATTTGTTGCCCAGTCGTTATTAGTGAAGCCGAACATTATAAAATTCCGTTACAATTACGATATGCACATATGATTGTGCATGGAATGTTACATTTATTAAGTTATGTGCACGATACACCGTCTTCTCAAAAAACAATGGAAACAATGGAAGAAACCATATTGACTTCGCTTAAATTTCCATCACCCTATATACAAAACTCCTAATGATAAATCAAAATCAAAAAGACAAACAAGGTTGGAAAGAATCAATTTCCCGCCTTTTGGGCATTTACCCCAAAAACCGAAAAGAATTCATTAAACTACTTAGTAGCTTACAAAAATCCCACCATTTTTGCACTTCGCGCGAAATCCAAATTATTGTCGATGTGCTACGTATACGTGAATGGAAAATTCGTGATGTAATGACCCACTACAGCGATACAGATACCGTTAATAAAACCGATGATTTTGCAACAGTGATTGAAAAAATATGTGAATCAGAGCATTCTCGTTATCCCGTTATTTGCAAAAAAAACGGAGAGATAGAGGTATTGGGCATTTTACTTGCCAAAGATCTTTTATCTTATATCAAAGACCCCGCATCATTTTCGGTAGCCAAAGTCATGCGTCAAGCAACTTTTGAGCCAGATTCAAAAACGCTTGATGCGTTATTGGAAGTTTTTTTAGAAACAAAAAACCACATGATTATTGTGCTTAATGAATTTACCAAACCTGCTGGTATTATTACGATTGAGGATTTACTTGAAAAAATTGTGGGTGAAATTGAAGATGAATCCGATAGTGATGAAGATAGACCTTTTATTCTCCTTAATGATGGCAGTTACCGCATTAAAGGCACTCTGTCACTCGAAGAATTTAACCAAGAATTTAAAGCGCAAATAACGCATGACGAAGCCAATAGCATGGCTGAATTAATAGCAGCGACAATTGAAGATTTCCCACAAAAAGGTATGATATGTGAGATTGATGCCTTTTGTTTTTGCATAGAAAATGTCGAAAAAAGAGGGATAATGAGTGTTATAGTAACCTCCAAGCCACAGTCAACACGCGATGCTATCGAGTAATAACGCTGTTGAACAATTATAAATTTTCACTCACTATTTTACTAACCGCCATTGGTGGTTCGGTCAGCACGCTTGCTTTTGCACCCACTCATTATTGGTGGTTATTGCCACTTTGTCTAACCGTTGTCTTTTATTGGATAGCCAAGAGTAGCAAAATAAAACACGCTTTTGCCTATGGTTGGGCATTTGGTTTTTCCTATTTTTTGGCAGGTTTGTGGTGGATATACGAAGCCTTATCAGGGCATATTGGTTTTCACCCCATTGTCGCTTTTATACTCACCGCATTAATGTGTGGCATATTTGCCGTTATCCCTGCCACCGTCTGTACTCTGGCAGCAAGCTTTAAAAAATACCAACACCGTGTTTTTGCTTTGGCAGCGTTATGGACATTGTCCGAATGGTTACGCAGCTGGGTACTCACTGGTTTTCCTTGGTTATTGCACGGTTATTCACAAATACCCAATTATCTTTTTGCCGATTGGGCACCCATTATCGGTATCATTGGTATTGGTCTGGTATTGCATTGTGCCATTGCTTGTATTTTAATATTGCCCACTATTTCTAACAAAAGCCGAATAAAAACAGGGGTTGTTGTTGCTTTTTTATTGTTTGCACCAGCGGTTATTAATTCGTCTTGGACATGGACATATTTATCAGGCGACATGAGTGTATCACTGGTTCAAGGCAATGTTAAACAAGATTTAAAATGGCACGAAGCACGAGTCATGAAAGCACTAGAAGATTATATTTTCATTGCCAACAATGAAGAAAGTCAGTTGCTTATTATGCCCGAAACCGCCCTACCGATGTATCTCGAAGATTTACCCAGCGGTTATCTGCAAGAGTTACGCCGAGCCTCTGATAAAAACAACAACATGCTGATTATCGGTGTTTTTATGCAAGACGAGCAAGGCAGAACCTATAACAGCGCACTTCTTGTTGAGCCGCATAAAATTAACCAATACCATAAAACACATCTGGTGCCTTACGGCGAATTTTTTCCCATGCCTGATTTCTTACGTCGCTTATTGCGTGCCAATGGGATACCTTTTGCCGATTTATCCCCCGGTCTCTATAAAAAATCATCAAAATTACCCAATGGCTTTTTTGCGGGTATTTCTATTTGTTACGAAATTGCCTTTGGCGATGAATTACGCAAACAACTCCCAACCTCTAATGTATTAATCAATATTACCAATGATGGTTGGTTTGACAACTCATTGATGCCACATCAGCACTTACAGATTTCTCAAGCCCGTGCATTGGAAAGCGGACGCTGGGTCTTGCGCTCTGCCAATACAGGAATTACGGCTATTATCAACGACAAAGGACAAATTGTAAAAGCACTACCACCACAAATTGAGGGAATTTTAAAACATCGCTTTCAGATGCGATCTGGTATAACCCCTTATATTTTGTTGGGCGATTTAAGCGCTGTTGCTGTTTGTTCTCTTATTTTACTCACTCTACTGAGTTTACTACTTATCGAAAGATATAAACGCAAACAAAGCGCATAACTATCGCTTATAATGCTTGTATGTCTGTACTTTTAGCCAATCCCCGAGGTTTTTGTGCTGGTGTTGACCGTGCCATCAACATCGTCAATAGAATCCTCGAAAAATACGGCACGCCTGTTTATGTCAAGCACGAAATCGTCCATAACCATATTGTGGTGGACGATTTTATTCAACGTGGGGTTATTTTTATTGAAGACATCGACCAAGTACCACCACACTCCATTCTTATTTTTTCGGCACATGGCGTTTCTGCCTCTATTCGGCAGCAAGCAATAGAACGTCAACTTACTATTTATGATGCCACCTGCCCTTTGGTAACCAAAGTCCATGCCGAGGTACAACGCTTACATAAAAAAGGCTACGAAATTATTATGATTGGTCATGCAGGTCACCCTGAAGTCGAAGGCACACTAGGGCAAGTAAGCGATGGTGTGTATTTGGTAGAGGACAAAAAAGATGTGGACAATTTATTTATTCGACACCCCGATAAACTCACTTATGTAACGCAAACCACGTTATCGGTCGATGACACTCAATACCTCATTGATTTATTAAAAAAACGATACCCCGATATAAAATCACCGCGCAACAGCGATATTTGCTATGCCACCCAAAACCGACAAGATGCTATTAAAAGCTTAGCCGAGCAATGTGATGTCATATTGGTGGTTGGCTCACAAACCAGCTCTAACTCTAACCGCCTATGCGAAGTTGCCAAACAATTCGGGGTTGTTTCTTACCTAATTGATACAGTCGACGATGTGCAGCAAGATTGGATTAACAATGCACAATGTATTGGTGTGACTGCCGGTGCGTCTGCACCCGAACATTTAGTGCAAACATTAGTAAAAGAATTACAAGAAAAACACCACCGTGTTCGAGTAGAGGAACTAGTTGGGGTTGAAGAAAAAATTGTTTTTTCGATTCCCAAACCTTTAAAGAAAAATTGCCCCACCTAGATTACTTTTAATGAAAAATAGTCAGTGTATCGTTATCGGCGCTGGTGTCAATGGTCTGGTAAGTGCATTAACCCTAAAACAACGCGGTTACGATGTGCTAATCATTGATAATAACAAGCCATCGGCATCGCAAGCAGGGGCTGGTATTTTATCCCCTCTACCGCCTTGGGCATACGCTGATAAAGTTCAAAAACTCGCCGCAATGGGGGCTCAAATGTATCCTGATTTACTCACCCAATTGGGCAATCAATGTGACTATACGCCATCTGGCATGGCGGTTATTTGTGATAATGGAAAAAACAATTTAACGACTCATTACCAACGCACGCAGTGGTTTAAACAAAACGCCACACAGCCAATTGACACAAAACAAGTTTCATCCGCGCTAAAAGCGTCTTTATCGCCCATTAATTTATTGCCCACTATTGCAAGCATTAACCCCATAAAATTAATAAATTGCCTAAAAAATTATTTGATAAATGAAATTATAGAAGATGAAATGATTGATTTTTCATTGAATAAGCATCAGATTAATCACGTTAATCTAAAAAACAACACCGCTATTGCTTGTGAAATGCTCGTTTTAACAGCAGGGGCTTGGAGTGGGCAGTTTTTTTCTGATAAAGCCATTACAGTAAAACCAATACGAGGCCAGCTATTGGGATTTGATGCTCAGGCTATAGCGTTAAATCATATCATACTAGATGAAAGCGATGGTATGTATTGCTTACAAAGGCCGAATAAAAAACTGATTATTGGGAGCACGCTAGAAGATGTTGGTTTTAATAATTCTAATAGTATTGGTGGTATTCGCCAACTATGGAAAAAAGCCATTGCTTTTTTTCCTAAATTAAAACAATATCGCCCCACTGAGTCATGGTCGGGGCTTCGCCCTTTTTCAAGCAATCAACCATTGCTCATTGCCCGCCATCCATCTATTAATAATTTATTTTTAAACACGGGACATTTTCGATACGGGCTAACCATGGCACCTGCCTCGGCGCAGCAACTGATTGATATTATCGAAGATAAACCAATGGCTGGTAATTTGCCTTATTCAAGCAAATAATACGACTATACGTCTGTTTTTATCGCCCACCTATAAAAATTGGTGGGTCTGGAAGGACTTGAACCTTCGACCCCACGCTTATCAAGCGTGTGCTCTGACCAACTGAGCTACAGACCCAAATAAAAGATGGATTCTACACCGCCAAGAACGTTTTTATATCATTTGATTCTTATAAAAATTGATGTCAAGATGACTTAAATAACTATAGAATCACTCTTTTATATGAATACACTACTCGACTCATTAAACCCTCCCCAAAAAAAAGCGGTTTATCATGACAATGGCGGTGCCCTAGTACTAGCAGGGGCGGGTACTGGTAAAACCCGTGTGCTAACAGGCAGAATTTATAGATTATTACAAGAACAAAAGGCAGCACCTCACCAAATTTTAGCGGTTACTTTTACCAATAAAGCCGCCAATGAAATGAAAGAACGTTTGGAATCAGCCATGGATGGACGACTACCCTCTATGATGATAGGCACTTTTCATGGCATTTGTCATCGTATTTTACGCAAACATGCTGCTAGTATTGGTCTGGATAAAAATTTTCAGATTTTAGACTCTCAAGACCAGCTGACTTTTATACGCCGGCTTCTTAAAGAAAATAATATCGATTCCAAAGAATTCACCCCCAACGATGTTCGCTCTCAAATTAATCGTTGGAAAGAAGCGGGTAACCGCGTCAATAAAGTAACTATTGATAACCCCCGACAAAATAATTTTCTTGAAATTTACGCACACTACGAGACGGCTTGCCGTCAAGAAAATAAAGTCGATTTTTCTGAATTAATGCTCGCCACTTTAGAGTTATGGCAACAAAACAAACCTATACGAGAGCATTACGGACAACGCTTTCGCCATATTTTAGTGGACGAGTTACAAGACACTAATCAACAACAATTTGCATGGTTGCAATTACTTGACACCAAAGACAACCATTATTTTGGAGTCGGTGATGACGATCAGTCGATTTACGCTTTTAGAGGAGCAGAGCCGATGATTATGCAGCGTTTTCAAAGCCAATTTCGTGCCAACTCTTTGATTCGTCTTGAAGCAAACTATCGCTCAGTTAAACCCATTTTGGATGCTGCCAATCACCTCATTCGCAAAAATGGTAATCGCTTGGGAAAAACTTTAATTCCCTCATTAGGAGATGGCGACAAAATTGCATTACAAACCAGTTTTAACGAAATTGAAGAGGCCGAAGCCGTTAGCACGATAATTAAAGGGCAAATTTACCTAAAAACACCACCACAAGAAATTGCCATTTTATACCGTACCAATGCTCAAGCACGCCTATTAGAGCGTTCATTAATGGGTCATGGCATTGCTTATAAAGTATTTGGTGGACAACGTTTTTATGACAGGATGGAAATAAAAAATGCCCTTGCCTATTTACGGTTGATTAACAATGATGATTCCGATAGCCTGTTGCGTATTATCAATTTTCCAACACGTGGTATCGGCACAAAAAGTATTGATGGTTTGCAATTAGATAATCAGCTGTGGCAAGCATTTTATTCGTCCACTCATCCAAAAATAATGAATTTCAGACTGTTG
The DNA here is from genome assembly GCA_965243565.1 of Gammaproteobacteria bacterium. Classification (GTDB taxonomy): domain Bacteria; phylum Pseudomonadota; class Gammaproteobacteria; order Tethybacterales; family Persebacteraceae; genus CBDEVH01. The sequence continues at coordinate 1,476,392 of OZ251571.1, forward strand.
CTTGAGGATATTCGCAGCCATGGCAGTAATCCATCTTTATCTGAAATAGTTCGTTTGGTTATTGAGCAATCTGGGATACTTGAACATTACGAACACCACAACGAACGAGAACGAGCGGATAATATTCGTGAATTAGTCAATGCTGCCGCCCAATTTGAAGCCAACTTTATAGCTGACGAAGAAGATTTTGCCGAACACCCGCTCAACCATTTTATTGCCACCACCGCGTTACAAAGCGGTGGTGAAGAAAACACCCAACAACAAACCGTCAATTTAATGACGGTTCACGCCGCCAAAGGTTTGGAGTTTTCTCATGTCCATATCATTGGTTTGGAAGATGGCTTGTTCCCGCACGAAAATAGCTTTAATACGGCACAAGGACTTGAAGAAGAAAGGCGATTAATGTATGTTGCCATTACCCGTGCTAAAAATAACTTATCGCTTTATTACTCTCAAGAGCGTATGCAGTACGGCAAAAAAACATTTAACCCAGCGTCTCGTTTTCTTACCGAATTACCAGCAGATTGTCTTAGCGGTAGTATAAAAAAAGCAGCTCCGATGCCAGATTTTCCAAAAATCCCCAAACACGAGCGCAATCCCTCTGATAAAAATAAATCATCCGACGGCTATCAGCGAGGAAATTTAATTTGCCACAAACGCTATGGCAACGGAGTTATATTAGGGCGTAGCGGTGCCGGTAAAGATTTAAAAATTGAGGTTGCATTTAAAAAACACGGTAAAAAAACATTTGTCGTTGCACTGGCACCCATAGAAAAAGTCTAGCTATTTTCTTGGCGTTCTTCACGGATTAGGGTGTCGTGGTTAGCAGACAATATATTTTCATCGATAATACCCAATAATTGTCCTTGCTCTACCACTGCCAATATATGTTGTTTTTCTAATTGCATCAGCCGTAATGTCTGTATCATCGATTGCGAACTTTCTACGGCAAGAGGATTTTTAGGCGCGATACTACCGATGGCTTGTGTTTTATCTTGTACTGCCACAATCTCAAATAGTTTTAATTGCCCCATAAACTGTGAGTCTTCATTGATAATAAAGACGTCGTTACTTTTAACGTCAATGGCGGTTTTTATCACTTCGTTAATTGAACAACTGCTTTTTACAATACAGTTTGCGGGTTGCACAAAAGCGGCAATGCTATGAGTTTGAAAGATCCACTCATCTCGTCGAATACGCATATCATCTCCATTATTGGCTAAAATCTGCATATCATAATAAGACAATCCACCTAATTTAGAATGAAGGCGAGTGGCAATCGACACACAAATAGTTGCCATAATGGCGGTTTGATAATTTTGTGAAAATTCCATTACCAGTAATATGGCGGTCATCGGTGCTCCAATAACAGGTGCGGTTAATGCCACCATACCGCATAAAATAGCCATCGGTAACGGCACAATGACAGCAAAACCACTCCAAAACCAGACTATTATATTAAACAGCAACGCACCCAATAGCCCACCAATAACCAACGTTGGGCTTACAATGCCACCTGCGTAGCCCACACTCAAGCATAATATGGTAGCCACGATTTTTGCCACCAATAGCCATACAATTATATTGCCATCAAAAAGCCCCGCTATTGCTGCTTCTATAATGGATGTGTTATCGCTCAAATTAGGTATCAGTAAAAGTAATCCACCGGTTAATAACCCTATCAACGGCAATCGCCAGAGCAAAGGCAAGCCTTTACTCTGGCGATTGAGTAAAAAGATTGAATGAACATAAGCATAGGCAAGTAAACCCAATAATACCCCCAATAAAACAAAAAACAAAAACGCGATAATACCAATTTGTGGTGAGCTGTCTATTTCTAAAAGCAAAGGGCGATTAAATAAATCGGTGGATACAATATAACCCACCACTGCACAAACCGCCACCGGTGCAAATGAGCGAATCGAAAAATGCCGTAAGATTACTTCGTGTGCAAACATTAAGCCAGTAATAGGGGCATTAAACGCCGCCGCAATGGCAGCGGCAACACCACAAGCAGCACTGATTGGAGGAGAAATTTGCACAAACCGCTGCAGCTTGCTTATTGCCATCCCCACACTCCCACCCAAATGGGCAATAGGACCATATTGTCCAACAGAAAGTCCACCACCTATGGATAAAAAAGTACCCAACGCAGCAATCAAATCTTTTTTCCAAGTGTTGTCAATACGCCGTTGTGCGACCAAAATTATCTCACCCAAATTAGCAAAGGATGTTTGCTGATGCGTGCGTAAAATAAGCGCGCAAACAACACCAACACACGTTGGTATAAGCAATGCTAACCACCAGTATTGTGCGTACAATGATAGATTGAATTTAAGAACAGCCAGTGCACCATCAATAAACAATATACCAATTAATGCCGATGCAAATCCAATGACAGCAAAAATAACAAAAGAAAAAAGGGTCGCAAACATAGTTTAACCAGTTATACACCAAACTATAAAGTATTGGCAATCAAATTTTGCGTAACTTAGAAAAAAGGCTGATAGAATCACCCTCTTTAGGGCACTTAGCTCAGTGGTAGAGCACTGTCTTCACACGGCAGGGGTCGCTGGTTCAATCCCAGCAGTGCCCACCAACTTTAACGTTTAGAGTGTCTTCTTGCTGTGCGAATACGAAAATCGTTAGATAAAGAAGGGGTATAGCCAAACCACAACCGTTTGAGGGTTTCATCACCAAAAATAAAGTGATGAATAACCACTACTGAGAATAAAATCCAAGCAGATAAACCGGCGAGTGTGATACTGGCAGAATAGTGTAAATCGCCTATGTTAGAGGTGGTGAATATATAGTCAGCAAAAACGCTATTAGAGCCAAATAATTTGGGTAGTGCTGTGCCAAACAAGGTATAAGTTTTTCCTTGTAATTGTACCATTCCAATATCGATGAAAAAATGTGCAAAAACGCACAAATACAGCAACCAACGAGCAATAAAATCACCAGTCTTAATGATAAAAGAATCAACTGACACGGGCTCTAAACTACTCGTTAATAATTTTAAAAAGAGCTGTATCAACAATAATATAAACAAAAATTGCACACCCATTAAATGCGATTCATCAAGACTTATAGCCGCTTTTGAAAATAGTGTTCCTTCTCGATAATTAAGAAACAATAATCCTAAAATACCAAAGGAAAATAACCAATGTAAAATTAATATAACCCATCCATATTTTAGTTTTGTGTTAAACATATATAAAAAAACCCTCTCTTGGTTATAGTCGTAACATTATTCATAACAGTCAATAGCTATATTATAGATATAGTTAACAAAAAATTAACCTTTTATTTTTAATAAGACGTTATCTTTATCGACAAGCAATGTTTTTTGCCTTTGTTGTTTTTTGTCAATAATTTCCAAATTGGCTTTTTCCAAAAATTGCGCATTGCTTAATACTTGGTTAAGTTGTGCCAGTTCTTTTTCTATCTTTTCTAAATCCTGTTTAAACCGTTCTTGTAGTGCTTTTGAATTACTATCATATTGTAATGCAACTTGAATATTACCCACACGTGCATTAAGTAAATCATCGGGCATAGATTTTGGTGGTAAGATTTCAACCTTTGAAATACCAACCAACCGCGCAATATAAGGACTCATTTTTTCGACTCCCTCACCCGATAACAACAGCGTTAATGGCACATCGCCAGTGGGGACTTCACGCTTTAAACGGCGGGCTTCTTCAACCAATTTTTTACAACATTCAAAAGCCGCTTCGGCATTTTCATTTATCTCTTCATTATTAACCTGCGGGTAAGCCGCTAACATAATAGAGTCCGTTTTAGGTGCATCAGTTAATCCAATGACCTTTTGCCAAAGCTCTTCGGTAATAAAGGGAATAACAGGATGACACAAACGCAGTCCTGTCTCCAGAACAGTCAATAATGTTTTTTTGGTATTGGCGACAACCTGCTCATCTCCATACCGAATCTGAATTTTTGCCAATTCTAAATACCAATCGCAAAAACCATTCCAAAAAAATTGATACATTTCATGGGCGGCCAAATCAAAGCGATAAATCGCAAAATTTTCTTCGATGGTTTGCTTGGCACGTTGCAGTCGACTAAGTATCCACGCATCAAAAACCATTAAATCAGACTGTCTTTCAGTATTTGGCGTAAATTGACTATCACACACACCCAACGTAAAACGAGTTGCATTCCATAACTTGTCACAAAAATGATGATAACCATCACAACGCGATAAATCAAATTTAATATCACGACCATAAGATGCCAAAGAAGCAAAAGTAAAACGCAATGCATCTACGCCATAGGCTCGAATACCATCGGGAAAATGCTTTTTGGTATCACTAATAATAGTCTCGGCTTGTTTGGGATTCATCAAATGATTGGTTCTTTTCGCCAATAAATCTTCCAACGATATGCCATCAATAATATCGAGTGGATCGAGTATATTACCGCGTGATTTGCTCATTTTATTGCCATCAGCATCGCGTACCAACCCAGTAATATAAACTTCTTTAAACGGCGTATCTTTCATAAAATGATCGGTCATCATCGCCATACGTGCCACCCAAAAGAAAATAATATCAAACCCCGTTACCAATATTGATGTCGGAAAATAAGCCCGAAAATGATCATTATCATGGTCGGGCCAACCCAATGTTGAAAAAGCCCACAATGACGATGAATACCATGTATCAAGTACATCTGCGTCTTGTCTAAGAGTTTTACCACCGGCCTGTTGTTTGGCAGCTGCTTCGTCTTTGGCAACATAAATATTATTGTCGTCATCATACCAAGCAGGGATTTGATGCCCCCAACGTAATTGACGTGAAATACACCAATCATGAATATTATTAAGCCAATGTTGGTAAACTTTTTCCCAATTTTGTGGCACGAAATTTAGTTTTTCATCCGCCACCAAAGCCAATGCTTTTTTAGCCAATGGCTCTGCCTTCAAAAACCATTGGTCCGTCAGCATGGGTTCGACTACTACACCTGTTCGGTCACCGCGTGGCAGTTTGTAGCGGTGAGGCTGTTTTTTAGTCAAATACTGTTGCTTTTCCAAATCATCCACAATGTGATTTCTTGCCTCAAAGCGATCCATGCCTTGATACTTTGGCGGGGCATTTTCATTCATTTTTGCATCAGGTGTTAATAATACCAATATTGGAATGTTTTTGTCAGGATGACGATTCGCCACCTCAAAATCGTTAAAATCATGTGCAGCGGTAATTTTGACACAGCCCGAACCAAAATCCGGCTCTACATACTCATCTGCAATAATCTCAATTGATCGCGGTGGATCGGTTAGTGGCACCCAAACTCGCTTCCCCAATAACGGCTGAAAACGTTTGTCATCTGGATGTACGGCAATAGCGCCATCTACCAATATAGTCTCTGGTCTGGTCGTGCCTATAGTAATTCCTTCATCAGGATTATCAACATAAGGATAACGGACATAGTACATCATGCCCTCTTCTTCTTCACTGACCACCTCTAAATCAGACACCGCTGTCAGTAATACCGGATCCCAATTAACCAAACGCTTGCCACGATAAATAAGCCCTTGTTCGTACAAGGCAACAAATGAATCTACCACTGCTTTTGATAAACCTTCATCCATTGTAAAGCGTTCGCGCCCCCAATCACAGGATGTCCCCATTCGTCGCATTTGTTTGGTAATCGTATTACCCGACTGCTCTTTCCACTGCCAAGCGTGGTCTAAAAATTCTTGTCGTGTTAGTGAAGCGGCATCAATCCCTTGTTTTTCGAGCTCACGCGTCACTACAATTTGGGTGGCAATACCAGCGTGGTCTGTACCTACTTGCCAAAGCGTGTTTTTGCCCAACATCCGTTGATACCGAATCAAGGTGTCCATTAGGGTATGTTGAAACGCATGCCCCATGTGTAATGTACCGGTTACATTAGGTGGTGGCAATAAAATACTGTAATTGTCTTTATCTGGCTGCGGATCCGACGAAAAGTAGCCGCTTTCTTCCCACTGTTGATATAGTTTTTCGATATTATCAAAATTATAATGCTTGTCAAGCAACCAGTTGTTATCCATAAATTTGATTCTACCAAAATCAACCGATACCGCTGTACAGTATTTTAACATTTACGATGTTAATTGACTACAGTCTCTGCATAACGGACAATCACCTGTTCAATCTTGTAATTTGGTCTTACCCTTTAATACAAATCCATGTCCATGCCTCTTATTAAAAATATACAATAGAGTAAACATTAAGAAAATCTTTTTATATGTTATAAAAATTTGTAATATAATATATTTTTGTGCATAATATGTAGTAGCCACTATAAATCACTGTGGTTACTACAACTTATTACATTAAATTCTTAAGGAGGAAACCATGGAAGAACTAATGCTTATGGCGCAAACAACCAATCGGATGTTTGCCGAGACATACTATTACCTTACTATCCCATTGATGATGATTATCCACGCTGGATTTTTAGCCTATGAAATGGGCGCAACCAGAGTAAAAAATGTTTTATCGTCAGGGATTAAAAATCTCTTGGCATTTGCGTTTGTCATCGTTACTTTTTATTTATTCGGGTGGTGGTTCTACTGGGCGTTGCCAACTGGTCTCACTCTATCAGCAGGTCCTGCAGGAATATCAGGCGCTGAATATGCGAATTCTATTGCCTTACCTTGGGGTGCATCAGCACAATACATGGGTCCCAATATTGCAGACAATGCCTCTGGCGTTTTTTGGGGTGCATTTGCGCTATTTGCTGCAACCACTGCCTCCATTATGTCAGGCGCGGTAATTGAGAGAATCCAGACCACTGGATTTGCAATCTGTGCAATTGTACTAGGCTCATTCGCTTGGGTCGTTGCTGCCGCTTGGGGCTGGCATGCTGATGGCTGGTTGGTCACCAAATTTGGCGTACACGATTTTGGTGCGGCTGGATTGGTACACGCTGTTGCTGGTTTCTTTGCGCTTGGAGTATTAATTCCACTCGGTCCACGCCTTGGCAAATTTAACAAAGACGGCTCTGCCAACCACATAGCAGGACATAATATGCCACTTACCGTAACGGGCTTGATGCTCATTATTGTCGGCTTCTTTGGCTTTTTGATGGCCTGTATTATCGTTCCCGGCGAAGCATGGAGTTGGTTTGCTGATAAAGGCGCTACAATCTATGGCACACCTATTACGCTATCGGCATTGGCATTTAATATTATCATGGCGGTTTCTGGTGGTATCATCGGCGCATGGATTATCACCAAAGATCCATTCTGGATGATGTCTGGTGCACTCGCTGGTATTATTTCAGTCGCATCAGGATTGGACATCTACTTCCCATCTCACGTACTTATTATTTCGTTCTCCGCAGGTATTTTGCTTAAACCTGCAGCAGATTTGCTAGAAAAATTTGGGATTGATGATGCCGTTGGAGCCGTTACAGTACATGGCACAATCGGACTATATGGTGTCATAATGTTAGGTGTTTTTGCATCGGGTTATCCTGCATTGCAAGGCGATGTTGGCGTTGCCACCATCAGCTTAGGCGGACAATTAGTTGGCGCTGTTGTATTCTTTGCATTGGGCTTTGTTCCCGGTTACATTACCGCTATTACTCTCAACGCATTTGGTATGTTACGTGTTCCTGATGAAGTGCAACGCTTAGGGCTTGATTTTGTCAAAGTCCCAGCGCAAGCATATCCTGAAGGTATTCCCGCACCAGCACCAAAATCAGACAACCAAACCAACAACTAAACATTAGGAGATATTAATTATGGGTTATCCATTTGATCAAGCCACTTGGAATGTTTTACAGGACGCTATGTACATTGGTGCTGGCGGCAGTACCCCCGGTCTATATACATTGATCGCTGCGGGTTGCTGTCTTGTAGCACTGTGGATCGGATACAAAGCCGAAAAAGCGTCTTACGACAAACACAAGTAATCTTAACCATCGTTAAAACAGGTGTATGGGTAATTCCATACACCTGTTTTAACGTAATATGAACGTAATAATTTAAATTCAAATCAAGTATCGCTTTAAATGGGAGAAATCATGAATGATATTGGGAGCCATGCGCGTGTCGTTGTTATTGGTGGTGGTGTTGTTGGTTGCAGTATTTTGTATCATCTGGCAAAAAAAGGATGGCAAGACTGTGTGCTTTTAGAACGCCGCGAATTGAGCTGTGGCTCGTCTTGGCATGCTGCGGGACAGTTTCATATTATTAATTCAAATGCCAATTTATCACAATTACAATTACATACCCTAAAATTTTACCCTCAACTACAAGAAGAATCAGGACAAGACATTGGTTTGCACCGCACCGGTGGGCTTTATTTTGCCTCGACCGAAGAACGCGAAAATTACCTGATTATGGAGCTGGCTAAAAACCGCCATATTAATCCTGATATGAGATTTATCAGCTTGGACGAAGCCAAACGGATGCACCCACTAATCGATAAAAGTCAGTTTCGTTGTGCCTTATACGATCCACTTGATGGTCATATCGACCCTGCCAGTGTTGTACAAGCATACGCCAAAGCAGCACGGCTAGCAGGGGCAAAGATTTTTCAGAAAACGATGGTATCGGCAACCACACAAAACACCGATAAAAGCTGGGTTGTTACTACCAACAAAGGCGATATACAAGCGGATTATGTGGTTAATGCGGGTGGTTTATGGGCGAGAGAAGTCGGGCATATGGTCGATATCGAATTACCATTAATGGCAATGGAACACCATTATCTTATTACCGAACCATTGCCGCAAATTGCCTCACTTGAGAATGAATTACCATCTATGGTTGACTTTGATGGCAATGCTTATGGCAGACAAGAAGGCAAAGGTATGTTGCTTGGCACTTACGAAAAAAATGGCACAGCATGGTCGGTGGATTCAACACCATGGGACTTTGGCCACGAACTACTGCCCAATCAACTGGATCGCATTGCCGACCGCCTTGAAACCGCTTTTGAACACTTTCCGCCTCTTGCCACAGCAGGTATTAAAAAAGTGGTCAACGGTCCCTTTGTTTTTGCCCCCGATGGCAATGCCTTGGTGGGTCCCGTACCCAATCGCCCCAATTATTGGGTGGCATGTGGTGTGATGGCGGGTTTTTGCCAAGGTGCGGGCATTGGGCAAGTTCTTGCTGATTGGATAATTGAGGGTGAGCCGGGAATGGATATTTTTGCCATGGATGTGGCTCGCTTTGGTGATTTTGCAACACGACATTACGCCCACCAAAAAGTCATTGAAAATTTTGGTCGCCGTTTTCAAATATCCTATCCCAATGAAGAATTGCCTGCCATGCGTCCGTGGCGAACCACCGCTTTATACGATATATTTAAAGCACAAGGTGCCGTGTTTGGCTCTTCTTTTGGTTTAGAACACGCATTATGGTTTGCTAACAATGCAGAAAACGCGGTAGAAATACCCAGTTTTCGCCGCTCCAATGCTTTTGACTACGTCGCCAAAGAAGTGAATCACGTACGAAACCACGTAGGATTAATCGAACTTGCCAACTTTGCCAAGTACGAAATTACTGGCAACGACGCCAATGACTTTATCAACACAGTCATGGCAGGAAAAATGCCCACTACCGGGAAAATGCGTTTATCGCCGATGCTATCACTCAAAGGCAAGCTATTGGGAGATTTATCAGTTGCTAAAATGGCAGATAATCACTTTTTAATCATCGGTTCAGGGGCTGCGCAAGTAGCACATACGCGTTGGTTTGCACACACTAAAAAAATCAATGCTGATGTCTGTATAAACAATCGCTCCAATGACTGGCATGGCATTGCCATTGCGGGTCCAGATTCTCGTCATGTCCTTGCCAAACTAACGCGCACCGATATTAGCAAAGATGCGTTTGACTTTATGTCTATTCAAAAAATGGAGGTCGATGGTATCCCTGCCATTGTCGCACGCGTGTCTTTCACAGGTGATTTGGGTTACGAAATTTATTGCTCAAACGAATTTCAGTTGGCACTATATAACGCCATTTGCACAGCAGGTCAAGTCTTTGATATTAAACCTTTTGGGGCACGCGCTTTAATGTCGATGCGACTCGAGAAAAATTTTGGCGCATGGGCATTGGATTTTCGCGAAGACTTTAGCGCACAAGAGGCAGGGCTGTCTTGCTTTATTGACTACAACAAAGAGTCTTCATTTATTGGCAAAGCGGCGGCATTACAACAACGCGATAATGGCGTAACACAGCAACGTGTTGCTTTTGTAATCGATGTCAATGATGCTGATGTACATGGCGATGAACCCGTTTTATTAAACAATCATGTCGTTGGTTTTGTTACTTCTGGCGGCTATGGGCATTTTGTGCAACAAAGCATTGCCATAGCTTACATTGAGGCTGATTTAGTCGCTTCGGATGAGCAATTTCATATCGAGATTTTGAATGAATTACGTCCTGCTACCATTCAAAAAGAACCACTATTTGACCCTCAAGGGTTAAAAATGCGCAGTTAAATTTAGATATACCAGCCACTTAGAATCACTTAGGTTACTAAAATTTAATAATATCCAATGTAAAGGTTTCGTTGTTTTTTATTTTCTTTTCGACTTGCAACATACGTGTAAGATATTTTTCGGATAGTTTGGGTTGCGCATTGGTTCGGTAAAAAATAATAATTTTTTGCCATGCGGGTAAATACTTAGGGTCTGATCGTATCGCATCCAAATAATACTTTATTACCTCTTTTTTGTTTTTTCTTTCCTTGGCGTTGATGTCACCAATCGCAGTCAGTGATTCAGCACGTTCAGATTTATATTTTTGATTTTTTGCCACAAGCTCGTAGTAAAAACGAGCATTGCTATAGTTTCTGTCTTTCCACGCCTGCCTCGCCAAGTCTAAATTAAGGTAAGGATGCTCAGGCACCAAACGCCGCAAGTGATTTGTTGTTTTCGCAAGGGCTGTTGCATTGCCTTGTTTTTTATCATACCGATAAACCCATTCTAACACCTCTATATTGCGCGCATCCAAGCGTAACACATTGGCATTTGCCTCTCGCTGTTTGTCGTCTTCGCCTAGTTTTTCTAGTAATGCACCGTATTCGCTCCAATATGCTTTGTTATTGATATGTTCACCGTATATTAAAATTTTCTTGTAAAGATTACTGGTATTGCGATAGGTGGCTTCGTTTTCAGTGGCTTGGGTGGTCATTTGCAACGTTACCACCGACAGCAGTTGTGCCCAAACTTCTGCATTGTTTTTTTCAATTTCTAATATTACGCGATACGATTTTTCAGCCGCTTGGTACTTTTTTAATTTTTTTTGTAAATCAGCATTAAGGCGAATAATATCGACTCGTTTGTCAGGTGACAGTTTTATTGCTCTCGGTAAAACTCTTGATGCTTCTTCAAGCTTGTTCTGACGATGCAAAGCCAAGCCATAATAAAACCAACTTTTCCAGTTGCCTCTATCTCGTTTTGCCCATTCTTTCGAAAAATCTTCGAGGTTCTTCCAGTTTTTCGCTTTTAAATATATCTTTGCTTGTTGCAAATCACTGGCTAAAATACCTTGTAATGGCTGATCTGCCGCAATTGCCGAACCAACTACGCCAGCACTGAACCACAGCACTATTAAACCTATCCATAAAAATAATTTTGTTCGTTCAATAATCATCATCAGGTTATAATTCTAGCACGGCACTCATTTTACAATCAATTTTTAATCGTTATCGCATATAATAAAGTATTTAAATATATTACGCCTATGTCACACCCTTTACTTGCTCCGACCATCTCGATTCTGACCGATCTTATTGCGTTTAATACGGAATCAACGCGCTCCAATATTGATTTGGTATTATGGATTCAAGATTATCTCAAAACACATAATATCAAGTCCTCTACGCTATACAACGACAGTCATGACAAACTTAGTTTGCTGTCGTCTATTGGACCTGAAATTGATGGTGGCATTGTATTATCAGGGCATACTGATGTGGTAGATGCCTTATCGCAAACATGGGAAACGCCACCATTTACGCTAACGAAAAACGACGACACGCTTTACGGTAGAGGCAGTTGCGACATGAAAGGCTTTATTGCCTGCGTATTGGCACAAGCCCCTACTTTTGCTTATGCTAAGATTAAAAAACCCATCCACATTGCCCTATCACGAGACGAAGAAATCGGCTGCATTGGTATGGATGACATGCTTCGCCTGATGGCTCAAAACAATGTAAAACCAGCGGCAGCCATTGTCGGCGAGCCTACCTCTATGGACATTGTCGCAGGGCACAAACCCGGCTATGAAATGAAAACCATCTTTCACGGCGTTGCCGCCCACAGTGCCATGCCCAGCAACGGTTGTAGTGCCAATATTCCAGCCGCTCAGTTTTGCTTGTATTTAAACGAATTATCAGAAAAAATGACGAATAATCCACGCACTGATACGTTGTTTGACCCTGCACATGGTGTTATTAACGTTGGCGTTATAAAAGGTGGGTCTGCTGTCAATATTGTTGCGAATCGATGCGAGGTTAAGTGGCACTATCGCCCACTACCAGACGAAGATGCCGAAGCAACGGTACAGAATATTATTGACTACACCAAAAATACATTGCTATTGAATATGCAAAAAAGCGGGCATAATGTTGGCATCGAAACCAAAGTGCTCGGAAAATACCCGGGTTTAGTACCCGATCCAGAATCCACTGCCATGCACTTAGCAAAACAGCTCACCGGCAAGCAAGATTACACCGTTGCACCATTTGGTGCCGATGCTGGACATTTTCAAAAAGCAGGAATCCCTGCTATCTTGCTTGGTCCCGGTAGTATTCAGCAGGCACACAAACCAGACGAATTTATTAAAATCAGCGAGATAGAAAATTGCTTAATATTTCTAGATAAGCTTAAAGAACACCTTATTAAAAACCCTTAAAATAAACATTATGTCAAACTATTTATTTACATCAGAATCCGTCGGTGCCGGTCATCCTGACAAAGTTGCCGACCAAATATCCGATTCTATTTTAGACGCGCTTATCACCGAAACCATTCGTCAAAAAAAATCGGTTGAAGCGATTCGTTGTGCCTGTGAAACCATGGTTAAAACTGGATTGATTATTGTATCTGGCGAAATTCGCACCGAAGTCGATATTGATGTAGAAAAAACAGTCCGTCAAACCGTTAAAAACATTGGTTATGACAACCCAACGCGTGGCTTTGATGGCGTTAATTGTGCTGTACTTAATATCATAGGCGTACAATCTGCCGACATTGCACAAGGAGTCGATAAAAACAAAACGAAGAAAATCGGTGCGGGCGACCAAGGCTTAATGTTTGGTTATGCTTGTCGTGAAACGCCTTCGCTCATGCCAAAACCCATTCTTTTGGCGCATCAACTCATGGAACAACATGCCAAAGTAAGAAAAACAACATTAAAATGGCTGGGTCCTGATGCCAAATCACAAGTCTCTTTGCGTTATATTGATGACAAACCGCAGGGCATTGAAGCACTCGTATTATCATCACAACACGACGATAAAATTGATAATCGTAAAGTAACTGATAACGACAAACGCATTAGACAAGGCATTATTGATAAAATTATTTTACCCGTCATCGGTAAGAACAATATACCTGCTAATAATAAATGTATTCATATCAACCCCACTGGTCGCTTTGTTGAAGGCGGTCCCAAAGCCGACTGTGGTTTAACTGGTCGTAAAATTATTGTCGATACTTATGGTGGTGCAGCCCCTCACGGTGGCGGTGCTTTTTCGGGCAAAGATCCAACCAAAGTCGATCGTTCTGCCGCTTACATGATGCGTTACATCGCCAAAAATGTAGTAGCAGCCAAATTAGCAGACCGTTGTTTAATTCAAACCGCCTATGCCATTGGCGTGGCTGAGCCCGTTAGCCTGATGGTACAAACTTATGACACCAATCATGGTATTAGTGAAACTGAAATTGAAAAACGCATTCGTCGTACCTTTGACCTAACCCCCGCCGGCATTATCAAACAGTTGGATTTGTGGCGTCCTATTTACCAAAAAACAGCGGCTTATGGTCACTTTGGACGTAAAGACCGCGATTTTTCATGGGAACAAACAGACAAAATGGATAGCCTCGCTGGCTAAAACAACATGAATTCCGATAACGCCACCAATAAACCAAACACAACGGCAGATGTGCCTCCTAAAACTAAGGATAACAAAAAGCCGACACCGATTGCCAAAAAAAAGCGGTCTTGGTGGAAGTTTTATCTTTTTTGTATTCTAATGGCTTGTCTTTTCATTGTGTTTCAGTATCCCGACAAAATCGAACACTACGCTAACGTAGAAATACCCGCACCCATTAAAAAATCCATTGCCTTTATTAAAAAACATAGTAATTGGGATGGGGATGGCGACAAACAAGCGGTAGAATCAGCAAGCAAACCAACACCTGCACCTGTACCTACCAAACCATCTGTTGCTATTGAACCAACACCTGAAACATCGCCAACCACTTATAAACCAACGATTATTGTTGACGATAACAAGGACGATAACAAGGGCGATGAGATGATGATAGCACCAATACAGATTATTGATTCTTCCTCCAATATCACATTAAATAATACCACTCCCACCCATTCGGATTCACCACCAACGTTACCCGTCTTAGCTGACTCAACCGATAATAACATCACCAAAAAACGACTCACACAAATAGAAGTACAGTACAACGAACTGGCACGTAATCTACAAGCCATCAATCACAGACAAACGACCAATAACAACAATGCACTCTACTGGCAATTGCAAATTATTGACCTTAATCTACAACTCAATGGTGATACCAAAAAAACAGCACAACAAATTGATTCTTTAATCAGTACGACACCTTCTTCTCTAATACCAACTCTCCAAAAAGAAAGCATTCGCTTAAAAAACATGCCTTCTCGTCAAACCGTTTTGTTTCATATTCAAGCACTAAAAGAAGCAACTAAACGCCCCGCCAATACAAATACCGAGCAAGAAAACACCGCTTGGTATGTAGATAACTTTAAAACATTATTTAAATTTAAAGAAAACGGCATATCATCGACAGCAAAAATAAAGGATGAATCATTCTATGCTCTACTTGATGATATGGAGCATTCGCTGTTGTCTAGGCAATACGATATCTATAGCGACGCACTACAAGCGTTACAAAAACATGACAATACTCTAAAAATCGACATTCAACAGTTGGTACAATACGGGGCTGTATCCTATCAACTCACCTTTCCTATTAATCTCAACTAAACTATCATGCGCTTCTGGTTAAGTCTTTTTCTTCTCGCTATTATGTGCGTAATAGTCACCTATTCTAGTTTATACCTCGATAGTCCGGTAACAATAGGCTATAAAACCTTGAGTATAGAGCCGCCCTTATCGCTATTAATAACCACTGGCTTGCTGGCTTTTATTGCATTGCTCATCATCTTTCGTTTTTTAGAATTTATTTTATTTTTACCGAGTAACCTCATGAAGTGGGGTAATATTCGAACTCAGGATAAAAAAACCAAACTCCTAGAAAGTGCTTTGTGTGCAGCGGTGTATCGTGATAAAAAACAACAATACAAAGTACTGTCAGATTTGGCTCCAATATCGCCTGAAGCCGCCCTACGGGCATCTCAAATTGCCCAAGAACTAGGCTGGAAAAGCCAACAAGACAAATGGTTGAATGTTGCAGCCAAAAGCACTAACGCTATTACTGCTGCTGCCGCTAAGGTTGAAATATGTCGCTTGCACAATCGTCTGACCGAAGCCAATTCGATTCTTCGTACTACTGGGGCACCTGAAAGCTCGATGTTACTTGCCGAATTACTCTACTATGTAAGTATGGATTTAAACGATTGTGATACCGCCATTAATGCCGCTACCCATTTACGAAACGCCGCCCCCACTTTTTGGTCTGATACCGTCGAAAACGTGTTTAAAAAGAAAATTAAAAACGCCAAAAATGCAGAAGAAATCTTGCAATTTTGGAAAAATAAAGTTTCACAAGAAGACAAAAAGCATCTAACGCATGTGGTGCTTTATATTAATGCCTTATCGACTCTGGGTGATGAAAAATCGGCCATTAACACGCTGACTACTGCCGTTAAACAATGGCCCAACAACACTCCCATACTACTATTAATCGCCAGCATTGGGTCTGAAGAACAATGTAAAGTAGCACTAGAAAAAAATGAAGGGCGTGCCAACGATGACACAGATATTCTATTGGCCATTGCACAAATTGCCAATCGTCTGCAACTAACAGGCAAAGCACGCAAGTATTATCAAATGCTCAACGCCATTAACCCCAAGGTGCAGTACCAAGAAATAATTAGATCCTTAGACAAATAAACCAATTGATTCCCCCAAAATAAGGGAATCAGCCTTTTGCTACCTACCTCACCTTGTTTTTACTGATTGCTGAGATTAAGCCGTTAGTTTTTCGAGCACCAATGGCAAAATACCACCTTTTTTCAAGCACTCCACTTCTATTGGCGTATCAACACGCACCAAGACAGTGATGGCTTGTATTTGACCGTTCGGGCGTGTTATTGTTAGAGTGGCTTGTTGTTTGGTTTGAATCCCATCGGCAAACCCATTTAAATCAAACGATTCTTCACCCGTTAGTTGTAGGGTATTAATGGAATCATCTGTCATAAACTGACAAGGGATAATGCCCATGCCGACCAAATTACTACGGTGAATCCGCTCGAAACTACGTGCTATAACCGCACGTACTCCCAATAAACGTGTGCCTTTGGCAGCCCAATCACGCGATGAACCAGTGCCGTATTCTTCGCCTGCTAATATAACCAATGGTTTTTGCTGCTGCTGGTACATCATGGCAGCATCAAATATAGGCAGCACCTCTCCACTAGGTAAGTATTTGGTTACTCCGCCTTCGGTGCCGGGTGCCATTAAATTACGAATACGAACATTGGACAATGTGCCACGTAACATTATGTCGTGGTTGCCACGTCGTGCACCATAGGAATTAAAGTCTCGAATGCCAACACCTTTGTCATGTAAAAATTTGCCCGCTGGAGAATTTGATTTTATCGCACCAGCAGGGCTGATGTGGTCGGTTGTTACAGAGTCACCTAATATTGCCAATGCTGTTGCCCCTTGTATGTCTCCTGCTGCGTGGTTATCGCTAAAAAATGGTGGTTTTTGAATATAGGTTGAATTTTCGTCCCATTGATAACTACTGCCTGTGGATGATTCGATGTCGCTCCATAGTTTAATGTCGTTTTCAAAACCAGCACGATAGCGATTTTTATAATTATCGGGATTAGAAGCAATTGCCAATACCTCTGATAATTCATCCGCCGAAGGCCATAAGTCTTTTAAATAAACTGGCTCACCTTGTTCATTGGTTGCTATTGGCTCATTAACCATGTCAACATCTATTCGCCCTGCCAATGCATAAGCGACCACCAACGGCGGACTCATTAAAAAGTTGGCACGGATGTTTTGGTGAACGCGGGCTTCAAAGTTACGATTGCCTGATAGCACAGATACGCCAACTAGATTTTGTTGGTCTATGATTTTTTCAAATTCTGGTGCCAATGGACCTGAATTACCAATACAAGTGGTGCAACCATAACCAACCACATGAAAACCAATTTGTTCCAAGTAAGGCAATAAACCCGATTTAGATAAATAATCCGTTACCACTCTTGACCCCGGTGCCAATGATGTTTTAACATAGGCAGGTGGAGCAATGCCTTTTTCGACCGCTTTTTTAGCAAGAATACCTGCCATAAGCAAAACACTGGGGTTAGATGTATTGGTGCAAGACGTAATCGCCGCAATTAATACATCACCATTGCCAATGTCAACGCCTTCTTTTTCGGTTATATGCCGTGCTTTTAGGTCGTCGGCTGTTTTGCCATAGCCACCTTCTGCGGTTGAAGTTTGAGAAATGCGGTTAAAGGTCGATTTTAATTCACGCAGTGCAATACGATCTTGCGGACGAGAAGGCCCAGCAACCGAAGGCTCTATGGTTCCAAGATCAAGCTCGACTGTTTGTGAATAATCACACTGACCATCTTTTGAAATACCAAACATGCCTTGTGCTTTATAGTACGCCTCGATGGTGTTAATCGCTTGCTCAGTACGACCAGTGTTACGAAAATACTCGAGGGTTTTCTCATCTGTTGGGAAAAACCCCGCAGTAGCACCATATTCAGGTGCCATGTTACTAATAGTAGCACGGTCTGGCACCGATAGTGCGGTGGCACCTTCGCCAAAAAATTCGACTATCTTACCAACGACTTTGGTTTTTCTTAAAAGCTCGGTTACATACAAAACCAAATCGGTTGCTGTTGTGCCGGCTGGCATCACATTTTTCATGTGAACACCGACGACATCGGGTATTAACATATGGATAGGCTGTCCGAGCATAGCGGATTCTGCCTCAATACCACCAACACCCCAACCCAAAACACCGACGCCGTTAATCATCGTGGTATGTGAGTCAGTACCGACAACGCTGTCGGGATAGTAAATGTCATCTTTTTGCATGACTCCACGGGCTAGGTATTCAAGATTAACTTGATGCACGATACCGATGCCGGGTGGGATAACACTAAAACCTTCAAAAGCGTTCATCCCCCATTTTAAAAATTTATAACGTTCAATGTTGCGCTCAAATTCTATTTCCATATTAATACGCATGGCTTCTTCTGATCCGTACTGATCTACTTGTACAGAATGGTCAATCACCAAATCAACAGGAATCACCGGTTTAACCAATTCTGCACTCTGACCCAACCCAACCACTGTATCACGCATAGCGGCTAAATCTGCCAATAATGGCACGCCAGTAAAATCTTGTAATAATACGCGAGATACCATAAAAACGGTTTCTTCGCGGGCGGCATTGGGCAGCCAATTAGCAAGTTTTTTGACATCTTCGGCGGTGATGGTTGTGCCATCACAATGGCGGACGACAGATTCTAATATAACCCTCAATGACACTGGTAAACGGGATATTTGCCCAATACCACGCTCTTCAAGTAGTGGTAATGAGTAAAAATACCCTTTTTTATCCAATAATTGTAGCTCTTCTTTACAGCCCATTACGTTATTTGACATTGTTGTATCTCCACTTTTTATCTAGTTGATGTGTTAGAGGTCTATTCTAAACTAAACCAAAAAAAAATTACGAGCATCTTACAGCACAAAAAATGAAAATCTAACGTCAGCAGTTTTACCATCTTGGCTATTTATTTTCAATAACAGTGCTTTTTATTGTATAATAGTTTCAGTCAAAGGTTTTAGGTGGTCACTTTAGAGCATTTGATTGTGTATGGATGGGCAAGTGATTTTCTATAGGTTGCTTCCTTTCCTATTTTTTCTCTCAAAATAATATAAATAAAAAATATGAAAAAAATAAATAAAAAAATTATTGCGGCTGTCGCTGCAATATCAACGGTTGCAGCAGCAACTGTTGTAGCAGCTGATTCGCTCGAATTGGTTGTCGTTTCTTGGGGCGGTGCTTATACCACCAGCCAACAAAACGCCTATCACACACCCTACATGCAGAAGAATAGCAATATCAAAATTATTAATGATGACTCTTCTGCTGAAGCGGTGGCAAAATTGCGTGGCATGAAAGAAGCTGGCAACATCTCTTGGGATTTAATTGATGTAGTCGCTGCTGATGCACTTCGTTTATGTGATGAAGGTCTTGCACTTGAGATTGACTTTGACAAAGTATTGGCAAAGGCACCCGATGGCACACCTGCTACCAAAGATTTTGGTGACTTATTGGTAAATGACTGTTTTGTTCCATCAATCGTCTATTCAACAACATTTGGCTTTCGTTCAGATGTGGCTGCATGGGGTGGCAAAAAACCATCTTCTATCAAAGATGTTTTTGATACCAAAAAATTCCCTGGTAAGCGCTCACTAGAAAAACGCCCTGTAAACAACCTTGAGTGGGCTTTGCTCGCTGATGGCGTTAACCCAGACGAGATTTACGACGTTTTGTCGACTCCTGCTGGTGTTGACCGTGCATTTGCTAAGCTTGACACCATTAAAAGCGACATCATTTGGTGGTCTGCTGGTGCCGAAACACCACAACGCTTGGCCGATTCTGAAGTTGTTATTGGTTCTACCTACAATGGTCGTTTGTTTGCTCTAATTGAAGAGCAAAAGCAACCGGTCGAGATGTTGTGGGACTGGCAAGTGTTTGACTTAGACGGATGGATTGTTCCTAATGGTCTTCCAAAAGAACGTGAAGCCGCCGTTTTGGATTTTTTGAAGTTTGCTACTGATACACAGCGTTTGGCTGATCAAGCAAAATACATCTCCTATGGTCCTGCACGTAAGTCTTCAGCACCATTGGTTGGTAATCATGCTACATTGGGTATCGCCATGGGTCCTCATATGCCAACTGATCCAGAAAATGCCAAGACAACCTTGCTTTTCAATTTTAATTGGTGGGCAGATAACCGTGACGAAATGGATCAACGTTTCCAAGCTTGGTTAGTTCAGTAAACTTATACTTCCTACAACAAAAAAGCCAGACCAGTTTCTGGCTTTTTTGTTATTTTTTTAAATACGATAAATTTTTCTTATGAGTACTGACAACCTTCTACAAAGAATGGCTAAAGCCGAGCGTCATCGCAAGTTTGTGGCAATTTTACCTGTTATGCCGTTGTTTTTATTTATCTGTTTTGCTTTTATTATCCCTGTTTTTTACATGTTTTACAAAAGTGTAGACAACTCGATAATGGAGCGTTTTTTGCCTGCGACCACGCCCGCCCTCAAGACTTGGGACGGCATCGCACTACCACCTGATGAAACTTTTTCTGCCATATTGCAGGATATAAAAGCAGGTGCAAAGAGTAAGACCATTACCCGTGTAGGTCAACGTTTAAATTATGATGTATCAGGCGCATCGAGTCTTTTCAGAAAATCAGCACGAGTAGCCAAAAAAATGGATAATGCCATAGTTTTTGACCCTGTTGCAGCCAAAGCAGCACTGATTAAAATCGACAAAAAATGGGGCGATTTAAAAACATGGAAAATGATCAAAAAATTCTCTGGCAAGCACACACCCTATTACTATAGTTCGGCTCTTGATTACCGTTACGACACTAAAACCGATGAATTTAAACAATTACCCGAAGAAAACCGGATTTATGTCAGTTTGTTTTTCCGCACCTTATTATTATCGGCAACCATTACTTTTTTGACATTACTGTTGGGTTATCCCACTGCTTTCTTACTAACCAACCTTCCTTCTAGAACAGCCAATATATTGATGATTCTCGTGCTATTGCCGTTTTGGACATCACTCTTGGTACGCACGACATCATGGATTGTATTATTACAACAGCAAGGGGTTATTAACGATTTGTTGGTTACTATAGGAATTTTTGATGATGCCAACCGCCTGGTTATGATTCACAACGTAACAGGTACAGTAGTGGCAATGACGCATATTTTATTACCGTTTATGATTTTGCCTTTGTACAGTGTAATGAAAACCATTCCGCCTTCGCACATGCGTGCAGCACGATCACTTGGGGCAGTACCGGCTTTGGCATTTTGGCGTGTGTATTTTCCGCAGACGATTCCCGGCATTGGTGCAGGTGGAATTCTCGTATTTATTTTATCGATTGGTTATTACATTACCCCCGAACTTGTTGGCGGCACTACCGGAACTTTTATTTCTAACCGTATCGCCTACCATATTTCGTCATCACTAAACTGGGGGTTAGGAGCAGCACTGGGTTTGCTACTATTACTCCTCGTTGTCGTCATGTATCTAGTATATGATCGGATTGTCGGCTCTAATAAAATGAAAGTTTAACAAAAGGAATTTATCATGGTACCACCCTATGTTCAAGGATGGGAAAAAGTTTGGCACTATGCCTTGCGTGTTCTCATCGGTTTAATACTTTTTTATCTGATTTTCCCGATTCTCGTCATTATTCCTTTATCGTTTAATGCCCTACCATTTTTCACCTTTACCAAAGAAATGCTTACCTTTGATCCTGCAGGTTATTCGCTACAATGGTACAACGACTTTTTCACTAATCCCAATTGGCAAGGCGCGGTTAAAAACTCCATTATCATCGGTATTATTTCGACCTTTTTAGCTACTTCTTTAGGCACATTGGCAGCACTCGGCTTGTCAAATTCCAACCTGCCTTTTCGTCCAGTGTTTATGGCGATTTTAATTTCACCAATGGTGGTGCCATTGATTATTTCAGCGGCTTCGATGTTTTTCTTTTATTCCTATCTTAATTTACAAGGCACTTTTGCAGGTGTTATATTGGCGCATACCGTTTTGGCAACACCTTTTGTTATTATCACTGTTACCGCAACATTATCAGGATTCGACCGCAATCTGATACGAGCTGCGGCTAATTTAGGTGCTCCTCCGCCAACAATTTTCTTTAAAATCATTGCGCCCATTATCGCCCCCGGCATTATTTCTGGTGCTTTATTTGCTTTTATTACGTCATTTGACGAAGTCGTAGTCGTACAATTCGTCGGTTCGTACAAGCAACGTACTATTCCTTGGCAGATGTTTTCGGGTATTCGTGAACAAATTAGCCCAACCATTTTATCGGTGGCTACTATCCTCGTTGTTATCTCTATCTTCTTTTTAGGGCTTATCGAATGGCTACGGCGACGTAGCGAGCGGATGCGTGGGATTACCCATAGTTAAATCTGATATAATCACGCCAATGAAAAAACACTTTGGTCTAGTATTGTTTGGGACTCTACTTTTTAGCACTCTTACTATTGTTGGTGCTGCCAATGCAGACGGAGAATCCCTATACAATACCAAATGTTTGGTATGTCACGGTAAGGCTGGTGCCAGTTTGGTCCCCACCCAACCTATTTTAAGCGGACAATACGCTGACTACCTTAAAAAACAAACCACTATGTTTCGTGATAATCACCGAAAAAACATCATTATGACACCTATGGCAGCAGGGCTTTCGGACAGAGACATAGACGAAATTTCCACTTATCTATCTGAACAAAACCCCGTTATTGCTGGTGCCAAAGACGAGACAAAAGCCAAACTTGGTGAGACAATCTACCGTATCGGCGTTGCCAACACACAAATACCCGCTTGTACCGCTTGTCATGGTCCAACTGGTGCTGGCATTGAGCCAAACTACCCCAGAGTGTCTGGACAATACGCCCTTTACGTCATCAACTCACTAAAAGAATATCGTTCGGGAAATCGTAAATCAACCGAAATGAATACCATTTCTGCCAAATTAAGCGACGAACAAATCGAAAACCTAGCCGAATATATTTCTGGCTTGGCTCAATAATAAAACAATAAAAAATAGCCTTCGTTGGCACAGCAGCTGCCACGCTTGGGCTTGTAGCTGTTTTAAAACGTCTCTTTTTTTGCTTGTGAATAAATCGCCGATTTTAAAATCGGGCACGAACACTACCTGATAATTTGGTTGTGCCTGTGTCATCTAATTGCATGTTATCACCACGTAGCCAATAACCGTCACCTTGTATAGTAACTTGTAGCCCGCTCAAAGCCCCTAGCTCGGTTTTGTATTGAGATTGTTGCATTGCAATGATAACGGTAGAGGATTTGCTTTGCAAAACTGCGTTAACAGCGTAAGGCATAGCAATGATTTTTGTTTTTGTGGTGGTTTTGCCCAGCCGACTGTTAATACTGATGGTGCTGGTTTCGTAATAAAATTTTGCTTGCATTTGGTGGATTAACACTTGGTTATCATTGGGTTGAATGTCAACTTTTTCGGCAATAATGTTTAATAATTTTTTGTCTTGATCATAACGCGACCAATTAATCCTTGTTAACTGTTGTTCGGTAGCAGAAAAATTAGGCGAAAAATCGTCATCAGTAAATAACACAAAAACCATAACAAGCAGGACCGTACCTATTAATGCTGTCATTTTCCAAATGATTATTAAGGTTTTATTTTGGCTCATTTGTATTGGTTTGTGCTTCTAATATGATTTCGCAAAATTCTCGTATTGCACCTTTGCCAGCGTCTTTTTGAGGGATATAATCGGCATAGTCTAGTACCATTGGCATGGCTGTTTTGGGGGCGCAGCTAAGCCCAACATAACGCATGGCTTTTAAATCGGCATAGTCATCACCGGCAAATGCTATTTGTTGTGGTGTTAAGTTTTCTTTTTGCATCAGTTCTTGAACTATGGCAAGTTTGTCTTGTACATCGGTATAAACATAGTGGATTCCCAAAGAATCAGCACGGCAACGAATATCGTCAACACCATATTGATCGCGAGCAGCGGTAATAATGGCGACGAGAACCCCGTGTTGTACCAATGACCTTATACCATGCCCATCCAAAATGCTATAACTACGAATAAATTGATTGTTAACGATGGTAATAGTGCCATCAGTTAGAGTACCATCAACGTCTAAACACAGTAAACGAATGGTACTTGCCAGTGCTTTTATTGCTTCTATTTCTTCTTGTGAGTGGGGCATTTTGTTAGGCGATGCGATGCATGAGTAAATCGTGAATGGACAATGCACCGACCAGTTGATCACCACAGACAACCGCCAATTGCGTAATCTGCTGCTGCCGCATAAGTTGCAGTGCATCAACAGCCAAAGCGTCGGCTTCGATGGTTTTTGGTGCGAGGTTCATTAGCTGGCTGGCACAAACGGTATCAGATGGCATTGGTGTGGCTTTTAGTAATCGCCGTAAATCTCCATCGGTAAATATACCAAGTAGTTTGTTGTTATCGGTTATTAACGCCATACCCATGCGCTTGCTGGTGATTTCGAGTAGGATTTCAGGAAAGCGGGCAGTGGCTTGTATTTGGGGGATATCGCTACCTTGACGCATAACATCGGATACCCGTAGTAGTAGCTGTTTGCCTAGCTTACCGGATGGGTGGGTACGAGCAAAATCTTGTGGCGTAAAACCACGCGCAACCAATAGCGTCATTGCCAGAGCATCTGCCAATGCCAAACTGGCAGTGGTGCTAGCGGTAGGGGCAAGGTTATGCGGACATGCTTCTTTTTGGACGGTAGTCAATAAATAAATATCGGCTGTTTCCGCCAATGATGAATCGGCTTTGCCGATAATCGCTATCATTGGAATACGCAGGCGTTTTATCGATGGGAGTATTTCGGTTATTTCTTGGCTTTCTCCCGAATAGGAAAATACCAATAGAGCATCGTTGCTGTCTATCATGCCCAAATCACCATGCCCTGCCTCACTGGGATGCATAAAAAATGAAGGAGTACCAGTGGAAGATAAGGTCGCTGCAATTTTGGCAGCGATGTGTCCTGATTTTCCTATTCCCATGCAGATGACTTTGCCTTTTATGGCATGAAGACATTGGATTACCTTACAAAATGAATCATCAATGGTAGATTTTAGTCCGATAATAGCAGCCGCTTCTATTTCGAGTACTTGTATTGCGGTTTGTTTTAAACTGTCGTTGTCCATTTGCATTATGTGTTTGTTATTTTTTTAATTGTTTAATCACTTTTTCTAAGGAGTCCAACGATCCATAATGGACTGTTAACTTGCCACTGCCATTTTTTTTTGCTGTTATCTCTACACGCATAGATAAATACTTAGATAGATTGTTCATTAAATTGACAGTGTCTTGGTCGGCTTTGTTGCTGGTATTTGTATCGCTATCGGCGGTCTCGCCTTTTAATAAACGTTTAACATAGGCTTCTGTCTCACGGGTATTGAGCTGACGGGCAATGACTATTTGTGCTGCCAATGATTGTTTGGCAGTATCCAATCCCAATAACGCTCGCGCTTGCCCCATTTCGAGCACACCCGCTTCTACTTTGGTTTGGACATCTTTATGCAGTGTCAGTAAGCGTAATTGGTTGGTAACAGCAACGCGTGATTTGCCAACGGCGTCAGCTGCTTGCTGATGAGTGATTTTTAATAGGTCAATCATACTAGCCAAACCTTTGGCTTGTTCCATCGGGTTTAAATCAGCACGTTGTAAGTTTTCGACCATCGCATAAATTTGCGCTTTTTCGTCGGATAACTCGCGAACTTCGGCTTGTATTTTTGTAAGACCTGCTATTTTAGCGGCACGAAAGCGGCGTTCGCCGGCAATGATTTCGTATTTATTGGCTTTGATGGGACGGACTAAAATGGCTTGAATAACGCCGTGCTGTTTAATGGATTCCGCTAAAGTTTCGAGCTCATCTTGGTCGAAGGCACGCCGTGGCTGAAACTTACCAGCAGTCAACTGTGATAGTGGTAGTTGTCGTGTAGTGGCTTGGTTTTTGGTATTACTATCTGAACCCAATAGCGATTCTAACCCTTTTCCTAATCCAATTTTTTTACCCATTTTTGTCGTTGCCTTGTTCATATCTTACTTTTATCCAAACCGTTGTAAAAATTCTACACCTAACTCACGGTAATTAGTTGCACCTTGTGAATTAACGGAGTGCTGAAAAATTGATTTTTGATGACTCGGTGCTTCGGCTAGCCGCACGTTACGGCAGATTATCGTCGAGAATAATTTGTCACCAAAATGAGTTTTGAGTTCGTTCGAGACTTCTTGTGATAAGCGATTACGAGAATCATAAACCGATCGGATAATACCACCTATGGTGAGGGATTGATTCCAACCTTGATTTAGGTGGTGTAATGTTTGTGCAAGATCGCTCAAACCTTCAAGTGCAAAGTATTCACACTGCATGGGTATTAACAGTTTATCGGCTGCAACCAATGCATTGATAGTTAATACGCCTAATGATGGCGGACAATCAATAAAAACATAGTCAAACGATTGTTTTATTCCAGCGATACCATTTGCCAATAGGCGATGCCAATTTCCTTCGGCTGCGAGCTCAACTTCGACCGCCGCTAAGCCTTGATTGGCAGGCAAAATATAATATTCATTGGTTAGTGAATAAACAATATTGTCTTCAATGTTATCGCCGTAAAGCACATCGTAAACGCCATGCTCTAGGTGGTTTTTATGAATCCCACTGGCAGAGGATGCGTTGCCTTGTGGGTCCATGTCTATCAGCAAGACTTTTTTGCCATGCATTGCCAATATGGCTGCCAAATTAATGGAGACGGTGGTTTTACCAGTACCGCCTTTTTGGTTAAGTATGACGAAGGTTTGCATTGGGAGAGGTGTTTTGTTTTTTAAGCGATGTCATTATCAAAGAAATAGCAGTTGGTGTTACGCCGCTAATTCGTCGGGCTTGGCGGATAGTCGTCGGGCTGCCTGCTTTCAGTTTTTCGTAAATTTCGATCGATAAGCCATTGATAGATGAATAATCAAAGTCATGGGGGATTTTTAGTTCAGCATCGGCTGTTTCGCGTTGGCGTTGGGACTCTTGATGAGCGATGTAACCGGCATATTTTACCCTTGCTTCTATTTCGCCAATGTCGCGTTCATTGGTTAAAACGGAAGTGCCAAAATCATCATAATGTACTTCGCTTCTTTTCAGCCAATCCAAACAAGATAAGCCCGCTGGTGCTTGTGCGATGTAGGTATCGGCACGGATTTTTCGCAAACGGGTTTCTTCGTTGTTAATTTTATTTTGGCGATTGCAAAAAATTTGATAACGATGCTCAGAGACAATGCCTAATTTTTTGCCGATTTCGGTTAATCTTAAATCGGCATTGTCTTCACGGAGAGTCAAACGATATTCAGCACGACTGGTAAACATACGATAAGGCTCGGTGACTCCTCTGGCGGTTAAGTCGTCTATCATTACTCCAATATAAGCTTGTTCGCGGTTTGGCACCCATGATTCTTGGTCTTGTGAGTGTCGGTAGGCGTTGATTCCTGCTATCACACCTTGTGCCCCTGCTTCTTCGTAGCCTGTGGTGCCGTTTATTTGCCCAGCAAAATAAAGCCCACTAAGTGCGCTAAGTTGGAGCGATGGCAATAAGGCACGTGGATCAATGTAATCATATTCGATGGCATACCCCGGGCGGGTGATATGCACATTTTCTAAACCTTTGATGCTGTGGATAAACTCTTTTTGGACGGCATAAGGCAGACTAGTCGAAATACCATTGGGATAATATTCGTCGGTGCTTAAGCCTTCGGGCTCAAGAAATATCCGATGGCTATCTCTATCTGGAAAACGATGAACTTTATCTTCGATAGAAGGGCAATAACGCGGACCAATAGAATCAATATTGCCGTTAAAAATAGCAGATTGGTGCAATGCCTTTCCAATAATATCGTGAGTCTGACTGTTGGTATTGGTTATGTGGCAGCTTTTTTGCTCGGGTGGTGGCTGATCGTTGTCAATAAACGACATTGTTGGCAATGGGTTATCACTGGGTTGCTCGGATAATTCAGAAAAATCAATGGTTCTACCGTCTAAACGAGCGGGTGTTCCTGTTTTAAGCCGTCCCAATGGTAGCTTTAGTTCCAATAACTGTGCCGCCAAATCGGTGGTTGCAGCACAGCCAGCACGACCGCCGGCTTCGGTTTGATCGCCGATATGGATAAGACCATTTAAAAATGTACCAGTAGTTAACACAACGGTTTTCGCATGGATTTTACCCCGTAGCTGACAGCACACACCACAGACTGCCTGTTGGTTTATGAGCAAGCTGGTAACTGTTTCTTGCATAATATGCAAGGTAGGGAGTTGTTGTAGATATTGACGAATCGCCGTTTTGTATAGATGGCGGTCACATTGGACACGAGTGGCACGCACTGCCGCCCCACGACTGGCGTTTAAACGTCTGAACTGAATCCCGGCTTTGTCCGTTGCCAATGCCATAACACCACCCAATGCATCAATCTCTTTGACCAAATGGCTTTTGCCTATACCGCCAATGGCTGGATTGCAAGACATCTGCCCGATAGTCTCAATATTTTGGGTAATTAATAAGGTATTGGCACCAGCACTAGCCGCAACAAATGCGGCTTCGGTGCCAGCATGACCGCCACCCACTACAATAACATCAAAATTTTCCATTACGCTAATAATACCCTTGAATTTAAAAACCCATCGACTGAAAATTAGATACCAATTGTTTGACAGTCTGAGAAAAACGATTGACTTCTTCGGCTGTTGTATCGTAACCAAGTGTTACACGCACTGCCGAATGGGCAATTGCCTCGTCATAGCCCATTGCCAATAGCACATGGCTAGGAGAATCCTTCATACTAGAGCAAGCTGCCCCTGATGTAACGGCAAAACCGTTTTGGTCGAGCATCGTAACCATGGATTCTCCGCTGATATTGGGAAAACCAAAGTAACAAGTATTGGGTAGTCGTTGTACCTGACCGCCAAAAATAGACGCACCCAGATTACTGAGCTCGGCAATAAGAGAATCTCGCCATTGTTCAACTATCTGCATTTGTGCTAAAACCACACTCGTAGCCAACTGACAAGCCACACCAAAACCAACGATACCAGCGACGTTTTCGGTACCAGAACGCATACCACCTTGGTGCCCTCCGCCTTCGAGTAAGGGTGCCCATTGCACGGATTCTTTAACGATTAAAGCGGCAATGCCTTTGGGACCATAGCATTTATGCCCCGATATTGTCATCGCATCCACTGCCAAATGAGCAAATGAAAAAGGAATTTTACCCAATGCTTGTGCGGCATCGGTGTGCATTAGCCCACCTTTGTTTTTTACTTTTTGGGTAATCGCAGCAATATCTTGTATAACGCCTGTTTCATTATTTGCCAACATAACAGAAACCAAACCACAATCACGCGTTAAAACATCATCCAAATCGCTTGCTTCGATAATACCGTTGTCATCCACCGCTAAAAATTCAACGGCAAAATCACCCTGTAAGGAACGTGCCGAACACAATACACAAGGATGCTCGGTACCACCAACCGCAATGGTTTTGTTAAGTGCCATTTTGGCAATGCCTTTTATAATGGCGTTGTTGCTTTCAGTACCAGAAGAAGTAAAAATAACCTCAGAAGGTTTTGCACCAACCGCAGTGGCGACTTGCTCTTGTGCTATCTCAATAGCGGTACGTGCTTGTCTTCCTAACTGATGAAGGCTAGAAGCATTGGCGTAAGAATCACGCCAATAAGGCTGCATCGCATCAATAACTTCAGGTGCGGTCGGGGTAGTGGCGTTGTAATCGAGATAAGTCATGGCGATTGTGGAAAGCCGACTTCGTCCATTGGCACAATGCTGGTTTCCGATTGTGCCATAGCACACCATTGCTGTACGACATCCGCTTTACAAATGTGGTTGTAGTAGGCAGTCGCTTTTGGTGACAATGCAACACCATACGTTTTAAAACGCATGGCAATAGGGGCATAAAAACAATCCGCCATCGAAAACTCATCAAATAACCAACCACTGCTTTGGTTGTAATCTGACCATATATCATCGATTCGTTGAATATCTGCCGATAAAGCGGCAGAAGTACTGATTAGGCGAGTAGCACGGATATTCATCGGCATAAAGCGGCGTAAAGCAGAAAAACCACTGTGCATTTCGGCAATAATAGAAAGTGCAGTTGCTCGGTGTTTGCGGTTACTCGGCAACCCGCCATTGACATCTGATAAATGCGTTTCACAAATATACTGACAAATTGCCAAGGTATCCCAGATGGTTACATCACGGTCTATTAATACCGGCACTTTTGCCGATGGTGAAAATTCTAACAAACGTTGCGATAACGTTGATTGTGGCACCAATGATATATGGCGGGTGGTAAATGGGACATCAAAACCACGTAAAAATAACCACGGACGCATAGACCATGTTGAATAATTTGCTTCACCTATTAGTAATTCCATCATTTTTTTTTATTGTTTTAAGTGGTCAATTATACATTGAAAAACAGCAGAGGTCTGGCGTATTGTCGCAGTAGCACCACCATTATTGAAACCGCAAGCGGTAGGAATCATCCATTGATTCCTTTATTGGCAAATGCAATGCGGTGGCGACAAAACCCAAGCCAATACAAACAATCCAACCAAAAGTATAACTGCCCATTTGCCCATACGAATACGCACCGATTAATGCACCCCCTGCCGAACCGAGCTGATGTGATAAAAAAACCATTCCATACAACATAGACATATGACGTGTGCCAAACATAACCGCAACCAAGCCACTGGTTAATGGGACCGTACCCAACCACAAAAAGCCCATTGCCGCCCCAAAAGCAATAACGGTAAACGGCGTAATCGGTAGTAGCAAAAACAACACTATAACCATTGAACGCACACTGTAAAAAATTGCCAATGCCTTTTTTTTGGACACACGAGTACCAACCCAACCACAAAAAAGCGAACCAAAAATATTAAACAAACCCACCATCGACAATGCCGTGGCGGCAACTTCGCCCGTTATGCCAAAACCACGAACATAAGCAGGGATATAAGTAGCAATAAAAACCAATTGGAATCCGCAAACAAAAAAACCTAAAAATAATAATATAAAACTAGGAGAAGTCAATGCACACAACAACGCTTGCTTATTGGTGGCGGTATCATTGGCAACATTGGTTTTAGCAGACAAAGCAACCGTTGAGGGAATCCTCATTAGCGGGGCAAAAAACAACATGATTGCCGCAAATGCCGCCAACATATACAATGCACTACGAAAATCAAAAATATCAATAACCAATTGGGCAGATATAACCAAAACAAACTGCCCCAATGAGCCAGCAGCAGTTACAATAGCAAGATTAAAAGTACGATTTTTATCACTAGAAATTTTACCAACAGTGCCAAGCACCACCGAAAACCCAGCACCACCCAAACCCAAACCAATTAAAAATTGTGCAAAAACAAACTCCCCACCACCGCTTGCGTACCCCATTAGCAAAACCCCAAACGCATAAAACAGTGACCCTAAAACAATAGGCAATACAGCCCCTCGCCTATCTGCCATTGCACCAAACAACGGCGATGCAATCCCCCATAATACGTTTTGTAAGGCAATCGCAAACGAAAACAAATCCGTGCCAATAATATTTTGACTGGTAAAGATAGGCAAAAACAAACCAAAACTCTGGCGAATACCCATCGTAACAAAAATACAAAGGGCACCAACAACGATGATAACTATCGTGCTATGACGAATATTATTCAATGATTAACAATACCACAAAGAAGCGTCAAATATTTATAGCCGCTGTGGATGTTTTTTAATATCAGCCTTTTGCAAACGCTCTAATCCATTAATATAGGCTTTGACAGAAGCGATAATTATGTCGGTATCCATGCCATGCCCCGTTACTTCGGTATCACCTCGCGTTAAACAAACCGACACTTCACCCTGTGCATCGCTGCCATCAGTAATATTATGAACCGAATACAACGACAATACAGCATTGCTTTGCATGACTTTTTCTATTGCTCGAAAAGCGGCATCAACCTGACCACTACCATCGGCTTGCGAATCATGCTCTACCCCTTCTACCTTCCAGACCACGCGCGCTGTTGGTCCTGCGGATGCACAATGAGACGATGAAAAAGAAACCAGCTCGTAATACAGCGCATCGCTTGGACTACGGTTAAACAACGCCAATAAATCCTCATCGTAAATATCACGCTTTTTATCCGCCAAGGTTTTAAAGCGAACAAACGCTTCTTTTAGTGCGGCATCTGATTCAAATATAATACCCAAGCCCGTCATGTGTGTAGAAAAAGCATTACGCCCCGACAACTTACCCAAACGGATAAGATTAGAACTCCACCCCACGCTTTCAGCCGACATGATTTCATAAGTCTCTTTGTGTTTAAGCACACCATCTTGATGAATCCCCGACTCATGTGCAAACGCATTACGCCCAACAATGGCTTTATTCGGCTGTACGGGAAAACCCGTTACACTCGACACCAATTTACTAGCAGGAACCAACTGACTACTATCAACACGGGTATCGCAGTTAAACACATCGTGGCGAGTACGCACTGCCATAATCACCTCTTCTAGTGCCGTATTACCAGCACGTTCGCCAATACCGTTAATAGTACCTTCAATCTGACGAGCACCATTTTGTATCGCCGCCAAAGAATTAGCCACCGCCATCCCTAAATCATTATGACAATGAACCGAAAAAATGGCTTTATCCGAATTTGGAATACGCGCTATTAAATTTTTAATTAACCGTCCAAACTGTTCGGGCACTGCATAACCAACCGTATCCGGAATATTAATAGTCGTTGCCCCCGCAGTAATAGCCGCCTCGATAATACGACAAAGAAAATCTTCATCCGACCGACCCGCATCTTCGGGAGAAAACTCAATATCATCGGTATAGCGTGATGCAAATTTAACCGCTGCCACTGCCGCCTCAACCACTGCATCGGGTTTCATATTCAGCTTTTTCTCCATGTGAATTGGCGACGTCGCAATAAACGTATGCAATCGCCGACGAGCCGCTGGTTTTAATGCCTCACCTGCCGCTGTAATGTCTTTTTCATTCGCACGCGCCAAACCACAAACTGTGCTTTCGCGGATGGTTTTGGCAATATTATTAACCGCCCGAAAATCACCCTCGCTCGACACTGGGAAACCAGCCTCGATAACATCTATCTTTAACCGCTCCAACTGAAGTGCGATTTTTAACTTCTCATCCGCTACCATAGAAGCACCCGCACTCTGCTCTCCATCACGCAATGTTGTATCAAATATAATTAAATTGTCCATTATTAAAACTCCTCGCCAATTATAAAATCAGGCGAATAAAAAAAATAAAAAAAAGAAGATTGAATAAAAAATAAGTTAGTGCGCCGCACGGCGCAAAAGTAGCAATGGCAAGCCAGCACCAGACGTGCTATTAATTGCCAACTGGAGGCAAATAGGTAAGATTGCACGACTAAACATAGTAGGGATTGTATCATAAATAAAACCATGCCATCGATAAAAAAATTGGCGTGAAATTCAAAAGAAACTTTTCACCATAACGCCACATTTCACCTTACTCCGATACATCATACAAAGCATCATTACGCCTTGGTTTGAAGTCAGTTTTTTTCTTTATACCCCTCATTTGACATTGGCGTAGTACACTTTTTGATACGTATTTTAAACATCAGAAAAAAAAGAGATAATTAGGCTTACCTCGCTTTGATAAATAAAGATTTGATAAGGTCTTTTTTATTCCTTGCCAGTTAATGGCGTTATCGTCTAATATCTATACTATAATAGCCATTATGAAAAAAATTACTACCGCATTCTTATCTATCCTGTTTTGCCTCACTGCTACCAGTGCTACTATTCCTATCGCTTGGATCCTGTTTTGCCTCACTGCTACCAGTGCTACTACTATTGCTTGGAGTGCTGACTTTGAAGCAGGTGTAACAGCATACAAAAAAGCAGACTACGCAACTGCCCTGCGTGAATGGACTCCCCTTGCCGAACAAGGAGATGCCAGTGCCCAGTTCGGTCTGGGTTTGATGTACGGCAATGGAGAAGGCGTTGCACAAGATTATAAGACCGCACTAAAATGGTTCACACTTGCCGCAGAACAAGGAGATGCCTCTGCCCAGTTCAGTCTGGGTTTGATGTACGACAATGGAGAAGGCGTTGCACAAGATTATAAGACCGCAAGAAAGTGGTACACACTTGCAGCTGAACAAGGACTTGCCATTGCCCAGTCCAATCTGGGTTTGATGTACAAAAATGGAGAAGGCGTTGCTCAAGATTATAAGACCGCAAGTAAAGTGGTACACACTTGCCGCAGAACAAGGAGATGCCTCTGCCCAGTTCAATCTGGGTTTGATGTACGACAATGGAGAGGGCGTTGCTCAAGATTATAAGACCGCAAGAAAGTGGTACACACTTGCAGCACAACAAGGAGATGCCTCTGCCCAGTACAATCTGGGTTTGATGTACTACAATGGAGAAGGCGTTGCACAAGATTATAAGACTGCACTAAAATGGTACACACTTGCCGCAGAACAAGGATTGCCAATGCCCAGTACAATCTGGGTGTGATGTACGAAAATGGAGAAGGCGTTACTCAAGATTATAAGACCGCTGTAAAGTGGTACACACTTGCAGCTGAACAGGGATTTACCGATGCCCAAAATAATCTGGGTGTGAAGTTTTGGTTCGGAAAAGGGTTGCCACAAAACAATGTTTATGCTCATATGTGGCTAAACCTTGCAGCTGCCAACGGCAGCGAAAAATCTGGTGAGAGACGAGATACACTTGCCAAAAAAATGACCCCCGCCGATATTGCTACCGCACAAGACCTTGCCCGTGAATGTACCGCAAAAGACTACAAAGATTGTTGAAAAAATACCTGCCTAAGATTTAAAATGCCTAAACGGATTGGTCTCTAGCCAGATTTATCCGCATTCGGTGGTTATGCAAAGGCTTATACTATAATAGCCCTTATGAAAAAAATTACTACCGCATTCTTATCTATCCTGTTTTGCCTCACTGCTACCAGTGCTACTATTCCTATCGCTTGGAGTGCTGACTTTGAAGCAGGTTTAACAGCGTACAAAAAAGCAGACTACGCAACTGCCCTGCGTGAATGGACTCCCCTTGCAAGGAACTTGCCCAGATGACTACAATGCCACAAGATTATAAGACCCAGTACACACTTACAAAGATGCCCAAAACAATCTTTGATGTACTAAAATGGAGAAGGCGTTACTCAAGATTATAAGACCGCAAGTAAAGTGGTACACACTTGCAGCTGAACAAGGACATGCCTATGCCCACAAGGATGTACGCCCACAATCTGGGTTTGATGTGGAAAGGCGTTGCTCAAGATTATAAGACCGCAATAAAGTGGTACACAAGGACTTTGCCCAGTACAATCTGGGTTTGATGTATAAAATGGAGAAGGCGTTGCTCAAGATTATAAGACCGCAATAAAGTGGTACACACTTGCCGCACAACAAGGACAATGCTGCCCAACAATCTGGGTGTGATGTACGAAAATGGAGACGGCGTTGCCTCAAGATTATAAGGAGTACACACTTGCCGCTGAACAAGGATATGCCTCTGCCCAAAATAATCTGACTTTGAACTATGTTTACAATGGTTTAACAGCGTTACACAAGACTACGCAATGACCGCAAGAAAGTGGACTCACCCTTGCAGAACAAGGATATGCCATTGCCCAAAGGTTTCTGGGTTGCGTGATGTACAAAAATGGATGGAGAAGGCGTTGCTCAAGATTATAAGACCGCTGTAAAGTGGTACACACTTGCCGCAGAACAAGGACATGCCTCTGCCCAGTCCAATCTGGGTTTGATGTACGACAATGGAGAAGGCGTTACACAAGATTATAAGACCGCTGTAAAGTGGTACACACTTGCCGCAGAACAAGGACAAGCCGATGCCCAGTTCAATCTGGGTGTGATGTACAAAAATGGATACGGCGTTGCTCAAGATTATAAGACCGCAAGAAAGTGGTACATACTTGCAGCTGAACAAGGATATGCCTCTGCCCAAAATAATCTGGGTGGGATGTTTTGGTTCGGAGAAGGGTTGCCGCAAAACTATGTTTATGCTCATATGTGGCTAAACCTTGCAGCTGCCAACGGCAGCGAAAAATCTGGTGAGAGACGAGATAGACTTGCCAAAAAAATGACACCCGCCGATGTTTCTACCGCACAAGACCTTGCCCGTGAATGTACCGCTAAAGACTACAAAGATTGTTGAAAAAATACCCACCTAAGATTTAAAATGCCTAAACGGATTGGTCTCTAGCCAGATTTATCCGCATTCGGTGGTTATGCAAAGGTTTATGCTACAATAAAAATCTTATGAAAAAAATTACTACCGCATTCTTATCTATCCTGTTTTGCCTCACTGCTACCAGTGCTACTATTCCTATCGCTTGGAGTGCTAATTATGAAGCAGGTTTAACAGCGTACGAAAAAGCAAACTATGTAACTGCCCTGCATGAATGGACTTATAAAATTGCACTAACGTGGAACACACTTGCCGCACACCAAGGAAATGCCAGAGCCCAGTACAATCTGGGTGTGATGTACAGCAACGGACACGGCGTTACACAAGATTATAAGACTGCACTAAAATGGTTCACACGTGCCGCACAACAAGGAGAGGTCCTTGCCCAGTCCAATCTGGGTTGGATGTACCGCAATGGAAAAGGCGCTCCACAAAATCATAAAACTGCACTAGAGTGGTACACACGTGCCGCAGAACAAGGAAATGCCAGAGCCCAGTCCAATCTGGGTTTGATGTTTTGGCGAGGAGAAGGGTTGCCACAAAATAATGTTTATGCTCATATGTGGCTAAACCTTGCATTTACCAACGGAATCAAAAAATCTGGTGAAAGGCGAGATAACATTGCCGAAAAAATGACACCCGCCGATGTTGCTACCGCACAAGACCTTGCCCGTGAATGTACCGCAAAAGATTACAAAGATTGTTAAAAAAATACCCACCCTCTTTTCTATCTTTTCCCTCTATTTATAACCTTGCCCTGCTCTTTGGACACTATAATCTTTCAGTACTCGCATTTGGTTGAAAATATTCATGCCAGTTTTTAAGATTATGACAAAATAATGCGAAAAAATAAAGGTGGCAACAAGTATATTTTTTCCAAAAATTTACTAAGCACAATTCAATAAATCTAGCCCGTATTAATCGTTCGGGCTCTATAATTTAGCCTTATGGATTTATCGGATTTTGATTTTAAATTGCCCGAGCATCTTATTGCTCAAATACCGCCAAAACAGCGGGATGGTGGTAAGTTGCTTGATGTTAATAACAATAATCGGATTCTCCCAATTAAACAATTGGCTGATTTATTGTTACCCAATGATTTGGTGGTTATTAATGAATCGCGGGTGGTGCCAGCGCGTTTGTTCGGGATGAAATTAACCGGTGGACGTATTGAAATTTTATTGGAGCGGTTTTTAAGCGATTGTCGCTTTATTGCTCAAATTCGATCGTCCAAATCATTGAAGTGTCCTAGTACTATTAATAGCGATGCGGGTGATTTTATTGTTGAGTGTAAGCAGGATTCTTTTTACCAATTGATGGCGGTGAGTAAGCAAGGGGTTGCGGTTAATGCCAAGCGTCGTTTTCAACGGGCGGGGCATGTGCCTTTGCCGCCTTATATTCATCGTGCGGATTGTGAGGCGGATAAAGAGCGTTATCAAACGGTTTATGCACGAACGTTGGGGTCGGTTGCGGCACCAACGGCAGGGTTGCATATAACTGAAGAGTTGCTTGGGCAAATTGAAGCGACGGGGGCAACAATAGCACGTCTTACCTTGCATGTGGGTGCTGGTACTTTTTCGCCTATTCGTGATTCACTGGATACGCATATTATGCATGATGAGGCTTATTGTATTAGCCAAAAAACAGCACGGGCTATTAATGAGGCAAAGGCACGGGGGCGGCGTATTGTTGCTATTGGTACAACTGTGTTGCGTGCTTTAGAATCGGCTGGTATGGCAGCTACGATAACAGCGGGTAATGCAAAGACTAATTTGTTTATTCAACCAGGTTTTAAATTTAAAATGGTGGATTGTCTGTTTACCAATTTTCACCTACCACGCTCGTCTTTGTTTGTTTTGGTGTGTGCTTTTGCCGGGACAGCGTGCATACAACGTGCCTATAAAGAGGCGATTGAACAACAAATGCGGTTTTATAGTTATGGCGATGCGATGTTTTTAAATCATGATTAGTTTTCAATTATCAAAGCAATCAGGCATGGCACGAAAAGGGGTTTTGTCGTTGAGCCGTGGCGATATTCAAACGCCGGCTTTTATGCCTGTGGGTACGCTTGGGGCGATTAAGGGGGCTATAACGCCAACAGAATTGGCGAGTTTGGGGTTTGATATTATTCTTGGTAATACGTTTCATTTATGGCTTCGTCCGGGGATGGATGTTATTGGTAAGCATCGCGGGTTACATGGTTTTAATGGTTGGAATCGCCCTATTCTGACTGATTCTGGCGGGTTTCAAGTGTTTAGTTTAAAGTCGTTGCGCAAGGTTAGCGAGGATGGGGTTCATTTTCGATCTCCACATAATGGTGAGTTGCGGTTTTTATCACCTGAGGTTTGTATGGATGTTCAAAGGACTTTGAATAGTGATATTGTAATGATATTGGATGAGTGTCTTGATTCAACTAAGGATGTACGGGCGACAGAACAGTCAATGTTGCGTAGCTTACGGTGGGCAAAGCGGTGTAAGGATAGTTTTGCTGATAATGCCAATGCATTGTTCGGTATCGTACAGGGTGGCGTGTTTAACCATTTGCGTGATGAGTCAGTGGCAGGGTTGCTGGATATTGGTTTTGATGGGTATGCAGTTGGTGGTTTGGCGGTGGGCGAAACAAAGGAGGAGATGGCACAAGTGCTGGCTAATACGTTGCCAAAATTACCACAGGATAAGCCGCGTTATTTAATGGGGGTTGGTACGCCTGTTGATATTGCCAAGGGGGTGGCTGCTGGTATTGATATGTTTGATTGTGTCATGCCAACCCGCAACGGACGTAATGGGCAGGTGTTTACGTCCGAAGGGGTTGTACGTATTCGCAATGCACGGTACAAAGATGATACACAAGCACTGGATAGTGGTTGTGCTTGTCCGACTTGTTGCCAGTTTACCCGAGCGTATTTGCACCATTTGGATAAGGTGAATGAAATGCTGGCGGCACGGTTGCTAAGCATTCATAATCTTGCTTATTATCGACAGTTAATGATGCAGTTACGGCGTGCTATTGATAACGATACGGTTACCACAGTGGTGGATGATTTATGTAGGCTTTATCAATGTTAGCGAAGTTACAGCCTTTGGTAAAGATAGAAGCAGAGGTGGCAGAAGCAGAGGTGTCAAATCCACATCCCATTATTGCTATTGCTGTTGACAATGTCGGCAAAAAGAATATTATCGGTTTTCATCTTTTGATGTTGTGCCCTATGCTGGCAGTGAGTGTTTCGGTTAAAGCAGCGGTGTTATTGAGTTTGTTGACTTTGGCAGTGATGACGGTGGCGGGGTTTGTTATTGCTTTGTTGCGATCGTTTATTTTGGATATTGTTCGCATTCCTATTTTTTTGATTGTGGTGGCGACAATGGTGGCGTTGCTTGATATTGTGGTGGAGGCTTTTTTGTACGAGCAGCATCAGCAGTTGGGTATTTTTTTACCGCTTATTATTACCAATTGCGGTGTGTTGGCAAGGCTAGAGGTGTTTGCCTCAAAGCAGTCTGCAAAGGCGGCGGCAGTGGATGGGCTGACGATGGGGGTTGGGATGTTGCTGGCTTTAACGTCACTGGCTTTTTTGCGAGAGTTTATTGGAACGGGGAAGATTGAAGGGCTTTTTTCTATACCTCTTTTTACAGGGCTGCCTTTGGCTTTACTTCCTGCAGGTGGATTTTTTTTGTTTGCTTTAATTTTGGCGTGTATTCAGTGGTATCGCCACACTACCAACAACGCTTAAGTGCGTAGTTTATAGCCACGATGGATAAGGCGATATGCCAATGCCGATACGATGATGGTGATGGTGATGGTTATTGATAACGATATATAAGGGTTAACATCGCTGTTGTTGAAAAAACCATAACGGAATCCGTCTATCATATAAAAAAATGGGTTTAGTCGCGTTAGTGATTGCCATAAATCGGGCAATGAATGGATGGAATAAAATACACCTGATAAAAATGTGAGTGGCATGATTATAAAGTTGGTAAATAGAGCGACTTGGTCGAATTTTTCTGCCCAGAGTCCGGCGATGATTCCCAGCGAAGCACTCATCATACCGCCACAAACAGCAAAAGCGAATATCCACAGTAGTGAGTGGATGGGGATGGAGTTATCAAATGCCAATGCGGCTATTAATACGCCAATGCCAACTGCCACACCACGAATAACCGCTGCGATGGAATAACTGAGAAAGAAGGTGATGGAAGTTATTGGTGGGAGTAATATAAGT
This sequence comes from Gammaproteobacteria bacterium, assembly GCA_965243565.1. GTDB lineage: Bacteria > Pseudomonadota > Gammaproteobacteria > Tethybacterales > Persebacteraceae > CBDEVH01. The sequence continues at coordinate 1,517,201 of OZ251571.1, forward strand.
AGTATATTGCCGGTTACTTTTGATTGAATGAGCGATGATGAGGTATTGGCAAAGGCGTTTTGCAATACCGACATCATGACCAAGCCCGGTGCCAAAAAACTAACATAGGATACGCCTTCATAAACGCGAACGTGTCCGCCTAATACCTGTGAGAATATGAATAAATAGAGAATGGTGCTAACAACAGGTGCACAAATGGTTTGAAAAGCAACACGATAAAAACGCAGTACTTCTTTTTCTAGTAGTCCTAAAAATCCACGAAATAACATGTTTATGATTTTTCCATTAGCCGTATAAAAACATCTTCAAGACGTGGCGGCGTTACTTTAATTTCGGATAGTTCGTAGCCTGCTTCGCGGAATGACGTTAATATTGGCTCGACGTCTTCGTAACGGCGAATGTCAAAATGCCATGTGTCGTTTTCTTGTGTTGATACTGGTAATGTCGCCAAAGGATTGCTACCAGTTGCCTGAACGCGTAAACGTGCAATATTTTCAAGGGGCGATAGTAAGTCTTGTGTTGGTCCTTGTGAAATAATCTTGCCTCTGTTCATTAAGGCAAGCCCATCGCATAGTGCTTCGGCTTCTTCGAGATAATGCGTGGTGAGGATAATCGTATGCCCGTCTCGGTTAAGCTCACGCATAAATTCCCACACTGCGAGGCGGATGTTAATGTCAACACCAGCGGTTGGCTCATCTAAAATAATAACGGATGGTTTGTGTACCAATGCTTGAGCAATCATCAGCCGTCGTTTCATACCACCAGATAAATTACGGGTGTTGGTTTTTATTTTGTCGGTTAGGTATAGTTTTTCAAGTAGAGTGGTTATCCATTGCTTGTTGTTGCGAATGCCGTAGTATTTGGATTGAAACGCCAAGGATTCAGCAACGGTTAAAAATGGATCATAGACCAGCTCTTGCGGCACAATGCCGATGTTGCTCCTAACAGACATGGGCGCGGTTTTAATGCTGTAGTTAAGTACTTTGGCATCGCCACTATCAGGTGCAACCCAGCCGCCCAAACAGCCGATGAGGGTGGTTTTGCCCGCACCATTCGGACCTAATAACCCGAAAAACGCGCCTTCTTCTACTTTTAGCGATACATCGCTTAGTACTGATTCGTTGTTGTATTGCTTACAAATCTTATCAATAAATAATGCGGGATTTTTCATTAAATAGGGTTAATGATGCGCGGCGGCTATAAGCTTTTGTCGTAAATAACCCAGTCGGTTGCAGTGGCAATTTTGTCGTATAGCAAACGGGCTGGTGCATTGTCTTGTTTGGTTGCCCAACGCAATATACTGCTGTTGGCGTTGGCGGCTGCCTCGCTAGTGGCTTGCATTAGTTGCCTTGCCAAACCTTTGCCACGGCACTCTGGCAATATGTATAAGTCGTTTAAATATGCCAATGAGCACCCTTTTAATGGGCGTAGGTTTTGTTGCCAATGCGCAAATCCTACTAATTGACTCTCAAGTTCGATGCCAATACCGTGTATTTTATCGGTCATAATCCACCCCCATGTGGTGGTAATTATCTCTTCGTTGATTTCGCTTTTGTAAAATTTGGCATAGTTATAATACAGTGTCTGCCATACCGAAAAATGGTTAACGCTCAGTGGTATTATTGCCGCATCGGTCATTGCAACATTTGTTTCATCATGCGCATCATTGCCATCGGATTTTTGGCATGTTTTTTCATGAGTTTGCGCATCATGTCGTGTTGTTGTAGTAGTTGGTTAATTTCGCTGACTGCAACAGCAGCACCTCGCGCAATACGTTTTTTACGTGATGCTTTGATGATTTCGGGCGTGCGGCGTTCTGTGGGTGTCATTGATAGAATCATCGCTTCGGTTTTTGTAATTTGTTGAGTGTCGTTTAAATTGGCTTGGTCTAGTTTGTTGGATATCTGCCCGGGTAGTTTGTCGATGATGCTACGCATTCCGCCCATTTTTTTCATTTGTTGGATTTGTTGTAGTTGATCGTTTAAGTCAAATTGCGATGGCTTTTTTTGTAATTTGTTATTGAGCCGCTGCATTGTTGATAGATCAGTTTTTTCTTGTACCTGCTCTGCCAACGAGGCAATATCACCCATACCCAAAATACGCGAGGCGAATCTATCAGGGAAAAATAATTCTAAATCATCTGGTTTTTCGCCCACACCAACATATTTAATCGGCTTGCCTGTTATCATTTTGGCGGCTAAAACACTACCACCACGGCTATCACCGTCAAACTTGGTAACCACTACGCCGGTAATGTCGACTCTTTCGGAGAATTTTTTAGCGGTGTTAATGGCGTCTTGTCCTTGCATTGCATCGATAAAAAACAAAGTTTCGGATGGTTTAACGCATTTAAATACGAGTTCGATTTCTTCCATCATTTCGTCATCGAGAGTGGTACGACCTGCGGTATCGATTAATAAAACATCTACTAATTCTTGTTGGGCTTGTTTTAATGCTTGCTTGGTTCTTGCCACAACGTCGTTCATTTCGTCGCTTTCAAAGCATGGTATATCAGAGGCATCCGCAAGGATTTTAATTTGCTCAATAGCCGCTGGGCGACGTACATCTACTCCGGCTAATAGTACTCGTTTTTTGTTTTTTTGTTTTAGTTGCTTGGCAATTTTAGCAATATTGGTGGTTTTACCCACACCTTGCAAACCACAGGCTAAAATAACCGAAGGTGAGCGTTTAATTTGTAATGGGGCATTGGCATCTCCCATTAATTTTACCAACTGCTTATAGACTATCCCAATAAAAGCTTGTCCGGGATTTAAAGAAGTTGATACAATAGTACCAATTGCTTCTTGTTTTACGGTGTTAATAAAGTCGTCAACAATAGGTAAGGCAACGTCTGCTTCTAGCATTGCATTACGAATTTCGACAGTAACCGACTGTATGTTTTCTTCTGTCAAGCGAGCTTGTCCGCGTAATTGCTTGACTATTTTTGAAAAATTATTTGTTAAACCTTCTAGCATTTTCAATATTTATCGTTTTTGTGGTTAGAATCCAGTTCAGGATGTCTATTATACTCGTCAATTGTTTGTATCTTATTGTTGTAATCAGTTATATTGCAACTGTCGCTGTATCACCTCGTGTGTATTGGCTGGCTATTGCCTTACATGCTATTTTGTTGACGACTGATGTTTATACTGGCGGTATAGGGTTGGGGCAACTGATTTCGTTTTTATTACTCGGTACGGTGCTTATCACATGGAAAGGGCTTGATGTTAAATTTTCACAACGCTTATTGATTGTCATCACTGTCTTTGGCGTTATCACACCGTTGTTATTAACCGACAAAAGTGCCATACCAATTTACTCATATCATGTGGTGCTAGCATTATTGGCTTATATTTCGGCAGGGGCTTCATTTTTTTATTGGCTTGATACTGTTCTGAGCGAACGACTCCTAAAGACAAACCCCACCGTATTGCCCAACACGCCAATTTTACAACGAGAGAACCGTTGTATTTTATTTGTAACAATTTCTTTTTCCCTGCTTACGCTCACTTTGATGAGTGGTTTTTATAATGCGTTTTCTCACAACTTACCATTGTTTGACATTACCCATAAAAATATTTTTGCAATACTAACATGGCTTACTTTTTTGGTTTTATTGATTGGACGACATTTTTTTGGCTGGCGTGGCAAGAAGGCATTAATTTATTATTTTACGGGCTGTGTTTTCTTATTGTCCAGCTACATCGTATCAACGTCTATTTTAACCTTAATTAATTAAGTGATTTTGTCGGGCTTTTAATGCGGGTGAAATATAGTTTTTCTCGCCTAACTGCCATACCAATAAATTATCAAATCGTGCTATTATTTTTTGGGTGGTTGCTTTATCGCTAATAACCAATGCGGTTGCAACGGCATCGCTAATAGCCCCACCATGTTTCGAATGCTTGCTTATAACAATGGCTGTTTGCACGTTTGTAGCAGGATACCCTGTGGTTGGGTCTAATATGTGATGATAACGTTGCCCATTGTAAATAAAATAAATCTCACTGTCCCCCGATGTCGAAACCGCCTCACCATCGTATAAATTGACAATGCCTATCGGTGGTTGCTCGCGGTTTTTATGCAAGGCAATAAGCCACGGGCGGTTGTTGTTTTGCCCTATTGCCAATAAACTACCACCTACATTAACCAACGCGTTTTTAATGCCTGCTTGCTTTAGTATGTCTCGGGCATCATCTGCTGCAACGCCTTTTAACATCGCTCCAAAGTCAATTTTTATGGTGGCAGGGGCGGCTGTTATTGTCTGATGGCGAATGATGATTTGAGTCATCCCCACTTGCTGTTGTAACCATTGAGTAATGGCTTTTTTGGATGGTGGCTGGGTGGCAACAGGGGTGGCATAAAACCCCCATAAATCGATTAACCGCCCTATGGCTGGGTTAAATAAATGGTTGGTTTGCTCGTAATAATTGCTTGCCAAATTCAATAAATCAGCCATTTCTGGGCTTGTCTTTATAGGCAATGTTTGATTGGCTATTGCTTGGTTTAGCCGTGCCAGCTCTGTGTTATCGTCCCATGCGTAAAAACGTTTTTCCATGCCATAAAAGCGTTGTAAAATTTTGTCTATTACCTTATTGGCTTTTTGTGGGGGTATGTCATCGGCAATGGTAATCTCAACGAATGATCCAAATGCCTTGCTTTTTTGATGATAAGGGGCGGCGGTGGCAATACCAATGATTGCCAAGTATAACCATGCAATCAAACCGTATCGTAGATATGCCAAACGGCAATAACGCATTTTAACGAGAAAGATATCTATCTAGTTGCTCTAAAATCCAAACTGCTACGTCGTTGCCTGTTTGTGTATAGACTTGGTTTAACCCTGTCGGACAAGTGATGTTTATTTCGATTAATGAATTGCCGATAATATCCAAACCAGCAAAAAATATCCCGTCCTTCATCAGTTGAGGGGCTACTGCTTCAGCGATTTTTCGTTTGGCATCGTCAAGCGGTTTTGCCACTGGCTGTCCGCCTGCTGCCATATTGCCTCGATGGTCGTTGTCATTGGGGATTCGTGCCAACATCCAATCATAAACCACCCCACCAACAACAAAAATACGGCAGTCACCCTCAATTATTTTATCAGAATAATGTTGTAGCATTACTCTTTTTTGCCCTTGCTGTGAGAGTGTTTCAAAAACGGAATAAAAGTTTTTATCCTCACCCATGGACACATAAATACCTTGTCCGCCCATGCCGTCTAACGGCTTCATTACTGTTGATTGATGTGCTTTATGAAAGTCCAACGCATCGCATAGCGATGAACCAACCCATGTTGGCAGTATATATTGTGGAAAGTCAAAAATTGCTAGTTTTTCATTTTTTTGCTGCAAAGCAATGGGCGAATTAACAACGGGGACCGTTCGATTGACCACGTCCAATAACCGCGTTGCCATTATAAAGTCGTCATTAACAGGGGGTTCTTTGCGCATCCATATTAAATCAAAAAATTGCGCAGCAGTTGTTTCGGTCGATATAACCGACATCCACTCAATCGCGGCAGCGTTATCTGCCAATGGCATTGCCATTACCAATTGGCTTGCCCGAATAAAAACGCCTTTGGTGTTTTGTGAAATATCGTGCATTTGTGCACAATATACAGTATCGCCACGCTGTGCCGATGCACGCATCAACGCAATGGTGGAATCTTTTTTAGGGTTTAACGATGATGGAGCATCAATGATATAAAGTACACGCATTGACTAAAGTTGTGTGTTTTTTACTCTATACCACTAGTTGTATAGTCCTCTACAATATCAACGTTTACATTAATATCAAGATACTCACTATTGGGTCGTCTTTTAAGTACATCGGTAAATTGGAAGCCAGCGTGCTCAAAATTAACCTTATAGCCTGTAATCACTTTTTTAGGCTCTTCTTCAATTTGGCATACTTTTACTTTTTTTGTTCGTGATTCGGTAACTTCTTGACCGTTTTGGAGGTTATCACCAATAATCGTGCCCAATAATGCACCAGCAGCAGTGGCGGCTGTTTTGCCCTTGCCTTTGCCAAGTTGATTGCCAAGCAAACCACCAGCCAAACCACCAATGAGTTCACCGCCGGTTAGTTCTCCGTCTTGAGCGGCGACTTCACCACCTAAAATAGCACCAAGACCAGCAGCAACATCACGACCACTGCCCTTGCCTACAGCACTGCCTGCGGCTCCACCAATGAGTCCACCAATGAGTTTGTCTTTGGTTTTATCACCTATCTGTTTGGTAGTCTTGTTTTTATAATAGCAAACTTCAATTTCTTCATAGACTGTCTCGATAATAGGGCGATAGTCAATAATACGCGCTTGTGTTAGATAACTGTTGTCAGCGGCTGAGGCACAGGCAGCCAGACTAGATATAATTAAAAAAGTAGTAGTTTTTTTCATTTTCGTCTCCTTATTTGATTAATTTAAAAATTCTAAAAGAAAATGACTACCTATTATAACACTAAGACCGCTTGCTGTCTCTTAGCGGTTATTGATAACTCTTACCATAGTAAGATGAATTTTTAGGAATTAATACAAAAGCCTCATGAGTATCTATTTTGACCAATTATTTCGGCGGCTTGCCGACCCGCATTTTTTGGAGTATCAGCGTTTATTGTTGTTTGTAAAAACTGTCCGGTGTCTGTTTGGTAAAATGCCTGCAAACAAATACTGCCGTCTTGTTGTAGTGTGGCGTGAGAGCCTAAAGCCGTGCTACAGTCGGCTTGCATTGCCGCAGCAAAAGCACGTTCGGCGTTTATTCGCTTCATCACCAATGGCTTGTTGAGAGGGGCTAATTGTTTTATTAGTGCGTGATTGGTTGCCAAACATTCTAATGCAATAACGCCTTGCCCTGCTGCCGGTATAAACTGATTAATCGATAGGTATTCTTTTATAACAGCGTTTAGCCCCAAACGTTGTATTCCAGCAGCGGCTAAAACAATGGCGTCGCATTCCGAATTTTCAATTTTTTTTAGGCGCGTTTGTAAATTACCGCGGATGGATATGGTTTGAATACTCGGGGCGTATTGCTTTAGTAATGCCTGCCGTCTTGGGCTACAAGTACCAATAACAGCATTGGCAGGTAAATCAGCAAGACGATTGTAGTGTTTGCTGATAAATACATCACGAGGGTCTTCGGCAAAACCAACGGCTGCCAGTGTAAAGTCAGGGTGCGTTGTCGCCGCCATGTCTTTTAAAGAATGGACAGCAACGTCGGCACGACCATTGGCGATGGCGTGTTGTAGTGTTTTTATAAATAATTCTTTGCCACCTATTTCGTGGAGAGGGCGATCTAATATTTCATCACCTGTTGTCGATAAAGGTACTATCTTGGTAGAAATACCAATCTTATCAAGGGCAGCGGCAACTTGCTCGGTTTGTAGCAATGCCAATGGGCTTTTTCTGGAGGCTAAACGAATCATCATAGGAATGAATTGCCTAAAACAAGTAATAAAGCGATAGCGGTAGCGGATAAAAAGCCTTGTACAAAATATTTTTTTGCCTCACTCTTTTTTTGTGTGTTTTTGTTTTGCGCAATGAGCGTACGGGCAAGTAAGGGCCCTTCTTTTAATATGTATTGGAGGTTGGGTAGTTGCTTGCGAATTTCTAATACGGTTTGCTTGACGTTAAATTGTTGCGATGCCCAATGTTCAACGATGGGTTTGGCAATGTCCCACATATTTAAATCAGGGTCTAAAAAACTGCCCATGCCTTCTACATTGAGTAGGGTTTTTTGCAGTAGTATTAATTGTGGTTGTACTTCAAGTTCAAATTGTCGTGCGGTTTGAAACATGCGTAATAAGAATATCCCAAAGGATATATTTTTGAGCGGTTGTGCAAATATGGGCTCACAAACCACACGTAATTGTGCTTCAAATTCGGCAACGTCCACAGTGGCTGGTACCCAGCCGGCTTGAACGTGCATGTCGGCAACACGGCGGTAATCTCGATTAAAAAAGGCTAAAAAGTTCTGTAATAAATATTCTTTATCAAAGTCGTTGAGCTGTCCGACAATGCCATAGTCTAAAAAAACGTAGCGGCCTTGGTTGTCTAAATGAATATTGCCTGGGTGCATGTCGGCATGAAAAAAATTGTCACGAAAGACTTGATTAAAAAAGATGCTAATGCCCGATTTGGCAAGTGTGGAACGATCGACTGGTAATGCCTCAAAATTAGCCTTGGCAATTGGCACTGCCTCAATGTATTCCATTACCATGACTTCACGCAGACACCATGGCCAATAAACTTGTGGTATGCGAAGGTTGGGGTTGTCTTGTGATTGCCTATATATTTGCGCACAGTTGCCAGCTTCTCGCAATAGATCGGTTTCGGCTTGTAAATGTCTGGCAAATTCTGCTACTAATTCTTTGGGCTTTATGCGGTCGCTGTCTTTGATTAGCAGTTGCGCTATTGCTGCCACTTTTTTTAATAAGCGAATGTCTTTTTGTAGCTGGATTTCTATGGTCGGGCGTAAAACTTTAACGGCAACAATTTTATCGTTGTCCAACAGACGTGCACGGTGAACTTGGGCAACGGATGCACTGCCAACGGGAGTCATATCAAATTCGGAAAATATCTCGGCGAAGTCTTTTTTATAGAGACGTTCTAACGTAGCGCGAATAACTTCAGGCTTTTCAGGCGTTACTCGGTCTTGTAGTTTTTCGAGTTCTTCAATAAAGTCAGGGGGAACAATGTCGCGACGTGTTGAGATTTGCTGACCAAATTTTATAAAAATCGGTCCCAGTTCTTCTAGTGCGTGTCGCAAACGAATGGCTTGAGATTGTTTATAATCAGCTTTGCGCCAGCGTTTCCATTTTTGTCCTATACTGTTTTTAAACAAGGCAACGATAATGCCGTCTATGCCAAAGCGTAGCAGGGTGGAAAAGATAATGAATAATCGGTACATTAATATTAATGAATGGCTGATGGGCTCATTTATATAACCAAAAGGCTGGTAATAGCGTGTATTTTACCAATAGGATTGTACACGCAATAAACAATAGACGCATCACTTGTCTATTGAAGCCCCGATTTAAATGTCTATTTTAACGGCGGTCTAAATCAATTGGCACAACCAAATTACGACCGTTACGCCAAATATAAAATGCAATAGCACCATTTTCTAGTTCTTGGATGAGTGAAATGAATCTATCTTTATTGGTAATTTTTTGGCGACGCTGGTTAATCAAAACATGGGTAATAATGTCATTTTGACGAATACTGCGAATACCACGCGGCGTTTTTTTATCGATGACGATTTCAGTCACCACAACACCATGGCTTAAACCAACACGGCTTAAAATTTCTTCGGTGATGTCGGATATTTTTAGCCCCAATAGCAATGCGGGGGGTATTTCGTTTTCTATCGCACCCAATGTAGTTGATAACGTTAATATCTCACCATCACGCCAAACATCTATAGTAACCTTAGTTCCCGGGCGCGTCCCGCCAATAATTTGTGGTAAATCGGCAGATTCTATAATTGGTGTGCCATTAAAGTCCAATAAAATATCACCACTGATAATACCGGCTTCAGCGGCTGCAGTGTCTTCGCTGACTTCGTTAACCAAGACACCTTTTTTTTCGTCTAAACCATAGGCTTTCATGATAGTTTTGGTAACAGGTTCAAAGTGAATGCCCAATTTGCCACGGTGAACGACACCATCTACACGGAGGCGGTTACCGATGTCGATGGCAACATTAATTGGAATGGCAAATGATACGCCAGCAAAAGCACGGACAGGTGAAATAATTTGCGAATTAATGCCAATGACTTTGCCTTCTGCATTGATTAACGGCCCACCAGAATTGCCGGGGTTAATGGCGGCATCGGTTTGAATAAATGGCACATAGTTTTCGCTGGGCAAACGTCTGCCCAATGCACTGATAATACCGCTGGTAACAGTCTGATCTAGACCATAGGGCGAACCAATGGCAAGCACGGATTGTCCGACTTTAAGTATCGAAGAATCTCCCAACTTTACTGTTGGCAATGGAGTGTCGCTTTCAATTTTTAATAACGCAATATCAGTTTTGTCATCACGACCAATTATTTTTGCGTCGTATTTTTCTTCATCAGAGGTGGTTACACGAATTTTATCCATGCCCCGTATGACGTGCGCATTGGTCAATATGTAACCGTCGCTATCAATAATAAAGCCAGATCCTACCGAATTTCGAGGTTGCTGGGGTTGCTGAGGTTGCTGGGGTTGCAAACGTTCAAACAAGTCGGGAGCAAATGGGAATAAATCTTCGAATGGATTTATACGACGACGCTGTTTTTTTTGAGATTTGTTTTTAGAGGTTACCTCACCGTAAACACTGACAACACCGTCTCGGTTTTTTTCGACCAATTTAACAATATCAACTTCATGGGCGGCGACAGGCGATAATAAAGCCATCCACAAAAATAAACAAACTATTTTTCTGTGTAAAATCATTTTTTGTACCATTCCTTTGTCTTAATATAGATGAATAGGTTAATTTTACCTATTTGTCGTGTTAAAAATCAATTTTTTTATACTATCTCACGATCAAATCATGATTGTGAGAGGATAACCCAATCGCACCGTTATCAGTAACCAACACTGTTTCGCCTGTGGTCATTGCCAAGCCGCTTGCACTGTCCATTAAAATAATGTGAATAAAAAAGACCATGTTTTTTTTTGCAATGAATGTATTGCCCGAATAAAACATGGGATAGTCCATCCAATTTGGAGCAAAGGTAGTACCTAGGCTATATCCCGTTGCGTTGAGTCGGCAATCTTTCATGCCTGCTTCATCGGCAACTCTTGCATATTCGTCAAATACTTGCCCTATGGGCTGCCCTGGTTTTAACGCGTTTTTAGCCGCATTAAATGCCTCTACTGCCACTTTATGCATTTGTAGATGTCTTTGGCAAGGCTCACCTATCAGTATCGTCCGCATCATTGCTGCATGGTAATGACAATAACTACCAGCGTATTCTAAGGTAAGTTGGTCATTGTCGGATAAGGTGCGTCGACCTGCATAAGAGCGACAAAGCAAAGCGCGCTCGCCTGAACCGACTATAAATTCATTGCCGGAATACTCACCACCTTTGCGAAATATTTCGCCTTGTAAGTCGGCTAGAATATCACCTTCAAAAGCACCTGCACGGATATTTTTAGTAGCGACCGTTAAGGCACTATCGGCTGCCGCTGCTGCTTTTTTAACGTGGTTTATTTCGGCATCGCTTTTGATGACTCTTAACGCACTAACGGCGGTTGAAAAATCCTGTAATTCATAATCTGCCAATGCTGCGCTTAATACTTGTCCGTTTTTAGCGGTGAGGCCATAAGCATCCCATTCAACACCCAAGCATTTTGTAACACCATATTCACGAATAATATCAAGTAAGTCATCGGCTGGTGTTGCGCCTTGCCTATCTTGCCAAATACGAATGTCGTCTATCATAGAGGTCAGTTGGGCTTGTCGTAAGTCTGCCGACCGTGTCAGTAGTGTCATGCGTCCATCGTTATGCAAATATAAGCACTGAAAAAAAACATAACCAAAGGTATCGTACCCTGTTAAGTAATACATGCTTTCTTGACGAAAAAGCAAACACCCTTCTAAATTGTTTTGTGCCATCATCGCCAAAACACGTTGCCTTCTATCGGCAAGTTCAACCGTGCTAAAATGAAGTTGCGGTTTGAGTTGTTGCATATACTTCCATTATACCCACCAAACCCACCATTAGCAGAATGCAGGTTTTTATGTAAGACAGTATTTATTTTATTTTTCACATTCATTAACTTTAGGTATATCAATTTATGACAACAACAGCACTAACACTCGACACTATTTATAAAATGGCATTCCAATGCCTACAAGACAATGGCGCGGACAAAAAAAACGCCACCTTACTGGCAACGACTATCATGAAAGCCGAGCGCGATGGCTCAACATCGCATGGCTTGTTTCGATTGCCTGCTTATGTCGCATCGCTGCGATCTAAAAAAATGAATGGCTGTGCCGTACCCACGCTAATCCAAGCCACCCCTGCCTTGATAAAAGTACATGGCAATAATGGCTGTGCGCCTGTGGCTCATCATTTGGGTATTCCTGCGCTCATTGCCGCCGCACAAACAACAGGGATTGCCGCTTGTGCGTTTACCCATATTCATCACATGGCAGCTTTGTGGCCCGAAGTCGAAACTCTTGCAGAAGCAAATTTGGTTGGCTTTACTTGCACCGCTTATATGCCCGCCGTTGCACCTTATGGTGGCAGTTCGGCGTTGTTTGGCACCAATCCTATGGCTTTTGCTTGGCCTCGCGAAAATGCCACGCCAATTGTTTTTGATATGGCAACGGCATCGATGGCAAAAGGAGAGATTCAAATTGCCGCACGTGATGGACATAGCGTACCACTGGGCACTGGGCTGGATAAAAATGGGAACGATACCACCGATCCAAAAGCAATCGAAGATGGTGGGGTTATTTTGCCTTTTGGTGGGCACAAAGGATCGGCTTTGTCAATGATGGTCGAGTTACTGGCTGCAGGTTTGGTGGGAGAGCAGTTTTCTTTTGAAGCGGCTGTCAACGACAATAAAGATGGTGGTCCGCCACAAGGTGGACAATTGTTAATCGCGTTCTCACCCGAGTGGATTGCTGGAGCAGGTTGGCAAGATCATTGTGATTTGTTTTTTCAACGATTAAGCAATATGCAAGGCGTTCGTTTGCCGGGTGCACGACGACACAAAAACCGCCTCAATACAGATGATAGAGCAATTAAAAGCACTTTGATTAATACCATTAAAAAATTGATGAATTAGGAATTAAGGTATAATTCGCGGTTATGGAATCGACATCTGAAAAAGCTTGCAGCCAACTTGATTGGCAACAAAAAGCACGCGATTTAACGTTAGAAACGCGCCTTTTTATAGGTGGCGAATATCGTGATTCGATCGACGGAAACCGTCTAGACCTAACCAATCCTGCCACTGGTAAAGCGTTTACCACAGTCAGTGCTGGCAACGATAAAGATATTAACAACGCCGTATCTTGTGCCTTGCGTGCACACAAAAATGGTGTTTGGCGCAAACTAAAGCCACGCGATAGAGCGGCTGTTTTATACCGTTTTGCCGACCTTATCGATGCCCATGCCGATACCCTCGCACTATTGGATACACTTTGTATGGGTAAACCAATTGCCCAAGCACGTGAGTGGGATATCCCAGATTCGGCAATGACATTGCGTTATTTTGCTGAGTGCATTGATAAAATGGAAGGGAAGGTAACCACCCCGTATCACGATGCCTTGCACTATGTTTTACGTGAACCATTGGGAGTCGTTGGCGCTATTTCACCTTGGAATTACCCTGTTTTAATGGCCATGTGGAAATTTGCACCGGCATTGGCAGCAGGCAATACTGTCGTGCTAAAACCTGCCGAACAAGCGCCGTTGTCGTGTCTTTATTTGGGGCAGCTGTTTATGGATGCAGGCGGACCAGCAGATGTGTTTAACATCGTCAGCGGCTTAGGGCCTGACGCAGGCAAGCCATTGGCACTGCATAATGATGTCGCTAAAATCAGTTTCACTGGCTCATCAGTCGTTGGCAAGCAAATCCTCATCTATGCAGGACAGTCAAATATGAAACGCGTTGGGTTGGAGTGTGGTGGCAAATCGCCTCAGCTGTTTTTGGACGATCTTCCCGATATCGATACAGCAGTTAACGCGGCAGTGGATGGCATTTTTTCAAATGCTGGACAAGTATGTAATGCGGGTTCTCGTTTGCTGGTTGAAAAAACTATCTATGATGATTTTGTAAATCGTTTTGTTGAAAAAACACAACAGGCTTACCGTATCGGTGATCCTTTACAATGGGAAACGACCATGGGTCCTTTGGTTACTCATAGCGATAAAACCCGTGTTTTATCAATGTTGCAACAAGCCAAAAATGACGGTAGCACAATCGCCATTGGCGGTGATGCAAGTGCCGAATGGGAGTCTGGTGCTTTTATAAACCCTACTTTGGTAACGCATGTTAACCGTGATACACAAATGGCAAAAGAAGAAGTGTTTGGTCCGGTAGCAGCAGCACTCAGTGTTGACAGCATAAATGACGGCGTACAACTAGCAAATGATTCAATTTACGGCTTGGCAGCATCGGTATGGACCAAAGACATTAGCCGTGCACACAAAGCAGCACGCGACATTGAAGCAGGCGTGGTGTGGATTAATACCTATTTTGAAGAAGATATGTCTCAACCGTTTGGCGGTTATAAACAGTCTGGCAATGCACGGGATAAATGTTTTGAGAGTTTAATCGAATACACTCAAATGAAATCAGTATGGGTCTCGTTATGAACGAAACACCTGCAAATCATATTTTTCAGCCAGAAAATCCTTTGATTTTCATACTGTCAGCACCTTCTGGTGTCGGTAAATCGACCATCTCTAAGCGTATCGCTAAACAAGGTTATGCCTCCGTTTTAATATCGACCACCACCCGAACACCACGTCCTTCTGAAATAGAAGGAAACCACTATTTTTTTGTTTCTGAGGATGATTTTTCCCATCAAGTAGAGCAAAATAATTTTTTTGAGTGGGCTAAAATTTACAATAACTATTACGGTACCAGTACTTCCCAATTAAACAACGTGTTTGCCAAAAATAAAAATATCATCCTCGAAATCGACATTCAAGGAGCAAAAGAAGTTAAAAAACTCATGCCCACTGCTATTTCTATTTTTCTGTTTCCCCCTTCTATCGAAGAGCTACGCACACGGCTCACTAAAAGAGATGAAGACACACCCGAAGAGATTCAACTGAGGTTGAGTTGTGCGGTGGAAGAAATGGCTCATAAGAGCTGGTATGACTATAACATTGTCAACGACAACCTTTTATCAACGATTGATCAAATTAAAACAATCATTATTAACCACTCAAAAGAGAAAATTTAAAACTATGAGAACTATTCTTGAAGACTATCAACATATCTACCCCAATCATTTTGACTTGGCTTACGATATTCCTCGTCGGGCACGAGTAATTAAACAACGCAGCAGTTCGCTTATCCCAGATCACCTCGCTCGTAATGATAAGCCAGTGGTGTTGGCATTGCGCGAAATTACCGATCCCGAAATCATTGAATGTATCAAAAAACAAGAGACTATTGACACTGAAGAAGCCATTGAAGCAAATGCAGAAGAAGCAACCAATGAGGCATTAGACGTAAAATCAGACGAAGAAAATAAAGATACAACTTTATCACAGAGCCCAATCACAGGGTAGTCGGGTAATTTATTAGGGTGGAAACAAGCGCTTTATTTAGAAAGTTAAAAACCTACCTACCAGCTGACCGTCTAGGCGATATTGATGACGCCTATTTGTTTAGTAAAAATGCCCATATGGGGCAAACGCGCGCCAGTGGCAAGCCCTATATTCAACACCCCATAGCGGTTGCCGATATTCTTGCCGACTGGCATGCCGACACGCCTAGCATTGTTGCCGCATTGTTACACGATGTGGTTGAAGACACACCCATTACTACCGCCCAAATAGCATCACGCTTTGGCGAGGACATTGCGCAAATTGTTGATGGGCTTTCAAAAATCGAACGCCTACAAGACATTGGTAAAGGTATTCGCGAAGCCGAGAGTTTTCGTAAATTATTGCTTGCTGCAGCCAGCGATTGGCGAGTTATTTTTATTAAATTAGCCGATCGCTTACATAATATGCGCACCTTGGGTGCCTTTACCAATAGTACCAAAAGAAAAACCATCGCTCAAGAAACTTTAGAAATTTACGCTCCAATTGCATCACGAATCGGTATTAAATCCATTGAAGATGAACTGCTTAATCTGGCGTTTCGACATATTCACCCACAACGTCATCGCGTTTTAACCAAAGCAGTAAAGATTGCAACCTTTCAAGCACAGCAAGAGGTTATTGATATGGAAGCCCTTATTCGTAAAAAAATGGATTCCTATAATATCAGTTACACAATTAAAAAAAGACAAAAAAGTATTTACAGTATTCATCAAAAAATGGAACGCCGTCAATTGTCTTTTGATGAGATTGATGATATTACTGGCTTTCGCTTAATAGTCAACGATAAAATGGCTTGCTACCTTACAATGGGAATTTTGCACGAACTAATGGTGCCTATGCTGTCGCGATTTCGCGACTTTATCGCCATTCCAAAATCAAATGGCTACCAGTCATTGCATACTGGAGGCGTTACTAAAAGCGGGTTAAAGATTGATATTCAAATTCGTACTTTCAATATGGATAGAATTGCTGAAACTGGTTTGGCATCGCATTGGATGTACAAAGAAGGAAAACAAAGCGATACATCGCAACCACAAGCAGAAGCACTTAAAAGATTGTCTTCGTTGGTAAAGTTACACAATGAAAACGCCTCCGCCGGTGAATTTATGGAAAATGTCAAAATTGATTTATTTCCTGATGAAATGTACGTCCTAACACCGAATGCCAAAATCATTACTTTGCCACGCGATGCTACCGCGCTTGATATGGCTTATGCCATTCACACCGAAGTCGGAAATCATGCCCAAAGAGCAATTATTAATGGCAAAGCACTCCCTATATTTTTTGAATTAAAGAGTGGTGATCAAATAAAAATTATTACCAACTTATCTGCACGCCCTCTACCACATTGGCTAAAGCATGTAAAAACCGCACGTGCTCGCTCTAGTATTCGCCAAGCACTACAAAATACCGGCGAAAAAGAATCAGCATTGGTGGGGAAAAACTTACTTATTAGCGCATTAAACCGAGTCGATGCCACTATCTCATTGGACGATATAGACGAAATCAATTGGCATACCTTGCTAGCAGGCAACAACATGAATGACAAAGAAATGTTGTATCAGACCATCGGCATTGGCAAAATGCTGCCTGATATTGCCGCCCACATATTGCTTAAAAAACAATTAAAAAAACGTGATAAGAAAAATAATGAGACAAAAATTCAAGCCATTCCAATTGTGGGTACGGGTAATTCTTCTATTGAGTTTCCTGCTTGTTGCTACGCACTGCCTGAAGAAAACATTGTTGGCATACTTAAAAAAGAAAAAGGGTTGATGATTCATTCCAGCCAATGCCATAAAATTATAAATTCAAAAAAACAATCGGAACGATGGATCGATGTGGAATGGAGTGCCATTGCCAAAGACAACTTGCATCGCAGTGCCATCGCTATCCAATCGCGTAACCGCAGACGACTGATTTCAGACCTCAGTAGCAAAATCGGCGATCTTAATGTCAATATTGTTGCACTTGATTTTGATGGCGGTGCCCTAGAAGAAGAATTATTATGGCTACACATCATCATAGAAGTTTCTAGTATTCATCATCTTAATGAAATCATAATCAAACTAAAACAGTTTGAATATGTGCTGCAAATTCAGCGTGAATTTAAAGAAGAAAACTAATCTTTTGGTTATACGCAATTTTTTTCTTATTATTGCCGTTGCCTTTTTTGGGGCTGCTAGTCATGCCCAAGAGTTACTAACTTTATCCATTGGGCATTTGCAACAGCAATTGTCATTGGTTGTCGAAACAGCTCGGTCTAACCAACAACGACAACAAGGGTTGTCAAACCGCCCACATTTGCCGATAAATAAAGGCATGTTATTCTTTTTTGAAAAACGCGATCGCCATTGTTTGTGGATGAAAGACACCTACTTTCCTTTGGCTGCGGCTTTTATCGATGATAATAATAAAGTCATTAAAATAAGTCAAATGCAAGCCCATACACGAGATGTCCATTGCTCGACTAAGCCTGTTAAACTTATTCTTGAAGCACATCCACAATGGCTAGACAGTGTATTAAAAATGGGTGCTACTGTACAAATACAATAACTTCTCATTAAAGTAAATTAGTCGTACACGAACCTACATCTAATTGAGTGGGAAGTTGTTATTACGAATGTGGTAAAAGAACACATAATTTTCCTTCATTTTTCATTAGTCCTGCCATTTTTTCGGCATGCGTACCACGCCCCCAAAAAACATCAGCTCGGACCTCGCCTTGAATCGCTCCGCCTGTGTCTTGTGCCACCATTAAACGTTGCAAAGGTTGCTGTGCATTATCGGGCATGGTGCTATCAAGCCATACCGGACTGCCTAAATCTATAATAGAGACATCGACCGCCAAACTTCTTTGCGGTGTTAGTTCAACCCCCAATGATCCGATAGGACCACTGCTAGAAACAGCAGTTTCCCGAAAAAATATATATTTTGGATTGATATTTAATAGAGCGTCCGCTTTATCGGGATTATCAAATAACCATTGCCTAATCGTAAATAGATTAACCGATTCTAGAGGCAGTATACTTTGTTTTACCATGTGTTTACCTATAGACTGATAGATATGCCCGTTGTCATTTGCATAATTAACCGCAACTACCGTTCCATCGTCTAGTTGTACCAAGCCCGAGCCTTGAACATGCAAAAAGAATAAAGCGATTGGGTCATTGACCCATAGTAATTCGTCTCCTGCCAATGGTTGACGTGATGAGTGAATGATTTCGCGCGTCCAATAAGGCACTACTTTATTACCATCAATCAATCTGCCTCGTAAACGGCGACTGTTAAATTTCGAATGAACTTCAGATAAATCAATACGCAACAAATCATCAGGAACAGCATAAATAGGGTGGCGATACTCATTGGTCGCTTGTCTTGATCCTTGTAACAACGGTTCGTAATAACCAGTAATTAGCCCTTTCGCGCTTTCTTGCTGGCTGTTTTGCAAACAATGTGGTCTAAAGTTTTTTTCAAAAAATGCACGTGCCTCTTGTCGATTAGTAACAGCAACACGCCTTGCCAATTGGCAAGTGTTTTGCCATGTCGGTTTGTGTTGTATTTTTTCACATCCTTTAACAAATGTCTGTAGTGCCTCGGCATGATTGTCAACCGACCAACCCGCTAACTCATTCCAAACCGATGAAGGTGTAGAACGTTGCCAAAATTGACACGAAACCAATAAGCCACTTAATAAAATAGCGACTATTTTTATCCCCATATATTTTATCTGTCTAGCGTATTAGGATTTTTGATTGGCGTTGCACTACTGGAGTCAATTTTTTCTTCTATATATTCAGGGTCGTCCCATGCACCAATAATTTTGTAATTATACGATCCAATTTGTGAAAGCGGTTTTTCAAAAATTTTACCCAATAGAAAACCAGCAATGAAAGTTACCGGCTCAAGTGCTCCTAAACCTATACTAGCAGTAGATCCCGCACTGATCAGCTTTTTACCCGGCAATACGCGACCGTACAAATCATGTTCTCTTTTAATAAAATCGGTTTTGCCATTAATATTAACATCAACCGTATCGCTTGACAACGCAACATTTTCTAAATAAACATATCCATTTGCTATCAAAATATCGCCATTTAATGATTCAAAATGAATGCCGGGTTTGCCAACTGCTTTTATGCCTAATTGAACACGGGGCTTGCCATCATCATTAATGTTTACTTGTAGTAGGCTTTGCAGCGAAAGACTGTCAAGAAGATCAACTAACTCTGATGTAAAACTGACGTCATTATAATGGAATTGACTTCCTGATAGGGTTAATTGCCCTTGCATCGAGGGCAACGTTAAGTCTAATAGTTCACCGCTCCATGATACTGTCCCATGTACCATTGCCATCCCTTCGCTAATAACTGGGGTAATATTAATAATATTCAATAAATTCGGCACAAAATCGCTGATTAACGCCACTTCTACAGTTGTTGCAGAGTCGTGGTGATATCTGCCAGAAATTGATAGCGTATTGCTATCTTTTGATAGTTCGAGTTTGTCCAATAACCAGTCCTCTTTATCAGGTTGGCCATAGATCTCTAACCGCCCTAGCGTTAGTCCTGATACATTAAATTCATTAATCACAAGCGAAACAGTAACACCATCAAGAAAACCTTTGCCCTCCTGGGCATTTTTTGATAAAGTAATTGGCAAAGTCAAATACGACAAACTGGCTTGTAATAAAGTATCTGAAATTTTTAATTGTCCTTTTACATCGGGAGAGTCTTTGATTAAAATATTGTATTGATTGTTATCGCTTATGGTTATCTGAACGGATGCTTGGGGAGTTTGTAAGCCCAGTATTTGCACACTCGACAATTGCAGATTTATTTCAAAAAGTGAGTTTTGACTGACGGTGGTGGTGCTATTGATTGTATTACTTAAATCCATCACCAACCAATCACCTATGGTCAGATTATTGCCGCTTGCGGTTATCTGAACAGATGCCTGTTGGGTTTGTAAACCGAATACCTGAACATTCGATAATTGCATATCTATTTCAGAAAGTGGGTATTGACTAATAATATTGTTGCCATTGCTTGTATTGTCTAAACCCAATGCCAACCAATCATCCATATTAAAATAGTCTAATTTACCATGAATATAACCGTGCGGTTTGGGCGAGGAAAGCGTGCTTTCGTTAATGCCAATATCCGACCTTGAATCGGATAAATACATCAAAACACTAATCGTTGGCGTGGTATAGGCGACTTGTTTTACATCGTCATACATACGCACACTCAATATCGCCGTAATTTTGTCTGTTTTGCTAAGTGGGTATGGTAAATTAATACCCGTATCACTTAACGTTGCCAACACCATGGTTAGGGTGGACTCTATTTTTATATTAAAAGGAATAGAACCCGTTATTAGTGTGTTGGTAATACTTACCATTGTTCCAAATACGACGGTTGATGTGGGCGTTATATCTAACTGAAAAAGAGTATCGCCTGTTACCAATGTACTGGTAATATCCACCACCGACATTGCCAAAGACGATTTCACACGGCCTTGTGCCTGAATATGTGCCTGATCATTAAAAGTAACAGTCAGTGGTCGCTCATAGCCATCATCCAAATAACCCACCGCTCGACCATTAAATTGGTTATTTTCGATCTTCATTACGCCAGTATGCCCTACCATTAATGGCAGTTCTTCGCCTGTACGTAGGTGCGCTTCCTTTACCTCTAATAAGGCTTTTACTTCAACGTTGTCTAAATCAGACAATGGCAGATCAATTTGAAGGTTTAATTTGGCAAGACCAACAGTACTCACGACAATATCAGTCGCTTGATTAATTGCGTCAGCAATAGGTGGTATTTTAATAGCCGTAGAAAAATAATCTTCAATCCTACCTTGTTTTACATCAATATTTAAATTGAGTGTTGCATCACTGTTATAAACATCATCGATACGGGCCACCACATTATTTACATAAGAATTGACAAAAGCCCCTTCTCCTTCAATGCTTAAGTTGTTTTCATCCACTATTAAAATACCAAAGAGTCCTTTTGCTAAAGGCCAATCATCAATGGCAAGAACGCCTCCACTAAAGCCAGCCGTCAGTAACAATACTGTTGATGTTATATTTTGATAATAGCCAATATGCCCTTGTGTGATTTCGCCTTGTTTTACAGACTTACTAAAATAATCATGAACATTACCCTCGGCGATATAGTGGTGCAACTGCCCCAAATCCGTATTGTTAATAGTGGCTTGTAAAGCAATGGAATCTATAGAGTACAAATCACCTGCAATGCTCGCAGTCGCATTAACATTCAAATCGTCACTTATCACATTAATCTGGCCTATCTGTGACTGCCATTGCAATCCATTGAATAAAAAATCACCGTGCAGATAAGTAGCCACCGATACCGTACTGCCCAAAACCATTGATAAATTATCAGTTGACATAGCATAAGAACCTTGCAACTCTGACAGCCAATCTTGCCAATGACCGCCTCCATGTAAATCTGCCATCAGATAATAGGTATCAGGTATGCTGTATTTTGCAGTTTTTACATTTTGTGCGCTTAAATTTAATGTGACAATCGCTGTAACATTGGCTTCAAATTGCCCCACTGCTTGCCAGTTTAATTGATCAGCTGTCACTGTTTGGATAATCGCTTGCGCCATTGTTCCTTGACCGCGAAAAAAAATCGTATCGCCAAATACCACATCAACGACACCTTCTGCACCCTTCCAATCAATTGGTAGTATGGAAAGCGGAAGGGTATTTTTAAATTTTGTTCTAACACTAATTGGCGTACTGTCATTTAAATTTCCAGTTGCAAATACATCTATTTGGTAATTTTTTTCATTATTTTGCAGTCCAAATTTCCATTGTTTTTTATGCAGTTGCGCTTGAATATCAGCATTTTTTAAAACCACATCAATATCTTCCATTGTCCAATGCGTATTTTGCATGGATAACTCTATGGTAGGTTGTTCCTTTATAGAAACAGTGGAAATGCCTTCAGACTGTGCTGCTAATACTTGCAATGCCGATGCTGGTATGATTATATGAGCACCTTGCAGATTAACTTTCCAATTATTTTTTACTTTTAATAAATTCACTTTAGGAATACTCACTAAAAGTTTGGATTTTTTAAGCACTTTAACATCTTCTATTTGAATATATAATTGTGGTGGGAAAAAATCATACAAATTTTGTGCAAAGACGTGATAACTAATTTTTTGATAGTTAATCTGTAATTGAGGAAACTCTTCATGGAGTTTTTCATTAATTAAATTTTTGGCATCGTCCGTATTTACAACCCACGGAAAAATAAATATGCCACCTGTAATAACGGCAAATAACACCGATACCAATAAACTTATTTTAGCCCCCCAAACCGCTATATAACTTACACGTTTATACTGTCTTTGTTTTATGTTTATAAGCATGTTTGATATAAATAATTTTAGCTCATGCTTCAAAGTCAAGATAAGGTTAATACATTTTTTAATCATGATAATTGAGTCAAATCAGCCACCGTCATTAAGAATTGTTGCAGCTGCTTTAACAACGCCAATCGATTGTTACGAATGTTAGGGTTTTCATCATTAACAAATACCGATTCGAAAAAAGCATCAATGGCAGGTTTAATTAAAATCGTATGCGTTAATATTTTTTCGTAATTATTTTCTTTGAATGCTTCTTGACAAACAGCATCAGCATTTAAAATCACTTGATAAAGATTTTTTTCTGCTTCTACTTGCAACAACTCGGGTTGGATTTGTATCTCTGCCCCGTCGCGGATTCCGTTGTTGGGTTGAGATTTATGCAGTATATTGTTAATGCGTTTATTAATTTCGATAAGATTCGGTGCTGATTCATGGTTTGCTAATATATTCATCACCGCTTGCATTTTGCACTCGGCGTCATACATATAAGCTTGAGGCAAGGCAAAAACTGCATTGAGAATACTTTTGGTTGTTACGCCCGAATAGTTATCGAGTAACGCTTGTTTTTTTCGCTCAATGATAAACTGCCAGACTTCATCGACAGAAAAATCTACTAGAGGAGGGAATACATCAGCCACCATAGCAATGAGTTTATCAAGTGGCATCTGCCTTACCAATAACGGATGCGTCTGGCCTAACAATGTATGAATATCAGCGACAACGCCCGCACTAACACGGCAACCGTAAGGGTCTTTACTACCTGATGGTTTTTCGCCAATACCAAACATGGCAACCAATTTTTCGAGATGATTGACCAATACAATGAGTTTTCCTAAAACGTCTAAACCATTAATTATTTGTCTATCACGCGTGTGATGATAACGCACCAAATTTGCCACCGCTGAATCATTCTTACAAAAATAATAAGCCGCCACCCAACCTTCAAATTCTGGGTATTCACTGATTAACAATGTTGATAAGTCTGCCTTACAAACACGCATTGCCTTTTGTGCCAATGAGGTATCAGTGGCACTCATTTCGAGTGTGTTGGCAAAGACTTCTATTATTTTTTGCAAACGCAATACACGTTCAAATTGTGATCCCAAACGATGATGATAAACCACCGATTTAAGTTGTTGTAAGCAGTCATCTAATGACAGTTTTTCATCTTGCTCAATATAAAAAGCCACATCTTGTAAACGCGCCCGCAATACTTTATTAAAACCTGAAATCATCGATTGTGGCTCGCTGGGCTGATTATCAGCAACCAACTGATAGTTAACCGATAATTGCTCGGTTGCGTCAAGCATAGGGAAGGCACGTTGATGTTTAATCATACAGCCTTCGACACAAAATGCTGGCAATGATAAAAATTGCTCATCAATTTGCCCCACATACACTTGAGGGTATTCCGTCATTGCAGTTACTTCGGCAAGCAAATCAGGGTGCTTATTACCCGCCTGATTGCTCTGCGTCTCAATAATCGATTGGCGTTGTCGCATATCAACGATAACATGGGCTTTTTTTTCTAAGTCAGTAATATAATCATTGGCATGTGCTATTTTGATAGGGTCATCACATAACATTGGGTGCCCCATTGTTCTATCAGTGGTTATAACATCTAAAATTTTCTCTCCAACCAATGCATCTCTGCCGTATTGTATTAACACACCACGTATTGGGCGAATGAATTTAAAAGTGTTTTCACCCCAGCGCATTTGCCTTGGAGCATTTTGTGCCAATAACAGTTTTTCGACAATTGCAGTAATTTCATCACATAGGGGCTTGCCTGCTACGACTTTTTTAAAAGCAAAATGACGCTGCTCTTTATCAACGACTTCGGTTAAGTCATCAACCGATGCAACACCAACCGAATTCATAAAACCCAACAACGCTTTGGTCGGTTTGTTGTTATCAAAACAAGCATCGGCCTTAGGACCTTTGCGAAAATAATCGGTATCAGCTCCAACCGACAAGACACCATCAATAAGAGCGACGAATCGGCGTGGCGTTGCCAACAATAATACTTGATTATCTTGCCCCAACCGCTGCTGCGTATTCTCGTTGGCAAAGCCTATTTGTTGCAGTTCTGCCAGTAACTGAGTGGGGAAATTTTCAGCCAATCGCCACACCTGTTTAGGAGGCAATTCTTCTGTCCTAATTTCAATTAAAAGTGTTTCACAGTGCTGTTTCATGTATAAAATTGAGTAAATCTATTCTAAGCTACCTAATATATATGATTCTATTACAAATAGACTCTAGGTAAAAATAAACAAGCACTACTATTGAGATTATTTCTTGTTGTCAATATGATTTTGTACTATACAATTCAGTTTTTATACCCATTACATATTATATTTATGACTGTTAGTGTTTTTGAATTATTTAAAATTGGTATCGGACCTTCTAGTTCGCATACCGTTGGTCCAATGATAGCGGCAAAACGATTTGTCGAAAGCCTTGACGCCGATGGCTCTTTGGGCAAAGTTCATAGAGTACGTTCCGAATTATACGGCTCATTGGGTACGACAGGACGCGGGCATGGTTCGGCCAAAGCCATTTTACTTGGACTCGAAGGCAGCACTCCCAAAGATTTAGACATCGCCTCGATTCCCAATCGTTTAGACACCATTCGCCAAACCGAGTCGCTTAACCTTTTAGGCAAACAACGCGTTCGTTATAACGATCGGAACGATTTAATACTACACAAACGAAAATCGTTGCCCTATCACCCCAATGGCATGATTTTTCGTGCCTTTGATGAAGCCAATAACGAAATTATCACCCGTGCTTTTTATTCCATCGGTGGTGGTTTTGTCATTGACGAAGAGGACGCCACCAAACCAGTAATACATTCAACACCAACTAATGTCCCTTACCCTTTTTCTAGTGGTAAAGAACTTTTAGCACTGTGCGCCAACAATAATATGTCAATTGCACAAATCATCATGGAAAATGAAAAAGTGCTAAAAGACGAAAAACAAATCATCGATGATTTACTCGAAATATGGGAGACGATGAAAGAATGTGTCAGAAACGGTTGTCGTAACGAGGGCATATTACCCGGCGGGCTTGAAGTAAAACGCCGTGCCCCTACTCTATACCGCCGTATACTTGACAAAAATAAAGACGAAGATCCTCTTATCGCAATTGACTGGGTTAATGTTTACGCCATTGCCGTCAATGAAGAAAACGCAGCCGGCGGACGAGTCGTTACAGCACCTACCAACGGTGCTGCTGGCATTGTCCCTGCTGTATTACATTATTACGTCAACCACGTACAAGGCGCCACCGACAAAGGAATTGTTGATTTTTTCTTAAGTGCGGCGGCAGTGGGAGCTTTGTTTAAAGAAAATGCTTCTATTAGCGGTGCCGAAGTTGGCTGTCAAGGTGAAGTTGGCTCGGCTTGTGCCATGGCAGCGGCTGGGTTGGCTCAGGTTAGCGGTGCCACTGCAATGCAAGTAGAAAACGCTGCCGAAATTGCCATGGAACATAATTTAGGACTGACTTGCGACCCCATTGGTGGTTTGGTGCAGATTCCCTGTATCGAACGCAATGCGGTGGGTGCCAATAAAGCGATTAACGCGGTTCGCTTGGCATTGGCAGGTGATGGCACGCATTTTGTCTCGCTCGACAAAGTCATTAAAACCATGCGCGAGACTGGTAAGGATATGAAGGACAAATACAAAGAAACCGCACGCGGAGGCCTTGCTACCAATGTGGTAGAAGTGCCTATTAATATTGTAGATTGCTAGATTAGATTTTGTTTTGGTTACGCTCTTGCTCAACCAGCCAAGTAACAATATCCATCATACGTTCATAACCACGTGCCATTGAGGCATTAACAAGATATTTTCCGCCAACAGCAATTTGTGGAGTCCCAGTAACATTATAGTCATTCGCCATTATTTCTGCACGAGTCACTTTGGAATGCACCGAAAAAGATTGATAAACCGCATCAGCACGGGCTCTTTCAATTCCATCGTCTTCTAGCCAATCCAAAAATCGACTTTTGTTATTGATAAGCTTACGATCAGTGTGAATCGCTTTATATACTTTTGCTTGGTAGCTGTCAAGTAAATCCATACTGTCTAAAGTATAGTGTAAACGTGCAAAATGTCCGTTAAAACGCTGAAATACAACAGGTTGACCAACCACGCTGACATCATCATATTGCTCTTTTTGAGTTCTTTCCCAACGACGCAATAAAGGCTGCAAACGATTACAATGCGGGCAAGAATAATTAAAAAATTCCAGCACTTCTATTTTGCCTTCTTCAACACGAATAGGCTGCGTTTGCTCAAGAACGAGGTAATCAACATTCGCTTTAAAGTTAGCCGCTGTGGCTGTTCCGAACATGAAAAATAAAAGTAAATATTTTAAATAGCGCATAATAAGATAAGATTTAGAAAAAGTAAATGAAGTGAAAAAAATGAAATACCAGCAAAATACCCCCCCAGTACGCCATTTATAGCGTCATTATAGCATAGAATATTTTACCACTTAGGAGCCATAGACAACGATGACACTTGTAAAATATGTTAAAATAATCACACTGTATTGCATCGCACTATAACCAATCACGTATGAATAATAATTTATTAAAAAAGAAGAAATCTGGCGAAAAAATTGCCATTCTTACTGCCTACGATGCCACTTTTGCACAAGCGGTTTATGATGCTGGGGTTGATGCTATTTTGGTGGGAGATTCACTGGGTATGGTCATTCAAGGCAAGCGTTTTACGCAATCAGTTCGATTGAGTGATATGGTTTATCATGTTCAAGCAGTGGCTGCTGGTGCACCTAATGCGCACATTATTGCCGATATGCCATTTGCTACTTTTCAGGCATCCCCGATTGATGCCTATAAAAATGCCGCTAAATGTATTGCCGCTGGTGCTTCAATGGTAAAAATGGAAGGTGGCATGGAAATACTCGAGACCATTACTTTTTTGACACAACGCAGCATTCCTGTTTGCGCACATCTTGGTTTAAGACCACAGTCTGTTTATCACGGTACAGGCTATCGAGTACAAGGACGAGAAGAAGATTCCGCCAATCAAATTATCAAAGAAGCACAAGAAGCACAAGAAGCAGGCGCCAGCTGTGTGTTACTCGAACTCATCCCCAGTAGTCTCGCACAAAAAATAAGTGAGTCATTAATCATCCCCACCATTGGTATTGGCAGTGGCTGCTACTGCGATGGACAAGTACTTGTATTACAAGACATGATTGGGCTAACGCCACAAAACAAGCGGTTTATTCGTAATTTTTTGACAGATAATTCTTCCATACAAGAAGCGGTAACAGCTTATGTAAAGGCGGTTAAATCGGGCGAATTTCCCTCTGCCGCACACGCCTTTTAAATACAGGACAATCTCATTACCTCATGCAAATTATTCATTGTCTTCAGGCATTAAAAACAGCTGTTAATCCTCACCGCGAATCAATTGCCTTAATCCCAACAATGGGTGCGTTACATAAAGGACATTTGTCATTGGTCGAACAAGCTCAACAAAAAACAAAAATAGTGAGCATTTTTGTCAACCCTTTACAGTTTACCCCAGACGAAGATTTTGATTCTTACCCCAGAACTCTCGAACAAGATTGCGAAAAATTAAAAGGCATTGCCGATATTGTCTATGCACCAAACCACAAAACCATGTTTCCGAGCAAGCAACAAGTCGGCATTCTATTACCCCCACTGGCAGACGAGCTCTGTGGTAAAAGCCGCCCAGGATTTTACCAAGGCATTGCCATTGCTGTTAGCAAACTGATTGGTCAAGTCGAACCAAGCCATATTTATTTTGGCGAAAAAGATTATCAACAAATGATATTAATGCGCTTGATGATAGCCCAATTAAACTTGCCCACCCAGTTGGTTGCCAGCCCAACCATTCGCGAAGACGATGGTTTGGCATATAGCTCACGCAATACCTACTTGAGTGCATCAGAACGAAAAATCGCCCCTTGTTTGTACCAGACATTACAAAACGTGGCCCATTGGATTGACTCTAATAAAAATCAGACCACAGATTGGCAAGCACTCGAACAAAAAGCCACAGCACAACTCAAAGCACACTCATTAATACCCGATTATATTTCGATTCGCGATGCCGACACACTACAACCACTCACAAACAATCAACACTCATCATCTCCTAATAAATTAATTATTTTGGGAGCAGCATGGCTAAACAGAACACGCCTTCTTGACAATTTAAAAGTAGGTTGTCAATAACAATGTCATCGGCTTTTGCTCACTTAAGGTTACACAGTGAATACGATGTTCGCAAAGGAGCCGCTAGACTGTCGCACAAGAACAGTATTATTAATCATGCCGCTAGTTTGGGCTACCCCTCTTTGGCATTAACCGATACTGCCTGTATGTCGGGTGCCGTTAAATTTTATACTCACTGTAGAAAAAAAGGCATTAAACCCATCATTGGCTGTGAATTAAAAATTGGTGAACAAAACAATGACTATTTATTACTGCTGTGCATGAACCAACTCGGCTATGAAAACCTATCTCGTTTGCTCTCACAAACGTGCCAAGGGCTTGGCTATATGCCGTTGCAACAAATAACGCCTGCCTCAACCCAAGGCATTATTGCTTTATCAGGAGGCAAACGCGGGCGTATTTATTCGTATTTATCAGCAGATGAAATAGACACCGCCCATGCAACCGTTAAAACGATGAAAAAACTTTTTCCTGATCGCTTTTATCTCGAGGCATGGAACACCGATTCATCTGATGCACATTTTACCAGTGTCTTATCACACATCTCAGACCTTGCCGATGTCCCACTGGTTGCCACTCACCCTATACAATGCACGTATCCCGATGATATCGAGATGCTCAATACGCGGTTGTGTATTGCTAATGCCAATTTTTTAAACGACAGTCATCGCGAAAAACCGATTTGCGACGAACCTTATTTATTAGCCCCTGAAGTCATGTGTGATAAATTTGTCGATTATCCTGGTGCACTTAACAATACAATTGAAATTGTAAAACGCTGTAATTTTGCTTTTAAACTTAACCAAACCCTATTGCCCACCATTAATAACGAAGACATCAGCGTCGAAGATTCACTCAAAAAATTTGCCAAAGCAGGGCTAGAGAAAAAAATAAAGAATCTGTCTTACATTGAAGACAAAACAGTTTATACAGAACGACTCGATTACGAACTTGAAGTAATCAACAAAATGGAATTTGCAGATTATTTTTTAATCGTCATGGATTTTATTAAATGGTCAAAAGAAAATAATATTCCTGTTGGACCTGGTCGTGGTTCGGGAGCTGGATCGTTGGTTGCCTACGCACTCGACATCACCACCGTTGATCCCATTTATTTTAGTTTGTTATTTGAGCGATTTTTAAACCCAGACCGTGTTTCAATGCCTGATTTTGATATTGACTTTTGTGTTGATGGACGCGACAAAGTGATTCAGTATGTCGAACAAAAATACGGTAGCGATCGGGTATCACAAATTATTACCTTTGGTACGATTGGTGCAAAAAGTGCTATTCGCGATGTCGGGCGAGTGCTGGGCATGCCCTACGGGCAATGCGACCGTATTGCAAAAACAATACCCAATGCAGTCAATGTTACACTAGAAGAAGCACTCAAAGAATCAACTGCGTTTGCCGACTGTCGAAACGATGACGAAGAAGGGCGACTGATTGAATTGGCCCTAAAACTCGAAGGACTGCCACGCAACATTGGCACTCATGCCGGGGGCGTGCTTATTGCACCAGATGCCATTGATAAATTTTGTCCGACCACCATATCCAATGATTCTAAATCGCCCATTAGTCAGTTTGATATGATCGACATCGAAAAAATCGGACTCGTTAAATTTGACTTTTTAGGATTGCGTACTTTAACCATTATTTCTCATGCTGAAAAATATCTGCATCTTGGCAAACTTGTACCAGATGATTTTAATATTGAAAACATCCCACTTGACGACAAAAAAGTCTATCAGCTCTATAGCTCAGGCGAGATGGCTGGAGTTTTCCAATGTGAATCAAGCGGCATGTGTCGGTTAATGAAGCAATTACAACCCGATCGCTTTTCTGACATTATCGCCCTCATGGCGTTGTACCGCCCGGGTCCTATCGAAGCAGGCAGTGTTGATTCCTATATTAAACGCAAGCACGGCGAACAAGCCATTGACTATCCGCACGAATGCACAAAATCAGTGCTCGAAGAAACTTACGGCGTATTTATTTATCAAGAACAAATTATGCAAGTCGCACGCTCATTGGCGGGCTACTCGCTAGCCGAAGCCGATTTACTCCGACGTGCCATGGGCAAGAAAAAAGAAGAAGAAATGGCAGCACAACAAGACAGATTCGTAAAAGGATCTAGCGAAAAATTAGCCAAAGACAAAGCCACTGAACTCTTTACCGCGATTCAATCATTTGCTGGTTATGGTTTTAATAAGTCGCATGCCACGGCTTATGCTTTATTATCATATCGCACAGCGTACCTCAAAACCCATTATCCCGCCATCTTTTTAGCGGCTGTAATGAGTGCAGAAAGTGGCGTTACCGACAATATTAAAACGTTAATTAAAGAAGCCAAACGACTCGGCGTAAAGGTTTTAAAGCCTGATGTTAACATCAGTCGCAGCGACTTTTATGCCACCAAAGAAAACGACATTAGTTATGGTTTGCTTGCCATTAAAGGCATGGGCTTTGCTGCGGCAAGCAGCATTGTAACCCAACGTAAAAAAACACCCTATAAAAACATTTTTGATTTTTGTCAGCGAATAAAAGTCGATGCCGCTGTGTCCAACGCCACTTTAGACACCTTGGCAACAGCGGGTGCGTTTGACTGCTTTGACGAAAATCGCTTGGCCATTAAAAAAACCTTACCGTCAGCATCACAAGGGCAATCACTCAGTGCCAGTTTATTTGCCGATACGCCGACTTTGGTAGATAGTCGCAACTACACTTTACAAGAAAAACTCTGTGCCGAAGAAAATGCCTTGGGATTTGCTTTTTCGAGCACCTTTTACGACATCTATAAAAATATTTTGCTTCAATTGCCTCTTAACCCTACTTGTATTAAAAAAATCATTCCCAAAACCACTGTAACCTTTGCCGCTACATTCATTAAAATAACACAACCCAGCTGGTTACGCAAAAGCAATCTGTTTTTGGTTTTAGTGGCGGATGATACCCACGACATCGAAGTCGTGGTACAAGCGGAATGCCAAAAATACTTAAAAAGCAATGTTCATAGCCACGACTTACTGATGATTAGCGGTAAGGCGGTTAGTAGACAAAACGAAACAGTACAAATAAAAGGCACTATAATTACCCTCAATGATTATATGATAGATAATTTACGACACGCTACCATTAATTGCGAAGACAGTAGTGTGGTCACTTTTATTAAAAAGAATTTATTTAGCGAGGAAGTAAAAAACCCATGTGAGGTTATATTGGCTTATAAAGAAAATTCAGTTTCTTTTAATGTGTCGTTGCAAAAAAAATGGGCAGTGAGTTATTTGACTTATCAACGCCTTTGCGACACCATTGGCAGTGCAAATATTCGCTTATCATTTACTGGTTAACTATTTTAATCGTTATGACTTTTATGCCTTTTTGGTTGAGTAAACTCTGTAAAGTCGGTAGAATCTGCCGAATGCGAAAAGCAGCAGCGGTTGTTGTTGCACATAGCACCATTTCATCATGTTCAAAAGACTTAAGATAACACAATTTATGAGAAATGTCTTGGGTTTCCAATGCCCAATTAATTTCTTTTTGCACAGTTTGCAATTGCGCATGCGCATGTTGCAATTGCATAAAAAAATCGCTGGACAATATAGATTGAATACTTTTCATAAAACCCGAATCATATCATGAGAATCATCGTCGATTTTAACAGCTCTGGCTCATCTGCAAAAATACGTGTTTTTGAAAAAAAGCATATTATGGGCATACTCGCCGCAACGATTGTTGTTTTACTCATTACTATCTATTATTCGGCAAATAAAATCGCCACTCATTGGGTACAAACCAATGCCCCTATTATTGAAAAAATCACCGAAAAAGAAATACAAAGAAGAAACGAAAGACGCGACCAATTATGGCAAGACAGCGTTACTTCACTACTGGCAGAAATAGCCAACCTTCGTGCTCGTATTGAGAACTTACAGCAAAACGGTATTGCTTTAGCCGATTATATGGGACTGTCGGGCAAATTATTATTTGATACCACCGAAAAAGATACACTTGCTTACAACGCTCTTTTTGAATCCACCACCCGTGAAAAAAAAGCGGCACAAATTATTGATTGGGTCTATCTACAATCAGCAGTGAGCGATTCAATTGAAAATAATTACCAAACTTTAAGCGATTACGGTATTAGGCGTGCCATTCAAACTAAAACCATTCCCGTTAAAAATCCGGTGCGTGGCAAAAACTGGACAACCTCACGTTATGGCTATCGCCGCGATCCTTTCACCGGTCGCAAAGCCTTTCATTCTGGCAATGATTACGCCGCCCGCCGTGGCACTCCTATCATTGCTGGTGCATCTGGCTTTGTTATTTATGCCGGACGGTTGGGCAATTATGGCAACGCCGTACAAATTTATCATGGCGATGGCATCTCAACCTTATATGGACACATGCATAAAATCAAAGCCAAAAAATGGTCATATGTTGACCTCGGCGAGGTCATTGGTGAAGTTGGTTCAACCGGTCGGTCTTCGGGCCCGCACTTACACTATGAAGTACGTTTGAAAAATCGCAGCCAATCTATTCACCGAACCATTAAAAAACTAAACAAAGTAAGAAATATCAGTCAGGATAAAAAAGTATGAGCTTAATTCAACGGATGATGTCCACCTTTTCTAATAACAACGAAAAATTATTAATACCGTATCGTA
This sequence comes from Gammaproteobacteria bacterium, assembly GCA_965243565.1. Lineage (GTDB taxonomy): Bacteria > Pseudomonadota > Gammaproteobacteria > Tethybacterales > Persebacteraceae > CBDEVH01. Next base: position 1,550,818 of record OZ251571.1, read on the forward strand.
AAAAATTAATCGCCATTAACAACTGTGCGTCCAAATACAACGCCAGAACCGATGATGAGTTAAAAGCCGATTTCACACAAATAAGAGAGCGTGTTAGCAACGGTGAAGACTGCAAGAACGTCCTCGTTGACACATTTGCCATTATTCGCGAAGCTTCTATGCGTACTTTAAAAATGCGCCATTTTGATGAACAATTATTGGGCGGTATGGCATTGTTTGACGGCAACATTGCCGAAATGAAAACAGGAGAAGGTAAAACACTGTCTGCTACTCTCCCCATTTGCCTAGAAGCGATGACTGGCAAAGGCGTGCATGTGGTAACAGTTAACGATTACCTCTCGCATCGTGATGCAGGTTGGATGGGCGATCTCTACCGCTTTTTGGGATTCAGTGTCGGCGTTAACGGCAGCCAAATGAAAGACGAAGTAAAAAGATTTGCTTATAATTGCGACATCACCTACGGCACCAACAACGAATTTGGCTTTGATTATCTGCGCGACAACATGCGCTACAACAAAATAGCCGGCGTTCAACGCCCACTCAATTTTGCCATTGTTGATGAGGTTGATTCTATTTTAATTGACGAAGCACGAACACCGCTTATTATCTCTGGCGAAAGCAGCGAAAACATAACAATTTATAACGCTATTGCAAAAATCGCGACCCATTTTAAACAGGCACCAACTGCCGACTCTAAAGGCGATTTTATTATGGACGAAAAATCGCGCAGTATCAATTTAACTGAATCAGGTTTTGAACACGCCGAAAAACTACTCTCTCAAGCCAAACTTATTCAAGAAGGTGAATCGCTTTATGCGCCCAACAATTTGCCATTGTTACACCATCTGGATGTCGCACTACGGGCATTGCATTTGTTTGTCAAAGACAAAGATTACGTGGTGCAAGACGACCAAATTATTATTGTAGACGAATTTACCGGCAGACTTATGCCCGGACGACGTTGGGGCGATAACCAACATCAAGCCGTTGAAGCAAAAGAAGGCACGACCATTCAAAAAGAAAACCAAACGCTCGCTTCTATATCGTTGCAAAATTATTTTCGTCTTTACGGCCGTGTTGCTGGTATGACAGGTACCGCCAAAACCGAAGCCGAAGAATTTAATTTTATCTACGGACTTAATGTTCTTGAAATTCCCACACACCAAAAAATGGTACGTAACGACGAACTCGATAAAGTGTATCAAAACAAAGAAGCAAAAACACGTGCGATATTAAACGACATTATCGATTCCAACAAACGCGGACAACCCGTTTTGGTAGGCACAACGTCTATTGAAGAATCCGAACGCCTATCACAAGAATTGACTCAAAATAATCTCGAACACAACGTGTTAAACGCCAAAAAACACGATAGCGAAGCACGTATTATTTCGCAAGCAGGGACATCTCAAGCCATTACCATATCAACCAATATGGCTGGTCGTGGCACCGACATCGTTTTGGGTGGCAACATTAGCGACAATATTAAATCTATTAATGATGATGAATCGCAAAGCGAGGAACAACGCGCACAACAAATTAAAAGTTTAAATGATGAATGGATTAATAAACACCAAACCGTACTAGATGCAGGTGGCCTACGCGTTATTGGCACCGAACGCCATGAATCACGCCGTATTGATAACCAGCTACGCGGTCGTTCTGGACGACAAGGTGATGCTGGATCGAGTGTTTTTTATCTTTCATTTGAAGACAGCTTATTACGTATTTTTGCCACACGGCACATTACCGCCATGATGGATAAACTCAACATCGATGAAGATGAGGCAATTGAAGCGAAAATGGTTTCTCGTACCATTGAAAACGCACAGCGTAAAGTCGAATCCCATCACTTTGATATTCGCCGTCAATTACTCGAATACGATGATATTGCCAACGAACAACGTCGATTAATCTATCAACAGCGTGAAGACATTTTAAACACCGATGACATTGCCAACGTTGCCAAACAATTTAGATTAGAGCACATTGATTCACTATTTAATGAGCACATGTCAGTCAGCACACCCGAAGAAGATTGGCAAACCGAAATCCTACAAAATTTATTAATGCAAGAATATCGCATACAAAACGACTTAGTCAATCAAGTCGCCGAAAACAATACAGCAACAGCAGACTTCTTTTGTACCGCCATCAAAGAATCAGCAGAAAAGCACTTTGAAAATAAATTTGTCGGGGCAGAACGCGAGTATGTAGAAAACTTTATGCGCTCACTCATCTTAAATATCATCGATGACCATTGGCGTAACCATTTATTGGCGTTGGACAGTTTACGTTTGTCAATTGGTTTTCGGGGCATGGCACAAAAAAACCCCAAACAAGAATACAAGCGTGAGGCTTTTGAAATGTTCAGTCAATTGCTGTCCACCATGCAGTTTACTATTACAAAAGTCCTTTATTCAGTACGTATTGAGCTCGAAAAACCACCAGCACCGCCGGTGGCACCAACACCCGAACTAACATACCTACACGAAACGCCAGCGGCACTAACAACCGAAAAAGCCCAACCAATATCCAGCAACACCGCTGCCCAAGACAAAGCTGTTGCGACTTCAACCATACGCCGCGATAGCCCAAAAGTAAAACGTAACGACCCTTGCCCATGCGGTTCTGGCAAAAAATACAAACACTGTTGTGGCAAACTTTAAGCAATGAGCGACGTCCAAATACAATTACAACACCTTAGCCGAGGGGCAGACGAAATACTGCCCAAAGATGATTTTAATGAAAAAATAGCCAGCGGTAAAAAACTACGCATTAAAGTCGGCTTTGATCCAACCGCCCCCGATTTGCATTTAGGGCACACCGTCTTGATTCAAAAAATGCGACACTTTCAAGAATACGGGCATACGGTTATTTTTCTTATCGGTGATTTTACTGCCACTATTGGCGACCCAAGCGGACGAGACAATACCCGCCCACCATTAACAACAGAAAAAATTGAAGAAAACGCCACCACCTACGCCGACCAAGTCTTTAAAATTCTCGACAAAGACAAAACCGAAGTACGGCGTAATTCGGAATGGTTTGGCTCAATGTCGGCATCGGACATCATTCGACTTGCCTCACGGTATACTGTCGCCCGTATGTTAGAACGCAATGATTTTTCAAAACGTTATCAGTCCAACCAATCCATTGCGATTCACGAGTTTCTTTATCCATTGGTGCAAGGCTATGATTCTGTCATGCTAGAGGCAGATGTAGAGCTAGGTGGCACCGATCAAAAATTCAACCTCATGGTAGGCCGTGATTTACAACGTCAATACAACAAAAGCGGACAATGTATCTTAACCATGCCACTACTCGAAGGCTTAGACGGCGTTCGTAAAATGTCCAAATCATACGGCAATCACATTGGTGTCGATGAAGCCGTCAATGATATATATGGCAAAATAATGTCGGTTTCGGATGATTTGATGTGGCGTTATTACTCACTGTTATCCAACCGCCCAATCACCTATATTGCCGATATGCAAACCAGCGTTAATGCCGGCAGTAACCCCATGACATTTAAAAAAGAATTGGCTTTTGAACTATGCAAACGCTATCACGGCTTAACCGCTGCCCAAACAGCAGCAGAAGTTTTTTCTCGACGCTCTGTTAAAGGTGAATTACCCGAAGATATTCCCGAGCATACCTTGAAAATTGACGATGCCGCACCGCCTTTATTTTTTATACTAAAGACCATCGGCTTGGTCACCACATCCAGTGAAGGCAAACGCCTTATTGGACAAGGGGCAGTTAAAATTGATGGTGAAACCATTCGTGATGAAAAGTATTTATTACCAATCGAAAAAACCATCACCATCCAAAGCGGCAAAAGACGCTTTGCGCGACTCACCCTCGAAAAAAAATAATAGCAATTAATGCTGTGTTGGCTGAAATTGCGACCTGAAATTGCAACAACGCAATCAACAGTAAAAAATAGTAAATAACGACCAAATGTAATCAATGTGTGGCATAATTTATTTGCAATAAAATAGCCACTCTTTACCATTTGAAACAATGCCATGAAAACAGCCCAATCACGTTATTTAGAAGAATCCACCTACGCCAATACGCGCTTACCCACCGAAGAAGCAAAAACCATTGACCCGAATGCTTATACCAGTAATGAATTTTTTGACTTAGAAAAAAAACAAGTCTTTCAACGTAACTGGGTCGTGGCTGGTCCCGCCGACCGCGTGCATGATACCGGCGAGATTATGATTGCCGAAGTCGGTGGGCAGTCAATCATAATAACGCGAGATGAAAACAAAGAATTGCGGGCTTTTTACAATGTTTGCCGTCATCGTGGCACCCGCTTATGTCAGGGCAACGGCTCCGTTAAAAAACACATTATCTGCCCATATCACGGGTGGGGTTACAACCTAAAAGGCGAATGTATTGGCACTCCTTTATTTGATAAAGGGGCAAATCGCCGTACCATTGAAATACACGACATGTCACATCTACGCGATTTTGATAAAAAAGATTACGGGCTGTTTCCCGTGCGTGTTGAACAATGGGGCATGTTGATATTCGTCTGCCTCGACGACACCGCACCATCATTGCTTGAAGTCGTGGGTGACTTACCTGCTCGTCTTCGAAATTTTCGTCTGGATGAATGGCGTGTATTGGGCGAGCGCAGCTACGATATTAACTGTAATTGGAAATTGCTATTTGAAAACGCAATCGAATACTACCACTTGCCGTGGGTACACCCTCGCCTCGCTAAAACCTCTCGCGTAGCCGACCATCACCGTTGGCAAGGCGATGGTATGTATTGCGGTATTTGCACTTCCCCCGTTACTGGTACGGATGATTCCGGCTGGCTTACCATGCGCAATATTTCTGGACTCACCGACCAACAAAACGTCAGTGGCTACTTTTTTGGGCTTTTCCCCAATGTCATTATTTTTATCATGCCGAGCCACGCTTTTATTATTAACGCCCAACCAATCTCACCCACTCAAACCGTAGAGACTGCATGGCTAATGAGTCATAACGAATGTGTTGATGAAATGTCGGATATTGCCATTAACGAAGTAATGGAATTTTGGGATGAAGTCAATAAAGAAGACGTTGGTATTTGTGAAAAAGTACAACAAGGGCTGACTGCCAATCCTTACCAAGGGGGACGCATGTGTTATCATTTTGAAGAACCCGTACACCGTTTTCAAAACATGATTATCGATGCGATGGTTGGTCGTCGCCACATTCCCAAAGGGGATTCTGTGCAAAAAATTGCCTGATTTTTTAACGAAAGATAAAATAATGCAAAATAAACTCTTTATTAATAACCAATGGGTACAACCCGATGGCTGTGATTTTCTGACCAACATTAACCCTGCCGATGAATCCGTTATTGGGGAGGTGGTCTGTGCCACTGCCAACGAAGTAGATGCCGCCGTTAGTGCTGCCAGACAAGCCTTTGTTGGTGCATGGCGACAAACGACGCCATGGGACAGAGGGCGTTTATTGATGAAAATTGCACAAACCATTAGCGACAATGTGAAATCACTTGCCTATATCGAAATGCTCGAAACCGGCAAACCACGTGCCGCAGCCGAAGCTGCTGTTTTAGGCACTGCCCGCTATTTTGAGTTTTATGCTGGTGTTGCCGATAAAATTCAAGGCAGCAGTATTCCTTTGGGTGAGGGCTATCTCGACTTTACCTTGCGCGAGCCTTTGGGCGTTACCGCCCATATACTGCCGTGGAATGTACCGCTTAATATGTTGGCACGAGGCATTGCCCCAGCGTTGGCAGCAGGTTGTACCGCTGTCGTTAAACCAGCCGAACAAACCCCACACGGGGCATTGGCATTGGCAGAACTCTTTTTGCAAGTAGGCTTACCCGCTGGCGTTGTTAATATCGTTAATGGCTCGGGCAAAACCGTTGGTGCTAGCCTAGCGGCACACCCTGGCATTGACGGCTTAACCTTTACTGGTTCTGTTGATACCGGTCGCATTGTTATGCGGGCTTGTGCAGAACATATTAAGCCAGTGGTATTAGAGCTGGGGGGGAAATCTCCCATTTTGGTATTTGAAGATGCCGACCCTACTATGGTTGCCACCGAAGCCGCTAAAGGCATTTATTCTAATACCGGACAATATTGCGATGCCGGTTCGCGCTTGGTAATGAGTAAAAAATTACATGATGACGTTATCGAACAACTCGTTAATAAAAGCCAAGCCTTATCGATTGGCCAGCCCACTGACAACCCAAATATGGGTCCGTTAATATCTGCCGAACAACACAAACGCGTGATGTCGTATATTCAACGCGGACAAGACGATGGTGCCACCATTGCCTGTGGAGGAAAACGCCCTATCAGTCAAGACAAAGGTTATTTTGTCGAACCAACCATATTTACGCAAGTCGATGCCAATGCAGCCATTGCCCAAGAAGAAATTTTTGGTCCTGTTCTTTCTGTCATTAATTTTGAAGACGAAGACGAAGCCCTTGCCATTGCCAATGGCACCGAATTTGGTTTGGCGGCTGGTATCTTTACCAAAGATATCGACCGTGCACTACGTCTAACCAAAAAACTAGACGCTGGCACTATTTATGTTAATGAATATTTTTCGGGCGAAATGGCATCGCCTTTTGGTGGCGTTAAAAAAAGCGGTATCGGACGCGAACGCGGCTTAGAAACACTCGAAAATTACACACGAATAAAAAATGTTGTTATTCGCATACAAGGTGACTGAACTACCATTTTAGTTTAATCCATAAATCCTTCTAATACATTAACGGTATTAATGCCGATTTCTTTCACGGCATAACCACCTTCCATTACAAATACAGTCGGCAGTCCAAGTTGTGCAATATCACGACCGTAATCTATAAAATCATCACTGTGTAATTTAAAAAACGAAATCGGATCGTCTTTATACGTATCAACGCCCAACGACACTACCACCGCACAAGGTGCATAGCTGGCGATTCGTGCCAATGCTTGTTGCAATGCCTGTCGCCACACACCAAACGGAGTATTCGGTGGCAACGGATAGTTTTGGTTATAATCTGTGCCAACACCCACACCTGTTTCATCGGCATACCCTAAAAAATACGGAAACGAATCCAAAGGGTCGCCATGAATAGAAAGAAACAGCACATCATCGCGGTTATAAAAAATCTCTTGAGTGCCATTGCCATGATGAAAATCAACATCCAATATTGCCACCCGCTTGGCACCACCATCCAATAAACGTTGAGCAGAAATAGCCGCATTATTAAAAAAGCAATAACCACCAAACATATCGGTGGCAGCATGATGTCCGGGCGGACGACACAAGGCAAAAGCACTCCGTGCCCCGGCTTGTACTATGTCGGTGGCAGTGGCAGCAACAGCGGCAGAAGCACACGCCGCCTCAAAAGTCCCATCACTAATTGAAGTTTCACCTGCCAATGCGTAATAACCGATTCGCCCATCGATTTCTCTTGGTTCAACCAATCGCGGCATTGCCCGTGAGGGCCAGCACGTTGTTATTGCCTCACCTTTATAGCCAGCGGTTTGCCATTGTTGCCAACATTCCTCCATAAACTGCACATAATTGGCACGGTGCACCGACAGCAATAATTCTTTTGAATACGTTTTAGGGGCAAGCATTGTACCAATGCCACGTTCCAAACATCGCTCGCGAATAATCTCAACCCGTGATGGGCATTCAAAAGGTGCAACCAACTCTCCCCCGCATAACTCTGTTTTTGAATCTCGCCTTTTATGTTCGTCCGTATAAATAAAATCCATAGTAAGCACTCCTTTTTTTATGTATTATTATAAACAATCCAGCACACTTATTTTTTAAAATGAATTGCCCACCAGTGAATAACACTACCAATTAATTTTATTCACAATGCCTATGAATCCGATAAATATTTGACATTAATCTATTTTTTTGACACAATCAGGTTATCATCGTATTAAACAAAATAATGCACTAAGATAATCCATATGCAAACCATCAATCGTGTTACCGTTTTACAAAATAAAAAAATTGTTGAAGTCGCATGGGACGATGGAAGCCTCCACCGCTTTTATGTGCAATGGCTGCGAGACAACTGTCCATGCCAGCAATGTCGTCATCCCACTGGGCAAAAATTAACCAATATTGGTGATTTTTCTGCTGATATTAGCGTGCAATCTGCCACTAACAACAACGCTCATATTGACGTTTGTTTTGCCCCCGATGGTCATCTTGCCACCTTTGATGCAACATGGTTGTCTAATTTTTCTGCCGAACAAACCTTGCCGGCTATTACCGTATGGGACACCACCACATTAACCCCAAGCGATGTTACCCGCACTTATACCGATGTTATTGCCAATAATACCGCCCTTGCCGAGTGGCTGGGTTTGGTTACACGTTATGGCTGTGGCATATTACAAGCAACACCAACCAAAACCGAAACCGTCTGCACCATCGCAGAGCTCTTTGGGCATGTTCGCGAAACCAACTACGGTCGGTATTTTGATGTGCAATCGGTGGTTAACCCCAACAACCTTGCCTACACTGGATTAGGGTTATCAGTGCATACCGACAACCCGTATCGCGATCCACCGCCTAGCCTCCAATTATTACATTGTTTGCAAAATTCTGCTGATGGTGGTGACAGTATTTTGGTGGATGGTTTTATGGCAGCAAAAGTATTGGCAGACGAAAATATCGAGCATTGGCAGATGTTGTCTCGCCACACGGTCCCTTTTCGTTTTTCTGATACGCATGCCGACTTACGCAGTCGCTTGCCTATTTTAGACGTTAACGCCGAAGGCAATTTAATTGCGGTTAACTATAATAACCGCTCTATTCGCACCATTGACATCGCCAACGATATACACCCCACTTACTACGAGGCGTATCGACACTTCTCGGAAATATTGCAACGCCCTGAATTAAACATGCAGTTTAAAATGGGTGGTGGCGATTTATTTATTGTGGACAATCGCCGCGTATTACACGGGCGTACCGGTTTTTCGGGCAATGGTGGGCGACATTTACAAGGCTGTTATGCCGACCGCGATGCCTTACATTCAAAATACAGATTGTTATCAGGAGGGTAATTTTGAAACCAAATAATGAAAATATAGCCGATTTTATTCACTGGCTATTTGAAAAAAGAGGCGCAGAAGCCTATTTGGGTGAACAAGTTACCATGGCAGAACACATGCTACAAGCCGCCTATTTTGCCGAACAAGACGGTGCCGACGAAGCGTTAATCGTTGCTGCATTATTGCACGATGTTGGGCATTTTACGGGCGAGTTTGGTGATGATTATATTGAACAAGGTATTGATAATTTACACGAAGATGCCGGTGGCAAAGTATTAGAACCGTTTTTTCCAAAAACAATCACCGAGCCGATTCGCTTACATGTTGCAGCAAAAAAATATTTGTGTGCCACCAATACAGCGTATTACAACACCTTATCGGAAGCCTCAAAAAAAACCCTACAGCTACAAGGCGGTGCCATGACGACCGAAGAGCAACGTGAATTTGAAAGCAACTTACATTTTAGCAATGCGGTAAAAATGCGGCATTGGGACGATGCTGGAAAAGTATCAGCGTTGGCAGTGCCTGCACTTTCGCATTACCTTCCCATGATTGAGCGTGTGCGAAAATTACAAGCTTAATATAACGTTCTATCTTACTTATAGTAGCAAGACCACACCTATTTTATCGGGCGAGTGGCTATATACACGCCAACGGTGGTTATTGCCAAACCAACAAGGATAATAGGTGTTAATGGTTCGTTGGCAAATAACCATGCCATGATAATTGAGACTGAAGGCACCAAAAAAAACAAGGTCGCGGTTTTACTGGCAGAGCCTGTTTTAATCAAGTACATTAATATCGTAAACGCACCTAAAGACACAGCAATTACTTGCCACCCCATCGCTGCAATAAACGTTGGCGTAAAATTAATAACAGCATCTTCGAGTAATAGCATTGCAATACCATGAAAGACCATTGCACTTAAAGCCTGATACATATTATTTGCCACCAACGATAAATTATTGCTAATGGCTTTTTGCCATAGTGTTGCCGCTGTAATACTTAACAAAGCGATAAAAACGATGATAGTCGGGACAAGTGGTAAGGCATTATGGGAATCAAGCCCAAGAATTAAAAACACGCCCAAAAAACCAAGTACCACACCTACCCATTGCTGTTTGCTAACACGTTCGCCCAACACCGGACCTGCTAATACATTGGTCAATACGGGTTGCAACGTTACAATTAATGCAGACAAACCTGCCGGCATGCCTTTGGCAATGGCATAAAACACACCGCCCAAATACACCCCATGAAACAACGCACCAACAGCGGCGGCTTTGCCTATCTCGCCCCATGGTGCGGTTAGTTTTTCGCGCATGCAACGTCCAATAATAAAAAATAAAAATGAGACAATCGCAAAACGAAAGCACAGCGATGCCAATGGCGTTGATTCTGCCACAATAAATTTACTGGTAATAAATGCCGAAGACCAGAGTAAAACAAAAACCAATGGGAAAGCCGCTCGCATGATTAAAGCAATGCCTTGATAAAACCAATACAACTAACCACCAACAAACCATAGCCAAGTGCTTTTTGTGTTAAGCGTTCATCGGTTGCTAATTTTTTATGCAGCTGTAACCCCAGCCACTGCCCTATGACTGCCGCCGGCAATAAAGCCAATGCCAAGTGCCATTGTAAAGGCACATCCAACGCAACAAACGAAACCAGTTTAAACACCACTAAAACAAACCACACCGCAAACAAAGTAGCACGCAATTGTTGAAAACTCACTTGACTGACAAACACCGGTACCATTAACGGCGCACCACCCAACATCGTCCCGGACAAATAACCGCCCAACGTTAACATCGATCTATTTTGCCATACGTTGTTGGCACGAAACTTTACACCCATCACCCAACAAACACCATAAAACGTGGTCAGACTATAGGCAATAACCACCAATACCGTAATAGGCAAGTTTAGCAAGCCCATAATACCGACTATTTTGGCGGGTAGTATCCACTTTGCAGACCGAAAAAAATACCGCCAATCGACATTGTGGATAGTCGTGCATAAAGTATAAAAAGAAAATAGCAACAAGTGAATCCCTATCACTGGCAACCACAGCGTTAAGCGAGTATCAACAATAAGCAACAACGGCAATGCCAAAATTGCACCACCAAAACCCAAGCCCGACCGCACAAAACCCGACCATACAAACACAGCAAAAACCGCAATCCACTCAACATTGGTAAATTCTGGCAAATAACTATAAAAATCACTCATATACTTGTAAATTCACATAAAAAATCAAAACAATCAAGCTCTCGAACAGCTGGTTTAATCAAGCTCTATTCTACTAATCAGCCTACGCATAACACGAGAAAATAACACAAAAGATTAAATTTTGTTGCTATAATGCGTGATTCTTGATAGGGCATTTTTTCACATTGCAAAGACAGTGCTCTTTTAAATTAAAACGATGGTAAGTAAACAACATTGTTGTTCACAAAACCCAAAACAAATGACCTCCTTTATTAACTGATTTTAAAAAAAATAAAAATGTTTACTTCTTTAAATTGGTTTGATATTGCCACCGCTGCCGTTACTTTATTTTTAATTATGGACCCATTGGGCAACGCCCCTATTTTTAACTCCATACTATCGAAACTGAATCCCAATCGCCAAGCAAAAATAATTGTTCGTGAATTATTAATTGCATTATTTATTTTATTTGTTTTTCTTTTAGGAGGAACCGCATTCCTACAGTTTCTTGGGCTAACGCAAGCGTCATTAAGTATCAGTGGAGGAATTATACTTTTTATTCTATCGCTAAACATGATTTTTCCAACCAAGCAAAGCGACAATGATAACTACAACAATGACGACCCGTTAATTGTTCCGTTGGCTATTCCTTTAATTGCCGGTCCTTCAACCATTGCGATATTACTCTTACTCAGTTCTAATCAACCCGAAAAACTCCCCGAATGGAGCGTTGCTTTGTTTTTAGCGTGGTTGGGCACAACGGTTTTTTTATTAATATCGCCCTATCTTTTACAAAAAATCGGCACACGTGGGGCAATAGCACTTGAGCGATTAATGGGCATGATTTTAATCATTATTGCCACACAAATGTTTCTCAATGGCATTCTATTGTTTATTAAAAGCCTGCCATAACAGAACTATACCAATACTTTAATCAACCCGGCGACACTCACTGCTAATAAGCCATAACCAATGGCTTTTTGTGTTATCTTTTCATCCGTTAATATTTTTTTATGAAAAAACAGCCCGATGACATCGCCTATCACAGCAGCGGGAATAAATCAATGACATTGCCCACTGCAAAGGCACATCCAATACAATAAATGATACCAATTTAAACCCTCCCAAAACAAACCACAAGGCAAATAAAGTCGAACGCAAACGCGTTGCTCGAACGCAAACGCGTTGCTGCGACATACTGAACAAACACTGGTACCAGCACCGGACCACCACTCAATAGTGTGCCCGATACATAACCACCAAATGCCAACATTGCCCTGTCTTGCCAAATATTTTTTGATTTAAGATTAATACCCAATGCCCAACAAACACCATACAACGTTGTAATGGTATAAGCAATACTCACCAACACCACAACAGGCAAATTAAGCAAGCCAAAAATTCCGATTATTTTTGCCGGAATTATCCAAACTGACACCCGCAGAAAAAACCGCCAATCCACATTAAAAAATGATTTACACAATGTAATAAAAGAAAAAATAATCACATGAATCGCAATGGCAGGCAACCACAATGTTAAATCAGGATTAATCAGCAGTAAAAACGGCAACGCCAAAACAGCACCACCAAAACCCAAGCCCGACCGTACAAAACCAGACCACATAAACACCAAACAAACTGCCAGCCATTGCCCAAAGCCGAACATTGGTAATTCAGAAATTATAGTAGTAATTATAGCGAGGTGCTTTCGATTAATTTTTCGTTGGATATTTTACTAACGTGGCAACGGTAGAACGCACAGCATTTCGTACAATAAATTCGCCCCTACCAAGGCGGTATTGCCACTGGTGTCATAAGGTGGAGACACCTCAACCAAATCACCCCCCACCATATTAAGCCCAGCACAGCCTCGTATAATTTCCAAGCCCTGCATAACGGTAAGCCCACCTATTTCGACCGTTCCGGTACCGGGGGCAAAGGCAGGGTCAAGCCCATCAATGTCAAAAGTAAGATACATCGGTGCATCGCCGATTTTATCGCGAATGGTTTGCATTAAAGGTGCCAGCGATTGATGCCAACACTGCTCGGCTTGGACAACGGTAAAACCTTGTTTGCGTCCCCATTCAAAATCATCCAATGCGTAACCCGTGCCACGCAAGCCAATCTGAAACACTTTATCAGGAATCAACAAACCTTCTTCAACCGCCCGTCTTATCGGTGTGCCGTGTGCAATACGCTCACCAAACATTGCATCATTGGTATCCGAATGCGCATCTACTTGTATTAATGCCACTGGTCCATGCTTTTTTTTCATCGCCTGTAAAATAGGATAAACCAACGTATGATCGCCCCCCAATGTCAGTGGTGCAACACAATATTGTAAGACATCATCGTAGTAATTTTTGATAATCTCCACCGATTTTTTTAAATCAAAACTGTTAATCGGCACATCGCCTAAATCAGCAACTTGTAGATTGGCAAATGGTGCTGCTCCCGTTGCCATATTAAAAGGGCGCAACATACAGCTTTCAGCACGAATCGCACGCGGTCCCAAACGTGTGCCAGATCGATTGGACGTACCAATATCCATAGGCACTCCCACAAAACAAGCGTTTAAACCTTTGGCTGTTGCTTGTGTTGGCAAACGCATCATAGTTGCATGACCCGCATAACGCGGCATGTCATTGCCACCAAGAGGTTGGTTAAAAATCGGTGGTGATAAATCGTCTTTTGTCATTATCGTATCTCTATTCTTGATTAATCGCAACAACGACATTGCCAATAGCCTTGCCCGATTCAACAATGGCATGTGCCTGTGCCGTTTGTTCTAGCGGAAGCACTTGTGCCACTGCATGAATTAATTGCGATTGTAATTGTGTAATTAACGCTAACACTCGCTGTCTTTCGGTTGGCGTTATGCTATAAATAAAAACCAACTGAATCGTTGTATTTTTAAACATCAACGGATAAAACGGAAGCGATGGGGTAGGCTGTGCCACTGACCCATAAGAAACAATACAAGCACCGGACTTTATAATTTTTTCGGTAATCGGTAAATTAGCACCAAACTCAACATCGATAATTGCATCGACTCCTTGCTTATCGGTAAAATCGCCAATACAGTCAACGACATCATCGCTTTTGTAGTTAATAATACAATGCGGTTGGGCTTGGGTGACATGTGTTGCCTTTGGCTCGCTACTAATTGTGGTAATAACCTTTGCTCCTAGCAAGCGTGCCAGCTGCACCGCATAAAAACCAACCGCACCTGCACCAGCGGTGATTAACACCGTTTTACCCTCAAGAGTCGTTGCATTCCCCATACAGCGGCTAACAGCACACGCCGCTGTCATTAACGGCACGCCAAAACACGCACCTGCCAAAAAATCGGTGGCATCATCTAGTAACACCGCTTGTTTACTTGGTAGGGCTATGGCTTCGGCGCAAGTACCATTGGCACGGTTAATAGCAGAATTCCACAACCATACACGTTCGCCAATGCGATCATCGGCAACGCCTTCACCCACCGCATTAATAACACCCGCTCCATCCGAATGCGGAATTTGGCAAGGAAACGGCATCGCACCACGTGCACCCATTCGCGTTTTAACATCGGAAGGGTTAACGCCCGACGCTCGTATTTGTACCAAGACTTCACCCGCTGCAGGCTCTGGACAATCAATATCGCCGTATTGCAAAACATCACAAGCCCCTTGCTCTTTAAACCATATCGCTTTCATCTTATATTCTTTTTATTGTCTTTTTAACAAATGTTCTGCTTTTTGTAAATCTGCTTCACCACCTTTTGTATCACCTATGGCTTTTTTAGCAATGCCTCGATTATAGTAGGCATCTATATAATTCGAATCTAATGCTATGACTTCATCATAATCCTTTATCGCTTCAGCATAATTTTCCATCTCTACTTTAGTGGTTAGTTTAATTATAGTATCTAAAAATTTTACGAATTTATCGTCCTTTATCATCTTGTTATCATCTTTTTTAAATTTCGTTTTATTTAACCAATAGACATACCTATCTTTATCGCCGTGCCCATCACACGCAAAAAAACAAAGCGATATGCAACTTTTTTGTAAAATCAAATATGCTACTGCAAAAAAATAGCACTTGTTTAATTCAATTACTTGCGTTTGGGGTCATGTACTGCTATTCGTGTTACTTTTAGATTGTTATGAGCCTTGCTATAGTTTGAGTTTAATACAAGGGCATGATTAAAATCGGCTATTGCTGATTCATAGTCCTTTAATACGGCTTTAACAATACCACGGTTGTTATAGGCAGTGGCATCTTTTTCTGCTAGTTCAATAGCTTGATTGAAATCAAGTATTGCATCGTCATAAAGATGTAATTCGTATTCTACAACCCCACGAATATTATAAGCAGTCGTGTCATCAGGGGCTAATTCGATGGCTCTTTCGAGATATTCCAGCGCGATTTCATAATCCTTTAATTGGAGATTTTCAATGGCTTGATTTATGTAGTCGTCCCATTCTTCTAGAATAATATCGACCAGACTTTTATGTTCGTGATTTCTAATGTATCCATGTATATCGCAAAAAACACTTTCAGTGTTGATGGCATAATACCTTGCAAGATGAACTAGTATGGGGGCTTTATATTCAAAAGGAATGACGATGTCTAGGTCTTCTTTTACATGACCTTGATCAGGGACTACAAAAATAGTTTTTTGGGAAACCATCCAATCATCTTTAACAGTGGGAGAAATACAAAGATCATGCCCATTGCCAATTTCTGATTGCTTATGGTATCTATAAAATCTATCTATTTTGCATAAATAAATATGCCCGTCTTCATCATTATTACTACCAGTACAAGCAAAGAATAAAGCGATATTAATGTTTTTGGTAAAGTCTATAAGATTGGTTATACCACCATAATGCTGTAAATAAGTTAACGTGTTTTCGGCGGTGCTTGGAGCTGCAAAATATCTGAATAAATTATTGATTGTGTTTTTATCAACGGATTTAATCAGTTTAAATTTTTCTTCTTTTTCTTCTTTTGTAATTTTTTTATCAAAACAAAATTCATCATGAAACTGTCGATACAAAGCAGAGGACAATGGTTTATTAAATTTTTTGTTTTCACCACGGAAAATATGCTCCATATTTTTGCATTTGCTAAAAATACTCTGAAGAAATTTATAAATATCCGTGTCCGATACTTTAGTGTTGATATGTCTAATAATATCTGTTTGATAATCCATGTTGATGTATCTCCTTTATAAATCTATATTATATAGAAATACCAACTTACAATACAGTATTGCTTATAAAACAGATTTTTGATAACGTGCGTTTTTTAACCATGTATCACGGATGTGAATGCCCCAACCCGGGTCGGTTGGCACGCTTACTTTGCCATTAACCGCAATGGGGAGTGCATCATATACATCGTATTGCCACGGGTAATAGTCGGCTTCTTCTATGGCAAACTCAACATAGGGACCAGCATTAGACAATGCCCCCATAACATGCAGGGTAAATATCGTAACCAATGATAGGTTTGCCGCATGGGGAGTGATGGGGATATTAACGGCTTGTGCCATGTCGGCTATTTGTAATAATCGACAAATACCACCAACATAACAAATGTCAGGTTGGGCTACGTCCATAACATGGTCACGTAGCATATATTGCCATAGAGCGGGTTGGTTGTCTTGCTCGCCACCCGTTACATCTAATTGTAAAGCATCGGTTACTTGTTTGGTCCAGTCTGGTCGCCAATAGGGGCACGGTTCTTCAAAGTGAATAATGTTGTGTTGTTCTAGTAATTTGCCAATTTCGATGGCACGTGCTGGTGTATAGCAACTATTGGCATCAACCAGTAAAGCAACATCGTCGCCCAATGCTTGGCGTATGGTAGGGATAATAGACTCAGTTCGTCCTTCCCATTCGTCCACATCATGCCCGCATTCCGACCCTACCCTAAATTTAAAGGCATCATAACCGTGTTTGTCACGCAAGCGACAAAATCGCTCGGCTTCGGCTTTTGGGGTTATGTCGCGCTTCATGCTAGAGGCATAAACACGCAAGGGGCGGGGAACACCACCCAGTAATTCACAAACGGTTTTTTGTTGTAGCTTGCCGTGTAAGTCCCACAGTGCTGTTTCAACACCACCAATGGCACGGCATAAGTGCGAGCCGAGATACTTATGTTCGTGGGCAAATAGCTGTTCGACTAAGTCGGGGAGCGTGTCGAGTGATTCTACATTGGCTCCCAACGCCCACGGTGCAACTTGCCGATGTAATATGGCGGCAGATATATCAGCATTATAGGTGGATACCTGCCCCCAACCTTGCGCACCAGTATTGGTGGTAATGCGTGTTAACCCAACGTCTTCAGTACAGAAGGTTTCAATAGAGCTTATTTTCACACTTGGGGAAAAACAATAACTTGCCGCAAAGCATCGCCCGTTCTGGTAGCAGCAATGGCATCGTTTATATTGTCTAGGGTATATGTGCCGGCTATTAATTCTTTTAGTTTTAAACGCCCCTCGCTATGCAAACGCTGTAGGCGAGGTATATCAACCGATAAACGCGTACCGCCCATTTTTGAACCCATAATCTGCGCTTGCTTTTCAGCAAGAGTAGTGGTGTCTATTTTGGGGATATCCCCCGTTGCTGTCATTCCAGCAACAACCAATGTTCCCATTTTATCGACCAAAGCAACAGCGAGCTCGACGGCTTTAGAACTGCCTGCTGCCATATAAACGTAATCAAATCCATTTGATCCGGTTATTTGCTTGACTTGTTCAAATATATCAGGCGATTGCGCTTGTAAGGTATGCGTTACGCCAAACTGTTTAACAAGTTGTAATTTTTCTTCAGATAAATCAATCGCAACCAAAGGCGATGCGCCCGATAATGCTGCCGCTTGTAAACAATTAACACCAACGCCACCACAACCAACCACAGCGGCAGAACACCCGCCCGGCATTTTGGCAATATTGGTTACTGCTCCCCAACCTGTTATAACACCACATGCCAATAAACAAGCCTGATTAAAAGCCAAGTTGTCATTAATAATCGCAACTTGTGATGCATCAACCACGACTTGCTCGGCAAATGCTCCTGTTTTTAAACCAACACCAACAGGGTTGCCATTGGCATCGCTTAGATGATCAAGTGCCGCTGGTGGGTTATCACATAATGCAGGCACGCCTTGCTGGCAAGGGTTGCAATGACGACAAGAATATATTAAGGTAACAATAACGCGACTACCTACATCAATGGCTGTATCAGCACCAGCAGCAACCACAATACCAGCGCCTTCATGACCCAAAACCAACGGTGGCTGACCACCCCAAAGCCCGTCCATATAAATAATATCAGAATGACAAATAGAAGATGCCTCTAACTTTACTTGTACTTGGTGGGGTTTGGGTGGTGCCAAAAACAATGTTTCTATTTGTAATGGTTTACCAAATTGACGACACACCGCAGCACGTATTTTTGTATTATTCATAGCTAAATGTTATCAAAAATTACAACTAAAACCACCGCTTCTTTCGATTAAATTCAATAAAAAAACCTATATAATCATCGCTATATTAATTATAAATTAAAGGAATTTAAATGAAAATAGCATACATTGGTTTGGGTAATATGGGACTGCCCATGGTTGTAAATTTAGTACGTGCACAATGCAATGTTGGTGTTTACGACATAGAGCAAGCCAAAATAGATGAGGCTGTAAAAGCAGGGGCAGTCGCAGCGACTGATGCTATTACATTGGTACAACAATGTGATATTTTGTTTACTTCATTGCCCCAACCAAAACATGTTGCCAGTGTATTACCACCATTGCTTAAAGCAATGCCAGCAGGTTCAATATGGGTCGATCTAACAACCAATGATCGAGATCTGGTTTTATCACTTGCCAAACAAGCAAATGAACGCGAAATTTCAGTAGTAGAAGCACCATTAACAGGTGCGGTAGATGGCGCACGGCTTGGCAAACTGACGTTTTTTGTCGGCGGTAATCATCATGCCATTGAAGCGGTTCGACCTTACTTAGAAATAATGGGCAAACCCATCATCTGTGGTGCTCTTGGTTGCGGTAATGTGGTTAAATTAGTCACCAATCAAATGTGGTTTATCAATGCTGCCGCAATCGGTGAGGCTTTGGTACTTGGCAAAAAATCGGGGGTTGAATTATCCGTATTGTGGGATGCCTTAAAAAACAGTGTGGGCGATTCATTTGTCACACGTCACGATGTACCATCTATATTTGACGGTCATTATGATCCTTCTTTTTCTTTGGGGCTGTGCTGTAAAGACTTACGCCTTTTGCAACAGTTGGGCGAACAAACACAAACATCAATGGACATAACAAAATTAGCACAACAAAAATTTGAACAGGCAGAACAACAATTTGGTGGCAATGCCGCTGAATTACTTGTTTGTAAATTGGTAGAAGAAGCCAGTAATACCGATTTACGCCTAGAAGGCGATTGGCAAAAACACTGGGAAGTTTAACGTACTATAAAGAATCAAATTTTTTAACCACTCTCGGTGCCGAATGAAAGTTTTTTTCAGGATTGGCTACATCAAAAGGCAAAAGCAATAGCGTTGTCTCATCAAAAATTGTAAATTTTTTTTAGGCAAGAATAGATGTTTGACTATTTGCCATGCGGCTATTTTCAAACTGTCACCATGTACGTAACATCTGAAAAAACATTTAGTCTCTTCATTGTCTTTATCATCGCTCAAATTAATCTTGGATAAGATTTCGATAATCTAGCCTGATTCAATCTGTACCAATCTGCACAATACCCACAAAATTTTGGATGATAATTTTATTATTTTGTACAATCATCACTTTATATCATATTTATTTTATAATAGAGATAACTTCATAATAAAGAGAATAATAGTATGTATGATTTTAGAAAATTACATCAGCAGGGCAACCCTTTTGTGTTGGTTAATGTATGGGATGTTGGTAGTGCACGATTAATGGAACAACTGGGCGCAAAAGCAATAGCGACGTCATCAGCGGCTTTGGCTTATACGATTGGCAAACAAGATGGTACGCTTACTCGAAAAGAATCCATAGATCATGCTGCAACTATTGCGCAGGCGGTTAATATCCCCGTGTCGGCTGATCTCGAAAACGGTTATGGCGATTCCGTCAGCGAAATTGCAGAGACTGTTCATGCTGCAATTGAAGCTGGATTGGCTGGAATTTCTATCGAAGATACGATACTGCCTAATAATAACGCTTATTCTTTTGATCTTGCAGTCAAAAGGATTGAAGCGGCGATGAGTACAGCCAGCAATGAACGCAAAAAAAGAAGCAAGGATTTTGTAATAGTCGCTAGAGCCGACGGCGTTATGACTGGTTCATACGACACTGCCGAAGCCAAGCGCCGATTATTGGCTTTTGAACAAGTCGGGGCTGATTGCTTATATGCACCTTTATTATCATTTAAAGATTTATCTGCTTTATGTCAAGAGGCAACAGCACCTGTTAATGCATTAATTGAGGGTGAAAATACAGCACTTAAAGTAAGTGATTTTGCTGCAATTGGTGTCGCACGGTTGTCATTGGGTAGTTCACTAGCACGGGCAACACATCGACTTATTTATAATGCGGGTCAAGCAATGCTAAGTGCAGACGGTAGTTTTAATCTTTTACAAAATGATACTTCTAACAGTATGATTGATGATTTAATTGCACCAAAGTCGGTTTATTAATAAATCAAACCAATAAAACGACTTCGCATAATTTGCAAGTTTGTAGTAATTACCTTTAAACTAAAAAAACCAGCAGTCGCTGGTTTTTTTAGTTTGTAAGTAAATAGTTTTAGCAATTAAAACGTTGGAGTAAAACCATGCTCGATACATGCTTCTCGTGGTTTATGCACCGAAATAGCACGGGCTGATACTTTTTTAAAATCGATTTGCGCACCAAATATTTCAAAGGTAATCATCCCTGTTATACAGTTTAATAAAGTGTTAATGACTCTCCCACGACGAGCAAAACCGTCATTGGATACATCACCTTCATTCCAATCGATGGGTTCTCCCGTGTATTGTTCATAAGGTGGCTCATAACCGCCTTTGGTTTTATCAAATTCAGAAAAGTCTTTAGCGATTGCAATAACAAGAAATGTTATTGAGCACAAGCCAATGACGGCGAATGCATTAATTAATATTTTTTTGATATTTTTCATAAGTTCATTTAAAAAAACCCGATACAATATCGAGTTTTCAATAAAAAAACAAAAAACTATAAAACAACCAATATGAGCGGGCACCGGAGGAAGACTACTACCACTGCCTCCGTGAGGAAACAATGATAGTCATCTTCTTTCTTGGATTTTTCCTAGAAAGGAGGTAATCCAGCCGCAGGTTCTCCTACGGCTACCTTGTTACGACTTCACCCCAGTCATGAAACATACCTTAGAAAGCGTTTTCCTCGAAAGGTTAAACTACCTGCTTCTGGTATCCTTCACTCCCATGGTGTGACGGGCGGTGTGTACAAGACCCGGGAACGTATTCACCGCGACATGCTGATCCGCGATTACTAGCGATTCCGACTTCACGCAGTCGAGTTGCAGACTGCGATCCGGACTACGATCGGCTTTTAGAGATTTGCTCCCCCTCGCGGGTTGGCTGCCCATTGTACCGACCATTGTATGACGTGTGTAGCCCAGTCCATAAGGGCCATGATGACTTGACGTCGTCCCCACCTTCCTCCGGTTTGTCACCGGCAGTTTCGTTAAAGTGCCCAACTTAATGATGGCAACTAACGACAAGGGTTACGCTCGTTGCGGGACTTAACCCAACATCTCACGACACGAGCTGACGACAGCCATGCAACACCTGTGTTCTGGTTCCCGAAGGCACTCTCATATCTCTACGAGATTCCAGACATGTCAAGGACTGGTAAGGTTTTTCGCGTTGCATCGAATTAAACCACATCATCCACCGCTTGTGCGGGTCCCCGTCAATTCCTTTGAGTTTTAATCTTGCGACCGTACTCCCCAGGCGGTCCGTTTAACGCGTTAGCTTCGCCACTGAGCCTAAGCCCAATAGCTAACGGACATCGTTTAGGGCGTGGACTACCAGGGTATCTAATCCTGTTTGCTCCCCACGCTTTAGTGACTCAGCGTCAGTATCGGCCCAGAAGAATGCCTTCGCTATTAGTATTCTTTCGTATATCTACGCATTTCACCGCTACACACGAAATTCTATCTTCCCCTACCGAACTCTAGCCATACAGTTTCAAACGCAGTTCCCAGGTTAAGCCCGGGGATTTCACATCTGACTTATATAGCCGCCTACGCACGCTTTACGCCCAGTAATTCCGATTAACGCTCGCACCCTACGTATTACCGCGGCTGCTGGCACGTAGTTAGCCGGTGCTTCTTGTCAGGGTACCGTCAGTTGCTGCGGATATTAACCGCAACCGTTTCTTCCCCTGCGAAAGAGCTTTACAACCCGAAGGCCTTCTTCACTCACGCGGCATCGCTGGATCAGGGTTTCCCCCATTGTCCAATATTCCCCACTGCTGCCTCCCGTAGGAGTCCGGGCCGTGTCTCAGTCCCGGTGTGGCTGATCATCCTCTCAGACCAGCTATCGATCAAAGCCTTGGTAGGCTGTTACCCCACCAACTAGCTAATCGAACATGGGCTACTCCGTTAGCACGAGGTCCGAAGATCCCCCGCTTTCCTCCGTAGAGATTATGCGGTATTAGCCTTGGTTTCCCAAGGTTATCCCCCACTAATGGGCATATTCCCATGCGTTACTCACCCGTCCGCCACTCGTCATCAGAGGTGCAAGCACCTCCATGCTACCGTTCGACTTGCATGTGTAAAGCGTGCCGCCAGCGTTCAATCTGAGCCAGGATCAAACTCTTCAATTGAAGAAATGATTCAGGCATCATCGCAAAACGATGCTCTATTCAAAAAAATGAATAAAACATTTTGCGCGATACCGGTATTGTTTTGGTTTCTTTGTCCAAGCCGGTACCCGCGCATATTGGCTGTTTATAATTTTATTAAAGATCTACTGAACCAGTCAGGAAGGTAGATTATACACAGATTATTTACTTTAATAAGATGCTAGTTCTACTTATTTACACTTTCTTATCACTTAAGTACAGATAAACGCAAATAAATGAATAATTTACTGCTTCCACTTAAATAATAGACCTAAAAAACTACTGAATAAATTTAATAGTATCCAATATAAGACAATGGCAGCAGGTAAAGGATAAATAAGTATACCAATAACAAATGAAATAAAGATAAATTTATTACGAGAGGCAGGATGTTGTTTGTAATAAACAATGGCATCAATCACCCCTATAATAAACAATACCAACGGTAAGAGGTTAATAGGGTATTGTTTGTCTCCCATTAAATACCCGCCTAGATTGTCCGATTGAGATAGGTCTTGGATAAACAAAAATGATTGGCTATTGAGTAACGAATTGTCTAGTAATAGCAATAAAACCACAATTAAAAACGGTAGTTGAATAATAAAACTCATGCCCGATAAAACATTGTGTATGGGATGAAATGAGTGTTGCTGATAAATGGCTTCAATGGCATGAAAACGCTCTTCTCCGCGTAATGTAGAGGAGATTTTACTCATGTCTGTGCGCACTTGTTGTTCTTTAATTGTAATGCGCATTTCTATTTTCTTGCCCCATTTTTGCAAGGGGTGTAATAGTACCGAAAAAGTAAGTGCTAGTACAATAATAGCAATGCCGGCAGAGGCGAATTGCTCAACAAAAAAACCAAATAGCCACTCGGTTGGTATAAATATGGGAGTTAGAAATAATTGAACCCATTCCATCTTGTTTTATTGCTGAGGTTTAACGTGGTAAAGCGTTCGCTTTCCTTCTTTTAATGCGTGCTGTTCTATGATATCAAATCGCGCTTTTAATGCCAATAGAAAATCATCATCATTGTAATCTTCGTATTGCTCTTCTTTGTTAAATAATAATTTTTGCGTCATTTCGTCTTCACGACCAACAAATTCTATAACGACTTCGCTGCCTAAACGGCACAACCAATCTAAAAATAATGGCATGGGGATATTAGCACCAATACGCAGGTGATGTACCAACGCCAAACACAATACCAACTGCGGTTTTTGACGACAGTCAAATGCTTTACGTTCATCACCACCAAAGCCATGATTGGGGGAAATATTGGCAATATTTAAAACCAAAGGCGTAATATTGGTGGGCAAATTTTTATCATTTAATTTAATAAGGTTACGTTGTGTTATATATAATTTTTCGACCGATTCAACGTCGCTATCGGCAGCAATGACTGTGTCTGCCTGTGTTGCACATAGTTTTGCAAAAGTGCCGGTATTGGCACCCAAATCCCAAACCAATGATCGGCGGTGTTGCCCTGCAACTTGTTCAATAAATCGGTATTTTTCTTGAATATTTTTATCGTCATAAGAATGTGTGTCGGCATATTCCGACCAATCACTGGTTTGTAGTGGTGATTTCAAGCCAGTAATCAACCGCTTTAGACCATCAATGATCCCCAATACTCGTGCTGACGATTGCAGCGTATAAGAGCGTTTTTGTACGGGTGCTTTGTTGCGTTCTTTCTGGGTAATTGATTTTTCAACCGATGCCGGAAAAATTACATGTGCTAATACTCCTTTTTTTAAACATTTAACGCCGTTGAAAAATGCGGCTGCTTCTACTGGTGTAATACCATCTAAATCAGCACGAAGTAGACGACGAAAATCGATTCCCAAATGCGCATGTACCAGTAGTGGATATAAAAACATCATACAAAATTGTCGATACGCTTTCCACGGCGTCCCAGCGGGTGCGGAAACAAAAGAGGCAATGTCAATAAATACCGGTTTTGCACCAACAAATTGTATATTGTATGGCGTGGCATCTTTTAGCATCCAATTATTGTCAATGGCTTTTTCTAATAAATTTAGATGTAGCAGTGCTGCATCTTGTAGCATTTGAAAAGACCATTCATAAGGGTACGAAATAAAAGGAATGCGTTCACTAGAAAAAACACCATACCAGCCTTCTGATTGAATTTTTTGCATTAAATCACCACTATCTACACGTTCGGTACTAACGATGGATTGATTACGAACAAACTGCTTAAAAAATGATTGTTGCAGTAACTGATCTAAGTGAGTGGCGGTTGCTTTGTCAACACCACGATAGACAGCAACATCTTGATGCAAATATACCCTGCCGCATGGATCGCGAAAAGACCCCGAATCCGCAATTATTTCTTTGTGCATTGATTATCTTTTGAAAAAATTTATAAAGATAAATTTACTTTTCAGAGTCGTTCTTTTTTTTGGCAAATAAATTTTTTAGTTTGTAAAAATACTTACGCAATGTATAGCCAATTGCCCCTATAAAACCCAATACAGCGGCAACAATCGCACCACCAGAGCCCGGATCAACATAGGCATGCGCGATAGAAGGTAGGGAAATCACCAATAAACAAATTATCTTTATCATATTTTTATTATCCATTACAATTAGTGTGTTAACTTTAAAGCCTGATTTTATCAAAACTACACTACTTTGGCTAGAAAAACACTCTATTCATGTACATAACCAACACAATAGAGCTGTGTTTTGTATTATTATTTTATGACTCGGATTCTTTGTTTAATAAAAATTGTTTGGTTTCGGATAGATAGCGAGCAAAGAGTTTAGGAGTAGCGGCAACAAAGGCATTGGTGCGGGCATTAAACTCAAATTGTGTTTGGTTATTGATGTCGGCAACCAATCCACCTGCTTCTTTTATTAATAATACACCAGCAGCTACGTCCCAAAAATTGACTGGACCACTGATGACGGCATCAGCTTTGCCAGCTGCTAAATAGGCTAGGTCTAGCACTGTAGAGCCTGTCCGACGAGCACCATCTGTTTCGGCGGATAGTCTTCCGACCAACGGCCACAACGGATTAATTTGTCCACTGGCAATAAATAAAGAACTGGCGAATTGATCGGTTTTAGAAACACGGATGCGCTCTCCATTAAGATAAGTACCATTACCAGTAACGGCTGTAAATAAATTATCGTTGATGTATTCATAAATAATCGCCAATTGAGGCTTGCCTTGATAGCAATAGGCAACCGATATAGCACTTTGTGGAAAACCATGTACAAAATTAGTGGTGCCGTCAATTGGATCGATTACCCAGCAGTCTTGAGCATCGCCTCTAATTCCACTTTCCTCGCCTAAAAAAGCATGGTCCGGAAAATAATGACTGATTCCCTCAATTATTTTTGCTTCGACATCTTTATCAGTTTTCGTTACCCAATCACCTTGTTTTTTACGGCTGCCTTTGTTTTTCCCCATCAGTAAGTTCCACCGCGCTTTTTCACCGCACTCTTTTACAATGGGGACAACAACTTCTAGCCATTCAATCATATTGAAATTATAGACCTTATTTAATGCCTAACTACGGCAAAGATGGTTATTCTGTAAATAAAGATTTAATTTTTCCAAGCCATGACCTGCCTTTTGGCGTATGACTGTCTTTTAGTGTTTCATTAAATTTTTGAAGAATTTCTTTTTGTTGGTTCGTTAAACCAACAGGTGTCTCAATGGTGATATGACACATAAGATTGCCGTCTTTGGCACGCCGCAAACTTTTTAGCCCTGCCCCTGCTACTCGCAAAACTTGCCCATGTTGTACACCTTCAGGGATTTTTATTTTTAGTCGTTTACCACTGACAGTTGGTAGATCTATCGATCCACCCAAAGTGGCAGTAATAATAGAAATTGGTATTTCAACATGCAGATTTTCTCCATCACGCTGAAATATAGGATGTGGGCGAACTGATACTCTTAAAAAGAGCTCTTCGCCAGAGCTTTCGACGTTTAAACGCAATAAATTACCATCTTCTATGCCAGCAGGTATTTTAACTGAAAGTCGCTTTTTATCTTTTGTTTTGCCAACACTCTTACAACTGCGACAAGGATTATCTATAACGCCACCAGTGCCATTACAACGGTCGCAAGTTTGAGCAAAGGCAAAAACACCACGCCTTGCTTCGACTTGCCCACGACCGCCGCATTGCCCGCAAGTCGAGGGAGAAGAACCATCTACCGCACCTGAACCACCACAATCATCACATTCTGTGAGAATTTGAATATCAATGTCTTTTTTACAACCCATTGCCATTTCGGCAAAGGTAATGCCCATATCGAGTACGCGTTGCTGTTTTCTTTTGGGACGTCCACCACCGCCACCGCCAAAAAAATCACCAAAGATGTCGTCAAAAGAAAAACTTGCTCCACCCATTCCAGCACCGTCCCCAAAGGCATCATGACCAAAACGGTTATATTTGGCACGTTTTTGTTCGTCTGACAGACAAGAATAAGCTTCTTGAATTTCTTTAAATTTTTCTTCTAGGGCGGTATCACCCTTTGTACGATCTGGGTGATACTTCATCGCCAAACGGCGATACGATTTTTTTATAGTATCCGCATCCGCCGACTGCTCTACGCCTAAAACTTCATAGTAATCGCGTTTACTCACAAATTATTATTTTTTCTTATCGTCATCAAGTTCTTGAAATTCAGCGTCAACGACATTATCACCATCTGCTGTGTCAGCGTCTATGTCATCATCTTCAGCACTTGCATTTGCAGCACTAGATTTTTGATACAACACTGCTGCTGCTTGAGCCAAAGCCTGGCCTTTTTCATCTATCTGTTCAACGGTGCCTTCTTTCATGACTTTTTCAGTTTCTTCAAGAGCATCTTCTATTTTCTTCTTCTCATCTTCTTCTATTTCGGTGCCGTGTTCTTCAAGTAGTTTACGGATAGAAATGACGATGTTTTCGGTTTGATTGCGTGTGTGTACCAAAGTCGTATGTTTTTTGTCTTCTTCGGCATGGACTTCAGCATCAAGCACCATTTTGTTGATTTCTTCTTCGGATAAACCAGAGCTACCTTGAATGGTGATATTACTTTCTTTTCCTGTTTTTTTGTCTTTGGCACTGACATTTAACAAACCATTGGCATCGATGTCAAAAGCGACTTCGATTTGAGGTGTTCCACGTGATGCGGCAGGAATATCGTCTAAATTAAATTGCCCAAGTGATTTATTGCCACTGGCTATTTCGCGCTCACCTTGCAAAACATGGATGGTAACAGCCGGCTGATTATCAGAAGCGGTTGAAAACACTTTTGCCAATTTGGTAGGAATGGTGGTGTTTTTTTCGATTAGTTTTGTCATCACCCCACCTTCGGTTTCAATACCGAGAGACAGTGGCGTTACGTCCAATAACAAGACATCATTGATATCACCTTGCAAAACAGCACCTTGCACTGATGCACCGACCGCAACTGCTTCGTCAGGATTAATGTTTTTGCGTGGTTCAACGCCAAATATTTCTTGCACTTTTTTCTGTACTGCTGGCATTCTTGTCATACCACCAACCAAAAGTACCGCATCGACTTTGCCAGAAATTTTGGCATCTTTTAGCGCGGTTTTACATGGTTTTGTACATTTATTAATAAGCTTGCTTACCATACTTTCGTAATTGGCACGGGTAAGGGTGGTTACCAAATGCTTAGGACCTGAAGCATCCGCCGTTATATAAGGCAAATTAATTTCGGTTTGATCCGCCGCTGAAAGCTCAATTTTTGCTTTTTCGGCAACTTCTTTTAGACGTTGCAAAGCCAGCACATCACTGGATAAATCCATACCTGTTTCTTTTTTAAAGACGGATACTAAGTAGTCGATAATTTTACGGTCAAAGTCTTCACCACCCAAGAAAGTATCGCCATTGGTTGCCAATACTTCAAATTGTTTTTCGCCATCAACTCCGGCTAATTCGATAATGGAAACGTCAAACGTACCACCCCCCAAGTCAAAAACGGCTATTTTTAAATCTGCCCCATCTTTGTCGAGACCATAAGCCAAAGCCGCTGCCGTTGGCTCGTTGATAATCCGTTTGACTTCTAAACCAGCAATACGCCCTGCATCTTTGGTGGCTTGCCTTTGCGAATCGTTAAAATACGCTGGCACGGTAATAACGGCTTCTGTAACAGGACAACCAAGATAATCTTCTGCTGTTTTTTTCATTTTTTGTAATGTTTTAGCAGAAACTTCTTGAGGTGACATTTTCTTGCCTCTTGCCTCAACCCATGCATCGCCATTTTTGGCAGCCACGATTTTAAAGGCACTTAAACCACGCTCTTTGACAATTTCTTCATCATCGAACCGCCGACCGATAAGCCTTTTTACAGCATATAATGTATTTTCTGGATTGGTGACTGCTTGACGCTTAGCCGCCGCACCAACCAATGTTTGGTCTTCTGTGTATGCAACGACCGACGGGGTTGTACGCCCGCCTTCTGAATTTTCGATGACATGAGGCGTTCCGTTTTCAACCACACTGACACACGAATTTGTCGTTCCTAAATCAATTCCAATAATTTTTCCCACTGATTTTTCTCCTTATAATCAATTAAAATGAGTTACTCTTTGCCATTTTTTGGCTTATTTTCAATATTTTTTGCAACAAGTGTTTTAGCAGGACGTAAAATACGTCCGTTTAACATATACCCCGCTTGTACGACTGTTGCCACCGTATCAGCAGGTGCTTGTTCACTAATAGGGGCCGTGCCAATTGCCAGATGTAAATTTGGATCAAAAGGGGCTCCTACAACAGGCTTGATAGGAAAAATATGCCTTTCGTCCATAATGCTGATTAATTTACGTAAGGTTAAAGCAACACCGTCACGAAAGGAATCGCCTTCATCTTTGGAGCCCATTGCCGTTTCAAGGCAATCTCGTACTTCTGTAACAGCAACGGAAAAATCCGTCAACGCATATTTACGAATATCATCTATTATTTTTTCGTGCCTGCGACGCTGATTTTCCATATCTGCTGCCACTCGAAGATAATTATCTTGGCTTTCTTTCGCCTGTTGTTGTAATTTTTCAAGACCATTTAATTGGTCTTGTTTATCTTCGTTAGACTCGTTTTCAAGCACTTCTACTTCTGTTGTGTTCTCTTGTTCGTTGTCTGTTTTTTTGTTTTTTGCCACAATTTGTTCTCCACAATAATTTTATGCCTTTTATATGGGGGCAATTTTTGCAAAATTCAAGAGAAACCAACATATTTAGCGTGGATTTTTCACCAATTAACAAAATAACACATAAAACTGCCTTCCATAAAACTTTGGTATAATAGTAATCTAGTTTAACTAGATGTCACATACAAAGGAAATAATTACTATGGAAATTACTAGCAGCTATACATCATCAACAGGAGTCACGAATAACACTGAAAAAGCTACGGAACCCACATCGAAAACAATTGAAGCCTCAGACTATTCGGACGAACCAGCCGCATTTGTTTCTGGCGTTGGTGAAGCGACAATCCGTACACAAGCGGCTGCCGAAGCTATTAAAACCGTAGGACCAATTGATGTTACACAAATTCTAATAAATCTCACCAAGGAATATACAGACATCAGCGATATTTTCGTGCGTACATCCCCACCTTATATATCATATCGCAGACACGGGCGTTGGAACAACATCTCCGATGATACTTTTAAACAACCGGTCACAGAATGGTTTGTTCAGTTTAGTGATGCACACGCTGATAAAACTCACTACATCGGCGATATCCGCACACGTGCTAGCTTAATCAAATTTAGCGGAAAATCCTTAACGGATGAAAGAGGTGCTGTATTACGTTTGTTACCAACCGAAGTCAGATCACTAGAAGAAATTGGGTTTTTGGAAGAGAGAATGGGGTTACACCCGGGTGGCGATTTAACCGTTTTTACCAACATGATTTATAAAAAGTCAGGGTTAATTTTAGTTACTGGAAGAACTGGCGTGGGGAAATCCACCACGCTATCCGCAGCCATTGAACACGTTAACGAAAACGAACGCAAGCACATCTTAACCCTCGAAGCACCAGTTGAGTATTTATATCAACACAAAAATAGCGTTATTACACAAATCGAAGTGCCCTCCCAAGAAGAATCTTTTTATGTCGGTGTGCGTCATGCATTAAGGCGGTCACCCGATATTATTGTCATCGGTGAGATTAACGACAGCGATACCGCTTTTGAAAGCTTGCGGGCTGTCGAAACAGGACACTTGGTTGTAGCAACTCTACATACTGCTAACTCGATTGAAACAATCAAACGTTTAATATCACTGATATCTGCTGATCGCCTAGGTTGGTGCTTACAAGTTTTAAGCGAAGGACTATTGGGGATTATTTCTCAAAATTTGCATTTTGGGGCAGGCGGAAAAGCCACTTTTCTTTATGACATGTTGGTTGTTGATGACCACATGCGATCACTGATAAAAGAAAACGATACCATTGGCGTAAAAAATGCTATGTTTGATTTTCGTGCCTATCCTGGACATTCTCGTCCTGCCTCGTTTATATACGAGACACTGGTACAAGCAAAAGTAATCGAAAAAGAAAAAGCCCCCTCAACATCTTTAAAAAAATAAATATTGGCTTTTTCTTATGGCTAGGCTTTATAATTTTTCGGCTGGCCCATCTGGACTACCAGAACCGGTCATGAAGCAAGCCCAGTCCGAATTTTTTGAATACGGCAATTTAGGCAGCTCTATCGTCGAAATATCCCATCGCACTGCGCCGTTCATCAACATCTATAACCAAGCACAAGACCGACTAAGAAATCTATTGCAAATCCCTGAAGAATTTGCAATTTTATTTTTAGTAGGAGGTGCAACATTACAATCCGCCGCCATTGCAATGAACTTCCTAGGGGGTACAAAAGACAATAACGAAACCACAGCAGCCTATGCTATTACTGGGCATTGGTCAAAACGTACCGAACAAGAAGCACAAAAATATTGCAACACGCATATTGCGGCAACGACACAAAGCAATGGCTATACACAAATTCCCAACCACTTTGATACACATGCCAACCATACATATTTGCACTATGCAGACAACGAAACCATCCATGGAGTTGAGTTTCCTGCCCCACCCAATACTAAAACCCCTTTGGTTGCCGATATGTCATCCAACATACTATCGAGACCAATTGATTTTAAGCGGTTTGCCGCCGTTTATGCCGGCACTCAAAAAAACATCGCCCCAGCTGGCGTTACCGTTGTTATTGTCCGTCAATCGCTCATTAACCCAATGTCAATCACACCCTCTGTCATTAATTATAAAGAACAAATAGACAAGCAATCCATGCTTAACACACCGCCCACTTTTCAGATTTATATGATGGGATTGGTATTAGAATGGATAGAACAACAAGGCGGTATAGACGAAATGGAAAATCGTGCAATACAACGATCCACCCTCCTATATAATTACCTCGATAACAGTGATTTTTATCATACCCCTGTTACATCACCCAATGCACGCTCTCGCATGAATATCCCTTTCTTCTTGCCCAACGAACACACCGCTAATTTTTTAGCAATGGCAGAAAAAAAAGGGCTTATGGGGCTAAAAGGACACAGAGCCATTGGTGGCATACGGGCATCACTTTATAATGCCATGCCCATTGATGGCGTACATCGGCTCATTGACCATTGTCAGGCATTTGCCAAACAATACAGTTAATAAACCCGTGTTACTTCTTACGTGAAACAATCCGAAGCAGCGTATAGCCGGCTATCCCTGCTATTGTTGACCCACCCAATACGCCTATTTTTACTTGATTAATCAAATCCGCATCAGTAAAGCCAAGATTACCTATAAATAGTGAAACAGTAAAGCCAATACCACATAAAAGCGCAATGCCAAAAACATGCGCCCAATTAGCACCTTCTGGTATTGATGAAATTTTGCACTTTACAGCCACCATCACACCACCAGTAATACCCAACGCCTTACCAACAACTAAGCCAAGCATGATTCCCAACGGAATAGAATTGGTTAATGACGACATTTGCACGCCCGAAAAATTAACGCCAGCATTGGCAAACGCAAAAACCGGTAAAATAATCAACACCACCCAAAGGTGTAAATCGTGCTCTAACCTAATCAACAATGGCTTTTCATTCACATTATTGGTCTTTAGTGGAATTGCCAATGCAGTAAATACGCCCGCCAAGGTGGCATGTATGCCCGACTGCAACAGAAAGAACCATAAAATAAAAAAGCCCACCATATACGGTGATGCCTTTGTAACATTAATCCTATTAAACACGACCAACAC
Organism: Gammaproteobacteria bacterium; assembly: GCA_965243565.1. GTDB lineage: Bacteria > Pseudomonadota > Gammaproteobacteria > Tethybacterales > Persebacteraceae > CBDEVH01. The sequence continues at coordinate 1,584,262 of OZ251571.1, forward strand.
AGCCAAGGTGATACCTGCAAACAGCAACATAATTAGTTTTAGCTGAGCCGTATAGAAAAGTGCAATAATAATAATCGCACCCAAATCATCAATAACCGCTACCGCCGTCAGAAAAACCTTTAAAGAAAAAGGCACTCGCGTACCCAACAAAGAGAGCACCCCCAAAGAAAAAGCAATATCGGTAGCAGTGGGAATCGCCCACCCTTTTAGTGCCTCTTTATCATCAATATTAAAATAAACATAGATTAGTGCTGGCAATAACATACCACCCATCGCCGCAAAAAAAGGCAACAACGCCTTTGACCAAGACGACAGCTGTCCTTGTAAGATTTCTCGCTTAATCTCAAGCCCGACCAAGAAAAAGAAAATAGCCATAAAACCATCATTAATAAAATGTTGCACCGACAACGTATAAGATGTATTATCAAAGGCAATACCCAGTGGTGCATGAAGCAAATGTTCATAAACAGCACCCAAAGAAGCATTATTCGCAATAATAATTGCCAACAATGCGGCGATAAACAAAAACACACCACCCGCTAACTGGTGGGTAAATATCTTTATTAAGATATTGTTTTCTTTTGTAATACTCTCAGTGCTCATTCTATAAAAAACAAATCAGTAAACTCATTAACAGGCATTGCATCCAAACCTTCGGCATCTTCAAACAACGCCATAATACCAGAACTATCAGAATAAACGCCATCCACTGCTGCCTGAAACTTCTTCCTTAGATGAGGGATACTCTCATCACGACGACGGCGATGCCCCAATGGGTATTCGATTTCGATCACATCACTGGCACTACCATCTTTAAAAAACACTTGAATCGCATTGGCAATAGACCGCTTATCAGGATCGAGATAATCCTTGCTATAACGTGGCTCTTCAGCCACCACCATTTTGTCACGCAAAGCATCAATACGCGGGTCGTTGGCAATAACATCCTCGTAATGTGAGGCATCCAAAGAACCAAACAACAAACCAATAGCAACCATATACTGAATACAATGATCGCGGTCAGCCGGATTATACAAAGGACCCGTCTTGCTGATAATCCGCACCGATGACTCTTGTGTTTTAATCTCAATACGATCAATCTCATCAAGACGACTCACCGTACTTTTATGCAAAACAACCGCACACTCCACCGCCGTTTGTGCATGAAACTCTGCCGGAAACGACACCTTAAACAAAATATTTTCCATCACATAAGAGCCAAAACAACGGGCTAATTGAAGACTATTGCCACTAAACAACACATCGTTAAAGCCCCATGTTTTTGCCGACAAAACAGTAGGAATAGACGCCTCGCCAATCTTTGCCATCATCGCCAAACGCACACCACGACTAGCGGCATCACCCGCCGCCCACGACTTACGACTACCCGTATTAGGAGCATGGCGATACGTACGCAAAGACTGTCCATCAACAAACGCATGCGACACAGCCGCTATCATTTGATCTCGATTACAACCCCATAAATACGAAGCCAACGCAGTCGACGCAATTTTGACATACGCAACATGATCTAACCCTTCTCGATTTAAACTATTCTGTAAAGCCAGCACGCCTTGAATCTCATGTGCTAAAACCATCGCAGACGTAACATCGCGCATGGTAAAAGACTGCCCTTGACGTGATAAATAATCACATACCGACCAAATCGATGCCAGATTATCAGAAGGATGACCCCACTCTGCCGCTAACCATGTATCGTTAAAATCCAACCAACGAATCAACGCACCAATATCAAAAGCCGCTTTAACAGGATCCAACTGATTTGACGTGCCCATCACTTTAACCCCGCCTTTGACCTCTGCTCCCGGTACAATCGGACCCAAATGCCGCGTACAAGCAGGATACGACAGTGCCATTAACCCACAGCCAATACTATCCATTAAACACAAACGCGCCGTTTTAAGTGACTCCTCACTCGGCTTGTAATCACGCACATAATCCACAATTGTAGTAATCAGTGAATCAACTTGTGAGCGGGTATTAATATCCGATTGAGTTTGGCTCATTTTTTAATTTTTCCTTATATATTCTTGTAAAATCAGTTAGTTTTTATTATTCAATGCCAATTGAACGCCTTCTGCATACGCCGAATCCGCCTTAGCAAAATGCGCTAACTGCTTATCAATAATAGATTGCGATACATCTTTTATTGAACTAGCAATATTTTCACACAAACGCCGTTGTTCTTCAAGTGTCATCAACCGAAAAAGATTCCCCGCCTGTGTAAAATCATCATGACCATAATTATAACGACCAACCGCACCATCAATAACCAATGGAGGTTCTTTAATGCCTAAACCCTCTATTGGTCCATCCATACTATTCGGTTCGTAATTAACCGCGCCCCCCTCATTGCCATCAAAACGCATTGCACCATCACGATAGTACGCATCAACAGGGCAACTCGGACGATTAACCGGAAGTGCCTCGTAATTAACCCCCAAACGATAACGATGTGCATCCGCGTACGAAAAAAGTCGAAACTGCAACATCTTGTCAAAGCTATGCCCAACACCCTCAATAACATTCGCCGGCGAAAAACTCGCCTGTTCGACTTCGGCAAAATAATTTTCAGGATTTCTATTTAACTCCAATACCCCAACATCGATTAATGGGTAATCCGCATGAGGCCAAACTTTGGTTAAATCAAACGGATTATAAGACAATGATTTAACATCCGCCGCGGGCATTAGCTGCACACAAAAACGCCACTTAGGAAAATCTTCCGACAAAATCGCATTAAACAAATCACGCTGATGGCTCTCTCTATCTTGCCCAACCACCTGTGCTGCTTCTTCATCGGTTAAACACTCAATACCTTGCATTGTTTTAAAATGAAACTTAACCCAATACCGCTCGCCTTTTTCATTGTAAAAACTATACGTATGTGAGCCATAACCATTAATATGGCGATAACTCTTAGGCAACCCTCTATCTGAAAATAAAATGGTTACTTGATGCAGGCTTTCCGGTGATAACGACCAAAAATCCCACGCCGCCGTTGCACTGCGTAAATTGGTTTTAGGATCTCGCTTTTGCGTATGAATAAAATCAGGGAACTTATATGGATCACGTACAAAAAACACTGGCGTATTATTACCCACAATATCCCAATTACCCTCACGCGTGTATATTTTTAGGGCAAAACCGCGTACATCGCGTTCGGCATCCGCTGCCCCACGTTCGCCCGCCACCGTAGAAAAACGCAACAACGTTTTAGCACAAGCCCCTTTTGTCCCCAAAAAATTAGAACAAGTAAACTCGGAAAGTGGATGATTAATAGTCAGTGTGCCAAACGCTGCCGACCCTTTCGCATGAACCACTCGCTCGGGGATGCGCTCGCGATTAAAATGAGCATTTTTTTCAAACAACTGCCAATCCTGCACCAACAAAGGACCATTCGCCCCCGCTGTGATGCTATTTTGATTATCGATAACAGGAATACCTGCCGATGTTGTTAATTTTTTTGCCATTTATATAAATTTTTTTATAAGATAAATTAACTTATTTATCCCTTATTCTAACTTAAGACAACCTCGCAAAGACTATCCGTAAAACACTCGTAAACAATTTAAAGAATATACCACCCAACTAACAACAGAATTAAAAACAATTATCGCTGAACAATTAGCTCTATTATAAAAATAACATTTTCTTTAATGGGCTTTGAAAAAATTTCAAGGTTTAGAACAAGGTATTGTAGTTTGAGATTAAACCGCTGCCTTTGTTTTCGATGGTTGCAAAGTTATTTTTCGTTATATGTTTTTCAAACCCTAACTAACACCGAATAAGCGTAGGCGGCTAATGCCACCGTCGGGGTAGATGTTAAAACGGACATGGGTAATGACATCGTTGATTAAAACACCCTCATTAAAAGTATGCACAGCATCGGCAGTAAGGGCTGTTTTTTCAAATAAAGGTTGCCAAAACATACTCGCGGCAACACAAGCGGCATCATGCAATTGCGGTACATAAGCGGCATGGATTGAAAAAACAGCAGGGAAGTTTCCTTTAAAATGAGCGGTATCAACTTCTATACGTCTTACCACACCAGCGATGCCCAATGCCAACACTGCCCAATCATTGCCGGGCTCGCGTAGGCGACGGGTTTCCCAGCCATCACCCATATTAATGCCTCTACCCGGCATCAGCATATTGTTAGGTTCACCAAAATGGCTGTCGCTTACCTCAATGACTCGCCCGCCATTGACCAATGCCACAAGGTCGATTTCTTCGGTTGGATTAGTGGTATTGATAACGCGACCATAAACCCGTAAGCGAGCAATGCCACCATCGGGGTAAATAGACAAACGCAAACTACGTCCCCGTACCAACGCTGTTTCGACATAATGATGCGAATTACCATTGAGTGGCATTTGACAGATAAGCGGTTGCCAATTGACATTGCCACCATTGCCAATAACATCTTCGCTTACTTCGAGGGCACAAGCGTGTGGGTAATTGCCAGTAAAGTGGCTGGTATCGATGTCCACACCTGCAATTTCAATGTCTTGTCCTAATTGAATAATACACCAATCATTACCACCTTGACGGCGGCGGCGTGTTTCCCACCCGTCCATCCATTTGCCATGTTCGTCAAATTTACCCGGAATAAAAACAGGCTCTAACGGTGAGATGAGGCGCGCTTTATCGGCAAAAAAATCATCGCTGGCTTCAACCACCGAGCAGCTTAAGCGTTCTAATGCTAGGTTGGGGTATCGAGTAGTAAAGGCGGGTGCGTTATTGTCCGTTAATGTCATATAAATTATCCATGTTTTGTGGTGGGTAATGTTGGTGCCAATGTCTTGCAATATCTGACCGACGGCAACACCAAACGCCATTGTGATTATTAATATAATCTAAAAATCGCGCCAATGCAGCGGCTCTGCCCGGTCTGCCTGCCAAACGGCAATGCAATCCTATTGACATTATTTTGGGATGTGTCTCACCTTCGGCATAAAGAGTATCAAAAGTATCTTTTAGGTAAGTAAAAAATTGGTCGCCACAGTTAAAGCCTTGTGGTGTGGCAAATCGCATATCGTTCGCATCCAATGTATAAGGTACGATTAAATGCGGTTTGTCGCCGTTTCGTACCCAATAAGGTAGGTCATCTGCATACGAATCAGCGTCGTATAGCCAATCGCCTGCTTCTAATAACAAACGGCGACTGTTGGGGCTGGTTCTGCCGATATACCAGCCTTCGGGTCTGGCACCAGTGGCTTGTTGGTGTATTTCAATCGCTTTTTCAATATGTTCAGATTCAATCGCTTCTGGCATAAATGAGTAATCAATCCATCGTAGCCCGTGACTGGCGATTTCCCAATCTGATTCTTGCATGGCGTTTACAACGGCGGGATTTCTTGCCAATGCCATTGCCACACCAAACACGGTGATAGGGGTTTGATATTTTGCAAACAAACGATGTAATCGCCAAAAACCAGCACGCGATCCGTATTCGTAAATCGATTCCATGTTCATATGGCGAACGCCTAAAAAAGCGTCAACGCCGACAATTTCGGACAGAAATTTTTCAGAATGGGTATCTCCATAAAGCACGCAGTTTTCGCTGCCTTCTTCATAGTTAACAACAAATTGCACGGCAATACGTGCATTGTTCGGTAGATTAAACTGTGGCAGATTTTGCCCGTAGCCTATTAAATCACGATGTTTATCAGCTGTTATCATTTGTATAATTGTTTATTTTACTCGTTTTTATACAACTCCGTTATATATTAAATAACCAAATATGGTGGAGGCGGGGGGAATCGAACCCCCGTCCGCAAATCCTACACAAACAGCGCTACATGCTTAGTTCATCAATCGTTTTTAACTCGGTAGAGGTCTGACGAACCCAACGAATACCCAGCGAGTAGCTTATAATTTAAAATGTTATCCAACCACCCGATAACGCTCGATTTTGTGTAGATCACCCCGTTTACCAGCCCACAAAAAAACTGGGACGAGGGCATAGACTGTTTTTTAAGCAGCTAGTGCGAAACGCTCTTCGTTGGCGTTTGTTTGTTTTGCAACAGTTTTACAAGATATTACAGCTTGACATGCTCTATTTGCTTCGTAATCCACGTCGAAACCTGATGCGCCCCCAGGGGGACCGCTATTATACCTCGTTATTACTGTTTTTTTTGTAAGTGCTGTTTATATAGGTCATTGCTCGATACGCCTGTTGCTTCTGCTGTTATTTTAGCAGCGTCTTTGGCACGAATGTATGGCGTAAGTGCGTTCATTAATTGCTCGGCGTTAATGTCGGATGGCTGACACCCCCCTGCCTCAATGCACAGTGAAAATTCACCGCGTTTTGGTATTTTTTCGATTTCTAAATAGTGCGATATGTTGGAAAGTGTATCACTAATTATTTGTTCATGTAGTTTGGTTAGCTCACGACCAATAACAATTTTTTTATCTTTACCCAATGCTTTTATTAGATTATTGATGGTGGCGATTATGCGATGAGGTGCTTCAAATATCACTATTACGCCTGATAGTGTTTGCATTTGTGCAAAAAAATCTTGCCGTTTTTTAACAGCAGGGGCAAAGCCTAAAAAGTGAATGGGCAATGTTTGTTCTAAATCGCTTACCGATAATAGCGTTGTGAGTGCCGAAGCACCGGGTATAGGAACTATCGTTATATCGTGCTTGCGAGCGAGCATCACCAATCTTTTGCCAGGATCGCTAATGATAGGGGTGCCAGCGTCAGATACATAAACTGCCGTGCCATGTTTTAACACGGTTTCGATTATTTTGTTGGTGCTGGCTTCTTGGCTATGCTCATGATGTGATAAGAATAATGGTTTATTTTCAATTTTCAAGCCCGCAAATAGTCGTTTGGCAGTTCGGGTATCTTCGGCAATCATGACTGGTGTAGATTGCAGTATTCTTAGCGCCCTTATAGTGATGTCTTCGAGATTGCCGATGGGTGTGGCAACAATATATAGAATGTTTTTTTGCAAATTTTCGGCTAACTGTTGGGTAGGATTTTTTTTCATTGATACAATAGAGCTGATGAGGATTATCGCACATTGTATTATTTTTTCGCTTATGGTGTCTTCGGTGTCTTATGCCAACGACCCTTTGTTGGATTTGTTAAATAAGCGAAGTAATAATACAGAGGCAGTACTAAAGCAGTTTAACATTGTAACATTGGCTCCGCCCAATTACGACCCTAAAGAAGACGTTAACAATTTTGAAAATAGTATCAAACCGAAATTCCGCTCAATAGGCAACGAACTACCCACCCCAGAAACACTGTTTCCTGTTGTCCACTCGTCACTAACGCTAACACTATCGGTTCCGCAGGGTCCTATTACAAAATTATCATTGCTATTGCCTATTAATAGCAAAGGCTTGGTTTATGCCGCTGCTGCTAATTTTCATGAAGGATGCTTAAATGGATTAGAAAAAAGTGATATTCCTATTCAAGTGGATTTATACGAGACCGATGGCAATCCTGCTTCTACGGTTGCATCTTATACACAAGCCATCGAAAACCAGTCCACATTTATTATAGGACCCTTACGTAAAAAAGGCGTTTCGGCATTGGTTAAAAACTACCCTGTTGCGCCTGTTCCAACATTGCTGTTACAACCAACTGATGCTGATAATTATTATGTATTAACGATGGACATTGCCCAAGAGATAGCCGAATTGGCAAAGTTAATCAAGCAACTCAATTATCGCGTGCTAGTTGTTTCTGAGGCGAGTACGACTTCACGTAATATAAAAAGTGCTTTTGAAAATGCATGGGAAGCAATCAGTCATTTACCAGTTACGCATTTTTACATTTACGACCAAGAAAATGATTGGAAAAAACTGTTTGAAACCATAAAAACAGTTGACACCGTAACAGAAGAAAACCCCGAGCCACCGCTCTATCCCCTTGCTATATTGGCGTCTGGTGATGGAAAATTTATTGAATCAGTGCGCAATTTTGTGCCACAACGCTTTCCTGTTTTTGCCAGTAGTATTTATATTGGCAAAAGTAATAGTTCATTTGTTGAAAATTTATGGGTGATGGAAATGCCATGGTTTTTATCTCAACACAGCACCGACGAAGACTCTGCATTCATTAGTGCCCGCCCTTCAATCCATCAGCGTTTTTATGCAATGGGGGCGGATGCTTGTCGTGTCGCTCTCGAATCCTATACATGGCATGAGGGATGGCAGTTTAACGGATTTAGCGGCGATTTAACGTTACAAGATAATTTGTTTAACCGACGCGGTAAAATTGTGCAATATCAGTCGGGGGTGCTTCAGCTACCTGTGCCAGACGTAAAACAAACGCTCCAAGTAAAGTGACGACAGTTGAAATTGGCAAGCGGGCCGAATTGCTCGCTATCGCTTTTTTAAAAAAACAAGGCTTAACCATCGTTCAACAAAATTACCGTTGCCGCTTTGGCGAGATAGATATTATTGCGACAGACCACTCAACACTTGTTTTTGTTGAAGTTCGTAAAAGAAAAAGTATTGTCCATGCCATCAACAGTATAGACGAGCATAAACAAAAAAAACTAACCATTACTGCAGGGCATTATCTAGCCCATACCAACAACGATAATATTTGTCGATTTGACACGCTATTGATTGATGATAACAATAAAATTCAATGGATTAAAAATGCCTTTTCCGCCGATTTTTAAAACAGCGGCTGGTGTTTTTAACGGTTTGGTTTAGCGATTATTTTTGCTTTAACTGATCAGATATTTCAGACAAACGTCGGTTAATTTTAGCCAGTTCTGCCGCAGTCGCATCATCTTGTTTTTTGCTTTGTGTTTCATTCATCGATTCGATAATAACCCCAATCATCATATTTAAAAAGACAAATGAAGCAAAGAATATAAAACTTAAATAAAATATCCAACTAAATGGAAATACAACCATTGTTTCGTACATGACATCTGTCCAATCTTCAAAAGTCGCCACCCGAAATAAAGTTAGCATGGATATGCCTACATCCCCCCATAATTGCGGGTTGATTTTTTCAAATAGGACATTGCCAATAACACCGTAGATGTAAAAAATAATAAACATCATTAACACAACATAACCAATGCGGGGGATGGATTTAATTAAAGCCGAAATTAAATTACGCAACTCTGGCACAAAATAAATAACCCGCATTACCCTAAATAGCCGCAATATTCTTGCCAATAAAGCATGTTGACTTTCATCTACAGGAATTAAACTCACTGCTACGATTAAAAAGTCAAAAATATTCCAACCGCCTACCGCAAAAAAGCGTCTTATTCCACCCGCTGCAATAATACGAATGATAATTTCTACCAAAAAGTAAATTGTAATAGTCCAATCTAAAACCCGAATTGTCAAAAGCGATGTTTCAGATAGGTTATACGTTTTAACACCAATGGTGAGAGACGAAATTAAAATAATAAAAACCGTAGTCCATTCAAAAAATGGATTGGCGTGCAAGCGTTGTAGGGCTTGTTCTAGTTTGTTAATAATTGGTTGCATACTGGATTAACGATATAACACAAGGTAAGTTTTCATCATAAGTGAGACACTTCGGCTTAAAAAATAGTCTTTACCAGTCATACCCGAAAAGTAACTAATGGCAACGAGATACGCGCCCCAAAGCGGTTAAGGCGTTTGGCAATTTCTGATATGGGTACAATAATAGCAATCGTTGTTAGGTATTTAAAGATAGTAAAAAGCACAATGCTATTTTATACATTTAATTTTGATTTGTTGGGGTGGGGAGCGGTAAATCTAACTATTATTCAATGGAATCGTCTGGTGGAAAAACTTCTGTACCGCACTCACGACAAAATAGTTTAAATCCATCGGTAGATTCTGCTCGCCAAAATACAAACTTACCTTCATCCTTAATATATTCATACGCATCATAAAAATTTGGGGCAGTTATATATTCGGTAGAACCACATAGACATTGTTCACTCATTTTTTAACCTGCTTTCTGTTTCTGTATGTAGATAATTTTCAACATTAATTTTTGTTTTATCATCGGCAAAATGCGCCATGCGATGATGGTGTGCACATACAACAGATAAATTCCAAATGCCGTCTTCGCCACCTTTAAATAAGGGAATAATATGATGCACTTCAATATAGGGCGTTCCGCTATTATTTTTAAAAGTATTTGAACATTTAGGATATAAGCAATATTGCCCGAATTTTTCTTTGGCTAATTTTACCCACCCACGATTACGTGCGTACATTTCAATTAAGTATTCTCTTTTATTAGGGGTTTGATTAGCACTTGCATTAATGATGGACATATCTTTGTCCGCTACTTCATCTTGCAAGAGGTCATGTTTTAATAGCGTGTAATGCCCCCGTTGCTTTTCATTAAATTTTATTTTACTCTCTTTACCTAACTCTTGTAATAGTCTTCTAACCGTACTTTCTGGTGAATTACCTTTAATGCCTAATTCTTCGTGATTTATTGTGGACTGGAGACTTTTTAAATCAAAGGTACGACTGCCTTTTTTATTACAGTGATTAATCACAAAATTATAAATTTTTTGTCGTTGATTCATGGGTTAGGCAGTTCTCATCATAAGTGCGACACTTCTTTTTTTAAAAATATTTTCTGCATGAGTGACTTTTTTTACGCACGTCACCTTTACCAGCATAATTGAATTTTAACACAACTGCTTGGTGTTTTCATTGGGAAAAATCGCTATGGCATATCTGCTATAATTCATTACATTAATGACCTATAACAATCCTAGCACAGCAAAAAACATCACTTCAGTTGTCAACAATGGTTTGTGCATTGGCTGTGGTTTGTGTGAGTCAGTCACGGGTGGGCGGGTTCGTATGCAAATGTCCGATAAAGGCAGTTTGCGACCAGATAATACAGACCATTTTAGCGACGATGAGGAGCGTTTGTTGTTGGCGGCTTGTCCGGGTGTTTCGGTGTCGTTACAAAAAAATGATGCATCATCCCCTGCAAAGTTACATGATGTTGTTTGGGGAGATTATATATCGATGCAATATGCATGGGCAAGTGATGCGGATATTCGTTTTCGAGCGGCAACAGGGGGCGTACTTACCGCTTTGGGTGTGCATCTTTTAAAGACTCAACAGGTCAATTTTGTTTTACAAATAAAGTCTGATGAGGCACAGCCGTGTCGTAATCGTTTTGTGATGAGTCGCACCCCAACCGAAATCGTACAGGCGACTGCATCTCGCTACGCACCGTCCGCAACATTGGCAGGGTTGCACCAAGCCCTAGAAACAAACGAGCCTTTTGCTGTTATTGCCAAGCCTTGTGATATTTCTGCTGTTAATAATCTGGCACAGGTTGATGAACGGGTGAATCAATCTTGTCTTTTCCGTTTAAGTTTGGTCTGTGGCGGGCAGTCTCGCTTTAGTAAAACACAGGCGTTTTTAAATGATCATGGTGTTGCAGAATCAGATGTAACGGTTTTTCGTTATCGTGGCTACGGTAACCCGGGACGTACTCGCATGGAAACCAAAGACGGGCGGGCTTTTGAAAAAACTTACCCTGAAATGTGGGGCGATGAAAATCAATGGGATATTGAAACACGTTGTAAATTTTGCCCCGATGCACTGGGTGAAGGGGCTGATGTAACGGCTGCCGATGTTTGGGCGGATGCCAATCCCACAGGTGAGGATGCAGGAATCAATGGCATTGTCGTGTATTCGCAAAAAGGGCAAAGTTTGGTACAATCGGCAACCTCACAGGGTGATTTAACGGTGGGAGATGCCATTGAAGCCGATGTTTTTTCTTCTTTTCAACCGCATCAAGTAAGTAAAAAACAAGCGATGCAAGCACGTTACGATGGTTTACAGCAATGTAATCGCCCTATTATTGCAGCGGATTGTCTGCGATTGGATACACTTGCAAAAAATTTAAATACCAATGAGTATCAACAAGAAAAAAAGGGGACGATTATCCGTGCCCAGAAAGGAAAGTTTGATGAATAAAATGAATACTGAAGCAATGGCTGTGTTAAAAACACTGAAAGCGGGGAATCAAAAGTTTGTTAATAAAGAGCCTTATGGCTGTGTTGACCCTCAATCTATTTCGACTGCCGAACAAGCACCTATTGCTGTTATTTTGGGTTGCTCAGATTCGCGTGTTCCTGCTGAATTGGTTTTTAACCAAGGGTTGGGGAGTTTGTTTGTTATCCGAGTGGCTGGTAATATTGTTGCACCATCACAAGTGGGTAGTATCGAATTTGCGGTGGCTCGTTTTGGCGTGCCGTTGGTTGTTGTTTTGGGGCATTCTAATTGCGGTGCGATTGAAGCCACCATCGAAACACTAAGCAATGAAATTCAAGATCATCAATCAAATATTTGGTCGATTGTTAAGCGTATTAAGCCAGTGGTGCAAACGCTCATGCATACCAATTTAAAATCCGACAAAGAAAAATTAATGGCAACGGCTATTCGTGCAAATATTGATTATACGGTGCACCAATTAAGCCATGCTTCCGATATTTTAGAGCCATTGGTCGAAAAAGGAGAGTTGACTGTTATTGGTGCCCACTACGATTTGGCAACGGGTATTGTTGATTTTTTTGAAAATAACTAACGTTTTTTAACAGGGTTTATTTTGTCTTACGCTTCTTCTTCGCGACACTGACGTTTTATGGTGCGAATGCGTGAATGCAATTCGTCTCTGTCTGAATAAGCACCTTCGATAAATCGTTTTCCGCCTTTGGCATCGTAGCCACGTCGTCCATGCATGGCACGGCGGTTATCAAAGGCAAATAAATCACCCGGCTCGTAACGCACGTACAAATGGTATTTTGGGTCGTCGTTACGCACACTAAATGCCCGATACGCTGCATACATACGTTGTTGTACCGCTAATGCAGCAATAACGGGTGAGTTTAACCATGGCGTATAACGTATGGCACAGACTTCACCATTTTTATCTAAGTCGATTATCGGACCGCTTGCGCGGTAGTCATTGCTTTTTGCTCGATTATTAAACGACCAATTGTCGGTTGTCAATGAGGCAAAATTTTCGGGTTCTTCACGGCGCATGTCTTCGGCTATTTGATACGCATCACAATACACGCCTTCGCCACCGGTTGTTGTGTTTTCGCGACAATACAAAAATTGTAGCCCAGGCGGACATTCGCGTGTTGCCAAGTCCATGTGTTGTTGTAACGAACCTGAGGTATAAGCGTTGGAATCGGGGTCGTCTTTAATGACCAAACTATAGACCCGACCAAAATTGGATTCTCGAATAACACCGATTTTCTGTATTATTTCTTCTAATAGACCGTCTTGTTGCGGTAGCCCTTTTAAACAGGCAACACCATAATCACGCAATGCTTCTAACCATGCCAAAAATACCCGTTTGTCTTCCAAAGCGGCATTGCCATCAAATTCTGGAACTTTGGGCAATGTTTGAGCGTTCCATAAAATAGGTTTTGGTTCTTGTGGTGCTATGCCAAAATGAGAATGAGCACGTAACCACCCCGGATGATAACGACTGACCAGATTATCGTCTGACCAATGCACAACCAATGCCCCGACGTCGTCAATGGCGACTCGTGTGGGAATTAAATCCGCCGCAAAATGAGCAACAGTTACCAATAGCTCACGCGATAAAGGATGAACGGTTTTTTCGTCCGGACTATTTTCGCGTAAAAAATAAGCACAATAAGCACTTTGTTTGTCATCATCCCATTTAACAATGACGGCACCGTCATTAATCGATGCGGATAACAGTTGATGGGTAATAGGCCACACATCGAAATCAGGGGTCCAAGGCAATATTAACATGGTTTTTTTATCTCTTTTTTTTAATTATTATCGATTTGTAATAAAGTGTACGAATTGAATTTTATCAGTCTATGTGGCTAATTTTACGCCTTTTTGTGTGTAGAATTTTACTTTTTGAATGAAGCCATTTTATTTATTTTTTTCCCTCTTACTGACGTTTATTGTCGTAACAGCCGGTGCTTACGTTCGTTTGTCTGACGCGGGTTTGGGTTGTCCAGATTGGCCTGGGTGCTACGGAAAAATTATCGGCGTGGCAGAAGAGGATATCGCCAGTAAATATTATCCTGATTCTCCCTATGATCTAAAGAAAGCATGGATTGAAGTTGGGCATCGCTATATCGCTGGTTTGCTTGGATTGTTAGTCGCTTTTATTGCGATTCGTGATTTTTTACAACAACGGCGCTGGGGCATTGCCCAAACTACATTATTATTAATTATAGGGCAAGCTTTATTGGGGATGTTAACCGTTACCGAAAAACTAAATCCAACGGTGGTAACGTCTCATTTATTGGGTGGTATGACCATTTTGGCTTTGGTGTCGATAATGGCATTCAAAAGTATTTTACCGACTATACAACAAAGCCACAAAACCTCTACTGGATTACGCATTGTCTTTTTACTTTGTGCTATGGCACTGTTGTTGCAGATTTTTTTGGGTGGTTGGGTTAGTACCAATTATGCAGCACTGGCTTGCCCTGCTTTTCCGTTATGTCAAACAACATTTACGCCACCTCATATTGATTTTTCCGGTTATAAACTAGGGGTTCCCTTGCATCTTACCGATGCCAATACCCATATCAATGCTGCGATGTTGGCAACTATTCATTGGGCGCATCGCTTGGGCGCGATATTACTTACTGTTTTATTGTTGTTATTGGTCTTTTTATTGGTAAAATCAAAAAATTATACTAGAAGCTTGATATTACTTGCGACACTTTTATTACAGATTATTTTAGGTCTATTAAATGTGGTGTGGCAATTGCCGTTGTGGACAGCGGTTATGCATAATGCGGTAGCAGCGTTATTGGTTATCGTTTTTTCGCATTTATGGGTGAATTTTTATATTTATAGGTTAAAATAAGATTTAAATGAATAACTATAGTCAAATTCCGGTTGTAGCGGCACTTAACGATTTTGTAATGCTAACAAAACCACGGGTTAATGCGCTTATTATGCTGACCGCATTGGTCGGCTCAGTTTTAGCAAGTTTTGACCATACATTCAACTCAAATCACGTATTTCTTGCATTGCTGGGCATCGCTATGGTGGCGGCAGCGGCAGCGGCTTTCAATTGTCTGGTCGAAATAGCAATTGACAGTGTCATGAAGCGTACGTCTAAAAGACCGTTGCCAAATGGGCGATTAACCCACACACAAGCAGTGATGTTTATTGTTCTATTGAGCGGGACAGGGGTTACTTTAACGACCCTGTATGGTGGTTTACTCACGGGTATTCTCACAGTGATAACGTTCTTTGGTTATGCCATTATTTACACTTTATTTCTCAAAAAAGCAACACCGCAGAATATCGTTATTGGCGGTGCTTCGGGTGCCATGCCACCGCTTTTAGGATGGTGTGCAGTAACGGGCGATGTCGGGTTTGAAGCAATGTTGTTGTTTTTAATTATTTTTGTTTGGACACCACCACATTTTTGGGCACTGGCTATCTACCGCCAAGAAGATTACAAAAAAAGTGGATTGCCCATGCTGCCAGTAACACACGGGGCTAAATTTACGGCTATTCATATTGTTTTTTATTCGGTTGTTTTGTTTATTATAACGTTATTGCCATACCTTAGCCAGATGGCGGGTTTGTTTTATTTGGTAACCGTTTTATTGCTTAATAGTCGATTTCTTTATTTGGCATGTAAAGTCTATAAAACGCTTGATTTAACAATGAGTCGTAAATTATTTACCTATTCCATCACTTATTTGGGGATTCTTTTTTGTTCCCTCATTATTGATCGTCTTCTACCTTTAAATGTTGGTTAAGGTATATCATGAATAACGACACACACGGCACAGCAGAAAATAATTTGGGAGGTATGCTCCAATCTGCATTGACAAGTTCAAAAACGCCAAAAGCGATTTTAGTAGATGGCACCATTGCCCATGTTAATAACGCTTTTACAGCATTGTGTGGCGATGTGGTTAATCAGACATGTTATTCAATTTTTACTGCCAATCATGCAGACCAATTGCAGTGGTTGCTCAGTTCTTCTAGCGCAGAGAGCGAAAAAATTATTCTTGCACTCAACGTCGGCAAAGCAGGCGGAAAATCAGTATTGGTACAATACGAGCCTATTAACAAAAATATAGCCATGTTATCGTTGCTGACCGAATTTTCAAGCAAGCGTTTAGCCGATTTAGACGAATTAACTGGTTTGCCCAATCGCCGGCGTGCCGTTATGATGCTCGAAATCGCTATTCGTCGCCTTCAGCGTCATCCAGAATTACATTTTTGCGTGGCATTTGGTGATATTGACCACTTTAAAAATGTCAACGATACCTATGGTCACGATGTTGGTGACAATGTTTTACGCCATATCGGCGAAATTATTCAATCTGGATTACGTGATAATGACTGGGTTGCTCGGTGGGGTGGTGAAGAATTTATTTTGTTTCTTGATGAGAATGATATTGCCACAGGGATACAACCGCTTGATCGTATTCGTCGAGTCATTGACGAATCAAAAATACCAAAATTTCCCGATTTAAAATTATCCATGAGTTTTGGTATTGTTTCTTCTGAAGAAGTTACCAATACCTTTAATAAGAAAGTTGATATTCAAACCATTATTAATAAATCAGATACCCTACTATACGATGCAAAAATTAACGGACGCAATCGAATCGAATGGGATAAGTACGAAAGTACAATTTGGGTAAAAGATACGATTATGGAAGAGATTAATAATAATAAAATAATCCCGCTGATTTACCCTATTGTCGATTTTAATAAAAATGTCCTTGCTTACAAAATATTTCATAACAACGGAAGAGATGAAAACAGTATAATTAAACTATTGCAAGTGGCCGATCGTCTAGGTATTCGAGATTTGGTTGATTATTCACTGTTTAAAGCATTGGATATGGACTGTCTGAAAAGCAAAGAGAAAAATATTATCTTTCCCTTTTCGGTAAAATTTTGGCACAAAAATAAAAGCGAGATAACTGATTGTTTTAACGATTTTTCTAATCTTTCATCTGGTATTTATGACTACCAATCTTTTAAAGAAGAAGAACTCAAAACTCTTCAAGCGGCTTCTAATGGTATTACCTTAACCCACTTAGAAAGACGACATGTTCCAATAGATTTATTGCTATCAGATTCCATAACAAATGTCGTTTTTCGCCAAACCGAAACACTGTCGTCTGAATTTATTAGCGATATAAAAAACAAAGTCAATGTTTTTGCATTTTTCTTCAATCCAGACTCCTCAAAACCTTATTCTGCGACCAAAAAACAAATCAACAATATCCAAAAAATTGGCTTTGATGGTTATTTACTTGATGAACCTTTACAACCTTAATTAACTTCATTTTAGTCTAATAATTGCCCCTATTACCACTACTGCACTATTAATTGGCTCTAGGTTAATCTATTCGCTTATTGATTGGCGAAACAGTTTGTTTTTTGTATTTTGTATGGCGGCGAAGTAGCCAATAAGAAAACAACCATAATAACAACCCTAACCACAACGAATTTAGACAGATGGAAACAATATCATTAAAACCATCCGCCACAAAAAAGCAAAAGGCAATAAAAATTAGATACGTTAGTGTTTCACCAAAAAATGCCAAAATCCGGTTTTGTGCTTTATAAAAACTTTTAATGGTACTAAGTAGTGCAAATAATGAACTGTTAAACAAACGAAAACTAAAGAACAGTCCGATTGCTTTGCTCCAATGTGACCATTCCGAATCAAATAATACGACGGGGATAATCAAAAGAAATAAAAATAATACCGACGGCAACACCACTCGATAAATACACTGAGCGACAATGGTTTCTTCGAGGGTAACTGGTAATAATTGATAAAAATAGTAACGTAAATGTAATTGGGTAATTTCGATCGCTGTTAACAATAACACGCCAAACAAACAGACAACTATATAAAAAATCTCAACATCGCTTGGTTTAACAATAAATAGATGCGTTACCAATGTTAACAGTGGTACGGTTAACACCATCATGACATTAAAAGCAATATTGGTTAATAAATGCTGGCGTACGATATTGCCAATAGCGTGCCAACGTACGTCTAAAAATTCACGCATGGAGATTAAATACCTTGTTAAGTTTATCGGGACAATTTATCGCTGCATGAAAAATCATTTCGTAGTCGATTAATATCGCTTGGTCGGCGGTAGTACGAGGCTGCAGTACCGAAACCGAATCATTCAGTAATGGCATTGAATAAATACTATCATCGGGAATCGCGTCTTTTTTTGTTATATTTACAACCACTTGTTGTTCGATTGCGGCTACCGATTGATGAAAAACTATTTGATTTTTGTCCAACACGGCAACCGCATTAACCCAACCGTTCATCTCACGTACTTGATGAGTCGAAATAATGACCACGCCGTCTTTTTGTGTTGCCACACTCGAGATGTATTGACGTAATATTTTTTTAGCCGAAATATCCAAACCGTTTAATGGCTCATCTAGTAGCAATAAACGGGAATCTGTTGCCAAGCCAAATGCCATAAAAAACTTCTTACGATACCCCATAGACATATTTTGTATCCAATGTGAATCATCTACTTTTAAATCATGACATATACGTTGATACAAATTGCGGTCAAAGCGAGGGTAAAAAACCTCGTTGGCACGGCAAAATGTCGAGGCTTTCATCGAATAAGACGTACTGATGGTTGATAACAAACCTTCTTCGTTAAGATGAAAAGTATCTGCTAAAACAGATGGCTCATGGTTGACACTTAAATAAGCCCCTACTTCACAGTTACCGCTATCGGGTGCTAGTAATCCTGCAATTAAATTGATTAACGACGTTTTTCCAGAGCCATTGCTCCCAAGCAAAGCGAGTATCTCACCACCTTTAACGCTTAGATCGATATGTTTTAATACCTCTACGTTCTTTTTATAGGAAAAATTCAGTCTGTTTATATTAATGTTCATCGGTAGTGTTTATTTTACAGGATTCGACCGATTCTCATCTTATTTAGTAAGTCTGGTTTGTTTTTCCAGTCTTCTACTTTTACTTTTACTGATAAAAAAACTTTTTTGTTTGCCATTTTTTCCAGTTCCAAACGCGCCGATGTGCCTATTATTTTTAACATTGAACCACCTTTACCGATAACAATTGCTTTGTGCGATTCTTTGGTCACATAGATAATCAATGAGGATTCTAACAATTTTTTGGATTCTTGTAATGATTCTGTAACAACACCTACTGAATAAGGCAGTTCATCACCTAAATGACGAAATAATTTTTCTCGTATGAGTTCGGCAATATAAAATGATTGTTCTTCTTCATCTTGTACAGTTGGCTGTATAGTGGATTGTGCTGTTATATCCTGATTTAAATGTAGTTTGATTTCTTTTTGTAGGGCATTTAACCCCATCTTTTTTTCTGCCGAAATAGGAATAATTGCTATAAAATCAGCACGCTTGGATAAGTCGGCTATTTTGGGTAATAGAGTTTCTTTTTTGTCTATTTGGTCAATTTTATTCATGATTGCAATGATGGGTTTGTCTTTTGGTATGCGCGATAAAAATAGATCGTCTGCTTTTGTCCACTGTGCTGCCACAATCATAAAGACAATAACGTCTGCTTCTTCTATTGCGGCTTCAGCAAGCGCGTTGAGGGATCGATTAAATTGCCCTGTATGCTTTTTTTGCCATCCCGGCGTGTCTAAATAGGCGACTTGTCTATCTTCATCGTCGTCTATAAACGATTTATTGACTGTTCGAGTGGTTTGCTGGTGTTGCGACACAATACTGACTTTGTATTTTGCCAAGGCATTAATTAAAGTGGATTTGCCGACATTGGGACGACCAACAATAACCACTGATCCGCTGTGTTTATGAGTCATTGTTTAAAAGATAGTCTAAACATTTTTTTGCAGATTCCTGTTCGGCGATTTTTTTTGAACTTTGAGTTGCTTCGGCGATAAAATTATCAATGGTGCATTGCATTACAAAAAATGATTGATTGTCTTTTTTTATAGTTTCTTTTAATTGATAAACGGGCAATGTTTTGCCATCGGCTTGTAACTTTTGTTGTAATTGAGATTTGGCATCTTTTAAACTACCAACACCTGCTTCTTGAATGGTTTGTTTTAACGCTTGTAATCCCTCTGTAAAAAGCGATTGTATTAGTGCTTCAACATCACCTCCGTCCAAATAAACGGCGGCTATATACGCTTCGAGTGCATCAGCAGCACAACTCATTGGCTTGGTGTGTTGCGTATTGCCCATACGTACAGATTTGTCTAGCCCTATTTTTTTTGCGACAGATTCCAAATAACTGCCGCTTACTAGTTGTTCGCGGACGGTTGATAAAGTGCCTTCGTTTGCTTGTGGAAATTCCTTGTATATTTTGACAGAGAGTATATGGTCCAAAATACTATCACCCAACCATTCTAGCCGCTCATTGTTGGGCTGTCCGTAACTACGAGAAGTCAACGCCAATTGCTCTAAATCAGAATCGCTAAAGGTATGCAGTGGTAGACTTTTCATTCGGATTTTAATGCCAATGATTTAAAAAATCGGCTCACTCCATTAAAGTTAAATAAAATGACTTTAGCCGGGCCAACAATACGGTCTTTTGGCACAAAACCCCAAAACCGACTATCGTTGCTATGGTCGCGATTATCACCTAAAACAAAGTAATTATCTTCGGGAATAGTGCAAGTGAGAGTATTGCCTTTTTCAACTTGCGTAAGGTAACAGGAATCTATGGCGGGCGTTATATACATTAAATTAATACCATTTTCAACCAATATACTATGCCATCCAGCATCAAAATTTTCTTTAAAATGCGGAATGTTTTCGTAAGTCTCATTAGTGTCGGTTGTCGCCAATGGCACACCATTAATAGACAGTTGTTTTTGCTCGCTGTAATGCAACGTATCACCGGGCACAGCAACGATTCGTTTTATATAAAATATTTCGGCACCGGGTTTGCGGAAGACAATGATTTCTCCACGCTCTGGCTCTCGGCCTTTGGATAAATAATTATGAAAAGCAGGCACTCGATAACCATAGGCTTTTTTGTCGGTTAGTACCAAATCACCAACGGTGAGTGTTGGCAACATCGATTTTGATGGGATATAAAAATAGTCGTAAAAAAATCCCCTCAGCAAAAAGACAAACAACAAGCAGAAAAAGATGTCTCGAACTGTTTTTCTGTTTTTTATTGTTTCTTCTGTTTGCTTACGATAGACATAAAATAAATAGACAATTAATGCCAAGCTGGTAAGTATTAAAAAAACAGTGTCGGGAGATGTTGATGGGAAAATGCGATAGAACAATCGAAATAGGCCAATGGCACCACTAAAAAGGCAAACTTCTGGAAAAATACCAAGCCAAGAATCGATCTTTTTTTGTTTTTTTTCGTCGGCATCATGGCGAATGACCAAATAGTAAATGGACAATAAACCAGAAATAATAAAGATAACCCATAATAACGCATCAAAGAACATATCTTATTATTCTCCCTTTTGCATCGATGCCAAAAATACCTCTTGTGGGATTTCGACACGCCCAAATCGCTTCATACGTTTTTTTCCTGATTTCTGTTTTTCGAGCAATTTACGCTTACGAGAAACATCGCCTCCATAACATTTGGCGGTTACGTTTTTGCGTAATGCTTTGACTGTCACGCGGGCGATGATTTTACCGCCAATGACGGCTTGAATGGAAATATCAAACATTTGGCGTGGAATTAACTTGCCCATTTTTTCCGCTAAATAACGGCCTCGATTGGTCGAAAACTCGCGAGGTGTCAGAATCGATAATGCATCAACTTTTTCGCCATTGACCAATATATCTACCCGCACAATATCAGAGCGTTGATAATATTTAAAGTCGTAGTCCATGGTCGCATAACCGTGAGTGGCAGATTTTAATTGATCAAAGAAGCCCGCCACTAATTCTGCCAATGGCATTTCGTAATGAAGGACGACTTGCCGTCCGGTATATTCTATTTTCTTTTGAATAGCTCTGTTTTCAACGGCAAGCGACATGACTGAACCTATTTCGGTATCAGGAGCGACAATGGTTATATCGGCAATAGGTTCGCGAATTTCTGATAATTTAGAGGATTCTGGCAAACGTGAGGGATGATCGATAATGCTTTGTTCACCCAATGAATTGACAACTTGATAAGCAACACCAGGAGAAGCAACGATAATATCAACATTGTATTCTCTTTCGAGCCTTTCTTGGGTGATTTCCATGTGTAACATACCCAAAAAACCACACCGCAAACCAAACCCTAAAGCAGGTGATTTTTCTGTTTCAAATGAAAGAGCCGCATCGTTTAATTGTAGTTTTTCAGCTGCATCACGTAACAGCGGAAAGTCGTTGGAACTAGACGGATAAAAACTGGCAAAAATATGTGATTTTGCCTGCCTAAATCCGATTAATGGTTTTATGCAAGGTTCGTTGTCAATGGTAATGGTATCGCCCACCTGTGCAATACGAATGTCTTTTAAACCAGTAACAACATAACCGACCTCACCCACCGATAAGGTTTCTTTTGCTTCCATTTTAGGAGTGAATATGCCAATTGAATCGCCATTGAATACTTCATTGTTTGAAAAAAAGCGAATTTTTTGGCGTTGTCTCAATTGTCCTTCAACAATACGCACTAAAATAACCACCCCGAGGTATTTATCAAACCATGAATCAACAATCAATGCTTTGAGTGGCACGTCTTTTTTGCCGCCTGGTGGTGGAATACGGTCAATAATGGCTTGTAAAATATCATTCACACCAACTCCCGTTTTAGCACTGACCGATACTGCATCCGTTGTGTCAATGCCCATCATGTCTTCTATTTCTTGACAACAACGTTCGACATCTGCCGATTGCAAATCAATTTTATTAAGAACAGGGATAATTTCTAGGTTTAATTCTGCAGCGGCATTACAGCTGGCAATGGTTTGTGCCTGCACACCTTGCGTGGCATCCACAATTAATACAGCGCCTTCACAGGCAGCCAACGATCGAGATACTTCGTAAGAAAAATCAACATGCCCGGGGGTATCAATTAAATTAAGAGACCATATAGATTTATCAGGTAATTGGTAGGTTAACGACGCTGTTTGTGACTTAATGGTAATGCCACGTTCGCGCTCTATATCCATCGTGTCTAGCACTTGCTCTTTCATTTCTCTATCGCTTAATCCACCACAGTGTCTGATTAGCAAATCAGCAAGAGTGGACTTTCCATGATCAATATGAGCAATGATAGAAAAGTTACGAATATTACGTTGCATTAGAGTGTGATTCTACCCTTTATGAGTAATTCTTTACCATATAAATATAAATAGTTCACACTATGGTAGTATGGCATCTTATGGTCAGATTATTGCACGCATTCATTCAGCATCGTATTGCCCCTAATTTAATCATTTTATTAATGATTTTAAGTGGAATTTTTGTAGTAGAACGCATGGAAATTCGCTTTTTTCCAGAATTTTCACGGCAAATGATTACAGTTAAAACGTCATTGCCTTATGCCAGCACCGAAAACGTCAATAATGCCGTTATTATCCCGCTCGAAAATCAGCTGCGCAACATCACTGCTTTAAAAAAAATGTCTTCTGTCGCACGGACAGGCGTTGGTGTGATTTATCTTGAGTTTCCCGAAAACATTAGCATAGATGCCATGACCAAAGAAGTACGGCGGTATATTGATTTGGCAAAACCCAATTTACCTAGCGACAGCAAAACACCCAAAATCAGCGTTGGCGGACGACATGAAAACATTATGCGTTTGGCTTTAATCGGTGCACCATTAGAACAGCTCAGACGCCTTGCTCGACAGCTGCAAAATGAACTCATCTCATTAAATATAACAGAAGTCGAAGTATCAGGCTTGCCAACATCGCACCTTGAAATCCGTGTTAATCAGCAAAAATTGCAAGAATCAGGACGCTCTCTACGTGAAATCAGCCAGCAAATTCGCGCCCAAAATGTTAATACAACGGCTGCTGATATTGCTGGCAGTTACTCTTTACGTGCCGACAACAAAACCCAAAATATTTCTTTATTAAAAAATATCATTATTTCAGATAGCAATAATCAACAAATACGATTGGGCGATTTTGCCACCATCGAACGTCGATTAGATGAAAACAGCAGCCCTTCTATTATTTATTTTAATGGTGTAGTCGCAGTAGAATTTTTACTTAAACAAAAAACCGGCGGTAACTCTGTGGACAGTGCAAAAAAAATAACAGATTGGTTAGACAAAAAACAAGCCTCATTGCCTCCCAATATTCAAATTATTGCCCATAACCAGCGGTGGAAGTCGATTCAATCTCGTATTAATTTACTCATTAAAAACGGATCACAAGGCTTGATATTGGTGTTAATCATTCTTTTTATTTTTTTAAATGCACGGGTCGCGTTTTGGGTTGCCATTGGGATTCCTGCCACCATGATGGTGGCTTTGGCTTTTCTTTATTCAGTCGGTGAATCAATTAACATGATTAGTCTATTTGCTTTTATTATGGTGACTGGGCTTGTGGTGGACGATGCCATAGTGGTGGGCGAAAACGCCTTGTATCATCACGAACGCGGTTTAAATCATAAAAAAGCCAGCCTTCGTGGTGCAGTAGAAATGCTGCCTTCAGTGGTTACATCCACCTTTACCACCATCGCATCATTCTTTCCTATCTTGCTCATCGGTGGCACCATTGGCTCGATAATTTTTGCCATTCCCATGGTCGTTATTAGTGTTTTAGTGGCCTCTTTATTTGAATGTTTTTTTGTATTGCCCGGTCATCTATCGCACACCTTTAACAACATGAATAAAAAGGCAAAAATAAAAACAAGGCAAAGTATTAACCAACAATTTTTGCGATTTCAAAATCATATTTTCCGACCCAGCGTATTGTTGGCACTAAAATATCGATGGGTAACTCTGGCACTCATGTTGTTTATTCTATTTTTAACAATTTCCTTAATCATGAGTGGGGCATTGCGATTTCGTTTTTTTCCCGGTGCCGAGTTGAGCCGAGTACAAGCACAAGTTACCTTTGTTGCTGGCACTCCTGTTACTCATATTGAAAAGTCCATGCGCAATATCGAAAAAGCCGCTGCTGTGGCAGCCAATAAAATTAGTCAAGACAAGCCATTATTAAAATATTCTTCTATTTATCTGGGCAAAGGCGGCTATAAAGACCGTGGCAAAGAACACGCCAGTTTGGTTGTCGAACTAACTCCCCCTAATGAACGCGATATTAGTACACGGCAATTTACACGAGAGTGGCAAAAGTATTTAAAAAAAGATTCTCGGATAGAAAAATTATCATTGCGTGAAAGTCGGGGCGGTCCAGCAGGCGAAGACCTCGAAATTCGCTTAAATGGCAAAGATGCAGATTCTCTGAAAGCCGCTGCCATTGCATTAAAAGCCTTACTGCCTTCTATCAAAGGAGTGTCCGCACCCACTGACGATATGCCCTATGGCAAGCAACAGTTATTGTTTTCACTCACCTCAAAAGCACGGCTACTCAATTTAAGTGTAGAAAGTATTGCCAATCAATTACAAGGAGCGATTAACGGCTATCATATTCAAACCCTCTATAAAGGCTTGGACGAAACCGAATTACGGCTGCTGTTAGACACTATTAATGATCAATCACTTAACGAATTAAATCTCAATAACATACTTATTCAAACACCCGATAAGCGGTTTCTGCCCCTCGCTGATTTGGTTACTATCACCCGCCAAAGCGGGTTCAATACCATCTCGCGCATTAATTCACAATCAATTATTAATGTTATTGCCGATATTGATTTTAAACAAACCGAAGTAGCCCCTGTTTTGGAACAACTAGAAAATGATATTTTGCCCGATATCGTTAATCAATACGGCGTTGGCTACAGTTTTGAAGGCAGCCAATCAGACGAAAAGCAAACCACAGATGATATGAAATACGGCTTGGTACTTACTTTTATCTGTATTTTTGTTTTATTAACCGCTGCTTTTTCTTCGTGGACACTGCCATTGGTCATTATATTAACCATTCCTTTTGGTGTTATCGGTGCGATGTTAGGACATTGGCTAATGGGCTATGATATGTCTATACTCTCCGCCTTTGGCGTGTTTGCGCTCAATGGCATAATCATTAACGATTCCATTATTTTGGTACGCGATTATATCGCCCGAAAAAACAAACCCTATACCAACCATCAAACCATTATTGCCGATACCGCTTGCCGCCGCTTACGTGCCATATTTTTAACCTCTCTAACCACCATTGTTGGCTTGGTGCCGCTTATTTTTGAATCGTCAATACAAGCACAGTTTCTTATCCCCATGGCAATATCCATTGCCTTTGGTTTGGGCTTTGCCACTTTTCTTATCTTATATCTCACCCCCGTCTTGCTTTCTATTCATCATTCGATTCACAGTAGTTTAACCGCTGACACCTCCCAAACATAAACTATAATCACGTCTTTGTATAAATAGACGCTCAACTATGAATCTTGATTTTTTTAAAACAATCCGCATCCTCGATGGTGGTATGGGACAAGAATTATTTGCAAAAGGCATGCAACCACAAGGAACGCTGTGGAGTGCCAATGCGCTCCTACAAGAAAAATACCATCCGCTGTTGTTAGACATACATTTGGATTTTATAAAAGCGGGCGCAGAAGTTATTGTAACCACCACATTTACCACCCGAAGAAAACGATTGCGCGAAAACGGACTAGAAGACAAGTTTGAGTATTTAAATAAAAAAGCCGGTGAAATCGCACAACAAGCCAAAGCACAACATCCGCACGTATTGGTTGCTGGCGGCTTGCCACCACAAAATAATACATATGAAGCAGACGACAGAGACGAAGACGAAATTCGGCAAGATTTTTACGAACAAGCGAGCTTTTTAAATTCTTATGTTGACTTTTTTTATTTTGACGTACTCAGCAGTGGCAAAGAAATTAAAATGGCAATAGAAGCCATTAAACCATTTAATAAACCTTACTTAATTGGTATGCATATTTCACAAGGCACTCACTTACCCAGCCATGAAAAAATAACCGATATTATTAACGCTATCGATCGCAGCAATTTATTGGGCGTTATACTCGCTTGTGTATCACCCGAAACATACGAACAAAATCTAAATGAAATAAAAAGCTTAAACGTGCCTTTTGGCTTTAAATTTAATACCTTTTTAACCACCCAACCCAGTGGTGGCTATATTTCCAATCTATCGCAAAGTAGTGGCAACCCCACCGATTTTTTAGGCAAACGCGAAGACCTAACACCCAAAAATATGGCAAAACTTGCCCACCGCTTTAAAACCCATGGTGCCACCATACTAGGCGGTTGTTGCCAAACTGATGCGAACCATATCCATGAAATGGCAAAACTAAAGTAGTATTTTTAAGGGCGTTAGGCTGCCGTAAATATGGCAAATCAATAGGTACTATACTGCTATATAAAAATCATCAAAATAACTAAAAGTTATGGCATGGTCTAAATTAAGTTATAACAAAAAAATATTACTATACAATTTACTTTAAATGAAATTACAAGACTTAGAAATTTTTGTTGTCGCTAATCCACCCCCACGTTTTGGCGGGCAATATTTTATATTTATAAAATTAACCACTGCCTGTGGCATTGTTGGTTATGGTGAGTGTTATGCCGCCAGTGTCGGACCAATCGCCATGAGTGCCGTTATTGAAGATGTATTTGCTCGCTACATGCAGGGCAACAGCCCTAGCCAAATCGAAACCATGTTTCGGCAAGTTTATTCTTCAGGTTTTACCCAACGCCCCGATTTAACCGTGATGGGGGCTTTTTCAGGTTTAGAAATTGCCTGTTGGGACATCGTCGGTAAATCACGCGAAACCCCAATATACGAATTATTAGGCGGAAAAATAAGCAATAGACTTCGCTGTTATACCTACCTTTACCCCAACGAACAAGAAGACGATTCTTTTTATTCGTCGCCTAGTCAATCGGCGGCTTGTGCCAAACGCATGGTGGACCAAGGTTTTACCGCCGTCAAATTTGATCCAGCTGGTGCTTATACCGCCTTTGGTGCACATCAACCAAAATTAGACGACATCGAACGCAGTGTGGAATTTTGCAAACAAATTCGTGCGGCTGTTGGCAATAGAGCCGATTTACTGTTTGGCACCCATGGACAATTTACCATCGCCGCTGCCATTCGCTTGGCACGGCATATCGAGCCTTACGACCCATTATGGTTTGAAGAACCCATTCCACCCGATGCTTCTGCCGACATGGGCAAGGTTGCCCGCCAAACCACTATTGCCATTGCCACCGGCGAACGGTTGTGTACCAAAATGGAATTCGCAACGGTATTACGACAACAAGCCGCATCCATACTCCAACCCGCATTAGGGCGTGTCGGTGGGCTGTGGGAAGCCAAAAAAGTCGCCATATTAGCAGAGGCATTTTGTGCACAAATAGCACCACACCTCTACGCTGGTCCCATCGAATGGGCAGCCAACATTCAACTCGGTGCATCTATCCCTAATTTGCTCATTTTAGAAACCATTGGTAGCGGCAACGAATTTCATCAAAGTCTGTTATCTTCTCCTATTGTTATAGAAAATGGTTACATTATTCCGCCTACTGCACCCGGACTAGGTGTTGAATTAAACGAAAAAGTCGCTAAAAACCATCCTTATACAGGTGATAAACTGCATTTGCAAATGCAAGACTCACCCTACTATCCTTAAAGCCCAATTGGCTGCCTCCAAAACATAATCCAAACATGACCAATCAAAGCAAAGGCATTGCCATTTGTCTGCTTTCGACTCTATGTATCGTCTTGCAGGATTCACTATCTAAGCACATGCTACAACAATTTTCTATTGCGCAAATTATTTTTGTACGTCATATTGGCTTTATTATATTTGCTTGGTGGTGGGCAATGACAACCGAAAAAACACCACTTGCTTTTTTTAATTTATTTAAGCGGGCTAAAAATCCGTGGATGCAAGTATTACGATCCGTACTGATGGTAATAGAAATTGCTGTTTTCTTTACTGGATTACAATACATCGGTATTGCCAAAGCCCATGCTCTTTTTATGCTTTTTCCTATTCTCGCAACCTTAATGGCCATTCCCATATTAAAAGAGAGTGTGGGCATAAAAGAAGTAATTGCATTGCTATTGGGCTTTACTGGGGCAATGTTTATTATTCGCCCGGGCAGTGGCGTGTTTGAAATTCATTCACTCATTATTGTCGGTGCGGCTTTTTTGTTTGCTTTGTACAATGTCATTACGCGATTTTCAACCATTACCGATGGCTTTCGCGTTAGCATGGTTTATATGTCCACCATTGGATTAATCGCTTCTGCCCCCTTGGGTATTGCACAGTGGGAAACACCTACCACCCCAACCCTATGGCTGTTAATAATCTTACTTACCATTAGCGGTATTCTTTGCCATTTGCTCATTGTCAAGTCTTTGGAATACACAAAAGCGTCGGTACTACAACCCTACAACTACGTTCTAATAGGGTGGGCGGCATTATTTGGCTGGCTATTTTACGGCGAGCTACTCGATATTTACGACTATATCGGCATCCTTTGTATGCTATGCGGTGGCTTATTTATGATGGGTGTTTTACGCTTTCGCTTTTTTTCAAAATAAATTATTTACTCTGCCAGCCCATCATAATGAGTTAATAAACCTTGTGTTGAAGCATCCTGCTTTGTGCGGTCAGCGGTTTTGTCCAGTAGTGGGCGTAGGTTTTTGGCTACTATCTTGCCCAACTCGACCCCCCACTGGTCAAATGAGTTAATACCCCATATTATTCCTTCGCAAAAAACCCGATGTTCGTACAGTGCAATAAGACTCCCCAGTGTATAAGGGGACAGTTCGCGGTAAAAAATCGTTACCGATGGACATTCGCCAACAAAATGTCGATGTGCCTTATCAGCACTCATGTCTCCACCCATTAATGCTGCCGATTGTGCCAGACAATTTGCCAATAATAACTTGTGTTGCTCGTCATTAGCATTAATTGGACGAGCAGCAACCATAAACTCACACGGCACAACATCGGTGC
Source organism: Gammaproteobacteria bacterium (assembly GCA_965243565.1). GTDB lineage: Bacteria > Pseudomonadota > Gammaproteobacteria > Tethybacterales > Persebacteraceae > CBDEVH01. The sequence goes on from OZ251571.1 coordinate 1,614,310, forward strand.
CTTGGTGTAACATCTGAAAATACGCGTGTTGTGCGTTGGTTCCCGCACTCCCCCATACCACTGGTGCCGTTGCCGTTGATGCTATTGTGTTATCTGTTAAAATGCGCTTGCCATTGCTCTCCATTTCTAGCTGTTGCAAATAAGAGGGTAGTAAATTTAAGCGTTGGTCATACGGTAGGATTGCTCGTGTGGGGTATTCACAAACATTGCGATGCCATATACCCACCAATGCCAACAGCAGTGGTAAGTTTTGTTCTAATGGCGCATTGCAAAAATGTTTATCCATTGTCTCAGCACCATCTAGTAGCTCGCCAAAGTGAGTGCTGCCTATTGCCAATGCCAATGGCAAGCCCACAGTACTCCATAACGAGTATCGTCCGCCCACCCAATCGTCATAAACAAATATTTCATTGACGCCAAATGCACGTGCTTTTTGTGCATCTGCGGTTACCGCAACCACTTGTGTTTGTACTGCTGTATCAGATTTTTTTTGTAACCATTCGCAGGCACGGGTGGCATTGATCATTGTTTCAACAGTGGCAAAGGTTTTTGATGAAATAATAATCAATGTTCTTTCAGGTGATAGTTTTTCCAATGTATCACCAATATCGGCACCATCCATATTGGATACAAAATGCAAATGCAACCCATTTTTAGCAAAGGGGGTCAAGGCAGCGGTTGCCATTGACGGACCTAAATTGGAACCACCAATGCCAATATTGACAGCATCGGTATAAGGGTTGCCGTCTGCTGCGACAATGCTCCCTCGCCGACAGCCCTCAGCAAATGCCAACATGCGTTCGCGTTCGCGGTGAATCGTATCGATCATGCCTTCTAGCTTACTGTTGCATCGGCTAGCACGTAACGCGGTGTGTAGTACCGCACGGTCTTCACTGCGGTTAATTTTTTTACCGCTAAACATGGCATCACGTTGCTCTTGTATTTGTGCTGCCCGTGCTAATTCTAGTAGTAGTGATAGCGATTTTTGACAAAGTGTGGTTTTAGAAAAGTCCAATAAGATGTCATCAAAGCCCACCGAAAAATGATTAAACCGCTTGCTGTCATTGGCAAATAAATCCGCCATTCGTTGACGTGACATTGCACGCAATGCCGACAGTTTTTCGCTTGCTTCTTTTTTCATTATGCTTCTCCTTTAACGGCTTCATTACTGCGGTGGCTAATTGTATCTACTGTCGCACCTGCAAACAATGCCCTATACATTTCAATTGCTCGCTCGGTATCGGTAAAAGCCAATACTGGCAAACCAATAAAACAACAGCAGTATTCTAATATTTTTGTTGCGTTGTCATCTTTGTTTTCATCATAAAATAATGCCAATGTGCTATCAGTAGTAGCCGATAAATGTCGTATCCTAAGTATTATCATCGGCAGTAAACGTGATCTATTTTACACACTCGCCAATACCACCAAAACGGCAGCAATGGCAACAAAGCCCATGCCCAAGATTTCATAACGATTGATTTGTTCGTTAAAGGCACGCTGGCTGATTAAATAGGCCAATGGTAATTCGATTAATGCCAATGTTTTAACGTAGGCAGGGTTGGTTAAATAAAAGCACAAAAACCATAAAAAAGAGCCAACAAAACTAGTTAGTCCGATTAATGCCGCTACTCTGGCATGACGCATGATTTTCCGAAATGCTTGTTTTTTTATAATAGGAATAAGTAATATGGTTTGCATTAATACCATTACCGCAAGCGTAAAAATACTGACTTGCCAACCAGCATCTACCAATTCGGTTGCATGATGCTTTTGTAATACCGCATACGCTAGACGAATATTAAGGATGGTAAGCGCAAAAAACAAGCCCGCACCCAACCCTAAACCAGCTGCTTTATAAGCCGCTGTCGATGGCTTATTGTCGGCTTTGGATTGTGCCATTAACGCTATGCCTATGGTTGCACAACCCATACCAATCACCCCTATAATAGGCAGTGTCATACCAAAAAACAGGAGTCCAATCACTGCAAAAATAATGCCTTCTGTTTGGGCATAAGTGGTACCGACTGCAAAATTTTTATAATTAAAAGCACGCAGTAATAATAAAGTAGCAATTATTTGAGCAATACTCGCCAGCAAACAGTATAAGAGGAATTGTTTGTTCACATCCAATAAAGTGGGTTGCACGAGCCCTAACCATAACAAAGCCATAATAGCAAAAGGGCAGGCAAAGGCGTAACGCACCCATGTCGCAGAGTAAATATCGATGTCATTCGATAATTTTTTTTGTAGCCCCGTTCGTACTATTTGCAATACTGCCGCACAAAGCGTCGGTAGTATCCACCAAAACATTCAGTTATTCAGCAAAGTCAAAAAAATTAGCAATAGCAACCGTTGCCAAATCATTTGGATTAATGCCAAAAACTGTATAGGCAGAGCCAGCTGCAGCCCACATTAGCGGGTAGTTTTGCATTTTCTTTTCGAGTATCACCTCAACATTATTAACATGAGCGATGGGTGGCACACCTCCGATTTCAAAACCAGTAACGGTTTGTACAAAGGCAGCGTCGGCTTTTTTTAGGGGTTTACCCACAATATTTGATAAGGCTTTAACATTCACCCGATTATCGCCACATAATACTGCTAAAACAGCCTTATCTGCGGCCCGAAATAATATCGACTTAGCAATACAAGCAACCGGACAAGACAACGCCTCAGCTGCTAATTGCGCGGTAGCGGTATTGTCTTCTAGATTTTTTAAGTGGTAATTGACTCCGCTTTTATTTAGACAATGCTGAACTTTTTCTATCCGCTCCTGTCTATTCATCAGAAGCGGATGGCCAATCTCCTATGTACTCTTTTAGCATTCTGTTTTCAAAGTCAACCGCTTTGGCCGCGGATTTTGCAACATCATAAAAAGAAATAATATCTGATAAATGACCGTCCACAACAACTGGTAAATAACGGATATGATTCGATGTCATAATATTACGAATTTGGTCAATGGTATCCTCGGGCATCGCACAAACATTTTCGCCGCTAAGCATATCCCCACACCGAACACTGTCTACTTGCGAAAAACCTTTTTCGTGTATCGCGATTAATACTTCACGAAAAGTAATCATGCCTAAAAAATGCTCTCCATCATACACAGCACAAGAACCTGTATCGTGAGTTACCATGATTCCAATAGCGTCCATTATCGGCTGCTTAGACACAACTTGCAAAATCTCACCACGCTTTTTTTTGCTTTTTAATATATCTTTTACTCTCTGCATTACAATTCCTCCTTATAAAGTAATTCCCTACTTATATTATAAGGGTAGAATACAATATTTAAAAATATTTATTCGCTAGTGCCCTGTGATGAAACAAGATATAAACACTCAATTTCAATCTAGTTTGCAAAAAAATTTAAGCTTACGTCCTAAATGTCTTGATGACTATATAGGGCAAAAGCCGATTTGTAAGCAATTACGGGTATTTATTCAAGCAGCGATTGCCCGCAAAGAATCGCTTGACCACACCTTATTATTTGGCTCTCCCGGTTTAGGTAAGACAACATTGGCGATGATTATTGCGGCAGAAATGGGCTCACAACTTCATATCACCACCGGACCTGCGCTTGAAAGGGCTGGTGATATTGCAGCTTTAATGACTGGGCTCAACGATAACGATGTATTATTTATTGACGAAATTCATCGCTTACACCCCGCCATCGAAGAAACCATGTATTCAGCACTTGAAGATTTTCGCCTTGATATTGTCATAGGTGAAGGATCAGGTGCAAGAGCGGTTAAATTAGACTTACCCAAATTTACATTAATTGGTGCAACAACGCGGGCAGGTCGTCTAACCGCACCATTACGAGATCGTTTTGGCATTGTTTGTAATCTCGAATTTTATAATCACAGCGACATGGAAGAAATTACTCGTCGCAGCAGTCGCATTTTAGGCGTTCAAGTAAATGACGATGCAATAAAAATCATCGCTCATCGGGCACGACGCACACCACGAATCGCCAATCGGTTGTTGCGACGCACTCGCGATTTTGCACAAGTAGAAGGCGATGGCGTTATCTCACAAGCCATTGCTCAATCCGCATTAACAACATTGGGAGTCGATACTGCCGGTTTAGACAGCACCGACTTACGCTATACACGAGCATTATTAGAGCGTTTTGGTGGCGGACCTGTCGGGTTAGAAACACTCGCTATGGCGATTGGTGAGTCCACCGATACACTCGAATCATTTATCGAGCCTTATTTATTAAAAGAAGGCTTTATTACACGCCAACCCCGCGGCCGAGTTGCAACAGCACAGTTGTATTTGCACATGGGATTACCCGCACCGTCAACCCCTATATTTGATAATACCGACTGATGACATTTATCTATCAGTGCCGAATATACTACGAAGACACTGATGCAGGAGGGGTGGTTTATCATGCCTCCTACTTACGTTTTTTGGAACGCGCACGCACTGAAATGTTAAGAGAAAAAAATCTCGAACAACAAACGTTACGCGATAACCGCATACTATTTGCCGTACAAGGGCTGGATATCAAGTACATTAAACCCGCCTATTTAGATGATTTGCTCGACATAACGACCAGCATCGACAAAATGTCATCCACACGAATTTACTTTAAACAATACATTCATCGTTCTACCGATCAACAGTTAATTACAACCGCGGCGATAACAGTCGTTTGCGTAACACCGCCTCCTTTTCGAGTCCAAAAAATCCCTGATTTTGTACGCAAGCCGTTTAAAATATAATCAATAATAAAATAAATACGCTCTACAAAGTGGTGGACAAGATTACAAAAAAACAAGGGGAAATCATTCAAGATGGCATCCCTACACCACCTGTAATTTAAATTATACAAAGATCTCAACTATTGTGTAGAATCAAAAAGTTATGTCATCGAATTTAGGTCTATTAGAACTTGTTTTTAAAGCAAGCCCGTTTGCACAGGGAATTTTAATCATATTGATTACCATGCTATATTTTACCCTGTGGTATATTTTACGTAAGCGCATCGTACTTAGGCGGTATCAAAAATCGTGCGATTTATTTGAACAAGACTTTTGGTCGGGTAAAAATATAGAGACACTCGAAAAACGAGCACGACAAGCAGACTATCACAAAGTCGGTCTAGTGCAATTATTTCTATTTGCTCAAGATGAATTTAAAAAAGCCTGTGAAGTCGGCGGTGATGATGTTAACATGATTACCGAAAGCGTTAGACGCACTCTCGATGTTGCTATTCAAAACGAAGAAGAATTTTTAGCACGACACATGCAGTTTTTAGCCACAGTTGCCAGTGTTAGCCCGTATATTGGTTTATTGGGAACAGTCTGGGGCATTATCTCTGCCTTTCAATCGCTCACCAATACCTCGCAAGCAACCATTGCTTTGGTGGCACCGGGCATTGCCGAAGCATTAATTGCCACTGCCATGGGATTATTGGCTGCCATTCCGGCAGTCATTGCTTATAACTATTTTAGTACACGAATCGACCGCTTCAGCCTCCGATTTGATACTTTTGCCAATCGTTATCTCAACCTCATAACACGCAATCTATGAGACGCAGAAAAACGCGTCCAATCAGCGACATTAACGTTGTACCGTATCTTGATGTATTGCTGGTATTGCTCGTTATTTTTATGATTACAGCACCGCTATTTAATCAAGGTATTATTGATGTACCCACTGTCGGGGATACGCCGTTGAACGAGATACCTCAAGCAGCAATAGAAATTCAATATGAATTATCAGGCAAAAAAGACAACTATACGTTGATAAACCATGAAAGTAATGAAACAATAGAAGATTTAAACGCAGACCAACTCATAGCAGAAATTGAAAAATACGAAATTTTGTATCCTGAAAAATTAAAAAAAGAGCCTATTATCTTGGCGGCAGATAACCAATTGACATTTCAAAAGGTTTTTGATTTAGTCGGACTTTTACGGAGAAATGGATACAACAACATTGCTTTAGAAGCCGTTAATAAAAAATAGTTTTGTCGCATGTACTTGCACCATAAAAGCGAGCCCGGCAAATGGACATCTGCAATAACAGCACTGTTTATAATGGTGTTCTTTTTCGGTCTTATTTTCTTTTCAGATTTTTTTAAATCCTTCTCACCAGCCCAAGCCGCCACCATAAGAACAGTTATTACTTTGGTTCCCGTTCCCGAAATAAAAGCCAAGACCACTGCCAAACCAAAGCAAAAACCAAAGCTTGAAAAACGCAAGGAAAAAACAGCCGATAAACCTGATGCAGATGTAGCACGCAAGAAAAAAGAAGAGGAAGAGAAGAAACGTAAGAAAAAGGCAGCGGCAGAGAAAAAACGTAAAAAGAAAGAAGCTGAGAAAAAGCGCAAAGAAAAAGAAGACAAAGAAGCCGAGCGCAAGGAAAAGAAACGCGTAGAAGTAGAGAAAAAACGCAAAGAAAAAGAAAAATTAGAAGAAGCCAAAGAAAAAGAAAAGAAGAAAAAAGAAGAAGAAGAGAAACGTAAGAAAGACGAACTGCACAAACAAGAAGAACAACGATTGGAAGAAGAGCGTAAAAAAGACCAAGAACGTAAGCAAGAAAAGCAACGATTGGAAGAAGAAAGAATAGCCGCAGAGGATGCAGCCGCTTTAGCCAAAGCAAAAAATGATGCATTGCAAAGTCGGTTAACTAAAATAGGCAGTAAATTTGCCGGTATTGTTCGACAACGAGTCGAACGCCATTTACAAACACCATTATCGACTCCCAAACGTAGCACCATTGGTGTTAAAATTAATTTTCGACTAACACCCAAAGGGGAACTCAGTGCTGTTCCCACTATCATCATTTCTAGCGGCTATAAGGATTTTGACGAAGAAGCCATTCGCGCCATTCTTCAAGCCGCTCCTATCCCCATTGACAGTTTTCTGTTAAAAAATCCACAATACTTACAAGATTATTTAGACAATAACCTTTGGATTTGCCCAGTTGATTGTGATCCCAGTATTCAGAGGTAATAACTATGCAAGGATGTGCTTTTATTGATTCAAAATTTGTCGAATTAGCCGACGCAAAAATATCATTATTTGATTGGGGGTTTTTACATTCCGACGCCACTTATGATGTTGTCCATGTACACAAAGGCGCGTTTTTTCGCCTAGACTGTCATCTCAATCGATTTCAAAACAGCATGGAAAAACTACGTTTGTCAATTCCCTATAACAAACAACAAATTCAGTCCATACTAACGGATTGTGTTACTAAAAGCGGATTGCGCGATTCGTATGTCGAAATGATTGCCACCCGAGGATTCCCCAAAGTCGGTTCTCGTGATCCTCGAGAATGCACCAACCAATTCTATGCGTTTGCCATTCCCTATATTTCGATAACAAAAGAAGACGAAGGTTTACACCTAATTATTAGCCAACAACAGCGAATTCCACCAGCCTGTATTGACCCAAAAATAAAAAATTATCATTGGTTAGATATGGTGATGGGGCAATTCGAAGCCTATGAAAAAGGCGGGCAAAACGCAGTACTGGTTGACGATAAAGGATTTATAAAAGAAGGTCCTGGCTTTAATATTTTTATTATCACCAATCAAACCCTATCAACACCAGAATCGGGCGTGCTATCTGGCATCACCCGTCAAACAGCGATGGAAATTAGCCACACTATCGGCTTAGAGGTAAAGCAACAAGCCATTACCGCCAATGACTGTTACAATGCCGACGAAATTTTTATTACCAGCACAGCAGGTGGCATTATGCCCGTTATAAAAATCGATGAACAAAGCATTGGCAACGGACAACGCGGAAAAATAACCCAACAATTACAACAACACTACTGGCAATTACACCAAAAATCGCATTACCGCATTAATATCGATTACGACTCCACCATAACATAACCGTTATAACAACCGCAATACCATCGTTGTAGTATTATAAAAAAATTGTTATTTATTCAATAATAGATAAACTGTAACACCTGTTTTTAACAGTGATTAAAAATAGGTGTACATCCATATACTACTAATTAGCGTAGGTTAGTTTCTTTCAAGAGGAAGAATAATTTGCGTGGGATATTTATTCATCGCACCGCTGGCAGCATCAATACCAACTCCGATAATACCTCCAAAAATTAAATTACCGAATGCCATTCCTTCAAACTCAGAATCTGTATTGACTATTTTTTCTTTATACCCGTCTTTATTACAGGTAATCATTAGATGGTCTTTGTCTTTTTCTATTGACAACGATAATGGGGTTGCAAACGACTCATAGAGAGTTTCTCCATCACGCATTATCGAGCATATCGCACCAGTAGGGTCGGTATCAAACAGTATAGTTTGATCGCTGCCTTTTACAATAGTTGCACAACCCGTTGTTAGAAGAAACGATGCTATAAGCCCTCCTTGTAAAATTTTATTTTTCATAAATATTATTCCTTTTTTTAAATTAATATATTCAATGACAATGACATTAAGAACATTTTTCTAATAGATATTCTACCATACCCGTTTTTATGACATCGGCTCAATTGGTCAGAATACCGCTTTACCGTGCACTGCTGGATAATCCACCAAGGCTTTAAACAAACTCCATACCCCATACCACACCAAACACAGCATCAAATACAGCAAACAAATCAACCGCATGATTTCGACTATTCGTTAAAATTCACCACTCACCAATAGGGTGGCATTGCCTCCTGCAGCGGTGGTATCGGCACAAATATGTTGCTCACTACATACCTGTGTCTTGTCTGGAATCCCAGTGATTAAAGCAATAATAGCACCAGAACGATTAGCCAATACCTGATCATAGGCACTCGCAAGCGTTACATCACCCCACCATATAACACCACCGAAATTTTGCAATTGGGCTAAATGTGCTGCCAACAAAGCACCGTTGGTGCCAACGGCTACGCCACCTGCTTGGTTAACCGCTTTTATTTGTTGTTCGACAAAAACAGCACCGGGACCCGCACAAATAATAGGCAAACGCGGAAATATCGACCATTGATTAAGTTCACCAGTAGGTCCCGGCATAACAACAAAATCACCTGTGCTCTCCTGCTTTGTTAAATTAATTTGGTTTTGCAAGGTGGTTAAATCACATTCAGCATTCCATTGGTGTGCCGATAAATCTGCAATCGTTGGTGATTGTGTTTGCCCTAAACGTAATAGATATAAAGGACCGCCGGCTTTAGGTCCAGTACCCGATAACCCCTCTCCACCAAATGGCTGACTCCCAACAACCGCTCCGATTTGATTGCGATTAATGTAGATGTTACCTGCTCGTATTTTTTCAGACAGCGATTGCACACGATCGTTAATTCTGCTTTGAATACCAAATGTTAAACCATAGCCACTTGCATTAATCTGTTCAATCACGCCATCGATTTCGTCAGCAGTAAAAGTTGCAACATGTAAAACAGGTCCAAAAACTTCCTGTTTAATATCGGCAATACCATTAACTGAAATAAGTGTTGGTGCAATAAAATAACCCTGTTCAGGTGGCAACGTTTCAAACATAACAGTACCCAATTGACGAGCAGCATTAATATAAGTCGTTATATTTTGTTGTGCATTGGCGTTAATAACCGGTCCACTATCGGTACTTAACTGCCATGGATTGCCCATGCGTAATTCTTTCATCGCACCAATCAGCATAGAATAAAATTCTTCTGAAATATCCTGCTGCACATACAAACAACGCAACGCACTGCACCGTTGTCCAGCAGATTGAAAGGCGCTTTCTATAACAGCAGTAACGGCTTGTTCGAGCAATGCAGTGCTATCGATTATCATCGCATTTAAACCACCAGTTTCGGCAATCAACGGTGTTGCTGGTGCTAAATTGGTTGCCATACACTTCCGAATTTTTTTGGCAGTAGCGGTTGAACCAGTAAAAACAACACCATCAACACGAGAGTCAGAAACAAGTTTTTCGCCAATATCACCTGCGGCTGGCAATAATTGTAGTGCATTAAATGGCACGCCGGCTTGATGCAGCAAACCAGTCGCATAATGGGCAATCAACGGCGTTAGTTCAGAAGGTTTGGCTACAACAGCATTACCAACAGCAAGACACGCTGCTATTTGTCCTGTAAAAATTGCCAGCGGAAAATTCCATGGCGAAATACAAATTACTCGTCCCAATGCTTTCTTATTGGGAATCATCACCGCATAGTAACGTAAAAAATCTACGGCTTCACGTATTTCGGCAACAGCATCAGCAAGCGTCTTACCCGATTCACGTGCCAGCAATGCAAAAATTTCGCCGGTATTTTCTTCGTATAAATCCGCCGCACGATTTAAAATAGCAGTGCGTTCCACCGAGCAACATTGCCAGCATGTCGCCCCGCTTAGTGCGGCATTAACATCACTGTCAACTGCCCATATTACCTCACCCACTCGGTCATCTGGCATTACCGGATTAATAATAGGAGTGCTTGTATTGCTGCCCTCATTGCCTTTATTGTCTTCTTTGCCTTCATTGTGCTTGTGGGCAATGAGTGGCAGTGCAAGCCATTGCGCTTTTTTATAGGGTATTCTGGCTTGTTCTATGGCTTGTAGTGTTGGGCGATCATTCAGGTCAAAGCCTTTCGAATTTTGACGTTCGGGGTAAAATAAATTCGCGCCGCTGGTTACTGTTGCTTTCAAAATTCTCCACTGAGTAAAGGGATCTTCTACTACTTTTTCTGGTGCAATGCCAACATCCAACAGCTGATTGACAAAACTGCTATTCGCTCCATTTTCAAGCAAACGCCGTACCAAATACGCCAATAAATCTCTATGTGCACCAACCGGTGCATAGACACGGCAGCGAGTATTGTGGGTGGTATGAACAATATCGTGTAGTGCCTCACCCATGCCATGCAAACGCTGAAACTCAAATTTTGATTTTAAATCAGTTGGTAATTCAGCAATAATTGCCGCTACTGTGTGCGCATTGTGAGTCGCAAATTGTGGGTAAATTCTATCTGTCATCGTCAGCAACTTACGCGCATTGGCAATATACGAAATATCAGTCGCAGCCTTGCGCGTAAAAACCGAGAAATCTGCCAAACCTTGAACCTGTGCTCGTTTGATTTCGGTATCCCAATACGCCCCCTTGACCAACCGCACCATTATTTTTCGTTGTAATTTTCCGCTTAAATCATATAACCAATCAATGACATAACTCGCACGCTTACTATAGGCTTGCACGACAATTCCAAAACCATCCCACTGTGCCAGTTCAGGCAATACCAACACTTTTTCGATAATATCCAATGACAATTCCAATCTATCCTGCTCTTCTGCATCGATATTAATCCCCATATTGGCAGATTTTGCGAGCATGACCAATGCACGTAAACGAGGCAATAAAGTTTCCATAACACTGTCTTTTTGTGCCTCTTCATAGCGTGGATGTAAGGCAGATAATTTAATAGAAATACCGGGGTTTTCGTAAACACTGCGATTTGTACAAGCATCGGCAATGGCAACAATAGCACGAGAATAAGACAAATAATAGCGGTTGGCATCGGCATCGGTACGGGCTGCCTCACCCAACATATCGTAAGAATAGGTATAGCCTTGCTTTTCTAGTATTTGAGCACGCACCATTGCACTATTAATAGTTTCGCCCAAAATAAACTGCCTCCCGATTTCTTTCATCGCACGAGACACAGCCACACGGACAACAGGCTCGCCCAAACGACGCATGACATTGCGTAAATTACCAACAATACCCGGAGGCGTTTCTTGTAGCACCTTGCCAGTTAACATCAAAGCCCATGTCGATGCATTAACCATAGGCGATGTAGAATGCCCTAAATGTTTGCTCCAATTAGACGACGCCACCTTGTCTTCAATTAAAGCGTCAATTGTATCGCTGTCGGGCACACGCAATAACGATTCCGCCAAACACATCATCGCAATACCCTCATCCGTAGAAAGCCCGTATTCCGATAAAAATATTTCTATCAAACCCGGTTTGGCGTGGGTGCGAATTTGCTGAACCCAAGCAGCAGAAGCCTCAACTATGCGTTGACATTGCTCACTATTTAACCCTGCCTGTGCAATCAAATCTTCAACCAACTGCGTTTGTGGCAAGTAGGTACTCTGCCATACCAAACGACGGCTTTTTAAATCAATCGATGCTGTACCCATAGTCATATGCCTTTTCCTTGACATTAATAATCGATAAATCTTCTACTTTATATAGTGCTATCATGATTGTTTAAGAGCTTTTTTCACTTGTTTATCAAAATCAGAATTAATTTTTTGCCCTTTGTTAAATACATCGTATTCACAAAACGCTTTTTGTTCGGCCTCTATATTTTAAACTACTCCTTGAGTGTTTAAAACTTTAAAATCATTAAATTCTAAAAACTTATTTACTGATGTTGCAAATTGTTCCATAGTGAATGAATTGCTTTTTTCTATTTGATTCTCTATATAATCAAAATACGATGAAACAGTTCTCTCTAGCTTTTTAATATCTGGTGTTGATAGATAATTTTTTGCAACAGTAGTGTCGGATTTTAAAATTCTCCCTGCGGGTGCATTTTTCCAAGTTGTCAACCCCATATTGTGCTTAGTCTTATCTGCTGTGGCGTAAATAATTTCGGCAGCTGTTTTTTCTGAAATAGCGTAGTGAAACTTGTTTTGAACGGTAGCATAAAATTGTCTCGTTACATCACTTTTGGGGTCATAATTAATGCTGCATTCGGCAAAAATATCAGTGATTTGTTGATATATTCTTCGCTCACTTGTACGAATTGAACGGACTTTTTCTAATAATTCCTGAAAATAATCTTTACCAAAATATTGCCCATTTTTTAACCGCTGTTCATCCAATGCAAAGCCTTTAATAATATATTCTTTAAGCGTTTGGGTCGCCCATATTCTAAACTGAGTTGCCTGCTTTGAATTAACTCTATAACCAACCGCAATAACGGCATCAAGATTATAATATTTAGTTTTGTAGATTTTGTGGTCTGCGGCAGTTGTTTCCAAAATGGAAATAACTGAACTTTCTACTAACTCGCCACTTTCAAAAATATTATTTAAATGCTTACTGATAGCGGGAACCCCAATAAAAAAGAGCTCTGCTATTTTCTTTTGAGTAAGTCAGATGGTTTCATTTTGTAGAAAAACCTCAATTTTGACATCACCGCCGGGGGTGGTATAAAGCAAAAATTGGGCATCTGTAATGCCTTTATTCTCCATAAAAATCTTTTGTCAATTTTGGTCGGATTCACTAATATCAAATGCTTTTTTGAGGGTTGTATTATTCATAAGCTCCTATATTCATAAATTAGAATATCAGACAAAGGCAAGCAAATATTCTACTCGTAAAATTAATCATACCATTTTATTATAGTATGATAACCCGAATACAAATAATCAATTTTTATTCTTTGATTCTGAAAAAATTCATTTTACGGCGATTTACAACCCTACGGCAAACAAGGCATTAAAGATAACATCTTAAATCACTTCAGAGAAGTATCATTGCTTATAATTTTGGCAATCACATTGGGGGAATTATGCAAAGGTCTAAAAGTAATAATTTGGCATTATTATCTACAGCGTAAACTGATATTAGACTTTAGTATAATATGGTTTGATGAAAGTACTTTTATTATTATTTTTTATTACCTTATTTGCAACAGCAAATGCTCAAGAATGTGATGATGAATATCCAAGTTGTTTTGACATCAATTGGGAAACAGCAACTCCCAAAGACATTGCTGATATTGACCCTAACAACACGGCTTCATATAAGTTAACACCACTGCACTATGCGGCAAAATGGAGTGGGAATCCAAAAGTCATTCAACTATTAATCGATAAGGGTGCCAATGTCAGGGCTAAAAGTTATGGTGGAGAAACATCTCTACATTGGGCTGCACTCCATAACAAAAACCTAAAAGTCATTCAACTATTAATCGATAAGGGTGCCGATGTACATAATAAAGATAATGAGGGAAGTACCTCTTTACATTGGGCTGCAGGTCATTTGGCATCCTATAACAAAAATCCAGAAGTCATTCAACTATTAATTGATAATGGCGCTGATGTAAACAATAAAAATATCTATGGAGTCATTCCTTTATATGAGGCAGTAGAATATAAAAATGACCCGGAAATCATTCAACTATTAATTGATAAGGGTGCCGATGTAAATAATAAAAGTTATTTTGGAGATACTATAATAAAGGATGCAATCGATAATAAAAATCCAAAAGTCATTCAACTATTAATCGATAATGGTGCTGATGTTGATGTAAATGATAAAGATAGAATAGAAAAAATCCTACTTGCAGCGGCAAGCACTCAAGAATGTGATTATTATAAAGATCCCAATTGTTTTGGCATTAATTGGGAAACAGCAACACCCAAAGACATTGCTGATATTAATCCCAAAAACACTGCTTTAAATAAGCGAACACCACTGCACTATGCGGCAAAATGGAGTGGTAATCCAGAAATTACTCAACTGCTTATTGATAATGGCGCCGATGTATATAGTAAAGATAATAATGGAAATACACCTTTATATTATGCCGCCAATAACAAGAATCCAGAAGTTATTCAACTGCTTATCGATAAGGGCGCCGATGTACATGACAAAAATGAAAGTGGACAAACACCTTTATATTGGGCATTAAATAACAAGAATCTCGAAGTTATTCAACTGCTTATCGATAATGGCGCCGATGTTCATTATAAAGATAATTATGGAAATACACTTTTACATGATGCGGCAATGCACAATAAAAAATCAGACGTTATGCAACTGCTTATCGATAAGGGTGCCGATGTAAAGGCTAAAAATGATGATGGCAGAACACCTTTACATGCGGCAATGCGTAATAAAAAATCAGACGTTATGCAACTGCTTATCGATAAGGGTGCCGATGTAAAGGCTAAAGATGATTATGGAAATACACCTTTACATGCGGCAGGCAATAACAAAAATCTCGACGTTATTCAACTGCTTATTGATAAGGGTGCCGATGTAAATGCTAAAAGTTATGGCGGAGATACACCTTTACATTCGGCTGCACGCCATAACAAAAACCCAGAAGTCATTCAACTGCTTATCGATAAGGGTGCCGATGTACATTATAAAAATAAAGATGGCGAAGCACTTTTACATTTAGCAGGAAGATTTAACAAAAATCCTGAAGTTATCCAACCACTTATTGATAATGGTGCCGATATTCATAGTAAAGATAACGATGGCGCAACACCTTTACATAATGCAGCATATTATAACTTTAATCCAAGAGTTATTCAACTGCTTATTGATAAGGGTGCCGATGTAAAGGCTAAAGATGATGATGGCAGAACACCTTTACATTCGGCAGCAGTCATTAATACAAATCCAGAAATTATTCAACTGCTTATCGATAATGGTGCCTATGTAAAGGCTAAAGATGATCATGGGAATATACCCTTACATTTTGCTGCACTCTTTAACAAAAATCCAGAAGTTATTCAACTGCTTATCGACAATGATTCCGATATACATGACAAAGATATTGATGGAAAAACACCTTTATATTGGGCGGCAGGCAATAACGAGAATCCAGAAGTTATTCAACTATTAATTGATAATGGTGCCGATGTAAAGGCTAAAAATGATGATGGAAATACCCCCCTACATTGGGCTGCATTCTCTAACAAAAACCCAGAAGTTATTCAACTGCTTATCGATAATGGTGCCAATGTTTTTGCACTAAACGATGGTTTTGTTATCCCTTATTTTTATGCTCTTGGAGCATTTTTATCTGGTAAAGATTCAAATTTTGATAAGGTTAACATCATTACAAAACAAATGCGTTACGTATTATTTCGCATATAACAAAGGTTTTAAAAAAAGAAAAATTGAAATGAGTATAAGAAATTATGAATTATACAAAGGTCTCAATCTAATAAAACTATCTTCATGAGATTACCCTTTCATCTATATCCATATAAAATAACTAAACAACTCTTTTAAAGACTGTTTCAGTATACCTTTATACAGATTAAAATTTCCCTAGTGGGTGTGAAAGATAAGTGCAGTTTGTTAGTGCAAAGAGGCACAATGCAAGAGAGAGAGAAAATTTAATTAACTAAATATCTTAGCGTTATTCATATGTCGTATTGTTAATAATGTTTTCATTAAAAAATATTATTGTCAATTAAATATTATTGTCAATTTTTCAATAGAAAATAATTTATCTGAAGTATCTTCTAAAGAATCAAGAATATCTGCTTCTTTCACCTTGCTAATGTCTAACAACGATTTTACGCATAAAGTACCCTCTGGTTGAATACATTCATCTGAAATATCAAACCCTTTTTTATTTAGATTACCTTTCATTCGATTAATATCTAATAAAAAAATATCAAACCCTTTAGGTGTTTTCTTCATGTGTCCTGTAAAATAAAATTTTTTATTACTAGAATCTTTAGTCTTTTCGCAATTCTTTTCAAAAGAACAGGTTTGAATAGAATCTGTAAAAAAATTTATAAACGTATCATCACCTATTTTTGAAAGTGAGAACAAAACCTTTTGCATATAAGTTTCACCCTGTATTAGCAATACACGCCCCTCATAAACACCTGCTGTTTTAGTCTTATCTACAATTAAATAAGCTCTCTCTTTTTCACTTCCAATCGTTACTTTCGACCAACCCACAACTTCATTATCATCAAGGATTAAATCCCCTAGTGGGTGTGAAAGATAAGTGCAGTTTGTTAGTGCAAAGAGGCACAATGCAAGAGAGAAAAATTTAATTAACCTAAATATCTTAGCGTTATTCATATGTCAGATTATTAATATAGGTTTGAATCGCAATATTTTCTGGTGCCCCCAAAATGGAAAATCAGATTTAAAACCAATGACACCCTTATCATTACTAAAAATTACAAGAGAATTTGGATTACTACCCATAACGTTAGAGCCTTTGAAATTATATCATTTTATTTCATTTTTTGATAATAATGAATAATTGAAGGTAATTTTACCAACTCTCGGATCATCAATTGATATCAAATTACCTTCTTTCGTAATATTTACAGTTTCAAGATCTTCTCCAGGACCACTGTAAATCATTTTTAATACTCCATCATCTGAAGTTGTAAGTTTCGTAATATTTTCATCAATAATATCTGCCCAAGTTCTCTTGTTTTTGTTTGCATCCTTTCCTCCTCGTAGTCCAATCTCATTAAAAAGATATCCATATGCCCCATTTTGAGCTCCATTGGCAAACTTACCGCCTGATAAAGATGATGCAGTACCACCTACAACGGCATGACCTATCAAACGTCTAGCACTAAATTCTCCCTCATTACCAGGAATTAAGCCACTAGTCCCCGCAAATTTAGTAAAAGCACTACTCGCAAATCCATGTCCAAATTTACCGCCTTGCATTTTAGTAGCAATACCTCCTACAACACCATGTGCTGCCCACTGTAGTGGATAAACCCTCTCCCATTCTTGCAAATTGACTTAACCTATATTTACCTTTTTCATCTTCTTCGCTAAATTTTTTTAAAAATTTTTCCTCACTAATATTTAATTCTTTTACTTTCGCTATGTCTATATTGCAAGCGTACACTAACATAAATTCATTTGTAGTAGCAAAAAATTTATCATTTGTTCTTCCTCCGGGAAAATGTCTAACTGTAATAATCCCGAGTCTATTTTCTCTGCAAAAAATTTCATCGGCTAGCGTTCCTAGATAAAAAAGTTCGGTGTGGTCAATAGCGATAGCGATAAATCCATCATCTCGTAATAATTTTTTCGCTACTTCTAATCTATTTTTTATAAAGGTTAGCCAAGTACTATGATTAAAAGTATTGTTATAAGTAAAAATATTGGCATCGCCTCCCGTGTTATACGGCGGATCAATATAAATTAGTTTTACTTTACCCGCAAATTGCTTTTTCAAACTATGTAATGCTAGTAAATTATTACCTTTGATGATTAAATTTTCTTTTATAGTGCCGTCTGTATCTCTTCTTAACACTGCCCCATCCTGCTGTACAGTCCACCCCTTCGCAGAAGGGGAATTTTCACCATCTTTGGTGAATTTTTTCCAGTGTGTAAGTGCTTTATGGTCAAAAAGTCTGTCTATTTCATCGTGAGCAAGTACGGAATTAAAAATATCTCTTTTCGTTTGCCGTTTTTTTGTTTGTATCCCGCAGGTTCTGTTATTTTTTCACCTTGTTCTGTTCTCGTTTTTTCTTCTTGATATTCAAAATAGGTGTCTGTTCCTTCTTCGGTGCTTTGTCCACCTTCTAAAACACAATCTTTATATGGGAAATTTAAAACAACATCATTGGTATTTTTGAGGAATTTTTTACCATCGGTTAAGCCAATTCTATTTTTATAAGCGGTATAACTATTATTGATTTTGTTTTCTTCCATAAAAAAACGAAAGTCATTTGTCTTAAATACATAGGCATTTTTAGTTTTTAGAAAAAATTTATTTTTAAAATCATTATCTTGAAACAATAAATCAATTATTTTTTCATCAGTATGCTCTACTAAATCCAAAAGAAGCGTTTGATTAAGCTCTGTTTTATCTTCGTTCCAAAGTCTATCGTCTTCTTTTAAGACTTGTTCAATCGCTTTTTTGAGGGTTGTATTATTCATAAGCTCCTATATTCATAAATTAGAGTATCAGACAAAGGCAAGCAAATATTCTACTCGTAAAATTAATCATACCATTTTATTATAGTATGATAACCTGAATAAAAATAATCAATTTTTATTCTTTGATTCTGAAAAAATTCATTTTACGGCGATTTACAACCCTACGGCAAACAAGGCATTAAAGATAACATCTTAAATCACTTCAGAGAAATATCATTGCTTATAATTTTGGCAATCACATTGGGGGAATTATGCAAAGGTCTAAAAGTAATAATTTGGCATTATTATCTACAGCGTAAACTGATATTAGACTTTAGTATAATATGTTTTGATGAAAGTGCTTTTATTATTATTTTTTATTACCTTATTTGCAACAGCAAATGCTCAAGAATGTGATGATGAATATCCAAGTTGTTTTGACATCAATTGGGAAACGGCAACTCCCAAAGACATTGCTAATATTGACCCTAATAACACGGCTTCATATAAGTTAACACCACTGCACTATGCGGCAAAATGGAGTGGGAATCCAAAAGTCATTCAACTATTAATCGATAAGGGTGCCGATGTCAGGGCTAAAAGTTATGGTGGAGAAACATCTCTACATTGGGCTACACTCCATAACAAAAACCCAAAAGTCATTCAACTATTAATCGATAAGGGTGCCGATGTCAGGGCTAAAAGTTATGGTGGAGAAACATCTCTACATTGGGCTGCACTCCATAACAAAAACCCAAAAGTCATTCAACTATTAATCGATAAGGGTGCCGATGTACATAATAAAGATAATGACGGAAATGCCTCTTTACATTGGGCTGCAGGTCATCATTGGGCATCCTATAACAAAAATCCAGAAGTCATTCAACTATTAATTGATAAGGGTGCTGATGTAAACAATAAAAATATCTATGGCCAAACACCTTTACATAGGGCAGCAATGCGTAATAAAAATCCAGAAATCATTCAACTATTAATTGATAAGGGTGCCGATGTAAATAATAAAAGTTATTTTGGACATACTCTAATAAAGGATGCAGCAAAATGGAGTGATAGTCCAACAGTCATTCAACTATTAATCGATAATGGTGCTGATGTTGATGTAAATGATAAAGATAGAATAGAAAAAATCCTACTTGCAGCGGCAAGCACTCAAGAATGTGATTATCATAAAGATCCCAATTGTTTTGGCATTAATTGGGAAACAGCAACACCCGAAGACATTGCTGATATTAATCCCAACAACACTGATTTAAATAAGAGAACAGGCTTACACTATGCAGCAAAATGGAGTGATAATCCAACAGTCATTCAACTGCTTATCGATAAGGGCACCGATGTATATAGTAAAGATAATAATGGAAATACACCTTTACATGATGCCGCAGCCAATAACAAGAATCCAGAAGTTATTCAACTGCTTATCGACAATGATGCCGATATACATGACAAAGATATTGATGGAAAAACACCTTTACATAATGCAGCATATTTTAACTCTAATCTAAGAGTTATTCAACTATTAATTGATAAGGGTGCCGATGTAAAGGCTAAAAATGATGATGGCAGAACACCTTTACATTGGGCGGCAGGCTATAACAAAAATCTCGACGTTATTCAACTGCTTATTGATAAGGGTGCCGATGTAAAGGCTAAAGCTGATTATGGCAGAACACCTTTACATTGGGCTGCAGTCCATAACAAAAATCTCGACGTTATTCAACTGCTTATTGATAAGGGTGCCGATGTAAAGGCTAAAGCTGATGATGGCAGAACACCTTTATATAGGGCAGCAATGCATAATAAAAATCCAGAAGTTATTCAACTGCTTATCGATAAGGGTGCCGATGTACATCATAAAAATAAAGATGGCGAAGCACTTTTACATTCGGCTGCACTCCATAACAAAAACCCAGAAGTCATTCAACTGCTTATCGACAATGATGCCGATATACATGACAAAGATATTGATGGAAAAACACCTTTACATAATGCAGCATATTTTAACTCTAATCTAAGAGTTATTCAACTATTAATTGATAATGGTGCCGATGTAAAGGCTAAAAATGATGATGGAAATACCCCCCTACATTGGGCTGCACTCCATAACAAAAACCCAGAAGTCATTCAACTGCTTATCGACAATGATGCCGATATACATGACAAAGATATTGATGGAAAAACACCTTTACATAATGCAGCATATTTTAACTCTAATCTAAGAGTTATTCAACTGCTTATTGATAAGGGTGCCGATGTAAATGCTAAAAGTTATGGCGGAGATACACCTTTACATTCGGCTGCACGCCATAACAAAAACCCAGAAGTCATTCAACTGCTTATCGATAAGGGTGCCGATGTTTTTGCACTAGATGATGGTTTTGTTATCCCTTATTTTTATGCTCTTATAGCATTTTTATCTGGTAAAGATTCAAATTCTGACAAGGTTAACATCATTACAAAACAAATGCGTTATGTATTATTTCGCATATAACAAAATAATACAAAGTAATAATTTGGCATTATTATCTACAGCGTAAACTGATATTAGACTTTAGTATAATATGTTTTGATGAAAGTACTTTTATTATTATTTTTTACCCTATTTGCAACAGCAAATGCTCAAGAATGTGATGATGAATATCCAAGTTGTTTTGACATCAATTGGGAAACGGCAACTCCCAAAGACATTGCTAATATTGACCCTAACAACACGGCTTCATATAAGTTAACACCACTGCACTATGGGGCAAAATGGAGTGGTAATCCAGAAATTACTCAACTGCTTATTGATAAAGGTGCCGATGTCAGGGCTAAAAGTTATGGTGGAGAAACATCTCTACATTGGGCTGCACTCCATAACAAAAACCTAAAAGTCATTCAACTATTAATTGATAATGGTGCCGATGTACATAATAAAGATAATGACGGAAATGCCTCTTTACATTGGGCTGCAGGTCATCATTGGGCATCCTATAACAAAAATCCAGAAGTCATTCAACTATTAATTGATAAGGGTGCTGATGTAAACAATAAAAATAACTATGACCAAACACCCTTACATTTGGCAGTAGAATATAAAAATGATCCGGAAATCATTCAACTATTAATTGATAAGGGTGCCGATGTAAATAATAAAAGTTATTTTGGAGATACTATAATAAAGGATGCAATATCCCGTAACAAAAATCCAAAAGTCATTCAACTATTAATCGATAATGGTGCTGATGTTGATGTAAATGATAAAGATAGAATAGAAAAAATCCTACTTGCAGCGGCAAGCACTCAAGAATGTGATTATTATAAAGATCCCAATTGTTTTGGCATTAATTGGGAAACAGCAACTCCCAAAGACATTGCTGATATTAATCCCAAAGACATTGCTGATATTAATCCCAAAAACACTGCTTTAAATAAGTTAACACCACTGCACTATGCGGCAAAATGGAGTGGTAATCCAGAAATTACTCAACTGCTTATTGATAATGGTGCCGATGTATATAGTAAAGATAATAATGGAAATACACCTTTATATTATGCCGCCAATAACAAGAATCCAGAAGTTATTCAACTGCTTATCGATAAGGGCGCCGATGTACATGACAAAAATGAAAGTGGACAAACACCTTTATATTGGGCATTAAATAACAAGAATTTCGAAGTTATTCAACTGTTTATTGATAAGGGTGCCGATGTTCATTATAAAGATAATTATGGAAATACACCTTTACATTATGCGGCAATGCGTAATAAAAAATCAGACGTTATGCAACTGCTTATCGATAAGGGTGCCGATGTAAAGGCTAAAGATGATGATGGCAGAACACCTTTACATGCGGCAGGCAATAACAAAAATCTCGACGTTATTCAACTGCTTATTGATAAGGGTGCCGATGTAAAGGCTAAAGATGATGATGGCGAAACCCCTTTACATAGGGCGGCAATGCTTAATAAAAATCCAGAAATTATTCAACTGCTTATCGATAAGGGTGCCGATGTACATTATAAAAATGAAAAGGGAGAAGCACTTTTACATTTAGCAGGAATATTTAACAAAAACCCTGAAGTTATCCAACTACTTATTGATAATGGTGCCGATATTCATAGTAAAGATAACGATGGCGCAACACCTTTACATAAGGCAACATATTATAACTTTAATCCAAGAGTTATTCAACTGCTTATTGATAAGGGTGCCGATGTTCATAGTAAAGATAATAAGGGCGCAACACCCTTGTATTCTGCAGCAATCAGGAATGAGAATCCAGAAGTTATTCAACTGCTTATCGATAAGGGTGCCGATATTCATAGTAAAGATAATATTGGCGGAACACCTTTACATGCGGCAGCATGGAATAACAATAACCCAAAAGTTATTCAACTGCTTATTGATAAGGGTGCCGATATAAATGCTAAAAGTTATGGCGGAGATACACCCTTACATTCGGCTGCAGTCCATAACAAAAACCCAGAAGTTATTCAACTGCTTATCGATAATGGTGCCAATGTTTTTGCACTAGACGATGGTTTTGTTATCCCTTATTTTTATGCTCTTATAGCATTTTTATCTGGTAAAGATTCAAATTCTGACAAGGTTAACATCATTACAAAACAAATGCGTTATGTATTATTTGGCATATAACAAAATAATACAAAGTAATAATTTGGCATTATTATCTACAGCGTAAACTGATATTAGACTTTAGTATAATATGGTTTGATGAAAGTACTTTTATTATTATTTTTTATTTCCCTATTTGCAACAGCAAATGCTCAAGAATGTTATGATTATGGAGATCCCAATTATTATCAAGATCCCAATTGTTTTAACATCAATTGGGAAACAGCAACTCCCAAAGACATTGCTAATATTGACCCTAACAACACGGCTTCATATAAGTTAACACCACTGCACTATGCTGCAAGATGGAGTGAGAATCCAAAAGTCATTCAACTATTAATCGATAAGGGTGCCAATGTCAGGGCTAAAAGTTATGGTGGAGAAACATCTCTACATTGGGCTGCATCCAATAACAAAAACCTAAAAGTCATTCAACTATTAATCGATAAGGGTGCCGATGTACATAATAAAGATAATGACGGAAATGCCTCTTTACATTGGGCTGCAGGTCATCATTGGGCATCCTATAACAAAAATCCAGAAGTCATTCAACTATTAATTGATAATGGCGCTGATGTAAACAATAAAAATAACTATGGCCAAACACTCTTACATTTGGCAGTAATATATAAAAATGATCCGGAAATCATTCAACTATTAATTGATAAGGGTGCCGATGTAAATAATAAAAATTATTTTGGAGATACTCTAATAAAGGATGCAATATCCCGTAACAAAAATCCAAAAGTCATTCAACTATTAATCGATAATGGTGCTGATGTTGATGTAAATGATAAAGATAGAATAGAAAAAATCCTACTTGCAGCGGCAAGCACTCAAGAATGTGATTATTATAAAGATCCCAATTGTTTTGGCATTAATTGGGAAACAGCAACTCCCAAAGACAT
Organism: Gammaproteobacteria bacterium; assembly: GCA_965243565.1. Classification (GTDB taxonomy): domain Bacteria; phylum Pseudomonadota; class Gammaproteobacteria; order Tethybacterales; family Persebacteraceae; genus CBDEVH01. Next base: position 1,638,453 of record OZ251571.1, read on the forward strand.
TGCTGATATTAATCCCAAAAACACTGCTTTAAATAAGTTAACACCACTGCACTATGCGGCAAAATGGAGTGGTAATCCAACAGTCATTCAACTGCTTATCGATAATGGTGCCGATTTACATAATAAAGATAATAATGGAAATACACCTTTACATTCGGCAGCCGCCAATAACAAGAATCTCGAAGTTATTCAACTGCTTATTGATAAGGGTGCCGATGTACATTATAAAGATCATGGACAAACACTTTTACATGATGCGGCAATGCGTAATAAAAATATCGACGTTATGCAACTGCTTATCGATAATGGTGCCGATGTAAAGGCTAAAAATTCTAACGGACAAACACCTTTACATTGGGCGGCAGGCAATAACAAAAATCTCGACGTTATTCAACTGCTTATTGATAAGGGTGCCGATGTTCATTATAAAAATAAAGATGGCGAAACCCCTTTACATAGGGCAGCAATGTATAATAAAAATCCAGAAATTATTCAACTGCTTATCGATAAGGGTGCCGATGTACATTATAAAAATAAAGATGGCGAAGCACTTTTACATTTAGCAGGAAGATTTAACAAAAATCCAGAAGTTATCCAACCACTTATTGATAATGGTGCCGATATTCATAGTAAAGATAACGATGGCGCAACACCTTTACATAAGGCAGCATATTATAACTTTAATCCAAGAGTTATTCAACTGCTTATTGATAAGGGTGCCGATGTTCATAGTAAAGATAATAGGGGCGGAACACCCTTGTATTGGGCAGCAATCAGGAATAAGAATCCAGAAGTTATTCAACTGCTTATCGATAATGGTGCCGATGTAAAGGCTAAAAATTATAACGGACAAACACCTTTACATTGGGCGGCAGGCAATAACAATAACCCAAAAGTTATTCAACTGCTTATTGATAATGGTGCCGATATAAATGCTAAAAGTTATGGCGGAGATACACCTTTACATCGGGCGGCACTCTTTAACAAAAACCCAGAAGTTATTCAACTGCTTATCGATAATGGTGCCAATGTTTTTGCACTAGACGATTTTTTTGTTATCCCTTATTTTTATGCTCTTATAGCATTTTTATATGGTGAAGATTCAAATTTTGATAAGGTTAACATCATTACAAAACAAATGCGTTACGTATTATTTCGCATATAACAAAATAATACAAAGTAATAATTTGGCATTATTATCTACAGCGTAAACTGATATTAGACTTTAGTATAATATGGTTTGATGAAAGTACTTTTATTATTATTTTTTACCCTATTTGCAACAGCAAATGCTCAAGAATGTGATGATGAATATCCAAGTTGTTTTGACATCAATTGGGAAACGGCAACTCCCAAAGACATTGCTAATATTGACCCTAATAACACGGCTTCATATAAGTTAACACCACTGCACTATGGGGCAAAATGGAGTGGGAATCCAAAAGTCATTCAACTATTAATCGATAAGGGTGCCGATGTCAGGGCTAAAAGTTATGGTGGAGAAACATCTCTACATTGGGCTGCACTCCATAACAAAAACCCAGAAGTCATTCAACTATTAATCGATAAGGGTGCCGATGTACATAATAAAGATAATGACGGAAGTACCTCTTTACATTGGGCTGCAGGTCATTTGGCATCCTATAACAAAAATCCAGAAGTCATTCAACTATTAATTGATAATGGCGCTGATGTAAATAATAAAAATAACTATGACCAAACACCCTTACATTTGGCAGTAGAATATAAAAATGACCCGGAAATCATTCAACTATTAGTTGATAAGGGTGCCGATGTAAATAATAAAAGTTATTTTGGAGATACTATAATAAAGGATGCAATCGATAATAAAAATCCAAAAGTCATTCAACTATTAATTGATAATGGTGCTGATGTAAACAATAAAAATATCTATGGCAGAACACTCTTACATTTGGCAGTAAAATATAAAAATGACCCGGAAATCATTCAACTATTAGTTGATAATGGTGCCGATGTAAATAATAAAAGTTATTTTGGAGATACTATAATAAAGGATGCAATCGATAATAAAAATCCAAAAGTCATTCAACTATTAATCGATAATGGTGCTGATGTTGATGTAAATGATAAAAATAGAATAGAAAAAATCCTACTTGCAGCGGCAAGCACTCAAGAATGTGATTATTATAAAGATCCCAATTGTTTTGGCATTAATTGGGAAACAGCAACTCCCGAAGACATTGCTGATATTAATCCCAAAAACACTACTTTAAATAAGCGAACACCACTGCACTATGCGGCAAAATGGAGTGGTAATCCAGAAATTACTCAACTGCTTATTGATAATGGTGCCGATGTATATAGTAAAGATAATAATGGAGATACACCTTTATATTATGCCGCCAATAACAAGAATCCAGAAGTTATTCAACTGCTTATCGATAATGGTGCCGATGATGTAAGTGGCACAACACCTTTATATTGGGCGGCATTAAATAACAATAATCTCGAAGTTATTCAACTGCTTATCGATAATGGCGCCGATGTTCATTATAAAGATAATTATGGAAATACACCTTTACATAATGCGGCAATGCTTAATAAAAAATCAGACGTTATGCAACTGCTTATCGATAATGGTGCCGATGTTCATTATAAAAATCCTAACGGACAAACACCTTTACATTCGGCAGCAATGCACAATAAAAATCTCGACGTTATTCAACTGCTTATTGATAAGGGTGCCGATGTAAAGGCTAAAGATGATTATGGCGAAACCCCTTTACATTCGGCGGCAATGCTTAATAAAAATCCAGAAATTATTCAACTGCTTATCGATAAGGGTGCCGATGTACATTATAAAAATGAAAAGGGAGAAGCACTTTTACATTTAGCAGGAGGATTTAACAAAAATCCTGAAGTTATCCAACTGCTTATCGATAAGGGCGCCGATGTACATAGTAAAGATAACGATGGCGCAACACCTTTACATAAGGCAGCACATTATAACTTTAATCCAAGAGTTATTCAACTGCTTATTGATAAGGGTGCCGATGTTCATAGTAAAGATAATAAGGGCGCAACACCCTTGTATTTTGCAGCAATCAGGAATGAGAATCCAGAAGTTATTCAACTGCTTATCGATAAGGGCGCCGATGTTCATAGTAAAGAAAATAAGGGCGCAACACCTTTACATAAGGCAGCATTGAATAACAATAACCCAAAAGTTATTCAACTGCTTATTGATAAGGGTGCCGATGTTCATAGTAAAGATAACGATGGCGCAACACCTTTACATAAGGCAGCATATTATAACTTTAATCCAGAAGTTATTCAACTATTAATTGATAATGGTGCCGATGTAAAGGCTAAAAATGATGATGGAAATACCCCCCTACATCGGGCTGCATTCTCTAACAAAAACCCAGAAGTTATTCAACTGCTTATCGATAATGGTGCCAATGTTTTTGCACTAGATGATGATTTTATTATCCCTTATTTTTATGCTCTTGGAGCATTTTTATCTGGTGAAGATCCAAATTCTGACAAGGTTAACATCATTACAAAACAAATGCGTTACGTATTATTTCGCATATAACAAAATAATACAAAGTAATAATTTGGCATTATTATCTACAGCGTAAACTGATATTAGACTTTACAATGACAGGGCTTAAACTTCCAATAATTCAATCTGATAAGAACGAATCGATACAGCGGAAAATTATTCATATTGATATGGATGCTTTTTATGCATCAATTGAGCAACGTGATTTTCCACAATACAAAAACAAGCCCGTGATAGTCGGCGGACATCCCGATGAACGTGGCGTTGTCGCAACTTGTAGTTACGAAGCAAGAAAGTTTGGCATTCGGTCAGCAATGGCAACACGAACCGCTTACCGTTTATGCCCTCATGCTGTTTTTTTGCGTCCGCGTTTTGACGCCTATAAAGAGGCTTCTGGGAAAATTCGTGCGATTTTTTCTAATTACACTTCTATCATAGAGCCGCTGTCGTGGGATGAAGCGTATTTGGATGTAACGCAGAGCCCATTGCATCAAGGGTCGGCAACATGGATAGCAAAATCCATTAAACGCGATATTGTGCATCAGCTCAATTTAACCGCCTCGGCAGGGGTTTCATACAATAAATTTTTAGCCAAGATTGCATCGGATTTTCAAAAGCCCGATGGGCTTACTGTTATCACACCACAGCAAGGAGCTCGCTTTGTCCAGCAGTTGGCTATTCGTCAATTTTATGGTGTTGGTGCCGTTACCGAAAAAAAAATGCATCGCTTGGGTATCTATAATGGTGCTGATTTAAAAAAATGGTCGTTAGAAAGTATTAGCGACCATTTTGGCTCTATGTCCAATTATTTATATAACGCAGCACGTGGTATTGATTACCGTCCCGTCCATTATTCAACTAAAATAAAATCGATTAGTCGAGAGACTACGTTTGTAAAGGATTTATTATTACTGGATGAGATTCGACAGAGCCTCCTTGATTTAGCCAATGATTTATGGCAAAAACAATCAGACCGTGCTAGAACACTGACGCTGAAAGTCAAATATAGTAATTTTAAATTAATCACTCGCCAGACTTCTCGAATTGATGGTTTTACAAGCACCGATGATGTGTTGCGGTCAATGAACGAGTTGATGCAAAAAACCGAAATTGGCAATCGCCCGATTCGATTAATCGGGTTAGGGCTGTCCAATTTTATAGAGGAAACAACCCAAGCGGATACAAGCGCAATGCTTAGTAACAGTTTATTGGATTAGAAAATTATTTTTTTGACATATAACTTTCTAATGAATCGTCCAATGCTTCTGCCCAAGCTGTATGGTGCGGTGGTGCCATCGTTCCTGTCATTGCGGATTGATAGCTGTGATTGCGAAATTCCATAATTCCTTGTTTTTTATGTTTTTTCCACTGAAAAAATGCATCATTGGTAGCGGCTACATTAAATGTTGGGTAATCGGTTTGCTCAATTAAGTGTAAGGTGTAATTTCCCTGAAATTCAATAGCAGCATAGTCATCAGCAATCGCATCTTCTTTGTCTCTCCATTGCTCAATATCCGCAAGCATTTCATCTTTATTAGGCAGTGTGATTTTGTCCATAATAATGTCTCGTGCATACCATGCTTGTGCATCAAACATATTAAATGTGTACCATTGATCTTGCATGCCCAAATAAAAGCATTTGCTGTTGTCTGCCCAGACCACGCCATTGTATAAACTGACAGGGTACAAACGGTTATTGGTTCGTAGTTTGATTTTTTCTTCCATGAATGGGAAATGATGTAGATATCCCGTACACAAAATAATAGCATCAATATTTTTTTGCGTGCCATCAATAAACGTGCATAGATTTTTTTCGACCTTACTTAACAAAGGAACTTCTTGCCAGTTATCGGGCCATTTAAAGCCCATTGGTGCTGTACGGTGAGAGACTGTTATTGATTTGCAACCATATTTCCAACATTGTGAACCGATGTCTTCCGCCGAATAGGATGTACCGACAATAAGTATGTCTTTGTCGTGAAATTCGAGTGCATCACGAAAATCATGAGCGTGTAATACACGACCATTATACGATTCAAACCCTTCAAAATACGGCACATTGGGTGTCGAAAAATGACCACTTGCGACCACTACATAGTCAAATATTTCGGTATATTCTGTGCCTTTGTTATAGTCTTCGACTGTTATCGAAAATTGTTCGGTGGATTCATCATACGTAACACGCCGTACCGCTGTGTTATAACGAATCCAATCTTCCACCCCTGCCTTATCAACACGCCCTTTTATGTAGTCAAAAAGAACCTCTCGCGGAGGATAAGACGCTATGGCTTGTCCAAAATGTTCTTCAAATGAATAATCGGCAAATTCAAGCCCTTCTTTGGGTCCGTTAGACCATAGATAACGATACATACTGCCATGCACATTTTCGCCATTTTCATCCATTCCAGTTCGCCAAGTGTAATTCCACAATCCGCCTAAGTCTTTCTGTTTTTCAAAACACACCAACTCAGGGATATCGGCTCCTTTCATCTTTGCCGATTGAAAAGCACGAAGCTGTGCCAAACCGCTTGGACCTGCACCAATAATAGCAACACGTTTAGATGACATAAACCCTCCTTTATATTCTTTTTGTCATACACAAAATACCTATATGCTTGGCTAAAGAACCAAATAAGACAACTGTACAGGCTCATTGTACCACCGCATAATTGTTTTTTCAAAACAATCACGTAGTCTGTCTTTTTCGGGCAGTGGCTTGTTTTTTTTCATTAATTTGCCCACTTAATACTGCACCCCATACTCGGGTATTGAGTGGCGACAATGTGCTTTTTCGCCACTAACATGTCACAGGCATTGCTTATGTCTGCACCGCTAACTGGGCGGTTATTGCCGGGCGTAGAATCATCAAAACGCCCTCGATAAAACAATTTTAACATGCCATCAAATAAAAATAAATCGGGGGTGCAAGTCGCTTTGTAGGTTTTGGCTATGGCTTGCGTTTCATCATAAAGATAAGGAAATGCAAAGCCATAGGAGTGTGCTAGTTTTTTCATTTCGGTTGGTCCGTCCTGCGGATGACTCACAACAAAATTGCTAGAAATTGCAATGACATTAATTTTATTGGCTTGGATTTTATTGGCGGTTTTAACCAGCTCCTCTAAAATATGGACAACATAAGGGCAGTGATTACACATGAAAATAATTAAAGTGCCATTTTCGCCTTTTAATGTTTCTAACGATTGGGTTGTCCCATCTACCGTGTTTAATAGTTCAAAAGTAGGAGCGGGCGTTGCCAATGGCAACATAACGGATTTTATAAGTGACATAATTTTATAAATAAGTAGGAATAATATAATAACGTAATTATTTAGATTGTATCATACTGGCTTTAAACACTTTTTTATTCAAAACCCAATAGTAATAATTTTTATATCATTGATATTTGTATTACAACCATTTTATTATAAAATTACTGTATTCATGCGTCATCCTTTAAAATTTCCCAATCAATCCCCACCAGAGTATCTAAAACTGGCAAAGGAGCCTGTTTTTGATGCTCAAAAACATCTACAACTAGAGCATCCCGACAAAATAACCTCTGTTGTCAAACTAGGTTATTCACAAGAGATTATCAACACCTTGCCATCTGATTTTGGTGTTTGCTCTGCTTTTAGAGTTCTTTCTTGCGAAGGGGCTGCTTTAATGTATGACGTTTGTAAACAAATGGAGACTAATAAAAATGAGGCAGGAGGTACGGGGAAATCCCGTGTAGGTTCTTTTATTAGGGGTGCGGGGTATCGCTCACAGTTTGTTAAAGATTTTTGTGAAGCACCCGAACTCGCTGAACATCTTAGCCAAATTACCAGCGTTCGCTTGGGTCATCATTCGATTCACGCAGTGGCTTGTGGCATTAACTATGCCCCCGAAGATATTTCAAAGGCAGTGGATAACTGGCATGTTGATTCTGTATCGTTTGATATGGTGATGATGATTGTTGACCCAAGCACTCTTAACGGTGGTGAGTTTCAGTATTTTAAAGGAACAAAGGAAGAAGGCATGCATATTTTAGGCATTGATGGCGAAGAAGGCGGACTGGCAGATCTACCAGCCGACCGTGTGCAAACCGTCAATTTTCCTGCTGCGGGCTATGCTTTTATGCAACAAGGCAATGTTATTTTTCATCGTGCTTGTAAGTTACACGAAAAAGCCGAACGCATTACGATGATCCCCTCTTTTAACGTGTTGGATTCTCAAAAGCCTGACTATACCAATTATAAATCGATGTTAACGTGGAGCGATACCGGTTTGGTTAGTGAGATAGCACGGCATGAAGCGTGGCTCGCACAAAGTAATTTACAACATTTAATTGACGATATTTCATTGTTTGCCAGCAAAGAAGAAGTTGCAAAACATATTAATCAATGCGTTGAACGGCTATGCGATTACGCCGAACAACTCCAAAAAAAATAATTCACTCACAAATAAATTATGTTTCCAAATAAAGTTTTAGTAACAGGTAGTGGCGGTTGTATAGGGGCTTGGGTTGTTAGCCAACTGCTAAAAAAAGAGGTTGAAGTTGTTGCAGCAGATATTGAGACCTCCAACAAACGATTGTTTTCATTGTTTAATGATACGATAGAGTTGCAATATTTAACCAATGTCCGAATGGATGTCAGCAATAAGCAACGCGTTATGGATGTCATATCCAAACAAAAACCCGATGCCATTATTCACCTTGCTGCTTTACAAGTGCCTTTTTGTAAAGCCAAACCTAGCCACAGTGCCATGGTTAATGTGGTCGGAACCATCAACATACTAGAAGCCGCTCGTCAAAACGGTATTAGCCGAATCAGCTACGCTAGTTCGGTGGCGGCATCTGCCATGCCATCGTCAAACGATACAGACCAATGGCTACAAACCCTTTATGGAGCATACAAAGTCTGTAATGAACAAACTGCCAATGTCTATTGGCAAGACTGGCAAGTGCCGAGCGTCGGCATTCGCCCAAGCGTTGTTTATGGTGTTGGGCGAGATCAAGGCCTCAGTGCCCTACCAACCAATGCCTTATTAGCAGCTTGTTTAAAACGCCCTTATAATATTGCCTTTAGTGGCGATGTTGGTTTTGTTTATACCGAAAATATTGCCAATGCATTTATTCAGGCAATTGCCAACGAAATCGAAGGAGCGGCTGTTTATGATTACAATGGCGAGGCTTGTTCTGTTGAAAAATTTGTTGAAATTGCCAGTCAAAGCATCTGTATGAATGACATTACCATCAGTGGCGATGCATTGCCTTTTCCGTCTGATTTATCCAATCAACCACTCATTGACGGCATTGGTAGTTTTAACGAAAAAGATCTCAAACAAGGCATACAAGACACTATCATTCACTTCAAATCACTGCTTGCTACCAATAGCCTAGACCTATCTTTTTTAGACGCAGAATAAAAGAATAGTTGTATAAGTCATAAAACATTGCAATATCCGCACGACCTCAAGTAACCCAAAGCACTTATTATACTTATCCTAAACCAAGCCCGATTTCTCTTGATACCGCCGCACAGTGGCTTGCAATAGTCGGTCTGCTATTATGGCAAGCACTGCCATACCCACACCGGCAACAATACCCACACCAAAATTGCCATCGCTAAGCCCAATATACACCTGTTGTCCCAAATCGGTAGTGCCTACCAAAGCCGCTATAACCAACATAGCAACAGCATACAATACGGTTTGGTTTATCCCCAATAAAATATTGGGCAATGCCATTGGCAGTTTTACCTGAAATAACATTTGTAGGCGAGTCGCACCCATAGAGGTTGCTGCCTCTATGACATGCGGTGGCAATTGCCTCAAACCATGTTCAGTATAACGAATAATAGGCACGATGGCATATAAAATGATGGCAATGATCGCTGTAAAATCGCCTAGTTTAAAAATCATCACCGCCGGTATTAGTAAAACAAATAACGGCATGGTTTGCAGCGTGTCATTAATGGGACGCATAAACGCCGAAAAGCGATTGCTTTCGCTCATTATAATACCGATAATGGTACCAATAATAAAACAGACCAATACCGCCAACGTGCATAAGTAAACCGACAAAATCGCCTCCTTCCATATTCCACAAACCAGTAAATATGTTAGACCAGCCAATATACCTATCATGAGTTTTATACCGCCCAATTGATACGCCAATAAGCCCAATACCAAAAACATGGCTATCCAAGGAATATTGGTTAAGCCAAAATAAAAAATCAAACCAAACACCGATAACACCACCGCCAACGATTTAGAAAAACGACACCACGTTGTAACCACCATTGCCAATACCAACAAACTGTAGATAATAATATGGATGGTTTCTAATTCAAAACCCCATGAATGAGGCGTAATTGTTTTTTCTAGCCCAATACGAATAGGTAACATAAAATAAAAAAACGACACTGTTTTAATGGATTTTATCGATTCACGCCAATTCGTTACAACATAAGAAATCACGTCATTAAAAGGCTGCGCCAATGACAAAATCCATTCTTCTGGATACACTGCCAACGCTGGAATAACGGTACTAAGCACTGCCAAAGCACCGCTTAGTACTGCCGCCACTATTAAGTGAGGGTGGCGTTTTATCCATGACTTTTGCGTTGTATTAATTAGCATTGACCTCATTGCCAGCCCTACTGTAATTCTGTCTATCAACATGGCAATTAAGGCAATTACAATACCCGCCAATAAACTCTCGCCAAACAACGCACGGCGCATGGTCGATAATACTTCCCAACCAATGTCATTGGTTCCGCCAATAATTGAGGCAATAATAACCATAGACAAAGCCGCCATCGTCGTTTGATTTACGCCCAATAAAATTTGTTTTAGTGCCGTTGGCACTCTGACCCGAAAAAACAACTGCCAAGCATCAGCGCCAGACATTTGCCCCGATTCGATAATTTCGGCTGGTACTGCCCGTAAGCCAACAATGGTATTGCGAATCATCGGTGCAACCGCATAAATAATACTGGCAATTAACCCGACCACTGGCCCAAAACCAAATAAAATAATAATAGGAATAAGATACGCAAACGCCGGAACGGTTTGCATTAAATCTAAAACAGGTTGCATTAGTCGTTCAAAACGGGCGTTATAAAAGCCCAATACTCCCAATAAAAAACCAATACTCACCGCCAAGGGTACACTCAGTGCTACCAATGCCAGCGAGTTCATGCTTTTATTCCAATGTCCGATAACCACTATATACAATAACGCAAGCAGTGCAAAAAGAGCAAGTGATCGTCCAGATGCACGATGAGCAACCACGACTACAATGGCAATAACAATTGACCATGGCAACCACTGTAAAAAAGACGCAACCCCTTTTACAGGAAAAGTTAATACCCACGAAATAGAACGAAATATTTTTAAAAAGATTTCATCGCCAACCGTTAAAAACCAGTCCATTCCCGTATTAAGGTATTGAGCAATGGGTATTTGCCACTCAGTCGGATAAGACACAATAAACGACTGCCCGTCCTGCATGAGCATACACACCATGACCAAGGCAAGAACACAGCACCACCGTAGGGTAAAGCGATCAATCATTTCGCTGATAATTCATAGATATAATCATTGTCTTGTCATCATTATAACCACAGTACAAATTTTGTACAGCAACAACGCCAATATCCAAAGACAAAGGGGGCAATACTATTGCCCCCTTTGTTAGAGTATACCGTCAATCAAATTTATTTGGCAGCAGCAATCCACGGCTTCCAAACTGCTTTATTATTACTAATCCACTCTGCAGCAACATCTTCTACTTTGCGTTTGTTGGTGTCAACTTCCAAAATCATTGGGTTTTGATCCGCATTGGTCAATTGAAATTTATCAATCAATACATATGCAGCGGGCCACTTATCTTTAAAGCCCTTCCATACAATTTTATAGACAGCCGCTTGCTGAAAACCACACTCGGTAAGACTACCCGATGCCAAGCCTGCTTTTTCCTCGCATTTACCACCATCGGTTGGCCAATTAACCCATTCGAAATCATAAGAGGCATGAATCCAATGTGGCTCCCAAAACATCATTAAAATCGGCTCTTTTGCATCATATGCTGATTTTAATTCCGCCACCATTGCTCCTTCGCTACCACCGGCAACAGGAACATAAGGCAATTTAATTTGTGCCACCAAGTCTTTTGAACGCGTACCCCAATCAGCAGGATAAGTTATTAAACGACCATTGGGAAATGTCTCAGGAGTGCCAAAAGCAGAAGCACAGTCATACAAAGCCTCCCAATCAGGCAGTCCCGGGCATTCGTCTTTTAGGTAGCTGGGGTACATCCAACCCTCACGTGCCGATAAGCCTTCAGTGCCAACGATGACAATTTTGCCTTCATCCACTAATTTAGGAAAAATCTCTCCTGCATTGTTTTCCCATGTTTCAGGCTGCACGTGTAAATCACCTTGTCCGATTGCCGTTAACTGTGGCACTGCTCCAGCAGTTACATATTCAACGTCATAGCCCATTTTACTGAGCAGCTGTCCTAGAACATGTGCACTCAAGTGCTGCCCTGTCCATTCGTTAACAGGGATATTAATAACTGCACTCTTATCTCCCATATCGGCGGCAAAAGCACCAGAAACACCCAATGTCACAGACAATGCGGTTGTCATAAAAAGTCGTTTAAATTTCATCATAAGTAAGCTCTCCGCTATAAAAATCAATATTATATTTACTAACTCATTTTATACCATAATTTAGATAAAAAAATAAATACATTCACCAACATTCATCACCAATGCATAGCGCCATTACTTTAGCAAGATTGACAATGGTCTTTATATTTTTAGACACTGCTCACCCCACTCAAATCTATCTTTTGCGCCCTTATCTTTGACACGCTTATCATAGAACAGTTTGTCTCGAGCTTAAAAAAATTAAAACTGATATACTGTTATTTTATTAAAAGGTATTTTTTATGAATCAATCACCTAACATTTTAGTCATTATGGCGGATCAACTCGCTCCCCATTTTTGTGGCACCTACGGTCATCCGCTGGTAAAAACGCCCAACATTGATGCATTGGCAAATGATGGAATGCGTTTTGATGCGGCTTATTGCAATATGCCGCTGTGTGCACCTTCTCGGTTTTCATTTATGTCGGGTCAGTTGGTCACTCGTATTGCTGGGTACGATAACGGCAGTGAGTTTCCAGCTGCTGTCCCCTCTTTTGCTCATTATTTACGCACGATGGGGTATCGCACCTGCCTGAGCGGCAAGATGCATTTTGTTGGTCCTGACCAGCTGCACGGTTTTGAAGAACGCTTAACCACTGATATTTATCCTTCTGATTACGCATGGACGCCCGATTGGGAAATGCCAGACGAACGCATTGATAAATGGTATCACAATATGGATTCAGTTCGCGAAGCGGGCGTTGCCGCCACCACATTTCAAATAGAATACGATGAAGAAACTTGCTTTTTAGCCCGGCGGCGGCTGTTTGAATATGCCATGAAAAAAACCACACCTTTTGCGATGGTAACTAGTTTTATTCATCCACACGATCCTTACGTTGCTCGTCCACAGTGGTGGAATCTGTATAACCACGAAGACATTGATATGCCGCAATCTTCTCCTGGTGTTGACCCTCATACCAAACGTGTTATGGCAGGAATAGAAGCCGATAAGATACAGGCGACTGATGAAGAAATTCGCAATGCACGCCACGCCTACTATGCCAATGTCAGCTACTTTGATAGCCATGTCGGTACTTTGGTAAACTCACTTCGAGAAGCCGATCTTTACGATAACACCATTATTATTGTAACTGCCGACCACGGCGATATGTTAGGTGAGCGAGGTTTGTGGTACAAAATGAATTTTTTTGAGCATTCCGCTCGTGTGCCTATGATTATTACCGGTCCCGGTGTTAAAAACGGCGTTAATTCCGATCCTGTCTCGTTGGTTGATTTACTACCTACCTTTTTAGATGTTGCTGGTGCTGATGGTAAGCCCTCTCCAACACTAGGGCAACCCATTGACGGCAACTCTTTGCTACCATTGTTAAAAGGCGAAAAAGATGATCATGAGCGCAGCGTTTTTGCCGAGTACTGTGCAGAATGCGCCAGTCATCCACTGTTTATGATTCGCCGTGGTAATTACAAATACATTCATTGTGATGTTGATGAACCACAGTTGTTTGATGTGGTGAACGATCCTTTTGAAACCAGAAATTTAATCAATGACGACTCATTTTCAGAACTTGCCAACGCCTTTGCCAACGAGGTTCGGGCGCGATGGGATAGCGAGAAAATTCGCAATGATGTTATCATCACTCAAAAACAGCGACGTGCCGTACAAAAAGCAATGGAAGCAGGCACAATGTGCTCGTGGGACTACCAACCCAAACGCGATGCCTCACAAGAATTTGTGCGCAACCATATAGACTGGACAGTCGCAGCAGAAACACTACGCTACCCACCATTACCCCGCGAAAATAAAAATAGAAAGTAAGCAGCTAAGGTTCTAAAAATGACAATCACCAATAATGATTTATTAACCGTTTTAAAAGGCTACCATACCAATCCCGCTCAATCTTTTTCTATGAACAAAGCAGCTTATACTAACCCCGATTGGTATGCTTACGAACAACAGCATTTGTTTAATAAAACATGGCGGTGGGTTTGTCATGTTGAAAAACTACGCAGCAACAGCAGTTATCTTACAATCGAAATCGCAGATCAACCCATTGCCATTGTCCGTGATGCCGACGGCGTATTACGTGCTTTTTATAATGTATGTCAGCATCGAGCGCACCAATTATTATCAGGCGAAGGCACGGTAAAGTCGATTGTTTGCCCTTATCATGCATGGACATATCGCTTAAATGGGCAATTACGCGGCGCACCTCATACCGATCATTTGGTTGATTTTGATGTTAATAAAATTTGTCTTGCTCAAATAAGGGTAGAAGAATTCTGTGGTTTTATTTATGTTAATTTAGATGAAAACGCCACACCACTAGCAGAGCAGTCTGACGCACTTGCTCAAGAAATACAGCATTGGGCACCCGACATCGAACAGCTCACATTTGGGCATCGCCTCACTTATGAGATTAAATCCAATTGGAAAAATGTCGTCGATAATTTTTTGGAATGCTACCATTGCCCGATAGCACATAAAGATTTTTGCACTTTGGTCGATATGAAAAGCTACAAAGTAAAGACTCACGGTATTTATTCCAGTCACATGGCGGATGCGGGCAAAACACAAAATTCGGCTTATGATGTTTCCAGCGCCGAAGTCTGTACCCATGCGGTATGGTGGCTATGGCCTACCACCTGTTTAATGCGGTATCCCGGCAGACCAAGCATGATTGTGCTCAATATTCTTCCAGTATCTCACAACCGCACATTAGAAACTTACGATTTTTATTTGGTAGAGCCCTCACCCAATGATGCCGAAAAAGAGGCTATTCGCTATTTGGACGAAACCCTACAAGTCGAAGATATTGCTCTGGTTGAAAGCGTACAAAAGGGCATGCAAACCCCCGCCTTTACTCAAGGACGTATTGTGCACAATGGTGAGGCAGGCAGCAAAACCGAACATGCCGTTCATCATTTTCATGGCTTGGTACTAGAGTCATATAAAAAAGGAATAGAAAAAACATTATGAGTAGTCTGCTGAAAAATAAAGTGGCATTGGTTACCGGTGGTTGCGGCGGTATTGGTCGGGCAATTGTCAGCCGTTTTGCTACCGAAGGTGCATTGGTTTTTGCTGCCGATAGAACCGCTGAAGGTAGTTTTAACCAAGCCAGTCAAGAACAGGCGACTTTTGTTCCTATGGATGTAACCGACGAAGCTGCCATTAAAACAACAATGGAACAAATTTCTCAGCAACACGGACAATTGGATATTTTGGTTAATGCCGCTGGAATCGAAATTGAAGAAACCATCGAAAGTACCACTTTAGAGGCATGGAATCGCATATTTGCCATTAACGTCACGGGGACTTTTCTCACTTCAAAATATGCCTTACCGTTATTACGCGGTGCAGCCAAACAAAACAACGGCGGTGCCTCCATTATTAATTTTGGCAGTTATGACGGCTTTATTGCCGATCCGAAATTGGCGGCCTATTGTGCCACCAAAGGCGCAGTCCATGCGCTCACCAAAGCAATGGCGTGTGACCACGGACCAGAAGGCATTCGCGTTAATGCCATTTGTCCGGGTTTTATTGATACGCCCATGTTACAAAGTTTCTTTCAACAAAGCGGTAATATCGATACCCTACAAAAAGCCGTATGCGATATTCACCCTTCTCGCACTTATGGCACACCCACCGACATTGCCAACTTGGCAAACTGGCTAGCCAGTGACGAAGCACGCTATGCCAACGGACAATTATGGGTTTTAGACGGCGGGCTTTCGGCACAAGTACAACAAATAAAATTATAAACATGATACAAAAATCAGTCATTATTACCCATACACCAACCAAGCAAATTACCGTTGCCGTTTTGGTAGCAACCACTGCTTTTAAACCAGTGTACGTCATGTGATGGTAGCGCATTAATGACTCACTTAAACGATAAAATTACCCTTGTTACCGGCGGTCGTCAAGGCATAGGACGTGCCATTGTCGATAAATTTTATGAACAAGGAGCACAAGTAATAACATGTGGTCGTGGACAACGCCCCAACGATTTACCCGACTCTGTACTATGGCAACAAACCAACGTTGCCAATACGGGCGAAGTTAAACAACTCAAAAATAAAATTGTCGAATGGCTTGGTCATTTGGACATTTTGGTAAACAACGCCGGCATACAAATAGAAAAAACAACCCTTGAATCCAGTGATAAGGACTATGACCAATTAATGGGCGTTAATGCCAAAGGTGTATTCTTATGCTGTCGAGCATTGATTCCCATCATGCAGCAAGGTGGCTCTATTATTAATATCGGCTCTATCTCTGGCAATGTAGCCGACCCGAAATTAGCACTATACAATGCCAGTAAAGCCTTTGTTCACGGACTAACACGATCAATCGCTGTAGATCACGGTCCCCACATTCGTTGCAACGCCATTTGTCCGGGGTGGATAATGACCGACATGGCAGAAGCCGCCTTTGCCCTTGCCAACAACCCTGATGCCGCTAAAAAAGATGCATTGGCTCGCCACGCCATCGGGCGATTTGGACGACCCAACGATATTGCCGAAATGGCACTTTGGCTCGCCTCTGACGCCAGTGCTTTTGCCACTGGGCAATGCTATACCATAGACGGCGGACTCACTGCTGCCTCTCCCTTAAACACAGGATTGTTTTAATGACAACACCCTCAAGAATTACCGTATTGGGCAGCGGCGTTATTGGTGCCAGCTGGACTACCAACCCAAACGCGATGCCTCACAAGAATTTGTGCGCAACCATATAGACTGGACAGTCGCAGCAGAAACACTACGCTACCCACCATTACCCCGCGAAAATAAAAATAGAAAGTAAGCAGTTAAGGTTCTAAAAATGACAATCACCAATAATGATTTATTAACCGTTTTAAAAGGCTACCATACCAATCCCGCTGAAAAATCACAAGAACGCGATGCATTAATAACTGCTATGTTACGAGCCAAAGCAAACCTCAAGCAAGAATATAAAAAGTAGCTATCCCTCCAAGCAACAATAGCAATCCTATAAGGCTTAAAGACAGAAACGGTAAAAACAAAATAAAACCACCGCATAGACATGCTATGGTTACACCTAACAAAAAAAATTGTTTATACTGCTTCTTTAATATCATTTACAACCTGTATTAAAAGATCAGTAATTTGTAGGTGAATGGTTTTATTGACAGTCTCATGTGGAGACAAACTAACAAAATATGTTTCACCACTAACATAACCACCAGTAGTATATGTTTTTTCAAATATGCGTTTATTTTGTTTATCGTATAAAGAAACAACAATATCTATGCTTACTTCAGGGGTTATTGCAAAACCTAAGTTTTTTAATTGATTATATTGGTATTCATATTTCTTGATTTTTGGTTCAATGATAAGCAAATAATCACCAGATTCATTTCTATCATTTGAATGCTTTACATCTCCTTTAAAAGCCTTTTTAAAGGTTTCTATAGAGATTTGCTTTAATATGTATCCGACTTTTACATTTAATTTCGTTGCCCCCCCTGTTAAACTGGTGGGTGCTTGAGAATAAATCGTCTCATCCGCTAATTTTTCCGTGTAAATAAGTACGCTTCCGTCAATACTTGGCAAACTAGCATTACTCAGATTGGAATGAACATAACTAGGGTCATACGCAACATTGTAAGAACATCCAGCAAGAAGAATTAAAGAAGATAGAACAGTAATTTTTAATAATTTAATCATAGTGGAATAATACCCATAGTAATGTATGTAAAAATAGTAACGCAATTATTATAGCATTATTTTTAGCATACCTCTCGGCATATATTCAACGGATTATGGAGTATTTTCCTAGAGTGTTAAAAAATTGAGTAAAGTGAATATTATTTATGCTTCTATAATTTCTTAAGTTATTGATAAAAAATGATACTTTTGTCACTCCGTTTTTATTATACTATAAATTTTAAGAAATAGGCGAGGGTAACACGCCTGTCCTTTGGTAACGGTTAGCTTGCAGACGCTAACCATTCACTTTACTCAATCTAGCGCAGATTAACTATAATCTCCGAAACAGCGTAATCAAAAATTTTTGGTAAAGTTAATTCCCCATTTGGTATCTTCATATGAATAAATGGATATATTTGAGGTTCGCTTAAATCTTATTAGCGATAGCTTAGGCGTTATACCCCAAATTCGCCAATCTCTTTTAAGTATCGACAATGTTTTTGTTGCGTTTATATATTGTAGTGGACAACCAACGAATAAATTGTTCTGCTTCAGAAAACTGCTTTTCTTCAATCAGTTTATTAACCAATACAACGGGATTTTTTAGTTGCTCTGGCGTTTTTTCGTTGGCATTCGCTACAGACGATAGTAGCAAAACACACGACAGCATTATATTTAATACAATTTTCATCACTCTTAACTCTAACAAAAAAGCCACGCAAATAATACGTGGCTCTTTTATTCTAAAAACTACTTTACTGCTTTTTACCAATAAAAACTATATTAAAATTGTCAGTCTGACCATTATTGAGGTCATCATGTATGTCACCCTGCGATGATGCACAAACAAAGCAAATTCCACCCGCCACTTCTTCAGCATTGGGTCCAAAAAATGACCCTTCAACATTAATACCCGTTAAGTCATGATCGATGTAATGTAATTTGTAGCATCATAATCAAAAGTTCCAGTTGAGCTTGCATCAATATAAAAATGATTCAGTCCTTCATCGCTACTATTGCCACCAATTTTTAAGTTCTCAATAGTAATATCCACGAAATCGTCTTCATTAATTGAGTTTAAGTCTAAATTTAAATCTACCTCAGCGTTATCAAAATCAGCCACCAATGAACCATCTCCAAAATAAAGAGCGGGTTGTTAATAAATTTCCATACCTACAGCATGATCTAAATCATAAGTTACAGTAACACCGCTTGGTCGTTACAAGCCAAAGGAAAGACTGTAAATTACATGAGCAATTAATTTAGTTCAGGCATTTGAAAATTATATTAATTACACTCTTGCTATAGATTGCCCATTGGTATCTATAGCACTGCCTAAAAATAATGTGTAACTACGTTACCCAATACACTCACTAAAAAGCGAGGCAAAGCATCGTAATCGGCGCCTCTTCTTAGGATAGTCTATGGGATGATGGGTGTTTAGAATAGGGAGGTTGCATCAATTGCAAACGTTTCTTTTGCTTAATTCAAATACTAAAGTTAAAAGCCAAAGTCAAAAGAAAGTTAAAAAAAAACCGCCTTTCGCATGATATTGAATCACACAAAAGGCGGTTAAAAAATATAAATAAACCAAGTTACAAAGTAAAGCTAATGTCATAGCTTATACGATTTTACGTACGGCTATGAAATCAAGCCTCACGACCAATTAGTACAGATTAGCTTAATGCGTTGCCGCACTTCCACACTCTGCCTATCAACCTCGTAATCTTCAAGGGGTCTTTAGGAGGGACAAGCCCTCGGGAAATCTCATCTTGAGGTAGGCTTCCCACTTAGATGCTTTCAGCGGTTATCCTTTCCGAACGTAGCTACCCGGCAATGCCGCTGGCGCGACAACCGGTACACCAGAGGTTCGTCCACTCCGGTCCTCTCGTACTAGGAGCAGCTCCTCTCAAATTTCCTACGCCCACTGCAGATAGGGACCGAACTGTCTCACGACGTTCTAAACCCAGCTCACGTACCACTTTAAACGGCGAACAGCCGTACCCTTGGGACCTGCTACAGCCCCAGGATGTGATGAGCCGACATCGAGGTGCCAAACTCCTCCGTCGATATGGACTCTTGGGAGGAATTAGCCTGTTATCCCCGGCGTACCTTTTATCCGTTGAGCGATGGCCCTTCCATTAAGCGCCACCGGATCACTATGACCTACTTTCGTATCTGCTTGAGCCGTCACTCTCGCAGTTAAGCATGCTTATGCCATTGCACGTCCAGCTCGATTTCCGACCGAGCTAAGCATACCTTTGCGCTCCTCCGTTACTCTTTAGGAGGAGACCGCCCCAGTCAAACTGCCTACCATACATTGTCCCCGCCCCGGATAACGGGACTAGGTTAGAGATACAAATATGTCAGGGTGGTATTTCAAGGTTGGCTCCACAATCGCTAGCGCGATCGCTTCATAGCCTCCCACCTATCCTACACAAACCTATTCAAATCTCAATGCAAAGTTGCAGTAAAGGTGCACGGGGTCTTTCCGTCTAACAGCGGGTAGGGTGCATCAGCACACTCATTTCAATTTCACTGAGTCTCGGGTGGAGACAGTGTGGCCATCGTTACGCCATTCGTGCAGGTCGGAACTTACCCGACAAGGAATTTCGCTACCTTAGGACCGTTATAGTTACGGCCGCCATTGACCGGGGCTTCGATCAAGAGCTTCGTCTTCCGAAGAAAACTAACCCCATCAATTAACCTTCCGGCATTGGGCAGGCGTCACACCCTATACGTCCACTTACGTGTTTGCAGAGTGCTGTGTTTTTAGTAAACAGTCGCAGCCACCAATTATCTTCGACCTCTTTTTGCTCCACCCGCAGGGGTTTCACATTATCGAGGCGTACCTTCTCCCGAAGTTACGGTACAATTTTGCCGAGTTCCTTCACCCGAGTTCTCTCAAGCGCCTTAGAATATTCTTCCTGTCCACCAGTGTCGGTTTGCGGTACGATCTTCACACAACTGAAGCTTAGAGGTTTTTCCTGGGAGCTCGCATGACTTGCTTCCCGCTCTTAAGAGAGCAGTCGTCATCACTTCTCGCTATCCCCCTCCGGATTTACCTGGAAGGATCATTTAGCTACCGGCTTAAACCGAGATATCCAACACTCGGACAAGCTAGCGTTCTCCGTCACCCCATCGCATTGTGCGAAGGTACGGGAATATTAACCCGTTTTCCATCGACTACGCCTTTCGGCCTCGCCTTAGGAATCGACTAACCCTGCGTTGATTAACATTGCACAGGAAACCTGGGACTTTCGGCGAACGGGTTTTTCACCCGTTTTAACGTTACTCATGTCAGCATTCTCACTTCCGATACCTCCAGCATGCCTCACGGCACACCTTCACAGGCCTACGGAACGCTCTCCTACCGCGCAAAAAGATCGAAATCTTCTTGCACCCATGTCTTCGGCGCATCACTTGAGCCCCGTTACATTTTCCGCGCAGGGGGGCTAGACCAGTGAGCTATTACGCTTTCTTTAAATGATGGCTGCTTCTAAGCCAACATCCTGGCTGTATGTGCCCCCCCACTTCGTTTCCCACTTAGTGATGGCTTGGGGGCCTTAGACGATGGTCTGGGCTGTTTCCCTTTCGACAACGGACGTTCGCACCCGCTGTCTGACTCCCACGATTGTGCTTACCGGTATTCGGAGTTTGCAATGGTTTGGTAAGTCGAGATGACCCCCTAGCCATAACAGTGCTCTACCCCCGGCAGTAATAAACGTGAGGCACTACCTAAATAGTTTTCGGAGAGAACCAGCTATCTCCGGGTTTGATTGGCCTTTCACCCCTATCCACAACTCATCCCCTGATTTTGCAACATCAGTGGGTTCGGTCCTCCAGTCCGTGTTACCGAACCTTCAACCTGGCCATGGATAGATCACCCGGTTTCGGGTCTACGCCCGCCGACTATGTCGCCCTATTAAGACTCGGTTTCCCTACGGCTCCCCTATTCGGTTAACCTTGCCGACAAGCGTAACTCGCTGACCCATTATGCAAAAGGTACGCAGTCACCCCATAAATGAGGCTCCTACCGTTTGTTTGCGCGCCGTTTCAGGTCTATTTCACTCCCCTCCCGGGGTTCTTTTCACCTTTCCCTCACGGTACTTGTTCACTATCGGTCGATTGCTAGTATTTAGTCTTGGAGGATGGGCCCCCCATCTTCAAACAGGATAACACGTGTCCCGTTCTACTTTCTTGCCTACCCCTAACTTTGTTTTTCATATACAGGACTATCACCTTCTATGGTCTGACTTTCCAGACAGTTTTATTAAACAATTTTAGTTGATGTAAACAAAGACTGCTCCCATTTCGCTCGCCACTACTCTGGGAATCTCAATTGATTTCTTTTCCTCCGGTTACTTAGATGTTTCAGTTCACCGGGTTCGCTTCGTACACCTATGTATTCAGTGTACGATACCTGTAAAACAGGTGGGTTCCCCCATTCGGACATCCTCGGATCAAAGTCTGTTTATCGACTCCCCGAGGCTTTTCGCAGATTACCACGTCCTTCATCGCCTGCAATCGCCAAGGCATCCACCGCGCGCATTAAAATGCTTGATTTCATAGCCTTACGTAAAATACGCAAGACTTAACGTTACTTTGCTGATATTTTATATATATTAAATTGAAATATATACCCTTGGTTATTTTTTTTTATGTTTTTTAATGATCTGCCCGTTTTCTTTGCGGGAACGTTATTATAGCACTGTAATTTTAGAAAAGCAGTCTGTTTTTTTCGTAAAAACATACTATCTCACTTTTTTATCTATTATTTGGCATTTTACTTGGTACTTTATTGATTATGCTTTTATTTTGTAACAATTTTTTACATTTTTGGCTCTTATTCGATTCCCTTTTTTAACGCCCAATGAATCAGTAGCGATATAAGTAAAATACGTTTACTCTTATAAGATTTTTAAAGATACTTGAGCAATGGTGACTTATATGTGCCGATATTCAGATTGTAAGAAAACACTGTCAAATTGCAGCAAGGTGTTATAATTTTATAATCTATTAGAAAGACTATAATTATTATACTAACAAATATATTGGTCGCAATATTATGACATCACCAAAGGCTATTTTTAGAGGTGAGCCGCGCGATTACACCAAATTATTGAGTGCAATGCTGTTATTAATATACGCTTATCAATGGCAGCTGTAACGGCATGAGCCCTAGAAATACTATATTATGACACCTTTATTTTGGTGGCGTAAGCGTTTCGTCCTTGTCGTTTCGACATTCGCTTTTTTATGTGCCACATCATTAGCGGCGAGAACCCCAGCAATAAATACAGAATGGAAAAAAGAGGGTTTCTTGCCAAGTAATCATGTAGAACTACTAAAACTTCGACAAGAATATGTGCAAGCCATTCAACATCTAGATATATATCCTAAAAATTATCAACCTTCAACGGCTCTTTTCAAACGAATTAAACATGACAGACCATGGGTATCTCAAAATGGATTTTTAATTAGCAATCCACAATTGTTAATACTTGTTTCGCGTCCACGAAGAATCTTGCCATTGGATTACATAGCACTTGAAGGAAATCCAGATAATGAACGAGATATTTTCCATGTCGACAAGAAAACGATTGTACTTTATTATGGCAGTTCGGCGAATATTTGGATAGATTTGGCTTTAAAAAACGGTATTCGTTTATGGGGAGCCAATGCTCGCGATGCTGGTTTTAATTATGTAATGTTAGATTTAGCACAATCGCGAAACATTGATGAAACGCAGACGGGAAATATAATGCGCGAGCCTATCCCCATCAATGAGTATTTTTATTATGCCTATCGTGCGAAGAGAAACAATCTAGGTCCTGCCTATCCAGCAATACGCATAAAACTCAAAGACCGTCAACCGCGAACCAAACTACATATCAAGTTATGGCATGAAAAACCAGCACAATCCAACATGCCAGCAGACTACACTCACACCATAGAAGTGTTACTAGACCCTGCAGGAACATGGTGATTCGCTTATCCCGCCATAAAGTGATTTTTTCAATCTGCTTATCACTAACTACTACTCAAACCATTGTTTGAACTGCTTGGTTTTTTTGACTTTGTTTTTACCTCTGTTTTTAATTTTTGGCTCGACCGTATCTTATTTTTCGACTGTTGGTTAGCGGCTAAAACGCTAAAAAGTTTATAATCATTACCGTGTTTAACATTCCACAATTTTGGCAACGGCGCAGGCTTGTTAATTATTTATTACTGCCATTTGCTGCATGCTTTGCATCCATCGTATTGCTACGCCGATTTGCCTATCGCATTGGTATTTTAAAAAGCCATCGCGTTGGCGTTCCCGTTATCGTCATCGGCAATATCGTGGTGGGTGGTGGTGGCAAAACGCCATTGGTCATTGCCATTGTTCGGCAATTACAAAAAATGGGACATACACCCGGCGTTGTATCTCGTGGTTATGCCAGCCAATCAGCAAACAACAAAGCCTTTATTGTTTGTGCCAATCATTCATGGCAAGCAGTTGGTGACGAACCTTTGTTAATTCACCGAACAACACAAGCACACGTTTGTGTTAGTACCAATCGCCCGAATGCTGCAGAACAATTAGTGAAACAAGGATGTACAGTTATTGTCAGTGATGACGGCTTGCAACATTACGCACTGCATCGCGACATCGAAATTTGTGTTAATTATGCCGCTTACCAACACGGCAATGGGTGGATGTTACCAGCCGGTCCACTGCGTGAATCAATCAAACGCACAAGGCAATGCGATATTAATATTCAAATAGACCATTACCTACCCAAAAACACAGCGAACTCACTTGCGTTATACAGCAATGGCTTTTATCGCCCTAGAGACAAGCAGCGGCATTATTTTTTAGCCGATTATTTCAAAAATAAAAAAGTCGCTGCCATTGCCGGTATAGCGCAACCCAGCCGTTTTTTTGACTCACTTGAGCAGTACGGTATTAAAATTAACCAATGCTTTTCATTGCCCGATCATAGCAAAATGCCTGATGATAAACTTCGATCTATTGACGCTGATTTGATTGTGATGACCGAAAAGGATGCGGTAAAATATCACCATGCTATTGACGGTCGCATTATTGTGCTTGAATCGCACTGTCGTATTAACGACGCTCTATTAACCATCTTATCAAAAATTAATCACTAATACCTTATGAAACTAGATCCTGCTTTTCTTGCCATTCTCGTCTGTCCTATATGTAAGGGGCCGCTAGACTACCAACCCAATAATAACCGTTTGGTGTGTCGCCCCGAAAAATTGGCTTTTCCTGTCAACCCTGATGGCATTCCTATTTTACTTGCCGAAAAAGCCACTGATATTGATGATACCGCCGAATAATAATATTACCATTGTTGTTCCGGCTCGTCTGGAATCAAGCCGCCTACCCAACAAAATGGCACAAGACATTGGCGGTATGCCGATGTTGGTACGAGTCTTACACCAATCTGCCAAAACGCAAATGCCAGTTGTTGCCGCAGTCGATGCAAAGCCATTACAACAAATGGTCGAAGCCGCTGGCTTTCGTGCCATCTTAACTGGTGATCATTCATCAGGCAGTAGTCGCCTTGCCGAAGCCGCCCAAAAAATGGAACTCAACGATGACGCAATTATCGTCAATGTTCAAGGAGACGAACCGTTTATTGAACCCCACATTATTCAATCTGTGGCATATCGACTTTTAGAGCGAGACGATTGTGTTTGTGCCACTGCTTGCCGCCCTATAAAAGATATAACCGAATACAACGATCCAGCAGCCGTTAAAGTCGTTTGTGACATTAATCAAAACGCCAGCTATTTTAGCCGTGCCGCCATTCCCTTTAACCGAGAATCTCAACCAAAAAATTTGCCTGACAATGCGTACTTACATTTAGGTATTTATGCCTATCGAGTAAAATACTTACGCCGCTATATCCAGCTACCCACAGCCCCCACCGAGCGCATTGAAAAACTAGAGCAATTAAGAATCCTATGGCATGGCGATAAAATAAGCGTTGTAACCGTTGAATCTAATAGCTTTGGCATCGACACCAAAGAAGACTTAATAAAAGCACAGCAACTAATAAACGCTACAGCTAAAGAATGAAGCCAGTCACCATTCGGCAATTTGGGCTGCTTGACTATCAAGAAACATGGCAAGCCATGAAGCAATTTATTGGCACCACTAACGCCACCATCTTCGAAGAAATTTGGTTGTTACAACACCCGCCTGTTTACACATTAGGACAAGCCGGAAAACGAGAACATTTATTACAACAAACAAACATCCCCATTATTAACTCTGACCGTGGTGGACAAATAACCTACCACGGTCCCGGGCAAGTCATTGCTTATATTATGATAAATCTAAAACAACGACCATATGGCTTACGACATCTGGTCAGGCGTTTAGAACAATCCATCATCACTGTATTAGATGAATACAATATCATAGGGGTAGGTGATATAAAAGCCCCCGGCGTTTACGTTAACGGCGACAAAATTGCAGCATTGGGCTTACGTGTGAGCCACGGTTGGACATACCATGGCATTGGGCTAAACGTTAAGATGGATTTATCGCCATACAACAATATTAACCCCTGTGGTTATCCAGGGTTAAAAGTAACGCAAATAGCAAATCACTATCCCGATGTATGTTTGAACGATGTTGCACTAAAACTTGCCAAGCAACTACAAGAACAGTTATAGTTGGTAGACACGCGTTGATATTCTCTACTGTTTTTATACTGGTTATACTGACCATACCGACTATATGATTTAATCATAAGATTAACATCATAAAAAACACTGTTAACAGCGTATTTTTTGCTTCTTTGTAGGCAGTGTGCTGACGCAACAGGAGACGCACTGTACGACTAAAAGTCGCCACTAAAAAAATTAAGAAAAATTACTTAATTTTTGCTTCTTTGTAGGCAGTATGCTGACGCAATACAGGATCGAATTTTTTAACTTCAATCTTATCAGGGTGCGTACGTTTGTTTTTGCTGGTCGTATAAAAATGACCTGTCCCTGCTGTAGAAACCAAACGGATTTTTTCTCTAACGTTTTTAGCCATATTATATTAAACCTTTATTCCACGACGGCGAATATCTAAAACAATTGCTTCAATCCCTTTTTTATCGATTAAACGAATACCCTGTGCGGATACCGTTAAGCGAACGCGACGATTTTCTGACGTTAACCAAAAACGCTTGTTTTTTAAATTAGGAATAAACACACGCTTGTTTTTGTTCTTAGCGTGCGAAACATTGTTTCCACTGATGGTACGGCGACCCGTTACTTGACAAACTCTCGACATATTATCCTATAAAATTCTTTGCAAAAAATAAGACCGCAATTATACTAATATTCCTTTATTAATCAAAATGATATTTTGTCAATCACCCAAAACAATCCCTTCGCGCCGAGAGTCGGCACCACCCAACAAGCCTTTGCCTGTGAATTGAATCGCATGTAATCCAGAATTTAATACACGTACTTTGACATCATGCCCGCGTTCAGACAACACCTCCGCCCACTCGGCAACGGCGGTCCCTTCTTCTAGTTCAGTCGCACCATTGCGGTTAATAATATGTCCTTGGTTAATGGCTTGTTGTGGTGTCATTTTAAAATCAAGCACCCCTACAACAGACTGTGCGACATAATCAATAATACGGCTTCCCCCCGGGCTGCCTATTGCAAGATAGGGTTTTTTATGACGAAAAACTATTGTCGGCGACATCGAGCTACGAGGCCGCTTACCCCCCTCGATGCGATTGGCGATGGCAATGCCATTTTTTTCAGCAACACGTGAAAAATCGGTTAATTCATTATTTAGCAAAAAACCATGCGTCATCAACCTACTACCAAACCCTGTTTCAATAGTCGTCGTCATTGATGCGATATTGCCTTCGCTATCGACAATAACAAAATGGCTAGTGCCGGGTCTATCTAGTGTATCGCCGGGAATATACGCTTGGCGGGCAAAAGGGGGCGTGCCAGCACTGGCTTTTTTCATGGCTTTTGCTTTATTAATCAATGTTGATCGAGATTTTAAATAGCCCTTGTTCAGTAAGCCACGGACAGGAACATCCACAAAATCAGAATCTGCAAGATAACTAGCACGATCAGCATAGGCTAGGCGAGAAGCCTCCGCAAACAAATGAGCACTATCAGCAGTCGTGCCGATTTTATGCAATTTAAAAGGCTCTAATATGCCCAAAATTTGCCCTACTGTTATACCACCAGAGGTAGGTGGCCCCATGCCACATACATTGTAAACGCGGTAGCGAATACACACAGGATCGCGTTCAATAAGCTCATAATTTTTAAAATCTTCAAGGGTTAATTGCCCGGGATTATCAAAATCCCTAGCCACCGTTTTAACAATATCAGCAGCAATCTCACCATGATAAAACGCCGCAGACCGTTTGTCGGCAATCTCGCGTAACGTAGTTGCAAAATCCGAATTTGTCAGTACCGTGCCAACACTTTTAGGCGATCCATCTGCATTAAAAAAATAACGCCGCGTTCGTGCAAATTTTGCTAACTGTCGCTTTTCGGTATGATGCTGTGCGATAGACGCTGCCAAACGAGGAGAAACAGCAAACCCTGCATCTGCTTTATCAATAGTAGGGTGTATCAACGCCGCCCAAGGTAGATTGCCAAATCGCAAATGCACAACATCCAATAATTTTAAAGTCCCCGGTACGCCCACCGATCCACCACCGATAACCGCCTCCCACCAGCCTTTAACGCTACCATCCTCTTTAATGAAATAATTAGGCGTTGCCGATAACGGTGCTTTTTCGCGTCCATCAAAAGTATGTAGTTTTTTGGCTTTATTATCCCAATACAATAAAAAAGCACCGCCACCTATGCCCGAGCTCTGCGGCTCGACAAGGTTAAGCATCATTTGCACTGCCACCATCGCATCGGCAGCCGTACCGCCAATTTTTAAAATATCATAACCTATTTGAGTCGCATGCGGATTTGCCGCCGATACCATGAATTTTTGAGCATACTGTTGATTTGCCAATGATACCGGCATAACCGTTAAACTTGCCATAAGCAATGCACTCATTAATTGTTTTTTCATCTGTCAATCCTTTTTTTTGTCTTATGCTAGTTGTTGCAAACAAGCATTAATTGAAGCCTTTTGCAGCGTTGCGTATTGTTCAAATTCATTGATAACAGCACACCCCAAAGCCGCCTCAAACTCTCCTTGATTACTCTGATGATGCACTTGCCCCGGTGCATCATCACCCAAATTAGATTGAAAAATTCCTGCCGCACTAACAGGCAGAAAATCCTCATACGTTATCGGCTCGCAACGCACAGCACGAGCGGTAATTAATACCTCTATATTTTGAGTTGAAGGCAACACCTTCGTTGCTTGTTTTTCAGTAGGAATATAACGAAAATATGCCAATTGTTGCTTACGCAATTCGTCCCAATCATCTGGAAAATCGACAAACCCTTGCTTTAACACCCGCCTATATTCGTTGGCATTTGAGCCATCGGCAGCCAATGAAATCGAACTTCGCACCCTTGCCAATAAAGTATCGTATAACGCACGCCCCTTCGGCGTTAGTGCAACGCCACGTTGTTCTATTTCACCAAACCGTGCTGTATGATGCCCCAACACCCAACCATTATTAGCCGTGGGAAACTGCACCGATTCTTCCAACGCTTTAAAACTTGTTTGGCGTAATAATATCGAACAATGGCGGGGCGGTGGTCCTTCGACAACCGCCTTTGACTCAATCCCATAAGCTGGCATTGCCTGCTGAGCTGCATCAATATCCAAAGTACGTGGCGTTAAGTGGTTAATATGAGGTCCCTGAAACGACACTACATCCGCCAATAATCGGTGTTGTTGATGGAGATCTTGATACATTGCAAAATCAACCGCTGCCGCACCGTGCCACCGAAAAATTTCAAGCACTGCATCAATAAACTGTTCTGCTTGTGTTGTATCCAATCCGCCTTGTCGTTCGGCAAGCTTAACCATATTAATAGCGGCAGAATTAAATATTTGTCGCTGTGCTAATACCTCTGACACTCGCCTGTGCAAAGCAACATCATCGATTAAATCAAGGCGAATCAACGACGTAAAAACCCGAAAAGGATTACTCGACAATGCCGTATAATCAATCGGACGAAAAGCCGTAGAATGCACAGGAATCCCCGCTGTTGCCAAATCATAATACCCCACCGGCAGCATACCCATAACTGCAAACACCCGCCGCATCATCGCAAGCTCGCTTGCTGTACCAAGCCTAATCGCACCATGTCGCTCTTGTGACAAGCGGTTTACATCCGACTCGCTAATAACCACATCTTGTTTTTTTAAAACAGTGCCATTAATTTTATTCACCAACTCCACCAACGTGCCATACGCTGGCACTTCGGCCTTATACATCGCCGACATTGCCGCCGAAAACTGCGCTCTAAGAACATCGGACGCAACAAACTCCCGTTGTGCGTTCATTTTTTAGTCCTTGTACAAAACAACTTAACCAACCAAACCCTTTAGCATTTTTTCTTATCATCGATGATATTCACCGTTACCACACCGCTACTACCCAAATCAGCCGCTGCAAAAGGTCCACCAAGGCAAACTTGGGCGGGATCATTTAAATCAACATCAGGGGCATCAGCCAAAATTTTATCGGCAAACTGCTCGGCATTATCTTTTGGACAAAACCCCAAAAAACTGGCTTTTGTATTATCCACTGGCATACGATCATTATTAGACACACCATACGACACCGCAAAACCCGTTGCCCGTGTGCTAATAGACTTTTCGACCAATTGAATTAAATCATCATACGACAACCACGTACTCAATGCCCGTGCATTGGTAACCTGTGCACAAGAAGCAATCCGCAAACACACCGATTCGAGTTGATATTTATCCCAATACATACTTGCCAAATCTTCAGCAAAACATTTTGCCAAACCATAATAAGTATCTGGGCGGTGCGGCGCATCAATACCCACCACATCCGCCGTGCGATGCATACCCACCGCATGAATCGAGCTCGCATAAACCACCCGCCGAACACCTTGCCTTTTTGCCGCTTCCCATACCGTATAAGCACCGACAATATTTGATTTTAATATTGCATCAAATGGCGACTCATCACAAATCGCACCAAAATGCACCACCATTTCCGCCCCTTCTAACAACGCTTCAATCTCACTCAATTCAGACAAATCAGCACGAACATAATGCTCACCCTCATACAACACCCCAAAATCATCGACAATATCACTCGAAACCAATGTTTCTGCCATACGCGTTAATGGCTCACGCAAATAAGACCCCAACCGCCCAGCCGCACCAGTTAAAACAATTTTCTTTAGCTTTTTCATTGTATTCTCCTTTTTATTTCTTTGGATAGAGACCTCTGCATAATTTATAATTATCTCACATTCATTTCAATAGCAACGCGTGTATTGGCTATATCCATAAAATTAAATATCTGTTGAAACACACCCAGATTACCCGCTTATTATTTTTTAGCGGACAGTGGCAATGCTATTTATACGTTGGAATCCTTAAATAAAATCGTTGCTAGATTAGGCGGCAGTACCATAGGCAGAGAAACTTGGCGCGATTATCTTGCGGGGTAATTAATTGCCATTGATTTCGGGTGAGATAATACCGCTATATTTATTGATACTAGTGCCAATGCTTAATCCCTAACTCAATTAGTAAGTAACAATTGACTTAGTTATAAAATGCGAGTACAATAATAAGTTATTCCGCCTGTTGAATTCGTTCGCAGGTCGCAGGCCTCCGATTTCGGAGGCATTGCTTTTTTTGTGAGGGAGTATGAGAACAATTATTTATATTGATGGATTTAATCTGTACTATGGTTGCTTAAAAGATAGCCAATACAGATGGCTAGATATAAAAAAATTATTTTCTCATATCCTAAAAAATAATCATGAAATAGAAAAAATTCGCTATTTCACAGCAAGAGTAAAAAACAGAACTAATAATGTTTCGGCTTCACAAAGGCAACAAGTTTATATTCGTGCTTTGGAAAAGTCTTATTTAATACGGATACTTTCTTCAAAATAACGTTCGTATGATGAAAGCAAAACATCCCCACAATTAGAAGTTATTAAGACGGAGGAAAAAGGGTCTGATGTTAATCTATCTGTACATTTATTAAACGACGCATGGAAGGATAGATATGATTGTGCTATTATCGTATCAAATGATAGTGATATTAACTAGTTAAAAAAGAATTTCCAGAAAAAAAATTAGGATTAATAACACCAAGGATGCAAAAACATCTGATCAACTTAAGAAATATTCTGATTTTGTAAGAAAAATTAAAAATACCGCATTGAAACAATCGCAATTGCCAGATTCTAAGTGGAACAAATATTAAAAAACCAAAAGGTTGGTGATTCACCTAACTTTTTGATTTAAAAGAATCTTGTAAAAAGGCGAAGTTTTCTTCCTCTTGTGCATCAACATTATAGCATGGCAACAGGCACACAAAATTACTTTCTTCTGTTTGGCTAAAGGTTTTTTATGGTGGACTTCAAATATAGATTCTTTAAATTTACCAAGATATCTGCATATTTCACATTTTTAGACCGTTTGAAGATTGTCGAACAGATTCTATACTCAGGCGACCTTACAATCTAACTTGTCTTTTAATTCGCCCTCCTTCAATTGCCATTACTTATTAATATTAATTGATTCTGCGGCTTCATCTTTCATATCAGTATCAGAAATATCTTCATCTTTTATTCTGTGAGTTCTAATCTCTTATCACTCTTTAATTGCTTTTGGCTTTTAAACTGTTGTACAAATTTAATTATTTTACTTAACTCTTTATCAACTTTATTAGGTGGTATTAAGCAATTAGAAAAATCATTAACTGATTCTGAAATAGTAATTCTTTTCTCTGATGTTTTCTCAATGTGTCCAATGAGACATTGAACATCAAATAATCTATGTTGTTTATTACCCCCAGTTATTTGCCAGAGTAATTTATTAACATTGTGAGTTTTATAAATGTTTCTATTTTCAACGTTTAAGTTATCCTTAGAATATCTTACGTGAACATTATCGTTTGGTGTTTTTATAATCATATAATCAACATATTCATAAAAATATCCTTTATTAATAAACTTTGGGGGGAGTAATTAGAGAGTAATTATAACAACCTTGGCGGAAAGAGTGAAATTCGACCACTCAGCCATCTCTCCTATTTAGAAAGCGTTGTTGTATAAGATTGTGCTAATTAACAATATACTTAATTTAATATAGGTCTCTATTGGTTCTTTCAACCACATAGCGAATAGATGAACGCTGTTTGTTTTCTTGCCAGTTGATGATGTTCTGTATATCGTCTAATTCAGTAAAGGATTTATGCCCGATAACAAGGGCATCAGCAAGTGAGTTGGGGGTATTTAGATAATTTTATCTTACCAGATTTACCCGCATTGGGCGGATTATGCGCAGGTCTAGGTTAAAATGATACTGGGTTATCATTTTAAATAAACAGGTGATGAATAACTGATGAAAAAATCATCACGTCATCACAATTAGGGAAACTTTAGGAGGAACTAGTGGAAAATGAATCAAGTTAATAAAGTAATTCAATTATTAATCATAAGCTTAAATGGAGTATTTATTGGTGCGATGGTTTTAATCGCCATAGTCATTGTGCCGTTTTGTCAGGCATCTTAACCACAATTATTTTTGGATTGGTTTTCTTCCTATAGCGATACTATCGGCATAGAGTATTTTTTGCTCTTAGTGCTTTACTAGCTTCAATTATCGCCGTTATAAAAAATCAATCAGAATAGAATGCTTAGTAAGTTAAAATATTACGCTGTCAATAGTATAAAATTACTAGGGCATGAATAATTTAACCGTTATTGATTTTTTTTGTGGGGCAGGTGGCTTTTCCGAAGGCTTTAAACAGCAAGGTTTTGATATTGTTCAAGGTGTTGATAATTGGAAACCAGCTATTGATACATTTAATTATAATTTTGGATTAAATAATACTACCCAAGATATTCTCCAAATTAGTGAAGATATAAAACTAATTGAAAATCTACCTGATACGGATATTATTTTAGGTAGCCCTCCTTGTGTAAATTTTTCTAGCTCCAATAAATGTGGCAATGCTGATAAAAGTTCGGGGATAAACTTAATAGAAGCATTTCTTAGGGTTGTAGCAGTTAAAAAACATCAGCCAAACTCAAATTTAAAAGCGTGGTTTATGGAAAATGTTGCAAACTCTGCTAAACATACTAAAAACAAATATACTTTTTCAGATTTAAATTTGCAAGTATGGGCGGGAAAACATAAAATCAATCCAGAAAAAATTGCGATTAATTTTCAAGATAATCATCAAATTTTAAATTCCGCTGATTTTGGGGTGGCACAAGCAAGAAAAAGATTATTCGCTGGTGAAGTAATAAAAACAAACTCATTCCCGCAATTACAACCAAAAAATAATCAACATATATCTATAAAACAAATTTTTGAAAATTTCCCCAAGCCTCTCAAAAATCAAAACCAGATAACAGACCCTAATTATAAACATCTAAAGATTAGCAAGAATAAGTTAACCGATCATTTTTACGATACAGGCATCTATAAATCACATTGGGACTATTCAGCATATTGCAAAACTAACCATCCTTATATGGGGAAAATGTCGTTTCCTGAAAACAATGAAAATCCTAGTAGGACAGTAACCGCAACCAAATTAGATAACTCAAGAGAAGCTCTTATTTATACAAGCGAGTTAGAAAGATATGGTGATGGTGAGTATAGAACACCAACAGTTAGAGAAATAGCAATTTTAATGAGCTTTCCAATTACTTATCAATTTTTAGGAATGTCCGAAAATAGCAAATGGCGCTTAGTGGGCAATGCCGTTTGTCCTTTAGTAAGCAGTGCATTAGCAAAAGCTACATTAAAATCTCTAAATTTAGCAACTACAGATATTCCTGTTATTGAAAAAAAATCTAATTTAGAAGGTGTAATTAATTTAAATACTTTCCAAGAAAAAATATTCGACAATTCTCCAATTAGAAAAAAAGATTCTCGCTTTAGAAGACATCCTTTTAAAGAAGGAAATATGACAGTGGCGCTATCAAATTACTGCTTAAAAGAAAATGGAACATCGGATAAAAAATGGCGTACAACTGTTACTTATGGAACAGGTAAAAATTATAAATTACAAGAAATAACCTCCAAAGAACAGAAAAAAATACAAATATTAATTAAGTCATTTGATAAGGGGGAAGATTTTATAGAAAAAATAAATAATGGCTTTAGTGAAAAAATCGCTTGTGGTAAAGATTTACAAGATATGTATGAAAAAAATTACTCTAACGGAAAATTACATCCTGTAGATTTAGTGGCAGAAGCCCATCAATTAATTAGTCAATATGCCAATGGGGAAATTGTAGAAACAAGAGGTGTTTTCAAACACAAACAACAAGTGCACAAAAGACAGTTGTATGCACTATATACAATCAATCAAATCACAAAAATTGCAAATAAGAGGAGATAGAAATGCCATATAATAAAGACGCTAGAATACAAAAAATTAAAGAATTATACAACGACAAAGAGGCGAGAATAGGGAGGAAAGAAATATATTGGGAAGGAAAATTAACCCCAATGGATGTTTTTAAAATACCTATTGAATATCTGGTTTACAATAAATATAACGGTAGAATTTTAAGCAGAACAAAATCGCAAGAAGTTCAAAAAAAGAAAATCGATATTGAAACTGAAGAAGGACATAACTTAATTGAAATTTTTTTGTATGCCTCTAATACTAGGCGAAACTTAAAAACGGAATCCAACATTAAAGCCTATGGGCAAAGAGAAGTTGGTATTATCACTAAAGATGGAATTGTTATTGATGGGAATAGAAGGTTAATGTTTTTAAATAGACTTTCTAAAGAGAACCCAAATAAAACTGATCAAGATCCAGATAGGTTCAAAAATTTTAAGGCAGTTATTTTACCTATCACTTTAGCCGACGATCCAGATGAGATTAGAAAGTTAGAAACAAGCTATCAAATGGGTGAAGATGAAAAATTAGGCTATAACCCCATTGAAAAATATTTAAAGGTACAAGAATTAGAGAAAAACAAAATTTCGGTAAGTAAAATTTCTAATTGGATGAATGAGAAAGAAAAAAAAGTTAAAGAATATTTAGCCGCCATGAAAACTATGGACGATTATCTTGAGCATTTAGGGTATGAAGGAATATATACTCAATTAGATGGTAGAGAAGATTGGTTTTTATCATTAACAAAATGGGAAAATAATTTTAGACTGAATGATGGTGGTAATGCAGAAGGTGCTAGCGGAAAAGCGTTTGATGGCTATAAAAATAGTGATGTTGATGATTTAGTACTAATTTGCTATGATTATATTAGAGCCAAAAATGTAGTGGATGGTAAACAATTTAGGTGGATAGCCGAAGGGACAAAAGATAATCATATTTTTGGTAATAAAGAATTGTGGGATAAATTTAAGGAAAAACATTTCCATAATACTTAAATCTAATGAGAAAGAAATAGAAATAAATTTTAATTCTAACGATTTAAAAAGTCATTTAGACAACAGAGATAATGTTTTCTCAGAAAAATTTGGACCCCACCTAAAAGATAATTTAGATAATCTTATTTCAGATTTATCAAATAGACAAAATCACAATAAACCCGAAAAATTAATTGACAAAGCTTGTAATGCACTAAATGAAGTTAAAACTGAAGCTAGTTCTTTTAAAACTAAAAATACACAGGACCAACTAAAAGCAGTTGCTAAGCGAGTCTCTGAATTATTACACAAAAACAACCCGCTGGCAATGTTAGAACTATCATTGAACTGGTTAAAAAATGTTGAAGAAAAGGTTGGGGGGGATGATAACGATAAACAACTAGAAACCATTACTAAAATAAATAGTTTATCACATAAAATAAAAAAAGATCTTGGCGGTTAACATGCCGTCTATCACTATCAATCTTGACGAAAAAGAACAACATTTTTTATTAACAGGTGATATTAGCGATATTTTAGCTAATGGGCGATTAATGTTTTCATTAAGAAGATTGGGTTATCAAAAAAACAACCAAGATTTAATAGTCCCATACTCTACTGAACATACAAAAATACCTATACTACAAGAATTACAAGAATTATTAGGAAAATTTAACTTTATAGAAGAACAAAGTCAAATCACACAAACATCATTAGATAATTTTTATCAAGAACAAAAAACATTTAAAATTTTTTCAGATAAAGCAAAATTTATTAGAAACAGCCAATTTAGTGACTTGGAAAATGATGAAAATCTGCGTGAATTTTATCATGTCGTTTCACCGCAATTTATTAGAAATCTTAAAGATTTTCAATGGTTGTCAGCATACCATATGGCGTTTTCTCAAAAATCTTGTAATTTTTCAATCCCTGGGGCAGGTAAAACTGCTATTGTTTATGCGGCTTATGCATATTTAAAGAGCAGCCAAAATTCAAATAAAAAAGTAGATAAATTAGTTGTTATTGGACCGAAATCATCTTTTGCACCTTGGGAAAACGAGTATAAAGAATGTTTTGGTAAGAATATTACTTCTCAAAGAATATCTGGCGAGGTATTAATTGAAGAAAGAAAACAGCATTTAGCATCTGGGAATCCTGCAGAATTAACGCTAATATCTTTTCATAGTGTACCAAAGTTACATAACGAAATAGAAAATTTTATAAAAAATAATAATGTAATGTTAATTGTAGATGAAGCCCACCGTATAAAAAACCCTGAAGGAAAAAATGCCATAAGTGTTTTGGAAATAGGTAGAGAAGCTAAAT
Source organism: Gammaproteobacteria bacterium (assembly GCA_965243565.1). Taxonomy (GTDB): domain Bacteria; phylum Pseudomonadota; class Gammaproteobacteria; order Tethybacterales; family Persebacteraceae; genus CBDEVH01. The sequence continues at coordinate 1,676,204 of OZ251571.1, forward strand.
CTCGTATTATATTAACAGGAACGCCACTGCCAAACGGTTATCAGGATATATATAACTTATATAAGTTTATATATCCATATCAGTATAAAAATATTTTAAAATTTCATTATGGTAATTTAAAAAATATGACTCAAAAAAATGAGTTAAACAGCGAGAGGGTTACTCAGTTAATTGATAATATATCACCATTTTTTTATAAGAATTAAAAAAAAATCACCTAAAACTACCACCTACCCAAGAAACAATAATCTCTGTTGACATGGATAGTAAGCAACGAGAGATCTATGATTTTATTGAAAATCAATATATTGAATCATTTAGGAATGATGGGTCGGCAACAATCAAAGATATTTTGAATAAAGCAAAATTAATTAGATTAAGGCAAGCATCAACTAATCCGTTATTATTATTACAACCCATTATTGATAATTTAGATAAAGATGATGAAAATATCAGTAGATTCTCAAATACTAACGAAAAAATTGCGGATATTGATATTTTTCAACAAATTGTAAATTATAAAAATACAATACCGAATAAATTCATTGCTATTCAAAAATTGTTACAAGAAAAAATAGTTTCTCAATCAGAAAAAGTAATTATTTGGACAATTTTTATCAAAAATGCAAAAAAATTACAAGAATATTTACAATTAAATGAAATTAAATCAAAACTTCTATTAGGTTATGTTGAGCAAACTGAAAGAGAGGATATTGTCGATAATTTCAATAATCCAAACAATTTAAATTTTCAAGTGGTGATTGCTAATCCTTTTACTGTTGCAGAGTCTATATCTTTGCATAAAGGTTGCCATAATGCAATTTATATGGAAAGAGATTACAACTGTGGTAATTTTTTGCAATCTAAAGATAGAATTCATAGAGTAGGTCTAGAACCAAATCAAATTACTAACTATTATTATTTTTTTATCTAAAGATTCTATTGATGAAGTAATTAATCAAAAATTAGATGAAAAAGCAGAGCGAATGTCTAAAGTAATAGATGGTGATATTCCATTACTTAGCGTATTGGATGATGATAATGAAACAAATTTAATACAAGCTTTGATTGAAAAACTATGATCAACGAAATAATTAAATTTGAAAATATCGGCACACCAAATTATTTAATAAAATTATCTCATTTGGTTGAAAATGGTTCATATAATGAAGATAATATAAACGACTTCTTTGTAAATAAGCAAATTGATGATAACACTATTTTTGATGGCGGTGTTTTTTTGCTAAAGAAAATTGGCTTTTTTGGCATTTCAACCGATAATTCTTTGATAATTCCCAACGAATATCAACATTTTTTAAAAAATGACAAATCATTAATTAATAAAATTATATTGTTATTCATTGATAAATGGATAGTAGATATATCTTTTAATGAAATTTTTAATAACGATACTGTCTATCATGATTTAGAATTATCCATTATTGTAGATAACAAAGCTTTCAAATTTAAATACTCAAAATTAAAACAATTTCTTATAAACTTTCAAGTTATAAGTATTCACCCATTTAGAGAAAATTGTTTTTATGTAAATAATAAATATAAAATATTTTTTGATAAAAATATTATTTCTGAAATTAAAAAAAGAAATCTATCATTACAAGAATTCAACAAACTACAAAATTTAAAAAATAAATATGGAGAAGAAGGAGAGCATTTTGTTTTAAATTTTGAAAAACAAAAATTTCATAATCATGCCTTAGTTGATGCAATTGAACAAATTTCCCACATTAACTCATCTGCTGGTTATGATATTTCTTCATTACAAGATAATAATTCTACAATAGTAGATAAATTCATAGAAGTTAAATCATATTCTGAAATACCTCGTTTTTATTGGTCATTAAATGAAGTTAACGTCGCTAAAGAAGAAGGTGATAATTATTTTCTTTATTTAGTTGATAGAAATAAAATAAACGAAGATGGGTACACGCCAATTATGATTCAAAATCCATATCAAGAAGTTTATAAAAAACATAACAAAGAATGTCAATCTTGGAAATTTAATTTTTCTACTGTTCATGTTCCAAATTGATTTTTGTCTGCAAAGAAAATAGTGAACCGCTAGTATAACGGTCGTCTGGTTTTAGGACGGTTGCGGGATTAGCATTGGCACATTTTCTACACGCAGTACCTGCGCTGGAGTTCCACGTAACAACCAACCGTTAAACTCCTCCCAATCATAGCCGTGGAATACCGGAAAAGCATCCGCCACTACATAATTTAGCAATAACAATGGGCGTTCGTGTGTTGTGAGGTTCGCACCGAAGTATGTAGCGAATAGATAAACGCTATTTGTTTTCTTGCCAGTTGATGATGTTCTGTATATCGTCTAACTCAGTAAAGGATTTATGCCCGATAACAAGGGCATCAGCAAGTGAGTTTGGGGGGGTATTTAGTAATTTTTTATTCTATCAAATTTACCCGCATTGAGGTGGATTATGCGAAGGTCTAAAATAATATTAAATAATCGCTTTTTCGATAAACCGCTGATTATTGACAATACGCTCGTAGTTAAACGGCGTTAAATCCAACAATCGATATTCTCCATACGTCAGCCATTCCGCCGTACCACGCCCCATTGCCGGCGATTGCTGTAAACCGTGTCCTGAAAAACCATTCAGAAAAATAAAATTTTCCAGCTCCGTATGCGGTCCCATAATGGCATTATGGTCAAACACATTATAAGCATAATGTCCTGTCCATTCACTCTGTACTTTAATCGCCTCAAACTGCGGAATACGCGTTGCCAAAACAGGCCATATATGATTTTGCCAAAGATCAAAATCCATCGCAAAATCATCAAAATCAGCAGCAGGATCAACAGCAGAATGCCCACCACATTGGTATGTCCCATTGCCGTTTTCACGCACATGCACACCGCTTGGGTCTATTGTTAAGGGCAAATCGCAAGACAAAGGTTGCTCTGCTTTAAAAATCCACGAATACCGTTTACGCGGTTCAATCGGTAGATTAACCCCTGCCATTTTTGCCGTTCGGGCAGCACGAGGACCAGACGCATTAACCACTTGTCCACAAGCAATTATCTGTCCTGACTTTAATGTAACACTCTGTACTCGCCTGCCTGTAGTGTTACGTGTAATTGCCACCACTTCGTTTTCGATATACTCTATACCGCGTTCAACCGCCTGTTTACGCCACCAATTAAAAACAGTACTACCATCCCAATAACCCTCGTCAAGTAAATTTATCGAGCCCAACACAATATCATCCACATTATAAAAAGGATAAGATTCGCAAATTTGTTCGGGTGTCATAATCTGTGTTTGCGCTCCTGCTGCCAATTGAACGACTTGGTTTTTACGCAAGACATCGGCAAAATCGGCATTATCTGCCAAATACATATAACCAAAATTTTTGATGGACAAATGCGGCACTCGCTCATCATTACCCATATAAGCCCGAATGTTTTTAACAAAATCGGCAGCAAATTGAGAAATCCGCACATTCAACTCATTGGAAAATTGTTGTCGCATACAAGAATTGGAATGAGCTGTTGATGTATTTTCGTAACTTGAATCTCTCTCTACCACCAGCACACTGCCATTAAAATCAGGATTATCACTAAGAAACCACGCCGTTGACGAACCCATAATCGCACCGCCAATAATCACCACATCATAAGCCGTTTTGGTTGCTATTGTTACATTGGTCATTCTTTTAGAAACGCATTAAATGCAGTATAGCAGGGATTTTTACACGTGAATCTTCATTAAAAGGCATGGCTTATATTTCACATTGGGTGATGGGTTAAATTCATACTAGCAAGCCGCCTTTTTTATGTTGGGTGCTTCATGTACCAATCGCAGAATTGTTTATAGTGGTGTTCGTCGTCAGAAAAAACCTCGGGGCGATAGTAAGAGGAAAGGGCATTTTGCGCAAAAGAGTATCCACTGTGATAGCTGTTTGGAGCGAGAGATTCCGTTTTAGGCATTATTAAAATTGTTTATTGTTTTATATTGTAATCTTTTTTTGCAGCGTCAAGGCTAATATAACCACGCTTCAAATCTTTTTGGATTGATTCAGCACTGCGTTGTGCTGGATTGCCATAACCCGCACCACCGGGAAAAGCCATTAACACTCGTTGCCCATGCGGTACAAACTGCCGACCTTTGCCCAGCATTGGCGTGCCGTCACTACGTTGTATAGTAGTACAGGCACCATCTTTACCACCGCGCCGCCCACGGGCTGCAAATTTTACTCGGTCAAGCATGGCAGAAATATCAAATTCATGCCCTTCGGTTACGCCAACTTCCATATATTGCCCCAAGCCACCGCGAAATTTTCCGGCACCACCGCTATCGGCTCGTAATTCTTTACGCCAAATAATAACCGGACCACTGTTTTCCGTTGCTTCTACTGGCATTGTCATCACTCCAGACGGAAAAGCGGTGGCGTTCATACCGTCTAATGTTGGGCGTGCTCCCGACCCACCTGAATTAAAAGTCAGCACTTCACAACGCACTGCCTCTGGTGGTGGTGCGACATCGGTGCGTGGGCGAATCGATACCTGAAAATTACACAACGCTCCTGCTCCTTCAGCTGGAACGGTGTCGGGGATAATTTTATCCAAAGCGTCATACACTGTATCGGGAATCATATGTCCTATAACATGGCGTAAAGTTACGGGGGCAGGGTGCAAGGCATTGACAATCGAGTTTTCAGGGGCGGTTGTTATAAATGGTGCTAACGATGCCATGTTGTTGGGGATTTCAGGGGCAATCGCACATTTAAGGGCGTAACAAGCATACGCTTGAGTATAAACCAACGGTACATTAATGCCTTTTTTATCGACATTGGATGTGCCACTAAAATCACATACGATATGGTCTGAATGAATGTCCAACCGAACTTTTAATCGAATGGGAGTGGCATACCCGTCGATTGTCATCTCACCTTCGGCGGATTGTTGTGGTAGTTGGGCGATTTTTTCAATCGTTGCCATACGTGAATTTCCAAAAATAAAAGTGGCTATTTGTTCGAGATTGCTGATGTTATATTCTGCCAACATATTAACAAGGCGGCGGTGTCCAACTTCGTTGCACGCTGCCAAGGCGTACATGTCTCCCACCAACTGGTCTGGCTCACGAACATTGGCACGCACGATATGCAAAAATACTTTATCGGCAACGCCACGCTTTATAAATTTCATAATCGGAATATACAAACCTTCTTCATAAACCGACGATGCATCTGCACTAAAACCCACACCACCGATATCGACAACATGAGCAGTACAAGCAAAAAAACCAATCAATTGACCATTTAAAAATGACGGCGTTACAACGGTAATATCGAGTAAATGCCCCGTTCCCTCCCATGGGTCATTGGTAATATAGACATCACCTTCAAACATATTGTCAATACCAATACGGCGAATAAAATGCCCGACAGAATGCGCCATCGCATTAACATGCCCGGGCGTACCTGTTACCGCTTGTGCCAACATATGCCCATTGGCATCATACACCCCCGCCGATAAATCGCCTGCTTCGCGTACAGACGAAGAAAAAGCAGTGCGTATTAAAACTTGTGCCTGTTCTTCGACCACCGAGATTAATCGGTTCCACATAATTTGATTAAAAATAGCCGTGTTGTGTTTTGTCTTCATTTTATTAAATTGTTATATCGATACAGCCATCGGATTGTTTTATTGCCACTGTTGAGGTCGGCATGATAATGGTTGTTTCATCTTCGACAATTACCGCTGGTCCTTTAATCGTTTCTCCTGCGGCAATGCTATTGCGGGTAAATACGGTCGATTCTGTGGCATGTCCCAAGCGTGTATCAAACACCATCCGTGTGTTATCGGGCTTTGCCTCACCTGTTTTTGTTATCGGTATGACTGCTGTAATATCATCAACAATAGTCGTTGCATTAACCGCCCATACTGTTATTTCTATGTCCATACCTTCCACCGCCCGACCAAACAACCTCGAATAATCCGCTTCAAACAACCTCCGAAAAACAGCTGCATCTGGATTTTTTGCTTGCTCGCTGGTTAAAACAATGGGTATCTCCCACCCTTGTCCGATATAGCGCATATAAACCTTAAATTCAGATTTTATTTCTGCCTGAATATCACATGACAGAACAAAGCCAATTGCTTCGGTTTGTAAATCATGCAATACCGTCTGCACGGTGTTTTTGTTAAAGTGTGCAATCCGCATATACAGACTTTTATTTGCCTCAAAGCTAAATGGTGCGCGTAAAAAACCAATTGCCGAACCAACACCCGCACCCATTGGCACCAACAAGCGACCAATATTAAGTTTTTCGCACAACCGCGTTGCATGTAATGGGGCTGCCCCACCAAAAGCAATCATCGTATAATCTGCCAAGTCTTCGCCGTTTTCGACTGCATGCACGCGTGCCGCATTCGACATGTTTTCATCCACCACCTCTACCAATCCATAAGCAGCAGTTTGTGCGTCCATACCCAGTTTATCCCCCAAAGCATTTCGGAGTGATTGCTGTGAACGCGCTTTGTTTAATCGAATAGAGCCACCAGCAAAATTATCGGCATCTAATTTTCCCAATACTAAATCAGCATCGGTTACTGCTGGTTGTAAGCCACCGCGGTCATAGCAAGCAGGACCGGGTTCCGACCCTGCTGATTCTGGACCTACTCTAATTTGTTGCATTGAATCAACTCTTGCCAGAGATCCACCACCCGCACCAATTTCGACCATATCAATAACAGGGATGGAAATAGGCATTCCCGACCCTTTTTTAAATCTATACGTTCGTGCGACTTCAAAAACACGGCTGGTTTTTGGCGTTTGTTGGTTAATAAGGCAAATTTTAGCCGTGGTTCCGCCCATATCAAACGACAATACTTTATCCAAACCATAATGTGATGCGATGGTCGCCGCAAAAATTGCCCCACCCGCTGGACCAGATTCCACTAATCGAACCGGAAACTCCGCCGCGTTTTGTAAAGAAATAATCCCACCACCCGAATGCATTAAAAAAATAGGCACGGTAATACCCTCATTGCATAAGCATTCTCCTAGGCGGTCTAAGTAGCTTTTCATCAGCGGTTTAATATAAGCGTTTGCCACCACTGTGTTAAATCGCTCGTACTCTCGCATTTGTGGCGACACTTCAGACGACAACGATACCATAATATGAGGAGCCATTTCGGTTAGCACCGTTTGTACCAATTTTTCGTGCGAATCGTCCACATACGAATGCAACAAACCAACTGCAATACTTGTGTATTGGTCAGCAATCAGCTGGGTGACAAGTGCCTCAACATCCGACCGCTGCAAGGCAATATAAACCTTGCCATCGGCACCGATGCGTTCATTCAAAGTAAAGCGACATTGGCGGGGAAGTAACGGCTCTGGCAATTTCAAATTTAAATCATATTGTTCAAAACGAGATTCCGTCCGCATTTCTATTACATCACGAAACCCTTTGGTCGTAATTAATGCCGTTTTGGCACCGTTACGCTCGATAAGTGCATTGGTTGCCAATGTGGTGCCGTGGATAACCTGCCCAATATCTGCCACATTAACCGCTGCTTTTTTGCACAGCTGCCGCATGCCATTAACAATCGCTTCTTCTGGCTTTTGGTAAGTCGTTAATAATTTTGTCGAAAACAAAGCACCATCAATATCCAAAACAATATCAGTGAATGTGCCACCAATATCGACTCCCATTCTGATTTTTTTTTGCCCCATCATCGTATTATAGATTTTTATTCTTGTTCTTTTCGCACCCGCAAAAACACGGGAAATCTTGGTTTGCCATTGCTGGTAATGCCCTGATATTTATAGGTAATAATTGTACCAATGGCTGGTGGGTTTTGCCTTAGCAAGTCAGTCAAGCCACTGCCCACATTAAACATCACGCCAGCAGCTGTTTTTACTTGTAACGAACCGACCATATCGGTGTATTTTCCTTTGCCCGCATTGTAGCCAATAACGGTTGCTTCAGCGTCCTGAAAAGGC
>CBDEVH010000001.1:0-37700 GCA_965243565.1 Gammaproteobacteria bacterium
CGGCTTTAAAGACCGCGGAAACCATTTGTCTCCCATTAACTGTTTACCTCTATTTTTTGGTTGCTAGCGCTAGTAATCATAAAGCTGATAAAGATCATCATTAGTTTCATTTTGTGACGGCGTAACCTCTGCGGTTGCGGTAAAGCTAACATACCAATTATCATGACTTGGTCTATTAGACTTTAGTGTGTTTGGTTTTATATAACACTGATGCTCCTCGATGCCCGTGCCGCTATCCAAGTTCATCTTAAAAGAGTTAGCACCATGGTTTAACGTTATATCGTAAAACTGTAACAATATTTTATATTGAAAATCATCTAATATAAAGTTTAAGCTAAACGGCACTGGCTCAAGCGTATATTTCAGTGCCTGTCTAGCAACCCCTCCCTGTGCGGGAGCTTGAAAAACGTTTGACCCTCTGCTCATGGAGTAAGTTTTATTTGTTATCGGCTTTATTGGCCGAGGGAACCAAAAATCACCCATTATCTGCGAGCCTCTAAAGTTGTTGTTGCTGCGAATGTTTTGCGCAATTCGCTGTTAGGGTTACTAGCATCTAGCGCCGTTGTGTCGCGTATTAACTGAATTATGCGACCGTCATCATCTACACTTGATTCAACACTAACACCGCCCGTGCTCTGGTCAATGTTAACAATGTTGATTGCTGGCGTAGAAGACCCACCTTCACCCATTAATTGCTGCATTTGCTGTTTAGTTCGTATTCTACTTGATGATGTCGGCGTTAGTATCTCTAATTGGCCACGCTCTGCGACTGTTGAGGGTTGGCCGGCTGATAAATTACCGCCTTGCTCACGGGCGGAAGTTATTGCTCGTACATTCACAAGACCAGCAGCAACGGCAGCACCAGCCGCCGCAATACCTAAGCCTGGGCCAACTACGGGAATACTCGCCATTGCTGAATAAGCACTATTGGCAGCTTCATAGGTTTTTATTGTCGCATTAGTTACGGCGGCGGCTTTGAATATTGCATTCTCACGACCTAAAACAGTTTCCAAGTCGTTAACGGTTTGATTAAAGCCTTCTTTTCTTTGCTTGTTAGTTAGCTTTTCAAGTTTGAGTTTATCGGATGATATCTTATCTTCTTTTGATTTTGCTAAGTCAATTTCACGCTGATTCTGCTTTTTAATTCGTTCAAGTTCGCGCTCTGCCCTTTCATTTGCTTTTTCTTCTTTTGCTTTTTCTCTTTCAGTTTCAATCGCCAACCTTGCATCGGCCTCGGCTTTTGCTTCCTCGGCTATACGCTTTCTTGCGTCTAATTCTTTTTGTGCAGCATCGCCAGCTGCTTTTACTCTTGCGTTTTCAGTGTCTAAGGCTGATTTTAAGGCGTCATCATAAGACTGTACTTCCACCTTTAGCCTTGATACTACGGCAGCCTGTCTATTGTATGCGTTAGAGTTTTTATCGTTAATACCTTCTAACTTTGATAATTCATCATTTAATTTTAATGTTGCCTCGAATCTCTCATTAAATAATTCTCCAGCAGTATCATCTGCTAGCGCCTCTGATAGCGCGCCAGCGGCAATACCGGCACCAGTAACAATTCGAGTCCACGCAGTTAACGCGCCTGAGTTTTTAGCGACGTTTCGTGATAAATCATCCCACTTCTGGCCTAGCGTATCAACTGCACCAGCTAAGGTTCCGTCAGCAACAGCAGCAGCAACGCCTTCAACTTGGCCTGCAACAGCGTTAAGGATTATTTCTTGCGCCGCGAACACATCACCAACATCAATAGCATCTTGCGCCAGTTGTTTTTGTGTTTCTGATAAGGTTACGCCGACACGCGATAAAGCCGCCATGCCTTTAATGGGATCTTGTAGTGCCTTACCAAGCAGGATAGCGTTTGATTCTATTGAGCCAAAACCGGCTTCAGCTAAGTCTTGAGATAGCTTTATTGTTTGGGTGAATTCAGCGCCTAACACTCTATTGAATGTTAATAGCTTGGCCTGTGCCTTTTGCACAGCGTCAACACTGGTCAAGGTGGCCAACGCTAAGTTTTCAGCCTCTTTTAATAGTTGCTCACCAGTAAAGCCAACACCAGCGCCGGTAGCTTCAATGGTTGCGTTAACTCGGCGTAAATTTACATCGTATTCATCTAGTGCTGAAACGCCTTTGATTACTGCAAAGCTTGTCGCCACGATAGCGGCAGCAAAACCAGCAAAAGCAATTGCGCCACTATTGGCTAAACTTGTGATGGCTGTTATGCGTGAAGATATTCCTCCAAGTGGACCGTCAATAGCAGCAACAGCTCGTGCAGCATTTGAGCCAAATGTTTTAAAGGTTTTGCCGGTTTTCTTAACATTGATATCAACGACCTTTGCCGTCTTAGCTATTTCATTAAGCTCTTTCTCGGCCTTAACTGCGCCCTTTGTTGATACCACGGCGGTTAAACGTGCTTCAGCCATTATGTTTCACCTTGTTAATTATGTGTTTAAGAGTATAGCAATATAAACAAGCACAAAAAAGCACCCGTTAAGGTGCTTAGTTTAGTTTGAATACTTATCAAATATAGAATTCATTGAAAGTATCGCTTGTATCTCCCATTTGTGAAGCTCTAAGCCTGTCAGTAACGAGTTATAATGAATGTCGCTATAACTTAGTCCGTCACTTGGCATTAGTTTAAACCCGCCCTCTACAGGGATTTTATTAAATCTCATATCAAAGAATAAATCATATAGATATCTTAGTTGTTCGGGTATCTCTATTTCGCTATCTTCAATTGGTGCGCCCATCGCCTTTAATGCTTTGATGTGGTCGGACTCGCTACCACCGTGTTTATTAGCTCTTACACCGCTAAAAATATCATCAGCATAAATTAGTAGGGCGTCTACTTTTTTTCTAGGTAGTTACTCGGCGTTGTGGCATGAGCGATAACCGCAAAGGCTAAGCCTTGATTCTGGTTTAATAGCTCGGATAATGCGTCCTGTGTGAATTCACCAAATGACCAATCATCGACAAGGTTTAATGCTAATTCAATCTCGATAGCTTCTTTTTGATCACGGTTAAACTCAGCGTTATCGGTTTTATCTTTGATAGCTTCGGATTTTTCAGCAGCGTCGGCATAGCTTACCTGTGCGTTAATTCTTGCGCGTTGAATGGATTTAGCTTCGATACCCTTAACCATTAAAAAACATCCTGTATCAACTTCATTATACATTAGTGTCATTTTGGTGGCGGTTTCGTTTTTGTCTTTCGTCATAAAGTCTGAAAGTTTATAAGTTTTTGCTTTAGTAGTCATAGTTTAATGTCCGTTAAATTATGCGCCCGTTTTAGTGATGGCAAGGCTCGACCACGGACGGGATCGAGCCTCTTTACTCTTGCGAGTGCCAAACTTTTTATGCAGCAGGTAAGCGCTGAATGATTATTGAACTTTGTGTTTTACTTCCAACTGCCGTACCTTCTAGGCTTTGTGTGATGCTAGTAGGGCCGCCAATCTCAGGCGTTGCAGCAGTTAAGAATGTTTTAGGATAACTAAAAGACATTGCACCGTCTAGGCCATTTAAAACAATATCAACACGCGTTTCTACTTCATCAACAAAGCGCTGGACTAAATCAGTGTTAGCCATAAAGCCAGACATGGAAACGGTGTTAGTCGCTCGTCCACGCTCAATAAATGCCACGGCTTTATTGCCTAACTCAAATTGTGCGCTTGCTTCGTTATCGTTTGATAATGTTGAGCTGGTAATAAACGCCTCGACTGCGCCATCAACACAAACTTTTCCATCAACGCCAGCAAATGCTCTAGTAGTCACTTCGGGGTTAAAGGTTGAGCCAGCAGGTAGCCCTGTAAAATCTTGTGACCGACCCAATAACGGGAAAGACCCGGTAACTTGAGCGTTAACCGCAACTTCAAAGCTAAAGCCGGTGAATTCTACGCCTTTTGTAACTACGTATTGATCAACAGTTCCACACTTGCCACGGAACCAAGTTAAAATGCTCACGGTTGAGCATAGCGAGCCTGTACCGATAGAATCACCAGTATCGATATCAGTTGTAACAACTTCGGGCGTCAATGTGTGAGTAATTCCGCCGCCAGTTACTACTGTTGCGGTTACTGCGGTAACTATAAACGGCAAAGCGTTATCGCCGGTTAAATCATTAAAGCGAATTAAATCACCAACTAGAACGCCGTCAGAAATATAATCGCCAGCGGTACGGGTAAAGGTTTTTAATGTTTCGTCAACGGTAACTTCAACAGTTGTTAGCGCTAAACCTGCAACCCATGCCGAACTCATGGCATTAGCAATCAAGTCATCCTGTGAAGTCTGTGACAATTCGACAGAGTATTCGCCCTGTGCTTGCTCGTTACCAACGCGAACGCCGGTTATTTCGCGCGAATCGTCTAGCTCATCAGATATTAAAGCATCTTTAATAATTGAAGGTACGCCGCCAGTGTTTCTAATCTTTGTCCATGCTGGTGTTGCTGGTGTTATGCCTGGTGTTGCTTCTACCACAAAATAGTGGCTTGTGTTACTGCCTGAAAAGGGAGTGCCCATAATTTTATTTCCTATTTAAAGTTGCACCTTTACAGGCGATTTGTGTAAGTATTCCAATTAACCGACATTGAACGGCTAGCCCACCCATTTTCCACTGTTAACGCTGATAAATCAACCGACGTAATACAAAGGCATACGCCACCAAACTCAAAGCAAGCGCCAGTTTTAAATGCGGCATTAAGCAAATCAGCCATTTTATTTATTGGTGCACTACCTTGGCCTGAGTCATAGTTGATATCTATCTGATAAAAACCCTGCCTAAACTCGTTAACATTTAGATCTGCTTCTTCTGTTGGCGCCGTAATCATAAAGCTAGACAGGTAAGGTGTTTTTGTATTTGTCGGGCAATTAATATTTTCCAAACAGGTTTTGATAGTGTTATCAGTGCCAAACTGCTTAAAAGGCTTGTTAAATGCCTTGGTAATATCTTCAAATATATTCATTTAGGTAAATCCTTTCGCGCTTCGGCTTCAAGCAATCCGTTGAATCTCATTATATTCATTCGGACAACACCTTGAGGTGCTTGTTTTGAAAAGCCGCCAGTAGTCTTTGGCCCGTCACCATAACCGCCAAACTCAATTTTGTTTGCGTAAGGTAGGTTATTAGTTAATGTAAATACTGACCAATCGGTAATGCTTGTTATTTTTGAGTTTATCGCATTAATTGTGCTTGAGCCGCTCTTGTCTATGCTTGTTGTTACTTTTGTTGATGGTAGTTGCCCAGTAGCAAACCAGTTAGCACGAAACCGCCCCTCATCCACAGGGCTTGATTGAACAATTGCGCTAAATAATTTGATACTTGTACCCCTGACGGCCTCCTCCGCCCCGCCAATAAATCCATCTGCAAACTTTTGAACGTCAAGGGTAAAGCTCATTATTTTCTTACCTGTATTTTATAAACAACAGTTAACGCGTTACCGGTATAGTTAGAGTGAGGAACGTCGACAACCGACCATTCAACGCCATCAATAAGAATTTTATCAGCGGTTCGTGGTGTGTAATCAACAACAACGCCAGACTCATCAACTATAGACGTTGATACGGTCAACACCATATCACCTTGCAATATCGTCGTGCCATTAACTAGGCCAGCTAAGTTGTTTATCTGCACACCTGTTAAAAAATACTTGGTATCGGGGCCTATATCATTTTCAGCGGTGGTGTCATTCCAAACTACATCACCCTGCTTTAATATTGCTAGCCGGTCATCACCTGTGCGCTCATCGAATTTAGATAAGAGCTTACTGGCTACTTCCTGCATCTTTTCGGCGAATGACATTATCTAATCCTTATAACTGCGTCTGAAGCAACTAGATTAATTGTGTCTGCGTTGTTTTCTACAAACATTTCAAGATAGTCATTAGTGGTTAGCTCTAGTTGCCACACTATACCAATATTAGCCGAATCCGTAGAACTAACCCGTGCCTGTTTGCCGCTATTTGGTATAACTGTACCATTCAGGGCTAAATATACGTGGATATCCTTGTTTGTGCCTGAAGCACTGGCTATTGTCGCCGATATATCAACAGGCACAACTAGATCTTTCTCACCTACATAAGTGCACCTACCGCCAGTTGTACAGGTAAAGAACGACTCCCTCTCCACAACCCAAGTACCAGCGGTTAATACTGGGGTATCTATCGTTGTTATGACTGTTTCTGTGGCATTGTCGTTTAGCGATATTAAAGCATCCTCCTTGGTGTCTTGTACGCCAAAATTACCGACAAAAGTATATTTTATATCGTCATTTGATATGCCAGATAGTGGAGTGCCTGCACCGTTGAACGTACACCCGCCAATAGATGCTCTCGTTGAGATATTTCCGCTTGCTGCCAGCCCTGTTATTGACGTACTACCACCTAAGCCTGTGAAAGCGGTTGTTGCTATGCTGATTGTTTGAAATACAGCAGCTCCAAAGTCCAAAGCCTTGCCAGAAAACCCACTAAAACCCGTTGCTTGTATTATCCACTGCCCCGCCCCTGTTCCTGTGAACAATATACCGTTAACGCCACCAAAAAAGGCGCATGTATTCATTGTCCCTGACCCTGTGTTGTGGAACGTCCCTATATTTTGGTATGAGAAAGATACAACTTGGGACATAATAAATGATGCAGATGCCGAGCCTGTAAAATCAAATAAATCACCGCCAGGATTAGTTAATGTGATCATACTTATTCGCATCAATTGATTATCACATGCTATTAATGGATTCACTGAGGTGCTAGATATCCCAGATATTGAAGAATTTAATCCGCGCAATTCAGAATTGCCACCGTAAGCAATAGTGTTTGCACCAATGTCAATAATGGAAGTTATTGTATACAGGGTGTTGCTAGCAAGGGTAATAACACCAGATACGGGCGCTGGAAAGTCGGATAACTGAGCCACAAACACACCACCAGACAACCCAAGGACACCACCATTAAAAGTAACAGGGCCTAAAAAGGTTTGGTTTGTTGATTCTTCAAGGTTTGCGTTAGCTGTAATTATTTGCTCGTCAACTTCCCTGGACTTTGCGGGTGTAATTAATCCAGTTGTATTGTCTGGCTTATTAGTCGCAACAAGTGAAATTAAATCGTTTTTATCTAAAGCCATTCTTTTAAACTCTCATTGTGCGCATTGATAATGAACTGCCAACACATAATAAATTAGACAACATGTCGTCAGCTTCTGTGATTTCTATTGTAGCGCCTGTCTTGCCATTGTCAAAATACGATACCTTAACAGCTCCGGTGACTTCCTCGGATGCGATATTTTTACCGTCATCATTAGCGCGAACATTTACGCCGTCAGCATAATAATGTGCGGCGATAACTTGTGCGTGTTGTATTTCAATCGGCACTGAGTCAGACGGTAATAATATCTGGTCGCGTCCTGCGCATTTGTAGGCATTAACTCTCGGCCATGCCAGCGCTTGAGTATCGACTAGCCGCTCACCACTATACGAACCCTCGAATAAATCGACATACAAGGCCGCTTTACGCATGAATATATCAGCCTGAGTGTCATCGACTGGCAATGTATACCCGTATTTTGCCGCATAAGCTCTCGCGTCAACTAGCGATATGTAACTATCCGCATCAGCCAAGCCTGTTCCATCTTCAACTATTAACGCCATGATTTTTTTCCAATAAAAAAGGACTATCTCTAGTCCTTATATTAACACAACTTAAAAACTAAGCACCTTTAGCCTTTGGTAGCGGCTTTGGTTTTTCGCCTTTAGCTTTCGCTACTAAGTAAGCGGTTTCTTTTGAATCATTACCGGCAACAACTTCATTACCTTTAAAACCAACGAAACAAAAGTTCTGTGCATCACATAAAACAGCACCAGGGTTTTTAGCTCGGGCAATTGCCGCTTCTTCAACAGTGAATTTACTTTGTATAATAATACGTTTAGCCATGATATTTCCCTATTATAAAGTTTGTACGATGATACCAGCAGTATCTTTCAAGCTGGTTGCAGTTTGAACCCAGTTAGTACCAAGTGCAATAGCTGCATCGTCTGGCTGAGTAACTGCGGTGTTCCAAGTGTAACCTTTTAACGAAAGATTGAATGACGCTTCTTCCTTCATTAATTGCTTGGCGTTATCAAACTCAGTACGGGTTTCAGTATAAACGCGAGAATCGCCGTTATCTTCCATCATTACACCACCAGCAACTAAACCAATTTGGTAATAGTTATCTGTACCGGTGTTATCAAAGAATAAAGCAGGTGAATCAGTCATTATCAACATACGACCAAAACCATCTTGAACAACCTGGATAGTTTCAAACTGAAACAAGCGGGCAGTGTTGGTTAGTGAATCGCCGTAAATGTCATGTAGAGACTTACTGTGCATAATCCAAGTAACCAAAGAGGCAGAACGATCACCAAATAAGCGAGCGCCTTGATTAAGCGATGCTAGCTGTGCAGTTGCAGCAGTACCATCATAAACAGCAGTAGCGCCAACGTTAGTAACGCCGCCAACAATTGCGGCTAGTGCAGAGTTAAGCATGTATTGAAATTTAGCAGCACCAACTTGCTCACCGAAAGCAATGCCGGCTTCGCGTGGGTCACGTTTAGTCCAATCAAATGCTGAACCTGTGTATTCCATAGGTAAAGAACCCATGCCAACTTTGACAGCAGCTTCTTTTAAAGTTGCTAACGGGGTTGATGCAAGTGCGGCGGTAGAAGATGGATCGCGATTACCATACAAACCAGCCATCAATGCGTAGCTAGATTTCTCGGCAAAGTCACCAGCGTTATCAACTGCACTAATTAAAGTTAATGCGTTGCGTGTTGCTTCATTCCAAAGGTTAGTTTGTTGATCAACAACTTCAGTAGCTGTTAATTGTGTCCATTTGTTAAAAATATCAAAGTTAGTTAAGCTCATAATTATTCCTGTTTAAGTTATTTTTGCTCAAGATAAGCGACTTTTTCAGCCATAGTTTTATCTTTAAACGATTTATTTACACCAGTGCCAGCCGTACCGCCACTACTTTCGGAGCCTGCCGAGCCTGCTCCTGAGCCAACACTGGCTTTAATATAACGCGCATTCGCTTTATCCGAAACTAACGATTGCCTAACCTCATCAACGGTTTTCGTGGTATCTCTCGACACTACTTGACCATCTTTTACTTCTACTAAACTACTGAACTGCGATTGCATATACATGCGACCCGCAGGGTCATCAGCTAAAGCCGTTGAAAAGTCATTAACAGATGACTCTAACAAGCGACCATTTTCCGCCTCTTGAAAGCTGTGTTTCAATAATGTCATTTGTTCTTTTTCGTTATCAAGTGCTAATTTGTAATCGGCAATTGAACCGTTTTTCTCTGCTAGTTCTTTGGCTGAATCATGCTTGGCCTGTTCAGTTTCTAGCTTTGACGCTTCAAGGTCACTTTTAGCAACCTTTTCACGATCAATTAATTCTGTGTTTTTGTTTTTTAATCCTAAAACATCAGCATCATAATCTTTTTGTGCCTGTGCGAGTTGTTCACCCTCCAAGCCGTACTTGGTAAAGTCCATAAGTCTGTCCGTCCGTTAATAGTGTAAGTCATTGTAATTAAATTATGCGTATTGGTCAAATTATAGCATATAGGTATAATAGCTTGCTTTATAGGTATTAATAACGGGAATCGCAATGGCAACTTTTCACAAAACAATAATCCTAATCAGTCTACTTTTCCTCTCAACTGCCTGTGGTGGTGACAGTGAAACTCAAGAGCCAATTAATGATGACACTTATGTTTATTATGATGAATCTTACCTTCAATGTAATTGGGGTTATTTCAAAGAATTAACGGGCGCTACTGTTTATCCCTGGTGGTACGATGCGGACAACATAAAAGCCATATTCTTTGTGCATACCGACTACATGACCGTTGGAGAGGTTGAGGCAATGAGGCTATCAATTGCTGACGCCCCCATTTACATATCTACAGTAAACAACCTAAACAGCACACTTTATCAGCCATCAGTCTATCAAGGTCTAGGCATAGCCATCGAAAAAATAAAAGTTGAGGCAGAAAAAAACAACATGTGGGAGATTGTACTTGATAGAAAAAGAGATCATCACAAATGGTTAACTGTTGATAGTGAGACTAATACCAATGGCTATTACTCTGTAGGTTGCGACGTAGTAATGGAAACCATAGCAGAGCTTATATATGGCTCCGTTATTAGCTTTAACTAAAGTCCTGCCGCCTCGAATACGTTCGGGGCTTTCTTTCTCATTTCCACCAAAGTCATCGCCTCAAAATTCCTATTTAATGACAATCTCGCGAATTCATCAGATGTTAAACCGCCACTTCTTAATAATTTAGCTCTAGTTGGCCCTATCGCATCAGCTTGAAATGCTACCGGTTGTTTCTTTAGCCAACTAAAATAAGTTTCTTTGGTGCTTACTTGTTTGCCGCCTTCCTCGCCTTTTGATGCTCTAGTTGCACCCTGGTCTAAAAAATCAAACTTTTCAGATAATACTGGTGTAGTTGTACTTCTGCAATTTGGGTGAATGGGTGGTAGTGGCCCTTCACCTAAATTGAATCGGCGACCGTCTAAAGCTGTACATTGATCGCTTGTTTTAGAATCTAGCGTTGATACCCATTGATAACCCTTTATTAAGTCGCTGTTTTGCTTCATCGTTAACTGCCTGGCTTGTGTCGATGAGTGCTGCACTGCGGTTCTTACGATAGTGCGATTACTTCGGTTTATTTTAGCTAGTTCACCATCATTAAAGTTATTAGCTTTAGTGCCTCGAATTCTACGGGTAATCTCGCTGTTAGTTTGGCCCTGATAAAAACCCTGTTGAATAGTGTTACTAACTAATTGCGTTTGCGTAGTTGACCAATCTTTTATAAATGGCTCTAGTAGTTGTTTACCTGAATAGTTCTGCATTTGCATAGGATTTACACGGATAGCCGTCAAAGCTTGTTCAGCGGTCGGTATAGTGGACTGATAACCAACCACAACACTTTCGTAACTTGCTGCCTCAAATGTGCCTTGCTGAAAACCTATCTCACCCAAATCTAAGGCTAATTGTTTATTGTAATCATCATAGATAGCTTTTTGCAGGCTAGTAACATCAGCAAGCAAAGCGTTTAATCGCTTCTTACTTGTGATTGTTTCACCTTCGTCGGATAACCTTTTGCGAACAGCCTTTTCAATACGCTTTAAAAATGGGGCGAATTTCTTATGTTCACCCTGCTTTAGTCGCTCAAGTAATACTTGGTTGCGAACATCAATATTAATTAATGCCGGTGAGGTATCAGCCATTATTCATCGTTACCAAAATCAACGGTATTACCTTGTTCTTGCTGGGTCATTGTGTTCATTTCATCTAAATTAACATCAGCCCCGATAGCCTTGCCTTTAACCAAAATAGTATCCAGTTCACTTTTAGAGAATGCGCCACCCTGCCAAACACTAACCCACTTAACGGCATCTTCAGCACTTAATGCCATGTCAAAGAATTCGTCGTTGAGTTCAAACGAATAATCTTGGTAATCTATCCCCATAAACAAGCAAACCCACTCAATACACTGTGTATAAGCTGTGGATATGTTTGTTGATATAACTTCTAAATCACTGACATCAGAGGAGTGTTTAATTCTTGCTGCTTCGGCTGTTTCAACACCGCCACCATTAGTGATTAGTTGAGCGCCTAATGCAATCATTTGTTCCTCGTAGTCTTTTTGTATGCCTTTACTCATGTTGTTTTCAGGTGGTGTGGCGTAGTTAAACGAACCGCCAGCCTCGACGATGATCATTGAGTCCTCACCTAATTCAACAGAGCCACCATTTTTAGCTTTAGTTTCAGCTGTTTTAGTAAATACGTTAGACGCCACCCACGGTTGACATGCTGATAATTGAAAACTACTTGATGCCAGGTTTGCTGACTCTTGATAGTGTCCAATATTAATATCACTGATAGGCTCTAGTGGTAAATTATCAATACTTGGCTGGTTATTCATCGAGCCGACAAAAGTAAAAGGTATTGCTGTTAGTGGTGTGTTATTTGCTCCCATCACTTGAATTTCTTCTGTTTTCTCCAGCCCTTCACCTTTTTTCGTTGATTCTGTGAATATTTGAATAGTCACGCCACCAGGGCTAAGTCTATACACCTTGAATTGCTTTTTAATCTCTCGCTGAATTCGCATCTCATCCGTAAAGACTTCGACAGCCTCTTGTAATATCAGTAAGTCTAAAATCTTAGCGTTGTTAATCACCGACTCATGCCAGTCAATAATAGATTCTGCCTTGTACTCTTGGATAGTTGCCTTAAATCCGTTATCAACATCAGCCTGCGTTAATTGGTTGCCTTCATCATTGCGGGGCATATCAACCAATAAACCATCGCGCCCAATTTGGATAACGTCACTTGATACCGACCGGCTTTGTTGATTCATCGTCAAACCAGAGCCGTTAACATTAGTAAAAATGTATTCTAGCGCCTCGGGAACCTCTGACTCGGTAGGTGGTTTACGGTAAAGCATACCTAACAAACCCGACAAGGTTTTAACAGTGGCATTATATAACCGAGCGCCATTAATATAATTAATATTACGGTTTTGGTTGTAAGCTGATTTATCAGTTGGGTTTATTGGGCGTAAAAATGTCGCCCTAATGGCACTTGTGGAAGTGTTAAGCTTGTTAAGGTGTTGCAGGTCGCTTTCTTTTAACCGAGCCTCACCATTATTAATAGCGCGAACTCTCGACCATCGGCCCGCATATTTATTGTATTCACTGTTGTTTTCAATATTTAACGCTGCCATTTGTAACTCACTGTTGAAATTGGTTTAATAATTGGGAAGGTGTAAGCGATATAATACCCACCTGCGTCTGGCATATGGTCGGCATCATGTTGCTTGTCCGGATTTCCAGTCTTGTCGTAAACTTGCTGCTCCAAGTCATCAGTATAGCGCGGGCACATATTAGTATTAACTTTATAACGCCTAACGCCTTTACCGTTACATAACATAGCATTCATGGCATTGATTCTATCACGAACAAAAGGATTAACCGAATCATAGCGCGTTAAATAGCCAGCGTCGTCTAGTTTACTAATATCAGTCTCGCTAGCACTAACAGATTTACGGTTTTTGCCTGAACTGTCAGGATATACGTAAATAGTTCTACTAGGGTAAAGCCTATCGATCTCTGCAATCATTTCATCAGTATCAAGCAAACCGAATATTTCATTAACTGCTATTGGGTCGCCGTCTCTTTCAATGTGAACTATAGCCGACATCTTCCCGACGTTAAAATCCATCCCGATGTGTAGCGTTTCGTGATCATCTTCTGTTATATCGGTGCTATTTAATCGCCTGTCAAATACTCGGTAAACAGTACCGCCTTGTAAGTTTACGAATTCACCCTGTATGTAAGCTTCAATTAATTGTTCTGGGTAACTAGCCCGTAAAGAGTCAACGTAATCATCAGGCAAAAAAGGATTACTAAGCGTTGAAGCCTGCACCATTTCGTACCCTTCTTTTGGGTTACGTTTCCACCTGTCATAAACAAATCTAAAACCCTCGGGGGTTGTGAATGCTGAAACTGTATTACATGGCTTGTTAGATGTTTTTAGGTATGTCTTGGGGTTTTGGCGGTTACGTGCAATTATCTTAGTCCAAGCCTCTAGCGCATGCTCTTTTTTTAACGTGTCCAGTTCATCAATCTTAGCCCTAAATGACTCATAACCAACTATACGAGATGGGTTATCCAATGTCCTTAATACAAAATCACCTAATTGACCGCTAGACGTATAGATAATATTTTCTGATTTATTGTATTTGTAGCGAATACCCCAGTCGATGAGTTTTTCTTCCATCCTAGGCGCAAGTATCAACCTAACTAAATCATAAGTTGGCTCATACATAGCTATCAATGAATCACTACCACCCTCTATCGAGTCAAGCAAAGCAGAATTACACATTACCTCGCTTTTGCCCGTGCCGAATCCAGCAACAAAGGCAGGAAACTTACAATCCATTGATAAAAATTGCGCCTGTGGTTCAGTAGCTTTAATCCTAACTTGCACTGACCACCTCAATTGTTATTTTACTTATTACTTCATCAGTATTTATTTGCTCAATGGGTGCGTTATCACCCTGCATTAAATTATGCTCTTTAATTGCTGCAATCAACGAGGGAGCATTTACCATGCCTTTTTCTTCATCGTCTATACTGCATCGCTTCATAGCTTTCTGTAGCAATTTTAGCTTCTCATCCTTGGTATAGATGAAGTTTGAATCATTGCGCCTTTGATGTTCCGCTATAGAAGCGGCAATAACAGGTTTTAACAAGTTTTCACTACCTACCTGTTGCGCTGTCTTTTTACTATACCCCGCGTCGATAGCGGCCTGTGTAGCATTCCCACCATTCAGTAAATAACCTTTTACAAATGCGTCTTGTTTTGGTGTTAGTTTCATTCAGCCTCCGAAAAGCTTAAATGTACCGACCCGAAGCCGGTATGTAATTATTATTACTTCTGTGTAATTTTTATTACTGCGAGTCAGACATAAAGAATGTTGCATCGCCGGTCAACGTAACTTTTATGTCACACTCAGGCAATGTTATTTCTTTTGTAGTGGTTCCGACAGTGTTAAAAAAACCATCAGTAACGTTGCCAAAGCCTTCATCGGTTAATTGCATTTGCATTTGCGCCGTACCGTTAGTGGTTACAAACTTAATAATCTGCTTACCCACTGTGTTGTGTAACGCTTCGTCGTTTTTATATTCTGCCATTTCTTTATTCCTCTATGTAAAATCTATCGTAAAATATGTAATCAGCTTGGTCGGGTGATAATTGTATCTCTTTACCTGTACACGCATCAGCTGCCAAGTCATTAACCATAATATCCAGCTCATCATTAGTTAACTCCATGACTGACAAATCAATAACACTGATAGCTGCCGATCCTGTTACGCATTCTAATGTGTCTGCAAATAAATAAACATCTTTCCCGTTTATATTGTATTCCACCGCCTCCGGGTAGTGATTTACCAATCCTTGTGGCTCAAAGCCCTTTTTATATGCTGAATATTTGTGTGACATTTCCCTACCTTTAGAATGCTATATTTATTATGCTTCGGATATCCAAGCTATTAAGCGAGCCTGTAAAACCAACATCAGCTTGCGCACCTGTGTTTACACCGACACCCGCAAAACCTTGTATTACATGGACGCCCGTAGCTGTAACCTGTGGCGTAGCGACAGCTCCGCCAATTCTAGCAGACACACCGCCAGAACTGACTGCAAATACATCCATCGTAGCTTCATATAAAAGACCACTAACTGTGACGCTAGGTTGGAATATATCCTCTATCGCAACCTGTGTACCATCACAAGTTGCAAATCCGCCAAAAACATCCCACGATGGCGCGAATGACCAATCAGATGCGTTATCAAACCCAGAATCAACTAGTACGGGTACGCCTTCAAACCTGTTGCCAGCTCTTGTATATGGTAATCGTTGGCTTTCCGGGATGTTTACGTATGTTAGCGTTCTTGTACCCTCGACGGATAGCTCTGTATTCCCTATGGCTTGGTCTATGTAAAACGAATAATTTACAGTGTTTGTAATATCTTCAATCATAACGTTAGATATTGACAGGCCACCAGAGGTGCCACCCGCAAAGTTTCGCAGGAAGTTTGATATTGTCATGGGCGGCAGGTTCGCCGGTGCTGCGGCTGTTTCATTCGTGCCACCATCGACACCTATAAACATTACACCACCACTAATACCAAGATTAACTTGGTGCATTTCGCCGTCAACCAGCGTAGATAATAACGAGTCACTATCCAGGCTAACCACTGTGTCACCGTCTAATCTGAATGTAATGTCGCCAGCAACACCGTTAAGCCTGACAAAATTATCCTCATCTGCGGATGAGCTGAATATTATCTTGTTAGATAATGCGGATGCGTAAAAATCAACTGTAACTTGCCAATCACCACCAAGAACTATATCAGTATCTATTGACATGTACTGACTAGCGGCAGCCACCGTTCTATCTATAATTATATTTGATCTCACACGGCCATCTGTGAACATTGACGATATCACAGGCTTAATAATCGAGCTAATCATGCTTTTTATCATTGTCGTAATTTCCTGATGAATTTTATTGCTTATATACTAATGAATATTGCGAATATTAATGTCGTGACGGATAGAGATATAAATATTGTTTTTACATCTGCATTACTTGTTTCTGGCACATCTTTAAGAATAGCTCTTTCTGACTTGTTCATTTTTTACCTAATTGATTTATGGTATAGCGAATATAAAGCCAGCTACAGTGGCGGCAGTCGACACAGCCACAGCAATCAGGACGCAAACATAAAAGGTGTCTTTTATTGATTGTTTAATTGTCCCCTTATCGTCACCATTCATTTAGCTAGCCTATTTTTTAATGGCACGAACCCCAAATGAGGATAGTATAGCAACGGCCACCCAGTATTGATAATACCCTGGCATTTTACTTAAAGCATCAAACCCAGCTAGAATAGTTGGCACAAACGGAGGAATAAAAGCACCAACAAGAGGCACTGAAAGAATAATACTAAACCAATCATCACGCCATCCACCACCCTTCTCGGCTTGAATTGCCTCCCATTCAGCAAGCTTATCTTCGGCATTTATAATCCTGTCAATGTTTCGCTTTTTAATTTCGGCTTTGTTTGTGTTTATTTGTGTGATGCTTTTGGTTATTGGGGATATCAACCCGCTAAAAAAGTCTACAACCATACTCATAGCAACGCACCAGTTATGGCGTCAATAAAGCTAATGGTGCTATTAATTATCTCACTATCAACATTAAGCTTCAAAACATCTAAATATA
Source organism: Gammaproteobacteria bacterium (assembly GCA_965243565.1). Lineage (GTDB taxonomy): Bacteria > Pseudomonadota > Gammaproteobacteria > Tethybacterales > Persebacteraceae > CBDEVH01. The sequence goes on from CBDEVH010000001.1 coordinate 16,836, forward strand.
AAACAGCACCAGTAACCATTACAGCGGCGAGTGAAATATAAAAACGCCTGTTAGTGGCCCTTATCCAGGCACTATGATTGCTTTTCTTTTCCTCTAATATATCTAGGCTTACCAATAGATTGCTGTCCACAGTGTCACATAACGCACCCAACAAAGTTACAACCGTGTCAAGCCTGTCGTTTTGTTCTTCCTTAGCCTTTGCCAGCTTAGGGGCCGCCAAGTTTTTCAGTTCGTCCGTTTCAGTATTCATTGCCGACCCCTTACTGGTTAAAGTATATTTTTAAAACGTCTGTTAACGTCTAGCTCAATTTGTCTAAACATTTTATCAACAGGGTCCATTGCGCTTTCTTGCACACGTACTGACTCAGGGTGTTTTAAATCAACCTCAAATAGTCGCTTGTTTTCTTCGTTGTCTAAATTTAAAAGAGGCTTAGACTTTTTTCCGTCAAGCTGTGTCTTTTCTGAACCCCAAAAATTAGCTGAATACGCTATTGCCTCTACAGAGCTAGTAATTACATAATTACCTTCGCAATCTGTAGATACACCGGTATCTTGTGCCGATTTAGACCAAGTATGCACGGCAACCAAGGCATCGGGGAACTCCCACCCGCAATCATCCTCTATACAACCTATGTCGCCAACTACATTTGTGACATCTTCCAGTTTAAACGTGTGTATTAATGTGCTCATTTTTTATGTGCCTTATTGTGATGTTTTTTGCATAGTGTGATTAAGTCAAACCTTACTGATTCATTACCTAATCGTTTGTAAGTCTTGTGGTGAACCTGCAAGCCCGTACGTTTTGAGAGTATATGAAAGCCTCGACATTCTCCACCATCAAATTTAATTCGCGCCTTTCTTTTTCGTCGCCATTCTTTGCTAAGCATATACTTACTATAAAACCCTCGTTTATTTTTTGGAATAAACGGGGGTTTTTTATAAGCTTTCCTTAGTAAGTATGCACCAGCAAAAAAACTAATTAGCAGATAAGTATTCAGTAGCGTCAGCATCTAAGCTTTCTTGATTTAGATTATCTATTGGCGTGTCGCCTGGCAACTCATGGTCGCCCACCTTGATAAGTTTAGCTTCAGCTTCGGCCTTTGCCTTTGCCTCAGCCGCTTCTATTTCAGTTTCAAGTACGGCTTCGATATAAGATGATAGGCCGCTAATTTCACAGACTTTATCACCTACACGATGACGAATACATGGATCTAAATCTAAATCCATGATTTCTTCACCCCATAATACGTTTAGGTCTTTTGCTAATTCTGCATCATCAGCAACGCGACGACGGTTACAAGAAACACCTGAGTCAGCAGCAAAAAAGAGCATTTCTTTATATGATAAGCATGATTCCAAATCATCTTTTAATGAATCAGTTAATGCCATTATTTCAAATTCAATTCCTTCTACCTCGAAAGTTTGAATGCTTAATTTTTTGCGGTCTGCTAACCAATTGCTAACTATTAGTTTATTTGTCATATTTTTGTCCGTTAGTTGTATTGTTTGTGTGTATTTATACAATAATTAAATTAACCTGCTTTGTAAACAAAGTGGCTGTGAGTAATATCCACGGCCTGTGCGTTGTCTCGTTGAAACTTTCCTTTACCCGCCAAACACTCAGCACATACACCACAAATACGACGATCAATATCTACGCCGTTTGGGTGTAAGTCATAATGCCCTTCACGCAAGGGAATAAGAAACTCAGCCGCTTTAATGCTCGGCGGCCTCTTATCAATACAAGTTTGACACCACACTTGCTTACCCAGTAGTCGCGGCTTATCTTTAGTCATTCGCTATTGTACATTCTTCAAGCATAAAATTAAAGTGTGACACATTTTGCTAGAATATTATCAACAATTTCAATACGCTGTACCATGCTTTCAAATGAAAACGCCTCTTTCAACTCGGCGTCTACTTGCCTTGCGCTCTTATCCTCATCGGGCGGGTATGGGTAAAGACACTCTACAACGTCGCTAGTATTTGAGTGTTCTAGCCCGATTCTTATTGTATCGGTTTCTGGCAAGTATAAATTCTGACTGATTAACCAGCTATACCAAGAGCGCATTATTTACTTTTTCGCATTATGTTTGACAATCTTATAGCACGATTACCAACCTGGCGCGCCCATTTACTATCGAGCATCTGTTCGGCTGCTTCGTTATAGTCGCCCATTTCGATTGCCGCTATCATTTTCTTAAACTGCTTAAATCTAGTCAGGCCAAGATTAAAGCACATGTTAATCAATACGCCCTGCTTTGGTGTGTCCAGAATCACGAACCATTCAAAATTAGCCAGCAATTCCGTTTGTGTTGACTTGATATCGTTCATTAAAAGATATTCGGCTTCATCCTCTGATATGCCGTTATCTTCAATGTTTCGCCCATAGCCGATAGTAAATTTATCAGCTGTACATTGATAGGGTTTCAAACTCAAACCCTCATCAAGTTTGATTTGCTCAACAGTGGCGGATGGTATTACATTCATCTTCAACGCCTTGATATTTGTAATTATAGTTTTAAACATTTTAACCCTTAAAATAACCTACTAAATAATGATTTTACTTCACCGAAAACATACGTAGTTGACAGCCATGTATAACGCCTAAACCAACGGCCTTGTAATGCCAGTAAATCGCCTAATATCACAGACGCTTGCCAGTTCGTACACGTCGTGCCGTCCTCGAAAGTTTTACACACTTTCAATTCGTCATGGAATAACCAACCGAAACTATTTATATCTTTTGCGTATGTCGCACCGTCTGACCTGTCGCCCTTTTCAACTCCGACCCATTTGCCGAATCGCTCGCTAAAATACGCTATATTATACAGCACTATATACCCGCTTTTTTTCTTTGTTTTAAACTTATCCCAAAACGATTTCTTACTACCTTTTTTTCTTGTTTTCTTGACGTAATCCCAGACCCTAGATTTTTTTATATCGACAACAGTGTAAATGATATCGTTCAACTCAATTTCTTTTAGCATTTTACCGCCCTATAAATCTTCAATTTGTTTCGTTATCAATTCCACCAACTTAACTTCGGCATTATAAAGCTTTCTCATTTCTAAGAATAACGCCGTCATGTCTGCTAGTGACTTTTCCGTGGACTCTAATTTAACCTCTAGCTCGCTATATTTTAACTTTTTAACCATCGTAAAACCTTAAATCAGTGCGATAAATGACGACACAAGAACGATAGCAGCCGCAACCCAATATGCGACCAAGTGTTGCTTTATCTTGATTGATACGGGTTCACAGCGCCGACCTAGTGCCATGATAAACAAAGTAAGTATCACCACCAGTAATGATGACACTTCAAAAGCTTCAACAATCATTAACGCTGTTGCGGCTGGTAATTATTGTTATTTTGAAAGCCTTGTTGCTGGTTTTGTTGTTGTTGCGGTGCTTGTTGGTTGTTTCCATTTTGAAAGCCTTGTTGCTGCCCTTGGTTGTTATTTTGACCTTGATTGTCATCATCAAAGATAGAAATCATCACCATATCGCGCTGTTCTGTACCTGCTTTAAATGCCATTACATTTTGCTTAGCCAGTACACCAGCAAGTGAAATACTAGGGTCTAATAGCATGTAATCGCCATTGCTATTATTAAGCACTACACCTAACTTGGCGTACTCACCTTTTGTTTGCCCGTCTTTTTCGTAAGTTCCGATTTTTGCTACAATACGTTTAGCCATGTTATTTGCTCTCTTTAGTTGTGTTTAATTTATTTACTTAATTACTTTTACGACGAAGTTTCCGCCAACGTTTTCTATCGAATATCTATACTGCCAGTTATTACACCATGCTGAAAAATCACCATCCCATTTTCTGTTTGCCGCGGTTAACGAATCGCATGTATAGCCGCTAGCAATGATTAGAGCTGGCATATACTTAGCTATTTCAGGCGTTACGCTTATGTTGTCGTTAGCTGTTGCCGTGATGCTGGTTGTTAATAACGCCAGTGCTAATATTGTTTTTTTCATTTTAATTTACTCTTTTAGTTAATGTTGTTTTATGTGTTAATTAATGTCATTACGCTCTGTCATTTTAAGCATTTCAGCGTAATTTAAATACTCAATCATGTGGTAACTTGCTGCTTTTGTCCTACCGCTATCTACCGCCGCATTCCATTGCTCATGATGAAAATCAGCTTTCTTTTTGTAAAAAGTTCTCATAAATTCCTTTTGAAGTTTATTTGTTATGAGTTTACTCATAAAATTTATGTTCTTTTATCTTTTCGACTATTCCAGCAACCCTATTCAGATTAACAATAGCAACCGATAAATTACCCTTTTTAACATCATTCAGCATTGCCGCCTCAGATATCGAGAAATTCCTTACCAGATGGTCAGTGATTGCCGCCCTGATATTGTCGCCCGTGCTTGTTAGCTCCATTAGCAGGTTTACTATTTTTACTGACTCTTGCCCTTGCGATAAGTATTTCATTATTGAAACCACAACCAAGTGCCGTGAACAAATGCCACTGGAAAGAATACGGCACCCGCTATTAGGAACCCCCAAGTACCAGCGATAAAGCATGTTATAACGTGAGTTATCCACGCCGCTGCTAACCAGAAAATAAGCCCAAAACCTAAAAGATAACCCATAACTTACCCCTTACTGCGTGTATATTTAAATGAATGTTTGCGGCACTTTTCTAGCAGCCGGGACACTTTACAGTTAAGCTTTATAGCTAACTCGTCCAGCGAGTGAGTCTTGACTAACTCCCTTAATTCCAGCGTCGCCTCTGTTGTCCACTGCACCTTGTCTTTAGGTCGTTTGTTGTTGGGTGGCGATATCTCTCTCATGTATCACCCTTAATAATTAATAGTTAAGTTTGGTAATTCTTTAATCGTCGCCAGATGTATAACTGTTTTAGCATCCGTCGAGCTTAGACCGAATTGTACTAGCACTTTATATATACCCGTCTTAACTTCTTGTATATGCTCTTTGTTTGCTAGTCGTGCGTTTTCTTCGTTAACTCGGTCGACCTCGCGGGCTGCTTCAATTGCCTTTTGTTGCTCAACAGCTCTTGCTGCCGCCTGCTCTTCGCGTAATTTAATCGCCGCCTCTTGCTCTGCTGCTGCCTTTTCCTTGTCAGCCTTGCGTTTATCAATCTCTAAATCCCATACTTGATTCATCATTAGGGCGTGTTCATGTTCATTTAGTAGTTGTTCAGCATCAAGTATCGCCTGTTTGCGTTCTTTTTCAGCGTCAAGTATTGCTTTGCGCTCTAGTGCGTAAACGTCAATTAAAGTTTGGAATGGTTCGTTGGCTCCGTCTAATCTCTCGTGAATAGCTGCCGCCTGTTTTTCCACTTCGATTTTATACGCCTTGGCCGCGTCAATTCTTACACGTTCAACCTTCTTTTTTAGTGTATTGATTAGTGCTGCTTTATCCTTTACATATTTACGCTCTGGCGCATTATTCATATCAACGTATAAGCCAGTGTATTTTTTGCCTTCATCTTCCAACTCAGCTAATACACTTTCAATAACTACACTTTCAAAAATTTCTATTTCCATTACAGTAACCCCTTTATGTATGCTCTATATTTTTCGTCGTTGATATCTTCTAGCGTTGTTTGATTGCCCTTTATAGCGTCGACCCAATCCATATCTTGGCTAGATGGTGTTTTAGCTGTTGCTTGCTCTTTACTTGCCGCATTGCCGTCATCGTCCTCGCTTGGTATTCCTGCTATTGACTGAAGACTATAGCGACGGCAGTAAGTAATGGCACTACCCGCTCCCTGTGCGTCCTGCTTCTTTAGCTGAACTGTAAAGCTACTACTTAGCCATTCACCAGAATCATGCATCAAAATCGTTTCAACACCTATTCTTCCTGCCTCCTCTATAGGGAATTGAACATAACTAAGACCGTGATTGGCAAAGGGTATTTTTATCACTTCTGTTACTGATGATAAATCGGCGTACTTAGAGTTAAAGAACGGGTTCTCTTTGGACTTGGCAGCCCCGCCCATTTCACCTTGTGCTTTGCTCATGGCAATTGCTAATGACTTAATTGAGTCAGATTTATTCATCAGAACAATTCCTCTTTTTTCGCTAATTCATTCAAAAACAAAATAGCTTGCTGTGTTGGGCTGGTTAAATCGTCACCCTCGAAGCGGTGTTTCTCACCCTTTTCTAGCTTTATATCGAGTACGTTAATTTCTATTGCTGTATCGCTTGACGGGTTAGACATTATTAACTCCCTCTAAATACTTCTCAATATCACCAACCACAATGTGGTCTAAAACCTCATCGACTCCCACTTTCGCGATGATTGAGTATATTAATTGGAGTGTTGGAACATCCTCTAAAAGCACTTTTAATGCCGGTTCACCCTGCGGTGTAATGTAGCTCTCAATAGTTGACACTTTGCCGCACTCTATTTTTATCACTGGTATTATTTCTGTTGTCATGTTGTTACCTATTTAATTGGACGTTTAGTTTGTATAGAAGAATGAGTTAGTGGTAAACCGGTTATTTACCAGCCTGTACCCTGTACCAATAAGGCTTTTATAACGTTCTTAGCTTTTACTAACTCACTCATCTATACAAACTAGTAGTGCTGGTTTTCCTTAGCCATTTTGCTCTGAGAAGTTGGTGGGGAAAACCAGCAAACTGCTTAACTCCTCGATGTGATAAATAGTAGCATGACCTTTTGCGAATAGTCAAATATTATTTTAATATTATTTTAATATTATTTTACTATTTGACAAACGGCAATAAGGCGGTTAAATTACAGTTATCAAAAACACACACAAAGGCATAAAAATGGATATAGGCGAAGCAGTACAAGAGGCAGCAAAAAGTAGTGGTATAGGTGGTGTAGTGGCAATGGCTGAACATTGCGGACTATCTTACGAAAGAACGGTTAGAGTTTGGAAAGGTGACCACTCAGCAAAGTTAGCTGATGTCATTACCGTTTTGAGTTCTGTCGGATTAATATTGAGGATTGAACATAAGGCAAGTTAATAACCAAAACACCAGATAAAAAAATGCCAGCAATTAAGCTGGCTTTTTTATGTGTGCTATTTAATTACCTTCTTATGTTGTGCTATTAAGTAGCGTTTCAATTACATTTTTACCGCCAATAATCGAGCTGTATTCACCATCTGATTTATACTGACTAAAGTAGTGAAAAGCCTCTTGCTCAGCTTCTATTCGGCTATTGGCTTCAACACCCCACAAACCAAGCTTACAGTCTACACCCCAACGTTTACCGTCATATTTTACGTTTGTACACTTCCAGAAATCCGACACGTTTTTGTCACTCATACTATCCGCCCTTATTAGTCATCACTTTGAACCCATGAAGAAACCTCGCAACACTCATATAAAAACTCCATCCCAACATCATTAAGGAATTCAGCTTGATCGTTCTCATTAAGGTCATCCCAATTATCAGGCAGCTCCATTTCTTCATTGTAATCACCATTAGCCCACCCAGTACTTACATTAATTTTAATTACTCTACTCATTCTTTATCTCCTATTAATAACCTTCGCCATTACATAAACACTCATCACAAAAACAACCTTGTGCGTGGTCGTTGTGATCTTCCAATTCAAATTCTTTTTCGCAGCTAAAGCATTCTTTTGATTCGTCCATTGCTATTACTCTCTTAGTTATTGATTAAATTAATAGTAACTACGGCTATCTTCCATAATCCTAATTTGATTTTTTAACGATTCTATCTCTAAATCTTTCGGGCAAGATGGCATTACTTCAATCAATTTACGGCGTATCGAATCCCACTTGTCATCAGTGATTTTTATTTCAACAGCTATATTATTACCATCTACAACTGAAACCGTATTTTCATCAACCCTTTTGAATGCGCCAGATAACATGTTTTTAACAACTTCATTGCTGCGGTACTGAACATTCATAAAAGTATCGCTTTCAACGTGCGGCAGTACATCCATATAAACATCTGATATTGCATCCTCCGCAATACGTGAAAGGTTACTTTTAAACTCATTGATAATTAATGTCATTTTTTCTTCTGTGTTAGTCATTGTTTGTTTGTCCGTTTGTTATTGATGAAACAAATATAATATATACGTGAATATAAAGCAATATAATATTTATATAGTTTTCGTGTTGCAATCTATAAAGAGTCCATATAGAATTAACGTCAATCAATTAACGCAAGGGAAATTATTATGAACAAAGCAAAGAAAAAACCATTATTAGTTAGCTTTATTGAATTGGAGCATGATTTTATCAGTTTGGCGGCACAGGCTAGGGGTATAAGTAAAACGGCTTATATTAGATCGCTTGTTGCTAAACAGTTGGTAAAGGAAGGTTACGACAAGTTAGTTCAGGCATAAAAAAGGCCGCTCCGTCAAGCGACCCACCAACACTAAGGAGGTAACTATAACATGCATTATTATCAATTTAATATAGGGGATTACGCTAGTCATACTAGCAGACTGTCACCTATCGAAGATTTAGCATATAGGCGAATGCTTGACCTGTACTATTTAAGTGAACAGCCGTTGAACGGGTGTGTAACAGACGTTGCGCGTGAGTTGGGATTATCTCAATACATCAGCGAGGTTGAGTATATTTTAAGTAAGTTTTTTATTAAAAATGAAAACAGTTTTTCACAAAAAAGAATTGATTTAGAAATCAAAAAATATAAATCCAACGCAAAAAATAAAAGCAAGGCTGGCAAAGCATCCGCCAAAGCCAGACAGGCAAAGGCTTGTAGCAAGGTAACAGGTGTTGAACAGGTGTTGAACACAAACCCAACAGGTGAGCAACTAAACATAAACCATAAACCATTAACCAATAACCAAGAACCATTAACCAATAAAGTAATTAAAAAGACTAGTCGTTTCACTCCACCAAATTTAGAACAGGTTTCTCAATATTGTTCTGAGCGATTAAACAACGTTGACCCTCAGAATTTTATTGACCACTACGAATCTAACGGATGGATGCGGGGCAAAGCTAAAATTAAGGATTGGAAAGCTTGCGTTAGAACTTGGGAAAAAAACAGCGGTGGAACTCAGGCAAAGCAATATTCTGACAACACAGCACAAAATATTAAAAACTTAGAGGGCGGCTGGTAATGGACGATTCAAACAAAAAAGAATTTCAACAGATAGTTTTGGCAACCGCTGAACTCTACAGCTCAGTGAAAAAAATAGAAGTTACGCCAATCATGCTAAAACTTTTCTTTTCGTCATTGAGGAAGTTTAGTATTGAGCAAGTTTCGTATGGATTCGAGCAACACTTGGGCGATACGGTCGACGGCAAGTTTTTCCCCAAGCCAGCAAACATAATTAAACACTTGGAAGTCAAGCAACTAACCGCCGAAGAAAAGGCCGAATTATGCTGGGCACAGATTGAGCGAGAAATTCGCGTGACTGGCTCGTGGGGAAAGTTAGTTTTAGACGATAAACAAGGTTTGGCCGCATTAAAATCATTTATTAGTTGGAAAGACCTCTGTGGGATGGATGTAAGCAAGCTTACATGGGCTAAAAAGGAATTCCTAAGCATGTACTCCACTTATGAGAATACACCTCTAGAATTACTTCCTAGCTCGTTACCCGGTCGAGTGGAATTAGTCGAGCATAAAGAAAAGAACGCATCAAGCTTGGCAAATATCTTGGGTAATCTTAAACAGCTTAACAATAAGGATTAAATAAAATGAAAATCAAATACACCATAATTTATGTGTTCGTTGATTGTGACTCAGAAAAAAGATCAATGAGTTGTTTTAGTAATTGGAAGGATGCATGTGCATTTATGAAGAGCCTACTTGATGATGGTTATATAATTCTAGAGGTAAACGGATAATGATCCCTAGCGTATCGTACAAACAAACAGAAATATTAAAATCAATAATGACTCTTTGCGGGATAGATAAATTTTGCGCTGACATTAGCTACGGTAACGGCAAGTTTTACGATGAAATAGAGAAGCCAGAGTTCAAAGGGGATATATCACCGCAAGTCGATGGTGTCACAGAGTGCTCTAGCTCATCACTGCCCGTTGATGACTCGGCATTTAAAAGCCTAGTGTTTGACCCACCGTTTTTAACTTATGTCAGAGCTGCCCGTGAAGGTAACGGGAATATGATAATGGCTAAACGATTTGGTGGTTACTGGCGTTATGATGAGCTAGAAACGCATTACCGAGAAACTTTAACCGAGGCTTATAGGGTGTTAGATAAAAAAGGGATTATGGTTTTTAAGTGTCAAGACATTATTCATAATCATAAAATGCACTGCACACACATGAATGTCATTAATTGGGCTGATGGCCTGTTTAGGCTGAAAGATTTATTTATATTGCCAGCAAAAACTCGAATGGCTATACCACAACAGGAAGGAACTAAAAAGAAAGTACAAAAACACGCGAGAATATTCCACAGCTATTTTTTAGTTTTAGAAAGGTTAGCGTAAACAAGTTAACAACAAGGATTAAATAAAATGACTGTAGAGAGGCATAGACTAGTAAGGCGCATGGAAGAGGAGTTGAATTATATTGAGTGCGCAACAAAAACCCTAGCTGATGCGATGTATAAGTTAAAGCTCATAAAAGACCAATTAAAGAAAATTGACGATAAACAACTTAATAACAACAAGGATTAAATAATGATTGATTTAATAAAAACAACTGTAATCGAGAACCAAAAACAGCGCCGGGCTAGGATTAGGCGCGAATTAGAGCAGTGAGCGTTTGATAAATTGATTAAAAAAATAGAGGATGAGAAATAAATATTAAAATATATATCGAAAACGCTATACATCCTATATCGTTTTCGCTATAGTTAACTCATCAAACAACGCAACGGGAAAATAACATGGAAACTTTAAGAGAGTACGCATCGCGGGTTGGCGCTAAAATCGGCATACGGGGTTATTGCTTGGTGGATATGCCAGTAATATGCGAAAGCAAAAACAAGCAGTCTGATAATTTTTTTGACGGTGACGACCAAGTGCTTGCTTGGTTGACCGTTAAGGACCCATCTGGCGGTGTAAATAAAAGCGGAACATGGCCTTTTAAATTATTATCTAATGGTAGTAACGAACTCAGCATTATTTGCTGCTAACAGCCAAAGCGCCTTAACTGGCGCAAGGAAACAACATGACAACAGCAGCAGCAATAACAAACGAACAAGGTGATTTCACCTTAATGTGTATGACAATCGGCACAGGTGGTCACGGCGACACAGAGAGTATTTACACGCAAGAATACACACTCAGGCCGTCAGTAGTAAGAGCTTTCGATTACAGCGTTAAAACTGACGAACTGACGATTCGCGGTGTACCAAAATACAAGGCGTATTACAAAGATGTGGCACGGGTGTCTGAATTAGGCCAAGTGCTAAAGATGAGCTACATAGCGCATGAGTCGCTTTCTAAGTTATCGTTTACAAATGATAAAACACCGGTCGAGTGTAATGACTTGATTAATGATAAAGGTGTCAAATCCGGGTTATCAATTGCTATCGGTAAATACGAGGCGCGGGTTATTGGCGGTAAATGTCAATTGATGGATGATGGTGTGGCGGTTCGTTCATTTAGAGAGGTTAAATAATATGGATATTGACTGGTCTGAGTTACCAAAAAACGCGGCATGTATCGTTAGTTACGGCGATTATTCAGGGTTGAATTTATGTTTTATAGATAGTAGCGAGGGGTTATGTATATTTGATGGTGGCGACCCTGTTGATTTGTCCCGAAGTCAATTAATAGCTATAAATCCAAACGTATCACTTAAAGACTTTGGTGAATCAATGTTTACTTATAGCAATAAATATATTAGACAGATGGAAAACAGAATAGAGCGATTAGAAAAAGAGGTTAAAAAATGAAATTAGATGACCACATAAAAAAGAATTACGATGGCAATAATAGCTATTTCGCACGGTCGCAGGGTGTTAGCTCTAGCCAAGTCCAAAGATGGTTGAAGCGTGGTAGTGTGTTTATTCGCGGTGCTGTTTACTGTAAAGCATCAAAGAAAACTAAAAGTACAGGGGTTGGTAATGATTAGATTTATAGTTTTATTTATTGTTTCGTCATTGGTGTTTCATCTTGGTGTTAGTGGCTTAGTCTCGTTTATCAACTGGGAGTTTGAGTTATTAAATATATCGTCAATAGGTAGCAACAATAGGTTTATGTATTTAATTTTCTACATGGCATGGCAAGGCGTGTCTATTATGCTCTATATCGACTCTGGCTTTAGGTCGCATTCGATTTCAGCAAGTTATGATGATAAGGATTCTTGCTGTACGCACACATATATAGCTGAAGATAGCAACCCGTGGCCTAACGATTAAAGCTACTCAGGCGGCGGATTCTTAGGCGAAGCAGGACAATAAACTGGCATCTTTTTGTTGATTTTATATGGCATAATTAATTCTCAATATTAAGCATATTTAATCTACATATAGCCTATTAATTGAACAGAGTCAACTTTTACAGATTGGAGTTAAATAGATGTTCATAGAGTTAACGACCACTAGCGAAGAAAGAATAATGGTAAATCTAAATAATACGGCTATCGTTTGGGATTGCGACGACGGACGCACATACGTTAGATTTACAGGCGAAAAAAGCGCATTTGCTGTGCGTGAAACTTACGACGAAATTAAACTAAAAATGGCAGGTAGATAAAATGATTAGAGGTTTAAAAATAGCATCAACGTTAGTGGTAATAAATTTGTGTTTGATGGTGATACTTAGCTTTATAGGTTGGGACACATTCGAGTCAATCAGTCCTCAAATGTGGGGTGCTGCGGGTCGGTTTTATTGGTTGACGACTAATGCGGCTTGTTTGGTTATTTTGTTTAGAGTATTTAAGCGGGGCGTATATGTACAAGCTGACAATAAAGCATGACACGCACGAGATTAAAAAGCCTTTTGGTAGCCTTTGCGAGCTGGAGGATTATTTATTCGTTAACGGGTTGCCGGGATTGTTACTTGATACGGTTATAAATATCAGAGATAAAGGTGAGATAACACAATCTTTCGATGGCGGGAAGTTGATAATAATTAATTATCCGTGCGTTATAAGCGGAAAAAGCCCTACCGATTAAAGTAGGGCTTTACACAACACAACAAAGAGCTGGCCATTCAAACCAGCGAGGGAAACTATAGCATGAAAGAATACCAAGTAAGTAGTCACAATTTAGAGTCGTTCATAGGTGAGATAGAAAGTGAACTTGCCGAGGATAAGTTAATCATAGTTAATTCCCAGCCAGCAGGAACCGGAAAGTGGGGGATGGCTCGTCTTTGGCGGGGATGGATGGCAACAACAGCTAAATATATGGCAGGGCGTGGCGCTATGATGCCGCTGTACATAAAGCCTGATGGCTCATGGTATGGTCAGCGTCCGTTTGATGAAAATGACGCCCATGAGTTATTCACTCGGCAACATCTCGGGGTTGATGAGGATGGTTATCGGTTGAGCTGGGGTAAGTCAGGCGATAGACGTAAAGCAACAAAAGGCGAACGGTTCGACGCATTGAGAAAACATGAGGAGTGGGCGTCGATTAAGGGTATAACACTATTTAAGCCGCGCGGGTCTGAGTATGAAAAGCTTGAAAATGAACAAACCAAATAATAGGGAGTAATAATGTCTTACAAGGAACGTCCGACGGGTGCTTTTTGCACTTACGTGATAATAATTCCATGTTTATTATTATCAGTGATTGGTGGCTTAGAATTTATATTTACAGCACTGCTAAGCGTAATAAATTTAATGTAACAGAGAGTAATAACAATGCTTAATAAATTACCAAAAGATTCACCAGTTAGTGGTCGGGATGAGTTCGGCGATGATGATTGCGAGAATGGTCGGCGTGAAAACTACAAGAAAAAAAAGAAGTCTAAACGGTTGATGCGTGAGTTAATACGCAGACAGCAACGGCTTAATAAAATTAAATAGGTGGGCATCATGGCACTATCAAAAATAAGAATGTCGGCGCAGGGTGAAGATTGCTCACTTCGATTAGTTGAATGCTCAAGCCCTGAAACGGTCGTTCTGGCGCATATAGGGAGAAATCGCGGCATGGGTATAAAGTGCGCTGATTACTTTGCTGTATACGCTTGCTCGAACTGTCACGACTTTATAGATGGCAGAGCGGGAATCAGCAAGGTTATCCCTGTGGAATTGGATATTGAGCGTGAAAAGTTACGGGCATTAGAAGAAACTCAAGGTAAATTAATAAGCAAGGGTTTACTATGCCTAAAATAAATATCAAGCCGCTATCGGTAAATCAGGCGTGGAAAGGCAAGCGGTTTAAAACTAATATTTATAAGAAGTATGAGAAAGATTGCTTTACTTTATTGCCAAAAATCACAGTGCCAGATGGTAAGCTAAAGGTTAATTTAGTTTTTGGTTTCAGCTCTAAATTGGCCGACGCAGATAACCCGGTAAAATGTTTTATTGATATACTACAAAAAAAGTATGGGTTTAATGATAACAAGATTTATGAGTATTCGATTAAAAAAGTAGACGTTAAAAAGGGTGGGGAATTTATTGAGTTTCAAATTGTTTCATGTGAAACAAATTAATTAAGCCGGCCATGTCATTTAATGCATGGCCGGCTCACTAGTTAAAAGTCAGAATACAGCACGCTGGTTGTTGACCCCCAAGTGCCTATACTAGCGTTAACCGTTCCACTTTCTTTAAATGCTATAACCTGAACATAGGCACTATTAGTACCGGCTGACCTAGAAAGCGCACCATACGAACCGCTGCTGCCGTCAATGGTTGCTGCACCTTTTAAATTAATAGTAATCGTACCCCTAGCTAATGGTTTATTGCCAAACACACCAGCGCCGCCACCTATTTTTATGTCACTAAAATCAATGATTACATCCAATACCCCATTGGTGTCGATCATGGTCCTACTGTCTGACTGAAATGCGCTAGCATTAGGTATTTGGACTTCTACACCTATCATAGCCAGCGAACCGGTAGAGCCAAAAGATATATTAGCAACCCGATCACCGAACGCTGTCCAGTCAATAATCGGCTTGGGTGTATCGTCACCCCACGCGCTAAATTTAACATCAACACTGGCAGGTAAAACAGCAAACGCCCCCATAGTGAATGTTCCGCCCTTTTTGAGTTTTATCTCATAACTACCGGACTCGTCTATGCGATTTAAGGCTTCTTCTAGTGTCTTTATTGGCGCTACCGCTGTAGGTGAATTGGTTAGTAATAACATGCCGCTGTTAGCGTCACTACCTAAAACATCGTCAAGGAATAATGTTTTTACTGGTTGCCTTTCGTATGTATCAACCCATATTTGCCGCTGCCCCTTTCTACCCACCTTTGTTGATTTGCGCTCATAGTTATCTCCGTCTTTTGGGTATACGCCATATAATTCAAGTTGTGAATCTGTAGGCGTTCCCGAATCTAGGTATAACTCACCATAATTTCCATCTGGTTTGTCTAGTACATACTCACCATCACCACGCATAACAAACAACACAACCGACGGAGAAAAGAAGTGAGCGTTGTTAACTACTATCTTAGACAGGATACCCTCAAAACACATTTCTTGGATGTTCTCAACCCATAGCTCATCAAATACTACTTGGCTAAAATCCGATGATCTAACTAGCCTATCCCAATGCTCCATAACATCCATTTTTGAACTTACTATTGCTACACCAGTAAGGTATATTCCCGTATTTAAAAATCGCGTTGACGCAGGGTTTGTTGTGGAATCTTCCGCATCAATATAAGGCGCGTTGATATCGGTGAGGGATTCGTCATCCCTCCATAGATTTATATAATTACCGTAAGATAATATACCATTGACCACGCCCGCATAAGCCACACCAACACCCTTAGATAGTATTAGGTTGTTTGTGTTTTTAGCTGCCCAGCAACCCGTAACCATAACGGCGGTGATAAACCCCTCGATAATACAGTGGTCAAACTCAAAACCCGGAGCTGCTGCGAACCTAATTCCGCCATAAATTGAAGCATCATCGTGATTAGATACAATAGTTAAATTCTTAAACTTAACGCCGCCCATTTTTGTGGATGTTGAGCCAATACCAGTACCCACCACCCTATCTAAGCTAGATTGCCTAACACCAGCGACATCAAAAGGCGCTGTATCAAATACATACTGAGATTTATCAGCAAAATCACAGAAGAAAAAAGAGTCGCCACTGTGTTCGTTAAAGTCCTGTCTGAATTCAATGCCGCGCTCAATACCTACGATTGCCACATAAGGGTTGCATAGTATTTGACTTGTGAGTCTATAGGTTTCAGGTGGTACAACCACTTCGCCTGATTGATTGTTGTCTATATCTTGGCCGGTCGCTGGTACTGTACCCTTCCATAAGAAGCTATTAATTAGGTTTATTGCGTGTTGTACGTGTGATGTAGCATCGTTAGACTTGCCCGTTGGTGCGCCGATATGCTGTAGGTTTACACTGCTATCAATGGGTAGGTTTAAGCTTTGGCTAACTTGGTCGCTGGCAATTATATTTTTATCATTGCCCGTGCCTGTACCTGTTATCACATCAAAATGCGCATCCCTATCTGCTAAATATATTCTTTTTCCAATAGGGAATGAGCTAGTAAATGATTCATATTCTGCGACAGTTGAAAACTCATAGGTTTTTGAAAGGTCGTTTATTAATTCTATGGTTGTAATGCCCTGTAACACCACCCAGTCGTTAGTATTAAAAGTTGCCCCGGTAGTGAATGGTAACGGCTTGGTTGGTATGTAAATATCACCCGTTGTTGCTGGGTATCTATGGGCGCGTAAATCACTGACTAATAAACTAGCGGACCAGTCACGAATAGGATCATCAAACAAGACGCCAAATTTATTTAATCGACCCTGTATAGTGTCGGTAACTTCACCAAATCTATTTGTCGATGTGGTTATTGGTGCGCCGCCAGATTCAGCACCAGTGCGGGACGTTGCAACTTCGCCAAGTGTCACCGCGTCAGTTTTAGCGTTTATTAAATCTTCCGTATTTATTTGATCTTCGCAAGCCATTAGTTGAGCCTTTTAAATTTATTATGTTTAGATTATATCATTATTGTTCGGTTTACGAAAAACCACTATCAAAGCCTGAGCTAAACGCACCGCCAGTAACATCGCTATCATTCTGGTAATAAAGTGACGAATAGTTTATGGCTTTAATTTTAACGTATTGATCGCCACTTGGCGCTATTTCCTGTGCAATCATCAATTGTGCATCTAGCCTAGCCTCATTACCAAAACTAAATTCTGTTTTTAGTGCGTCGTTGTCGGTGTAAATTGTTTCGCTAGGTAGACCTAACAATTGAACTACGTTTTTAAATGCAGTCTCAAAAACCAATATACTCTCTGTTGAGCCATCTCGTTTTTTTAATATTATCGAGTGAGAATCACCAGCGGTAAAAACTACATCCTGAGATAATGTTAAATCTAACCCATTAACCGCAACAACGTAACCATCATAGGTATAAACACGCGAACCCTTAACCACTGATATCAATGATTGAGGCTTGACAAATCTACCTTCAGCAGTTGCGCCAAAATCAACGGTTATTTCCTGGTACTTTTGTTTATTAAAAAGGCGCATCATGTGCCAGTTGGCTAACTCTATTCCTTTTATGCCAGGAAGCTCTACCCTGTTAGGGTTTGTGCCGCTTCTGTCTGTCGGGAAAAATAACGTTTCTTTTTTATAGGTTACGTCATCAGTATAAATAAACTCGATAGAGTCTTTAGTGTCTGAGGTGTTGCGTTTTCTGTTCCATGTTTCGGCGTTTGGCTGCTTAGACCTGTGAGTGAATACCATTGAGGGTACTGATTGAGGTGACTCAAACCAGCCCTTTAAAACTCTACCCTCTCGCCATAGCGTTATAAATGCCGCTTTTCCGATACTCATAAACGTTTCTTGGGCGCTTAATGATGTTGAATCGAAAGAGTAGTTGAATTGACCGGCGTTAGTTGAGCTAAAATAAGTCTCGCATTCATCCTGCAAGCTCACCAGTAAATCTAAATCCAGTTCACCAGCCACCCTGCGCCCAATGTAAGGATCTAAAGCTAACCTTATTAGTGATTGCGTGGCTTGCGTGTTTGGCGTGTATACTGTGGCGAATGTGCCGCCCTCGTACTTCTGTACTAACTCAGTCGCTATGCAATTTAACTCAGGTGTTTTGGTTGCGGCGGTCAAAAATTCATTGGTTCGCTTGGTTTGTATTGTTGTTACGTTGCCGAAGTGTTCTTTGTCTATATTTGACAGGCCAAAAACCGAATTTAGTTTAATTTCATCAACCACCGTCCCGTTAAAATCAAAATCCAATAGCGTAACCCTTTCAACACTCCATTGAATAAAAGTAAGTCCGCCTAGGTCTATCTCTGTTGTTAGCCCTTTTTGATTTGAGTTTTTCCCTGTTATAGTTTGCGGCACTGTTGTTGGTTGCCCTATTGGCTGACCTGTATCGTCTAGCTTTTGATAAATAACATTGTAATCAACCGACGCCCTGCTTCGTCCGCCGCTATTCTCTTTGTACATGCCATTTATCGCATTTACGCTAACAAGTAGTTTACTGACTTTGAATGACGTCATTTTGAAAGGCCCGACAAAAATATCTGTTATTTGCTCTATCTTTGGAACTCCACCATGGCCATCGATGATATTTTCAGTGTCAACGATATCATCCCAACTGGGGTCGTCGGTTATGTCGAAAGTTATTTTTCCTGGCTCTATTTCTGTGACTAAATGGGTTAACTGTCCGAATTGATGAAAAACACCGCCCCCGCCTGGGTGTAATAGAAAGACATAACAGCTAACTATATTAACAATATCACCCACATCGAAGTTATCTGTAAAATCTTGTGATGTAGAGGTTATATAACCAGCTTTAAATGCGCGTGTCGTGCTAGTTAGTATTAATGTATTGGCATTGCTTGCTGTCAATACCTGACCGATAGCGTCAGCTGATTGTGTGACACCATAAACAGGTTCGTTTATTTCCTCGCCTATTTGAATATCTGGCGGAATTCCGTCATTTGGAGACCTGTTAGCGCCATAGACGCCAGCACTCGAGCCCTGAATGTCAGAAATTGAAGTGTCGCCCTCCTTTATATCTTCTATGACCAAGTTATTTCGAGCGACGCAGTAATAACCAATGCGAACTTCAATGTCATCAACAAATCTAGAATATTCACGAGACAAAACATCAGGTATTGATTTTATTTTACCGCATACGTCAACTATACGCTGATTAGGTCGCGCCCTGTTGTTTCTATCAGACAGGCTATTGTTTGGGCTTTGTTGTGATCGGTTTACGTTTGGTAGCGCAGCTGGTTTAGCGTTTAACGCCACAACAACCAGGATTGCAGCAATAATATAACCCGCTATGACTATTCCGCCACTAGGTAATAAAAACACGCTAACCTCATCAGCTTGGCTTATCTGCTCATAATCTCGGCTAATCTCATGCTCTTTGCTTAGGTTATCTTTGTACACGCTGAAGTTCTGACCCTTGGGGATGTTTTTTAATATCCAGTCAATAGCTGTGCCGTCGTGATTAATAACATCGAGAGTGTACTCGCTGGCTTCATCTTCTTTCGTGTAAAAATTAATTAACGCCATAGCGTGTGACTCTCGTAAGGTTTTATGAATTCAATAAATGATTCTTTAACCACTTGCTTTAGTGGTCTTGAGCAGTGCATTACATCGTTGCCGTAAATGATACCACAATGATAAACAGCACCCTTTTTTACAATAATAATATCAAAGTCTTGTTTGTCGGTGACTAATGTAAGGCCATGCTCCAGCTTTTGCATTTGAGCGGTTATTAATTTAAAAGCGTTGGCAATGTTTGACGGCTTAAATAACTTGGTTTTAATATTGTTATCAGCGCGAATACTTGCGACATAATCCCAGCAATTAAAGGTCCTAAAGTTGTAAGGTATACCAATCTTAAAATCAATCATACGGCACTGCTTAGCATTGGGAACCTAGAAAAACTAAACACCTCGCCGGTTTCGTTAGAGTTCAAATTGGGTGCACCGCACTGCATGGTAAACGCCCCTAGTTTCTGCGGGATTGATTTTACAGTGTATTCGATAAACTCAGCTGGCGCATCTAAAGCAGTTGAGACATAAACACCATAGCCAACAATTATATCTTCTGTATCGCCTAGCGGTATGCGGTCTAACTCGTCGTCTAGTTCGTTGTTTTCATCAGTAATAGTAAAGCTGGCTTGTTGATCTAGGTCGTTATTATTTTGCGCGTTAGTCGATGAAATATTAGCAGGTAAAAACGTTACTGTTTCTCCTGTGGTTAATTTTGCCGTTAGCGAAGCACTGTTAAAAACAAAGTATTTAGTGGCTGATATCTTGCTATGGCTAATAAAAATAGTCTCAAAAAACGTTTCGTTTTCAGGTTGGCTATTTAAAAGAACCTCGTATTGTTCAAATTCGGTCATGCGAAATAACTCCCAGTAACAAAACCCTCAAATGCGTTTACAACCTCACAAGATTGGTCGCCGTAGCAGTCGTAAAACAGATAAAGATTGTCGCAAACTTCATTCTGTGAAGGTGTGACTTCTGCGATTGCCGTGAAATTAACATACCAGCTATTATGGCTAGGGCGATTGGCTTTAAATGTACCAGGCTTGATAAAACACTGGTGTTCCTCAACGCCTGTGCCGCTGTCTAAGTCCATTTTAAACGAGTCGGAGCCGTGAAAGATCGTAACATCGTAAAAATTCAATAGCGCGGAATACTGGCCATCATCCAATATAAAATTAAGGCTTACCGGTACCGGTTCAAGTGTATATTTTAACGACTGTCTAGCGATGCCGCCCTGTGTTGGCGTTTGGCGCACGTTAGAGCCACGACTCATTGAATACGTCTT